>NZ_DASZAU010000007.1:0-167764 GCF_035944815.1 Sphingopyxis sp.
ATCCGCCGTCGGCATCCCCGCCTCATGCTCCTTCAATATCGCGATGATCTGCTCTTCGCTGAACCTGCTTCGTTTCATTCTGTCCGACTCCTTCGCGTCGGACTCTACTCAAAATCGGTCACATTTCAGGGGAGCACGTCAGAACCTGAGCGCCCCAAGGTCGATGCGAAGATTTTGGATTTCGTGCAGACCAACACATTCACCGGAGCTGATTTCATCTTGCGCAAAGATGGCGCTTGCCGACTGTCCCCGCAATTGGCGCGTGTAGTAGCAACGATTGTGGGATAATCAGCTTTTGGTCCCGCGCCTTCCTTCAAAAGCGGCCTTTTCCCGAGCATAAGCAGCGCGAAATTCCGTATTGCGGGTGCCCAGCAATTGCGCCGCTGCCGAAAGGCGGGAGCAATCCAACAAATTGTCAGCTTCACACTCCGAAATGAGCCAAGGCGATTGCGAGGCCGTGTCGGACATAAAGCCGTCCAAGGTCTCCGCGTAAGATTTCACGTCGCCGTGGACGGAAGCCATGTCATTCGACAGGTCGTCAATCTGATAATTGATTTCGTCGACGCGATAGGAGCCGTCATAGGACGAGGCATCGATGCCGCGCTTGGTGACCTGCATCTTTCCTACCCGATTGCGGGCCGATTGATAACCGGCAATCACGGTGTCCAGCTTCTTCGTTTTCTGCTGTAGCTCCTGCGCCTTGGCAAAGAGTTTGTCGGCCAGATCGTCGATCGATTTTTGAGTTTTAGACCGTTGTGCCATCCGCTCTTTCTGCGCGGCGGCAGTTTCAATTTCCTGCTGTTTCTCGGCGGCGCGAACCCGTTTTGACCCAACCAGCTTGTCGAACTCGCTCGCATCACTCTTTGCGAATGTGATTTGATTGGAACTTCCATCGGCGAAGAATGTCAGCTTCAACTTGTCACCTTCCAATATGCCGGTGACGAGTGAAACACCGTTGCCATTCTCGACAGACAGATTGAGCGCCTTGCCTTCTAGCGTTCCCGAAAACGATCGCGTTCCGGCGCTCGTTTTTCCGTCCTCGCCAGACACGACTGCTGACACCGTGCCATTCACGCGCCCTTCTTCAATAGACGCAATCTGAACCATCATTGCGGTATCGGTATCCGACATCACATAGCTGCCTACGCCTGCCGGTTGGCTGGAACACGCCGCGAGCAATCCCGCAATCACAACTACAGTCGCCCATGTTTTCTTCACGGCCAGCACTCCCCGTCGAACATCTCAAGTGTCCCCATTATGGGGACGTTCGGGTTTACATATACCTAAAGCCCCGGCCTAAGAATCGGGGATGTATCGATGCAGCGCGGATGGGTGGTTTCACCCGAATATCGGACTGCTATCGATGCGATCAAAGCCGCCCGCGTCGAGCAAGGTTTGTCTCAGCGTGAACTGGCGAGACGGCTCGGCAAGCACCCTTCATTCGTCAACAAGATTGAGCAGCTTGAGCGACGGTTAGATGTGCTGGAATTTATCGCCATTGCGCGGGCGATCGGAGTGGCTGAAACTGCTCTTCTGCAAACGATAGTACAAGCTCTTCCGGCCTCTTTGGAGGTTTGAAAGCCTTTGATCGAAGCAAGCGACTTTAGCTGAGTTCGGATACCGTTACGCTTAGGCTATCCGATTTCAATCTTGCCTGCCGAAGCGGAATGGCTCGGCTGTGACAGAATGATTGAGCATATTCGAGATCGGCGGTGCCTACGCAAGCACCCACGATCAATGCGCTCGGTGGAGGCATTGCATAGAGGCGATTGGCATCGGCAGGACCAATTGCGTGTACAATGCGCCATTCTTGCTCATAGGACCATTCGGCCCCTTTCATCAGGCACAGGTATATGCCGACCGCAGGGTTGAAGTCAGCTCGCGCCTGCGAGAAATAGCGGGTGCTATCAGTCCGCTTTTTGCGATAAAAAACTGGAAAGCACATGCGCTTGCGCAAGTCGCTATATGGCAAGGAACCGAAATCATACTCGATGCAAAATCCCTTATGGGAAGCCGAGTAGTGGGACCACATCAGATTTGATGTCGGGTCCGCCGACAGCGACAGGGCGCTGAATCCGTTTCGCAGGAAGGCCGACGTACCGCTCACGAGTTCATCATTTAGGTCTTCGTTTGACGATCGTAGCATGGCCCGGAAAATATCCTGATGTTCCTTAGGCAACTGCAATGTCAGTGGCTCAAGAACTTCCTTCCGCCATTGTTCAACGCTGATCGGGTCAGTGATCGGCGACGCTATCCACTTGCCACCTTTTGCTTCAGTGGCTCGGATGAGTTCAACTTCTGCCAAACACTCTTCCAGCGTTTGCCGTTGTCGAGGAAGCTTGTCCGATTTGAAGTTCGCTACGGTATCAAACGGGTCGTTAAAATTATCGGGGCTGGAAAACCATTGCTGATCGCATTCGAGCGCCTGTTTATGGTAGCTGTTCGAGAAATCGCGATACTTGTACAATTTTGCCGGGATATGCGGAAACTTCGTTGCGAAAGCCTCCTCAATCCGCAAGCGTCCGCCAGAATAGGGAAAAAGGCCTCGGATCATTTCCCTTTGCCACGGATCAAGCTTCGTCATGTACGCCTGCGCCTCCTGCCTAGCTGACCGCTTGTATTTAGATTTTGAATGATCGGGAATGGCCGGAAGCTTCGACCTCGAAACTCCCGGTCAAAATTTCTAAGACGGGTGCGACGAATGGTTCGGAGGAACGCAATAAACCTGTATCGGCAAAAGGAATGGGCAAAATACCGCGCCGAGCAAATCGAGCTGCACGGCGGCGTATGTGCGCACTGCTTCCGTTCGCAAGATGAAGTCGTCTTACAAGTCCATCATCCAGACTACACCCACGGTCGATTGCCGTGGCAATACCCCCACGATGAATGCATTGTCCTATGCAAAGGGTGCCATGCCCAAGAGCATGGGACGATAAGGCCATCAAAGGACTGGTGGCTTATAGGCGAAGATGACCTTGGCGGATTGGACGGTGAATGCGAGTATTGCGGCAAGGCGCTTCGCTATGCTCATATGGTTTCGCACCCCCGATGGGGGACTATGATCGTTGGGGCGCAATGCTGCGACAAATTGACCGAGAGTACGATTGCCAGCGAAAGTCACCGCGAATATCTGAACTACATCAAACGCCGGAAGAAATTTGTTGGCTCGCCAAATTGGGAAACGGATGCGGCTGGCGTTTGGTCCATCGAACGCGCCGGAATTCAGATTGCGCTAGTTCCGATAGACGACGGGAAATTCTGCATTTGTTTGAACCGCGTAAAGGGCAAAACCGAACACGCCACAATGCTAGAATGCCAAATGAGCGCATTTGATTTCGTCGAAAGCGGCAAAGCGGCGGCGTACCTTATCGAACGACAACGGAAGCTCGAAAAGCAGCATTAGGATTAATGACGCTCGCGCGAAATGCGGGCGGTCGTGTACACGCCGTGCGATCCACTATACCCCCCGGATCAAGTCCGGGGTGACGATGATGGATGGGGCAGATTCCAGTCGTTACCGGACGCGCCCGGCCCTTACGCCGCCATTGCGAAAGGCTGGATTTCGCCGGCCAGATATTGCGCGCGCGCCTTCGACCGGCTCAATTTGCCCGAACTGGTGCGCGGCAGCGTGCGCGGCGGGATCAGTTCGATCAGGCAATTCATGCCGGTGATCGCGCGGACGCGGTCGCGAATCGTGTCGCGCAGCATCAGGCGTTCGGCTTCGTCGCTGGTGCGGCACTGGACGAGCACCGCAGGAGTTTCCTCGCCGCCCGGGGTGGTGATCGCGAACGCCGCGATGTCGCCCGACTTGAAACCGGGCAACTGCTCGACCGCCCATTCGATGTCCTGCGGCCAGTGATTCTTGCCGTTGATGATGATCATGTCCTTGGCACGGCCGACGATATAGATGTAACCGTTTGACATATAACCCATATCGCCCGTGTCGAGCCAGCCGTCCGCCATGCAGGCGGCGGTCGATTCGGGGTCGCGATAATAGCCGGTCATCAGCGACGGGCCGGTGCACCACACCTTGCCGACGGTCTGGTCCGGCAGCGGATTGCCCGCTTCGTCGCGGACTTCGATGGTCATGTCCTTGACCGCCTTGCCGCAATTGACGATCGCGCGGTAGCGCGTCGGACGGCCGCTGTCGTTCGCGGCGCCCGACAATTCGGTTTCCTCGACCAGTTCGACGACGATGCCTTCCCCCGGCGGCATGATGCTGACCGCGAGCGTCGCTTCGGCGAGGCCGTAGCTCGGCAGGAAGGCGCTCGCCTTGAAACCCGCGTCGGCAAAGGCGTCGACGAAGCTCTGCATCACGTCGGGGCGGATCATGTCGGCGCCATTGCCCGCGACGCGCCAGCGCGACAGGTCGAAGCGGTCGGCGACATGGCTCTGGCTCGAAATGCGGCGCGCGCAAATATCGTAGCCGAAGGTCGGCGAATAGCTGAGCGTCGTGCCCTTGTTGCGGCTGATCAGGTCGAGCCAGGCGAGCGGGCGGCGCGCGAAATCCTCGGTCTTGAGATAATCGACCGATACCTGGTTCGCGACCGGCGAGAGCAGGCAGCCGACGAGGCCCATGTCGTGGTACCAGGGCAGCCAGCTGATGCAGCGGTCGCTGTCCTGCAATTCCATGCCGTGCGAATGCGCCGAGAGATTGTTGAGCAGCGCACCATGCGTCACCGCGACGCCGTGCGGGAAACGCGTCGAACCGCTGCTGTACTGAAGATAGCAGGTCTCGTCGGTCTTCTGTTCGGGGAGCGCCGCGACGGGGGCCGCGCGCGTTTCGAATTCGGCCCAGTCGATCGGTGCGACGCCGCGCTGTTCGGCCGCCTCGACTGCCATCGCGGCGATTTCGGGCGGGAAAAACAGCATCTTGGGGTCGCAGCTGGTGAGCTGGACGACAAGCTGGCCGACATAGCTATCGCGCCCGCCGAAGCTGGTGGGCAGCGGCAACGGCACCGGCCAGGCGCCGGCATAGATCGTACCGAAAAAGAGCGCGGCGAATTCGGGGCCCGTTTCGGCGATCAGCGCGATGCGGTCGTTCGGCCGCACGCCCGCGGCGATCAGGCGGTAGGCGGCGGCGAGCGCGTCGGCCTTGAGTTCGCTATAGGGATAGGGCCGCACGAGCTTGCCGCGCGGGTCGTGGAAATTGAGCCCGCGCGATCCGCTGGCGGCATAGTCGAGCGCTTCGCCGACGGTGGCGAAGTCCGAGAAGCGGCGCGGCTGGGCACATTCTGTCGACGTCGGCACGAGCACATCGGCCGAAACAGGTTCGATATCGGTCATAGGGGCTGCGACATCCCGCGATAGAGGCCGCGCGGCAACAAGCATGTCATCTTTTTGAGCCATGTCAGCGTGCGCGAACCTTATGTTGTTTGAACAAATCGCCCATTTCCGGGCTTTGATGCCCCGATATGGCGGTGTTGATCGTTCTCAATCGGGCCCGACTGTGGCACAAACATGGCATGCCGCGCCGTTCCGCTCCGTCCGACCGCTCCAAAAGGCCGCTCGGCGCAGCGCGGCTCGACGAGCTCGCGCTCGCCTATGTCGCGCGATTCGCGACGAGCCGCGCCAAGCTGACACGCTATCTCGCCAGAAAAGTGCGCGAATCCGAATGGATGGACGATGTCGACGCCATGACGGCGTGCGAGGCGGTCGCCGACCGGATGGAGCGGCTCCGTTATCTCGACGACCGCCAATATGCCGCGATGCGCGCGGGCGCGATGACGCGGCGCGGGCTCGGCGTGCGGCGGGTCAAGGCACAGCTTTATGTCGACGGGATCGCCGAGGCGGACAGCAGCGAGGCGATCGAGGCGGCCGAAGGCGCCGCGACATCGGCGGCGATCGATTTTGCGCGGCGGCGGCGGTTCGGGCCCTTTGCCGCCGGCGCGATCGAGGATCCGAAATTGCGCGAGCGGCAAATCGCCGCCTTTTTGCGCGCCGGGCACAGCATGGCGATCGCGCGCCGCATCCTTGCCGTCCCGCCGGGGGACGACGCGGCGCTGGCGGCGCTGGACGATGCGGCGGGGCTCGATTAGGGCACGGCGAAGCCCGCCGGGATAAGGATCTGCCGATGCGCATCATGTTGACCGCTCTTGCCCTGTCGCTGGCGCTGCCGATGGCGGCGTGCAGCAGCGATCCTGCCGCGCAGGCCGAAACGGCGGCGACGATCCCGCTGACGATCGAAATGGCAGGCAAGGCGCACCGGTTCAACGTCGAGGTCGCGCGCACCGATGCGGAACAGGATCGCGGGTTGATGTTCCGGACCGGTCTGCCTGCCGACGGCGGCATGATCTTTCCCTTCGCAAAGCCGCGGATCGGCAGCTTCTGGATGAAGAACACGCTGATTCCGCTCGATATGATCTTCATCCGCGCCGACGGCAGCATCGACCGGATCGCCGAAAACACCATCCCCGAATCGCTCGAACCGGTGGTCAGCGGAGGCGAGGTGAGCGCGGTTCTCGAACTCGCGGGCGGCACCGCGGCCCGGCTCGGCCTCGACGAGACGGCGAAGGTGACGTGGAAAGACCGATAAAGCGGCAGAAAGAGCCGCCCGGCGCGGTTTGCCGCTTGCGAAGCGCCTTGGCTTGCCTGTAAACGCCGCAGCCATGAGCATTTTGGGCAAGATTTTCACCTGGTGGGACGGCGCGACCGTCGGCACGCTGCTGAACAGCTGGAGCACGGGCGAGAAGGTCGGCGAGGACAGCCTCGGCAACCGCTATTTCCGCGCGAAAAAGGGCGGGCGCCGCTGGGTGATCTATAACGGGTCGAACGACGCGAGCCGCGTGCCCCCCGAATGGCACGGCTGGCTGCATGGCACGTTCGACGAACTGCCCGGTGACGTGCTGCCCGCGCCGCGCGCGTGGGAAAAGGAACCGAGCGCGAACCTGACCGGCAGCACGGGCGCTTATCGCCCCGCCGGCGCGCTCGAACGCGGCGGCCACCGGGCTGCCGCGACCGGCGATTATGAGGCCTGGCGGCCCGGCGCCGACTGAGCTTCCGTGAGGTCGCGCCCCCTCCGCATCGCGTTCCTGACGCTCGTCGCGGCGAGCGCGCTGGTCGGCTGCGACCGGACGCCGACCAAAAGCGGCGGCAGCGACAAGGCGCCGCAGATCGCCAAATCCGAACGCGTGCCGCAGGAAGTCGGCGGCATCGAAGGCGCGACCCCGATGCCCGAGCGCGTCGCCGTCGTCGGCCTGCTCAACAAGCGCAACGGCCTTGTCCGCGAGCTTGAGATGAAGCCCGGCGATTCGGCGCGCGTCGGTCGCGCAATCGTCCGGCTGCGCGCGTGCGAACAAACCGCGCCGTGGGAAGATCCGCCCGAAACCGGCGCGTTCGTCCAGCTGACGGTGCAGGACCAGCGCGACGACAAATGGTACCGCGTCTTTTCGGGCTGGATTTTCCGCGAGCGGCCCGACCGCAACGTGATCCAGCACCCGATCTACGACGTCTTCGTCAAAAGCTGCGCGATGACATATCCGGGCGGCGAGCCCGTGGCGCGGTCGGTGCCGAAATCGGGTGCGGCGCCCAAGGCGTCGAGCGCGCCCCAGTCGCCCGCGACGAACGGCGGCGAAGGCACGGCGACGCCGCCGGTCGCTCCGCCTGTCGTGCCGGCCCCGGCGCCCAAGGCTGCGCCGTCGCCCCCCGCCAACACCGAATAGAGCCGCGCGAGATAGTCGGCCTGGCGGATTTCGATCGCGCCGAGGCTGGCGAGGTGCGGGGTGATGAACTGGCAGTCGAGCAATTTCCAGCCGCCGGCGACGAGCCGCGCGACGAGGTGCGCAAGCGCGACCTTCGACGCGTCGCGCGCGCGGCTGACCATCGATTCGCCGAAAAAGGCGCGCCCGAGCGTGACGCCGTAGAGACCACCCGCGAGTTCGCCGTCCAGCCAGCATTCGACGCTGTGCGCGTGGCCGATCTGGAACAGGCGATCGTAGCTCGCCTTGATCACGGGGTTGATCCACGTCGTCGGCCGGTCGTCGGCGGGCGCGGCGCAGAGCGCGACCATGTCGGCGAAGGCGGTGTCGGTGGTGACGCGGAAGCGGTCGGAAACGATCGCCTTTTTCAGGCTGTGCGACAGGTGGAAGCCGTCCAGCGGCAGGATCGCGCGCAGGCGCGGCTCGACCCAATGGACCGACGGGTCGTCCGCCCCGTCGGCCATCGGGAAAATGCCCTGCGCATAGGCGCTGAGCAGCAGCGCCGGGTCGATGGACTCGAAATGCTTCAGGACTTGGGCTTCACGAATTTCAGCGTCATGCGATCCGATTCGCCGATCGCGACATATTTGGCGCGGTCGGTTTCGCCCTCGGTCAGGTTCGGCGGCAGCGTCCAGACGCCCTTGGGATAATCCTTGCTGTCCTTGGGGTTCGCGTTGATCTCGCTCTCGCCGACGAGCTTGAAGCCCGCGGCCTCGGCAAAGGCGACGATCGAGCTTTTCTTCATATAGCCCGACTTTTCTTCCTTCGCGCTGTCGTCGCTCTCGTTCAGTCGATGCTCGACCACGCCGAGCGTGCCGCCGGGTTTCAGCATCGCGAAAATCTGTTTGAACGCGTTCGCCGTGTTGTCGGCGCCGTCGAAACGCCAGTTATGGACGTTACGGAAGGTCAGCACGACGTCGGCGCTGCCGTCGGGCACCTTGGGATTGGTACCGGCGTTGGGGAATTCGGCGAGCTTCATCGCGCCATAGACGTCGGCATTTTCGGCCTGCTTGGTCTTTACGCGGTTGAGGCCGCGCTCCCACGGCGCCGCGACATAGAGCGTGCCGCCGCCGGCCTTGGTCAGCGGCGCGAGGATTTCGGTGTACCAGCCGCCACCGGGCCACAGCTCGACCACCGTGTCGCCCGGCTCTACGCCGAAAAAGGCGAGCGTTTCTGCCGGGTGGCGATAGGGATCGCGCGCCAGATTGGCGGGGGTACGCGTCGGCGCGGCGACGGCGGCGGCGATCGCGTCGCCCGACTTCGGCGCGGCGGCGTGGCCAGCATGGCCGTCGTGCTGCATCGCGGCGGCGGGGACGGCGATTGCGATGGCGGCACTTGCAACAATCGATAGCGGACGCATATGGGGCACCTCTCTGCCTGGGGGACTTCGTCTCCTTGCGGAGAGCGGGGGAAGGCCCTGTTCTGCGAAGGGATGCGCGGCAATGCAAGTGTCGATGCTGTCGGTTGCGATTACGGCTGCGGCGCTGTTCGGCGTTGCCGAGGTCGCGAACTGGCGCCGCAACAACCGGCACGACGTCGAAGAGGTCGGGTTCATGCCGTGGCGCGGCATCGCGCTGGCCTCCGCCGCCGTCGCCCTCTTCGCGACGGCGTTTTGGCTGGCCGGCAGATAATATGGGAACCGCGCGCGGCACCATGCTGACCGCGAGGTTGAAGCCGGGCGAAGCGCTCGGCGACCGGGTGATGAAGGTCGACCATGCGGGCGAGCATGGTGCGGTCTGTATCTATCGGGCCCAACGCTGGTTCGCACGCATGCGCGCCCCCGACATGGTCGACGAACTCGATTCCTTCCTCGCCCATGAACGCGGCCACCGCGCGCTCTTTGCCGCAGAATTGCAGCGCCGCGGGCGCGGTCGCTGCCGCAGCTATTTCTGGTGCGGCATCGGCGGCCTGATTCTTGGCACGATCACCGGGATCGCGGGCCGCGGCGCGATTGCCGCGACGACGGTCGCGATCGAGCGCGTCGTGCTACGCCACATGCACGAACAGATTGCGGCGTTGCGGGGCGTCGATGAGCCCGCGGTCCGGACGCTGGCGATAATCGTTGCCGAAGAACAGGAACATCATGATCTGTCGGCGGCCCGTCTGCCATCGGCGGGCTTCTGGCCGCGTCTAGTCGACCCGCTCGTGTCGGCGTCGACCGAAGCGGTGATCTGGCTCGGGATGCGGCTCTAGGCGCTTAGAGGCAGGCTTCGAGATAGGGCTGGTCGAAGCCGTACTGGCGGGCCTTTTCCAGCGTATAGGGGCGCAGGCCCATCGCGCGATATTCGCCGACGATCTTGCCGTCCTTGTCCTCGTCGAGATATTCGAACTTGAAGAGTTCCTGCGTGACGATGACGTCGCCTTCCATGCCGATCACCTCGGTGACGTTGGTGACGCGGCGCGAGCCGTCGCGCAGGCGCTTGATCTGGACGATCAGGTCGACCGAGTCGGCGATCTGCTTCGAAATCGCTTCCTTCGGGATCTTGATATCGCCCATCAGCACCATGTTTTCCATACGGCCGAGGCATTCGCGCGGGCTGTTGCTGTGCAGCGTACACATCGACCCGTCGTGACCCGTGTTCATCGCGGCGAGAAGGTCGAAACACTCCGCGCCGCGGACTTCGCCCATGATGATGCGATCAGGGCGCATACGCAGCGCGTTCTTGACGAGGTCGCCCATATGGATCGCGCCATTGCCCTCGAGGTTCGCCGGACGCGTTTCGAGCGGCAGCCAGTGCGGCTGCTGCAGGCGAAGCTCGGCGGCGTCCTCGATCGTCAGCACGCGTTCGCCGGGGTCGATCATCTTCGACAGCGCGTTGAGCATCGTCGTCTTGCCCGAGCCCGTACCGCCCGAGATGACGATGTTGAAACGGCTGGCGCCCGCGATCTTCAGCGCGGTGCACATCTTCTGGCTCATCGCGCCCCACTGGCAGAGCATGTCGAGCGTGATCGGCTTGGCCGAGAATTTACGAATCGAGATCGCGGTGCCGCGCAGCGACAGCGGCGGCACGATCACGTTGACGCGGCTGCCGTCCTTGAGACGGGCGTCGGCGAGCGGTGTGGTCTGGTCGACGCGGCGGCCGACCATGTTGCAGATGCGCTGCGCGATCTGGAACAGATGCTGTTCGTCGCGGAACTGGATCGGCGCGATGACGAGCTGGCCCTTGCGTTCGATATAGGTCTGGTACGGCCCGTTGACCATGATGTCGCTGATGTCGGGGTCGGACAGCAGTTCCTCGAGCGGACCGAAACCGAGCAGTTCGTCGACAAGCACCTTTTCGAGCGCGAACTGTTCGCGGCGGTTCAAGGTGATGCGGAGCTCGGCGAGCACCTCGAGGATGATCGGGCGGAATTCCTCGGTCAGCTCGTCCTTCGACAATGTCGCAGCGGCTTCGGGATCGACGCGTTCGAGCAGGCGCGGCAGCACCTGTTCCTTGATCTTGTGGACGCTGGCTTCGAAACCTTGCGCCTTCTCCGGCTCCGCCATTTCGGCGGTCGACCGCTGGTTCAGCCGTTCCATCGCCTCTTCTTCGGGCGACAGGTTCGACGGGATCGGCGGCGGTGCCTCGGCGGGCGTGTCGAGGGCGGGGAATTGCGAGCCGCCGCCCATGCCGGGGCCGGTCTGCATCGGCTTGGCCACGCCAAAGGCGGGGCGGCCAGCGGTTCCGGGGCGGCGTCCGAATGCACTCATCGGTTTATCCTGCTTCCATATCTTCGGGAGCACCGCCTGCCGTGACAGACGAACCCCCATCCGACACGGTGAATAAATCGGAAACTTTGACATTGTCCTAATGCGCCGCGCGATTGGACGATGGACAAGAAAAAAGCCCGCATCCGGGTGGATGCGGGCTTTTGGCCCAACCTGTGGACGGTGGGAAATCAGCCGGCGATATGCTCGGCAAGCACGGTAAGCCCCGCTTCGTTGACCTCGGCAAAGCCGCCTTCGACCTCGATCGTCTCAGGCGCGGCGCCCGCGGTCGCATAGATGGTCAGCGGGCCGTTGCGCAGCGTCGCCATGAACGGCGCATGGCCTTCGAGCACCGAGAAATCGCCTTCGCTGCCCGGTACGGTGACCATATAGACGTCGGTAGACCGCTCGAGGCGGGCGGGGGTGACGAGTTCGAACTTCAGAGCCATGATATGTCCTCAAACCCCTCCCGCTTGGGGAGGGGCTCAACCTTGTTACGCGTCTTCGGCGAGCTTCGCGGCCTTGGCGATCGCTTCGTCGATGCCGCCGACCATATAGAAGGCCGCTTCGGGCAGGTGGTCGTACTCGCCGTCGACGACGGCCTTGAACGACTTCACCGTGTCTTCGATCGCGACGAACTTGCCGGGGATGCCGGTGAAGACTTCGGCGACGTGGAACGGCTGCGACAGGAAGCGCTGGATCTTGCGCGCGCGGGCAACGACCAGCTTATCTTCTTCCGACAGCTCGTCCATGCCGAGAATCGCGATGATGTCCTGCAGCGACTTGTACTTCTGCAGCGTTTCCTGAACGCGGCGGGCGGTTTCATAATGCTCCTGGCCGACGGTCGCGGCGGTCAGAACGCGCGAGGTCGAATCGAGCGGATCGACCGCGGGGTAGATGCCCAGCTCCGAAATCGCGCGGTTGAGCGTCGTCGTCGCGTCCAAGTGGGCGAAGGAGGTTGCGGGAGCAGGGTCGGTCAAGTCGTCCGCGGGGACGTAAATGGCCTGCACCGAGGTGATCGAACCCTTGTTGGTCGAGGTGATGCGTTCCTGCAGCGCGCCCATGTCGGTCGACAGGGTCGGCTGATAGCCCACCGCCGACGGAATACGGCCGAGCAGCGCCGACACTTCCGAACCCGCCTGCGTGAAGCGGAAGATGTTGTCGACGAAGAACAGGACGTCCTGGCCTTCCTGGTCGCGGAAATATTCGGCCATCGTCAGACCCGAGAGCGCGACGCGGGCGCGGGCGCCCGGGGGTTCGTTCATCTGGCCGAACACCAGCGCCACCTTCGACCCGTCGGGGGTCGGGTTGCCGTCGGCGTCCTTGGCGATAACGCCGGCGTCGAGGAATTCGTGGTACAGGTCGTTGCCTTCGCGGGTGCGTTCACCGACGCCCGCGAACACCGAGACGCCGCCGTGGCCCTTGGCGATGTTGTTGATCAGTTCCTGAATCAGCACGGTCTTGCCGACGCCCGCGCCGCCGAACAGGCCGATCTTGCCGCCCTTGGCATAAGGGGCGATCAGGTCGATGACCTTGATGCCGGTGACGAGGATCGCGGCTTCGGTCGACTGGTCGACGAATTCGGGAGCTTTTGCGTGGATCGGCGCCGACATGCCGGCGTTGACCGGGCCGCGCTCGTCGATCGGGTCGCCGATGACGTTGAGGATGCGGCCGAGCGTCTGCGGGCCGACGGGAACGGTGATCTGCGCGCCGGTGTCGGTCACGGGCTGGCCGCGGGTCAGGCCGTCGGTCGCGTCCATCGCGATCGTGCGGACGGTGTTCTCGCCGAGGTGCTGCGCGACTTCGAGGACGAGGCGGTTGCCGTTGTTGTCGGTTTCGAGCGCGTTCAGAATCGCCGGCAGCGGGCCGGTGAACTGGACGTCGACGACGGCGCCGATGACCTGTGCGACGCGGCCCGTCGCGGTGCCGGTGGCGGCAGCCTTGGGAGCGGCAGCCTTCTTCGGCGCAGCAGCCTTGGGCGCGGCGGCCTTCTTGGCGGGAGCCTTCTTTTCAGCGGGAGCGGTAGCCATTACGTTCTTCCTTGCTTGGATAGCTTACAGCGCTTCGGCGCCGGCAATGATTTCGATAAGTTCGGTGGTGATCGCCGCCTGACGCGTGCGGTTGTAAACGATGGTCAGCTTGTTGATCAGGTCGCCCGCGTTGCGCGTTGCATTGTCCATCGCGGTCATCGACGCACCCTGTTCGGACGCGGCGTTTTCAAGGAGGCCCTTGAAGATCTGGATGGTGACGTTGCGCGGGAGCAGGTCGGCGAGGATCGCTTCCTCGTCGGGTTCATATTCGACCGCGGCGCCACTCGACGCCGGGACGTCGGCCGGCGGCGGAACCGGGATCATCTGCTGGCCGGTCGCGATCTGGAGCAGCGCCGAACGGAATTTCGAATAGAAGAGGTGCGCGACGTCGAAGGCGCCGGCTTCGTAAAGCTCCATCACCTTCGCCGAGATTTCGCTCGCCTGCTCGAAGCCGATGTCGCGGATGCCGGTCGTCTCATATTGCTCGATGATCTGGCCGGGGAAGAGGCGGCTGATCACCGGGCGGCCCTTGCGGCCGACGAGGTAGAAGACGACCTTCTTGCCCTGTGCCTGCAGTTCGAGCGCCTTGTCGCGCGCGGCCTTGACGATGTTCGAGTTGAACGCGCCCGCAAGGCCGCGGTCGCTGTTGAGCACGACGAGCAGGTGCGTGTCGCTCTTGCCCGTACCCGAAAGCAGCTTCGGCGCCGAATCCGACGCGCCGACCTTCGACGCGAGGCTGGCGACGACGCCTTCGAGCCGCTCGGCATAGGGGCGCGCGGCTTCGGCCGCAGCCTGCGCCTTGCGCAGCTTGGCGGCGGCGACCATCTTCTTGGCCTTGGTGATCTTCTGGGTCGATTTGACCGAGACGATCCGCCCTTTGAGTTCCTTAAGCGATGCCATTACGGCCCCTCTGGTTCGTCAGCCCGGCGCTGGGCCGGGCTCACGGTAACTTGGCTTACGCGAAAATCTTGCCGAAGGCGTCGAGCGCCGCGACAAGGCCCTTCTTGGCGTCGTCGCCAAGGTCCTTGGTGTCGCGGATCGTCTTCAGCACGTCGGCATGATCGCTGCGCAGATAGGCGAGCATCGCCTGTTCGTAACGCGACACGTCGGTGGTCGCGACATTGTCGAGATAGCCGTTGGTGCCGGCGAAGATCGACGCGGTCTGCTCTTCGAACGGCATCGGCTGGAACTGCGGCTGCTTCAGGAGCTGCGTCAGGCGCGCGCCGCGGTTGAGCAGCTTTTGCGTCGAGGCGTCGAGGTCCGAACCGAACTGCGCAAAGGCTTCCATTTCGCGATATTGGGCGAGTTCGAGCTTGATCGAGCCCGACACCTTCTTCATCGCCTTGGTCTGCGCGGCCGAGCCGACGCGGCTCACCGACAGGCCGACGTTGATCGCCGGACGGATACCCGCGTTGAACAGGTTGGTTTCGAGGAAGATCTGGCCGTCGGTGATCGAAATCACGTTGGTCGGGATGTACGCCGAAACGTCGCCCGCCTGCGTTTCGATGATCGGCAGCGCGGTGAGCGAACCCGAACCATTGTCGCTGTTCATCTTTGCAGCGCGCTCAAGCAGGCGGCTGTGGAGATAGAAAACGTCGCCGGGATAGGCTTCGCGGCCCGGCGGGCGGCGGAGCAGCAGCGACATCTGGCGATAGGCGACAGCCTGCTTCGACAAATCGTCATAGACGATGACGGCGTGCATGCCGTTGTCGCGGAAGAATTCGCCCATCGTCACGCCGGTGTAGGGCGCGAGATACTGGAGCGGAGCTGGCTCCGAAGCGGTCGCGGCGACGACGATCGAATATTCCATCGCGCCATTTTCTTCGAGCTGGCGGACGATCTGCGCGACGGTCGAACGCTTCTGGCCGACGGCGACGTAGATGCAATAGAGCTTCTTCGATTCATCGTCGCCGGCGTTCGCCTGCTTCTGGTTGATGAAGGTGTCGATCGCGACGGCGGTCTTGCCGGTCTGGCGGTCACCGATGATCAGTTCGCGCTGGCCGCGGCCGACGGGGACGAGGGCGTCGAGCGCCTTGAGGCCGGTCTGGACGGGTTCGTGAACCGAGGTGCGCGGGATGATGCCCGGCGCCTTGACTTCGACGCGCATGCGCTTGTCGGCCTTGATCGGGCCCTTGCCGTCGATCGGATTGCCGAGGCCATCGACGACGCGGCCGAGCAGGCCCTTGCCGACGGGAACGTCGACGATCGTGCCGGTGCGCTTGACGGTGTCGCCTTCCTTGATCTCGCTGTCCGAGCCGAAGATCACGATGCCGACATTGTCGGCTTCGAGGTTGAGCGCCATGCCCTTCACGCCATTGGCGAATTCGACCATTTCACCGGCCTGGACATTGTCGAGGCCGTGGACGCGGGCAATGCCGTCGCCGACCGAGAGCACCGAACCGATTTCGCTGACCGTGGCTTCGGTCCCGAAATTGGCGATCTGGTCCTTGATGACCTTGCTGATTTCAGCGGCGCGGATTTCCATTATTCAGCCTTTCATCGGGCAGTTTGGCGTACGGGCGTTCAGCCCTTCATCGCCTGGGCGAAACTGTTAAGACGGGTACGGATGCTGCCGTCGATCAGCTGGCTGCCCAGCTGGACGACGAGGCCGCCGAGAATGGCGGGGTCGACGGTCGTCGCGACGGTGACGTCGCGGCCGACACGGGATTTGAGGTTCGCGGTCAGCGCCTTCACCTGTTCGGTGGTGAGCGGGTGCGCGCTGGTGACCTTCGCGGTCACTTCGCCGCGGTGGTCGGCGACGATCGCGGCAAAGGCGTCGATCATGCCGGGCAGGTCGGCGAGGCGGCGGTTCTCGGCGAGCACGCCGAGGAACTTGGCGGTCAGCGAATCGAGCTTGAGCGACTTGGCGACCGCGCCGATGGCGTTCGCGGCGTCGGCGCGGCTGACGACCGGGCTGGCGATCAGATTCGCGAGGTCGGCCGAATCGGCGATACCGGTCTTCAGCGTCGCGAGGCTCTTTGCCACCGCGTCGATCGCGTTCGATTCGCGGGCCAGATCGAACAGCGCGCTGGCATAGCGGCCCGCGAGGCCCGCCGTGATGTTGCCCTGAATGCCGCCGGAATTCTCCACGCGCGAAAGTCCTTTTCTACGATCCCGAGGGGGATGGCTGCGCGGATTTTCCCGGCATCCGGAAATGCCCCCCGCTGCAAAGTCGGGGCGCGCGTAGCAACGATTTTGCTGCAATGCAAGGTTGTGCCGCGATTGCTTTTGGCCCCTTGCGCGATAGGGACGATGGAAGCGAAAAATATGACCGCAAGGAAGGGCGAGCGATGGGCGAGATGATCCGGATGACGATGGACGATGGCGCCGAGGTCGCCGTCTATCATGTGCAGCCGACAAGTGAACGGCGCGGCGGTCTCGTGCTCATCCAGGAAATCTTCGGCGTCACCGACCATATCCGCGAGCTTTGCGACGAATATGCCGCCGACGGCTATGAAGTGCTGGCGCCCGCGCTGTTCGATCGCGAGCATCCGGGGTTCGAGAGCGACTATTCGGGGCCGCAGTTCGAACGCGCGGTACAGCTGGCGCGCGAGCTGCACCCGTTCGAGCAGAGCCTGAAGGATGCACAGACGTGCATCGACGCCCTGAAAGCGAAGGGGCCGGTTTTCATTACCGGCTATTGCTATGGCGGATCGGTTGCCTGGCGGATGGCGCAGATCAGCCCCGACCTCGCCGCGGCGTCGGCCTATTACGGCGGCCTCGTTCCGACGCAATTCGCCGATCAGGCGCCGGGATGCGCCACGATCGCGCATTTCGGTCGTTATGACGCGGGCATCCCGATGGAGGGCGTCGAGGCGCTGATCGCGAAGGATCATCCGACCGCGCAGATCTTCGTCTATGACGCGAACCACGGCTTCAACAGCGACCGCCGCAAGGATTATCATGAGGCGTCGAGCGAGCTGGCGCGCGAGCGGACGCTGATGCTGTTCAAGGCGTGCGGGGGATGAGGCTCGTCTTCATCCACGGGCCCGCGGCGTCGGGCAAGCTGACCGTCGCGCGCGAACTGGCGGCGCTCACGGGCTTGCCGCTGTTCCACAATCACCTCGTCGTCGACGCGCTGCTCGCGGTGTTTCCGTTCGGCAGTCCGGCCTTCGTCGAGCTTCGCGAGGCGATGTGGATCGACGTGTTCCGCGCTGCGGCCGAGGAAGGGAGTTCGCTGATCTTCACATTCCACCCTGAGGCGAGCGTCGCGCCCGACTTCCCCGAACGCGTCGTCGCGCTAGTCGAGGCGGCAGGCGGGCGCGTCGATTTCGTCGCGCTGACCTGCGCGCCCGAAGTGGTCGCCGCGCGGGTCGAGGCGGCATCGCGGCAGGCGAGCGGCAAATTGTCGTCGCTCGCGCTGCTGAGCGAACTCGAAGCGAAGGGCGCTTTCGCCTATCCGCCGATCGCGGCGGCGGTCGAGGTCGATACGGGTGCGGTCGAGCCCGCCGAAGCGGCGATCCATATCCGCGACGCGCTGGAGCTGCGCCGGGGATGAAGGTCGCGATCAACCTGCTGCTCTTCCTGCTAGTGCCACTGCTCGTCGCGGCGGCGCTGCTTTACACGCAGCAGCGGCGCATCCTGTTTCCCGCGCCCTCCGATTATCCGCGCGCGGCGCCGGCGGGTTTCCGGATCGTCCACACGCAGACCGACGACGGCCTGCGGCTCACGGCCTTTTATCGGCCGGCGGCGGCGGGCAAGAAGACGATTCTCTTCTTTCACGGCAATGGCGACAATATGGCTGGCGCGATCGAGGCGACGCGCGGGCCTGCGGCGGCGGGGCACGGGCTGATGCTCGTCGAATATCGCGGCTATGGCGGCAACCCAGGATCGCCGGGCGAAGCGGCGCTCTATCGCGACGGCGAGGCGGCGATGCGCTGGCTTGCGGGCGCCGGGGTCGATCCGCGCCATATCGTCGTCGTCGGCAATTCGATCGGGTCGGGACCCGCGACCGAAATCGCGGTGCGGCACCGCGTCGCGGCGCTGATTCTCGTATCGGGCTTCTCCGACCTGCCGTCGGTGGTGCAGGGCCAGGTACCTCTCGTCCCGCGCTGGCTGGTGCGCGACCGCTTCGACAATGCGGTGAAGCTGGCGCGGGTCGCGGCGCCGATCTTCCTGCTTCACGGCGAGGGCGACACGCTGGTCAGGCCCGACAATCTCGAGCGGTTGCGCCGCGCGGCGCCCGATGCGACCGCACGCCTCGTCGCCGGCGCGGGGCACGAGCTGGCCTATACCGCGCCGGCGCAGGCGATATTGACGCAGTGGGTCGACGGTCTGCCCTGACCGGCTAACGCGATGTCAACCTCTCGGGGCGACCATGGCGGACGAGGAGAGCCGCCATGTCCATGCTTGCTGCGCTGTTGCTGCTTTCGGGGCCGAATTTCGATATCGACCCGGCGTATAGGCCCGTCGGCGATCCGCTGGCTGAGGCGCGCGCGGGCCGGATCCAGTGCCACGACCCCGACGTCGCCGCGCACACCTGCCGCATCATGACCTGGTTCAGCGAAGGCGCGGGGGACAAGGTGCAGGTGCGCCAGCTGACCGCGCTCAGCGACAGCCCCGCACTCGCCGCCGAGCTTCGCATGGCCGTAACGCGCGAGGGTGCCGGGCTCTGCGGGGTGGTGGATGACGCCTATATGGCGGGCTTCCGCATCGTTGGCAGCCGCGCGCCCTATGCACCGATCACCGACAAGCGTTATGCAATCCTCTATCGCGATGCGCTCGTGTCGGCATTGTGGAACCGCAAGACCTGTTCCTATGGCTATGCGAAGCCCGGCGATCCGCTGCAGCTCGAGGTGGGAACGGTCGACGGCCAGTTCGCGGGCGAGATGATGAGCAATTATATCTGGATCGGCGCCGGCGCGGGATACCGGCTCAAGGCGCGGCTGCAGGTTTGATCGCCGCGCCCGACGCGGGCTGGCAGCGATAGACGAGCCGTTCGTTCGGGCTGGCGGGCAATGCGCTGCGGATCGCGTCCTGCTGCGCCGCGAGCCCCGCAAGCTCGTCGGGATTGGCGGTGCAGCTCTTGAGCGTGATCGCCGCGCGCGTCTCGCGCGCCTTCGTCATCGTTTCGGCATCGAGCAGATAGCGGTCGACGCGATAATCGCGTCCGGATGCATCGATCGACGCGACGGTGACGGTCGCTTCTTCGTTGGGGACAAGAATGCGCTGCCAGCGGTCGTCGGCGCCCCTCGTATATTGGGTGCGGCCGTTGACGCAGCCGCCCTTGCCGATGCTGATCGGGACGTCGGTCGTCGCCGACACGGTGATGCGGCTGCGGTCGGGGCGGATCGTGCAGAGGAAACTTCCCTGTGCGAGCGTCGGTGCCGCTGCGGTCGTCGCCTTGGCGGCTTCGTCGGCGATTTCGGCGTGCGCGTCGGGGCGCGTCGCGAACAGGATCGCGGCGCCGATCACCAGCACCGCGCCGGCACCGCCTGCGATCTTCGCGTTGCGCAGATTCTTCTGGTTGTAGAACATCAGGCCGGCGCCCGCGGCGAGCGCGCCGATCACGAACAGCACGCCCGCGAGCGCTATGCGATTCTCGCGCGAGGCGAGCGCGTCTTCCTCGGCGCGTGCCTGCTTGAGTTCGCGGTCGAGCCGCGCAGCGGCTTCCTTCGCGGCATTCGCCTGTTCGCTCGCGCGCGCTTCGGCGTCCATCGCCGCGCGGTCGCGCGCATCGGCTTCGGCCATCGACAGGCACGGGGTGCCGACGCTGGCATATTCCTGCCCCGCGTCCGTCAGGAAGCGCGTCAACTCGCGCCCGGCAATCGCGAAGGCAAAAGGCGAATCGCCGTCGTCGGCGCGCGTGATCGCAGTGTTGATCCCGGCGATGCGCCCGCACTGGTCGACCAGCGGGCCGCCCGAATTGCCGCGCGATATCTTCGCCGTGTGGATCAGCATCGCGACCCCGTCGACCGCCTGCATGTTCGACATATTGCCTTCGCTGCGCGTCGGCGTGCGCGGGGTGATATAGTCATTGGCGCTGCGCGCGGTCGCAAGGTCGACGTTGCCCGGATAGCCGAGCGCGACGACATCGGCGCCCGAATCGAGCGGGCCGGTATAGACGGCGGCGGCGGGCAGGCGCCCCTCGGTAATCTCGACCAGCGCCAGGTCGCGCGCGGTATCGATCGCGATCAGCTTGCCGGCGTAGCTCTTCTGCCCTTCGGACGGGACGACGCCGAGCGCGACATTGCCCGGATATTTGGCGGCCGATTCGACGACATGCGCGTTGGTGACGATCCGCGTCGGCGAAATGGCGATGCCGCTGCCATGGCCGAAGCCGACGACCTCGCCATCGACCATCGCGACGGTGACGACGCGCACGACGCTGCGCGACGCGGCGCTGATATCGTCGGCGGCGCGGGCGGGGACCGTCGAGACAAGGGCGAAGGTGAGGAGGGCGAGCAGCAGCGCAAGGAGGCGGGTCATGCCGCGCACACTAGCCAGCCGCGAAGCGAAGGCAAGCGCAGCTAGATGTAGGGGCCCCACATCACCATCCACGCGCCCGCGCTGCCGGCGAGGATGACGAGCCCGCTCACGCCGAGCAGCGCCGCGGTCACCCGCCGCGCCAGCGGGGTCCCGCGCGCCCCGGCGCGGAGATAGAGTTCGGCGATCGCGAGCGGCAGCAGCGAGTTGGCGAAGGCGAGGAAGAGGTCGAACGGGCCGTCCATCGCCTTGCCGATCCCCGCGCCGCCGGTCGCGAGCCCCCACGCCATATAGCCGACGCGCATGAACCACACTGCGCTGGCGACCGCGAACAGCCGGATCGCCCAGCGGCGATGGTCGGCGAACTGTCCATGGCGCGCCGCTTGCCAGGCGAGCGCGGCGAAGCCGGTGATCAGCAACGCGTCGAGCGTGATACCGATCGCGCCGACATAGTTGAGCCAGGTTCCCCGGCCCCACGTCATCCATAGTCCGCCGAGCGCGAGCGCCGCCGCGCATATCATATACAGCCGCCCGTTCCAGCGATGGAGCAAGGGCCTGCGGTTCCGGATCGCGGGGACGAGCTGGACGAGCCCGCCGAAGGTGATGACCGCCGCGAGCAGGACATGCACGGCGAAGAAGAGATTGCCCGCGGTGTCGCCCGCAACGAAGCCCTTGATGATCGGCTTTTCATTCCACGCGGCAAAATCGCCGGTCAGCGTCGGGGGGTAATAATAGAGCAGGATGAAGGCGACGAAGAGCAATTGGCCAGCAGCGATGGCGAGATAGCAGAAGGTCGCGCTGCGCCCGAGCCAGTCGATACGGCGCGCGGGCCGTGCATGTGCTGTCGATCGGTCGATGGTGGCCATGGCGGGTTCCCCGATTTGTACCGGGAGACTGCGCCTTCTGCCTTGGTGAGTCAATGATATAATACAGTAACACACTAAGCCAGAATATCGGGGCCGAATGTTTGAACGCAAGCATCGGGACGCGGCACGAAGCGCGCGGTGGCATTGAAGGTTCGACAACCGGGAAAGGATGTTCCGATGACCTATTCGATCCAGGGGCTGAGCCCCGAACGCTTTGCGCCGCTCTTTGCGCTCGACGACGCCGAACTCGCCGCGAACAATGCGCGCCGTGTGACTGCAACCGCCGACCGCGGCTTTCCGTGCCGCATCAGCCTCGAGGATGCGAAAGCCGGCGAGGAACTGATCCTGCTCCATCACACCAGCCACGACGTCGAAACGCCGTACCGCAGCGCCTATGCGATCTATGTACGACCGAGGGTCGAGGCGGCGAGCTACCGCGACGAATTGCCGCCGGTGTTCGAGGGACGCCCGCTCGCGCTGCGCGCCTTCGATGCGGGCGGGATGCTGCGGACCGCGCGGCTCGCGGGGCCGGGCGAGGCCGATGGCGCGATCCGCGACCTGTTCGCCGACGACACCATTTCCTATATCGATGCCCACAACGCCGCGTACGGCTGCTTCGCCGCGCGGATCGAGAGGAATTGACCATGGACTTCACGGCCATGACCGACGACGAGCGTTGGGAAGCGGTGCAGGCGCGTGACAAGGCGCAGGACGGCCGTTTCGTCACCGGGGTGCTGACCACCGGCATCTATTGCCGGCCGAGCTGCGCCGCGCGCCATCCCTTGCGCCACAATGTCCGCTTCTTCGCCGACGGCGCTGCGGCGCGGGCGACGGGGCTGCGCCCCTGCAAGCGCTGCCTGCCCGACGATGTCGCGCGCGACGACAGCGCGGTGATCAAGGCAATCGCCGCGATCAAGCGAAGCGAGGAGCCGCTCGCGCTCGCCGACCTTGCCGCGCACGCCGGCTATTCGCCGACGCATTTCCAGCGCGTCTTCACACGCCACACCGGCCTGTCGCCCGCCGCCTATGCCCGCGCCTTGCGCGACGAACGCGCGCGGCGGGCGCTGAGCGAGGGCGGCCGGGTGACCGATGCGATCTACGACGCGGGCTTTTCGGGACCGTCGCGTTTTTATGAGAATATGGAAGGGCGCATGGGGATGACGGCGTCGGCCTGGGTGAACGGCGGCAAGGACACCGAGATCCACTGGGCGGTCGTGTCGACCAGCCTCGGCGACATGCTTGTCGCGGCGACCGGGAAGGGCGTGTGCCGCCTGTCGTTCGATGAAGGGCGCGAGGCATTGGAGGAGCGCTTTCCGGCGGCGACGCTGGTCGAGGGGGGCGAGGAATTCGCGGCCTTGCTCAAACAGGTCGTCGACGCGGTCGAGGCGCCGGTGAACGGGTTCGACCATATCCCGATCGACGTGAAGGGGACGGCCTTTCAGGAAGCCGTGTGGCGCGAGCTGCGCAAGATCCCTGCGGGCGAGACGCGCAGCTATGCCGATATCGCCGCCGCGGTGGGCAAGCCGAAGGCGGTACGCGCGGCGGGGAGCGCGAACGGCGCGAACAATGTCGCGGTGCTGATCCCGTGCCACCGTGTCGTGCGCAGCGACGGCTCGCTTGGCGGCTATGCCTATGGCTTGCCGATCAAGGACGAGCTGCTCCGCCGCGAAGGCGTGCCGGGGCAAGCCGCGCTCGACGAATTTTGAAGCGAGTCTCCCATGGATAGCAAACAGGCCGCGCTCGGGGTGTGGCAGGCTTTCGCGACGCGCGACGCTGACCGCATTCGCGCCGTACTGACCGACGACGCCGAATGGCGCGCACCGCCGGGCAATGCGACCACGCTTGCGCTGGGGGCGACGCACCATATGATCGGCGCCGATGCGATCGTGCGCTTCATCCTCGACGATTATCCGCGGCTTTTTTGCAACGGGATGCGGATCGAACCGATCTCGTTGATCGCCGAGGACAATCGCGTCGTATTCGAACAGCGCCAGATCGCGAAGCTTGTGGGTGGGCGCAACTACGCGCTCGACTATGTCTTCATTTTTGAAATGCAGGGCTCGCGCGTTCGGCGTATTCGCGAATATATGGACACCCGAAGCGGCCATGAACAGGTTTTCGGCGGGGCACCGGCGACCGCGATCGTCTGAACCATCTATCCATCGACCTTGATCCCGAAGGAGTTTTTGCATGACCGATCAGATTGACCGTTTCCGCGCGTTGCACGTTCCCGGCGATCCGCTGATCCTCGTCAATATCTGGGATGCGGGGAGCGCGAAGGCGGTCGCGGGCGCGGGCGCGAAAGCGATCGCGACGGGCAGCTTCGGCGTCGCCGGCGCGCAGGGGCGCGCCGATGGCGAGGACTTCCCGCTCGAGGATGTGTTCGAAAATCTCGATCGCATCCTGTCGGTCACCGACCTGCCGGTCACGATCGACATGGAATCGGGTTATGGTGCCGATGCGGCGGCGGTCGGCGTGTCGGTCGCGCGGGCGAAAGCGGCCGGGGCGGCGGGCATCAATATGGAAGACCGCTTGCCCGGCGCGACCGAGCTGCTCGCCGTCGCCGAGGCGGTGCAGCGCTATCGTGCCGCCGCCGACACCGGCATTTTCGTCAATGCGCGCTGCGACACCTTTCGCGGCGCCGATGCGGCGAAGGACGGCGATGCGCTCGTCGCCGCGACGCTCGAACGCGCCCGCGCCTATGCCGATGCGGGGGCGGGATCGCTCTTCGTGCCCTTCCTGCTCGATCCGAAATGCATCGGCGCGATCTGCGAAGGCTCGCCGCTGCCGGTCAATATCCTGCGCGGCAAGGGCGGCCCGACGCACAGCGAACTCGCGGGGCTCGGCGTCGCGCGGATCAGCCACGGGCACCAGCCCTGGGCCGCCGCCATGGCCTGGCTCGCGGCGCAGGCGGCGCAGGTGATGGGCGGCACCGAACCCGATTATTGAAAAGGCCGGAGGTGCGATGATCGGAGGTTTCCGATCATCGCGCGCCGTCAGGCCGTGTCGTCCGCATCGGCTTCGTCCGCCGTCTCGCTGGCGCCGCGTTTCGCCCGCGCGTCGCGCATCGACTCCAGCTGTTTGAGCATCGCTTCGCCGCGGCCATTGTCGTGCGGGTCGAAGGCGACGGACTTTGCGAGCGCCAGCGCCGCATCGAAGTCGCCGCGATTGGCGAGCGCGAACGCATAGGCAACCCGGACTTCGATATTTTCGGGTGCGATCTCGAATGCGCGTTCGAGTGCCTTCAGCGCCGGTTCGCTCGGCCGCTTCCCTTCGTCGAGGAAGCTGCGAAAATAGGCATAGAGCGGCACCGGGTCGAGCGGATCGACCCGGTTGGCGCGCTGGATCGGCTTGCGGGCCTCCTGCCAGACTCGCGGATCATCCTCGCCCTTCGCATCGAGTTCGTGAAGCAGCAGGCGCCCGAGCAGGACATTGGCGCGGACATGGTCGGGCTTCGCGGCGAGCGTCTTGTCGAGTGCCGCCCGTACCGCGGCAAGGCTGCGGACATCGTCGTCCATATCCCATTCGGCAGCGGCATATTCATATTGGGCTTCGGCGTTCGCGGGGTCGGCGGCGACCAGCTTTTGCAGCGCGTCGCGCGCCTTCGTCGTCCGTTCGGCGCTGCCGCGCGCGTTGAGCCGCTCCAGCCGCGCTTCGATCACCGCATCCTCGTCGGCGGCGACCGGCTGGATCACGATGTTGGTCGCAACCGGAATCGGTGCGCGCGTCAGGCTGTAGGACAGTTTGCCGCTGATATAGCGGTCGAGGTCCTTGTCGAGCTGTGCGAGATCGCCGAACGCCTGCGTCGCGGCCTGCTTCGGGTCGGTCCCCGCGTTGATCGCCGCGACATAGGCGCCGATCTGGCCGCTGCGCGCTTCGCTCTGGTACAGCATGTGCGTCAATATCCACGCCCGCCCGTAATAGACGTCGGTCTGTCCGCGGTTGCGCATCTCGCGCGGCTGTTCGAGCAGCAGCTTCTCGGCCGGGATCTTGGGCATGCGCAGCAGGCCGTAAGCGCGGCTGTAAAGGAGCTTGCCGAGTTCGGCGCGCCCTTCCTTGTTGAAATCGACGGTCGAATGATATTCGGCGAACCCTTCGATGAACCAGGCCGGAAAGGCGGCGCGCAGATGCCGCTTCATGAAGTGGTGCGTATATTCGTGGAAAAGGACCTGCTGCGACATCGGCGTCCCGAGCGCCGGATCGACCGCCCCCCGCTCGCGGTGCGACAGTGCGAAACTGCCGTCGCGGTCGTGGCGGTAGAAGCCCGCGATCGACGCGCCACGCGAACCCGCCGCGAGTTCGGCCACATCCGCCGGCGTCGGCAGCAGATAGATGGGCAGGCGATTATCCTCGCCCTGATAGGCGGTCTTGAAAATGAAGCGCAGCGTCGAATCGAAACGCTGCAGATTGGCGGCGAATTCGCGCAGCGGCTTTTCGCCGCCTTCGCTGTAAATGATGAAGCTGTCGGTTTCGGCGCGGAGCCATTTCGCCTCGGCCGGCGATGCCGACAGCAACAGGGCGAACCCGGCCAGCATGCCCGCTTGGTTTCTCGACATTCACGGCCTCCCCCCGGCTGTATCCGTCGATGCTGCCAGCGTGCCCGCGGTCTGTAAAGCCCTCTATCGGCTAGACAAAGCTGTAGGGATCGATGTCGATCGCCAGCCGCGCCTTCGACGGCCAGTCGACGCTGTTCACCCATTCGCGGATCGTCCCCTGCAGGTCGAAGCTGCGCGGGGCATGAAGGAGGAGGCGAAAGCGGTGACGCCCGCGCAGCATCGCGAGCGGCGCAGGGGCAGGGCCATAGACCGCGAGGCCTTCGGCGACGGGGGCCTTCGCCCCCAAGCGCTGCGCCTGCCCGCGCGCGACCTCGATATCCTCCGACGAGATGACGAGCGCGGCGAAGCGGCCATAGGGCGGCGCGCCGGCAAATTTCCGCGCCGCGGCCTCGGCGGAATAAAAGCCGTCGCGGTCGTTGGCGACGAGCGCGGCCATCACCGGCGCCTCGGGCACGCGTGTCTGGATGAGCACTTCGCCGGGCTTGACCCCGCGCCCCGCGCGCCCCGCGACCTGCGCGATCTGCTGGAAGGTGCGCTCGGATGCACGCAGGTCGCCGCCGTCGAGCCCGAGGTCGGCGTCGACCACGCCGACGAGGGTGAGGTTCGGGAAATGATAACCCTTGGTGACGAGCTGCGTGCCGATGATGATGTCGACCAGCCCGCCCTCGACATTGTCGACGAACTCGGCGGCCTTGGCGGGCGACCACAAGGTATCCGATGTGACGATGGCGACGCGCGCCTCGGGAAAACGCAGCGCGACCTCGTCGGCGACGCGCTCGACCCCGGGGCCGCAGGCGACGAGGCTGTCCTCGTCCTCGCATTCGGGGCAGAGGCGCGGCGGCGGCATGACATGGCCGCAATGGTGGCAGGCGAGGCGGTGGACGAGGCGGTGCTCGACCATCCATGCGGTGCAGTTCGGGCACTGGATGCGGTGCCCGCAGGTGCGGCAGAGCGTCAGCGGTGCGAAACCGCGGCGGTTGAGGAACAGCAGGCTCTGCTCGCCCTTTTGGAGCCGGTCGGCGAGCGCGTCGACGAGCGGCGGCGCGAGCCAGCGGCCGCGGTCGGGCGGATCCTGCCGCATGTCGATCGCCGTGAGATCGGGTAGCGTCGCGCCGCCGAAGCGCGCGGGGAGCCGGATGTGGCGATAGCGTCCGGCCTCGACCATCGCGAGGCTTTCGAGCGCGGGGGTCGCGCTCGCGAGGATCACTGGCAGCCCCTCGAAATGCCCGCGCATCACCGCGACGTCGCGCGCGTGATAATGGACGCCGTCCTCCTGCTTGAAGCTCGTCTCGTGCGCCTCGTCGACGACGATCACGCCCAGATTGCCATAGGGCAGGAACAGCGCCGAACGCGCGCCGATGACGATCTTCGCCTCGCCCGCGGCGATGCTGTGCCAGGCGCGGCGGCGTTCGGTCGAGCGCAGCCCGCTGTGCCAGGCGACCGGCTCGCAGCCGAAGCGCGCGGCGAAGCGCGTCAGCATCGGTTCGGTGAGCGCGATTTCGGGAAGCAGGACGAGCGCCTGCCGGCCCGCGTCGATCGCGGCGGCGATCGCCTCCATATAGACTTCGGTCTTGCCCGATCCGGTGACGCCGTCGAGCAGCAAGGTCTCGAACTTGCCCGCTGCGACCGCGCCGCGAAGCTGCCCGGCGGCGGCGGTCTGTTCGTCCGACAGGTCGGGCGGGGCAAAACCGCTGTCGGGCTCGGGGTAGGGCTGGTCGGCCGATACGCTCACCGCTTCGAGCGCGCCGGTCTGGACGAGCCCGCGGATCACCGCCTCGCTGACTTCGGCCATAGCGGCGAGTTCGCGCACGATCCCTTGTCGCTCGCCGATCTTTTCGAGCGCGACGGTGCGCTGCGGCGTCATCCGCGCCGGCAGGGCGCCGGTGGCGCGATATTCGACGATCGGGCGCCGCGCGTCGGCAAAAGCGACGCCGGGGAGCACCATGCGCAGGACGGAACCCGGCGGCGCCAGATAATAATCGCTCGTCCATTCGACGAGTTTGCGCAAGGGGGCGGGCACCGGCGGCACCGGCACGACCTCGAACAGGTTGCGCAGCCGATTGTCGCCGACGGGCTCGGGCGCGCCGAAGCTCGCGTCTTCCCACACCACACCGCCCATCCGCCGCGGCCCCAGCGGCACGACGACGACGCTGCCCAGCGGGGCTTCGCTGCCATAAGGCACGCGATAGTCGAGCGGGCCGAGGGCGGCGGTCAAAAGAAGGACGCGGGCGCGGGTCATGGGCTGGGCAGGATATAGGGCTGCCGGTAAAATAGGAAAGCGCGGGGGAGCAGCGCGCTCCATTCTTTCGTCATGCCGGACTTGATCCGGCATCCATTCCGGCGCCCGCGGTATGGACCCCGGATCAAGTCCGGGGTGACGAAGGTGGTCAGGTGGAAGCGAGCGCGGCCTTCTTGGCCGGACGCTTTGCGGGCTTCGGCCGCTTGAACCAGAAGGTCCACACGGCGAGGCTGCCGAGCATCGTCATCGCAAGGCCCGAGATCGTCAGCAGGATGCGCCATGCCCAGCCGCCGACCTTCGACGCGTGGATCGGGAAGGCCATGTTGAACGCCTGCGCACCGGGGGCGAGTTTCAGCGCGTCGCGCGCGCCGAGCAACTCGCCCGTCGCGGCGTCGAACGCCAGCGTCGAGCGGCCGTTGGGCAGCCATTCGGCGGGCTGTTTCATGCGCAGACTGATCGGGTCGCCGGGCTTGCGCGGCAGGCTGAGGATGCGGAATTCGGCGTCGGGAAAACGGCGGCGCGCCTCGGTCAGCATCGCGGTATAGTCGGGTTTGCCCGCCAGCAGGCCGCCCTTGTATTTCGGCGGATCGAGCGCCTTTGCGGTCTCGGCAACCGGACCGAAGGGAGCGACGACACCCAGCGCGAACGGGCGGAAGATCATCATCGTGCCGGTGACGATCGAGATCAGCAGCAAGGGGGCGACGACGATGCCGAGGTCGCGGTGGTGCATGACGATCGACGGGCGGCTCATCCGCTTCGGCCACAGGCGGAGCTGGAAGGTCTTGCGGGTACGCCACCACAGGATCGCGCCGCTGATCACGAAGAAGAGACCGCACAGCCCCGCGATGCCGATCACCCATTCGCCGCTGTCGCCGGTGAACAGATGGTGGTGGAAATCGAAGATCCAGAGCTCGGGCCGCTCCCACTGGCTCGCCCAGCGCGCGACGATCTCGCCCGACTGGTTCGCATAGCCGCCGGCATCCTTGCCGAAGCGCAGCTGGTGTAGCCCGAAACGTTCGTCGGCATAGATGATGCCTTGCGCGCCGGGCGTTGCCATCAGCCGCTCGGTGGTCGCGGCGACCGTTGCAAGGTCGCCGCGCAGCGGATCGCCGGTCCCCGGAAATCCGATCCACAGATAGTCATAGAGCAGGATCGTGCCCGACAGCCCGAGCAGCGCGAGCACGAGGCCGATGAGGCCGCCGGTCCAGCGGTGGAGGGTGTCGAGCAATTTCATCATGTCGGAAGCACCGGATCCTAGAAGCGATAGTCCCAACCAAGCGTGAACGTCCGTCCGCGTCCGGTAAAGAAGCGGGCATTGTCGGTCGCCGCCACGGTCGAGCGGATCGTCTGGCTGTTGTAGGTGACATAGTCGACATCGAACAGGTTGGAAGCCGCCAGCGTGATCCCGCCGAGGCGCGGCAGCTCATAGCGCAGAACCGCATCGGTCAGTGTGTAGCCCGAAAAGGCGGTATTGGCCGGCGCACCGTCGAATCGGCGGTCGAGATAGAGGCCCGCCTGCACGCGCGCGGATACCGGTCCGCTGTTGTAGCTGGCCCAGAGGTTGACGCGGTCGGGCGAAATATTCGCGCCGTCGAGGTCGATATCGACCTTGTCGTCCTTGTTGCTGTCGGTGCGGCCGGACAGATGGGCATAGCCGGTGCCAAGCTTCAGCCCGTCCACTGGAAGCTCGACCGCAAGATTGATTTCGAAACCCTGGATTTCGATGCGCTGGCGCTGGACGTCGTAGACGCCCCCGCTGTTCAGAACCAACAGGCCGCCGTCTTTCGACGTCGACCAGAAATAGGACGCGCTGGCATCCAGCGGTCCGCGCTTGATCTCGATGCCGATCTCGCGGTTGTTGGAAATGACGGGGGTGACGTTGACATCCTCGATGCGGAAATTCGGCTGGGTCGCGCCGTTGACCGCCCGCAAGATGCGGCCGACGTCGGCAATCGAATAGCCTTCGGCATAGCTGGCGTAGGCCCGGATGCCCTGCACAGGCTCGACGATCACGCCGCCGTTGATCAGCAGATCGTCGAAATTGCGCGTGCCCCCGCTGACGCGGGCCGAATTATAGGAGGCCAGTGTCACATAATCGTCGACCTTGAGCTGGCCATTCTCCCAGCGCGCGCCGCCCGCTACGCGTACCGCGCCGTCGAACAGTTTGAGATTGGCCTGGCCGAACGGGGCGAGCGTGCGGAAGGTCGTGGGCGGGACCCAATAACGTCCCGTCGCGAGCAAACCCTGTTGGGTCTTGTCCCACATCGAGTCGAACCCGAGCGTGACATTGAGTGCTTCGAAAAACTGCCGTTCATAGCTGACGCGTGCGCCGAGCTTGCGCGAGCGGTTCGCCGACTGGTCGAACAGGGTGCCGACGGGTGCGATGCTGGCGTCCTGGAAGGTCGCGCTCACATCGCCGCCGAAGATATCGCGCGACCGGTTGAAAAAGGCCTGGAAGATCAGGTTTCCGCCGCCAAGATCGGTATCGGTCAGCGTCAGATTGACCGTTTCGACGCGGTTGGAGGCAGCTTCGCCCTCAATGTCGCCGCGCTTCGAGCTGGTGGGAAGACCCGTCGCCCGGTTGCCCGCGACCTGGATCCAGTCGCCATTGCCCTCGAGGTTGAAACGCGTGGCGAACAGTTCGATGCGGGCGGTCGATGACAGGTCATAGCCGAGGCGCGCAAAGAAGCTCAGGCTCTTGCTGTCCTGCACATCGCCCTGCGTGTTGTCGATGCCGACGCGGCGGCCCGCGCCGTCATAATAGAGGCCGCGCGTTTCATAGGCGACGCCGCCGGTCACATCGAACGCGCCCTGGCGATAGGCGAGCAATCCGCCGACCTTGCCGCCGAAGCTGTTGCTTTCGAAATTGCCCGTCGATCCCTGTAGCAGCACGCGGCCGGAGAGGCCGTCTTCGCGCGGCGCCTTGATCACCACCTGATTGACCACGCCGCCGGTCGCGCCGATCCCCTGCAAGGCGTTCGACCCATAGATCAGCTCGACGCGATCGAGGAAAAAGGGATCGATCGTATAACCGTCGCGCGATCCGTCGCGGATCGGCGTCGACTGCGGAATGCCGTTGATCGCGTAGAGCGGCGAGCGCCCGCGCAGCGTTTCGCCCGAGCCCGAGAGTTTCTGGCGCGTCGGCGAAAAGCTGGGCGTCAGGTTGGCGACCGCATCGATGACCGAGCCCGAGACCGCGACCTGTTGATCCAGACTCTCCTGCGAAATGACGTCGATCGTCAGCGGCAGTGCGTTCGGCGGCAGCGTCGTGCGCGCGGCGGTGACGATGATCGCGCCTTCGCCTTCGGCGTCATCGGCGACGGGCGCGGTGTCTTGCGCAAAGGCGGGCGAGGAAAGCACCGTGCACGCGAGCGCGGCGAGGACAAATTTGCGATTCATTCGGAGAGCTCCCTTTTCGGAAGCGGCCGCTAGTGCGAACCATTCGCAAAAGCAAGGGGTTTCGGCTGTGCGCGGTAGGTTGGGACTGGAATCTGCCCTATCCATCGTCGTCACCCCGGACTTGATCCGGGGGCCACGACTTCAGCGCCGCGATGGATCCCGGATCAAGTCCGGGATGACGAATATTGGGAGTGGGAGCTCACCACCCCAAAGCCGACACCTCCGCGCAAAGGGTGACGCCGCCCCCCGATCCGCGCTATCAGGCTGGCCATGCGGGAAAAGGAACTGCGCTTCGCCCTGATTTGCTACGGCGGCATCAGCCTCGCCGTCTATATGCACGGCATCACCAAGGAGATCTGGCGGCTCGCCGCGGCGTCGCGCGCCTTTCACGATGGCGCGGGGATCGCGGGGTCGGGCGGCGTCTATCGCGACCTGCTCGCGGCGATCGCGACCCATGGCGGCGTCAAGCTCCGCGTCCTGCCCGACATCGTCGCGGGCGCGAGCGCGGGCGGGATCAACGGCATCTTCCTCGCGCGCGCGCTCGCGACGGGCAAGTCGCTCGACCCGCTGACCGAACTCTGGCTGAAGGACGCCGACGTCGACAGCCTGCTCGACCCCGACGCGCGGCCGCTGTCGGCGATGACCAAATTCTGGGCGGTCCCGATCGCCGGCTGGGCGATGAAGCGGCGCGGCAACGCCATCGACCGCACCGTCGGCGAGGGCGCGCAGGACGAGGTGCGCGCCAAGCTGTCGCGCTTCGTGCGTGCGCGCTGGTTCGAACCGCCCTTCGGGGGCGAGACCTTCTCGAACCTGTTGCTCGATGCCTTCGACGCGATGGACGCGGCGCCGCAGGGACCGCCGCTGGTGCCCGCCGAACAGCCGGTCGACCTGATCGTCTCGGTCACCGATTTCGCCGGGCACAAGGAGCAGCTGACGCTCAACAGCCCGCCGCGCGTGACCGAGCAGGAACATCGGCTGATGATGCATTTCCGGCAGAATGGCCGCGCCGGCAAACGGCTCGACGATATGCCGGGGCTGGTCGCCGCGGCGCGCGCGACCGCGAGCTTTCCGGGCGCTTTCCCGCCTTTTACCCTCCGCGAGCTCGACCGGGCGCTCGAAAAGCGCGGGGTCGCATGGCCGGGGCGCGACGCCTTCATCCGCGCGCAGTTGCCGCGCGTGCCCGAGAGCGATCCCGCCGACCGCGTGCTCATCGACGGCGCGGTTCTGGCGAATGCGCCCTTCCGTCCGGCGATCGCCGCGCTCAAGCAGCGCCCGGCGCGGCGCGAGATCGACCGTCGCTTCATCTATATCGATCCGAAGCCCGACTATAAGGCGATCAGCGTCGGCAAGCCCGGCGAGGCGACCGAACAGGGCCAGCTTCCGGGCTTCCTGCCGACGATCCTCGGCTCGCTGTCGGCGATCCCGCGCGAACAGCCGATCCGCGAGAATATCGAAATGATCGAGGGTATGTCGCGCCGCATCCGCCGCATGCAGCACATCATCGACGCGATGAAGGTCGAGGTCGAAGAGCAGGTGGCGGCGCTGTTCGGCACGACCTTCTTCCTCGACACGCCGACCCCGGCGCGGCTCGCGAAATGGCGTGCGAAGGCGCAGGATCAGGCGGCGGCGCGCGCGGGTTTCGCCTTCGCGCCCTATGGCCATCTCAAGCTGTCGGCGGTGATCGACGAGCTCGCGAACATCGTCGACCGCCTCGTCCCGCCCGAAGGGCCGGTGCATGTGATCAACCGCCGCATCGCGATGTGGACCGAGGCGCGCGCGCGCGGGCTCGACCGGATTTCGGGCAAGAAAGGCGCGGGCGCGAGCAGCGAGGCGATCGAATTTTTCCGCACCCACGACCTCGGCTTTCGCATTCGCCGCCTGCGCTTTCTGGCGCGCGAACTCGACGCGTCGGTCGAGGCGACGCGCGAGAAGCGCGACCCGGTGTGCGAAGAGATGCGCGAGACGATCTTCGCCGCGCTCGGCCAGTATCTCGAGCGCGAGGGTGATGCCTGGCTCGCCGACCTCGACGTGCCCGCCGATACCGAGCCCGGCCAGTGGATCGATGCGATCGCGGCGCGGCGCGACCTCGTCGCGCTCGATGCCGAAACCGACGAGGTGATCGCGGCGGCGCTCGCCAGGCTGCCGAAGGACGATCGGCGGACGATGCTCTTCGCCTATTTGGGCTATCCCTTTTACGACATCGCGACCTTGCCGCTGCTGCAGGGCGAGGGGTTCGACGAATTCGACCCGATCAAGATCGACCGCATCTCGCCGTCGGACGCGACCGCGATCCGCACCGGCGGCGCGGCGGCGATGCTGAAGGGGGTCGAATTCAACAGCTTTGGCGCCTTTTTCAGCCGCGCCTACCGCGAGAATGACTATCTCTGGGGCCGCCTCCACGGCGCCGACCGGCTGATCGACATCGTCGCGAGCAGCGTCAATGGCGACGGCGCGGTGCCCGCGGACGAATTGAAGGCGATCAAGCGCCGCGCCTTCCACGCGATCCTCGATGAGGAGGAGGATCGGCTGCCGAAGGTGAAGGCGCTGATCGACGAATTGCGCGGCGAGATCGGATAGCCAAATTTGTCATCCCCGCTTTTGCAGGAATGACGAAGATAGGGTGGATCCGACCGATCAATCCGTCAGATCGTCCCACATTTCCTTGATACGGCCGAAAAAGCCCTGGCTTGCCGGGCATTCCTCGCCGGTCTCGGTCTCGCGGAACTCGCAGAGCAGTTCCTTCTGGCGCGCGGTGAGCTTCGTCGGCGTCTCGACGTCGATCTGGATGACGAGGTCGCCGTGGCCGCGGCCGTTCAGGACCGGCATGCCCGCGCCGCGCTGGCGGAGCTGCTTGCCCGACTGGATGCCCGCAGGGATCGAAATGTCGTGCTTCTTGCCGTCGAGCCCCGGGATACTGATCTCGCCGCCCAAGGCCGCGGTGGTGAAGCTGATCGGCGCGCGTGTGAAGAGCGTCGTGCCCTCGCGCTCGAACACCTTGTGCCGCGCCATATGGAGGAAGATGTAGAGGTCGCCGGGCGCCGCGCCGCGTGCGCCGCTCTCGCCCTCGCCCGACAGGCGGATGCGCGTGCCCTCGTCGACCCCCGCGGGGATGTTGACGGTGAGCGTCTTGCGCCGGTCGACGCGGCCTTCGCCGTGGCAGGCGTTGCACGGGTCGGCGATGACCTCGCCCGCGCCCTGACAGGTCGGGCAGGTGCGCTCGACCATGAAGAAGCCCTGCTGCGCGCGCACCTTGCCATGCCCGGCGCAGGTGGTGCAGCGGTTGGTCTGCGTGCCCGGCTTCGCGCCCGACCCGTCGCACGTGTCGCAGCGCGCCGCGACGTCGACCTGGATTTCGCGCGTCACGCCGGCAAAGGCGTCCTCGAGCCTGATTTCCATGTCGTAGCGCAGGTCCGCCCCGCGCGCGGGGCCGCGCTGCTGGCGCCCGCCACCGCCGAACGCCGATCCGAAGATCGATTCGAAAATATCGCCGATGTCGCCGAAATCGGCGCCATTGCCGCCGCCGAAACCGCCCGCGCCGCCATTGACCCCCGCCTTGCCGAAACGGTCATAGGCCGCCCGCTTCTGCGGGTCCTTCAGGCAGTCATAGGCTTCGCTGATCGCCTTGAAACGCGCTTCGCTGTCGTCGCACCCCGGATTCTTGTCGGGGTGATATTTCATCGCGAGCTTGCGGTAGCTCGCCTTCAGCGTGGCGTCGTCGGCGCTGCGCTCGACTTCGAGCAGTTCGTAATAATCGATGTCGAGCGACATAATCCAAAGGCCCCCTCAACTCCGCCGCGCCCCGAAGGACCCGGCGGAGAGAGTTTCATTCTTACTTCTTGTCGTCTTCGACTTCCGAGAATTCGGCGTCGACGACATCTTCGTCGGCCTTCGCCGTACCGGCATCGTCGTCGGCGCCGGGGGATGCGGCCGACTGCTGCTCCTTCTCGTAGATCGCCTGACCCAGCTTCATCGCAACCTGCGCGAGCGCTTGGGCTTTTTCGGTCATCGCGGCGGGATCGCCGCCTTCGACCGCGGTCTTGGCTTCGGCGACCGCGGCTTCGATTTCGGACTTCAGCCCCGCGTCGACCTTGTCGCCATGCTCGCGGAGCTGGCTTTCGGTCGAGTGGATCAGGCTTTCGGCGTTGTTCTTCGCCTCGGCCGCCTCGCGGCGCGTCTTGTCCTCTTCGGCGAACTGCTCGGCGTCCTTGACCATCTGGTCGATGTCCGCGTCGCTGAGCCCGCCCGAGGCCTGGATCTTGATCTGCTGTTCCTTGCCGGTGCCCTTGTCCTTGGCGTGGACCGACACGATGCCGTTGGCGTCGATGTCGAAGGTCACCTCGATCTGGGGCACGCCGCGCGGTGCCGGCGGGATGCCGACGAGGTCGAACTGGCCGAGGATCTTGTTGTCCTGCGCCATTTCGCGTTCGCCCTGGAACACGCGGATCGTCACCGCCGACTGGTTGTCGTCGGCGGTCGAATAGACCTGCGACTTCTTGGTCGGGATCGTCGTGTTGCGGTCGATCATCTTGGTCATGATGCCGCCCAGCGTCTCGATGCCGAGGCTCAGCGGAGTCACGTCGAGCAGCAGCACGTCCTTGACGTCGCCCTGCAGCACGCCCGCCTGGATCGCGGCGCCGATCGCGACGACTTCATCGGGGTTCACGCCGGTGTGCGGTTCCTTGCCGAAGAAATCCTTCACGACTTCGCGGACGCGCGGCATGCGCGTCATGCCGCCGACGAGCACGACTTCGTCGATCTCGCTCGCCGAAATACCGGCGTCCTTGATCGCCTTCTTGCACGGTTCGAGCGTGCGCTTGACGAGATCTTCGACCAGCTTTTCGAGGTCCGAACGCGTGATCGTCTTCACAAGGTGCTTCGGCCCGTTGGCGTCGGCGGTGATGAAGGGCAGGTTGACCTCGGTCGTCGCGGCCGACGACAGTTCGATCTTCGCCTTTTCGGCGGCTTCCTTCAGGCGCTGGAGCGCGAGCTTGTCACCGCGCAGGTCGATGCCTTCGTCCTTCTTGAAACCGTCGGCCAGATATTCGACGATCTTGCTGTCGAAATCCTCACCGCCGAGGAAGGTGTCGCCGTTGGTCGACTTCACTTCGAAGACGCCGTCGCCGACTTCGAGGATCGAGATGTCGAACGTACCGCCGCCAAGGTCATAGACGGCGATCGTCTTGTTCTCGGTCTTGTCGAGACCATAGGCGAGCGCGGCCGCGGTCGGCTCGTTGATGATACGCAGCACTTCGAGGCCCGCGATCTTGCCGGCGTCCTTGGTCGCCTGGCGCTGCGCGTCGTTGAAGTAAGCGGGAACGGTGATGACCGCCTGCTCGACCTTCTCGCCCAGATAGGCTTCGGCGGTTTCCTTCATCTTCTGCAGGATGAACGCGCTGATCTGCGACGGCGAATAATCTTCGCCGCCCGCCTTGACCCACGCGTCGCCGTTCGAGCCCTTGGCGATGGTATAGGGGACGAGCTCCATGTCCTTCTTGGTCATGGGATCGTCGAAGCGGCGGCCGATCAGGCGCTTCACCGCAAAAATCGTGTTTTCGGGGTTGGTGACGGCCTGGCGCTTCGCCGGCTGGCCGATCAGGCGCTCGCCGTCCTTGGCAAAGGCGACGATCGACGGGGTCGTGCGCGTGCCTTCGACATTTTCGATAACCTTGGGTTTCCCGCCTTCCATCACCGCGACACAGCTGTTCGTGGTGCCGAGGTCGATCCCGATCACTTTGGCCATTGATAATACGTCCTTGTTGCTTCCTTGGCGCCCTGAAAAGGCACGCCGTCCATGGGTTTGATGGGGGCGATATAGGTGCGCTTTGCCTTGGCACAAGGGCTTTCACGGCTTATCGGGGAAGCGAAAATATCGCGCTTTTACGGAGTCCTCCCAAAATGAAACCCTTCGCCCTTGCCGCTTTTGCCGCCGCCACGCTCAGCCTGACCGGCTGCGGCGAAAATCTGGGCGCCGGAAAGCCGCTCAATGTCGTCAGCGGCCATATCGTGATGGGCGCGACCCCCGACCGTCCGGCGGTGGGCTATTTCCGCGTGCAGGGCGGGCCGCAGCCGGTCGAGCTCGTCGCGGTGACTGCCGATCTCGCGCAGCGCGTCGAGATGCACGAGAGCGTCAAGGAAAACGGCATGATGACGATGAAGCCGCTGCTGCGCGCCGAGGTGCCCGCCAAGGGCGAACTGGTGTTCAAGCAGGGCGGCAAGCATCTGATGATCTGGGGCATCAACGGCGCCGCGGTGCGCGCGGGCAAGCTGCCGATGGCGTTCGTCTTCACCAACAACAATAACGAACGCATCCTCTTCGACATGGTGATCAAGCAGCCCGAGGCCACGGCGACGATCCAGATGGATCATGGCGCGATGGACCATGGCGCCGAAAAGGCGGCGCCGGACGCAGCCAAGAAATAAGCATCGGTGCCGCGTCCGTCGCGCCCCCTGACGCCCGGCGAAATCGCGCTCGCCCGGACGGTGTTCGGGGGCGCGATCGCCTATGACCGCGTGCGCGTGAACCATCATAAATGGATATTCTTCCAGCCGCGCCATATCGTGATGGCGCCGATGGGCAGCCTGCACTTCAACCCGCACGGCGATCTGTATTGCGAGGATTTCAGCGCGGCGTCGCAGCGGCTGCAAGGCCTGTTCATCCACGAGATGACACATGTGTGGCAAGCGCAGACGCGCGGGCGCTGGTATCTCGTACTCATGCGCCACCCCTTCGCGACCTACAGCTATACGTTAAAGCCCGGCTGGCTGCTCGAACGCTATGGGCTCGAACAGCAGGCGGAGATCGTGCGGCATTACTGGCTGCTCACGCAGGGCGTGGTCGTGGGCGGTGCGCCGGGGGCCGAGGCTTATCGCGCGATATTGCCGATAGAATGGAAGGACGGCCTTTGATGGAACGTAAAATGCATGGGAGGATCGGATGCCTCGTCTTCGCGGCAATACTGTTGTGCGGTACAGCATCAGCGAATGAGCACGTGCTCGATGCAGCTCAACTCCGATCCGCCGGCGGTCGCTTGCCGGTTATGACCTACGCACCGCCGTCCGACGGCAAGGAAGATTTCTTCGTTCGGGGCATTCAGGGCATGGTGCGAGTCCGCGTGGCCATCGGGACTGACGGTGTGCTGCAAGACGCGTCGGTCGCCGATTCTTCGCGCTCACCGGAGCTCGATGCCTTTGCTCTGGGCCTTGTTCGGCGTATGACCTTCCAGCCGGCCCAAGACAAGGATGGGCGACCCGTCGCGGTGATTGCGCATTTTCCCATGGAATTGTGGAAAGACAGCGCCATGGATGGAACGCTGTTTGCAAAAAGCTGTGGCGACTTCCTGATCGACGCCGACTGGTTTCAACAAACCTTCCCGGAGAAGAAGCCAGATGAATTGCGAAGCTGGCTCTTGCTCACGGGCATTTTCGTTGCTCAGCGTTATAGCTCCGGTGCCAAACTGGAGGCTGGTCCCAATTTTCAGGCGGTCTACGCGGCTTGCCGCGCGAAGCCGAAGCGTAAGCTCGTTGACATATACAAGCAGCTTGAGAAATGAGGCTAATTTTTCCGCCTCGATCGGCAACGTAAGATCATGGACGATTTCGAATTTGTCTTCGCACTGTACAGCCTGCTGCTCGGGCTCTCGATGGTCGAACTGCTCGGCGGGCTCGGGCGCGCGATCGAGGCGCGTTTTGCGGCCGAGGAAAGCCACGAGACATTCGCGATCGGCTGGCTGACCCCGCTGCTCGCGATCTTCGTGATGCTCGACCTGCTCTCCTTCTGGAGCGCGGCGTGGACGGCGCGCGACGACATCGCCGTTTCGAGCACAGCGCTGCTCGGCGTCGCAGCCTTCGCCAGCGTCTATTTCCTCGCCGCGCGGCTGGTCTTCCCTTCGCGCCCCGGCGGCTTCGCGAACCTCGACGTCCATTATTTCCGCGTCCGGCGGATCGTTCTCGGCCTGCTGCTCGTGCTGCTCGTCGCGCAGCTCGGCTATTATGCGTCGCAACCGGAACTCGCGGCGGCTCTGGCGCGCCCGGTCGCGTGGATCATGACCGTCGTGCTCGTCGCGCTGATGGGCGCGGCGATGGCGGTGAAGGATCGCCGCTGGAGCATCGCCATCCTTGCCGCGCTGATCGCGCGCTACGTCGTCATCTATCTGCTCTGACCCCAATTTGCCGCTAGCCAGGCGGCCGCTGTTCGTCCTATGTTCCGGGCATGGATGGACTCTCGCTCGTCGTCGCCCTTTTTGCGCTCGCTGTCGGCGCCCTGATCGGCTGGCTTTTCGCCGGCCGGCAATCGGGCGCGCTCAAGGCCGAACGCGACGGGCTGTCGGAGCGGTTCAAAACTGCGGTGACCGATCTTGCCGCAGAGGCCGAGGCGCGCAAGGCGGCCGATATCCGGCTTGCGGCGCTGCTCAGCGAGCAGAAGGCGCGCGACGCGGCGCATGATGCGCAGATCGCGCAGCTCCGCGATGCGCAGACGGCGCTGACCGCGCAGTTCCGCGAGGTCGGGCAGGCGATGCTCGGCGAGGCACAAAAGGCCTTTCTCGAACGCGCCGACCAGCGCTTCAGGCAGAGCGAGGAAACGGCGGGGCAGAATCTGAAGGCGCTCCTCTCGCCCGTCCACGACCGGCTGCAGAAATATGAGGAAGCGGTCGGCAAGGTCGAGGCCGAGCGCCAGAATGCCTTCGGCCTGCTCCACGGCCAGATCGCGGCGATGCGCGAGGGGACCGAGCGTGTGTCGAGCGAAGCGGCGAAGCTCGTCAACGCGCTCCGCAACGCGCCCAAGGCGCGCGGGCGCTGGGGCGAACAGCAATTGCGCAACGTGCTCGAAAGCTGTGGGCTTTCCGAACATGCCGATTTCCAGACCGAAGTGAGCGTCGAAGGCGACGGCGGACGGCTGCGCCCCGACGTCATGGTCAAGGTGCCGGGCGGGCAGAGCCTCGTCATCGACGCCAAGGTTTCGCTCAACGCCTATCAGGACGCGTTCGGCGCGGTCGACGAGCGCGAAAAGGTCGCGCACCTCGCCGCGCATGCCGCGGCGATGAAGGCGCATGTGAACACGCTCGGCGCCAAATCCTATTGGAACCAGTTCGACGACACGCCCGATTTTGTTGTGATGTTCGTGCCCGGCGAGCATTTCCTCGCAGCCGCGCTCGATCAGGACCATGAGCTTTGGGACTATGCGTTCGAACGCAAGGTGCTGCTCGCGACCCCGACCAATCTGATCGCGATCGCGCGCACCGTCGCGGCGGTGTGGCGGCAGGAAAAGCTGGCGGGGCAGGCGCGCGAGATCGCGGCGCTCGGCAAGGAGCTTTATGCACGCATGTCGGTGATGGGATCGCATATCGCGCGCGTCGGCAAGAATCTCGACCAGGCGACTGGCGCGTACAACGCCTTCGTCGGCAGCTTCGAATCGCAAGTATTGACGCAGGCGAAGCGTTTCGAGGCGCTCGATGTCGAAACGGGCGACAAGGACATCCCGGCGCTTCCCGTCGCCGAACAGGCGGCGCGCCCGCTTTCCAAGCTTTCGGGCGCGGGCGGCGCGAACGACTGACGCGTCAGATCGCGCGGCGCAACACCGCCGTCCGACCGTCGGCGCCGGTCAGGACCAACGTCCCGTCGGTCGGAAAGCTCAGCCCGACGGGGCCGCGCATCAGCGCGAAGAAGGCCGCTTCCAGCTCCATCCCCGGACACGCCATTTCGGTGGCCATCAGCGGACCCGCGGTCAGCACGCGGCCGGCATGCGTATAGTTACCCGAAAAGCGGTTGCAGCCCGCGCTGCCGCTCAGCCTCTTGCCATCGAAGGTCAGCGCGGTCGGCCGGTCGGCCGCGACCGCCGCGCCGCCGATCGACACGAAGGTCCAGCTGGTGCCCGCCAGCTCGGTGGGCGGCAGGATCGCGCCGCCGCACCCCGTCACCGTCTTGCCGTCGGCGCGCACCGTCACCGTGTCGCGATAGCGCCGGTCGCTCATCCCGTCGCTGCAGTCCTTGCGCATCACATCGACGGTCAGTCGGTCGGTGGCATAGCGTTCGCCGGTCGTGCCCGCTTCGGCGCCGGGGTTCGCAACCCTGATCTTCGTCGCGCCATAGTCGCCGTCATAGTTGAGATGCGCCGGCGTGATCTCGAGCGTCCAGCCGGGCTCGGTGCCGATCGCCATATAGGCGGCCGGTTTCCCGCCGGGACCTTGCGGCGGCGCCTCGGTCGCGGGGGCGCAAGCGGCGAGGGCGAGAAGAGAAACGGCGGGTAGGGCGATCCTGATCATGCGGCATCTCCTGAACGCATTGGGCTGATCGACCGATGAACGGCGCGCGGCGCCTATCGGTTCCGCCGCTGGTTCAGCACTTCATACGCCATCACCGCGGTCGCGACCGCGGCGTTGAGGCTGTCGGCCTTGCCCATCATCGGCATTTTCACCCGCACGTCGGCGGCGGCGGCATAGTCGGCGGGCATGCCCTGCGATTCATTGCCGGTCAGGATGAAGGTCGGCGCCGCATAGCGTACCGCCTGATAATCCTCGGTGTCGTCGCCGAGCCAGGTCGCGACGAGCTGCCCCGCCCCCTGCCGCAGCCAGAGCAGGAAATCCTCCCAGCGTGCAACCACGAGCCGCTGCGTGAAGATCGCGCCCATGCTCGCGCGCACCGCCTCGACCGCATAGGGATCGGTCGATTCGTCGAGCAGGATAAGCCCGCCCGCACCCACCGCGTCGCCGGTGCGCAGCATCGTTCCGAGGTTACCGGGATCGCGCAGCCGCTCGGCGACGAGCCAGATCGGCGCCGCATCGCGGTCGAGATCGGCGAGCGTCGCCCGGGGCTCGGCATAGATGCCGACGACGGTCTGCGGATTGTCCTTGCCCGACAGTTTCGAAAGGATCGCGGGGGTCGTATCGACGACCTCGCCGCCCGCCTTCATCGTATCGGCGACGAGCGCCTTCGCGAGCGGGTGCGCGTCGCCGTCGGGGCCGAGGAACAGCCACAGCGGCAGCACGCCCGCCTCGCGCGCCTCGGTCGCGATGCGCAATCCTTCGGCGAGGAACAGGCCCTCGGCGCGGCGGTGGCGTTTCTCGCGCAGCAGGCGCATCCGCTTGACCAGCGGGTTCGACAGGCTTTCGATGGTGGAACGGCGGCCCCGCTCAGTCATGGCCGTCAATCCTCGCCGAAGCTGTCCTTGACCAGCCCGACGAGTTTCAGCAGCGCTTCGTCGGCGCCATCGCCTTTGGTGTGGATCGTGATCGAATCGCCCTTGGCCGCGCCGAGCATCATCAAACCCATGATCGAGGTTCCGTTGACGCGCGATCCGCCCTTTTCGACCTCGACCGACACGGTGTCGGGCAGGCGGCTGACGAAGGTCACGAACTTGGCGCTCGCGCGCGCGTGCAGTCCGCGCTGGTTGGTGATTTCGACCGTCTCGCTATTTTCGTTCAAGGGCCCACTCCCAGCATTTCCGACGCGACCGAAATATATTTCTGGCCGGCTTCCTTCGCGGCGATCACCGCGGCGCGAAGCTCCATCGTCTTGCGCGCGCTTTCGAGGCGGATCAGCATCGGCAGGTTGACCCCGGCGATCACCTCGGTGCGGCCCGATTCGAGCAGGCTGATCGCGAGGTTCGACGGGGTGCCGCCGAACAGGTCGGTCAGCATCACGACGCCGCGGCCTTCGTCGACCTTGCGGATCGCGTCGGCAATTTCCTTGCGGCGCATTTCCATATTGTCGTTGGGCCCGATGCACACGGTCGCGACGGCACGTTGCGGCCCGACGACATGCTCCATCGCGCGCACCATTTCCTCGGCAAGGCGGCCGTGGGTCACGAGGACCATTCCCAAAAGCGGCAGAGCCTTATCGTTCGCCATGCAGTCGTCGACCCTTATATGTTGCCGCCGGACGCGGAAGCCGTGGGCGGGGGCTTGCCCTCAAGCCCATCTTGCGGGGCAGAGTCAAGGTTGCGGTGGGTCACCGTCGGCTCATGGCCCGCGGTGCGTAGCGTTCGGGCAACACGATCGGCGACATGCACCGAACGATGGCGGCCGCCGGTGCAACCAAAGGCAATGGTGACGTAACTTTTGCCCTCGGCGCGGTAACGCGGCAGCAGGGTCAGGATCAGCTGCTCGATCTGCGCGACGCTGTCTTCATAGGCTGGATCGGCGATGACATAGGCCGCGACCTCGGGATCTAGGCCGGTCCCGGGGCGCAGCTTCGGGTCCCAATGCGGATTGCGCAGATAGCGCATGTCGAACACGAGGTCGGCGTTGCGCGGCAGGCCGCGCGCAAAGCCGAAGCTCAATATCGTCAGCACCGGCTCGTCGGTATCGGTGTCGCCAAAGCGCTGGCGTACCTCCTGCTGCAGGTCGTTGCTGCTGTAATTGGTCGTGTCGATGACATGCTCGGCCCAGCGGCGCAGCGATTCCATCATCTCGCGTTCGCGCGCGATGCCGTCGGCCGCGGGGCGGTCCTCGGCGAGCGGGTGGCGCCGCCGCGTTTCCGAAAAGCGCCGTTCGAGTTCGGCGCCGGCGCAGTCGATGAACAAGGTCTGGACGTCGCGGCCGCCCGCTTCGCGCAGCGCCTTGATCTGCTTGACCAGGCCCGCGGGCTTGAACCCGCGGCTGCGGCTGTCGATCCCGACCGCGAGCGGGCGCGTCGCCTCGCTGCCTTTCGCCGGCGCGGCGATCAGCGCTTCGAGCAGCGAGAGCGGCAGATTGTCGACGACCTCCCAGCCCAGATCCTCGAGCACCTTGAGCACGGTCGATTTGCCCGCCCCCGACAGGCCGGTCACCAGCAGCAGGCGCGGTTCGGTCTTCTCGGTCATCGGATCTGCCTCATTCGCCGCCGCCCAGCCGGTCGAGCGCGAGCAGGATCTTGATCGGCGCCGAGGCTTCGAACGCCGACAGCATCAGCGAGGGCAGGGCATGGCCCGCGACGCTTTCGGCCTGCTGCGCGGAGGGCAGGCGTTCATAGCGTTCGGCAAGGCGCACCGCGAGCGCCAGCGGCACGGGCGCCGTCCACGGCTGTTCGACGATGCCGAGCCCGCGGACCTCGATCTTGCCGGCGAGTGCGGCGGGTGGGCGGCACCACAGGCGGCCGCGTTCGAACCAGATGTCGCAGCGATCGTCGGCGACCAGCCGCGCGCCGCGATCGATCAGCCGCAGCGCAAGGTCCGACTTTCCCTGCCCCGACAGGCCGAGCAACAGGATGCCGCGGCTGCCCGCCGCGACGCAGCTTGCATGGATATTGGTGACGTCGGGTCTGGTCCGGCTCGGAAGCATGGACGCAGGCTTACCGGCGACGAAGCGGTGCCGCAAGGCGATAGGACGCGCCGTTCAGGCCGATTCTGTCCCACCTTCGCGCGCCGGCAGGGTGATCAGCAGGCAGCCGCCGCGCTTGCCGTCGTCGCGGTCCTTCGCGTTGATCGTCCCGCTATGCCCCTCGACGATCGTCCGCGCGATCGCGAGCCCGAGTCCGCTGTGGCGGCCAAAGGCCTCGCCGGCGGGGCGTTCGCTGTGGAAACGGCGGAAAATGGCTTCGCGCTGCGCCGGGTCGATGCCCGGGCCGTCGTCGTCGACCTTCACATGCACCTCGTCGCCGAGGCGGGTAGCCGAAATGCAGACGAGGCCCGAGGGCGGCGAAAAGCTGATCGCATTGTCGATGACATTGTCGATCGCGCGTTCGAGCCGGTGGCCGTCGCCCATCACCGTCGTCGTGCCCTTGCGCGGGCGGGCGAAGGCGATGCGCGGCTGCGATGCATCGGCCTCGTCGACGCGCGCCGCGCGCGACGCGAGCATCGATTCGATCATGATGCCGACGTCGATCGGTTCGAACAAGGTGCGCGACAATTGCGCGTCGACGCGGCTCGCCTCGCTGATGTCGTTGACCAGCCGGTCGAGCCGGCGAACGTCCTCGTCGGCGATCGCCAACAGCTGCGCGCGCTGCTCGTCGCTCTTGACGCGGCCCAGCCCCTCGATCGCCGAGCGGACCGAGGCGATCGGGTTCTTGAGTTCGTGCGTCACGTCGGCGGCGAAATGTTCGCCCGCATCGATGCGCTCGCGCAGCGCCTGCGTCATGTCGCTGAGCGCACGCGCGAGCGTGCCGATCTCGTCGCGGCGGCTCGGCAGGCGCGGTACGACCACTTCGCGGGCGCGGCCGAGACGGACGCGCACCGCGGCGCGCGCCAGCCGGCGCAGCGGCCGCACGATCGTCCGCGCGAGGAACAGCGAAAGCAGCACCGATGCGAGCAGCACGACGAAGAGCACGACCGCGATCCGGAAACGCTCGGCGCGCACTGTGCGCGTGATGTCGCGCGCGTTCAATGTCATCAGCACCGTCTGCGGCGTTTCAAGGTCGACGACGCGCGCCGCGCTCAGCAACGGGGTGCGCTCGGGCGCGTAGCGAAAGCGGCTCGTCGCGATGTCGCTCGCCTGCGCTTCGACGACTTCGGGCCAGGCGCGCGCATTGTCGGTGCGGGGTTCGAAAAAGTCGGGGTAGCTCGGCGCGCCCACGATCCAGTCGATGCCGCGGTCCATCGCGCGCGCCGCATCGCGTTTCCACGGCTGGAGGTCGGGGTCGCGCAGCGTGTAGGTCGCGGGTCCGCTTTCGAAGCTGTCGGAGATGCGCGTCCCGTCGGCGGCATAGAAGCGCAGCCGCGATTCGGTCGCGGCGGCGAATTCGTCGATCAGCCGCTCGCGCTGGTCGGGGCGCGCCGCCTCGAGCGCGCTGTCGAGCATCGCGAGCTGATCCTTCATCACCTCGATGCGCGTGTCGACGAGGCGGCTGCGATAGGTGTCGAGATAATAGAAACCCCCGGCGAGCAGCGCGACCGCGAGGATGTTGACCGCGAGGATGCGCGTGGTCAGCGACCAGCGCGCCGACCAGACGAGCGGCGATTCCTCCTGCTCGGCGATGCTCGCGTCGGGTTTCAGGGCGGCGGGGCCGGACATGTCAGGCTTCGTCGGCAAAGCGATATCCCGCGCCATAGAGGGTGGCGATCGCGTCGAATTCGGGGTCGACCTCGCGGAACTTGCGGCGCAGACGCTTGATGTGGCTGTCGATCGTGCGGTCGTCGATATAGACATCCTCCTGATAGGCGGCGTCCATCAGCTGGTTGCGGCTGCGCACGATCCCGGGACGCCCCGCCAGCGTTTCGAGGATCAGGAATTCGGTCACCGTCAGCGTGACGTCCTTGCCGTCCCAGCTCACCTTGTGGCGCGCGGGGTCCATCTGCAGCCGACCGCGCGTGATCGGTTCGGCGACGGGCTCGTTATCGCCGCCCGGCGCTTGCCGGTTAAGCTCGACGCGCCGCAGGATCGCCCGGATACGCGCGATCACCAGTCGCTGCGAAAAGGGTTTGGCGATATAATCGTCGGCGCCCATCGCAAGGCCGAGCGCCTCGTCGATCTCATCGTCCTTGCTGGTCAGGAAGATCACGGGAAGCTGGCTCTTTTCGCGCAGGCGGCGCAGCAGTTCGAGCCCGTCCATGCGCGGCATCTTGATATCGAACACCGCAAGGTCGGGCGGATTGTCGATCAGCGGCTTCAGCGCCGCTTCGCCGTCCGAATAGACGCGCGTGACAAAGCCTTCGGCCTGCAGCGCGATCGACAGGGATTGCAGGATATTGCGGTCGTCGTCGACCAGCGCGATGGTTGCCGTCATGCTCTTTCCAGTGGGGCGGACGTCCCGGCAACTAGCCGATCCGCGTCCCCGCCACAACATCGCGCGCTTGTTACCGGTTCCCCTACGGCGTCGGCCGCGCAGCGCGAGCGATCGCCCTTTAATCTTTTGACCTCGCCCGCCAACCTCGCTAACGCGGCCGCAATTTCGGAATCGGCGTCCCGTCGGCACCCCATGTTCATGCGGGCCCATCGCTTTCGCATGGCATGTGTTGCATACCTATGCAAAGGTGCGCGCGGGACAGAGGAAAGGCGAAGACAATGACGAAGCTTGTGATCGGCGCGGACACCGTCGAAACCAAGGCGGATGTGGCCGAAAATCTGGGCACGTCGGCGCTGATCGAGGATGCGGTGCGCCACAATGAAGGCCTGCTCGCCAAGGATGGCCCGCTCGTCGTCGCAACCGGCAAGCACACCGGCCGCAGCGCCAAGGACAAGTTCATCGTCCAGGACGACGAGACGCGCGACACCATCTGGTGGGGCAAGACCAATGTCCCGATGACCCCAGAGCATTTCGCCGCCTTGAAGGCCGATTTCTTTGCGCACCTCGCCGATCGCCCGCGCCTCTATCGCCAGCAGCTGTTCGGCGGTTCGCAGGCGGAGCATCGCGTCGGCGTACAGGTCGTCACCGAATTCGCCTGGCACAGCCAGTTCATCCGCACGCTTCTCTGCCGCCCCACCGCGGCGGAGCTCGCGGCTTTCGCGGCCGAATATACGATCATCGATCTGCCGAGCTTCCGTGCCGACCCGGCGAAGCATGGCTCGCGCACCGAAACGGTGATCGCGGTGAACTTCACCGAAAAGCTGATCCTGATCGGCGGCACGCAGTACGCCGGCGAGATGAAGAAGTCGGTGTTCGGCATCCTCAACTATCTGCTCCCCGTAAAGGGCGTGATGCCGATGCACTGCTCGGCGAACATCGGTGCGAACGGCGACACCGCGGTCTTCTTCGGCCTTTCGGGCACGGGCAAGACGACCCTCTCGGCCGACGCCTCGCGCACGCTGATCGGCGACGACGAGCATGGCTGGTCGGACACCGCGGTCTTTAATTTCGAGGGCGGCTGCTACGCCAAGATGATCCGCCTCTCGCCCGAGGCCGAGCCCGAGATTTTCGCGACCACCAAGCGCTTCGGCACGGTGCTCGAAAATGTCGTGATGGACCCCGAAACGCGCGAACTCGATTTCGACGATGCAAGCCTCGCCGAGAACAGCCGCGGCTCGTACCCGATCGATTTCATTCCGAACACGTCGGAAAAAAATATGGGTCCGGTCCCGACGACCGTCATCATGCTCACCGCTGATGCGTACGGCGTTTTGCCCCCGATCGCGAAGCTGACCCCCGATCAGGCGATGTATCACTTCCTCTCGGGCTATACCGCGCGCGTCGCCGGCACCGAGATCGGCGTCACCGAGCCCGAGGCGACCTTCTCGACCTGTTTCGGCGCGCCCTTCATGCCGCGCCACCCGTCGGTCTATGGCAATCTGCTCAAGGAACGTATCGCCAAGGGCGGCGTCCAGTGCTGGCTCGTCAACACCGGCTGGACCGGCGGCATGGCGACGATGGACGGCATCAAGCGCATGCCGATCAAGGCGACCCGTGCGCTGCTCAACGCCGCGCTCGACGGCAGCCTCAATGACGCCGAATTCCGCAAGGATCCGAATTTCGGCTTCATGGTTCCCGTCGCGGTTCCGGGCGTCGACAGCGGCCTTCTCGATCCGCGCGAAGCCTGGGTCGACAAGGCGGCCTACGACCGCACCGCGCAAACGCTGGTCGGCCAGTTCATCGACAATTTCGCGCAATTTGCGGAACATGTCGACGAAGGCGTCCGCCAGGCCGCGCCGCAGGCGGCCGTCGCAGCCTGATTGACCCGGATATCTTCCGGGTGCTCATTCACCCGGAAGGACCGGACCAATGACCACCGAATATGAACCGCGCCTGTTCGAGCGCGACGACGAAATCCGTAAACTCGGCGAGGGGCTGCTTGCGTGCGCGCTGCCGCGCGCGGCGTGGACGCACGAGGCGCACCTCGGCGCGTGCCTCTGGCTGCTGACCGAGCGGCCCGACATCGATGTCGATGCCGACATTGCAACCATCATCCGCACCTTCAACGAGAGTGTCGGCGGGGTGAACGACGACCGCCAAGGCTATCACGACAGCATCACCCGCGCCTATGTCGCGGGCGTGCGGCTGTTCCTGTCGGAAACCGCCGAGACGGAGCTGGCGGCGCGCGTCAACGCGCTGCTGCGCTCCGACATGGGCGGCCGCGACTGGCCTTTGCGCTTCTACAGCCGTGATCTGCTCTTCTCGGTCCCGGCGCGCCGTGGCTTCGTCGAGCCCGACCTCGCGCCGCTGCCTGCCTAGAGCGTCATCCCCGGCGTCCAGCCGCTTTCCGCGAGAAAGGTGGCGGGATCGCGCATCTCGATGATCGCCCTGATCGCCGCGGCCTTGTCGGGCGCGCGGTCATAATAGCTTTTGGCGACGCGGTAGCCGACCCAATAGCCAAGGTCGCCGGGCCAGCCGTCCTGGCCCTGCTGGTTGTAGAGCCAGCGCGACCCGATCGCCTTGCCATCCTTCTCCGCAAGGAAGGAGGTTTCCAGTTCCTTCTCCCGGCCTTTTGCCCACAGGTGGAGCAGCGGATAGCCGACCGAGCCGCTCATCTTCTCGGCGACGAACTCGGCCGCGCCCTCGACCAGCGCAGCGCGAAGTACGGATTCCTCGCGGTCCTCGACCTGTGCGAGCGGCTGCTGCGCATGGACATATTCATGCGCGATGACATGGACGAACCGGTCCTCGTCGTCGGCTTCGATGAATTTGGCCGCGCACAGTGCCTCAAGGCCGATGTAGAGCCCCTTTGCGTTCGCGGTGCCCGCCGTCGTGCCGCGCCCGATCGCGATGGTGATCGGCGGGAATTTCGCCGCCGGATAGAGCGCCGCGAGGCGATCGGTTGCTTCGACCAGCCGCGCGCGAACATTGCCGAGCTTCGCCGCGCAGCCGCGCGCATCGACAAAGAGCTGCGGCTTGCTACGTAGCGCCGTCGCGAGCTTTTCGGGGGTGATCCGGCGCAGGACCATGAATTCCTGCAATCCCGGCGAGGCATCGGCGAGGTAGCGCGCGGCAAGCTGGTCGGGGTCCGCCGCCAGCGCCGGATCGTCATGGAGCGTGAAGAAGCGGTCGACGTCCGACGTGACGATCGTCTCGCGCGGCTGCGTTTCGGCGGCGTGGCTCGCCGCGCCGAGCAGCAGTACCGCCAGCGCGGCCGCGATCCGCCGCATCACCCCTTCGCGCCCTTCACATATTCGGCGACATTCTGCGCCAGCACGTCGAGCGGGACGTTGCCGCCCTTGACCACGACATCGTCGAAATCGCGGAGATCATATTTCGCGCCCAGCGCCTTCTGCGCGAGCCCGCGCTGGCGCACGATCTCGCTGTGCCCGACCTTGTATCCGCACGCCTGCCCGGCCCAGCTGCAATAACGATCGACCTCGCTCGCGACCTCGAGCGGGTTCGAGCCATTTTCCTTGACGAAAAACTCGACCCCCTGCTCGCGCGTCCAGCGCTTCGCATGGAGCCCGGTGTCGACGACGAGGCGGCACGCACGAAACGCCAGCGACTGGAGATAGCCCAGACGCCCGACTTCGAAATCGTCGTAGAGCCCGAGCTCGTCGGCGAGCTGCTCGGCATAGAGCGCCCACCCTTCGCTATAGGCGTTGAACGCCAGCATCGTACGAATGAGCGGCATCTGGTTCGCATATTCGCCCTGCCACACATGCCCCGGGATCGCCTCGTGCATCGTCAGGTCGGGCAGCGAATATTTGCTGTGCAATTCGGTCGTACGCAGGTTGATCCAGAATTTGCCCGGCACCGTCCCGTCGATCGACCCCGCGCCGCCATAGGCGGCGGGCGCGCCGGGTTCCTCGGCGAGCGGGAGCCGCTTCACCTCGACATTGCCCTTCACGAGCGTGCGGAAGGCGCGTGGCAACTGCGCGCGGATCTTGCCGAGCCAGGTCTGGATATAGGCGTGGATTTCGGCGCGGCCGGCGTCATTGTCGGGAAATTTGAAGCGCGGATCCTTGGCGAGCGCGTTCATCCGGTCGCCGACCGAACCCTGCGTGTAGCCGAGCTTCTTCAGGATCGGGTCCATCCGCCCGTGCAGTTCGGCGAGCTCGTCGCGGCCCATCTGGTGAACCTCGTCGGGGGTCATCCGCGTCGTCGTCGAGGCGCGGAGCCCCCACGCATACCATTCGTCGCCGCCGGGGCGCGCCCACATGCCCGCGTCCATCGTCGCCCTGGGGCGCTGCGCCTTCAGTTCGGCGAGCTGGCGTTCGAGCGCGGCGGCGACCGGCCCCTGCACGATCTTCGCCGAGCGTGCATTCCAGTCGCCCGCGATTCTTCCCTCGCCGGTGCGGCGGACGAGGCTTTCGACCATCGACCCGCCGGCCTTGGCATCGGCGATCGTCGCTTCCATCTGCTTGACCGCCTTGTCGATCAGGAAGGCGGGCGCGATCAGCCCCTGTCCGCCCGCGGCCTTCAGCCGTTCGGTTTCGCCGTCGAGCACGCCGGGAAAGGCATTGAGGCGCGAGAGATAGGCTTCGGCGTCGGCCGAGGTCTTCACCGGATGGTCGCTGTCGAGGAATTTGGGTACGTCGAGATAGGCGCCGACATTCTGGATCACGACATAGGGCGTGTTGCGCCAGCCGCCGACCGCGACGTCGCCATAGGGCAGGGCAAAGCCGTCGAGCGCAACGCCATAGGCGCTTTCGACGACCGCGAGGCTGGTGCGCGTGCTGTGGTCGAGCCCCGCCTTGTCGAACGCGCGCACGCGCGCGATGTCGGCCTTCAGCGTGTCGGCGACGGCCTTTTGCCCCGCCGCCGAGCGGTCGCCGAGCTTGCCGCGTTCGGCGGCGCGCGCGCCGGTGTCGATGCCGAGCGAGGTGGCGCCTTCGGGCGACAGGGCGAGGAGATTGTCGGCGATCGATGTGAGCAGCGTCTGCGCGCCGGTCTTGGCGGGCGATTGCAACGCGGCCGCGGACCCTGCGATGGCAAGGCCGGCGGTGCCGGCGCCGAGCGTAGCGAGCGTCTGGCGGCGGTTGACGGGGGTGAAAAGCGGATTGGACACGCGGCGGCTCCCTGCGACTTGTTTCTGTTGAAACCTGTCTAGGCGCGCGCGCGTCGCGGTCAACGAAAAGGGGCCGGGAAAGCCTGCGCCCTCCCGACCCCTCGTCGAAATCTATCGGCTGTTTGTCAGTCGGTAAGGTCGGCGGGGACCTTGCCGCCGTTCGCGGCGAGCTCGCGCATCACCGCCTTGTGCAGCCAGATATTCATTTCGGCGCTGCCGTCGAGTTCGCCGGTATAGCCGAGCTCCTGCGCCAGTTCCTTGCGGTTGGCGAGGCTCGAATCGATGCCGAGCAGCTTCATCAGGTCGACGATCGACGTGCGCCAGTTGAGATCCTGTCCGGCTTTCGCCGCCTCGGCCGCGAGCGTCGCGTCGACGTCGACCGGGGCCGCTGCCGCGGCGGTGGTCGCTGCGGCCATCGCGCTCGTCGCGGCGTCCAGCGCGCTGCCGACGGGGCTGGGTGCGGCGGATGCGGCGGGTTCCGCGGCGACGGCCTTGCCGAAGATGGCGTCCTTGATCTTGCCGAAAATGCTCATTGTGTAGCTCCCACTAATGCGGCCCGTCCGTAAGGGGCGAGTCGAATGACCTCAGGCTAGGACTATGCATTTGAAAATGACAGTCAAATGAACGGCTCGTCCTTCGCCTGCGCGCTGCTATACTCATTCCCATCGGGCGCGGTTCGCTCCGCCCCGAAGTGGGAGTATGATAGCATGAACCTGACCGACATATTGGCGCAAGCCGGCGGCATCGAATCGATGGCGAAAGAGCTGGGCATTCCGCCCGCGATGGCGAAACAGGGCGCTGACGCGCTGCTTCCCGCAATCCTCGGCGGGTTCAAGAAACAGGCGCAATCGGGCGGCGGGCTTGAAGGACTCGGCGGTCTGATCGGCCAGCTCGGCGGCGGCGGCCTGCTCGATTCGGTGCTCGGATCGCAGCCGACGCCGGTTCAGCAGGGCAATGACGTGCTTGGCCAGATTTTCGGATCGAAGGACGTCAGCCGTACCGTTGCCGGACAGGCTGCGACGCAGACGGGGATCGATTCGGGCATTCTCAAGCAGATGCTGCCGATCCTCGCGATGATGGTCGCGGGCTATATGGCGAAGCAGGGCGGGCAGCCCGGCGAGAGCGGCGGTTTGGGCGGCGTCCTTGGCAATGTGCTTGGCGGCGCGATGGGCGGCGGGGCGGCTCCCTCGGCGGGCGGCCTCGGCGGCCTTGGCGGCTTGGGCAAGATGCTCGACATGGACGGCGACGGCAATCCGCTCGACGACATCATGGGCATGGTGAACAAGATGCGGGGGTAGCGGCCGCGGGCGCATCGTCTGCCCTCGACCGGTTGCTGCCGCCTCTGTCCTCGTCATCCCGGCGAAGGCCGGGATCTCGCCGGCGCGTCATTTCGATAGGGTGAGATCCCGGCCTCCGCCGGGATGACAGAAATTGGGGATGTCCGCTTCCCACCCCGAAACCGCCATTACGTCGGCTCACGCCGCCATCGGCCTCACGCCGCCATCAGGCGCAGTTCCTCGCGGAAATCCTCGTCCACCCCGATGCGGCTTCGCATCGGGGTGACGCAAGCATCGGCATCGGCGTCGCCCTCTTCGAACAGCGCGCACGCGGCTTCGCCGCCGCGGGCGAGGCTGTAACGCTGCGCGACCTTGCCGGTCGGACGGAAGCCGAGCTTGCGCAGCACCGCGCCCGATGCGGGATTGTCGATGAAATGCCCCGCCGACAGCTTCGGCAGGTTCATCGCGCGCGCGATATGGACGAGCTGGCGCCCGGCTTCGGTCGCGAAACCGAGGCCCCAATAGGGACGCGCGATCCAGTAACCCATTTCGAGATCGCCTTCGGGGCTCGGCGAGATGCCGCAGCCGCCGACAAGGCGCGGTGCGCCGCCGGTGCGGGCGAAAATCAGGAAACGCGGCTGGTCGGGGTCGAGTGGCTTGCTGAGGAATTCCTGCGCCTGCGCCTCGCCATAGGGCCAGGGGGCGGTCGCCAGGTTGCGGACCACCGCCTCTTCGCCGATGGCGCGGGCGAGCGCGGGGGCATCTTCCAGCCAGCCGGGCCGCAGCAACAGTCTTTCGGTACGCGCGAACATGTCTTCTAACTCCCAATGCCTGTCGCCTTGGCGCCAGATGGTGACGCTTTGACGACAATCGATACGGAGGGAGATGGATGGCCCCGTTTTCGCGCCCGGCCGTCTCAAGTGACGGATTTCGGGCAAGAAAAAAGGGAGTCCGGGGTGACCCGTCTCCCTCTTTTCGAACCTTGTTTCCGCTTGGGGCGGAAAGGACAGCTCCGGGTCATCCCTTGGATAGGACGACCCGTCAGCGATCGTCCTTATTCGGCGGCTTCGGCCATCATGTCGACCGATACATATTTGCGGCCGAGCTTGCCGTCATGGAATCGGACGCGGCCGTCCGCGGTCGCGAACAGCGTGTGGTCCTTGCCCATGCCAACGTTGACACCCGGGTAAACCTTGGTGCCGCGCTGGCGCACGATAATGTTGCCGCCGATCACTTCCTGACCGCCGAACTTCTTCACGCCAAGGCGGCGGCCGGCTGAGTCGCGACCGTTGCGCGAAGAACCGCCTGCTTTCTTATGTGCCATGACTGATGCTCCTTAATTCGTTCGAGGGGCCGAGCCGCGTTGCCGCGCTCAGGCTTCCTTCTTGGGGGCTGCCTTCTTGGCAGCGGGCTTCTTTTCGGCGGCTTCGGCCTTGGGTGCAGCTTCCTTCTTGGGAGCGGCGGCCTTCTTCGGCGCAGCTTCCTTCGCGGGAGCAGCCTTGGCTTCGGCGGCGGGAGCGGCTTCGGCCTTCGGAGCGGCTTCCTTCTTCGGCGCGGCCTTCTTGGCATCGCCGACGGCAAGGATGCGCAGCAGCGTCAGCGACTGGCGATGGCCGTTGCGGCGACGATAATTGTGCCGGCGGCGCTTCTTGAAGACGATGACCTTTTCGCCGCGCGTCTGGGCGATGATCTCGGCCGAAACGACGAGGCCTTCGGCGCTTTTCACTTCGCCGCCGTCACCGGCCAGCAGGATGTCGCCCAGCGACACGGTGTCGCCAGCTTCCCCGTCGATCTTCTCAACGGCGATCTTGTCTCCAGCGGCGACGCGATACTGCTTGCCGCCCGTGCGCACGATTGCGAACATGGTCTTCCATCCAATCAGAAACTAAAACACCCGCGCTGCCAGTCACCCGCCAAAGCAGACGATTTTTCCGGCATGCGGGAAAGTCAGCGCCACTAGCGAGCTTGCCGCAAGCTGTCAACCGCATATTTCCGCGCTTTTTGCGGTTTTGCCGTGCGCGGTGCGATCGGGCGCCGCCGTCTCCCGATTCGCGCTTGCTGCCCGGGCCTGCCGCCCATATCAGGGGCCATGATGAAGCGCGCCCTCCTTTTCCTGCCCTTGTCGGTTGCCGCATCGCTTTCGCTCGCCGCCTGCGCGACCGCACAGGACAGCGCCGCGCCGTCGCTGGCCAAGCGCCCGGTCGAGGGGCGATTCGACGTCGCGCCGCCTGCGGTGGTCGTTGCGCCGCCGGGGCCGCTGCCCGCCGACCTCGCCGGGCGCCTCGCGCGCTGGGAAGCCGATGGCACAGCGGGGCAGCAGGGCTTTGCCGCCGAACGCGATTCGACTGCGGCGCTCGTCTCCGCCGCCGCCGGCGCGCCCGTCGCCAGCGAACGCTGGGTCGTCGCGCAGCAGGCGATCTCGCGCCTGATCGCCGCGCGCGCACCGCTCACCGGCGCGCTCGCCGATATCGACCGGCTCTATCTGGAACGCAGCGTCGACGAAGCGATCGACGGCCTGCCCGACATTTATGCGCTGCGCGACCGGCTTGCCGATACGGTGTCGACGCAGGACGCGGTGATCGAGGCGCTGAGCCGGCAACTGCCGGGGCAATAAAAGCGCCGGGGCAGTAGAATATCGTCGCCCCCGCGAAGGCGGGGGCCGCTATCGCCGTAGCGCCAGGTTGCCAGCGGCCCCCGCCTTCGCGGGGGCGACGGTCATTGATTCAGCCCATGCTTCTTCAGCGCGTGGCGAATCTGGTCATAGCTCAGGCCCAGCGCCTCGGCCGCGACCTTCTGGTTGAAGCGGCACCGCGCCATCGTGTCCGACAATATCTGCCGTTCATAGGCGTCGACCGCCGCGCGCAGGTCGCTCACCGGGCCCGGGGGCGGCGTGGCCGCGGCGGTCGCGGGCGGCGCGCTCGTCGCGATTGCGGGCGTCTCCGTCTTCGTTGCCGCCTTGCGGGCCGCGGGCTGCCAGGGGCTCGCAAAGGGATCGAAGGTCAGCGCGTCGACGGGCTTTTCGGGATCGGCCCAGCGATAGATGGCGCGCTCGATGACGTTCCTGAGTTCGCGGACATTGCCGGGCCAGTCATGGCCTTCCATCGCGGCGAGCGCGCGCGGGCCGAAGCCCGGCCATTCTTCCCAGCCGAGCACCGCCGCCATGCGCTGCCCGAAATAGGTCGCGAGCACTTCGATATCGCCTTCGCGCGCGCGCAGCGGGGGCAGGGTAATGACCTCGAACGACAGCCGGTCGAGCAGGTCGGCCCGGAACCTGTTGTCCTCGACCAGCGCGGGCAGATGCTCGTTGGTCGCCGCGACGATGCGCACGTCGACGCGGATCGGGCGCGACGCGCCGACGCGCGTGACCTCGCCATATTCGACCGCGCGCAGCAGGCGTTCCTGCGCGCCCATCGACATGGTCGCGAGTTCGTCGAGAAAGAGCGTGCCGCCGTCGGCTTCCTCGAAACGCCCGGCGCGGCTGCGCGTCGCGCCGGTGAAGGCGCCCGCCTCGTGCCCGAACAATTCGCTTTCGATCAGCGTCTCGGGCATCGCGGCGCAGTTCATGATGACATAGGGGCGGTCCCAGCGCGTCGACAGGCGGTGCAGGCGCTCGGCGATCAGTTCCTTGCCCGTGCCGCGTTCGCCGATCACCAGCACCGGGCGGTCGAGCGCGGCGGCAAGGCTCGTGCGTTCGACCGCGTCCTGAAACGTCGCCGACTGGCCGATGAATTGCGTTTCGCGCTCCATTCCCAATCATTGGCAAAAATTCCCGCTGATTGGCAAGTGAAAAGGGCCTTCATCGTCGCGATATGCGCGAAGATCGGCAAATTTCCGCCACTCGCCGCAATTGGCACGCCTCCTGCAAAGATATCATCGAACCGGCGCAGATGTGCCGGTGCAGCGAAAAAGCAGAGGAAGGTTGTCCCATGAAGTCGATGTTTGCCCAGGCCGCCACTTTCGTGCTCAGCACGGCAGGAGCGCTGGCCATCCTCGTCGGCGTGATCGACCAGCCGCAAGCCGCCGCCAGCATCACCGGCACCCCCGCCGGCCCGCTGGTCGCCGCTGTCATGTCCCCGGCGGTCGGACCTTTGGTCTGACCGGCACTGGTGCCGGGGCACTCTCCCCCCTTGCCCCGCTCCGGCACCAGCCTTTTTTCAAAACAGACACAGTCTCAAGATTTTCGACAGGAGTTTCAAAATGGGTATTTTCTCACGAACCCGCGACATCATCGCCGCCAATGTCACCGACCTGCTCGACCGGGCCGAAGATCCGGAAAAGATGATCCGCCAGATCATCTTCGAGATGAACGAAACGCTCGTCGAAGTCCGCGCTTCCGCCGCCCGCACGATCGCGGACCAAAAGGAAATGCGCCGCCACGTCGCCAAGCTCGAAAGCCTGCAGGACAGCTGGAAGGAAAAGGCCGAACTCGCGCTGTCGAAGGACCGCGAAGACCTCGCCACCGCCGCGCTCGTCGAAAAGCAGAAAGCCGGCGACATGGCCGAGCGGCTGAAGAGCGAGATCACGGTCCTCGACGATGCGCTGAAGGGCTATGAGGACGATATCGCCAAGCTGCAGAAGAAGCTCAGCGAAGCGCGTGCGCGCCAGTCGAGCGCGGTCAACCGCCTCGAAAGCGCCGAGAATCGCTACAAGCTGCGCGAAATGACCCGCGGCGACCGCGTCGAAGATGCCTTCTCGCGCTTCGAAATCCTCGAACGCCGCGTCGACGAAGCCGAAGGCCGCGCCGATGCGCTGAACCTCGGCTACAAGAAGTCGCTCGACGAAGAGATCGCCGAGTTGCAGGCCGCCGACAAGGTTGCCGACGAACTCGCCGCGCTGAAGGCCGCGCAGGGCAAGAAGTAAGGAGCCGGACCGATGGAAGAAATCATCATCGTCCCGATCGTCATCGGAACGCTCTTCCTCGGTCTGCCCTGGCTGATCCTCCACTATATCACCAAGTGGAAACAGGCCAAGACGCTGACCGGAGAGGATGAACAACTGCTCGACGAACTATATGATACGGCTCGCAGGCTCGAGAATCGTCTTCATACTGTCGAACGGATCATCAGCGCCGACCATCCCGACTTCCGCCCCGCGGTTCGTAGCGATGAAGACCTGGCGCAACTCGAAAATATGACCAGGAGGAACTGAGATGTCTGCCAGCCGCACAAAATTCTACCTCGACAAACAGAACGCCAAATGGAGCGGCGTGTGCGCCGGGATCGCGGACTATAGCGGTATCGACGTTCTCTGGGTTCGCGTCGGCGCGGTGCTGCTGACGTTGATGGGCGGTTTCCCCTGGACGCTGATCGCTTACTGGATGGTTGCCTGGATGGGCACGCCGAAACCCTTCGCGCTCTACGGCTCGAACGAGGAAGCGAAATTCTGGCAGGGGGTGCGGTCGAACCCCAGCGCCTCGACCCGCGACATCCGCTCGCGCTTCCGCGACATCGACCGCCGGCTCGCCGACATCGAACAATATTATACCAGCCACAACCGCCGGCTCGCCGACGAGATCGACGCGCTGCGTTGATCTTGGGCGCCGGGCGGGCACCCAAAGATCCTTGGGGCACAACAGGGAGATAGAAAATGAACTTCGGTGGTACCGGTTTCGTCCTCGCCATTATCGCATTGTCGATCGGCGGCTGGATGTTCACCACCTGGATCCGTGCCAAGCATGGCTATCCGGTTGAAAATGAATGGGGCGGCACAGTTCATCGATCCGACCCCGACGCTGATCGAAAAATCGCGCTGCTGACCGATGACAATGCCAAGCTCGCGGATCAGGTCAGCCGGCTCGAGGAACGGATTTCGGTGCTCGAACGCATCGCGACCGAAAACAACGGGCAGGCGGCGCAGCTCGCCGACCAGATCGAACGCCTGCGCTGAGAGGATTGAGACGATGAACGCCGACCTTGTGAATGCCCTTGCTCCCGCGGCCGCCATCATTGGCCTGTTCGGGGTTGGCGGCTGGGTCTTTACCACCTGGCTGCGCGTCAAGCATGGCTACCCGCTCGAAAACAGCTGGGGAAAGGCGGTCTACCCCAAGACCAGCGATGAGGCGATGGAACGCGTCAAGCTGGTCAGCCAGGAAAACGCCCAGCTGCGCGCCGAACTCGGATCGGTAAAGGATCGTCTCGCGGTGATCGAACGTATCGTCACCGATGAAGGTCACCGGCTGAGCCACGAGATCGAGGCGCTGCGGCGCCCCTCGAACTAACGCCCCGAACCGAAGGAACGAACATGGAAGCCATCTTCATCCTCTTCATCGTCGTCGGGCTGCCCGTCACGCTCGGCATCGGCTTCGCCGCTTATGAGCGTCACCTGAAGTTCAAGGAAAAGCAGCTCAAGGCGATCACCAACGAGACCGCCGAAAAGGCCGCGCAATATGCGGCACAAACCGAACGGCTGGAAGCGCGCGTCCGCGTTCTCGAGCGCATCGTTACCGACAAGGGAATTGATGTTGCCGACGAGATCGAAAAGCTGCGCGACGCCCCGCTCAACTGAAAAAATAAACGAAAGGATCCTTCCCCATGAACCCCTTCGAAATGGTCATCGGCATCGTCCTGATCGTGACGATCGGCAGCATCATTCGCGCCAAGCACGGCATTCGCCGCGACAATCGGGGCAATGAATATTTCGTCGGCAACGCCGCCGACAATGCCGAAACCAAGGCGCTGCAGGCCGAGATCCGGGCACTCAAGGACCGCATCCAGGTACTCGAACGCATCGCCACCGACAATAATCGCGCCGTCACGCTCGATCAGGAAATCGAGAAGCTGCGCGACAGCAGCAAAATCTGAACGCCGGAAAAGGAGCAACGCTCATGGCTTTCATCACTCCTGACTTCACCACCGCCGCGGTTGCTCTCGCCGGATTGAGCATCGTCAGCCTCGTCGCGCTGCGCGGCTGGCGCGACTGGATCCAGCTCAAGCGCGAGGAACTGGCCGCAGGCCACGCGCCGCTCGCGCAGGATCCCGCGGTTCCGCACGCGGGTTCGCGGATCGAGATCGCCGACCTCAAGGAACGGCTACGCAAGCTCGAAGCCATCGCGGCGGGAGTCGACCTCTAATCTGCCCCTGATTTCGCGCGGCACCGGCCCGCTCCCCTGTCAGTCGCCATCCGTCCGGCGGCTGACAGGGGAGCGGGCCGGTGTCGTTTCAGCCCCTTTCAACTTGGCCGCATCTGTGCAAGGGGCGCGGCCATGCGCAGCCTGACCGACATTTTCGAAGAATATGACTTCCTCGATGGCGATGATCGGTATCGCCTGCTGATCGAGCTCGGACGCGAACTGGAACCGATGCCCGACGCGCTCAAGACCGACGCAACGCTGGTGCGCGGCTGCTCGGCCAGTGTCTGGGTCTATCCGGTGCCGCGCGAAGACGGGCAGCTCCATTTCCTCGCCGACAGCAATGCCGCGATCACCAAGGGGATCGTTGCGCTGGTGCTCGCCGCGGTTCAGGACAAATCGGCCGCCGACGTCGCAGCGATGGACGTTGCCGCCGCGCTCGCGCCCTTCGACCTCACGCGCCAGCTCTCGTCGAACCGCACGCAGGGCGTCCCCAACATGATCGCGCTGGTGCAGGATACGGCGCGCCGTATCGCCGCCGGCTGAGTCCGCCCGTTATCGGCGAGCCGGTCCGCGCCATTGTTCGCGCATGAAAAAGGGCGCGGGAGTTGCCTCCCGCGCCCTTTTTGTTCGTTTGTCCTGCGATCAGAATTCGTACGACACGCCGATCTTCAGGCGCCAGACCGACGACGACACGTTGATCTGGTTGTCGCCGGCGATGTTGTCGAGCCCGTTGAAGCCGGTGAAGACGTAACGGCCCTGCGCATCGACGCCGCTGACCTGCGCGATGTCCTGAAGCCCTGCGAAATTGCGGCGCTTCTGGACGTTCCAGTCCTGGTCGAGGAAGTTCAGGAAATTGTCCATCGTCGCATAGAGCTTGATCTTGTCGTTGCGCCCGAACAGGCGGCCCGGCCCCGGAAGTTCCTGCGAGAAGGACAGGTCCATGTCGAAATACCAGTTGTTCGTGCAGGTATTCCGCGGAACGGTCGTGCCGATATGCTTCTTCGCGCAGCCGTTGCTGTTGATGTAGTCGACCAGCGACTGCATCTGCGCCGCCGAGATCGTCGAGTTCGGCGACACGTTCGGATCGACCGCGTTGAGACCACGCGGCAGATAGGCGAGGGCGTTTTCAAAGCCCGATGCGCTGTCGTTGAAGATACCGCCGCCGGTGAAGGTCAGGCTGTACGGACGACCCGAGCGGGCGATAAAGCTGATCGCGAAGCGCGTCGACAGATCTTCGAAGAATTCCTCGCGGAAGGCGAGGCGCGTCGAGATATTGTGACGGCTTTCATAGAAACCGCGCGCTGCGGCCGGGTTGTTGCGATCGAACGCGGCGACGAGGTCGTAGTTCGAGCCCGCCGTCGAGTTGTACATGCTCCGGCGATCCTGCGAATCCGTATAGGCATAGCCGAGGTTGAAATCGACGCTGCCATTTGCGGTGAACAGGCCCCCGTCGAAGGTCTTCGACAGGATGATCGACGCGTTGTGGCTACGATAGCCGGCGCTGTTGGTCAGCTGCAATTCGTCGTCGCGGCTGGTTGCCGGGCTGAAGCAGCCCGCGGTCACACCCGAATAGACGGGGCCGGGGTTGAGACCGACCAGTTCGGCCGGGCAGTTCGCGGCATTCGGGTCGATCGATGCGTAGATCGGGCGCCCGTCGATCGTGTAGCCGTTGATTCCCTTGGTGATGTTGGGGGTTTGCGACAGGTCGACGATCGTGAACGGATTGCGATATTTGCTGTAGATATAGTCGAGGTTGAGGTTCCAGCCGCTGAAGAAGCCCGAAGGGGCGAAATTCAGCTCCGACGTGAAGCCGATATTGGCGCGCAGCACCGACGGCATCTTGATGTTCGGGCTGATCGACTGGGTGTCGCCGAGGCCGCGTGCGGCGTTGTTCGACGCCGACTGCTGGAAACAGCCCGGAACGCCGGTGAACTGACCGTTGCTGACGACGCTGATCTGCCCGTTGGCATCCTTGATCGGGGTGCACTGGGCGTCATTGGTCGTCCCCGTCGCAAAGCCGCGGCCGTCGTTCTGGAAGGCGTTGCCGAACCAGACGAGCGGATCGCCGCCCGAGAAGATGCCGACGCCGGCGGTCAGCTTCGGCCGCCCGAACACGGCGAAATCGTCCATGTCATAGGTCAGCGCGAGGCGCGGCATGATGATCGGGTCCAGATTGCTGAAACCGGTCGTGTTCGAGAAGCCGTAACGCTGCTGGAATACGGGGTTGTAGTTGGGCTGGCCACCCGAATACCAGTCGGCGCGTACACCGGCGACCGCCTTCAGGCGATCGGTGATTTCCCAGTCGTCCTGCGCGAAGATCGAGTAGGTCGTGCGCTTGAACGCAGCCGCGGCATCGCGGACGTCGCCGGTGGCCGAGAAATTGCCTTCGGCGCCGACCGCCTCGCCATTGAACAGGTTCGTTGCCGTCGGGTTGGTGGTCGAACCGGGCGACAGCAGGCCGGCGCGCAGATCGTCGATGTTCTGGAAATAGAGCGTACCGGTGGCGTTCTGGACGAACAGGTTGAACAGGTCCGCCTGGTTCATTTCGAAGCCGACCTTCAGCGAATGCGCGCCGGCGTCGAGCTTGGCGACGGCGCGATAGGCGTTGACCGTCGTGCGCAGGTCGTTCGCCGCGCGCGAGAAGCCGGGGCCGGCAAGGATCTGGCCAAGGTTGCCATTGCCATCGTCGACGCCGACGATGATGCGCGGAATCGGATTGGCCGACTGTGCTTCGCCGCCGCCGATCGGATCCTGGCGGTCGGTGATCTTCGAACGCGAATAGCGCAGTTCGGTCGAGAAATTATCGCTCCACTGCGAATAGAGGCGGCCCGAATAATAGTCCGACTTGGTGCCGCTCAGATAGAAGGTGTTGAGACCCGTGACGCGCGGATTGCTCGACGTCGTGCTGAAATCGTCGGGACGGGTCGTCGCTTCCTCGAGCCGCTGATAAGTCAGTTCGAGGCGATGATCGTCATTGATCTGCCAGTCGAGGCGACCGAAATAGCGATCATTCTCGAACGGACGGCTGCGAACCAGCGGACCGGTGTCGATGCCGTAGACGCTGCTCAGGATATCGGAGACTTCGTTGAACGCTTCGACCGGCACGCCGGCGAGTTCGTTCGCATAGCCGCCGGCGCCCGCCGGGCCGTCGTCCTGCGACTGGCCGGCTTCATGATGTTCATAGGCGCCGAAGAAGAAGAGGCGATCCTTGATGATCGGGCCGCTGAGCCAGGCGCCCCAGCGCTTTTCGGCCTCGACCGGCGCGAGCTTGGCGATGCCGGGCAGCGAATCGCCGCGCATGCCGTTGTCCGAATATTCGAAGAAGCCGCCGAAATGATAGTCATTGGTACCCGACTTGGTCACGACGTTGATCGCGCAGCCGGTGAAGGCGCCGTAATCGACGTCGAACGGCGCGAACTGCACCTGCGTTTCGCGGACCGCGTCATAGGGAATCGGGGTCGAGCTGCGCGACGAGAAGCCCGTGTCGTTGAGGCCGTAAATATCGCCCTGGCTGATGCCGTCGACGGTGAAAGCGTTGCCGCGGTCGTTGCCGCCAAGGCACGAGATGCGATCCTGGCCCGAGCCGCCGTCGTCGCGGTCGAGGCTGACGCGCGGATCGAGGCGGATGATGTCGCGCACGTCGCGGTTGAACGAAGGCGCGCTTGCCAGGACTTCGGTCGAGAAGCTGGTGCCGGGGCCGACCTCAAGCTGCGTCACGCGGACGCGGCTGCCGGTAACGACGATTTCGCCGCCGCCCGAGGTGAGCGAGAAGGAAAGATCCGTGCTGCCCTGCAGCGTCGTATAGATGTCCTGCAGCGTCTGGCCTTCGAACGCGTCGGCGTTGACCGAAACCGTGTAAGGACCGCCCGTCGTCAGGCCGGAGGTGCTGAAGCGGCCATCGGCGCCGGTCGTCAGCGTGCGGGCGGCGCCCGTGCGCGTATCGGTGATGACGACAGTGGCGCCGCCGATCGCGGCGCCGTTGTCGTCGCTGACCTGGCCCTGGATGCCGGTCGTGATCTGCTGCGCCTGGGCCGGCGCGGCGACGACGGTGGCGACGCCGATAGCCATCAGGCTAGCCGCGATCGAATAACGAAGTTTCATGGATGTCCCCTTGGTGGTGCAATCGGCTGGCGCGCGACAATGGGGCGCGCCTGACCTGCGAGCGCCCCTGAAGCCCGCATGTGGCACGATTGTGACAGCAATTGTGACAGTGCAACCCGCGCGCCCGCGCGCCGCCGGCCGGAGATCAAAAAATCGCGAATTTCCGTGCCGGTCGACAATTTATCCACAGGCGGGGTCGCGTTTTTTTGGGAAACTGTTGCTGCAATGCAACATTTTGTGATGCCATTCTGCCGCCTCCTCGTCCGCCTTGGCCGAAAAAAGAGCGGCGCGCGACTCAGCGCCAGCGCGTCGGCGGGTCGGTCAGCGCGGCGGCCGCGCGGCCCTGTACATCGGCTGCGGCACCGACGGGCATGCTGAAGCGCGCTTTCACCGACCAGTTGCCGTGCTGCGACAATTGAAAATGCGTCAGATAGGGCTGTCCGCCAATTTCGGCTGTGAACCAGCCGTTCGCGACACCCACGGCCGGATCGGCGAAGCCCGCAGGCACCGCGATACGTTCGCCGCGATAGCGTTCGAGCAGCAGGCTCTCGAGTTCGCGCGCTTCTTCGTCCAGCTCGACCATCTTCGGATAGACATAAAGGTCGATCCAGCCATCGCCGTTGGCGCCGCCGTTCAGCGTATATTGGACCGAGACATTGCCGGGTTCATAGACGATCAGCTTGCGCGCCGGCATGCCGCCGAGGCTGGCGGGAAAGAGATAGTTGGACGGAATATGCCGAAGTGCGCCGCCCTCGCGTCGCACTTCGGCGGAATCGACGACCTCGTCGATCGGCGTCGATACAGGCTGCGCGTGCGCCGGCGTCAGAGCAGGAGCGGCAGTGAGCGCCGCCGCGGCAAGGACGAGGCGCAGCGCGCGCCGCATCAAGCGGCGTCGCCAGCCTCTTTCGCCTTGTCGGCATAGACGCGCACGGGGTCCTTGCGGCCCTCGACGACGTCCTTGTCGACGACGATCTCGACCACGTCGGTCAGGTCGGGCAGGTCGAACATCGTGTCGAGCAGGATCGCCTCGACGATCGAGCGGAGCCCGCGGGCGCCGGTCTTGCGTTCGATCGCCTTCTTGGCGACCGCGATCAGCGCGTCGTCGGTAAAGGTCAGCGACACTTCCTCGAGGTCGAACAGTTTCTTATACTGTTTGACCAGCGCATTCTTGGGTTCGCCCAGAATCTTGACCAGCGCGTCGATGTCGAGATCCTCGAGTGTCGCGATCACCGGCAGGCGGCCGACGAATTCGGGGATCAGGCCGAATTTCAGCAGATCCTCGGGCTCGATATTCTTGAGCACTTCGCCCTGGCGGCGCTCGTCGGGGCCCGCGACATGCGCGCCGAAACCGATCGACTTGCCCTGCAGGCGGTCGCCGATGATCTTTTCGAGGCCGCTGAACGCGCCGCCCGCGATGAACAGGATGTTCGTCGTGTCGACCTGCAGGAATTCCTGCTGCGGATGTTTGCGGCCGCCCTGCGGCGGGACGCTCGCGGTCGTGCCTTCCATCAGCTTCAGCAGCGCCTGCTGCACGCCTTCGCCCGACACGTCGCGGGTGATCGAAGGATTTTCGGCCTTGCGGCTGATCTTGTCGATCTCGTCGATGTAGACGATACCGCGCTGCGCCTTTTCGACATTATAGTCGCTGGCCTGCAGCAGCTTCAGGATGATGTTCTCGACATCTTCGCCGACATAGCCCGCTTCGGTGAGCGTCGTCGCGTCGGCCATCGTGAAGGGCACGTCGAGGAAGCGCGCGAGCGTCTGCGCGAGCAAGGTCTTGCCGCTGCCGGTCGGGCCGACGAGCAGGATGTTCGACTTCGCCAGCTCGACATCTTCGCCGCGCCCGCTGTTCGCAAGCCGCTTGTAGTGATTGTGCACCGCGACCGACAGGACGCGCTTGGCCTTGTTCTGTCCGATCACATAGGAATCGAGATGCTGGCAGATTTCGAGCGGCGTCGGCACCGCGCCATCCTTGCGCGCGGCGATCCCGCCCTTGATTTCTTCGCGGATGATGTCGTTACAAAGCTCGACGCATTCGTCGCAGATAAACACCGTCGGCCCGGCAATCAGCTTGCGGACTTCGTGCTGCGACTTGCCGCAGAAGGAGCAATAAAGGGTGCTCTTGCTGTCCGAGCCGCTCAATTTCGTCATAAATAGTCCTCTGGCGGCGCAAAAAGGGTGCCGCCGTCTTTATCCTAGTCCGCGGTCACCCAATTACAATATGGCAATTGGGTGACATCGGTTCAATGTTCCGCTTAGCGCCAAGGCGCCAAGCGGATGTCAACAAACGCAGTTACCGGAACTGGCAAGGCGCCCGATCAGGGCGTCGGACCCTCGCTCACATCCTTGGGAGCATCGTCGCCGGGCAGGCCCGGGCGGCGGTCGTACACATGATCGACGATGCCAAAGGCCTTGGCCTCATCGGCTTCGAGGAAGGTGTCGCGGTCCATCGCCTTTTCGATGTCTTTCAGCGACTTGCCCGTATATTTCACATAAAGGTCGTTCATCCGCTTGCGGATGCGCAGGATTTCCTTGGCCTGGATTTCGATGTCCGACGCCATGCCGCGCGCGCCGCCAGACGGCTGGTGGACCATGACGCGCGCGTTGGTCAGCGCGACGCGCATGCCAGGCTCGCCGGCGGCGAGCAGGAAGCTGCCCATCGACGCGGCCTGGCCGATGCAGACGGTGCCCACGCGCGGGCGGATATATTGCATCGTGTCGTGGATCGCCATGCCCGCCGTGACGACGCCGCCCGGCGAGTTGATGTACATGTAGATGTCCTTCTTCGGATTTTCCGATTCGAGGAACAGGAGCTGGGCGACGATCAACGAGGCCATATTATCCTCGACCTCGCCGGTGACGAAGACGATCCGTTCGCGCAGCAGGCGGGAGAAGATGTCGAAGCTGCGTTCGCCGCGGCTCGTCTGTTCGACGACGACGGGAACAAGGGCTGCGAGCGGGTCGATCATTGGAATTTCGTCCTTCATTATCGGGATGCCGCACCGGAGAATCCGGCGGGCTGCCCCTCCGCGACCTACATCGTCGCGCGGCGAAAGGGATTCAAGGGGGGAAACACGCGCGCCTGCGGTTTGAATTCGGACAATGCGTGGCAGACAGTGGCGCGGAGGGCGCGTAGGAACAGGCGATGGATCAGGACGAGCTTACGAAATTCGGGCCGCCCGACGATACGCCCATTTTACCATGGTATGGCGGTGCTTTTCAGCACGCCTTCATAGCGCTCCACCCATTTTTTGCCGTCGAAGGTCTCCACCCGCGTGCGTGCGAAAGCGGTTCGCTCATCCTCCTGCGGTCCGAGATGCCCGATGGGGCGGAATTGATCGAGTGGGCCGATGAAGCGAAGGCTGCGCGAAAGCTCGGCAAGGAGATCGAAGCCGACGCGGTCGACACGATCGCCAAGCGTTTCGCCCGCACGGTCGGATGGCAGGCGGTTGCGCGGGCGGCCGGTTTTTCCGATCACTGCGAACTCGACCGCGCGCTTCGGACGAACATCCACGGGCTCCGGGACGATCTGGCCGATCCTGCGTCAGCCGAGCGGTTGCTGCGCTATTGCGATAGAGAGGCACTGTTCTTGCCGACCGAAGGCCGGTTCGAACCCGTAATGCAAAACGCGCTAATCCGGATGTTTGCGCGCGCCGGGCATCGCGAGATTATTGCGGGCGACGAATTCGGAGACGAAGAGCGGCTCGTCGACCTGTCGGCGCTCGCCGGGGAAAAGCCGTGGGTCGGCGTGGAGGATGTGCCCGCCTATGGCGCGCGGCGTCTTTTTTCGTCCGACCGGTCGCTATTTGCCTGGGTGCATTGGGACAGCTTCTACACGCTGATATTGGGCACCGAGGCAGGGTTGGCCGGAATCCGGCTCAACCAGCTCTTCGAAGGATTTTGGTGCGACGCCGCGACCACAACCTACTGGTTGACCGAGCCGCCTATCCCGCTGGTCGAATAGCGGCGCAACCCAATTCGATCAGTCGCCTTCGCCCGGTTCGGGCGAGAAGAGCGTGTCGAACTTGTTCTCGACGCCCTTGAACTCGTCGGCGTCGGGCGGCGTGTCCTTCTTGACCGTGATGTTCGGCCACTCGGCGCTGAACTTGGCGTTCACTTCCAGCCATTTTTCGAGGCCGCTCTCGGTGTCGGGCAGGATCGCCTCGGCCGGGCATTCGGGCTCGCAGACGCCGCAGTCGATACACTCGTTCGGGTTGATGACGAGCATATTCTCGCCCTCGTAGAAACAGTCGACGGGGCACACCTCGACACAGTCCATATATTTGCACCGGACGCAGGCATCGGTGACGACATAGGTCATGGGTTCAGCTCCCTTTGTCGGCGGCACCCTTGCCGTCCGACATCCATCGGACCCGCCTCTATTCCGCGTCGACGCGGCACGTCAACGCAAAGCGACAGTTGCGAATCACTCTCACTCGATACGCAAAAGCTTCGGGTTTCGGGCGACAGCTTTTCCTGTCGCCCCGATAGCTCAGCTGGAGGCGGCGGGCGCCTGTTCCTCGACGCGCAGGTAACAGGCCTGTGCCTCGGGCGCGGGGCCGCGGCGCTGGGGCAGCGAAAGCAGGCGGATCACCTCGATCCGCTCGCCCACCGGCAGCACGAGCGTCGACCCGACATGCACCGCAGCTGAGGAACGCGTAATGCGGCGCCCGTCGAGTCTGATATGCCCCGCCTCGACCATTGCCTGGGCGATACTGCGCGAGCGTGCAAGGCGCAGAAACCACAGCAGCTTGTCCAGCCGGATGCTCCCTGCGGCGCCGGGGCTCGCCATCAGTCCTTGCGGCTTTCGGCGAGCAGGGCGGCGAGGCCGGCGAAGGGGCTGTTCGGCGACGGGCCGCGGCGTTCGGGGCGATCGGTCCGCGGCGGGCGCGGGGCGTCGGTGCGGGGCGGCTTTCCGCGTTTGGGCTTGGCATGGGCCGCGCCTTTGGCGTGCTGCGCGGGAACGCGCTTTGCCTCGCCGCTCGGTCGCGTCTGTTTCGGCGTATCGGGGCGCCGCCGCGGTCCCTTGCGGCGTGCGCGTTTTTCGGCAGCCTTGCGGAGTCCCGACCAGCGCCAGCGTTGCAGCGCGGGCTCGCCGACGGCGCGAAATCCGAAGCTGCCGAGCAGCCCGCGCCGCGTTTCCTCGTCGAGCCCGAGCGAGGTCGCGAGGGCCGGGTCGATCACGAAACCGGGGGGCGGTGCGCCGTGCGCTTCCTCGCCATGATCGTCATGATGATGGTCGTCGCCGCCCGCCACCGGCGATGTTGGCGGTGCGGCGGCCTGCATCCGCGCCGCATGCGCCTGCCGCGCCAGCTTTTCGGCCATGTCGATGCGCAGCCAGCCGTTGGCACAACGGCGAAAGCCCGCGATCGCAAGCCCCGCCTGGCTGCCGTTTTTTTGCAGCACCGCGCCATGCGGGGGCAGGGCGGGTACCGACGTGCCCTGCTGCGCCGCAGTCAGCGCCGCGCGCCAGCGCACCGCCTCAGGCTTCAGCAGCAGCGGGTGGAATATGTCGAGCGATCCGATGGTGAAGCCAAGCTTGCGCAACTGCGGCCGTTCCTCTGGAGCCAATGCGTTGAGCTGGTCCTCTACGACCGCGCGCGGGATCGTGCCGCTGGTGTCGGTCAGCGCCGCGAGCAGCGCGCGCACGCGCGGCGGGGTGAAAAGATCGCCTGCCGCCTCGCCCATCGCGGCGAGCGGCCCCGCATGGCGTGCGAGCTGCGCGGCGACGAAGCGCTGCAGCCGCTCCGAAATCGCCTGCACCTGTCCGGGTTCGAGGCGGCGGAGCGAGGGGTCGATCTGGATCGCCGGCTGCACCAGCGTCGGTCCGCGCGCCAGCGTGGCGACGGCATGGCCGTGCCAGGCGAGCCGCGGCGCGGTTCCCGGCTCGGCGACAAGTGCCAGCGCGCCGTCGTCGCCTTCGGCCAGCGCGGTCGCGCGGCGGGCGAGTTCGGCGCGGAGATGCTTTTCGGCGGCGGCGAGGAGCAACCGGTGGTCGCTCGCCTTGGCGACCGGATCGACCTTGAACTGAAAGCCCTTGAGCGTGCCGATCGCCTCGCCGTCGACCGCAACGGTGCCGTCGGCACCGACCGCAACGGGCAGCGCGGCGTGACGCTGTCCGGCATCGCGTAGAAGCAGCGCAAGGCGGCGGTCGACGAAGCGCTGCGCCAGCGCCGCGTGCAGCGCGTCGGACAATCGCGATTCGAGTAGTTGCGCCTGATCGGTCCATCCGGCGGCGCCGGCGATCCAGTCGCCGCGCTGCGCAATGAAGCACAGCGTCCGCACCGCGGCTATGCGGCTCGCGAGCTGGTCGATGTCTCCCTCGACGTCATCCAGCCGCGCAAGCCGGCGCGCGAACCAGTCGGGGTCGATCATCCCGTCGCCGCTCGTGCGCCACTGCCACAGCTTGAACACCGTGCGACTGTGATGCTCGGCGCCCAATTGTTCGAAATCGGGGAGTCCGCACACGTCCCACAGGCGCTGCACCGCGTCGAAATCGCCGCCGCGTGCGCGTACCTCCATATCGCCCGCCAGATGCTTGAGCACCGCGATATCGACCGCCTCGGGCGCGGGGCGCAGCATCGGTTGCGTCGGCGGCCGGGCAAGGTCGGCGAGCAGTTGGTCGAGCGAGCCGAAGCCGGGGGTCGGATTGCGCCAGAACAGGCTGGGCAGCGGCGGGAAATGATGGCCCTCGATCGCGTGGATTTCCTCCGGGGTGAAGCCGCCCTGTGGCAGGCCGACGGTGCCGAAGGTCCCGTCCTGCTGGTGCCGCCCGGCGCGCCCCGCGATCTGCGCCATTTCGGAGATCGTCAGGCGACGGAGGCGGCGTCCGTCGAATTTCTGCAGGCTCGCGAAGGCGACATGCTGGACATCGAGATTGAGCCCCATGCCGATCGCGTCGGTGGCGACGAGATAATCGACCTCTCCCGCCTCGAACATCGCGACCTGCGCATTGCGCGTCTTGGGGCTGAGCGCGCCCATCACGACCGCGGCACCGCCCGAAAAGCGGCGCAGCATCTCGGCGATCGCATAGACTTCCTCGGCGGAAAAGGCGACGATCGCCGATCTTTTGGGCAGCCGCGACAATTTCGACGATCCGGCGTAGCTCAAGGTCGAAAAGCGCGGGCGGGTGATGATTTCGGCCTCGGGAACCAGCGCTTTCACTAACCCCCGGATGCTCGCCGAGCCGAGGATCATCGTCTCTTCGCGCCCGCGCGCGCGGAGCAGGCGATCGGTGAAGACATGCCCACGCTCGGGGTCGGCGCCGAGCTGTGCCTCGTCGATCGCGACGAACGCGACATCGCGCTCGACGGGCAATGCTTCCATCGTGCCGAGCAGGTAGCGCGCGTCGGGCGGGGTGATGCGTTCTTCGCCGGTGACCAGCGCAACCTGCGCCGCACCCTTGATCGCGACGACCCGGTCATAGACCTCGCGCGCGAGCAAGCGCAGCGGAAAGCCGATCATGCCGCTGGACCGGGCGGTCAGGCGCTCGACCGCCAAATGGGTTTTGCCGGTGTTGGTGGGGCCAAGGACAGCCTTGACCGGCTGGGAAGAGGGTGGTGTCATTATCTTGTCCACCAAGCTGGCATGAGCGCCGCCGCGGCGCAACAGCCGATCGTCGAACGGGAGGGCCGGGGCCGATTTTTCGCTGGTACTTGCATAATATCCCAACCCCGACACGATTCGCCGCAACGCGTTTCCGCGCGCCCGCCATTAAATTGACTTTAACGACCTTTCTTTACAGACAACGGCTCGAAAACATCATTCGGCGGCCGGGTTTACGGGAGGCTTGCCGAGCGGGGGTTGCAATTTGTTCCAGCGCCATGAACCCATCGCGGGGATGTCCGGCAATGCGGCCGCCCTCACGATGTCACAAGCGATACCGCTGCGGCGCGCCGATTCGGACGCCGAACCGCGGCTAGGCTGGCGCGACCGGCTAGCGCAGCTCGACCTTGTCCCCGATCTTGGCGACAATATCGGTTCGGGCGAATGGTGGCGCGGCCTTGCCACATTAACCCTGCTCTGCGGGACGGCGATTGCCACCTTTCCGGGGATCAAGCCGTTCGAAGTCGGCGGGGCGCCGGCGTTCGACGCCGCCGATTTCAACGAGGCGCGCGCGCAGATGATCGTGCCGCTGGCGTTCGGCGGCGACACCGGCCGCCATATGGCGGCGACCGACGCGGTCCGTCCGCTGACGCAGACCCCCGAACGCCCGCAGATCGAACTGACCGCCACGCTGGGTAGCGGCGACAGCTTCGCACGCCTGCTCGAACGGTCGGGGGTCGGCAGCACCGAAGCGCAGGCACTCGCCAATCAGGTGTCGGGCGCGGTCCCGCTTGCCGATATCGCGCCGGGCACGCGCATCGACCTGATCCTCGGCCGCCGTCCCACCCGCACCATGCCGCGCCCGGTCGAGGCGCTGGCGATGCGGGCGCGTTTCGACCTTCGGATCGAGATGGAACGGCAGGGCGGGCGATTGGTGATGCGGCGCATCCCGATCGCTGTCGACACGACGCCGCTGCGCATTCGCGGCCGGGTCGGCGACAGCCTGTACCGTTCGGCGCGCGCCGCCGGGGCGCCGCCGCAAGCGATCCAGTCGTACCTCCGCGTCGTCGGCAAACAGATTTCGGTCGGCAGCGATATTCGCGCTGGCGACGAGTTTGATATCATCGTCGATCATCGCCGCGCCGAAACCGGCGAGAGCGAAACGGGCAAGCTGCTTTATGCGGGCCTGATCCGCAGTGGCAAACCGAAGCTTTCGATGCTCGAATGGACGGTCGACGGCCGGACCCAATGGTATGAAGCGTCGGGCGTCGGCGAGCAGCGCGGCGGCATGGCGCGTCCGACCAACGGCCGCGTGACATCGACCTTCGGGATGCGGCGCCATCCGATCCTCGGCTATCGGCGCATGCACAGCGGGATGGACTTCGGTGGGGGCTATGGCGCGCCGATCTATGCGGTCACCGACGGCATCGTGACGATCGCCGGCCGCCACGGCGGCTTCGGCAATTATGTGAAGCTCAACCATGGCGGCGGGCTTGGCACCGGCTATGGCCATATGAGCCGCATCGCGGTGCGGCCCGGCCAGCGCGTCAATCGCGGGCAGGTGATCGGCTACATCGGTTCGACCGGCCTCTCGACCGGCCCGCACCTCCATTACGAACTGTATCGCAACGGCCGAGCGGTCAATCCGGCGTCGGTGACCTTCGTCACGCGCGCTTTGCTCGAGGGCAAGGCGCTCGCCGATTTCCGTGCCCGCATTCGCGCGCTGACGGCGATCGCGCCCGGCGCGGCGCTGACGCCGATTGCGCCGAAGCAGGTCGAGGGGCCCAAGCTCGGCAGCCTTGCCGATGTCGCCTCGAAGCGCGCCGAGGGCGGGACCTGATCTCCCCTGACATGCGGCAATATCCATTTGCCCGGCGGCGAAGCGCCGCTATGCACGCCGCATGACCCACGCCGCCTTTCCCGATCTGCGCCTGCGCCGGACCCGCCGTACCGGCTGGAGCCGCGCGATGGTGCGCGAAACGCATCTCTCCCCCGCGAACCTGATCTGGCCGCTGTTCGTGTGCGACGGTGCGGGCGCCGAAGAATCGGTCGCGAGCCTGCCGGGCGTGTCGCGCTGGTCGGTCGACCGGATCGTCGAGCGCGCAAAGGACGCCGTCGCCGCTGGCATTCCGTGCCTGGCGCTCTTTCCCTATACGCAGCCCGACCGGCGCAGCGAGGACGGCGGAGAGGCGCTCAATCCTGACAACCTCATGTGCCGCGCGGTCGCGGCGATCAAGGATGCGCTCGGCGACGAGATCGGCGTGCTCACCGACGTCGCGCTCGATCCCTACACCAGCCACGGGCAGGACGGGCTGATCGATGCGGCCGGCTATGTCCTCAACGACCAGACCGTCGAGGTGCTCGTCGGGCAGGCGCTCAATCAGGCGCGCGCCGGCGCCGATATTATTGCGCCGAGCGACATGATGGACGGCCGGATCGGCGCGATCCGGCAGGCGCTGGAGGCCGAAGGCTTCGGCCATGTCCAGATCATGAGCTATGCCGCCAAATATGCGTCGGCCTTTTACGGCCCGTTCCGCGACGCGGTGGGCTCGCGCGGGCTGCTCAAGGGCGACAAGAAGACCTATCAGATGGACCCGGCGAACAGCGAGGAAGCGCTGCGCGAGGTCGCACAGGACCTCGCCGAGGGCGCCGATAGCGTCATGGTCAAGCCGGGGCTGCCCTATCTCGACATCGTCGCGGCAGTGAAAGCGAGTTTCGCCGTGCCGGTCTATGCGTATCAGGTGTCGGGCGAATATGCGATGATCGAGGCTGCGGCTGCGGCCGGCGCGGGCGACCGCGACGCGCTCGTTCTCGAAACCCTGCTCGCCTTCCGCCGCGCCGGTGCGTCGGGCGTGCTCAGCTATCATGCGCTGCATGCGGCGCGACTTCTTGGACAATGACGGGGACCGCCGGGACCGGACAATCGGCAACCGGAAAAGTGGGGATTTGATGACAGGCACACCGCGCCGCTGGCTTTTCGTGTTGACCATCCTGGTCGGCAGCTTCCTGCTCTTCCAGGTCCAGCCGATGGTGGCGCGGATGGTGCTGCCGCGGCTTGGCGGCGCACCGGCGGTGTGGAATAGCGCGATGCTCGTCTATCAGGCGTTGCTGCTCGGCGGCTATGCCTATGCGCACTGGCTCGGCCGCTTCGCGGTGCGGAAGCAGGCGATCATCCATCTGGCGCTGTTCCTCGTCGCCGCGCTGTGGCTTCCGATCGGCATCGCACAGATCGCCCCGCCGGCGGCGGGGCAGGAGGCGCTGTGGGTGCCCTTGCTCTTGCTCGCATCGATCGGCCCCGTCTTCTTCGTCGTTTCGGCGCAGGCGCCGCTGATGCAGCGCTGGTTCGCGGCCGACAGCCGTGCGGGCGATCCTTATTATCTTTACGCCGCCTCGAACCTCGGCAGCTTCGCAGGGCTCATCAGCTATCCGGCCTTCGTCGAGCCGACCTTGCCGCTCGCCGCGCAAAGCTGGGGCTGGACCGCAGGCTATGCGCTGCTCGTGCTGCTCGTTGCGGCAAGCGCCGCGGCGCGCTGGCACGGGTCTGCCGAGATCGCCGATAATAGCGCAGGGGCTGGCGACGAGCCCCGGCCGAGCTGGCGGCGTCAGATCCACTGGTTGCTCATTGCCGCGGTCCCGTCGGGGTTGATGCTGTCGACGACGACGCACCTCACCACCGACATCGTAGCGATGCCGCTGCTCTGGGTGCTTCCGCTCGGTCTTTATCTCTTGAGCTTCGTGATCGCCTTTTCGACGATGGAGCGGCCCACGCAGATCATCACGCTGATCGCGCCGGTGATCCTGCTCGCTGTCGGCGGACTGGGGCTTTTGAGCTCGGGCGGCGGGTCGATGACGATCGCGCTTGCCAGCCTTGCGATGTTGTTCGTCGTCGCGACCGCGCTCCACGGCTATCTCTATCATCTTCGTCCCGCGACGCAGCATCTGACACTCTTCTATCTCATCATGTCGGCGGGCGGCGTGCTCGGCGGACTGTTCGCTGCGCTGTTCGCGCCTTTGCTGTTCGACTGGGTTTACGAGCATCCGATCCTGATCCTCGCGGCGGCGGCGCTGCTGCCGCTGCCCGCGCTGTTCCCGTGGGACAAATGGCTGAAACTCGAACCGCGGACTGTACGGCTCGTCCTCCTGCTCCTGATCGCGGTCGCGATGTTCGCAGCGCAGCATATGGTCGGCAAATGGACCGGGCTGCTCGACGGTTCGACCGCCGCATGGGGGCTGACGATCTTCGCGATCGGTATCCTCGTTGTCGGCTGGCGCTGGGCCTTTGTGTCGGTGCTCGCGCTGTTGATGATCGGCGTCGGCGGCTGGGACACGATCCAGGAAAGCTTTACCGGCGCGCGCGTGCGCAGTTATTTCGGTGTCTATACAGTCACCGACTATCCGGCCTCGAACCAGCGCCGCCTCGCGCACGGTACGACGCTGCACGGACTGCAGCGCACCGACGCCGAGCACCGGCGCGATCCGACCACCTATTATGGCCACAAATCCGGCGTCGGGCTGACGCTCGACAAGGCGGAAGCGCTCGCGGGACCCCATGCTTCGATCGGGATCGTCGGCCTGGGGGCGGGAACGCTCGCCTGTTACCGCAAGCCAGGGCAGCAATGGACGATTTTCGAAATCGATCCGGCGATGGTCGAGATCGCGCGCGATCCGGCGAAATTCACCTTCCTGTCCGACTGTGCCGGCAACACCCCGATCGTGATCGGCGATGCGCGGCTTCAGATCGCAAAACAGCCGGCGGGGCGCTTCGACATCATCGTCATCGACGCTTTTTCGTCGGATGCGATCCCGCTCCACCTGCTCACCAAGGAAGCGATCGGCATCTATCAGCGCGCGATGAAACCCGACGGCATCCTGCTGATCCATATCTCGAACCGCTTCTTCGGGCTGCAACCCGTGCTCGCCGAGGAAGCGCGGGCGCGCGGCTGGTCGGCGGCGATCCGCATGGATCCCGGCCCGATCGGCGACGATTATGGCGATCTGACCGGGTCGAACTGGGTCGCGCTGACCGCGACGCCGCAGCGGATGCAGCAATTGACGGGCGGCATCCGCCCACGCACCGAAGCGTCGCTGGACGGCGCATGGGTCGCGCTCGAATCGCGGCCGAATTTCGAACGCTGGACCGACGACTATGCCTCGACGTTGCCGGTCCTGCTCTGGGATCACATCATCGGGAAACGTGACGAATGAACTGGAGCGTGATGACATGATATTGATCCGCCGCGACGGAGCCGATTTTGGCCGAGTGCAAGGCGCGAGGAGAGGTGCGATGTGGTTCATCGTGCGCGACGAGCAACGCAGCAATCGGCCAAAATCGGCCCGCCCCGTAGGGGTTGCCCCCGGAAGCCCGCCGGACGGCGGCGCGTCTCTGGTCTGGGCAACCGGCCCAGCCTGCGAGACGCTTCTTGCCGGCGAACTTCCGGGGGCAATCACGGTGGAACAATATCATGTCATCACGCTCTAACGACGTCAGCATCATCAGCGTAAACGGCAAGACGCCGCAGATCGACCCGAGCGCCTTCATCGCGCCCGGATGCCGGATCATCGGCGACGTGACGATCGGGCCCGACGTCAGCATCTGGTATAATTGCGTCCTGCGCGCCGACGTCAGCCGCATCGTCGTCGGCGCGCGGTCGAACATCCAGGACGGCAGCGTCGTCCATTGCGACGGCCCGATGCCGCACCGGCCGGAGGGATTTCCGACGATCATCGGCGAGGATGTGCTGATCGGCCATATGGCGATGGTGCATGGCTGCATGCTGGCGGACAGGGCGTTCGTCGGGCTGAAGGCGACGGTGATGAACGGCTGCCGCATCGGGAGCGACGCGATGCTGGCCGCGGGGGCGCTGCTCACCGAGAATAAGGAAATACCGGACCGCGAACTCTGGGCGGGTTCGCCCGCGCGGCGTGTGCGCGAAATCGACGATGCGCAGGCCGTCGGGATGCAACTGGGCGTCGCGCATTATGTGATGAACGGCCGCATGCACAAGGCGGCGATCGAGAGCTGAAGCGAAAAGGGCGCCCCGGTTTCCCGGAGCGCCCCTTTGCTTCGATTGACCCGAATTCAGCCGAGGTTGGCGTTCACCATCGCATAGAGCATCGGGATCGACAGCAAGGTGTTGGTCCGCGAAAAGATCATCGCGGTCTTCGCGGCCTTGGCCTTGGTCGCGTCGTCGGCTTCGACGATGCCCAGCGCCTTCTTCTGGTTCGGCCAGATCACGAACCAGACGTTGAACGCCATGATCAGGCCCAGCCACATGCCGACGCCGATCAGCTTATACGGGTCCTGCAGGCCGAGCGCGGGCGCCAGATATTTGGCGTGACCCGCGATCGCGAGGCCCAGCAGCACGGTGGCCAGCGCCGCCCAGCGGAACCAGAACAGCGCGGCGGGTGCGATATGCTTGCCGACGGCGGGTTTCAGTTCGGCCGGAATTTTCGGCATCGTCGGGATCTGGACGAAGTTGAAATAATAGAGCAGGCCGATCCACAGCACGCCGAAGAAGGTGTGCAGCCAGCGCATGATCGCATTGCCCGCGGCGATGCCATCCTCGAAATTCTGGCCGTTGAGGCACAGCATCAGGATGATCGCGAGCACCAGCCCGGTGCCGAGTACCGCGTGCAGATTTCCGAAAAATTTGTCCATGGCAGTTCCCCCTGTTTATCGCGGCGCCCGCGTGCGACCCGGTGCCGGTGACGCAGCTATGCCAGCCCGCGAGGGAAATGCATCAATTTTTGTCGGTCGCAGCCTGTTCGGGCACCGCGAGCCCGTTCTTGAGCATCACGGGCACCTGGCTGAAGGTGAAGAGGAAGGAGAGCGCGGTGACGCCCCACACCTTGATCGTCAGCCACAGGTCGAAGCTCATCTGCTTCGCCTGGATCATCTCGTACATCACATGGTTGGCGATGCCGAGCGCGGCAAAGAAGAGTCCCCAGTTGCGCGACAGGAGCAGCCAGCCGCGGTCGGTCAAACCCTCGAGCGCCGATTGCAGCAGATATTTGAGCATCGGCTTCTTGAACCAGTATCCGCCGAGCAACAGCATCGCGAACGCGGCATAGATGATCGTCGGCTTCATCACGATGAAACGCTCGTCGTGGAACCAGATCGTCAGCGCGCCGAAACCGAGCACGAGGATGCTCGACATCCACAGCATCGGCGAAATCTTGCCGAGTTTCCATTTCGACACGAGCATCGCGATGATGATCGCGACCATGAAGGCGACGGTGCCCTTGATCGCTGCGGTCGTTGCCGCAAATGCGCCTTCGCCGCCCGACGAGAATTTATAGGCAAGGAAGAAGACAAGCAAAGGCCCGAAATCGATTACGAAATTGAGCATGCCGTGCTTGGCGGGCGGTGGCGCGGGGACGGCTTCGGGGCCGGTCGGGAGCTGATCGCTCATCTGATATTTCCTGCAATGATGCCTGCGATCTCGTCCGCATCGAACGGGCGAAGGTCGTCGATGGTTTCACCGATGCCGATCGCATGAATGGGAAGCCCGTGGCGTTCGGCGGCGGACACGAGCACACCGCCGCGCGCGGTGCCGTCGAGCTTGGTCATCACGAGGCCGGTGACGCCCGCGACCTCGCGGAACACGTCGATCTGCGACAGCGCATTCTGCCCCGTCGTCGCATCGAGCACCAGTACGACATCGTGCGGCGCCGCCGGGTTGAGCCGGCCGAGCACGCGCTTGATCTTGGCAAGCTCGTCCATCAGCTCGCGCTTGTTCTGGAGCCGCCCGGCGGTGTCGACGATCAGCACGTCGATGCCCGTCGCGGTCGCCTGCTTCACCGCGTCGAACACGATGCCCGCGCTGTCGCCGCCTTCTGGACCCGCCATGATCGGTACGCCGAGCCGTTCGGCCCAGACCTTGAGTTGCCCGATCGCCGCAGCGCGGAAGGTGTCGCCCGCGACGAGCATTACGCCATAATCCTGTTCCTGGAACAGATGCGCGAGCTTGGCGATGGTCGTGGTCTTGCCCGACCCGTTGACCCCGATCACGAGGATGACCTGCGGGCGCGGAAAGGCGTCGATGTCGAGCGGTTCGGCGACCGGGCGCAGCACTGCGGCGATTTCCTCGGCGACGATTTTGCGCAGTTCCTCGGTGCCGTTCGCGGCGATGTCGCGCCGTTCGGCAAGGCGGTCGCGGATGCGGTCGGCCATCGCAGGGCCGAGGTCGGCGGTGATCAGCGCTTCCTCGATCCGGTCGAGATCATCCTCGTCGAGCCGCGCCTTGCCGGTCAGCCCGGCGAGATTCTCGCCGAGCCGTTCGGAGGTACGGCGAAATCCGCCGAGCAGCCTTTCGCTCCAGCTTTTGCCGGTCATGCGGCGATGTCCTTTGCTTGCAGGGGAGTGGCGACCATGCGGTCGCCGTCGCGCACCCCGAGGCGCACGTCAATGATGGTGCCGGGCGCCGCGGGTGCGGTGAGCCTCACGGCGGCGAAATTTTCGGCATGACCCGTCCTGCCGTCGCGCTCGACGAGCATCGATGCGGTGCGGCCGGTCTGCACATCCAGCCAGTCCTGCCGCCGCCGCGCGTTGGCCTCGCGCAGCGTCGCCGCGCGTTCGCGCGCGATGGCGCGCCCGACCTGCGGCATGAGCGCGGCGGGTGTGCCGGCGCGCGGGCTGTAGGGAAAGATATGGCCGAAGACGATGTCGCAATCGTCGATCAGCGCCAGCGAGTTCGCGAACATCGCCGTATCTTCGGTCGGGAAACCCGCGATCAGGTCGGCGCCGATCGCAATGTCGGCGCGCGCGGCCTTCAGCCGTTCGATCAGGCGCACGGCGTCGGCGCGGCGGTGGCGGCGTTTCATGCGCGTCAACACCATATCGTCGCCCGCCTGCAGCGACAGATGGACATGCGGCATCACGCGCGCTTCCTGCGTCAGCAGCGCGAACAGCGCATCGTCGATCCGGTCCGGGTCGAGCGACGAAAGGCGGAGGCGTTCGACCGGTAGCGCCAGCATTGCCTCGACCAGCGCGGCCAATGTCGTGCCGCTGTCATCGCCATAGCTGGCCAGATCGACCCCGGTCAGGATGATCTCGCGCTGCCCGCGGTCGAGCGCGGTGCTTGCGGAAGCGAGAACATCTTCCACGCTCGCCGAGCGCGCCGTCCCGCGCGCCATCACCGTCGCGCAAAAGGTACAGCTATGCGAGCAACCGGTCTGCACGCCGAGGAAGGCGCGTGCGTGGTCTGCGCCCGAAAGGGCTGGAGAATAAGGGCGGCCCTTCGACAAGCTCAGGGCAAACGGTTGATGGGTTGATCCATCCGCTAAACCCGTTCGTGCTGAGCTTGTCGAAGCACCGTTCTGTTCTTCGATGCGATAGCTCTCGGCCAAACCCTTGGCGTTGTTGCTCACCACCCGCGCGCCCATCGCGGCAAAGGCATCGCGCTCCAGTTCCGCCGCGCACCCGGTCACAACCACCTCGGCGTCCGGCCGCTCACGCAGCGCGCGCCGCACCGCCTGTCGCGCCTGCCGCACCGCTTCGTCGGTCACCGCGCAGCTGTTGAAAACGATCGTGTCGCGAGCACCCGCAGCCTTGACGGCCGCACGAACCCCTTCACCCTCGGCGATGTTGAGCCGGCAGCCGAAATTGACGACCTCTTGCCGGTCGACGAGAGGGATGCTCATCCGAACTGCGCCCAGTCGGTCTCGCCCTCGTACACGCGCGTTGCGGCACCGCTCATCACGATCGGCTCGCCGGGCGCCCAGCGGATGACCAGGTCGCCGCCGGGCAGCGACACCGTCACCGGCGACTGGACCAGCCCCGCACGGATCGCAGCGACCGCGGTCGCGCACGCGCCCGTGCCGCACGCCTGCGTGAGGCCGACGCCGCGTTCCCAGACGCGCAGCTGCAGCTGGTTTTCGCCGTCGAGGCTCGCGACATTGACGTTGACGCGTTCGGGAAACAGCGGGTCGGTCTCGATCCGCGGGCCGAGTTCGTCGAGCGCGACGGCATCGGCCTCGGGCACGAAAAAGACGATATGCGGATTGCCGACATTGACCCCGGCGCCATGTTCGAGCTCGTCCCACGCGACGGGCATGTCGCGCGTGTCCATCGGCATCGCGAGCGGGATATGCTCCCAGTCGAACACCGGCTCGCCCAGCACGACTTCGGCGCCGCCGTCGGCCGGCGTGACGCGCAGCATGCCGCCCAGCGTCTCGATCACCGCGGGCTTGCCGATCAGCGTCGCGACGCAGCGCGTGGCATTGCCGCACGCCTCGACTTCGCCGCCGTCGGCGTTGAAGATGCGCATCTTCACATCGGCGCTGTTAGACGGTTCGAGCAAGATCAGCTGGTCGCACCCGATGCCGTGGCGCCGGTCGGCGATCGCATGCGCGCGTGCCGGCGTCATTTCGACGGCATTCGCGCGCGCGTCGATCACGACGAAGTCGTTGCCGAGGCCGTGCATCTTGGTGAAGCGGTCTGCCATAGTCCGCGCATGTAAGGGTGCGGGGGCGCGAAGTCTAGCGATGCGGCGGCATCACGCCGTCTTGCGCAGCGGTTCGTCCTCGCCGGCCTCGGGCGGAGCGGGCGGCACCATCGGCGCGCGCAGCAGTCCGCGTTCGGCAAGCAGGCGATCGGTGTCGGCGGCCGATGCGGCGCGGCCGAAATACCAGCCCTGCCCCTTCGAGCAGCCGAGCCGCGTCAGTTCGAGCGCGGTCGCCTCGTCCTCGACGCCCTCGGCGGTGATCGGCATCGCCAGGCTTTCGCCCAGTCGTACGATCGCGACGACGATCGCCTGCGCATCGGGGCTGCCGCGCATCGCGGCGATGAAGCTGCGGTCGATCTTGATCCGGTCGAAGGGGAGTGCGCGCAAGTGCGACAGCGAGCTGTAACCGGTGCCGAAATCGTCGAGGCTCAAGGACACGCCCTGATTCTTGAGGCTGGTGACGATCGAGCGGACGAGCGGCAGATTCTCGAACAACGAGCTTTCGGTGATTTCCACCTCGAGCTGGCTCGCGGGGAAGCCCGTTTCGACGAGCAGTTTGGTCAGCTTCTGGCTGAACCACGGATCCTTCAATTGCTGCGGCGAGATGTTCACCGCGAGCATGATCGACGGGTCCCAGCGCTTGGCAATTTCCATCGCGTGGCGGATGACCTGCAGCGACAATTCGCCGATCATCCCGCTTTCCTCGGCAACCGGGATGAAGCGTTCGGGCGGGATCATGCCATATTCGGGCGATTCCCAGCGCATCAGCATCTCGAAGCCGAGCAGGCGCCCGCTGGCGATATCGACTTGCGGTTCGAAATGGGGGACGAACTCGCCGCGCGGCATGCCTTCGCGGATGCCGGTCTCGATCTGGTTGCGGACCTGCACCGCCATTTCCATGCCCGGTTCGAACCAGATATGGCGGTTCCGGCCTTCATCCTTGCAATGATACATCGCAATATCGGCCTGGCGGACCATCGTTTCCATCGTGATGCTGGTATCGCTTGCGAGCGATATGCCGAGCGAGGCGCCGATACGAATCTGCTGGCCGTCGTGGTTCACCGAATTGTCGAGCGTCGTCACCAGTTCGGCGGCCAGCGCGTCGATGTCGGCGCGCGCGGCGGGGTCGAAGGCGAGCATCGCGACGAATTCGTCGCCGCCCAGCCGCGCCTTGGTGGCGTTTGGCGGCAGGATGGCCGAAATGCGCTCGGCCGCGACCTGCAGCACGCGGTCGCCGGCGGCGTGGCCATGGATATCGTTGACGGTCTTGAAATGGTCGAGGTCGAGCAGGAACAGCGCGACCTGCCGCCTGTCGGCGATCGCTTCCGCGATCTGGCGCTGTCCCGTTGCGAGCAGCGCGCGCCGGTTGAGAAAGCCGGTCAGCGGATCGGTGTCGGCAAGGTAGCGGGCGCGCTGCTCGGCCTCGGTGCGCTCGCGGATTTCGCGATTGAGGTCCTTGTAGCGGCGCCATCCGAACAGGATCAGCGCGACGTTCAGCACCAGCGCCGCGGCCAGCGCGCGGTCGGGACCGCCGCCGAGGCCGATCAGCGTCTGGACGACCGCCTGCATCACATTGCTGCCCGTCCCGACGAACAGCAGGATTGCGGCGACGACGACGCCGCCGGCGACGATCTCGCGTCGGGCACCTTCGCTGCGGTCCAACTGCTTCGATGTCGCGCTCATATGAATTTCCCCACCATCGCCGCCATAATGCGCGCAGAGCGGTGAAATTTGCGTTAAATGGGGCTTCGCGGCGCTTGCTTGCCAATATATGGATATTTGTGTAGAGGCCGCCGCGTTCGCGCGCATCTTGCGCACGGATTATCGATGTCCGCGACGGTAAGTCTGTCCACGGATAGCCGCTGGTTGGCGAGGTTTCGCTCACCGGCGTCTTTTGCGTTGCGGGCCTCGAAAACAAGGATTTGAGGCGCATGTTCGACAGTCTGAGCAATCGGCTTGGCGATGTTTTCGGGAAGCTCCGCGGCCGCGGCGCGCTGACCGAGGCCGACGTGCGCGCCGCGATGCGCGAAGTGCGAATCGCCCTGCTCGAAGCCGACGTTGCCCTGCCCGTCGTGCGCAGCTTCGTCGATCAGGTCACCGAACTCGCGATCGGCCAGAATGTCCTGCGCTCGGTCACCCCGGGCCAGCAGGTGGTCAAGATTGTCAGCGACGCGCTGACCGAGATGCTCGGCTCCGAAACCGCCGAGCTCGACCTTGCCGTCTCCCCGCCCGCCGTGATCATGATGATCGGCCTTCAGGGCTCGGGCAAGACGACGACGACCGCGAAGATCGCGAAGCGGCTCAAGGAAAAAGAGCGCAAGAAGGTGCTGATGGCGTCGCTCGACGTCAATCGCCCCGCCGCGCAGGAACAGCTCGCCGTCCTCGGCCAGCAGATCGACGTCGCGACGCTGCCGATCGTTGCGGGGCAGCAGCCGGTCGAGATCGCGCAGCGCGCCATGCAGGCGGCGAAGCTGCAGGGCTATGACGTCCTGATGCTCGACACCGCGGGCCGCCTCCACGTCGACCAGCAGCTGATGGACGAGATGCAGGCGGTGTCGCGCACGGCGAACCCCGCCGAAACCCTGCTCGTCGTCGACAGCCTGACCGGGCAGGACGCGGTGCAGGTCGCGCAGCGCTTTACCGATCAGGTGCCGCTCACCGGCGTCGTGCTCACGCGTATGGACGGCGACGCGCGCGGTGGTGCCGCGCTCTCGATGCGCGCCGTCACCGGCAAGCCGATCAAATTCGCGGGCACCGGCGAAAAGCTCGACGGGCTCGAACTCTTCCAGCCCTCGCGCATCGCGGGCCGCATCCTCGGCATGGGCGACGTCGTCAGCCTCGTCGAACGCGCCGCCGAAACGATCCAGGCCGAAGAGGCCGAGGCGATGGCGGTGAAGATGGCCAAGGGCCAGTTCGACCTCAACGACCTTCGCACGCAATTGAACCAGATGCGCCGCATGGGCGGCCTCGGCGCGCTCGCCGGCATGATCCCCGGGATCAAGAAGGCGCAGGCGCAGATGGCTGCGGGCGGGGCCGACGACAAGATGCTCGTCCACTTCGACGCGATCATGGGATCGATGACCCCCAAGGAACGCGCGAAGCCCGAAATCCTGACCGCGAAGCGCAAGATCCGTATCGCAAACGGGTCGGGCACGACGGTGCAGCAGGTCAACCGGGTGCTGAAGATGCATCAGGAAATGGCCAGCGCGATGAAGAAGATCCGCAAGATGGGCGGGCTCAAGGGCCTCGGCGCGCTGTTCGGCAAGGGCGGCGGCATTCCCGGAATGGGCGGAATGGGTGGCGGCGGAGGCCTCCCGGGTCTCGGTGGAGGCGGATCGATCCCGCCCGAACTCGCCAATCTGATGAATAAAAAGAAGTAATTACACCCGAATTTGAACGTTAAACCCTGAAGGAAAATATCATGGCTACCTCTATTCGCCTCGCACGCGGCGGTTCGAAAAAGCGTCCTTATTACAAGATCGTCGTCGCCGATTCGCGCAGCCCGCGCGACGGCCGCTTCATCGAGCGTATCGGCAGCTACAACCCGCTGCTCGCCAAGGACAATCCGGAGCGCGTGAAGCTCGACGCCGACCGTGCGAAGCACTGGGTTTCGGTTGGCGCGCAGCCGACCGACCGCGTTGCCCGCTTCCTCGACGCCGCGGGCGTCCTCGAACGCGCCGCGCGCAACAACCCGAACAAGGCTGTTCCCGGCGAAAAGGCCAAGGAACGCGCCGAAGAAAAGGCGCAGAAGCTGGCTGACGCCGAAGAAGCCGCAGCAGCCGCTGCCGCTGCTCCGGCGCCGGAACCCGAAGTCGAAGCTCCGGCTGAAGAAGCTGCCGCTCCCGAGGCCGCTGAATCGGACGCAACCGGTTCGGTGAAGAGCGAAGAAACCGCCGAAGCCGTCGCCGAAGCCGTCGCCGACGAAACCCCGGCCGACGCGACTGCTGACGACGCGACCGCGATCGCCGAAGAAGTCGCCGAAGGCGGCCCGGTCGCTGCCGAAGCCGAAGAAGCTCCGGCTGCTGAGGCTGGCGAAGAAAAGGCCGAAGGCTAAGCCTTGGCCGACGCACAACGCCCCGTCACCCTCGCCGCCATCGCCGGCGCGCACGGGGTACGGGGCGAGGTGCGTCTCAAACTGTTCGGCGAAGGCGCGGAGGCTCTCCGCGCCTTTTCCGTTTTTGACGCTGGGACAAGCAAGCTGACGCTCAAATCGGTGCGTCCCGCCAATCAGGGCGCGGTCGCGACCTTCGCCGAAATCACCGACCGCAGCGCCGCCGAGGCCTTGCGCGGAACGGTGCTCACGGTGCCGCGCTCGGCGCTGCCCGCGCTGGGCGAGGGCGAATATTACCACCACGACCTGCTCGGCCTGCCGTGCGTGTCGACCGACGGCACGGCGATCGGCCATGTCGCCGCGGTCGAGAATTTCGGTGCGGGCGACATCCTCGAAATCGAAAAGCCCGACCGCAAGCGCTTCATGGTCCCGATGACCGAGAAGGCCGTTCCCGAATGGGGCGAGCAGGTTGTGATTTCGCGCGACTATATCGAATGAAGCGGATCGCCGTTCTTTCGGATATCCACGGCAACCTCCCCGCGCTCGAGGCGTGCGTCGACGGTGCAAGGCGGCGTGGGTGCACCACCTTCATCAATCTGGGCGATATCCTGTCGGGGCCGTTATGGCCGGTCGAAACCGCCGCCTATCTGCGCCCGCTCGAATGGCCCACGATCGCCGGCAACCATGAGCGCCAGTTACTGACGCAGACGCGCGATCAAATGGGCGATTCGGACCGTTTTGCCGACGCCGCGATCGGCGAGGGCGAACGCGCGTGGCTCCGGACGCTGCCGCCGGTGCTCGCGTGGCGGCCCGACATCTATCTGTGCCACGGGACGCTTCACAGCGATCTCGACTATATGCTCCACGACGTCGGTGAAGCGGGAGTGAGCGATACGCCGGCCGATGCCGTCGCCGCGCGTGTGGCCGGCCGCGACGAACGGCTTGTCCTGTGCGGACATACCCATGTTCCGCTTCAGGTGAAGCTGGCCGATGGCCGCACGGTCGCCAATCCGGGCAGCGTCGGGCTCCCCGCCTATGACTGGGACCGGCCGCACTATCATGTGATGGAAACCGGATCGCCCGCGGCGCGCTATGCCGTGGTCGACGGCGACACGCTTCATGTCGATCTGGTCGCCGTCGCTTATGACCATGAGGCCGCCGCGCGCAAGGCGGAGGCCGAAGGGCGAAGCGATTGGGCGATCGCGCTGCGCACCGGGCGCGCCCGATAGCGATGTTGCGACGATAGGGCGCAAATGATAGCCCCATGACATCCTGAAGGGGGATTTCATGCGCTTGAAAACCGGACTTTTCCTCGCCCTGCTTTTGGCGCCACTTTCTGCGCAGGCGCAAGAGCCCGCCCCCAAGACCCTCGACCAACTCGCGCCCGAGATCGACGCGCTCTTCGCGAAATATCAGGCCGACCAGCATATCCCCGGCATCGTCTATGGCGTCGTCAAGGATGGCAGGCTGGCCTATGTGAAGGGCATCGGCGTCCAGAATATCGATGACAAGCGTCCTGTTACCCCCGACAGCCTGTTCCGCATCGCGTCGATGACCAAGGCCTTCACCGCGCTGTCGATCCTGAAGCTGCGCGACGATGGAAAGCTTCGCCTGGATGACCTTGCCGAGCAATATGTGCCCGAAATGAGGGGCTGGACCTATCCGACGAAGGACAGCCCGCGCATCCGGGTGCGCGACCTGCTCCAGCATGTCGGCGGCTTCGTCACCGACGATCCGTGGGGCGACCGGCAGCAGGTGCTGCCGCAGGCCGATTTTACGAAGATGATCGCCGCGGGCGTGCCATTCAGCCGCGTGCCGCAGAGCCAACATGAATATTCGAACTTCGGCTACGCCTTGCTCGGCCGCATCGTCGCCAACGCGTCGGGCATGCCCTATACCGACTATGTCCGGCAGACGATCCTGACCCCGCTCGGCATGACGAGCAGCGGCTTCGACGCGCCGAAAGCGCCCAAGGCGCGCTACGCGCTCGGCTATCGCTGGGAAAATGAGAAATGGACCGCCGAGCCCGAAATGGCCGACGGCGCGTTCAACGCGATGGGGGGCTTGCAGGTCAGCGCGAACGACTATGCCAAATGGGTCGCCTTCCTGCTCTCCGCCTGGCCCCCGCGCGACGATGCCGACACCGGCCCGGTCAAACGGTCGACGGTGCGCGAGATCGCGCAGGGGCTGAACTTCGTATCGGTGACGAACCGCATCGGCGCCAGCGGCGCCACGGCGTGCAAACAGGCCGCCGCCTATGGCATGGGCTGGCGCGTCGCACAGGATTGCGACCTCGGCCTCACGCTGGCGCACGGCGGCGGCTATCCGGGCTATGGCAGCCATGTGATGCTGATGCCCGATCGCGGCGTCGGTGTTTTCGCACTCGCGAACCGCACCTATGCGGGGCCGTCGGCACCGGCCTGGGATACGGCGGTGGTGATGGACAAGGCGGGGTTGCTCGCACGGCGCGACGAGCCGGTTTCGCCCGAAGTGGCCGAAGCCTATGCGGCAGCGAGGGCGGCCTATACTGCGGGCGATCTTGGCCCGTTGCAGGGGCGGCTCGCGATGAATTTCCTGTTGGATCGCTCGGCCGAAAATTGGAAAGCCGAACTGGCGAAGCTGAAGGCCGAGGTCGGTGCCTGTCCGTCCGACGAACCGCTCGCGCCCATGGGCGCGATGTCGGCGGCCTTCCGGCTCAATTGCGACAAGGGCAAGCTGGACGGGATGCTGCTGCTCGCGCCGACCGTGCCGGCGACGATCCAGGCGCTACGCTTTCGCGTCGTTCCGCCCGAAAAATGAACGGGGTGGAGCTTGCAAGGGGGCGGCTCCACCCCGTTTCGCCCTGGACCTTTTGAGAGGGGGCAGGGAATTATCGCGCGCGGCGCGGGCTGATGCCGCAACGCGCGGCGGCGCGGGTGAAGAAACTGTCTTCGCCCGGCGCGCTTGCCGGACCCATATATTCGCCCATGCGGCGAAAGGGTTCGGCCAGCCATTTGATGGCGCGGGTGATATCGGCGCTGAAATGATCATGACCGTCATTCCAAACGCGCATGAATTGCTCGTCTTTCATCGTTCATCTCCTTTCGCTTGGTGCAGCCTGAATGCGCCTTTTCGTGCCGTGCCGCCAACAAAAGGCGTAGACCATGGTATAAGTCAGGCTTATAAGAAGGCGTGTCCCGCCTGCCGCCCCTCGCTGCCATACGCACCTTCGAAGCCGCCGGTCGTTTGCAGAATTTCTCGCGCGCCGCCGAGGAGCTGGGGCTGACGCAGGCGGCGGTCAGTTATCAAATCCGCCAATTGGAGGACCGGCTCGGCCGCGCGCTCTTCGTGCGCGAGAAGGGACGCGTGCGGCTCTCCGAAACGGGGCAGCGGCTGCTCCCCGCGATCAGCAACGCCTTTGCGACGATGGGTGACGCCTTCGCTGCGCTCGGCAGCGACGAGGCCGATGTGTTGACGATCAACGCTGCCACCAGCTTCGGCGGCACCTGGCTCAGCGCGCGCATCGGTAGCTTCCAGCTCCTATATCCCGAACTCGCGGTGCGGATGTCGATGAGTAACGAGCTCGTCGACTTCGACGCTTCGAATGTCGATGTCGCCATCCGCATCGGTAAGGGGGTGTGGCCGGGGCTGCGCAGCGATTTCCTGATGCGTCAGTATCTCGCGCCGATCGCCTCACCCGCCTTTATCGAAGAACATGGCATAACCGAGCCCGCCGACCTGCTGCGCGCGCAGCGGCTCGCGCCGAACGACAGCTGGTGGGCCGAGTGGTTCGCGCTGGCGGGAGTAAAAACGCCGCCGGTGCCGTCGCGGCGGGGGATTGAACTCGACAGCCAGTTGCAGGAAGCGAGCGCGGTGCAGGCGGGCTTCGGCGTCGCGATGATGACGCCGCTCTATTGGCAGACCGACCTCGCGAGCGGCCGCATGGTCCAGCCGTTCGATACGCTCTATGTCTCGCCGTCGTCTGGCATGTGGCTCGTCCACCGCGAGAATCGGGTCGGGGTGCGCAAGATCGAACGCTTTCGCGAGTGGCTTCACGCCGAAATCGGCAAGGATCGCCACCTGCTCCCCGACGCGCTATGGGAGCCACCGCTATGAGTTTGGTTGTCGATTTGCGCGGTGATAATCCGAATATGGTCAAGCAGTGATGGCTACTCTCACCGCATTCGCCATTTTGGGATCAATAATGATCGTCGCTGGCATTCTGTTTGGCGCCATCGGGCTCTTTATTGTCCGAAGGCGCTTTATGGCATATCTGGCTTCGCTCGTCCCAAGCGTTGCCTTCTCTTTTGCCCTATTGGCATTCGGGCTGTCATTCATGCGCGACGAGACAACCACCGCCACGGAATTCCTGTGGCTCGTTGGATATATGGCGATGTTAATGATTCCGTTCGCCTTTTTTGGCGCATTCATTGCGACGTTCATGATCAAGCCGAAGAACTCCCAATGACCTTCACCGCCGTCCCGCTCACCCTCTACCCCGATATGTTCCCCGGCCCGCTGGGGCACAGCATGGCGGGGCGCGCGCTCGAAAGCGGGACTTGGCATTGCGCTCCGGTGCAGATTCGCGATTTCGCGACCGACAAGCATCGCACCGTCGATGACACGCCCGCCGGCGGCGGGGCGGGGATGGTGCTCAAGGCCGATGTGCTCGGCGCCGCGATCGACCATGCGGCAGCCGCGCACCCGGACCTCCCGATCCTCGCGATGACCCCGCGCGGCGCGCCGATCACGCAGGCGCGCGTGCGGCAGCTTGCGTCGGGCCCCGGCGCGATCATCCTCTGCGGCCGCTTCGAGGGATTCGACGAACGTATCTTCGACGCGCGGCCGATCGAACAAGTGTCGATGGGCGACATCATCTTGTCGGGCGGGGAGATGGGCGCGCTGCTGCTGCTCGACGCTTGCATTCGGCTGCTTCCCGGCGTAATGGGCGCGGCTTCAAGCGGGGACGACGAATCGTTCGAAAACGGTTTGCTCGAATATCCGCACTATACCCGGCCCGTTACTTGGGAAGGGCGCACGATCCCCGAAGTGCTGCGATCGGGGGATCATGCGAAGATCGCGGCCTGGCGGAAACGACAGGCGGAAGATCATACACGGTTACGCAGGCCGGACCTTTGGGAGCGCCATGAGGGCGCTCGGGTTGGGCCTGCCTCTGGCGCGCGGCGAAAAGAAAAGGACTAGAGGACATGAACCTCATCCAGACGATCGAAGCCGAAGAAATTGCCAAGGCTGGCAAGACCATTCCGACCTTCCGTCCCGGCGACACGCTGAAAGTCGGCGTGAAGGTGGTCGAAGGCGAACGCACCCGCGTCCAGAATTTCGAAGGCGTGTGCATTGCACGCTCGAACAAGGGCATGGGCTCCAACTTCACCGTGCGCAAAATGTCGTTCGGCGAAGGTGTCGAGCGCGTGTTCCCGCTCTATTCGCCCAACATCGACTCGATTACCGTCATCCGCAAGGGTGCCGTGCGTCGTGCGAAGCTTTACTATCTTCGTGGCCGCACTGGTAAATCGGCGCGTATTGCGGAGCGCCGCGAATACCGGTCGGAAGCCGGCGAAGGCTAAGGAGAGCTTCTCTCACCCAAAGCCGAAACAGCTTTCAAAAACGACCGGTTCCGCCAACAGGCAGAGCCGGTCGTTTTCTTTTGGGCAAAGCGAATTTGATGCAAGCGTCCGTCCTCCCGTTCCAGCCGACACGGCGCGCCTTCCTCGGCGCGGTACTTGCCTTTGGCGTGTCAGGCGAGGCGATGGCGCTCACCAATGCGCAGCGCGTCGTGGCGGCGGCGCGGCGTCAGGTCGGCGTCACGCTGACCTATGACCCCGCCTATACCGTACTGCGTTTCCCGAACGGCGATGTCGACCGCGCGAAGGGCGTGTGCACCGATGTCGTGATCCGCGCCTTTCGCGATGCGCTTGGCGCCGATCTCCAGGCCCTTGTAAATGCCGACATGCGCGCCAACTTCGGGGCCTATCCGAAAAACTGGGGGCTCGGCCGCCCCGACCGCAACATCGACCACCGCCGCGTGCCCAATCTCGCGACCTTTTGGCGGCGACAGCGCGCTTCGCTGCCTGTCACCGACGATCCTGCCGACTGGCGTCCGGGCGACATCTTCACCCAGATGGTCGGCGGCCGCCTGCCGCACACGGGCATCGTGTCGGACCGCAAGGATACGACCGGCGTGCCGCTCGTGCTCCACAATATCGGGGGCGGGACGCGCGAGGAGGATGCGCTGTTCAAGCACAAGCTGACCGGCCATTTCCGCTGGAAAGTCTGAATATTGCAATGTTTTCAACCGAGTATTTGCACTGAGGAGTGAGTAAATGGGTTATCGTATCGTAGTCGCCGGAGCCACGGGCAATGTCGGGCGCGAAGTGCTCGCCATTCTCGCCGAGCGCGAATTTCCCTACGACGAACTGGCGGCGGTCGCATCGTCGCGCAGCCAGGGCGACGAGATCGAAATCGGCGATACCGGTAAAACCGTGAAGTGCCAGAATATCGAGAATTTCGACTGGTCGGGCTGGGACATGGCGATTTTCGCTATCGGCAGCGACGCGACCGCGATCCACGCGCCCAAGGCCGCCGCGGCGGGCTGCGTCGTGATCGACAATTCGTCGCTCTATCGCATGGACCCCGACGTGCCGCTGATCGTGCCCGAAGTGAACCCCGACGCGATCGACGGCTATACGAAGAAGAATATCATCGCGAACCCCAATTGCTCGACCGCGCAGATGGTCGTCGCGCTGAAGCCGCTCCACGACGCGGCAAAGATCAAGCGCGTCGTCGTCTCGACCTATCAGTCGGTGTCGGGCGCGGGCAAGGCGGGCATGGACGAGCTGTGGAACCAGACGCGCCAGATCTTTGTCGGCGACGAGAAGGACGTGCAGAAATTCACCAAGCAGATCGCGTTCAACGTCATCCCGCACATCGACAAATTCCTCGACGACGGCTCGACCAAGGAGGAGTGGAAGATGGTCGTCGAGACCAAGAAGATCCTCGATCCGAAGATCAAGGTCACCGCGACCTGCGTCCGCGTTCCGGTCTTCGTCGGCCATAGCGAAGCGATCAACATCGAGATGGAGGATGAACTGTCGGCCGAGGACGCACAGCGCATCCTGCGCGAAGCCCCCGGCGTCGTGCTCCACGACAAGCGCGAGGACGGCGGCTACATCACCCCCGTCGAATGCGTCGGCGATTTCGCAACCTTCGTGTCGCGCGTTCGCGAAGACCCAACGGTCGAAAACGGCCTCAACCTCTGGTGCGTCAGCGATAACCTGCGCAAGGGCGCGGCGCTGAACGCGGTGCAGATCGCCGAACTTCTCGGCCGTCGCCACCTCAAGAAGGGCTGAGCCCGATCCTCTCTCCGTTCGCATCTCGACTTCGGGATGCGAACGGGTAGGGATGGCGCATGACCAGTCCCTATGCCTTCACCCGTGCCCTTTGCCGCGCCCCCGCGCGGTCGGCGGTCAAGGGTATCCGCGCCGACGGCGGTCCCGATCCCGACTTCTACGGCCTTCTGGCCGAGCATGAAGCCTATGTCGCGACGCTGCGCGACCTCGGCCTCGCGGTCGAGGTTCTCGAACCGCTCGATGATTTCCCCGACGCGCTGTTCACCGAAGATGTCGCGCTGACATTTCCCGAAGGTGCGATCCTGCTCCGTCCCGGCGCGCCGAGCCGCGCGGGCGAGGTCGACCATATCCGCGAGCCCCTCGCCGCGCACCACGGCCGCCTCCTCGAAATGACTGGCCCCGGCTACGCCGACGGCGGCGACATATTGCGCCTTGCCGACCGCGTGATCATCGGTCTCTCGGCGCGCACCGACCGTACGGGCGCCGAAGAGTTGGCGAGCCTGCTCGGCCAGCTCGGTATCCGCGCCGAGATCGCCGAAACCCCGCCGGGCGTCCTCCATTTCAAGACCGGCTGCGGGCTGATCGATGCGCGCACGATCCTCGCCGTCCCCGCGCTCGCCGCTTGTCCGCAGTTCGAGGGGCTGGAAGTCGTGACGACCCCGCCCGGCGAAGATCCCGCCGCCAACATCCTGCGCATTCAGGGCACCGTGCTCGTCGGCGACCGCTGGTCCGCGACGCACGCATTGCTTGGCGCGCGTGGCATCGCGATCCGCCCGCTGCCCACCGACCAGATCGCGCATATCGATGCAGGGCTCAGCTGCATGTCGCTCCGCTGGTGACGCATCGAAAATCGCTGTCCTACAATATCTTGGTGGATTAGGTCGTCGGCATGATATCAGTCCCGACCTCCTGCCCGATACATGCATTTGCGAGTGAAGTTAGGCGGTTTTCCGCCATTTATGCCCCGACGGATTTTGGTCGATGACGGGGGGCTCGTCGCAGCTCAGGTCGCAAAAACGTCTTCTCGGCGCGCTTCTCGTCCTGCTTCTCCTCGCGCAGATCGACCAGCCCTATCCCGAGGTCGCGCTGCTCCAGCATATCCCGACGATGCTGCTGATCGTCGCCGCGCCATGGCTGCTCCGCCGCTGGCCGCTCTCGACCGCGTCGGTCGCGTGCATCGTCCTCTTCATGGCGCTGCACACGCTCGGCGGGCGCTATGCCTACAGCAATGTTCCTTATGACGACTGGGCGCGCGCGCTGACCGGCACAAGCCTCGCTGATGTTTTCGGCTGGACGCGCAACCATTACGACCGCCTCGTCCATTTCGCGTTCGGCGCGCTGTCGGTGACCCCCGTGACCGAGATCGCACGGCGTTGGGGCGGGCTCGGCCCGCGCGGCGCGGCATTGACCGTGCTCGGCTGGGTCTTGGCGATATCCTGCCTCTACGAAATCTTCGAATGGCTGCTCACCATCGTCGCGGCGGGCGAAACCGCCGACCGCTACAATGGGCAACAGGGCGACATCTGGGACGCGCAAAAGGATATGGCGCTCGCGACCCTCGGTGCGATACTGGTCATGATATTTCGCGGCAGGAGATCGAGCGATGCGTAAGTGGACAACCTTCGCGATGTTGGCGCTGCTCGCCGCGTGCAAACCCGCCGCCGACAAGGCACCCGCTGACGCCGACCCCGTCGCGCCGCCGGTCCCCGAGGCGAAGGCCGATGGCCCGAACGCCGCGACCACCGCGGTCAGCCTCGACGGTGAGGGGCTGCGCTTCATCGACAAGGCCAGCGGCAAGGCCAGTCTGCTCGCCTTCGGCGTCCCGCGCGCGCAGGCCGAAACCGCGCTCGCCAATGTCGCGGGCGCGGAAGACGACCGCAGCACGAACGAGGAATGCGGCGCGGGGACGATGGAGTTCACCCGCTACGACGCGATGACGCTCAACTTCCAGGACGGCAAATTCGTCGGCTGGTTCCTCGGCAATGAACCCGGCGCCGCGACCTATTCGACGATGAGCGGTATCGCCATCGGCACGACCCGCGCCAAGGCCAAGGAATCGGTGTCGATCGTCGACCTCGAGGACAGCACGCTGGGCGAGGAATTCAGCATCGGCACCGGCGACAATGTCATCGGCGGCATGTTCGCGGCGCCCGGCGATGCGGCGAGGATCGACGCGCTGTTCGCCGGCACCAACTGCTTCTTCCGTTGATATGGCGACCGAGTTCACCGGCGGCTGCCGCTGCGGCCAATTGCGTTACCGCTTCGAGCACGACGGGCCACTGCTCAACTATTGCTGCCACTGCCTCGACTGCCAGAAATCGACCGCGAGCGCGTTCGCCGATCAGCTCATCGTGTCGACCGACGCGTTGACGCTGACCGGGCGCAGCGTGCTCTATTCGACCGAGCGCCCGTCGGGCGGGACGACGAACAACCGCCATTGCCCCGACTGTTTCAGCCGGGTGTGCAATGCGAACACCGTCTATCCCGCAATGACGATCGTGCGCGCGGGGACGCTCGACGATCCGTCGGGCCTCGAACCCTTCGCGCATATATGGACCCGCCGGAAACGCGGCTGGATCGCGATCGACCCGGCGGTGCCGAACTTCGCCGAAAGCCCCGACCCGGCGGAATTCATGCGGCTGGCGATGACGCGCCGGCCCGGCTGAGCGGGCCGGAAACCTCCGGTGGCGTCCGTTCTCCGCGCAGACGACGGCATTCGACCCTTTGTATTGGGCAAAGGCGCTGGACCCATTCGGCGTGTCGCGGCATTGTAGCGATATGGAGACCGTGCCCACCTGGTTCACCGGCCAATTGCTGCTCGCGCTGCCCGGCATCGGCGATCCCCGTTTCGAGCATTCGGTGATCGCGATGATCAGCCACGACGAAGAGGGGGCGATGGGAATCGGTATCGCCGATCCGATCGCCGGGATGACCGTCGGTGCGGTGCTCGACCAACTCGAGATCGAGCATGACCAGCCGCTCGAACAGCCCGTGTTTCTGGGCGGGCCGGTCGAGCCGTCGCGCGGTTTTGTGCTGCATAGCAAGGACTGGGGCGGCGAGGCCGCGGTGCAGGTCAGCGATCGCTGGATGGTGTCGAGCTCGCACGACATATTGCGGGCGATCGGCGAAGGGCGCGGTCCGTCGCGCTGGCTGGTTGCGTTGGGCTATGCCGGATGGTCGTCGGGGCAGCTCGAGGGCGAACTGGTTCGCCATGGCTGGCATGTGACGCCGGGCAGCGATGCCCTGTTGTTCGAAACGCCGCCTGCCGAACGGTGGCAGGCGGCGTTTGCCGAAGCGGGAGTGGACGCCCGCTTGCTGACAACCGAAGGCGGCGAGGCTTAGCGCGCGAGCGCGAGCAGCGGCTTGCCCTGATTGAGGTTGGCGAGCGCGGTGCGGGCGGCCCAGCGCGAGTCGACATAGTCGCCGTTCGCCAGTTCGACGTCGTAGCGGATCGGGCTGCCGATCGCCGAGTCATAGGCGGCGGCGGCCTCGGCGGTGCGACCCAGGCGAGCATAAGCGGTGCCGAGATTGATCAGGCGCGACGGGTCGCGCGCGTCGAGGCGGGTGTCGCCGGTGAGCTTTTCGATCGCGACCTGGTTTTCGCCGGCCTTCAGCTCGGCATAAGCGACCGGCAGTACCTCCGAATCGGCTTGCGGCGCCGTCACGACCACGATCGATTGCGCCGCGGCGGGGCTCGAAATGGCCAGAGCGATCAGCGGCAGCAGAATTTTTTTCATCTTGCGTATCTCCCCGAAAACTTGAGGTGATTTTCTCGCGCGCCGTACAAAAAGTCAATGTTTTCGGGGGTTTGTAACATTGCTGTCACAAATAGCGATTATGCTCCACGCAAGGCGCATTATAAGTCAGGATTTTCAGAATCTTGGACTTTGCGACTCCGTGTCACAATTGGGCGGCGCGGATTGTCACAATTGCGGCCTGCGAAAATTATTTTGCACCGGCGCGCTTTTTTGCGCGCCGATTCGTGTGCGCACCATCGGTCGCCGGACGGTGCCGGGCACGCGATATAAAGAAAAGTTTATATTTGATCGGCGGCGGCGTTTCGGCTAGGGCGCGCACGATATTTCGTGGCCGCTCGCCTGCGGTCGTATTGCCAAAATGGAGAATCCCCCGTGGCCACTCTCGCCGCCGACGCCCGCGATTATGTCGTTGCCGACATCAGCCTCGCCGATTTCGGGCGCAAGGAAATCAACATCGCCGAAACCGAGATGCCGGGCCTGATGGCGCTGCGTGCCGAATATGGCGCGGCGCAGCCGCTGAAGGGCGCGCGCATCACCGGTTCGCTGCACATGACGATCCAGACCGCGGTGCTGATCGAGACGCTGACCGCGCTCGGCGCCGAAGTCCGCTGGGCGACGTGCAACATCTTCTCGACGCAGGACCATGCCGCCGCCGCGATCGCCGCGTCGGGCGTGCCGGTGTTCGCGGTGAAGGGCGAAAGCCTTGCCGATTATTGGGACTATGTCGGCCGCATCTTCGACTGGGGCGTGGAAGACGGCACGACGTGCAACCTGATCCTCGACGACGGCGGCGACGCCACGATGTTCGCGCTGTGGGGCGCGAAGCTCGAGGCCGGCGAAACGATGCCGGCGCCCGAGAATGAGGAAGAGATCGAAATGCAGCGCGCGCTGAAGGCGTTCGTTGCCGCCAACCCCGGCTACCTCACCAAGACGGTGAAGGCGATCAAGGGCGTGTCGGAAGAAACGACGACCGGCGTCCACCGCCTGTACCATATCGCGAAGAAGGGCGAGCTGCCCTTCCCCGCGATCAACGTCAACGACAGCGTCACCAAGTCGAAGTTCGACAACCTCTATGGCTGTAAAGAGTCGCTGGTCGACGCGATCCGCCGCGGCACCGACGTGATGCTCGCGGGCAAGGTCGCGACCGTCGCCGGCTTCGGCGACGTCGGCAAGGGCAGCGCCCAGAGCCTCCGCAACGGCGGCGCGCGCGTCCTCGTCACCGAAATCGACCCGATCTGCGCGCTGCAGGCGGCGATGGAAGGGTTCGAGGTCGTGTCGATGGACGAAGCGGTGAAGCGTTCGGACATCTTCGTCACCGCGACCGGCAATGCCGACGTGATCACCGCCGAACATATGGCGGCGATGAAGAATATGGCGATCGTCTGCAACATCGGCCACTTCGACAGCGAAATCCAGATCGCGGCGCTCGCGAACTACAAGTGGACCGAAGTGAAGCCGCAGGTCGACTTGGTAGAATTCCCCGACGGCAAGCAGATCATCATCTTGTCGAAGGGCCGCCTCGTGAACCTCGGCAACGCGACCGGCCACCCGTCGTTCGTGATGTCGGCGAGCTTCACCAACCAGACGCTGGCGCAGATCGAGCTGTGGACGCGTAGCGAGCAGTACAAGAATGACGTCTATGTCCTGCCTAAGCACCTCGACGAAAAGGTCGCGGCGCTGCACCTCGAAAAGCTGGGCGTGCACCTGTCGCAGCTGACCCAGAAGCAGGCCGACTATATCGGTGTGCCCGTCGAAGGCCCGTTCAAGCCCGATCATTACCGGTATTGATCGGGCGGGAAGGCGTTGCCTTGTTGCAACAGCTGGAAAATTATTATCGAAAATTCTGAATTGTTATAGAAATCTTACCGCCTCCCCTTAGGATTTGTGCCTGATGGGGAGGCGACTCCCCGCAAGACCGGGGAGTTGTTCATGAAATTCTTTGCGAAAGCCGCGCTGGGCGGCTGCGTTTCGTCTATCGCCCTGTGCGTTTCGGGTGCCGCGCTGGCGCAGGAAGCCGCCGCTCCGCCCGAAAGCATCGCATCGTCGGAAGGCGCCGAAGCCACCGGCGAAAGCGCGATCATCGTGACCGGTTCGCGCATCTCGCGCCCCAATTTCGACACCGTCGAGCCGTCGGTCGTGATCAATTCCGACCAGATCGAGTCGCGCGGCTTCGAAACCCTCGGCCAGGCGCTGAACGAATTGCCGGCCTTCGGCGTTCCGGGAAGCAGCCCCGTGGGTGCCCAGTCGAGCTTCGGCCCCGGGCAAAGCTTCGTCAACTTCCTCGGGCTCGGTTCGGAGCGTACGCTGACGCTGGTCAACGGCCGCCGCTTCGTCGGTTCGAACACCGCATCGATCTTTGGCCCGACCGGGCAGGGCGGTAACCAGGTCGACCTCAACGTCATCCCGACCAAGCTGATCGACCGCGTCGAAACCATCGTCATCGGCGGTGCGCCGATCTATGGGTCGGACGCCATCGCGGGCACCGTCAACGTGATCCTGAAGCGTGATTATGAGGGCGTCGAGCTCGACGGCCAATATGGCGTCTCGAGCCGCGGCGACGCGACCAACTATCGCTTCCGCGCCCTCGCCGGCAAGAATTTCCTCGACGGCCGCGCGAACGTCACGATCGCGGGCGAATATAACAAGGGCGAAGGCCTGCTGCAGACGGCGCGCCCGCGCCTGTACGACGGGGGCTTTTTCGGCGCGCCGAACGATCCCGATTCGCCGTACGACAATGTGATCTTCCGCGACCGCCGCATCCCGACGATCTCCGAATTCGGCATCCCGACGATCTTCGACTTCATCCCGGTCAGCCAGGGCCAGCAGGCCGGGCTCGGCTTCCCGCAGGGGGGCTTCGTCGATGCGCAGGGCCGCGCGCTGCGTTTCGATGCGACGGGTAACCTGATCCCGATCGATTTCGGTACCTCGTTCGGTCCGCTCGACGAAAACGGCAACCCGCTTTCGTTCGATACCAGCGCGTCGGGCGGCAACGGCTTCAGCCTCGTCCCGCTTTCGAACCTGCTGACCGATACCGAACGTTACAGCGGCAACATCCTGCTGAGCTTCAATCTCACCGACAATGTCCGCCTGTTCGGTGAAGGCTGGTACAGCCGCAGCCGCGGGGTCAACCTGCGCGACCAGCCCGAATATAACAGTTATTTGTTCGGCTATGCGGGCGATCCGGCCGGTGCGATCATCATGAGCACCGACAACCCGTTCCTGACGCCGCAGGCGCGCGCGATCATTCAGGCGCAGGCCGACGGCGACACCTTCCTGCTGCAGCGCGCCAACACCGACGTGATTTCGGGCCGCGCCACCGGCAACGTCGAAATCCAGCGTTACGTCCTCGGCATCGATGGCAGCTTCAAGGGCCTCGGCGGCCGCGACTGGACCTTTGAAATCGTCGGAAACTACGGTCGGTCCAAGACGACCGGCAAGGTTCCGGCGATCGCCACCCAGAATTTCTTCAACGCCGTCGACGCGGTCGATGAAGGCCTGTTCAACGGCGGTCCCGCGAACGGCAACATCATCTGCCGCCCGGGCGCGGTGAATTCGGGGGCCGAGACGATCAGTTCGACTTGCGCTCCGCTCAACCTGTTCGGCATGCAGACGTCGCAGGCGGCGCGCGACTATGTCACCGCGATCACCCGCCCCGTGTCGGTCAACAAGCAGAAGATATTCACGGCTTCGCTGTCCGGCCCGCTGTTCGCGCTGCCCGGCGGCGATTTCTCCTTCGCGCTCGGTTACGAGCACCGGGCGGAATCGCAGGACTTCGATCCGGGCGCATTCAACCGCGGCGGCGACGATCCCGATCCGCTGACCGACGCCGACGGCGACGGCGATCCCACCAACGACCGGGTGCCTTTCGGCCAGTCGGTGATCATCCAGCCGCTGAAGGGCAAATATAACACCGACGAAGTCTTCGGCGAACTTCGCGCCGCGCTCGTCGGCCCGGCCAACAATGTGCCGGCGATCTACTCGCTCGAATTGCAGGGCGCCGCGCGCTATGTCGACCATTCGACGGCTGGCGGCGACCTGACCTGGACGGTCGGCGGCAGCTGGCAGCCGATCCGCGACATCACGATCCGCGGCAACTACACTCGCGCGATCCGCGCACCCTTCATCACCGAAGCGTTCAACCCGTCGAGCAGCTTCTTCGATTTTGCCGACGATCCGTGCGACGCGCCGCTGCAGGACGAAGGTCCGAATCCGGCCACCCGCGCCGCCAACTGCGCGGCCGATGGCATCCCGGCGAACTTCAGCGCAACGTCGGACGACGCAAGCTTCCTTCAGGCCGTCGTGGGCAACCCCAACCTGAAGAACGAAAAATCGAGCGCATGGACCGTCGGTGCCGTGTTGCGCCCGAGCTTCATCCCGCGCCTGTCGCTGTCGATCGACTATGTCGATATCAAGGTGAAGGACGTCATTACGCAGCTCGCCGCGAACGACATCGTCGCGAACTGCTATGACTCGGACGATTTCCCGAATTCGGAATTCTGCGACCGCTTCACGCGCGATGCCACGAACCAGCTCGACTTCATTTCGACCGGTTATTTCAACGCGGCCGAACTGCGGTACAAGGGCATCCTGGCGGCGCTCGACTGGCGCACCAGCACGCCGTTCCTCGGCGCCGATTCGAATATCGGGGTGAATGCGAGCTACCAGTATCTCGACACGCTGACCTCGCGTGCCGACGCAAATTCGGCGCCGGCGACCAACGATGGCGAGATCGGATATTCGCGGCATCAGGCGGTCGCGACGATCGACTATAACAACAAGGGCTTCAGCACCTTCCTGCAGGCCAATTACATGGGCCCGGCGAAGTTCAATGCCGATGCCACGCCGACCTTCCAGAATCCGAACGGGGTCGGCAGCTTCATCTATTTCAATACGGGCATGACCTACCGGATCGACAAGAGCTTCAGCATCCGCTTCGTGGTCGACAATCTGTTCGACCGGAAGCCGCCGTTCCCGTCGCCGACCGGCGGCGGCACGATCACCTATTTCCCGGGTGTGCTGGGCCGCTATTTCCGCGTCGGGGCCAGCGTCGGCTTCTGATCGGGGGCCATCGGGCAAAGGGGGCCGCGCCGGAAACGGCGCGGCCTTTTTTGCTGTCAGGCTTCGTCGCCGATGCTGACGGCGCCGATCATTTCGACCGTCGCAGGACCCACCGTCATGGGATTTCGGACGCCGGGAAGAACCGCGACGTCGAACATCTCGGTGAAGCGACCGCCCAGCAGGATCGAATGGGCGATGCGGCCGCTGCGCGTGTCGACGACCAATATGCCGCACCGCGCCTCTGCCTCGCGTTCTTCGAGCCCGGTCTGGATGGCCAGATCCCGGAACCGGCCTTCGCGCGCCAGCGAGACGGTGACGATGGCATAGTTGCCGGAGAAAGCGAGGCCGCGCAGGAAGCCGGGGCAAAAGGCGATATCTTCGCACCGTCCGCTGTCGATATCGGCCCGCACGATCTGGCCGCGTCCCGAATCGAGCAGCCACAACGCGCCGTCGTGCACGCGCGGGCTGTGGGGCATCGTCAGCCCGCGTACCGCCGTTTCGCCGCTCGCAACGTCCATGACGACACCGCCGCCCGCGCGCTCGGCACGCCAGCCGTCCTTTTCGTCGGACATGCCCGCCATCGTGACAAAGCGCGCACGCCCGCCGTCCATGGCGAGGCCGTTGAGGTGGCAGCGGTCCTCGGGTTTGAGGGCGGAAATGAACGGAGGACGCCAGACCGGCCGGAAACTGTGCACCGGGTCGATCGTTGCGAGGCAGGAATAGCGCGAATTGACGAAGATGATCCGGTCGTCGGCATCGAGAGCCAGCTCGTGCGTATCGACATAGCCCACGGTGTGCGCGGTGCGCGGCACGAGCGCCATGTCGAAGGCATTATTGGCATAATGCCCGGGACGGAGCATGTTTTCGAGCCGCCAGATCTGGAACATCGACCCGACCAGCAACCGCCCGCGGTCGTAGCAGAGGCCCGTCGCGCGCGCATAATTCTGCTGGTCGAAGGACAGGCGCATGTCGGGTCCCACGCCGGCGACGATCAACTGGCCCGTTTGATAGGAGGTGAAGGCGAGCGAAAGGCGCTGGGCGAGCATCCAGTCGGCCAGCCCGGCCGAGATCGAGATCGGGGCATCGCCCGGATCATGGGCAAGCGGGTCGGCAATCGCGGCGGCCAGCGCCGACAGCTTCTCGTCCTGCACTCATCCTCCTCGGTTGGTTCGCGCGGGTCCTGTGCGGCGGCGGGCGCGTCCTGCCCTTCTCGCCTACGCTACCCCTGCGGCCGCTGCAAAAGGATTATCGGAGCGGCGCCTGGGCGCGCGACTGCGACAGGGCGCGCGCGCCGAACGGTCGATACCCTTGCCCTCGACGTCGAACGATTGAAACAATTGGGGACAGTCGATAGTGGCAGCGATATGCTGTCCAGCAATCGCCCATGTTTTGGTCCCTGTTTTCGAGCGTCGCCGGCGGAATGGCCCTGATGCAATCGTCGGGGGCATTGTTCGCGCTCGGATTGTTCGCGGCGCTCTGGCTGCTCGCCGGATTATGGGCGGTCGGACGCGGGATCGCGATGCAGCGGCGCTCGGCGTTCGTCGCGGGGCAGGCCGAGCGGCTCGCGAGCTTGGTCGAGGCCTCGCCGCAGCTGCCGGTGATCGTGCGCGCCGACTGGCGGATCGAGGCGAGCGAACGGCTCGGCCGCTGGCTGGGGCTCGAGCGCGGACCGCGGAATTTCGACGAGCTGCGCGGGATCGGCAGCGGACTCGACGCCGACGCGCATGATGCGTTGCGGCAGGCGATCCTCGGCGCGCAGCGCGGCGCGAAGCCCTTTGTGTTGAGCCTGAAGCCCGAGGCGAGCCGGCGCACGATCATCGTCCATGGCGCCGCGGCACCGCAGGCGGTCGGCGGACCGGGCAGCGTGCTGCTCTGGCTGAGCGATGCGACCGAGGGGCAGCAGGCGTTGGCGCATGCGCGGCAGGAACGCGACGAGGCGATGGCGGCGTTCGAAGCGCTGTCGGGGCTGATCGAGGCGGCGCCCTTTCCGATGTGGTTCCGCGATACCGACCTGCACCTTGCGCTGGTCAACGGCGCCTATGTCCGCGCGGTCGAGGCGAAGGGCCCCGCGGCGGTGATCGATGGCGGGATCGAATTGTGCGAAACCGTGGCGGGCGTCAGCGCCGCCGAAGCCGCCGAGGCGGCGCGCGCGGCGGGCACGGCGCAGGTCCGCACCATTCCGGTAACGATCGAGGGCGAGCGGCGGATCATGCGCGTCGTCGACGTCCCGCTGGCACCCAAGGGCGGCCGCGTGATCGGGATCGCCGGCTATGCGATCGACATCCAGGAACTCGAAACCGAGCGCGGCGCGCACCGCCGTTTCGTCGATACGCAGCGTGAATTGCTCGACCGTATGTCGGCGGCGGTCGTGCAGTTCGGCCCCGACCAGAGCCTCGTCTTTGCCAACCAGCCGTTCCGCCGGTTGTTCGACCTGTCGCCCGAAGATGTGTCGGAGGCGCGGCCTTTCGCGCGGCTGCTCGACGCCTGGCGCGAGCGCGGGCGGACCCCCGAAGTGCGCAACTATCCCGAATGGCGGCAGGTGCATGTCGACTGGTTCGCGCAGCCGGGCGCGAGCGAGGAGGACTGGCTGCTGCGCGATGGTACGCACCTGCATGTCGTCGCGCAGCCGACCCCCGACGGCGGGCTGTTGCTGATCGCCGAGGACCGGACCGAGCAGGTACAGCTGGCGGGCGCGCGCGACACGTTGCTGCGCGTGCGCACCGCCACCTTCGACAATCTGTTCGAGGCGATCGCGGTGTTCGCGCCCGACGGGCGGCTGCATCTGTGGAACCAGCGGTTCCGCCGCCTGTGGGGCATCGACGAACCGACGCTGGCGGCGCATCCGCGCGTCGATGCGCTGATGGGCGGGCTCGCCGACCGGCTGGTCAAGCCGAACCAGATCAGCATCGTGCAGGAAGTCATCCGCGCCGCGACGCTGGAACGGCAGCAGCGCGGCGGCGAAATCGGTTTCGCCGACGGCCGCTATTTCGATTTCGCGTCGATCCCGCTGCCCGACGGCAACGCGCTGCTGATCATGCTCGACATCACGCCGAGCCGGAAGATGGAAGGTGCGCTGCGCGAACGCAACGAGGCGCTGGAGGCGGCGGACAAGGTCAAGACCGCCTTCCTGTCGCGGATGAGTTACGAACTGCGCACGCCGCTGACGTCGATCGGCGGCTTCGGCGAGATGTTGCAGGCGGGTTATGCCGGCAAGCTCGGAGACCAGCAGCGCGTCTATGTCGATGCGATCATGGATTCGGTCGCGGTATTGTCGCGCCAGATCGACAATGTGCTCGACCTTGCGCAGGGCGAGGCGGGGACGCTCGCGATCGAACGCACGCCGGTCGATATCCGCGCGCTGCTCGAAAGCGCGCTCGCCGATGCGAAGCCGATCGCGACGAGCGAGAAGGTCGAACTCGTCGGCAATATCGCCGCCGACCTGGGACGCATCGAGGGCGACGCGCCGCGGTTGTCGCGGCTGGTCGCGGGGCTGCTCGACAATGCGGTGCGTTTTACCGCGCCGTCGCGCAAATCGGGCGGGCGCGTGCTGCTGCACGCCGATGGCGACGCGCGCGGGGTCGATATCATCGTGTCCGACAATGGCCCCGGCATGCCCGACGCGGTCGTCGCGGTGACGCGCGGCACGCAGGCGGGGACGCAAAGCGGCGGCATCGGCCTCGCGCTGGCGCGCCAGCTTGTTGCCGCGCACGGCGGGACGATGGAAGTGGTGAGCGAGCAGGGGCAGGGGACGCTGGTGCGGATCAGCCTGCCGCGCGGCGCATGACCGGTTTTTCGGTGCGCTACGACCTGGCGGCGGCCGAGCGGATCGGCGCGGCGATCGGCGCGGCGCTGGCGCCCGGCGATGTGGTCCTGCTGTCGGGCGACCTCGGCGCGGGCAAGACGACGCTGGCGCGCGCGATGCTGAAGGCGCGCGGGCTGGCGGGCGAGGCGCCGAGCCCGACCTTTGCGATCGTCCAGCCCTATGCGCCGCCCGAGGTCGACCTGCCCATCGCGCATGTCGACCTCTATCGCATCGAGGCGCCCGACGAGCTGATCGAACTGGGGCTCGACGATTATCTGTACGACGGCGCGTTGCTGATCGAATGGCCCGAACGGCTGGGCGATGACGGCTGGCCCGCCGCCCTGAACCTCCGGATTTCGGGAGAGGGCGACGCACGCGTCTTGACAGCCGATGTGCCGGCGGCTTGGGGAGCACGATGGCCGCTTCGATGATTCCGCCCGCCCACGCGCCCGCTTTCCTTGCCGCGCATGGCTGGGGCGACGCCCGGATTTTGCCTCTGGCGGGGGACGCGTCCTTCCGCCGCTATTTCCGTGTCGTCGACGGCGCCCGGCAGGCGGTGCTGATGGATGCGCCGCCGCCGCACGAAGACCCGCGCCCGTTCATCGCGGTCGCCGAATATCTGTGCGAACAGGGGCTCAATGCGCCGACGATCCTTGCCCGCGATCTGGAGCAGGGGCTGTTGCTGATCGAGGATTTCGGCGACGTGCGGCTGCGCGAAACGGTCGACGAAGCGCTGCACGAGGAGGCGGACCATTATGCGGGCGTGACCGACCTGCTCGTCCACCTCCATGCGCGCGCGCCGATGGACGGGCTGCCGGTCCACGGGATCGAGCAATGGCTCGACGAGGTCATGCTGTTCACCGACTGGTATTGCCCGGCGTTCGATATCGCGGTCGACCGCGATGCGTTCCGCGCGGCGTGGGAAGCGGCGTTGATGCCCGTCGAGAAGGACGGCCTGCCGCGCGTTACCGTGCTGCGCGATTTCCACGCCGAGAATATCATGCTGGTCGCGGGGCAGGGCGGCATCGCGCATTATGGCCTGCTCGATTTCCAGGACGCGCTGGTCGGGCACCCGGCCTATGACCTCGCCTCGGTGCTCGAGGATGCGCGCCGCGACGTGAGCCCGGGGGTCGAGGCGGCGATGCTCGCGCGGTACCAGGCGGCGACCGGGCGGGATATCGAGCGCGCCTATTGGGCATTGGCGGCGCAGCGCAACACGCGCATCCTGGGCGTGTTCGTCCGCCTGTGGAAACGCGACAACAAGCCGCATTACAAGAGTTTCCAGCCGCGCATGTGGGGGCTGCTCGAACGCGACCTTGCGCATCCGGCGCTTGTCCCCGTCCGGCAATGGTTCGACGCCAATATCCCGCTCGAGAAACGGGCAGAGGCTTGGCTGTGAGTGCGAAGATCGAGAGCGCCATGGTGATGGCGGCGGGCATCGGCAAGCGGATGCGTCCGCTTACGGCGACGCGGCCGAAACCGCTGGTGCGCGTCGCGGGCAAGGCGCTGATCGACCACAGCCTCGACCGGATCGAGGCGGCGGGCATCGGGCATGTCGTCGTCAACGTCCATTATCTGGCCGATGCACTCGAAGCGCATCTGGCGGCGCAGAAACGCAGCTTCAGCATCGCGATTTCGGACGAGCGCGACCGGCTGCTCGAAACCGGCGGCGGGATGGTCAAGGCGCTGCCGCAGCTTCGCGGCGACCCGATCCTGATCGTCAACAGCGACAATATCTGGACCGACGGGCCCGAAGACAGCATCCGCCACCTTGCACGCCACTGGGACGGCGGGAAGATGGACGCGCTGTTGCTGCTGATCCGGCAGGCCAGCGCGAGCGGGCATGGCGGCAAGGGCGATTTCCATATGGACCCGGCGGGCCGGCTGACGCGGCGCAAGCAGGGGCGCGTCGCGCCTTTCGTCTATACGGGCATCCAGCTCATATCGCCGCGCCTGCTGGGCGGCGCGCCCGAGGGCGCGTTTTCGACCAACATATTGTGGGACCGCGCGATCGCGGCGGGGCGGCTCTATGGCCTGTCGCACATGGGGCAATGGTTCGACGTCGGCACCCCGGCGAGCATCGCGCCGACCGAAGCCGCGCTGACGGATGGCTGACGCAAAGCCCACCGTCTTTTCCATTCCCGTCCAGCGGGCTTTCGCCGACGCCCTCGTCGCCGGGTTGATCGATCGTCATGCCGATGGCGCGCTGGGGCTGGCGCAGGGACTGATCCTGCTGCCGAGCAACCGGGCGCGCAGCGCGGTGCAGGCGGCGTTCGTGCGAGCCGGCGGGGCGGGGCTGCTGATGCCGCGGCTGGTCGTGATCGGCGACGCCGACCTCGATGAATCGGTTGCCCTTGCGCTCGACCCGATCGACGAAAGCGAGGCCATCCCGCCCGCGATCGACCCGCTGAAGCGGCGACTGATGCTGGCGGCGCTGATCGAGAAACAGGATGTTCCGGGCGAACCGCCGATCGCCGGCGCCGCGGCGTTCCAGCTTGCCGACGGGCTGGGGCGCGTGATCGACCAGCTGCATTATGAGGAGGTCTCGCCGGCGCGGCTCGCCGATATCGAAAGCGCGCTCGGCGAGCTTGCGGGGCATTGGCAGGCGTCGTGGCGGCGGCTGTCGTTGCTCGTCGACCAATGGCCCGGGATGCTCGCGGCGACGGGGCATATCGACCGCGCCGATCGCCGCAATCGCCTGCTGGACCGGGTGACGCGAGGCTGGCGCCTTGCCCCCCCCGCGCGCTTCGTCGTCGCGGCGGGGGTCACGACCGCCGCGCCCGCGATCGCGCGGCTGCTGCGTACCGTCGCCGATATGGAGCAAGGCATCGTCGTGCTGCCGGGGCTCGACCTCGGCATGGCGGACGAGGAGTGGGACACGCTGGGGCCGGCCAGGCCCGATCCCGACCAGCCGGGCGAACGCCCGCTGGAAACGCACCCGCAATATCATCTGAAGCTGCTGCTCGGCCGCATGGGCGTATCGCGGGGCGAAGTGCTGCCATGGGATGCCACGTCGGCGTTCGACGGGCCCGATGCACGGATGGCTTTCGTATCGCTGCTCTTCGCACCCGCCGACTACACCGCGCAGTGGCAGGCCGCCGGCGACCTGTCGGCGGCGACCGCCGGCATATCGGGCGCGGTGTTCGCCGACGACGGGCAGGAGGCACAGGGGATCGCCCTGCTCATGCGCGAGGCGATCGAAACGCCGGGCAAGACCGCGGCGCTGGTCACGCCCGACCGCGGGCTTGCCGAGCGCGTCGCGGCGGCGCTCGCGCGCTGGGGAATTTCTGTCGACGACAGCGCGGGGCAGCCCCTGTCGCGAACCCCTCCCGGGGCCCTGCTGTTGCTGCTTGCCGAACTGGCGGCGTCGTTCGATCCCGTCGCGCTCGTCGCGTTGCTGGGGCACCCGCTGGTGCGCAAGGGCGACGGGCGGACTCCATGGCTCGACCAGCTTCGGCGGCTCGACCTGACCCTCCGCGAGCCGGGCCTGCTGCCCGGCTGGGCCGGGGTGAGCGCGCGCATCGCCGCGCGCGCCGCGGACCAGAGGGCGCGTGGGCATGGCCGCGCCGCCGAATTGCAGCCCTGGTGGGACGATGTTTCGGGGGCGATGGCCGCGGCGCTTGCCCCGTTCTCCGGACCGGCGCCGCCCGCGATCCTGCTGGAGGCGCTGCAACAGGCGGCCGAATGGCTGACCGGCGATGCGGTCTGGGCGGGACCGGCGGGGCGGATGCTGTCGGACCTGTTCGACCAGTGGGCGCTCGCGCGCAGCGATGGGCCGGCGCTCGTCGATCCCGCCGATTTCCCCGAGATGCTCGGCCAATTGCTGGCGCAGGCGAGCGTGCGGCCGCCCTATGGCGGCCATCCGCGCCTGTTCATCTGGGGATTGCTCGAGGCGCGGCTGCAGCGCGCCGACCTGATGATTCTCGGCGGGCTCGACGAGGGACGCTGGCCCGCGGCGGCCCAGCCCGACCCCTGGCTCGCGCCCGGCATTCGCCGCCTGCTTCGCCTGCCCGCGTCCGAGCGGCAGCAGGGGATGGCGGCGCATGATTTCGCGAGCGCGCTCGCCGCGCGTGAGATCGTCGTCACGCGCGCACAGCGCAGCGGCGGCGATCCGGCCGTCGCGTCGCGCTTCTGGCTGCGGCTCGAGGCGCTCGCGGGCGACATGCCCGAGCCGGCGCCGGGCGGCGTGGCGCTGACGCGGCTCGCCGCCGAACTCGACGTGCCGCCGGGGGGCGCGCAGCCAGCGGGCCGCCCCGCGCCGCGCCCGCCGGCCGCGGACCGGCCGCGCAAGATCAGCGTCACGGCGGTCGACCGGCTCGCGCGCGATCCCTTTGGCTATTATGCGGGCCAGATGCTCGGCCTGTCGGCGCTCGATCCATTGAGCGCCGCGCCCGATCCGCGCTGGCGCGGGACGCGCGTGCATCGATTGTTCGAAGATTGGGTCCGGGACGGCGCGACGCGCGAGGGGTTCGAGGCCGCGCTGGCGGCGCTCGATTCGGACCCGGCGCTCGATCCGATCGCGCGCGCTTTCTGGTTGCCGCGGATCGAGCCCGCGCTGCGCTGGGCGGCGGCACAGATTTGGGATCGTGATGACCGGAGGCCGGTGGGCGTCGAGGTCAGGGGCGAATATGTCGTCGGGGGGCTGACGCTGCATGGCAAGGCCGACCGGATCGACCGCGACGGCGAGGGGCGGCTGGCGATCGTCGATTACAAATCGGGCGGCGCGCCGAGCGCGAAGGCGGCGTTCGACAAGCTCGACAACCAGCTCGGCCTGCTCGGCCTGATCGCGCGCGAAGGCGGGATGACGGACATCGGCGCGGCGCCGGTCGATGCGCTTGAATATTGGAGCCTGCGGCCCGATCGCCGCGCCGGCGGCGCGGGGAAAATATCGAACAGCTATGGATCGCGCAGCGATTTGAAGAATGCCGAGATTGCGATCGATCATGCCGCCGACGCGCTGTCCGAGCTGGCGGCGCTTTACCTGTTCGGCGACGCGCCCTTCGGTCCCGGCGACGGCGCCGGCCATGGCGATTATGACCAGTTGATGCGCCGCGACGAATGGTTCGGACGCGGCGAGGAGGAGGCATGAGCAAGCCGTCCGGCCTCGCGACGCTCGACCCGCGGCAGGGCGCCGCGGCCGATCCCGAAAGCCATGTCTGGCTCGGCGCGTCGGCGGGGACGGGCAAGACGCAGGTACTGTCGGCGCGCGTGCTGCGGCTGATGCTCGACGGCGTTTCGCCCGAGGCGATCCTGTGCATCACCTTTACCAAGGCCGGCGCCGCGGAAATGGCGCACCGCATCCACGAGCGGCTCGCGGCATGGGTCCGGATGAGCGACGGCGACCTGCGGCTCGACCTCCTTGCGCTCGGGCTCGCGTGGGACCGGCCGGGTTTGATGGCGCGCGCGCGATCGCTGTTCGCGACCGTGATTGACAGCCCCGGCGGGGCGATCCGCGTGCAGACGATCCACGCCTTTTGCCAGACGCTGCTCGCGAGTTTCCCGCTCGAGGCGAAGTTGCTGCCGGGTTTTCGCGCGATCGAAGAAGATGAGGCGGCCGCGCTCCAGCGGCAAGTGCTGGGCCATCTGCTCGAAGAGGGCGAAGACCGCAGGGCGCTGCGCGAGGCCGCCGCGATGCTGTCGCAGCGGCTGGGGCAGGAGGCGGCGCTGTCCTTCCTGTCCGGCTGCGCCGCCATATTCGGCGGGCCGCATGCGGCGCTGCCGCCGTCGGCACACGACCTGCGCGCGGCGTTCGACCTGCCGGGGGGCGACCCCGATGCGTGGATCGCCGGCGAACTCGCGGCGGGGGCCGTCGGCGAAGAGGATGTCAGGGCGGTCGCGACCAGCGGGGCCAATTGGGGCACCAAAACCGGGCTCGCGTGCAACGATGTGATGATCGGCTGGCTGATCGCCGACCCGGCCGGGCGGGCCGCGATGCTCGGCGAAATGCTCGGTTGCTTCCTGACCGGCAAGGGCGACATGCGCGCCGATTTCGCGGGCGAGAAGGGCAAGATGACCGATTGCCTGGGCAGCGCGGTGCGGATCGTCGAGGCCGTGCAGGTCCTGCTCGGCACGGCCACCGCGATGCATGTTGCCGACGATTTGGCGGCGGCGTGGAGGCTCGGGAGCCGCTTCGCCGAGGGATATGCGCTCGCCAAGCGCGAGCAGGGGCTCGCCGATTTCGACGACCTGATCACGCTCGCCGGATCGTTGCTGCGCGTTGGCAGCTTCGGCGAATGGGTGCGCTTCAAGCTAGACCAGCGAACCGACCATATCCTCGTCGACGAGGCGCAGGACACCAACATGCGCCAGTGGGGCATCGTCCTGTCGCTGGCGCAGGAATTTTTTGCGGGGATTGGCGCGAAGGAAGACCGGATTCGCACGCTGTTCACCGTCGGCGATCGCAAGCAGGCGATCTTCGGCTTTCAGGGGACCGAGCCCAAGGCCTTTGCGACCGCGCGCGACATGTTCCATGCGATGGGCGAGATCGGCGGGCAGCCGTTCCGGCAGGTCGACCTCGTTTCCAACTATCGCTCGACCCCGGCGGTGCTGTCGGTGGTCGATGCCTGGCTGGCGGCCGGCGGCGCCACCGCGATGGGCCTCGACGGCGAGGAGCCGCCGCACCGGCCTTTCCGTGAAGCGCACGCCGGGCAGGTCGAACTGTGGCAGCCGCTGCCGGTCGGCAAGGCGCTCGACGCGGCAGCCGAAGAGGATAGCGGCGAAGGCGAGAGCGACACGGGCGCGCCCGCGTCCGACCCCGCATCGATGCGGCTGGCGAAGGCGATCGCGGGCGAGGTGCAGGACTGGATCGCGAACGGCAAGGACGGGCGCCCCGTCGCGCCGGGCGATGTCATGATCCTCGTGCGACGGCGCCGCGACCTCGCGGCGCGGATCGTCGCGCGGTTGCAGGCACTGCACGTCCCGGTCGCGGGCGTCGATCGCTTCGCGCTGACGCAGCCATTGGCGGTGCAGGACCTGATCGCGGCGATGCGCTTTGCGGTGCAGCCGCTCGACGATCTCAACCTCGCGTCGCTGCTCGTGTCGCCGCTGATCGGCTGGACGCAAGACGCGCTTTACGCGCACACCCATAAGCGCGGGCGGGCGGCGCTGTGGGAGCATTTGCGCGCGAGTGAGGACGATGCGACGGCGGCGGCGATGGCGGCGCTGCGGCACCTGCTTGGCATGGCCGACTTCACGACGCCATTCCGTTTTCTCGAGACGATCCTGTCGGGGCCGATAGACGGGCGGCGCAAGCTTTATGCGCGGTTGGGGCGCGAGGCGCGCGACCCGATCGACGAGCTTCTCAACCAGGCGCTGGCGTTCGAGAGCCGCGAGACGGTGTCGCTGCTCGGCTTCCTGACGCAGGTGTCGGCGAGCGCGGCCGATATCAAGCGCCAGACCGAAGCGCGCAGCGACGTCGTGCGCGTGATGACGGTGCACGGGTCGAAGGGCCTGCAGGCGCCGATCGTGATCCTCGCCGACGCGACCGACGACGCCGCGATCGGGCACCGGCCGTTCAGCGTCGATGTCGCGGCGTGGGAGAAGCTGCCCGTCTTTGCGCTCCCCGCCGACGAACGGCACGGGAAACTCGCCGAGGCGCACGCGGCGGCGGCGCGGGCGGCGGCCGAGGAGCATTGGCGGCTCTTCTATGTCGCGATGACGCGCGCCGAGGAAATCCTTGTCGTCGCGGGGGTGACGAAGAAGGCCGACCGTTCCATCTCCGAGGAAAGCTGGCACGCGGCCGTCGAGACCGCGCTGACGGGGATGGGCCGCGACTGGGAAGCGGCGGGGCCGATGTGGGGCCAGCGGCGCGTCCATCGCGCCAATGCGGGCAAATGGGCCCGCAAGGAAAAAGCGGCGAAGGTCGCGGCGCCGGCCTTGGCGCTTCCCGCCTGGGCGGCGAAACCCGCGCCGGATGAGGCGCGCCCGCCGCGCCCGCTCGCGCCGTCGGCGCTGGGCGAGGACGATGTCGCATCGCCGCCGCAAGGGGGCGAGCGCCCGGCGGCGGTCGAGCGTGGTCTGTTGCTTCATGCGCTGTTCGAACGGTTGCCGCCGGTCGCGCCGGCACGGCGGCGTATCGCTGCCGAACATTGGCTGGCGGTGCAGGCGGCACCGCTCGCCCCCGATGCGCGCGCGGCGATGGTCGACGAGGTGCTGGGCATAATCGAAGACCCCGCATACGCGGCGTTGTTCGGGCCGGGGTCGCTGGCCGAAGTGCCGCTGTCGGCGGTGGTCGACGGCGCGGTCGTCGCCGGGATCGTCGACCGGCTGCTGGTGACGGACGATGCGGTGACGGTGGTCGATTACAAGACCGGGCGGCATGTGCCCGCGCGCGCCGCGGATGTCGCACCCGCCTATTTGCGCCAGATGGCGGCGTATCGGGGCGCGCTCGCGGCGATCTTTCCGGGGCGGCGGGTCGAGGCGGCCTTGCTCTATACCGCGGCGGCGCGGCTGATCCCGCTCGACGGCGCGTTGCTTGACGCGCACAAGCCGGGCTTGCTCGCAACCAAGGCGAATTTGCCGGGTTCAACCCTTGAGCCGGACGCCCCGACGCCCTAGTTTGGGGGCAACGATATTTCAGGAGTCCAAGATATGGGTACCAAGGCAATCAGCGACGACAGCTTCCAGGCCGACGTCCTAGACAGCGACACCCCCGTGCTCGTCGATTTCTGGGCCGAATGGTGCGGCCCGTGCAAGATGATCGGCCCGTCGCTCGAGGAAATCGCCGACGAACTCGGCGAAAAGGTCGTGATCGCGAAGCTGAACATCGACGATCATCCGAACGCCCCCGCCAAATATGGCGTGCGCGGCATCCCGACGATGATCCTGTTCAAGAATGGCGAGATCGCCGACACCAAGGTCGGCGCGGCGCCGAAGAGCGCGCTCAAGGGCTGGCTCGAAGGCGCGCTGTAAAAGAATGAAGGGCCCCGGCGAAAACCGGGGCCTTTGTTATCAGGTCAGCGCTATCATCACCTGTTCGGCATAGCCGGGCCGCGTCCTGATCCGGGCGTACCAATCCTCGACATAGGGGAGCGCCGGCCGCTCGATATCCAGCGAGAAATAGGTGTGGGCATAAACGCCCATCGGGATATCGCCGATGCCGAAATCGGGCCCCGACAGCCAGGTCGACTGCGCCAGCGCGGCGTCGAGCACCAACATTCGTTTCGCACAGCGTTCGGCCGAGGCGGCAATCGCCGCCGGATCGCGCTGATCTGCCGCCTTGCGAACCAGATGCACGAATGCGTCGCGCTGCGCTTCGGCATAGTCGATCTGCCAGTCCATCCATTTGTCGGCGATCGCGCGCACTGCGGGATCGGCCGGCCAATATCGCGCGCCGCCATGTTTCGCGGCAAGATAGCGGAGGATCGCGTTCGATTCCCACAGGATGACGCCGTCGTCCTCGATCGTCGGGATCAGCGCATTGGGGTTCTTCGCCAGATAGGCGGCGTCCATCCCGAACTGCCCGCCGACGTCGTGGCGTTCGAAGGGCAGGGCGAGTTCGACCGCGAACCACGCGACCTTTTTGACATTGTGCGAGTTGAGGCGGCCCCAGATGGTGAGCATCGACTCAGCTCCGGTAATCGGCGTTGATGCTGATGTAGCCGTGCGTGAGGTCGCAGGTCCACACCGTCGCGTGGCCGTCGCCGAGGCCGAGGTCGGCGCCGACGCGGATGTCCTGTCCCTTGAGGTGCGCCGCGACAGGCGCCTCGTCATAGCCGTCGACGGGCAGGCCGTCCCTTGCCACCCAATGGTCGCCGAAGCGGATCGCGAGCCGGTCGCGGTCGGCGGGTTCGCCCGCCTTGCCCACCGCCATTACGACGCGGCCCCAATTGGCGTCCTCGCCCGCGATCGCGGTCTTCACGAGCGGCGAGTTGGCGATGGCGAGCGCGACGCGCTTTGCGCTGTCGTCGCTGGTCGCGCCGGTCACCTGGATCTCGATGAATTTCGATGCGCCTTCGCCGTCGCGCACCACCTGATGCGCAAGATCGAGCGCGACGTCGCGGATCGCCGCGTACAGCGCGTCGGCGCCCGGATCGTCGCGGGTGGTGAGCGTGGCGTTGCCCGCCTGTCCGGTCGCGAAGAGCAGCACCGTGTCGCTGGTCGAGGTGTCGCTGTCGACGGTGATGCTGTTGAAGCTGCCGCCGGTCGCCTCGCTCAGCATGTCCTGCAGCAGCGTGGGCGCGACCGCGGCGTCGGTGAAGATATAGCCGAGCATCGTCGCCATGTCGGGGGCGATCATGCCCGATCCCTTGACCACGCCGGCGACGCGGACGGTCGTGCCGGCGAGGATCGCGCTGGCGGCCGATCCCTTGGCGAAGGTGTCGGTCGTGCCGATCGTTTCGGCGACGGCTTCCCATGAGCAGGGCTCGGCGGTCAGCGCAGCTTCGACGCCCGCGCGCGCCTTGTCCTTGGGGAGCGGCACGCCGATCACGCCGGTCGAGCTGACGAAGACTTCGCTTTGTTCGCAGCCGAGGTGGTCCGCGACCTGTTCCATGATCTGTTCGACCGCCTCGCGGCCGCGATAGCCGGTGAAGGCGTTGCTGTTGCCCGCATTGACGATCAACGCGCGGCCGATACCGCCCTTGACCTGTTCGCGGCCGAGCTCGACTTCGGACGAGCAGCAGACATTGCGCGTGAAGACGCCCGCGACCGTCGTGCCGGGCGCCAGCTCGACATAGGTGAGGTCGCAGCGGTCCCAAGTCTTGTACTGCGCGCGTGCGACGCGGCGCGTGACCCCGGCGATGTCGGGGAGGGCCGGAAAGGAGTCGGGGGCGAGCGGTGAGCGGGTGGTCATGCGAGCGCGCATAATCGCTATCGGCCCAAAGCAAAACCCCTCCCGCTTGCGGGAGGGGTAGTGAGACTTGCGAGCTTGCTCGCTAGTCGCAGCGGGGAGGGGTTGCGACGCAACAGGCCCTCCCCCGACCCCTCCCGCAAGCGGGAGGGGAGATTGTCAGGCCGGAATGCCGCTGATCGACTTCACTTCCATGAAATCCTTGAGGCCGAACACGCCGCCTTCGCGGCCGTTGCCCGATGCTTTGTAACCGCCGAACGCCGCGCCCGGGCCGGGGCCCCATGCGTTGACCGCGACCATGCCGGCGCGCAGCTTCGGCGCCACATCGGCCGCCTTGGCCGGGTCGCCCGAGATCACGGCCGAGAGGCCATATTCGGTGTCGTTGGCGATATCGACGGCCTCGTCGAGGTCGCCATAGGCCATGATCGTCGCGACGGGGCCGAAGATTTCCTCGTTCGCGATCCGCATGTCGCGCGTGACGCCCGAGAAGACCGTCGGCTTGATATAATAGCCGCGGTTGACGTTCGAGGGCAGGCCGGTGCCGCCGGTTTCGAGCGTCGCGCCCTCGTCGATCGCCGACTGGATCAGGCCCTGGATCTTGTCGAACTGCGCCTTGTTGACGACGGGGCCGATGTGGCCGCCTTCGGCCTGCGGGTCGCCGACCTGCGTGCCGTCGAACATCGCCTTGATGACGCCGACCGCTTCGGCCTCGCGGTCCTTCTGGACGAGGATGCGCGTCGGGGCGATGCAGCTCTGGCCGGTGTTGACGAGCACGCCCTGCACCGTCGGGGGCAGCACGGCCGCGAAATCGGCGTCGGGCAGGACGATGTTCGGCGACTTGCCGCCCAGTTCCTGATGGACGCGCTTGACCGTGTCGGCCGCCGCCTTGGCGACGAGGATGCCGGCGCGGGTCGAGCCGGTGAAGCTGACCATTTCGATGCCGGGGTGCGCGCTGATCGCGTTGCCGACGGTCGGGCCGTCACCCTGCACGAGGTTGAACACGCCGGCGGGGACGCCAGCGGCCTCGAGGATTTCGGCGAAGATCACCGCGTTGCCGGGGCATTCTTCCGACGGCTTCAGCACCATCGTGTTGCCGGCGGCGAGCGCCGGGGCGACCTTGAGGGCGATCTGGTTGAGCGGCCAGTTCCACGGCGTGATCATGCCGACGACGCCGATCGGTTCGTAGGCGATCATGCCCGCGGCATATTTTTCAGTGAAGCTGAAGTCCTTCAGCGCGGCGATCGTGCCGAGGAAGCCGCCGATGCCGGCGCCGACCTGCGCGGTGCCCGCGAAGCTGACGGGGGCGCCCATTTCCGAGGCCATCGATTTGGCGAGGTCGGGGGCGCGCTTCTTATATTCCTCGACGATGCGGCCCAGGAGGTCGAGGCGTTCTTCGCGCGTGGTTTGCGAGAAGCTCTTGAAGGCCTCCTTCGCCGCGGCGACGGCGTCGTCGACGTCGGCGGCGGTGCCGAGCACGACGGTCGATGCCGCTTCTTCGGTCGCGGGGTTGATCACGTCGTGGAGCTTGCCGCCCTTGCTGTCGACCCAGCGGCCGCCGATGTAATTCTGTTTGAGGTGCGTTTCGGTGCTCATCATCTGTCTCCCATCGGCGGTCAATTCCGTCTCGGATTGCTACCTAATCACTGTGGCGAATGAATCAAGTTGAGCCAACTGCCAAATCTGGCGGGTCAGCGCTTTTCAGCGGAAAGGCGTGACATCAATATGGCAGCGCGTGTCGCCTGCCGGTCGATACTGGGGATGTCGACGGCTTCGCCGGGGGCATGGTCGCCGGTGGAGTAGGGCCCGAGTCCCGCGAGTCCGTCGACGTCGGCGGCGACGAAGCTGATGTCGCCCGCGCCGCGCTTCAGCGGATCGAGCGGCGCCATTTCGGCGAGGCCGAGGTCGCGGTTCACGCCGTTGAGCTTCGCGAGCAGCGCGCGGTTGCCGTCGGTCGGCGCCATCGACGGATAACCGCCAGGATCGAAGCTGATCTTCGCGTCGGTGCCGGGGGCGTGCTCGGCTACGATCGCCGCCATCTTCGCCTTCACCCGTTCGATCTGTTCGGGCGACAGCGCGCGAAGGTCGCCGCGCGCGACCGCAACGGGGGCGATGATGTTGGTCTTGCCATTCACGGTGGCGCGGATGCCGCCAGCGTCGAGGTCGGCCTGCTGCCCGCCCGCGATCAGCCCGACGTTGAAGGTGAGGTTCGGTTCGGGCAGCTCGGTGCGGAAGCGGTGGATGATGCGTGTGAGTTCATAGATGGCGCCGTCGCCCGCCGCGGCGCTGAAAATGCCCGAGCTATGCGCGCTCTTGCCCGTCGCGGTGACGGTCCAGCTGTCCGACGAGCGGCGCGCGATCGAGCCCATGTCGGCGCCGTTGTCGCGGACGAGGCCCTCGAAATCGAGCGCGACGTCGCTGCGCTTGCCCGCATCGATCAGGTCGGCGCGCGCCTTTTCGATCGGGGTGCCGGCGTCTTCCTCGTCGCCGGTCATGTGGATTTCGATATTGGCGTCCTTGAGCGTTCCCGCCGCCTTCATCGCGCGGAGCGCCGCGACGATGACGACCATGCCGCCCTTGTCGTCGCCCGCGCCGGGGCCTTCGCCCCTATCGCCCTTGCGGACGAACTTCTGGAAGGGCGAGTCGGGTTCGAACACCGTGTCGAGATGCGCGATGAGGAGCAGGCGCTTGCCGTCGGCCTTGCCCTTATGTGTCGCGATCAGGTGGCCGGCGCGGCCGGTGTCGCGCATGTCCTTCCACTCGACCTTGAAGCCCAAGGGTTCGAGTTCGGCGCGCATCATCGCCCCGACCTTTTCGACGCCTTCGAGATTCTGCGAACCGCTGTTCTGGTTGACGAGCCTTTCGAGCAGCGCGAGGCTGCGCGCCTGTTCGCTCGCGACCGTTTTCGCCATCGTGCTTTCGGTTTTTGACAGCTTGGCCTGCGCGGCGGGCGCGAGCGCGAGCTGAAGGGCGACGAGCGCGACGAACGGCAATGATTTCATGGGGGAGGTCTCCTCTGGAGCGCTCTTGTGCCGTGCCGCCCCGGCCCCCGCAAGCGGTTAGCCGGAGCGTATCATGAAAATATCGCCGCCGAGGCTGACGAGGAACAAATTGCCGGCGCTGTCCTCGCCGAACGAGGCGATCTGGCCGAGCGTGCCGGCGTCGGGCGCGAAATCCTCGTTCCGCCGTGTGAAGCGCGAGGAGGGCAACGTCTGGCCGGCGGCAAAGCTGGCGAAAGGAACGGTCCAGATGTTGCCCGAGATGAAATCGGCGAAGACATATTGCCCTGCGAGCGAGGCGACCGGGCCGCGATAGACATAGCCGCCGGTGACGGTACGCCCTTCGCGCGGGCCACTGCCGTGCAGATATTCGGCGACCGGATTGACGAGGCCGGCGGGCGGGGTTCCGGCGTTGGTGCGTGTGCCTTCGCGGAACGGCCAGCCGAAATTGCGCCCCGGCTGGTTGGTCGTCACCACATCGACCTCCTCGACCGCGCCCTCGCCGACGTCGCCGATCGCGAGCGTCGACCCGCTGAACGAGGCGCGGAACGGATTGCGAAACCCGAGCGCGAAGACATAGGGATCGCCGCCGCCTGAGAGATAAGGGTTGCCGGGCGCAGGGCTGTAACTGTTGCCGCCGGGACCGACCGCGAAGCGCAGGATCTTGCCAAGCCGCGAGTTCGTGTTCTGCGCATTGTTCGCGAGGCCGCCGCCGCCGTCCCCGACTGCAACATAGACATGGCCATCGGGGCCGTAGCCGATCCAGCCGCCATTATGGTTGCTGTTCTGCGAATGCGGGATGCTGAGGACCGTGTCATAGGCCGTCGACGAATTGGGCAGGCCGAGCGTGTAGCGACGGACCTGCACCGCGCCGTCGGTCGCGGTCGCGACGGCGAAGAGCCGCTGCGACGACGCATGGTCGGGATATGCCGCGAGCCCGAGCAGGCCGCGTTCACCATTCGTCGAAATATCGGTGATGTCGAGGACGAGGGTGCGGTCGCCGTTCGCGGGGTCGAAGCGATACACATTGCCGCCCTTTTCGACGACATAGACATTGCTGCTGCCGGGGATCGGCGCGACGTAGAGCGGCTGGTTGAAGCCGGTGCCGACGCGCGCGACCGCGATGCCTTCGCGGCTGTTGGTGACGGTGATGTTGACCGCCTGCGCCGCGCCGGCCTGGCCGTCGCTGACGCGCAGTTGCACGGCATAGACATTGTTGCCGTCGGCGTCGCCGGGCAGGTCGTAATCGGGCGCTTGGTTGAAGCGCAGCGCGCCCGCGGCGGTGATCGAGAAGCGCGCGGCATCGGCACCGCCGTCGATCGCGAAGGTCAGTGCGTCGCCGTTGGCATCGCTTGCCGTCGCCTGATAGGCGGCGGCGGTGTTTTCGGCGATGCTGGCGGTCTGGAGCGAGGTGAAGGTCGGTGGCGTATTGGCGGCGGGAGGCGTGCCGCCGCCACCCCCACCTCCGCCGCTGCCGCCACACGACATAAGGATCAGGGGTGTGAGGGCGAGGAACGCGCGTATCCACATGGCCAGACAGCCTTTCGCGATCGAGCCCGCCCCTCGTGCGCAACCTGCCATCGCCGCGCGGGGCCCGCAACCCTGGCGGCTTAACCATGCTGCGGATGCCGGACGTCAGGCGGCTTCTTTCGCCTCGTCGAAGTCGTCGAGCTTGTCGAGCGCGTCGCGTGCGATCTTGTGCAGCACGAAGCGGTTGAGGCTGAGCCCCCTGGCGCCCTCGCCCGAAAGCTCGTCGACGGTGAAGGCGACGCGCGTCCGGTCGGGCGCGAGCTCCTCGAAAGTGAATTTCAGCCCGGTGGTCAGTGCCCCGTCGTCAACGCTGTAGATCAGGTGCGCCTCGCGCGGGATTTCCATCGCGACCGCGATCTTGACCTTATAGGCCTCGGGGCGTTCCTTTGGCGCGATCTTCGCAAATTCGGGGTCGCCCTTTTCGGACACCATCTCGTACAATCGCGTCGAGCCGCCGTTGGTGACGAGCGGCAGGCCGGTGAAGGCGCTGTCGTCGCCGAACATCTTGGCGAAGACCTCTTCGCGCGGCGCGGCGACCGTCCGGGTCTGGCTTGCGAGTTCGGCCGCCTTGCCGCAGCCGGTCGCAAGCAGCATCGCGGCGATCGGAACTATCATGCGCAACATCGGATCAATCCCCCCTGCGAACGGCCCTTTATAGCGCCCGGGGCTTACCAAAGCGTATGTGCGCTTCGGTGTCAGGAAGGGTGTCAAGAATGTTTGACAGTATCCCGTATGGTATGTAAAGAGTTCTTTACAGGCTTGGGGACGGGCGTTGGAAAACCGGGTGCGCGATTTTCGGGAGCAGGCGGGGTGGAGCCAGGGTGAGCTGGCGCGCCGGCTCGGCGTTTCGCGCCAGACGATCAACGCGGTCGAAACCGACAAATATGACCCCAGCCTGCCGCTCGCGCTTCGCATGGCCGCGCTGTTCGGTCTCGAGGTGCGCGAACTGTTCATCGATCACTGGGCACCCGAGGAGTAGGATTATGACGACGCAGGTGAGCGCCGCCGGTTGGCGCAAGATGGCCGCGCAGGCGCTCTTCGGCGCTGTGGCGGGCGCGGGCGGGATGTTCGCGGTCATGGCGCTCATGGTCGGCGGGGACGGGCCCGACTGGGTGCCGTCGCAGATCATCCTTGTCGGAGTCGGCCTGATCTATGTGCTGATGGGCCTGTTCGTCGGGCTCGGGACGCTCGCGCCGCGCTTGTTCGGCCAACGGCTGCTCAACGTCGCCGACGCCGACGAGATCGTCGAGGAGCGATCGCATATGGGAGGCAGCGCGCTGAGCTGCCTCGCGCTCGGGGCGGCGTTGATGTTGTTTGCCGAGGCCGCGGCGGCCGATGCGTCGGGTGGTGCAGGCCTTGTGTCGCCGGCGACCGCCTTCTGGATCCTGATGTTCGTGCTCGCGGGCTTTACGGGGGTATCGCTGTGGATGTGGAAGACTTTCGACGAGCTCTGGCGCCAACTGACGGTCGAGGTGTCGGCGATCATGGGGAGCGTCCTGATGACGATCGGCATCGTCTGGGGCGGCGCCGCGGCCGCGGGGCTGGCCGCCGGGCCGCAGCCGCTGGACCTTGTCTCGCTGGCGTTCGGCACGATGTTGCTCGCCTGCTTCGTCGCGGTGGGCCGGCGCGGGATGATGGCGCCGCGCTGATCCGAGCGCGCGAAATGAAAAGGGGCGCCCGGTTCCCCCGAACCGGACGCCCCTTCTACATGCCCCAGTGTCAGGCGCTGTAGTACATGTCGAACTCGACCGGGCTCGGCGTCTGTTCGAAACGATAGACTTCGTCCCACTTCAGTTCGACATAGGCTTCGATCTGGTCCTTCGAGAAGACGTCGCCCTTGAGCAGGAAGTCGTGGTCGGCCATCAGGCTGTCGAGCGCTTCGCGCAAGGATCCGCAGACGGTCGGGACTTCGCTCAGTTCCTCGGGCGGCAGGTCGTACAGATTCTTGTCCATCGCGTCGCCGGGGTGGATCTTGTTCTGGATGCCGTCGAGGCCCGCCATCAGCAGCGCCGAATAGCAGAGATAGGGGTTCGCCATCGCGTCGGGGAAACGGAACTCGACGCGCTTCGACTTGGCGCCCGCACCATAGGGGATGCGGCACGAGGCCGAACGGTTGCGCGACGAGTAAGCGAGCAGCACCGGCGCTTCGAAGCCCGGGACGAGGCGCTTGTAGCTGTTCGTCGTCGGGTTGGTGAAGGCGTTCAAGGCCTTGGCATGCTTCACGACGCCGCCGATGAAATAGAGGCACATGTCCGAAAGGCCCGCATAGCCGTTGCCGGCGAAGAGCGGTTTGCCCTTTTCCCAGATCGAGATGTGCGTGTGCATGCCGCTGCCGTTATCGTCCTTGATCGGCTTCGGCATGAAGGTCGCGGTCTTGCCATAGGCATGCGCGACCTGGTGCACGACATATTTGTAGATTTGCATGCGGTCCGCGGTCTCGGTGAGCGTACCGAAAGTCAGGCCGAGCTCGTGCTGTGCGGCGGCGACTTCATGGTGATGCTTGTCGCAGGGCAGGCCCATTTCGAGCATCGTCGAGACCATCTCGGCGCGGATGTCGACGGCGCTGTCGACCGGCGCGACGGGGAAGTAGCCGCCCTTGGCGCGCGGACGGTGCGCGAGGTTGCCGCCCTCGTAGCTGCGGCCGGTGTTCGTCGGCAGTTCGATATCGTCGATCTCGAAGCCCGACTTGTTGTATCCGGTTTCGAAACGCACATCGTCGAACATGAAGAATTCGGCTTCGGGGCCGACGTAGACGGTGTCGCCGATGCCGGTCGAGGCGACATAGGCCTCGGCGCGCTTCGCGGTCGTGCGCGGGTCGCGGGCATAGCCTTCGCCGGTGGCGGGCTCGACGATGTCGCAGAAGATGACGAGCATCGGGGTTGCCGAGAAGGGATCGTCATAGACGGCGTCGAGGTCGGGCTTCAGGATCATATCCGACTCGTTGATCGCCTTCCAGCCTTCGATCGACGAACCGTCGAACATCAGGCCGTCTTCGAGTTCGTCCTCGCCAAGGACCGAGGCGACCATCGTCAGGTGCTGCCATTTGCCCTTGGGGTCGGTGAAGCGCAGGTCGACCCACTCGATGTCGTTTTCCTTGATCCGCGCGATGATATCCTTGGGCTTCGTAGCCATCGTCTATGCTTCCTTCTTGCGAAATGATCCGGCGTGCCGGGGGTTTTCGGGTTTTCGAAAAATGCGAAAGATTAAAGTGCGTCCTCGTTGCGTTCGCCGGTGCGAATGCGAAGCGCCGTTTCGACCGGAATGACGAAGATCTTGCCGTCGCCGATCCGGCCGGTCTGCGCAGCGGCGGCGATCGCCTCCACCACACGTTCGGCCATCGAATCCTCGACGATGACTTCGAGCTTCACCTTGGGCAGAAAGTCGACGACATATTCTGCACCGCGATAAAGTTCGGTGTGACCCTTTTGCCGTCCGAAACCCTTTGCCTCGGTGACGGTGATCCCGCTGACACCGACTTCGTGCAGCGCTTCCTTCACTTCGTCGAGTTTGAACGGCTTGATGATCGCCTCAATCTTCTTCACGCTTTTCGTCCCCCTTTGGGCTGGCCGCCGCTCCTTGCGCGTCAAGCCGGATCAGGCGTGCCTGGTCCGGTCTGCCGTCGAGTCGGTGCGATGTCCCGCCATCTTGCACCAATCAAAAGCCGTGCCAATTGGCGAATCGCGGGGATTTGGTAAGAATTTTGAAACGAAAGAACGCCGCTGCCCAAGGGGTGAGCAACGACGTTCTTTGGCTGCCTAAATTTTGAGCAGTCAGCGTCCCATGGGGGCCGATGCGTCGGGCAGATTGGCCTTGGTCCAGTTCGACCGTTCGATGACATAGGCCCGAATCGCCTCGGCATCGGCGGGGGTCAGCACCTTGGCGAAGCTGACCATGCCGCGGTCCTTCAGCGCACCGTCGATGATCACGGATTTCCACGCGTCAGCATTGGCGAGCGTGCCCGAAACGCGAAGATCGGGGGTGAAGCCGTTGCCGATCGCGCTGTCGCCATGACAGACGATGCAATAGCGTCCGAAATGCGCCTTGCCCGCCGCGACCTGCGCAGGCGATGCGGTCATCGGCGGCGGGTTCCATGCGAGCGCGGCGGCGGGCGGGGCAGGGAGCTTGACCGTGCCGCCGATCTTCATGACGACAAGACGCGGGATGTTCGGGATCTTGCGCGTCGCGCCGCCGGCAACCCCGGCGACGAGCGGGAAGGCGCCGCCCTTGCTCGTCTGGAAGGCAATATATTGCACGCCGCCGACGCGGAAGGTCGAGGGGGCGCTGACGATCCCCGACTGCATATCGAGGTCGAGCAATTGCTTGCCGGTGTCGGCGGCATAGGCGCGGAAGCGGCCGAGGCTGGTGCCCTGAAAGACGAGATTGCCCGCGGTCGTCATCGTGCCGCCATTCCATGCCGCCGGATGATCGACGCTCCACGCCACCTTGCCGGTGCGCGGGTCGAAAGCGACGAGGCGGCCCGTCGTCGCGGCGATGGCGGCGCGGAACGCCGCCTTGTCGTCGGGCAGCATCGTCTTGTTGAGCGAAGTGCCGACGTTGAAGCCCAGCACCTTGCGCTTGTCGAGCTCGTCCATGTCGGCAAGATAGCCCTGCGGGATCTGCTGCGCCGGAATATAGACGAGGCCCGTCGCGGGATTGTAGCTCATCGGATGCCAGTTATGCGCGCCGAGCGCGCCGGGCACCGCGATGAAGGGCTTGCCCGTCTTGTAGAAGCGCGCCTCCGGATTTTCGATCGGGCGGCCGGTGGAAAGGTCGTAACCCGTCGCCCAGTTGATCCCGTCGACGAAGGGCTTGGCATCGATCAGCTTGCCGCTCGTCCGGTCGAGGGTGAAGAAGAAGCCGTTCTTCGGCGCATGGTACAGCACCTTGACGGGTTTGCCGTTCACAGCCTGCTCGGCGAGGATGATCGGCTGGGTCGCGGTATAGTCCCACGTCTCGGCCGGGGTTTCCTGATAATGCCATTTATATTTGCCGGTGGTGGCGTCGAGCGCGACGACTGACGAGAGGAACCAGTTGTCGCCCTCGCCATTCGAGCGCGTGCCATGGTTCCACGGATTGCCGTTGCCGACGCCGAGATAGATCTGGTCGAGATCCTTGTCGTAGACGATCGCGTCCCACACGGTGCCGCCGCCGCCCGAAGTCTGCCACTCGCCCTTGTCGGACCAGGTGGCGTTGGCCTTAGTTGCGAAGATATCGTCGGAGGCTGCGCCGTCCTTCGCCTTGGTCGGGTTCGGCGCGGTGTAGAAGCGCCAGCGCTCCTTGCCCGTATCGGCGTCATAGGCGGTGACATAACCGCGCACGCCGAATTCGGCGCCGCCGTTGCCGATCAGCACCATATCCTTCACGACGCGCGGCGCGCCGGTGATCGTATAGGGTTTCGATGTGTCGAAGGTCTGCGTCGACCAGAGTTCCTTGCCTGTCTTCTTGTCGAGCGCGATGAGCCGGCCGTCGAGCGCGCCGATGAAGACCTTGTCGCCCCAGACGGCGACGCCGCGGTTGACGACGTCGCAGCAGGCGCTGACGGCACGTTCGCCAGGAACCTTGGGATCGAATTTCCACAACGGCTTGCCGGTCGCGGCGTCCCATGCGCTGACCTTCGACCAAGCGTGGGTGACATACATGACGCCGTCGACGACCACTGGTGTCGCTTCCTGTCCGCGCGCGTCGTCGAGGTCGGCGGTCCACGCGATGCCGAGTTCGCCCACATTCTTGTCGTTGATATCGGTCAGCGGGCTGAAGCGCTGTTCGTCATAGCTGTAGCCGATGCCGCCCCAGTCGTCGCCGTTGCCGCCGGTCTTGAGCAGGGTCTCGCTGGCTTTTTCGGCGTCGTCGAGCGATCCGCCGCCCGAGATGCTGTCGTTCTTCGATGCATTGCACGCCGCCAATGCCAAAGCCGCGCAGCCCAGCAGCGCGGCCGTAAAGACCCGTTTCGCCATAACTTGCTCTCCCGTTCGACGCCTATCTTGACGTTAACGTCAAGTCTGCGCGCGAAGGCGCATGGGCGCAAGCGGGAAAATGGGGGGTGAGGCGAGGGGGCGTTCTCTGTCGTCGCTCCGGACTTGATCCGGGGTCCATGAAGGCGAGCGCTGCGTTGAGGTCATGGATCCCGGATCAAGTCCGGGATGACGAAACTGGAATCGTTGCGCCGCTTATTGCCAGGGCGGCGCGTTCAGGCCCTTGGGGCTGGCGGTGAAGATTTCGCACCCGGTTTCGGTGATCCCGATGCTGTGTTCGAACTGCGCCGAGAGCGAGCGGTCGCGGGTCACCGCGGTCCAGCCGTCGGCGAGCATCTTCACCGCATATTTGCCGGTGTTGATCATTGGCTCGATCGTGAAGAACATGCCGGGGCGAAGCTCGGGGCCGGTGCCGGGGCGGCCGGCGTGGACCACTTCGGGCGCGTCGTGGAACATCTGGCCGAGGCCGTGGCCGCAGAAGTCGCGGACGACCGAATAGCGATGGCGTTCGGCGTGCTGCTGGATCGCATGCGCGACGTCGCCCATGCGGTTGCCGGGCTTTGCCTGCTCGATGCCGAGCATCAGGCATTCATAGGTCACCTCGACGAGGCGCTTCGCCTTGATCGGCACGTCGCCGACCAGATACATGCGGCTCGTGTCGCCGTGCCAGCCGTCGACGATGCTGGTCACGTCGATGTTGACGATGTCGCCCTCGCGCACCGGCTTGTCGTCGGGGATGCCGTGGCAGACGACATGGTTGATGCTGGTGCAACAGCTATGCGTGAAGCCGCGATAGCCCAAGGTCGCCGGGATGCCGCCGCCGTCGAGCATCATAGTGCGGACGAGATTGTCGATCTCCGCCGTGGTCACGCCCGGCTGGACAAAGGGAACGAGCGCGTCGAGGATTTCGGCCGACAGCCGACCCGCCTTGCGCATACCGGCAAAGCCCGCCTCGTCGTGCAGCTTGATCGTGCCGTCGCGAACGCGGGCGGGGGCCGCGGCGTCGGCGGCGGTTACGGAGACATAGTCGTACATGCGGATGATATAAGCGATGGGGGGCCAAAAAGCGAGGGGCGCGGATCAGGCGGCGGACAGATGGTCGTGAAACCAGCTGGCGAGTTCTTCTTCGGCAAGCTTGCCGGCGGCGAGCGCGAGGACGATCGCAATGGCATCTTGCGGATCGAATCGGAGATCATGTCCATTCAGGCGCAGAAAAAGACGGGCGGCAACCCAGGCGGTCCGCTTGTTGCCGTCGCCGAACGGATGATTGCGGGCGATGCCGAACGCATAGGCCGCCGCCAGCCGAGCGTGATCGTCTTCGCCGTATGCCCATTGATTGACGGGCCGCGCGAGCGCCGATTCAAGCATGCCCGGATCGCGGACGCCCGCAATGCCGCCATGTTCGGCCAGTTGTCGATCATGGATGGCCAATGCGACCTTCGTATCGAGCCACACCGGCTCGATACGATCCGGCTGCGTCATTTTGCGAGCACACGCAGGATGTCGCGATCTTCGCGCATGATATCTTCGGCTGCGGCCATTTTCGTCGCGAAATCGGGATCGGACGCGGTCAGGCGGATGCCGTCGGGCGATTCAGTCGCGAACAATGTATCGCCCAGCGATACGCGAAGCCGCGCCAGCAGCTCCTTGGGCAGGATGACGGCGGCGCTGTTGCCGACTTTGGTAATCTTGAGCGGCGTGTTCATACGGTTGTTATAACACTGCCGCTCAAGAATTTCAACCCGGCTTACTCCGCCGTCTTCTCGGCCTTGCCCTTCGCCTTGCCCTTGCCGGCCTTCGGCGCAGCGGGGGTGATTTCGAAGGCGAGCGGATTGCCGACATGGGCGTCGTCGCCCGTTTTCATCTTCACCTTGACCTCGCCGCCATGGACCAGCTTGCCGAAGAGCAGTTCCTCGGCGAGCGGCTGCTTGATCTTTTCCTGGATCAAGCGGCTCATCGGACGCGCGCCATACAGCTTGTCATAGCCCTTGCCGGTCAGCCATTCGCGCGCCGCATCGTCGAGCTGGATATGGACGTTGCGGTCGGCGAGCTGCATTTCGAGCTGCAGGATGAACTTGTCGACGACGCGTGCGACGACTTCGGGCGGCAGATAGCCGAAGGGCACGATCGCATCGAGGCGGTTGCGGAATTCGGGGGTGAAGAGATTCTTCACCGCTTCTTCCTGCACATCCTCGCGCGTGAACGCACCGAAGCCGATGCCCTCGCGCGCCATGTCGCTGGCGCCCGCATTGGTCGTCATGATCAGGATGACGTTGCGGAAATCGACCGTCTTGCCATGATGATCGGTCAGGCGGCCGTGGTCCATCACCTGCAACAAGATGTTGAACAGGTCGGGATGCGCCTTTTCGATCTCGTCGAGCAGCAGCACGCAATGCGGGTTCTGGTCGATCGCATCGGTGAGCAACCCGCCCTGATCATAACCGACATAGCCCGGGGGCGCGCCGATCAGCCGGCTGACCGAATGGCGTTCCATATATTCGGACATGTCGAACCGCTGGAGCGGGATGCCCATGATCGACGCGAGCTGCTTCGCGACCTCGGTCTTGCCGACGCCGGTCGGGCCCGAGAAGAGATAGTTGCCGATCGGCTTTTCGGGATCGCGGAGGCCCGCGCGGCTAAGCTTGATCGCCGACGACAGCACCTCGATCGCGGTGTTCTGACCGAACACAACGCGCTTCAAATCGGTTTCGAGGCTGGCAAGCGTCGCCTTGTCGTCGGTCGACACCGACTTGGGGGGAATGCGTGCCATCGTCGCGATCACAGCCTCGATCTCCTTGGCGGTGATCGTCTTCTTGCGCTTCGACGGGGCGACGAGCATCTGCATCGCGCCGACCTCGTCGATCACGTCGATCGCCTTGTCGGGCAATTTGCGGTCGTTGATGTATCGTGCGCTGAGTTCCACCGCCGCGTTGATCGCATCGGGGGTATAGCGCACCTGATGATGCGCCTCGAACGCGCTGCGCAGGCCGGCGAGGATCTTCTTGGTATCCTCGAGGCTCGGCTCGATCACGTCGATTTTCTGGAAGCGGCGAAGCAGCGCGCGGTCCTTTTCGAAGTGATTGCGGAACTCCTTGTACGTCGTCGAGCCGATGCAGCGGATGACGCCGCCCGACAGTGCGGGCTTCAAGAGGTTCGACGCGTCCATCGCGCCGCCGCTCGTCGCGCCCGCACCGATCACGGTGTGGATCTCGTCGATGAACAGGATCGCGTGCGGCAGGCCTTCGAGCTCGGTCACGACCTGTTTCAGCCGCTCCTCGAAGTCGCCGCGATAGCGCGTGCCAGCGAGCAGCGCGCCCATGTCGAGCGAATAGATGACCGCGGGCAGCAGCACCTCGGGCACGTCGCCCTCGATGATCTTGCGCGCGAGCCCCTCGGCGATCGCGGTTTTGCCGACGCCGGGATCGCCGACATAGAGCGGGTTGTTCTTGCTGCGGCGGCAGAGGATCTGGATCGTGCGGTCGACCTCGGCGCTGCGGCCGATCAGCGGGTCGACCTTGCCGCCCTTCGCCTTTTCGTTGAGGTTGACGGTGAACTGGTCGAGCGCGGTTTCCTTCTTGGACTTGCCTTCGCCCTTGTCCTTCGTCTCTTCCTTTTCCTCGGGCTCGGCCTGCGGCGAGGGCTTGCCGCCCTTGCCGACGCCATGGCTGAGGTAGGATACCGCGTCGAGGCGCGTCAGGTCCTGCTGCTGGAGGAAATAGACGGCATAGCTCTCGCGTTCGGAGAAGAGCGCGACGAGGACGTTGGCGCCCGTCACCTCATCCTTGCCCGACGACTGGACGTGCAGGATCGCGCGCTGGACGACGCGCTGGAAGCCCGACGTCGGCGACGGATCGCTGTGTCCTTCGACCTTCAGGCTGTCGAGTTCGGTGTCGAGATAGTGGACGACCGCCGATTGCAGGTCGTCGAGCGCGACGCCGCACGCGCGCATCACTTCGGCGGCATGATCGTCGTCGATCAGCGCGTAGAGCAGATGCTCGAGCGTCGCATATTCGTGGTGGCGCTCCGAAGCGGCCTTCAAAGCGTTGTGGAGGGTCTTTTCGAGGCTTTCCGAAAAAGACGGCATGGTCATTCATCTCCTTGCGGGGACGACGCCGGGGAGATGGCGGCCCCCTTAGGAACGTAACGTGGCGATGCCGCCGCCCCACCGCAAGGGAAAAGCGGTCGGCTTTGTGAAATTACGATGACGGGGTTGGAATGTGGTTAACGGGATGTTCGGATTGGGCCGAGGTTCTGCAATCCGCTTCGCGACGATCCATTCAAGGGTGGAAAACGCGGCCCTGGGCTTTGGGCGCATGCGATATTTGCGATCCGTCGGGCCTTAAAGCCACAAAAGCCCCGCATGGGCGCATCGATTTTGTGTCCTTTGTGGCCTTAAGGCGACAAAAGATACGGACGTGCGCGTCGAAAATGTCTCCTTTGTCGCTTTAAGAGAGGTTGCTGAAGCCGACCATTTCAAAGAGCGGGGCGGAGGCTGGCACGGCGGAATAAAGTAGGACAGCGATTTTTGTCGCTCGCCCAATCTCTGTTTTGGGGTGGAAAGCGGACGAACCGCGTTATATTCTCGTAGGGTGGAGAAGATTTCATCGCCCCAAGAGGCAGACCCAGTTGTCGCTCGCCTACTTCGAACACCGTCCGGCCTTCGGGCTGGCGGCGGGAAGTCATCTCATCATGATGTGCTGGCGACCTATTTTCACGACGAAGATGGGCATCCATTTGCCATCTGCCGCGACGGCCTGCTGATCGATCCTGACGATAGCGCGCGGTATATTTCGTTTCATGAAATCGAGAGTGCCAGTTTGCATGACGGCAAGTTGCTCCTGTCGGAGAAGGATACGAAGAGAGTGGCGGGAAGCGTTGGCCCTACGTCACTGCCCCTTACCCTGACTAGCGGGGAAACCCTGACCCTCCCGCTAAAAGCCCGTGAAGACGGAATGTCCGAACGCCTCACACTCGCAGGCTTGATTGAGCAGCGCATGCGGATCGCTAAGTCTGAGCGCCGCAGAGCTTCGGCGTCTGAGACATAGATCCAAATTCCGATACCAAATGTCCGCTATCGTCGTTACCTGCCGTCCTCCTCGCCAGCCCGATCCACCATATCCATGAAGTCGCGCGCGGTGTCGCGCTCGCTCTCGTCCTTGAACGCGACATCGAGGTCGGGGGCGACGCCGAGCATGTACATCAGCGCCCACAGCGCGAAGCGGCGGCCGGGGTTGGTTTCGAGGCCGAAGTCGACGCGCATGCGTTCGGTGCCCGCGGCGTGCGCTTCGGGGTGGATCGCCGCGATGTCTGCGGTGCCGAAATAGCGGCGGAGCTGGTCGTCGAAATCCATGCCGCCCTTTTGGCTCTTCCGGGCGTCTTGGCAAGATCGTGCGGTAAAATCGGGCGATCCGAAAACCCGCCCGGTTGTCTTTGCCCAAGCGCCCCGATAGGGCGGCCATCGTGAAGACCAGCATCGACATCGGGACCGACGGCACGGGGCAGGGCGTGCGTATCGACGTGCAGGAACTGCTCGCGACGCGCCTGCTCGTGCAGGGCAATTCGGGGTCGGGCAAGTCGCACCTCCTCCGCCGCATCCTCGAGGAAAGCGCCGAGCTGGTGCAGCAGATCGTGATCGATCCCGAGGGCGATTTCGTGACGCTCGCCGATGCGTACAGCCATGTCGTGATCAACGGCGGCGACTATAACGAGCGCGAGATTGCGGCGATGGGTGCGCGCATCCGCGAGCATCGCGCGTCGATCATCCTCAGCCTCGAATCGCTCGATATCGAGGCGCAGATGACCTGCGCCGCGGCGTTCCTCAACGCGCTGTTCGATGCGCCGCGCGAGCATTGGTTTCCCGCGCTGGTGGTGGTCGACGAGGCGCAGATGTTCGCGCCGAGCGTCGCGGGCGACGTCGCCGACAATGTCCGCCGCGCGAGCCTGGGCGCGATGACGAACCTGATGTGCCGCGGGCGCAAACGCGGCCTCGCCGGCGCGATCGCGACGCAGCGGCTGGCGAAGCTGGCGAAGAATGTCGCCGCCGAGGCGAGCAATTTCCTGATGGGGCGCACCTTCCTCGACATCGACATGGCGCGCGCCGCCGACCTGCTCGGCATGGAGCGGCGGCAGGCCGAGACGATCCGCGACCTTGAACGCGGGCATTTCCTCGGGCTTGGTCCCGCGATTTCGCGGCGGCCGATCGCGGTGCGCATCGGGTCGACGCAGACCTCGACGCGGCTGGGCACGCACCGGCTGATGCCGCTGCCGTCGGCGGGCGGCGAGGATATGCGCTCGATGCTCTTCACCGAATTGGAAGCGCCGGCCCAACCCCGCTTCTTTGCGCCCGAACCCGAACCGGTCGCGGCCAGCGAAGTGCTGGAACGGATCGCCGCGAGCGAGGGGCTCCATGAAGATCTGGACGCGCCGCCTGTGCTCGATATCCTCGAAGCGGTCGAGGAAGCCGAACAGAACGACGCGGTGGTGATCGAAACGCTGCAGGAAATGCTGTCCGACCCCGACTGCGCCTTCCAGCCCGAATCCTTCCTCTATCAGGATTTTTCGGTGCGCTGCCGGATGCAGAAATTGAAGAAGGTGCCGCTCGACCTCGCCGCCTTTCGCCGCCGCTTCGCGCTTGCCAAGGGCGGGGTGTTCGACCCCGCCGAGCCGCGCTGGCGCGAGATGCTCGCCGTCGCCGACCGGCTGCCGCACGACATGTTCGCGCCCTTCCTGCAAATCGCGCGCGCCGCGATGGATGGCGAACCCTGTCCCGACGACGAGATCCTCGGCCGCGCCTATGGCAGCCGGTCGCCGGGGCGCATCCGCCGGCTCGTCGAATATATGGAAAAGCAGGGCGTGATCGTCGTGCGCGCCGATTTCGGCGGGCGGCGCTCGATCGGCATTCCCGAACTCGGGCTCAGCACCGAAGCCGAATAGCGGCTCGCCCCGTCGCGCTTTCGCGGCGCACAGTCATGTTAACGGCCAATTAGCCACCTAAAATCTTGGGCGCACGCACCGACCGGGTGCAGGGTGGCGGCAGGTGTCGTCCCTATAACAGCGGATGCCAGCCCTCCTCGTGGGTGGATCGTCCCGACTCCATAACCATAACCCTTGAGGAGAGACTGCCATGCCTCGTCACGGCGTATATCCGCGCGACATCGTTCCGCCGCGCTCCAAATATTCCGACGCCGGCCGCTTCGGCCGCATGTTCGGCGAACTGCCGCCCTTTGCCGCCGACACCCCCGATGTCCGCGCCGCGCTGATGGAGATCGGCAAGGTCGGGGGCATCATGGATGCCAAGGACAATCTGACCAAGACCCCCGCCGAACTGATCACCAACCCGGCGCTGTCGGCGAAGAACAGCGACAATCCGACGCTGACTGCGGGTTTTACCTTCCTCGGCCAGTTCCTCGACCATGACATGACCTTCGACCCGACCTCGAGCCTCGAGCGGCAGGTCGATCCCGAACAGATCGCCAATTTCCGTACCCCCAGCCTCGGCCTCGACAATGTCTATGGCGCGGGGCCGGGTGGCAGTCCGCATCTGTACGATACGCAGGGCGGCAAGGGCGGCAAGTTCCTGCTCGAACCCACCGGCACCGCGAACAAGTTCGACGTGCCGCGCAACAGCCAGAAGGTCGCACTGATCGGCGATCCGCGCGACGACGAGAATCTGATCATCGGCCAGCTTCAGGTCGCCTTCCTGAAGTTTCACAACGAGGTCGTCGATCATGTGAAGACCAAGATCAAGCTGACCGGATCGGACGAGATTTTCGCCGAGGCGCAGCGGATCGTGCGCTGGCACTATCAGTGGATCATCGTCCATGAATTCCTGCGCAAGACGTGCGGCGACGCGGTGGTCGACGATGTGCTGACGAACGGACGCAAATATTATAGCTGGCACAACGAACCCTATATCCCGGTCGAATTCTCGGTCGCGGCTTACCGGTTCGGGCACAGCCAGGTGCGGCCGTCGTACCGCGCCAATTTCACCGGCAACGGCGGCAATCCCTTCTTTGCGATGATCTTTACCCCGACGCCGTCGGACCCGAACGATCCCGATGACCTGTCGGGCGGCTGCCGCGCGCCGCGGCGCTTCATCGACTGGCCGACCTTCTTCGATTTCAGCGACGGCAATGTGAAGCCGAACAAGAAGATCGACACGACGCTGTCGACCTCGCTCTTCCGCCTGCCGGGGTCGGTGGTGCCCAACCCCGATCCGAAATCGAACCCGGCGTCGCTCGCACAGCGCAACCTGCTCCGCCACCTGACCTTCTCGCTGCCGTCGGGACAGCGCGTGGCGCGCGCGATGAAGCTGCCCGAACTGTCGAAGGGAGACCTGTCCGACCTCAAGCCGCACGGCTTCGACGACCGCACGCCGCTCTGGTTCTATATCCTGCGCGAGGCACAGGTGACGCAAAATGGCGAGCGGCTGGGGCCGGTCGGTGCGCGCATCGTGACCGAGGTGTTCATCGGCCTGCTGCAGGGCGACAAGGGATCGTACCTCGCGCAGGATCCCGAATGGCAGCCGTTCCTGCCGACGGTCGATGCGTCGAAAAAGGGCGACGATTTCCGGATGATCGACCTGCTTCGCTACGCCGAAGTCGCCTAGGGTCAGGACCTGGGGCGACGTCGCCGGCGCTCCGCCCGCGGAGCGTCGGCGATCGCGCGTTCAATTCTTGCGGAACAGCGCCTCTGCTGCGGCTTTCTGGCCAGTCGCAGCGGTGCGATGCGCCTTGATCCGTGCGATTTCGCCTTCGAGCGCAGCTATACGATCGTCGAGTTCGTCGACCGACAGCGGATCGAGTGGCTGCCTGGTCAGCGCCGTGAGCACATCGTCGCGGCGGCGGGGAAGGTCGTCATCGTCCATGGCGTATCCTCCTGGTCCCTGATGCGTATTTGGGCGTCCGACTGTTGACCCCTGTCGCCGCACTGTCAATAAGGCGGGGCAGGGGACGGGGGAATGAAGGGACCAGTGGGGGAATTTCCAGAGTGACCAGCTTGCCAGAGAGCATGACCGCCATCGCCATCAGCGCGCCGGGCGGACCCGAAGTATTGCAGCCGACGACGCGGCCGGTGCCGCGGCCCGCGCCGGGCGAGGTGCTGATCCGCGTCGCCGCGGCGGGCGTGAACCGCCCCGACGTGCTGCAGCGCATGGGCTATTATCCGCCGCCGCCGGGCGCGTCCGACCTGCCCGGGCTCGAGATCGCCGGGACCGTCGTTGCCGTAGGCCCGGGCGGCGACCCCGAACTTCTGGGACAGGCGGTGTGCGCGCTCGTCGCGGGCGGAGGCTATGCCGAATATTGCGTCGCGCCGGTCGGCAGCTGCCTGCCGGTGCCCAAGGGCTTTTCGATGGCAGAGGCGGCGGCGCTTCCCGAGACCGTCTTCACCGTGTGGCACAACCTCTTCGAACGCGGCTATGTGCGCGAGGGCGAGACGGTGCTCGTCCATGGCGGCACCAGCGGCATCGGCACCACCGCGATCGGGCTGTGCAAGCTGTTCGACATCAGGATCATCGTCACCTGCGGCAGCGCCGAAAAATGCGCCGCGGCGACCACGCTCGGCGCCGACCTCGCCGTCGACTATTCGAGCGAGGATTATGTCGAGGCGGTGAAGGCGTTTACCGGCGGCAGGGGCGTCGACGTCGTGCTCGATATGGTCGGCGGCGATTATCTGCCGCGCAATCTTGCCTGCCTTGCCGAGGACGGGCGCCATGTGACCATCGCGTTCCAGCGCGGCGCGAAGGTCGAGTTCGACATCGCCGATGTAATGCGCCGCCGCTTGACGCTGACCGGTTCGACGCTGCGCGCGCGGAGCGCCGATTTCAAGGCGCTGCTTGCCGACGAAATCCACCGCACGCTCTGGCCGCGCCTGTCCGAAGGCGGATGGAAGCCTGCGATGGATCAGGCCTTCGCGCTTGCCGACGCGAGCGCGGCGCATGCGCGCATGCAGGCGGGCGAACATGTCGGGAAGATCATACTCGACATCGGCTAGGTTGGCGGATGCGCGGGTCGCGCCGATCGATACCGGATGAGGCCGCCGCGGCCCCAGTTTTCAAGTTGTCCGGTTGCGGCTTGTCGGAGCTGCGCGACGGTGATCCGGGAACATTGCGCGTTTTCAAAGGTTAATCGGGGGACAGGGCAACGCTCAGGAGACTTCCCACGATGACACCCCGCCGGCAATTGCGGACATTCTTCCTCCCCGCCACCGCGCTCGCGCTGACCCTCGCGGCTTGTTCGTCGCAGCCTTCGGATGAAAAGGCACCCGCCGCGTCCTACGATGGAAGCGTCGGGGCGGAAAGCAAAGCGGCCGAGGCAGCGCCGCCGGTAATCAAGCCCGCCGACATCCCGACGCGCGGCGGCGACGGCTCGCCGATCGAGTTGGCGGCGCTGACCGAAGCCGACCTGTCGGGCGCCAAGCTCGCCGGCGAGCTCGGATGCAGTTTCGCCGCCGATGCGACCGTGCAGCCGATCCTGATCGCGAAGGGCAACGTCGCATCGACCGATCCCGCGCGCGGGATCGTCAAGGTCGGCAGTACGATCGAGACGGTGTCGGCCAATGGCGGCTTCGACGCGATCGCGAAGGGGACGCAATTCTTCGGCAAGGGCCTGCAGCTTCGCATCGCGCTGACTGGCCCTGCTCAAGGCGGAGGCGAATCGCCACCGCGCCCCGCGACGCTGACCGCCGACCGTGCCGATGGTGCGCAGCGGGTCTTCGCGGGACTTTGGCAGTGCGGCCCCTGAGCCGGCTCAGGGGCGTGCAGCGATTCGCCCAGGCTTACTGGCAGTAGGGGTCGCAACCCGACGACGCGCGCGCGCGGTCGATCGTGGTGTTGGTATCGTCCTGCGCATCGCGGGCGATCCGCTCGCGATCCTCGCGCGTCAGGCAGACGCGCGTGACCTTGGCGAGCGATCCCGTCACCGACGACTGGCGGCAGGTTATATAATAGCGGTGGTTCGGCGTCAGCTTTGCGTTGAAAGCGCGGATTTCCGAACGTGACATCGCCGAGACGTCGGGGCGGGCAATCCCGTCCGCCGTTGTCGTCGTTGTCGTTGCGGGCGCTGCGGCGGGTGCCGCCGTCGCGCCGGGCGTGATGGCGATTGCGAGGCTGCCTGCCAGAACGGCTGCGGTTGCGAAATATTTCATGACAATGTTTCCCCCAAAAAGGCTTGCTGTTTCCGGCCGCCCCCGCAAGGCCGGGATGTCTGCCGTACTGATTAGCTTGAGCAAAATCGCGCGGCAACAATATTTGCGTGTACCGGCGCGGCGCTCGCGAACCACGGCTTTTTCACCCTTGTGCTTGCTCCAGGTGGCAAACAGGGCTACATCGACCGCCGAATGGCCGCCCCGCGAGGGGCGGCCCTTATTATTTCCGCTTGGAGACTTTTCGTCATGGCCACTGCCGACGCCACCCCGCTGATGCCGCACGCGACCGCCGCCTGGCTGGTCGACAACACCGGCCTGACCTTTGCCCAGATCGCCGAATATTGCGGCATTCACATCCTCGAAGTGCAGGCGATCGCCGACGAGACCGCCGCGACCAAATATACCGGCCGCGACCCCGTCCGCGCGCATGAACTGTCGATGGAAGAAATCGAAAAGGGTCAGAAGGACCCGAATTACAAGCTCAAGATGACCAAGCAGGCGCAGGATACGATCCGCCGCACCCGCGGCCCGCGCTACACCCCGGTCAGCAAGCGGCAGGACAAGCCCGACGGCATCGCGTGGATCCTGAAGAACCACCCCGAGGTTTCGGATGGCGCCATCGGCAAGCTGATCGGCACGACGCGCAACACGATCGGCGCGATCCGCGACCGCAGCCACTGGAACAGCGCGAATATCGTGCCCAAGGATCCGGTGACGCTGGGCCTCTGCTCGCAGCGCGAACTCGACGCGCTCGTCGCCAAGGCGGCGAAGAAGGCCGGCATCAAGGCGCCCGAGGACAGCCGGTTCGAGGGCGACCGCGAAGCGCTGCTCGAGGAACTGCGCGCCGAACGTAGCGCCGCCGCCGAAGCGCGCGCCGCCGAAGAGGCACAGGCCGACGGCGAAGCCTGAGGAATGGCGGGGGTGGACGAGGATAATATTCCGGCGACCAGCGGTTCGCCGGATGCCTCGCTGACCCAGGACGACAGCTTTACCGCGACGAGCCGTGCCGGCCTGACCTATCCGTGGGGCGATGCCGCGCCGGGCGTGGGCGAGACGATCCGGATCGCGAACGGCATCAGTTGGGCGCGCATCCCGATGCCGGGGTCGCTCGGTCATATCAACAGCTGGCTGCTCGACGACGCGACCGCCGATGGCGGCGAAGGCGTCGCGGTGGTCGACACGGGCATTTGCCTGACCATGTGTTCGGACGCGTGGAAGGCGCTCTACGCCGGCGCGCTCAAGGACAAGCCGATCACGCGCGTCATCGGCACGCACCTCCACCCCGACCATATCGGCCTTGCCGGCTGGATCGCGAAGAAGCAGCAGGTGAAGCTGTGGATGACGCGCGGCGAGATGCTGACCGCGCGCGCGATCGTGGCGGACTCGTCCGATACCGCGCCCGACGAAGTGCTCGTGCAATCGCGTGCCGCCGGTTGGGACGAGGACGCGATCGAGGCGCAGCGTGCGCGGGGCTGGAACATGTTCCAGCGCATGATCTTCGCGCTGCCGCGCTCCTATGTGCGGATCGAGGATGGCGCGACGCTCGACATGGGCGCGCATCGCTGGCGCGTCGTCACCGGGTCGGGGCACAGCCCCGAGCACGCGTGCCTGTGGAACGAGAAAGAGGGCGTGCTCGTCTCGGGCGACCAGGTGCTGCCGCGGATCAGTTCGAACGTCTCGGTCAACATCACCGAGCCCGACGCCGACCCTTTGGGCGAATGGCTGGCGTCGATCGACAAGCTGCTTGCGACGATCCCCGCCGACGTCGTGACCTGTCCCGCGCATGGCGAACCGTTCAGGGGGCTGCACGTTCGCCTGATGGCGCTGCGCGACGAGCATCGGATGCGGCTCTATAACCTGGCCGAAGCCGCGGCGAAGGCGCCGATGCGTGCGGTCGACAGCTTTCCCCTGCTGTTCAACCGGCAGATCGGCGCGGAGCAGCTGGGCATGGCAACCGGCGAGGCGTTCGCGCACCTGAAGCGGCTGGAGGTCGAGGGGCGCGTGAAGCGCGAGGACCGCGACGGCGTGTGGTGGTATCACGGGGTCGCGTAGGCGTATCGGCTTAGGGGTGGGAAGCCGACGTTGTATTCTGTGAATTACGCCCCTGAGAAATTACCGAGATCGAGCACACCGTATTCGGGGCAGTTTAGCACCTCAAAAGTGATTTCGATCCCATTGGTCAGGTAGGTGCAGCGCGGCCGTGCGTCGGCCTTTAGTGCCTGCTGCAACTCATAATGTCCGGGTCCGCGAAAGGGCATGTAGCGTGCACGTCCGCCCTGTGTCGGGGATGGACCTTCGAAATAGCCCACATCCATTCCGTTAAAACTGAAGTCCGCGCCATCGCTCATTGGCGGGACTATAAACGGATGGCCAATGTCCGCAACCGGTCGTTAGCTGCCGCCCCCCGGCGCCCAATGCAGTAGGAGGCCGAATTGGGGTGGAAAGCTGACGTTGCCTCCTTCCTCTTCGTCATCCCGGACTTGATCCGGGATCCCGCTTTTTTGGCGCATCCATTGCCTTCGATCTCAAGCGGGACCCCGGATCAAGTCCGGGGTGACGATAAAAGAAACGTCCGCAATCGGTCGTTAGCCGCCGTGCCGCCTAGCGCGGCCGCTGCATGATCCAGCTGAACGCCATCGCGTTGAAGATGGTGTAGAGGCCATAAAGCATCAGCGCGGTGAACCAGTTGCGCGTTGCGATCGCCATCGCGCCGACAAGCAACAGGAACTCGAAAACATAGGTGATGTTCGGCCCGACCTTGTCGGCGAGCGGCTTCACCATCTGCTGGATCAGCGGATCGTCGCTTTCCATGAAGGCGCGGTGCATCGCGAAATTGCCGACGCCGGCGCAGAAAATGGCGATGATCGCGACCCACATAGGTTTGCAGATGGGACAGCCGGGGTGGAAATGCCAGCATCTTTCGGGTTATAGGCGAAATCGAAGCGGCGGCTTTGTGCTCGCCCCGACGGTCGAACCCGCATCCTGTTCCCCAGAGAAGGACGTCTTCGATGACATCTCTCCCCCGCCTGGCCGCGCTTTGCCTGCCATTCGCGGCGCTCGCCTTCGGCGCGGCGGTTTCGCCAGCCTATGCTGCGCAGGAACCGGTGAACCTGCCGCAGCCCAATCCCGCGCTCGCCGATCCGGTGCTGGCCAATCCCATCCCGATGGAGATCGTGCCGCTCCATCCCATGTTGCCCGACGATGTGCGTGCGATGATCGACGCGGCGATGGCTGGCGGCGAGGACGCCGATGTCGAAGCGGTGATCAGGATCGCCAAAGTGGCCAATCCCTACAGCGCCCGCGAAATCGATGCCTTGTTTGCCGACTATCGCAACCGGCACGCCCCGGTGGTCCCGCCCGACCCGGTCCGCGATATGCTGGTCGCGGCGATCGCGAGCGGCAAGGATGCCGACGTCGAAGCCGTCGCCAAGCTCGCGAAAAAGGCCAACCCGGAGAATGCGGAGGCGATCGAGGCACGCGTCGTTGCGTATCGCGCCGAGCGGAAGCGGCTGAAGGACGAAGCGGCGGCGGCGGAGCGCGCGCGGCTGGCGGCGTCGAAATTCTGGGAGAACTGGAAGGGCGAGGGGCAGATCGGCGCATCGCAGAGCAGCGGCAATACGGAATCGGTGGGACTGAGCGCCGGCCTCGCGCTCGCGCGAAAGGGGATCGACTGGACGCACAAGCTGCGCGCGCAGGCCGATTACCAGCGCACCAACGGCAAGACGTCGGTTGAACGCTATCTGGCCGAAGTGGAGCCGCAATATCGGATTGACGACCGCACCTTTGCCTTTGGCCTCGGTCGCTGGGAACATGACCGCATCCTTGGCTACGACACGCGCTGGAACCTGTCGGGCGGGCTCGGTTACAAGGTGATCGACAACAAGAAGATGACGCTGAGCCTGAAAGGCGGCCCGGCGTTTCGCCAGACCGATTTCGTGAGCGGCGACGCCGAGACCGAACTGACCGCGCTCGCGGGGCTCGATTTCGGCTGGCAGATATCGCCGACGCTGCGACTGACGCAGGTCGCTTCGACGATCATCGGCGAGGCGAATGGGTCGACCAGTTCGCTGACCGCGCTCAACGCCAAGCTGACCGGCGCGCTGTCGGCGCGCATCGCCTATTCGGCGCAGATCGACACGAGCCCGCCGCCGGGCATCGAAAGCGTCGACACCCAGACGCGCTTCACCCTCGTGTACGGTTTCTAGTCGAACGCGTTCGCCCCGCCGATCTGCTCGCCCTCGGCGAGCAGGCCGACGCCCGGGACATGGTTGAACTCGATCCGGATGCCGTCGGGATCCTCGAACAGCACCGAATAATAGCCGGGCGCCCACGGCTCTACCTGCGGCTCGTGGACGATATGGATATCGTCGCGGCCGGCCAGGAAGGCGTGCACCGCGTCGATCGCGGCGCGGTCGCGCATGCGAAAACAGGCGTGATGCAGCCCGGGCGCGCCTTGGTCAAAGCGCTTTCCGGCATTTTCCGGGCTGCCGGTGCGGATGCCGATCGCGGTGCGGCCGCCGACGCCATAGAGCATATGTTCGCTGTCGAGCACGAGCTTGAGCCCGAGATAGGCGATCATCGCGCGCCAGAAGGCGGTCGAGCGCGTGAAGTCGCCGGCGGTCAGGATGACGTGCGCGACGCCGTTGAGGTCGCTCATCGGCTGCCCCCTATTTGATCGCTGCCAGCACGTAGAGGAATTCGGCGAAACCCATCGTTGCATCGACGAGGCCTGCGACCTTGGGATTGGTCGAATCGATCAGGAAATATTCGTCGGGGGCATGCGCGCCCGACCCGTGGCCGATGCCGAAATGGCCCGCCGGAATCGAGACCGGCGGCGAGGTGAAGGTCGAACCCGGCCAGCTTCCCGCCATCCGCGGGTTGAGGCTCGTTTCGATCCCCAGCTTCTTGTAGGTCGCGAGTTCGGACCGGATGAGGCGGCTGTCCTCGGCGGCTTCGGTCGGGTCGTAACCGCCCGAGACATTGACCTCGACATCGGTGAAGCCATGCTTGTCGAGATGCGCACGCAGCTTCTTTTCGGCCTCGGCGCGCGTCTGGTTGGGGACGAGGCGGAGGTCGAGCTTGGCGACCGCCCTTCCCGGCAGCACCGTCTTGCCGCCGGGGCCGGTATAGCCTGCCACAAGGCCTTCGATATTGACCGTCGGCTCCTGCGCGAGGCGGATCAGCGCATCGTCATAGGCGAGGTTGTCGATCCAGTGCGTGACCCCGAGCGCGGCCTTTTGCTGCGCCTCGTCGCCGGCCTTGGCGGCTTCGCGGATCAGCGTCTTTTCGCGTTCGGTGAGCGGGCGGACGTTTTCGAACCAGCCCTCGATTGCGGGCTTGTTGCCGCCCTCGGCGACGAGCGTCTGAAGCGCCTGCACCAGCCGCCAGGCGGGCGAGTCGACCATCGCCTTCAGGCTGGAGTGGACGTCGCCCTTCGGCCCGCGGCCCCATTTCTCGCCGCTGGCGACGAGCTCGAGCTCGATGATCCCCTTCGATCCCAGATTGACCGTGACGTTGCCGGTCTTGCCCTGCGACGCGAAGGGGATGAAGATGCCGTCGCATTTCTTGAGTGCGGCGAGGATGTTGGGTTTGGTCGCGATCTGGCGGAAGTGCGGCGAGCCGATCTCCTCCTCGCCCTCGCACACAAGCACGATATTGACCGGCAGCTTGCGCCCGGCGGCGCGGATGGCGTGGAGCGCGGCGAGGAAGGTCGCCTCGGGTCCCTTCTGGTTCACCGCGCCGCGGCCCATGATCGCCTGCCCGAAACCGGGGCGCTCGACCATCTTACCCTCGAGCGGCGGCGACGACCATTCGGCGGGGTCGAACTGTTTGACGTCGTACATGAAATAGATGCCGAGCGTGCGCTTGGCGCCGACGTCGATCGTCCCGAACACGCCGGGGTGGCCGTCGGTCGGCACGATCTCGACGTTGGTGAAACCCGCATCCTTGGCGAGTTCGGCCATATAGGCTGCGCCCTCGGGCATGTTGCGGTTCTCGGCGGCGATCGAGGGGAGGGCGATCCAGTCCCGGATGCGCTTGATCGAGGCGGTCTTGCCGGCTTCGGCCGCCTTGCGGATATCCGCCATCGATCCCGACTGGGCGAGGAGCGGGAGCGGCTGCATGAAAGCGGCGCCGGCGCCGAGCATCGCGGTGCCGCGGAGCATATCGCGGCGATTCAGTCGTTCGAAATTGCGGAAATCCATGCTGCGTCCCCTGCCTGCTTCGTATACGAACCAGTGTGCCTATCCTGCCGGGAAACGCAAGCGCGTGTCGGGGACTTACCTGTTACGCCGCCGTTACGCGATCGGACGCGCGTCGATTTTCTCGGCGAGGAAGGCCAGGATTCTCGCCTTGTCCTCGGCCGGGTCGGCCTGCGCACGAAAGGCGGCGAGCCCGGCGAAGATCATCAGGAGCGGGATGCCGCTGAAGATGGTCGCGAACAGTCCGGCGCCGGGAATGAAAATGAAGGCAAGGATGCCGCCGATCACGAACAGCGAAAGGAAGCCGACCCAGATGTAAGGGAAATAGCGCGCCTCGGGAGGCGTGCCGAAGGTGCCGGTGATCCGCGTGCCGCCCTGGTACGATTCCATGACGGCGTCGAGCACGGGCTCCATATTGGTGCGCGAATTGCGCTGGCGATAAAGCAACTTCATCTCGCGTTCGCTGCCCTTGCCGAATACGCGCGCCTTCGCGCCCGGCATCGGATCGTCCATGATCTTCTTGAGCGTCCGCGCGATCTGTTCGGGCGAATGGGGAGCGTAGAGGTCGATCGGTTGCTGGTCGGCCATCGTGCAGTCCCCGCCTGGTCATCCCGGCGGAGGCCGGGATCACGGCCCTTATGCCTCAAGCCAGAATTGTGTCGAACAAATCATTCCAATCGGGATTGCTCTCGTTGATCAAACGTCGCTTCCAGTCGCGATGCCATTCCTTCAGCGCCTTTTCGCGTGTGATGGCTTCGTACATCGAGGCGTGGAATTCCGCATAAACTAACTTGCGAATGTTATAGCGTCGGCAATGGGCTGAGCCATCGCCGGCGCGGTGCTGCGTCATGCGGGAGGCAATGTTGCTTGTAACGCCGATGTAGAAGAGCCGGTTGCTGCGATTGGTCAGAATGTAAACGCAAGGCTGGCGCATGGCGCTCATCCTAGCCCTGTTCGTCATCCCGGCGAAGGCCGGGATCTCTCCGTTGCGGAGGTTTCAGTTCGAGAAGGCGAGACCCCGGCCTTCGCCGGGGTGACGGTTGGTTTAAGGCGTTGTTCGCGATTTCGTTGTGAGCGTGCTTTCAGCAGCACTGCTTCATGACCTTCGTCCATAAGGTGATCCTTTCAATGGGATCAACCTCATAGGATCTGATTCAGCGGCTGTTACCGCCGTCACCTTGTAAGGGCTCGTCTTACAAGGGCAGCTTTACGCCTTCTCGAGCAACCCCTCGTCGGCGATCCGCTTTTGCCACAGCTTCGGCGCGTTGACGTGGACATTCTGGCCTTCGCTGTCGACCGCGACGGTGACGGGGAAATCGCTGACCTCGAACTCGTAGATCGCTTCCATGCCGAGGTCGGCGAAACCGACGACCTTGCTGCCCTTGATCGCGCGCGCGACGAGATAGGCCGCGCCGCCGACCGCCATCAGATAGGCGCTCTTGTGCTTGGCGATCGCCTGCGTCGCGGCGGGGCCGCGTTCGGCCTTGCCGACGCAGGCGAGCAGGCCTTGGTCGAGCATCATGTCCATGAACTTGTCCATGCGCGTCGCGGTCGTCGGGCCGGCGGGGCCGACGATTTCCTCGCCGACCGGATCGACCGGACCGACATAATAGATGACGCGGCCCTTGAACTCGACAGGCAGTTCTTCGCCCTTCGCCAGCATGTCGGCGATGCGCTTGTGCGCCGCGTCGCGGCCGGTGAGCATCTTGCCGTTGAGGAGCAGGCGGTCGCCCTGTTTCCAGCTCGCGACGACTTCGGGGGTCAGGCTGTCGAGGTCGACGCGGATCGCCGCCTTGTCGGGCGCCCAGTCGATCTGCGGATAGTCGGCGAGCACCGGTTTTTCGAGATAGGCCGGACCGCTGCCGTCGAGCGCGACATGCGCGTGGCGCGTTGCGGCGCAGTTCGGGATCATCGCGACGGGCTTCGACGCGGCGTGCGTCGGCCAGTCGGCGATCTTGACATCGAGCACGGTGGCGAGGCCGCCCAGACCCTGCGCGCCGATGCCGAGCGCATTGACCTTTTCATACAGCTCGATGCGCAGTTCCTCGGTCGGGTTCGACGGCCCGCGCGTGAGCAGTTCGGTCATGTCGATCGGGTCCATCAGCGACTGTTTGGCGAGCAGCATCGCCTTTTCGGCGGTGCCGCCGATGCCGATGCCGAGCATGCCCGGCGGGCACCAGCCGGCGCCCATCTGCGGCACCATTTCGAGCACCCAGTCGACGATCGAATCCGACGGATTCATCATCTTGAACTTCGACTTGTTCTCGCTGCCGCCGCCCTTCGCCGCGACGTCGATCACGACCTTGGCGCCCGGCACCATCTCGACGTTGAGGACCGAGGGGGTGTTGTCCTTCGTGTTCACGCGGCTGAACGCGGGATCGGCGAGGATCGAGGCGCGGAGCTTGTTTTCGGGGTGGAGATAGGCCTTGCGCACGCCCTCGTCGACGACCTGCTGCAGGCTGCGCGGGCTGTCGAGGCGGCAGTCCATGCCCCATTTGATGAAGACGGTGACGATGCCGGTGTCCTGGCAGATCGGGCGGTGCCCTTCGGCGCACATGCGGCTGTTCGAGAGGATCTGCGCCATCGCGTCCTTCGCGGCGGGCGACACTTCGCGCTCGTACGCGGCGCCCAAGGCGCGGATATAGTCCATCGGATGGAAATAGCTGATGTACTGGAGCGCGTCGGCGATGGTTTCGATGAGGTCGTCTTCGCGGATGATCACGGTGTTCATGTGCAGCCTTTCGCCCTTTTTTCGGGATTCGCGGTTTCCCTAGACCCGCATCGCCGGGGTGGGAAGGGGGTCAGCTACGGCGGCGGCCGAAGACCGGGCGTGTTGCCGCGGCGGGGCGTGGTTCGGACGCGCCGGCATATGGGGCCCAGAAATCGACCAGCGGCCGTTTGTGACGCATCGCCTGCCAGCTGCCGGCGGCCGCTAGCGCGAGCAGGAGGAGCCAGCCGCCCGCCGCCGACGGGATCAGCGCCCATGCAAAGGCGGCCGGGGTCACGATCGCCATCGCGGTCGGGATCGCGGCGAGGATGGCGACGGTCCCGAACAGCGCCCACCAGCGCCCGAGCTGCGTCGCTGCTGCGCCGATCGCGACATTGGTGAGTGCCAGGGCCAGGAATTTCGCGGCAACCGGATAGGACAGGCTGGCCATTGCGGGCGAATAATCGCCGATCGTAAAGGCCGCCTGGATGTCGAAGAGCAGCCAGTTTTCATAGGCGTCGCACAGCGCGGCAACGACGGGGATCGCCGCCGCGGCGAGCAGCCAGCGGGCGCGAAGCTCGCGCCACAGCGCAAGGCAGCCGCAGCCGAGAAACCCGGCGTAGAGCAGCATATAGATATAATCGCGTTCGTTTCCCGCGCGCATCGCCGCGAGGCGCTTTACCTGCTCGGGATCGGTGAAGAAGCCGAAGATCGCCTCGAGGTCGGACTGGTTGCCCGCAAATTCGAAGGCGAGGACGGGCGCGCCATAGCCGGGCGCGATATCATGCCCGGTTTGCGGGAAGACCTGACCGAGGTGCAGGCCGAAAAGCAGGGTCGCGATACCGAACGCCAGCGTCCAGTGCCAAAGGCGCGTCGGCGCCGCGGGGCGATCGCGCTGCGTCTCGATCCAATGCTGGAGCCCCCCGATCACGTCTTACGTGTCCGGCGGAGCGCGGCGGCTCACCTTATTGGCACTCGGCGCATTTGCCGCGCACCTCGATCACCGGGCGCTCGGCGGCGAAACCGGTCGCCTCGGCGGCGGCGCGGACGCCGCCCGAAATCTTGTCGTTATCGACATGGACCGCGGTGCCGCAGCTGTCGCAGATCAGGAAGATGCAGTCGTGGAGGCAGCCGGGATGGCTGTTCGCGACAAAGGCGTTGGCGCTCTCGACACGGCGGACGAGGTTGTTCGCGACGAACAGGTCGAGGATGCGATAGACGCTGTTCGGTGCGACACGCTTGCCGCGCTTCTGCGAGACGATGTCCGCGATCTCGTAGGCGCTCGCGGGCTTGCCGATTTCGGCGACCGCGTCGAAAATCTCGGCGCGCATGTCGGTCCAGGCTTCGCCCGCGCTTTCGAGCGCGGCCTGCGCCGCCTTGGCGAGCGAGGCGCCGCTGGCCTCGACGTGCGGATGATCATGCTTGCCCATTGGCGTTTCCTCGGGCGCGGATAATCCCGCGCTAGCTACGCCCTAATGTAGGCGGTTTGTCGTGTGCCCGCAAGCGGCGGACCGGTCCGTTCCGGCGCCGCGGTCAGTGCCGCGCGCGGCGGTTGAGGTCGTGGCCGAGTGCAACGACCGCAACGCCGATCATCGTCGCGAGCACTTCGCTGCCGTCGTGCGGCCGCGACAGCGCGCCCGCCATCATGCCGAGACCGAAGCTGCCCACCGCGAAGGGCATCATATAGCCATGGCTGAGGACGCCCGAAACGAGGGTGATGAGCGCAAAGCCGATCGCGATGATCAGTCCGATCTCGTGGAACAGGTGATTGTCGAGGAAGACGCCGCCGACCGAAGCGATCGAGGCGAAAAAGACCGTCGTCGCGAGGCAGTGGACGAGGCAGAGCCCCGACAGGCCCATCGCCAGCTGGTCGCCCGAAAGCGAGGTCAGCGGCCGCGAATCGCGCGCAGCCCGAACCACCGCGCCGAGGCGCTTCAGGATAGGGCTATGGCTGGCGACATGCGTCACCCGATTCTCCATTCAACGACGATGGCCGCTGATATGGCATAACATGACAAAGGTTACAACATCACATTGACGGTTTCGCCGACATTGCAGCCACGGATATCGCTGTGTCGCCCGGCGGTGACGCTCCCGCCCGGTGCCGGTTCAGTTGCAGTAGGTCGTAACCGGAAAACTATAATAGCCGGCTCTTTTCCGGGCTTCGATCACGAACTGATACTGGCCCGGAGGAAGCTGAACTTCGCGAGGGGCTTGGTTTCCAACTATCGATCCGGCCAGATCTGTTCCGTTGATCGTTTTGATGCGCCAGCGAACGGTAAATCCGGTGCCCTTTGCCGGGGCGACACGAACCGTGCAGGTTTGGGTCAATACGAACCATTTTTGATCAATGGCGCGCCCGCCGACATCGACCATTGCCGAAAAGGAAAGCGACTGATTTGTAATGTCCACCGCTCGGGGTGGGGGCGGCTGGGCGTGCGATATCGTTGCCGAAGCCCCCGCCGCTATTGTAACGCAGATCAAATAAAATTTCATGTCCCACCAAATTCCACAAGATATGCCAAACAAACTTGGATTGACGGCGCTCTGTTGTAAACTGAATTCGACGGCAGGTTAGAGCGAAGGACGATCAATGCCGGAGGCCGAAGAAAAGCGTTCATTTGCTATCGGGCGGATCACGTTGATTACCGCGGTAATCGGCCTCGTTGCTGCGTTGGTGAGCGCATTCCTGCCGCAGCGCGATCCGGCCCAGACGCCGAGCCATCCCGTGATCGTTCAGCCAAGCCAGAATGTTGTCGTCAATGTTCCGGCGCCAGCCGCACCGGCACCCCCCGCGTCGACGTCAACCACGCCCGCGCCGGCCGCGCCCGCCGAGCGTTTGCAAGACCGCGCATCTGCCGGACCACAACCCCCGTCGCGGAGCGATGTGGCGCCCCCCGTGGCTGGCGATCGGGCGTTGTCCAATGACGGCTGGGAAGATCGGCAATCTTCGGTTGTCGTCGGCAACCGGCAATGGTCGCGGCCATGCGGCGCCGCCGGCATGCCGGCATGTGACTGATCGCCCGGGGCGGCTCCGCGGAATCCGGCTACGGTCTGAATGCGACCACGAGCGATCCTGCCGTCAGCTTCCTTCGGCCTCCTCGGCCCGCAACGCCTTGCGGTCGAGCTTGCCGATCATCGTCTTGGGCAGGTTGAGCCGTACTTCGACCGCCGCGACGCGCTCATGCTTGCCGAGTTGCGGGTTGAGCCAGGCGGCGAGTTCTTCGCCGTTGACGATCTGACCGTCTTCCAGCGTGACAAACGCCTTGGGCGCCTCGCCGCGATAGGCGTCGGGGACGCCGAGCACGATCGCTTCCTTGACCGCCGGATGCTCGTAGAGATGCGCTTCGATCACGCTGGGGTAGACCTTGAACCCGCCGACCGCGATCATGTCCTTCAGCCGGTCGACGATCCGGATATAGCCGCCCTCCTCGACCACCGCGACGTCGCCCGTCCGTAGCCAGCCGTCGTCGGTGAAGCTGTCCTTGTCGGCGTCGGGGCGGTTCCAGTAACCCTGCATGATCTGCGGGCCCCTGACCGCGAGTTCGCCGGGTTCGCCGCCGGGGGCGTCCTTCGACGGATCCTCCTTGTCGAGCAGGCGGATATGCGTCGCGGGGATCGGCTGGCCGATCGTGCCGGGGCGCACCGGCCCTTCGTAGGGGTTGGTCGAGACGACGCCAGAGCTTTCGGTGAGGCCATAGCCTTCGACGAGCGAGGCGCCGGTCGCGGCGACGAATTTCTCGCGCAGTTCGGCGGGCATCGGTGCCCCGCCCGAGATGCAGACGCGCAGCGAAGAGAAATCGGTTTTCGCGAGGTCGGGGTGGTCAAGCAGCGCCTGATACATCGTCGGCACGCCGGGCAGCGCGGTGGTCTTTGTCCGCGTGATCGCCTCGAGCGCCTGTTTCGCGTCGAAGCGCGGCAGCATCGCGATCGTGCCGCCGTTGAGCACGGTACGATTGAGGACGCAGGTGTTCGCGAAGACGTGGAAGAAGGGCAGCACGCCGAGGATGCGGTCTTCGGCATCATGGTCGGGGTCGATCGCATTCACCTGCCGCGCGTTGGCGGTGAGGTTCTGGTGCGTCAGCTTCGCGCCCTTCGGCGTCCCGGTGGTGCCGCCGGTATATTGGATCAGCGCAATGTCCTTTTCCGCATCGATCGCGACCGGATCGGGCCGGCCGTCGTTATCGACCAGCGCCGAGAAGCGGATGACGCGATCGTCGGCGGGCAGCGCCGCGACTTCGCCGCGCTTGAACAGGCGATAGAGGACCGATTTCGTGGCGGGCAGGCCGCCCGCGACCGAGCCAACGACGAGCCGCTTCAGGCTCGACCCGTCGAGCACCTTGAGCGCGGTCGGCAGCAGCGCCGCCGCACTGACGGTGAACAGGATGTCGGTACCCGAATCCTCGACCTGCGCCTCGAGTTCGGCGACCGTGTAGAGCGGCGAGAAATTGACTACGGTCGCGCCCGCGGCGAGCGCGCCATAATAAGCGGCGACATAATGCGGCACATTGGGCAGGAAGAGGCCGACGCGACTGTCCTTGCCGATCCCGCGTTGCTGGAGCCCGCGCGCGACGCGCGCCGCGCCGCGCGCAACCTCGGCATAGCCGAACTGGCGGCCCATGAAATCGAGCATCGGTGCATCGCCGCGCCGCGCGACGCTGGCGGCGAGCATGTCGGGAAGCGAGAGCGGAGGAAAGGGCTGATCCCAGGCGGTAGGGTGGTGATAGTCGGTCGACCAGGAAAAGCGGCTATCCATTGCGGGCGGATGTCCTTTGAACAGAGGGGGTTCCTTACACTAGGGTCAGTAAGCGGCGATTTGCAACCGGGCTCGCTTGCGGCGCGTCGCCGCCCCCGCTAGTCAGGGCCATCGTCATCGCCCAGGGGGTTCTGCCATGTTGCAACTGTCATCGCGCTTCGCTGTGGCGCTCGTCCTTCTCGCCGGCGCCGCCGTGCCGGTCGCCGCGAAGGACAAGGCGCCCGCCGTGCCGCCGGCGCAGATTCGCGAGCTTTATGCCTGCCGCGACATCGCCGACCCGACCGCACGGCTTGCCTGCTTCGACCGCGAGGTCGGCGAATTGTCGGCCGCCGACCAGGCACGCGAGATCGTCTTTACCGACAAGGAAACCGCGAAGGAGACGCGACGCGGACTGTTCGGCTTTTCCTTCCCCAAGCTCGGCGGCATTTTCGGCGGCGACGAGGATGCGATCAAGGAAATCGAAACGACGATCCGCACCGTCAGCACCGACCGGTCGGGCAAATATATCTTCGGTATGGAGGACGAATCGGTCTGGATGCAGATCGACACCACCCACCTGCCGCGCCAGCCCAAGGTCGGCCAGAAGGTCAAGATCCGCGTCGCGACGATGGGCAGCTATTTCGCCACGGTCGAGGGCGGCCGCGCGATCCGCATGAAGCGCGACCGCTGAACGCGGCCGGCGCGTGATCGGCCCCCATGTGAGCTAGCGATGGCGGGCGGCGACGCGATTCCGGGTCCGGGGGCCGACTGCCCGCCGTTCGTCCTGCTCGACGACGCACGGGCCCATGGCGCCGCGGCGGCGCGGCTGTTTGTCGAGCCGGTCGATATCCTTACCGCCGCGACAGCCGCCGAGGTTCCCGCCTTGCTCTCGGCGTTCGAAGCGGCGCAGGCGCGCGGGCTGCACGCCGCGGGATATCTGGCCTATGAGGCCGGCAAGGGGCTGGCGCCCGCCTGGCGCGCCGCCGTGGACGGCGCCGCGGGCGATGCGCCGCTGGGCTGGTTCGGACTGTTTCGCGGTGTCGAACGGATCGACGCCGACGCGGTTTCGGCGCGGCTTCCCGACCCGGCGTCGGCGTGGGTCGGCGGGGTGCGGCCGCGGATCGCGCGCGGCGATTATGTCGCGGCGGTCGAGCGGGTCCTCGCCTATATCCGCGCCGGCGACATCTATCAGGCGAACCTGACCTTTCGCGCCGATGTGCCCGTGCTCGGCGATCCGCTCGCGGTCTATGCGCGGCTGCGGCAGACGGCGCGCGCGGGCTATGGCGGCTTTATCTGGACCGGCGAGCGGGCGATCGCGTCGCTGTCGCCCGAACTTTTCTTCGCGCTGCGCGGGGGTGAGGTGATGGCGCGGCCGATGAAGGGGACCGCGGCGCGGCTCGCCGACCCGGAGGCTGACCGGCGCGCGGCGCGCGACCTCGCCGAAGATCCGAAGCAGCGCGCCGAAAATCTGATGATTGTCGACCTGATCCGCAACGACCTGTCGCGCGTCGCCGCGCCGGGATCGGTCGCGGTGCCCGACCTGTTCCGCGTCGAAAGCTTTCCGACGATCCACCAACTCGTCTCCGACGTCGCGGCTCGCCTGCCCCATGGGGTGGGTGCGATCGACGTGCTACGCGCCGCTTTCCCGTGCGGATCGATCACCGGCGCCCCCAAGGTGCGCGCGATGGAGGTCATCGACGAGCTGGAGGCGGATGCGCGCGGGCTCTACACCGGTTCGATCGGTTTCATCGAGGCGGGGGGCGATGCGGCCTTCAATGTCGCGATCCGGACGCTCGTATTTCCCGCTGCGTTACCGCAAAGCGGCTTGCGGGACGGTCCGGCTTGCGCCACGCTGGGATTGGGATCGGGAATTGTCGCCGACAGCGAACCTGCTGAAGAATGGCGCGAATGTCTGGCCAAGGGGGAATTTGTGGGCGCAGCGGGGGAAAGCTTCGACCTCATCGAAACGATGTTCTTCGATCCGGTCGAGGGCGTGCAGCGGCTGGAAGGGCATCTGGCGCGGATGAAGGCGAGCGCCCAGATGCTCGGCTTCACCTTCGATCGCCATGGGGCGCGCAACAACCTCCAATCGGCGACCTTCCGGCTGCGCAGCACAGCGCGCGTGCGGATGCGGCTGGCGCGATCGGGCGCGCTCGCGGTCGAGGTGTCGCCGTTGCCGCGGCTTGCCGAACTGCCGGTCCCCGTCGCGGTGTGTCCAGCGCCGATGGCGGCGGGCGATTTCCGCCTGACGCACAAGACCAGCCTGCGCGACGCCTATGACGCGGCGCGGCGCGACAGCGGTACGGCCGAGGTCGTGTTCGTCGACGAGCCGGGCTTCGTCACCGAGGGGAGCTGGAGCAATATCTTCGTCGAACGCGAAGGGCAGTTGCTGACCCCGCCGCTCGCGCTGGGGCTGCTTCCCGGCGTGCTGCGCGCCGAGCTGATCGACAAGGGGCGGGCGGTCGAATCGCATCTGCGGATCGCGGACCTCGAGAGCGGTTTCTTCATTGGCAATTCGCTGCGCGGACTGATCCCGGCACGGCTGGCGGAGGCCGCGTCGGCGTCGATAGGCTGATCTGTCGCCCGCATAGGTAAATTATCAAGCAGCGCGCTTGCGAATTGGGGGCGGAGGCTTTAGGCGCGGCCCCGCGCAATTTCCTGTCATTTTGCAGCCCTCCCGCGCAAGCCACGGAAGATATCGTCATGTCGCTGAAGCCCCATGTCTCCGCCGCCCTGAACCGCATCCAGCCCTCGGCTACGCTTGCGATGACCGCGCGGGTGACCGCGCTGAAAGCGGCCGGTGTCGATGTCATCGGGCTCAGCGCCGGCGAACCCGATTTCGATACCCCCGATTTCGTCAAGGAAGCCGCGATCGAGGCGATCCGGAACGGCCAGACCAAATACACGCTCGTCGACGGCACGGTCGCGCTGAAGGACGCGATCCGCGGCAAGTTCCGCCGCGACAACGGGCTCGAGTTCGGGCTCGACCAGATTTCGGTCAACGTCGGCGGCAAGCACACGCTGTTCAATGCGCTCGTCGCGACGGTCGATCCGGGCGACGAGGTGATCATTCCCGCGCCCTATTGGGTCAGCTATCCCGACATCGTCGCCTTTGCGGGCGGCACGCCGGTTATCATCGAGGGCACCGCCGCACAGAATTACAAGATCACCCCCGAACAGCTCGACAAGGCGATCACCAGGAAAACGCGCTGGGTGATGTTCAACTCGCCGTCGAATCCGTCGGGCGCCGCCTATTCGGGCGAAGAACTCGACGCGCTCGGCGAAGTGATCCGCCGTCACCCGCATGTGATGGTGATGACCGACGATATGTACGAGCATGTCTGGTACGCCGATTTCGCTTTCACCACCTTTGCGCAGCGCTGCCCCGACCTGATCGACCGCATCCTGACGGTGAATGGCTGTTCGAAAGCCTATGCAATGACCGGCTGGCGCATCGGTTATGCGGGCGGCCCGGCGTGGATCATCAAGGCGATGGGCAAGCTGCAGTCGCAGTCGACGTCGAACCCCTGTTCGATCGCGCAGGCCGCCGCGGCGGCCGCACTCGGCGGTCCGCAGCAGTTCCTCGACGACCGCAACGCCGCGTTCAGGAAGCGCCGCGACATGGTCGTCGCGATGCTCAACGACGCGCCGGGGCTGAACTGCCCCGTTCCCGACGGCGCCTTCTACGTCTATCCCGACGCAAGCGGCTGCATCGGCAAGAAGACCCCCGACGGCAAGCTCATCGACAGCGACGAGGCCTTGATCGACTATTTTCTCGACGCGGCCAAGGTCGCGGCGGTGCACGGCGGCGCCTTCGGCCTGTCGCCGGCGTTCCGCGTGTCCTATGCGACGTCGGAAGCGGTACTCAAGGAAGCGTGCGTGCGCATCCAGCAGGCGTGCGCCGCGCTCGTCTGAGCCTCGGGCTACCCGTCACAGGAATTTTGTACCGACCGGTCTTGTAATGCCGGCGGGCGATCCTATCTGAAGCTGAACGGCGGTTAAGCGCCCGGTTCACCGGATAGTAAGCCATCCTGTCTAGGGTGATGCTCATCACTGCACGGTTGGTCGGGGCGCTCCATATCGTCGGTGTAACCAAGGCGGTTTCGGCCGCGAAACAGATAATATGAAAAAAGAGGCTCCCCATGCTCACCCTTCTCCGCTCCGACTGGTTCCTGACGATGCTCGCCGGCTTTGCGATCGGCGCGACCTGGATCGTTCTCAATCAGCCTGCACTGCCGATCCCGGCGTGACCCCGCGCCGCCGCGCCGCCGCCAGCCGCCTTCTCGCGGCGTTGGCTGCGGGCGCGGTGGTGGCGCAATGCACGCCGGCGCAAGCCGAAAGCGTCGTCAAACTGCCGGCCGCGGCCGTCGACCCTGCGGTCAAAACGAAGCGTGCGACCGCGGTGCTCGCCGGCGGCTGCTTCTGGGGTGTCGAGGGCGTCTTTTCCAATGTGAAGGGCGTGATCTCGGTCGAGTCGGGCTATCATGGTGGCAGCGCCGCGACCGCCCGATACGAGCTGACCCACGACGGCAAGTCGGGGCACGCCGAGGCGGTCCGCATCGTCTATGACCCGACGCAGGTCAGCTATGGTACGCTTCTGCGTATCCTTTTTTCGGTCGTCGCCGATCCGACGCTGAAAAATCGTCAGGGACCCGACAGCGGCACCCAATATCGCGCCGCGATCGTGCCGCTCGATGCGACCCAGCGCCAGGTCGCGACCGCCTATCTCGCGCAGATCGGCAAGGGTCGGTATTTCGCGAAGCCGATCGTCGTTCCGGTCGAAAGCTACAAGCGCTTCTATCGCGCCGAGGCGAGCCATCAGGATTTCATGCGCCGCAATCCGTCGAACGGTTATATCCTTCGCTGGGACGCGCCGAAGCTTGCGGCGCTGAAGCGGCTTTTCCCGGCGATGGTGCGCGCGACAACCGCCCCCTGACCCGAGGTTCCGCCACTGGTCGCGACTGAGGAATCATTCGTCGCAAATCGCTGGCCGCTCCGCTGCGCCTGCGAGACCATGGCGGCGGGATAAGATAAAAGTCGCGAGTGCGGGGTTTGAATGAAGTTTGAATATTCGGGCAAGGCGCTCCTCGCCGTGACGATGAGCGCGGCGGTGCTTGCGGGCTGTGTCAGCTGCGCCGCGATCGTGCCGCAACCGCGCGCGCAGCAACCAGCGACGGTGCGCGGGCCGACGGGTTCGGTCACGGTGCCGATCGGCCAGCCGGTGCGCTCGGCCCAGCCCGCGCCGCGCGGCACGATCGACCCCGGTTTCCGCCGCGCGCCCACCGGCCTCAACGACCGCCTTTATGCGCTTTGGCGCGCCTTTCCCGGCAAGACGGGCATCGCCGTGCAGCGGATCGACGGCGAATGGACGCTGTCGCAGCGCGGCGACGAACTATTCCCGCAGCAAAGCGTCTCGAAGCTGTGGGTGACGCTGGCGGTGCTCGATGCGGTCGATCAGGGACGGCTCCGCATGGACCAGCCCGTCCGCATCGGGACCGAGGATCTGACGCTGTTCCACCAGCCGATCTCGGCGCGTGTCCGGTCCGAAGGTTCGGTGACGATGAGCATCCGCGACCTGATCGAAACCGCGATCACACACAGCGACAATACGGCGAACGACAGCCTGCTCCGCACCGTCGGCGGCCCGGGTGCCGTGCGCGCCTTCGTGTCGAAAAAGGACCTGGGATCGATCCGCTTCGGCCCCGGCGAGCGCTTGCTGCAGAGCGGGACGGCGGGCCTGACCTGGCAGCAAAGCTATTCGATCGGGCGCAATTTCCAGGCCGCGCGCGCAACCCTGTCGCCGGCGACGCGCCGGACGGCAATGGACAATTATCTGGCGAACCCCGTCGATGGCGCGAGCCCGTCGGCGATTGCGGGCGCGCTGACGCGGCTCGCGCGCGGGACTTTGTTGTCGCCCGAATCGACAGACTATCTGCTCGGTGTGATGAGCCGCACGAAAAGTGGGCCGAAGCGGCTGAAGGCGGGTTTGCCGCCGGGCTGGCAGTTCCTGCACAAAACCGGAACCGGGCAGGATCTGAACGGCATGACCGCGGGCTATAACGATATCGGTATCGCGACCGCGCCCGACGGCACCCGCTATGCGATCGTCGTGATGCTGGGCAGCACGACGTCGAGCATTCCGTCGCGCATGGCGCTGATGCAGGCGGTATCGGGCGCCGTTGCAGAATTTCATGGGAAATAATGGCATGAAGCGCATCACCATGCTGTTGCTGCTGCTGTCGATCGCACTCGCGGGCTGCGCGACCCCCGAGACGCGGCTGCGCACGGGGCTAAACAACGCCGGCCTGTCGAAAGCGATGTCGGCGTGCATGGCCGAACGCATGGTCGATCGGCTGTCGCTGCTCCAACTCCGCCGGCTGTCGGCGCTCGGCAGCCTGAAGGACAAACAGATCACCGACTTGTCGCTCGCGCAGTTCCTGCACAAGGTCCGGGCGCTCAAGGATCCCGAAATCCTGACCGTGTCGACGAGCTCGGCGGCACTCTGCGCGCTGCGCTGATACCCGCCTCCCGGTTTCGACAGCCCAAGTTTTTCTGGACGCGGCAGGGGTAGCCTTGCCGCGCAACTTGTGCTTATGCGGCGCCAAACTTCTCCCCGCTCCAGAGTCGAAAGGCCCGGCAGACCTCATGAACATCCACGAATATCAGGCGAAAGAACTGCTCGCGAAATTTGGCGTCGCTGTCCCCAAGGGCATTGCCGCGATGAGTGTGGAGGACGCCGTCGCCGCGGCAAAGCAGCTCCCCGGGCCGCTGTATGTCGTGAAGTCGCAGATCCATGCGGGCGGCCGCGGCAAGGGCAAGTTCAAGGAGCTCGGCCCCGATGCGAAGGGCGGCGTTCGCCTTGCCAAGAGCGTCGAAGAGGTCGAAGCGCATGCCAAGGACATGCTCGGCAACACGCTGGTGACGATCCAGACCGGTGAAGCCGGCAAGCAGGTCAACCGCCTGTACATCACCGACGGCGCCGACATTAAGCAGGAATTCTACCTCGCCTTGCTCGTCGACCGCGCCAGCAGCCGCATCGCGGTCGTCGCCTCGACCGAAGGCGGCATGGACATTGAAACCGTCGCGCACGACACGCCAGAAAAGATCCACACGATCACCATCGATCCCGCCACGGGCCTGCAGCCGCACCACGGCCGCAGCGTCGCCGCGGCGCTCGGGCTGGAAGGCGATCTTGCCAAGCAGGCCGCCAAGGTTCTCGCGGGGCTCTACGCCGCATTCCTCGGCACCGATGCCGAGCAGATCGAAATCAACCCGCTCGCCGTTTGCGAAGGCAAGGATGGCGACGAGCTGCTCGTGCTCGATGCGAAGGTCGGCTTCGACGGCAATGCGATGTTCCGTCACAAGGACCTCGCCGAATTGCGCGACCTGACCGAAGAAGATCCGGCCGAAGTCGAAGCGTCGGAATATGACCTCGCCTACATCAAGCTCGACGGCAACATCGGCTGCATGGTCAATGGCGCGGGCCTCGCGATGTCGACGATGGACATCATTAAGCTCAACGGTGAATTCCCCGCCAACTTCCTCGACGTCGGTGGCGGCGCTTCGAAGGAAAAGGTCACTGCGGCGTTCAAGATCATTCTGAAGGATCCCGCCGTGAAGGGCATCCTCGTCAATATCTTCGGCGGCATCATGAAGTGCGACATCATCGCCGACGGGATCGTCGCGGCGGCGAAGGAAGTGAATCTGTCGGTGCCGCTGGTCGTCCGCCTCGAAGGCACGAACGTCCAGCAGGGCAAGGACATCCTCGCCAATTCGGGCCTGCCGATCGTTGCGGCAAATGATCTCGGTGACGCGGCAAAGAAGATCGTCGCCGAAGTTCGCGCGGTCGCGTGATAACGGGTTAAACCCTCTCCCCATGCGGGAGGGGGCTGCGGAGACTCGGCGGCTCACCGCCTAGTCGAAGCTGGGTGAGGGGTTGCGAGCCTCCGGCTCGCGCGGCGAAAGGCGCCGCCCACCCTCATCCAAGTTCGCCTAATCGCCGGTGGCGATAAGGCTCCCTATCCTTCTCCCCTCAAGGGAGAAGGGGTTTGGGGACTGCTAGTTGACGTTTACGTAAACGCCAATTATGGCGCAGTGCACAATTTGCTGAGAGGAGCTTTTAGCCCATGAAAATCCTCGTCCCCGTGAAACGGGTACTCGATTACAACGTCAAGCCGCGGGTGAAGGCCGACGGCACGGGCGTTGACCTCGCCAACGTGAAAATGTCGATGAACCCGTTCGACGAGATCGCGGTCGAAGAAGCGATCCGCCTCAAGGAAAAGGGCGTCGCGACCGAGATCGTCGCGGTTTCCGTCGGCCCGGCAAAGGCGCAGGAAACGCTCCGCACCGCGCTCGCGATGGGCGCCGACCGCGCGATCCTCGTCCAGACCGACGATGAAGTCGAGCCGCTGGCGATCGCGAAGATACTGAAAGCCATTGGCGACGCCGAACAGCCGGGTCTCGTGATCCTTGGCAAGCAGGCGATCGACGGCGACAACAACCAGACCGGCCAGATGCTCGCAGCCCTTACCGGCTGGGCGCAGGGCACCTTCGCCAGCGCAGTCAACGTCGAAGGCGACAGCGTCAGCGTAACCCGCGAAGTCGACGGCGGTCTCGAAACGGTGAAGCTCAAGCTTCCCGCGATCGTCACCACCGACCTTCGCCTGAACGAGCCGCGCTATGCGTCGCTGCCGAACATCATGAAGGCGAAGTCGAAGCCGCTCGATACCAAGTCGCCCGCCGACTACGGCGTCGACACGGCGCCGCGCGTCAAGACGGTCAAGGTTTCGGAGCCGCCTGTCCGCTCGGCCGGGGTCAAGGTCGCCGATGTCGATGAACTGGTTGCCAAGCTGAAGGCGATGGGAGTGCATTCATGAAAACGCTCGTTTGGGTCGAACATGACGGCAGCGCCGTCAAGGATGCCACGCTCGCCGCGGTGACCGCCGCCTCGAAGCTCGGCGAAGTCCATCTGCTCGTCGCCGGCGCCGGCGTCGATGGCGTCGCCAAGGCGGCTGCGCAGATTGCCGGCGTTGGCAAGGTGCATGTCGCCGACAACGCCGCTTTCGGTCACAACCTGCCCGAAAATATCGCGCCGCTCGTCGCCGACCTCATGGCTTCGCACGACGCGTTCGTCGCGCCCGCCACGACGACCGGCAAGAATATCGCGCCGCGCGTCGCCGCTTTGCTCGACGTGATGCAGATTTCGGAAATCCTGTCGGTCGAGGGTCCGAAGACCTTCACCCGCCCGATCTATGCCGGCAACGCGATCGCGACCGTCGAATCGTCGGATGCGAAGCTGGTCCTCACCGTCCGCGGCACCGCCTTTGAAAAGGCTGCCACTTCGGGCGGTTCGGGCACCGTTGAAGCCGTCTCCGCTGGCGGCGACGCTGGCATCTCGAGCTTCGTCGGCGCCGAGATCGCCAAGCAGGATCGCCCCGAACTGACCTCGGCGAAGATCATCGTATCGGGCGGCCGCGCGCTGGGTTCGAGCGAGAAATATCAGGAAGTCATCGTTCCGCTCGCCGACAAGCTTGGCGCCGCGCTCGGTGCTTCGCGCGCCGCGGTCGACGCCGGTTATGTCCCCAATGACTATCAGGTCGGCCAGACCGGCAAGATCGTCGCGCCGGAGGTTTACTTCGCGATCGGCATTTCGGGCGCGATCCAGCATCTCGCCGGTATGAAGGACTCGAAGACGATCGTCGCGATCAACAAGGACGAGGACGCTCCGATCTTCCAGATCGCCGACTTCGGTCTCGTCGCCGATCTGTTCAATGCCGTTCCTGAACTGACCGGCAAAATCTAGCCGCCTGCCCCCTATGGCCGGAAATCATCCCGGAGTGCCCGGACTGGGCGACGCGCCGTTCAACGCCGGCGGTCGTCGGTCGGCTCGCCCGGGACCCGGCCGGGAAATTGGCGACGACGACGAAATTGGCGCGGCCGATGAAGATGTTCACGGCCGCGCCCTCGTCCTGGCTAGCGTTGCGCGCGATGCGCGGCTCAACCAGAAATTCCTGCTGCTGATCACGCTGTCGGCGGCGATCGCCACGCTCGGCCTGCTTCAGGGATCGGCGGCGGTGGTGATCGGCGCGATGCTCGTGTCGCCGCTGCTCGGTCCGATCATGGGCGTGGGCTTCGGCCTCGCGACGCTCGAAAGCAATTTGATCAAACGCTCGCTCATCACGATGGCGGCGGGCATGGCGGTCGCGGTGATCGTCGCGATGCTGATCATCTGGCTGTCGCCGATCAACGACGTCACTCCCGAACTGCGTGCGCGGACGCAGCCGACATTGCTCGACCTGGGTGTCGCGGTGGTTGGCGGGATCGCCGGCGTCTATGCGATCATGCGCAAGCTATCGGGGGTGATGGTCGGCGTCGCGATCGCGACCGCGCTGGTCCCGCCGCTTTCGACGATCGGCTTCGGCCTTGCGACCGGGCGTTTCGATTTCGCGCTCGGCTCGGCGCTGCTCTTCCTGACCAATACGCTCGCCATCGCCTTTGCCGCGACGCTCGTTGCCCGGCTCAACAAATTCGGCCCGTCGCTAACGCCCCAGCACACGGTCATGCAGGTCACCGGGATCGTCGTGACGCTGGGGATATTGTCGATCCCGCTTGCGCTTTCGCTCAACGGCATCGTCCGCGAGATCGGCGCGCGCAACGCGGTGCAAACCGAACTCGACCGGCTGCTCGATTCCAGCGACCGCGTCGACAGCCTCAACGTGCGCATGGACGGCGACGCCGTCTCGGTCGACGGCGTCGTCCTGGTCGACCACTATGCCGCGCAGCTCAATCCCGACCTGGCGCGGCAAGTGCAACGCAAGCTGAAACGGTCGGTGCGGGTCAACATCGTGCAACTCCGGCAACAGACCAACGCTGCGGCGCAGGTCGAGGAGCAGCTCAACCGTCGCGTCACCACGCTCGAGCAACGCGAGGGCGACACAGGCAACATCATTGCCGGGCTTACCGTCGGCGAACTCGTGCCGCGCGAACGGGTGCTGGTCGACGCGCAGGCGCGCCGCGTCATCGTGGAGCGCGACCGTGAAGCCGAGGGCGAGCAGGTCGCGGCCGCGGTCGACCGCATCATGGCCTCGGTGCAGGCGAACCATCCGCAATGGCTGATCCAGAATGGCAGCCTGACCGCCGCCGAAGCGCCTGCGGAGGAACCGGCTGCAGGCGAATAGCCGCGCCGCAGACCTATTCGGGTTGACCTTCCGCATTCGATCCCGTCGGATGCACTCCGATCCTTGGCTACCGGCCGGGACGGGGAGAGACGATATGCGCGGCAAGCGACTGGCATGGGCGGTGATGATGGCGTGCGCGAGTCCGGCGGTGTTTGCGCCGCCGCTGCTGGCGCAGACTGCGCCTGCCGAGGCGCTGAAAATCGACAAGGCGCGGATCGATGCAGCGCTCAAGGCGATGATCGCCGACGGGCGTGCCGCAGGCACCTCGGCGCTGATCTGGCAGGACGGGCGCGAGGTCTATTTCGGCACAGCGGGCATGGCCGATCGCGAAGCGAAGCGCCCGATGCAGCGAGACACGATCGCGCAAATCTATTCGATGACCAAGCCGGTCACCGGCGTCGCGCTGATGCAGCTCTGGGAGGCGGGCAGGGTCCGCCTTGACGATCCGCTCGCCAAATATCTGCCCGAATATGCGAATATGCGCGTCTATGCGGGCAAGGATGCCGCAGGCCAGCCGCGCTATGTGGCGGCCGAGCGGCAGATCACCGTGCGCGACATAATGCGCCATACGGCGGGTTTCGCTTATGGCGCCGGACCGACTCCCGCGCACGACGCCTATGTCGCCGCCGACCCGCTCGCGCTGACGATCCCGCTCGCCGAGGCGAGCAGACGTCTTGCCGGCGTGCCGTTGCTCTACCAGCCGGGCGCGCAGTGGGAATATAGTATCGCGGTCGACATACAGGCGGCGCTCGTCGAGAAGCTGTCGGGCGAGCGCTTCGCCGACTATGTGCAAGCGCATATCTTCGCGCCGCTGAAGATGAGCGAGACCGCGTGGCGCCAGCCCGACGCGCGGCTACCGCGCTTCGCTGCGATGAATGTAAAAACGGACGGCAAGTTGGTCCAGCAGGACCCCGCCGCCGCGCGCAAGCTCAATTTCGAGGATCATGCGCTGACCCCCGGCGGATTCGGTCTCGCGTCGACGCTCGACGATTATTCGCGTTTCGCGCGCATGTTGCTCAATGGCGGCGAACTCGACGGCGCGCGTATCCTCAAGCCGTCGACGGTGAAACTGATGGCGACCGACCAGCTCGATCCCGCGATAACCGAGCGCGCCTGGCTCCCCGGAAAGGGCGCCGTCGGCTTCGGTTTCGATTTCGCGGTGCGCAAATCGCCGCCGCTGACGCGTGAGGAGAATCGCGGCGCGACGGGCGAATTTTTCTGGGACGGCATGGCCTCGACGCTCTTCTGGGTCGATCCGGCGAACAGGCTGGCCGCGGTCTTCTTCGTACAGACCATCCCTTATGACGGCACGCTGCATCGCGATTTCCGTGCGGCGGTCTATGGACCGGACTATAAAGTCCCGGCGGGCGATTAGGCTGTCATCCTTTTGTCATTGCGATGTCCTTGAGCGGGCATGAGGAGTATTCGATGTCGCAGACCGATAAACGCAGCCTGCTCGCCGAAGGCCTTGCCGCGGGCGAGGATGATGCGGCGCTCCACGCGCGGCTCGTCGCGGCCGGCGTGTCGGCGGCGGCGGCGAAATATGAGGTCGACCGGCTCGCCAAGGATCCGATGGCGGCGGTGCTGCGGCGGCAGGCCGCGCGCATGGCAAAACAGGGCTGGCTGCTCGCCAATCACGAACGGCTCGCGCGCGAGGCCGGCGGCGGCTTCGCGCTCGACACGCTTGCGACGCCCGATCCCGATGCCTTTTACCGCCATCATTATGAGGCGAACCGGCCCGCGAAACTCACCGGGCTGATCGATCACTGGCCCGCGCTCGCGCGCTGGTCGCTCGACCATTTCGCGGCCGCAGCGGGCGATGCCGTCGTCGAGGCACAGGTCGAGCGCGAGCGCGATCCCGATTATGAAATCGCCAAGGACGAGCACCGCCGCCTCGTCCGCTTCGCCGAACTGATCGACTGGCTTCGCAAGGACGAGGCCAGCAACGACATCTATCTCACCGCCTATAACAGCGGCACCAACGCCGCCGCGCTCGCTCCGCTGTGGGATGACATGGCGCCGATCGCGCTGCTCGACAACGGCCGGACGCGCGACGGTTTCTTCTGGCTCGGGCCGAAGGGAACGCTGACGCCATGGCACCACGATCTTACCAATAACCTGCTGGTGCAGGTGATGGGACGAAAGCGCGTGCGCATGGCGCCGCCCTGGGCTTTCGCGCGGATGAAGAACAGCCGCCATTGCTTCTCGGACTGGGGCAATGAAGCGTTGCCGGCCGGTGACGGCGATAGCGCCACGCCGCCGATACTCGAAACGATCATCGGGCCGGGCGAGGCGGTGTTCCTGCCCGTTGGCTGGTGGCATCAGATCGAGGCGCTCGACCTTTCGGCGAGCATGAGCTTCACCAGTTTTCGCCGACCCAATGCGCATGTCGAGGATTATGCCTCATGGGGTGCCTTATAGGCGGGGGGCGCCTATTATCCCGATGGTAAGCTCGATCGCTTAGGATGCGCCGATGCTGATGAGCGATTTCCAGAAGCGGCAGATCCGCGACACCGAGCTGCGCCGGTTTGACCGCTGGTTCGTCGATACCGAATTGGGGCGCGCCTATCGGGGCCGCGACGGGCGGGTGCGCGGGGTGAAGCCCGACGAGGTCGTACAGTGGCGGTCGGGCGTCGAGGCGCATGTCGATGCGATGATCGCATCGGCGCCGCTGCAGGCGGCGTGGGCGATCGGCGCGCTGATCGTCGTGGTGTTCGGCGGCGGCTGGCTGCTCGACCTGCTCACGATCCCGCAACGCTTTCACGCGCCGGCGATCGGGCTCGGCGTCTTTGTCGTCGAGGTTGGGCTGATCGGGATCGAGATATGGGATTATGTCGCCGGGTGGCGCGATCGCCGCGACGCGATCGAGGCGGCGGTCGCGGCGCGTGCGCCGCTTCCCGTCGACCCGCAGCGCATCGGCAGCGGGCATAATTGGTTCCAGTCGGCGTCGTGGCTGCTGATCGCCGCGCTGGTGCTGGTCGCCTATGCGTCGCACCTCGACGAGGGGATGATCGCGCGGATCGACTGGCGCTGGGTCTTCGCCGCGATCCCGCTCGTCTGGGCGCTGCACTTTGCCGGCAAATGGTATGACGGGCGAATAAGGCGCCTGCGGCGCTGATATCCTTGCCGCAGATTGCGGCGTGATTTTCGCTTTCTTGATAGCCGAAGCACCTGACGCGTTTGGTGGCTTGCCGTTTACGTAAACCGCAAGCAGTATCGCCGCATGACGGACATATCCTCCCTGCTTTCTTCTGTGATGACCCGAGTTTTCGGCGTGGGTTCATTGTCGAGCCTTGTTCGTTTGTCAGGCGGGGCGAACATGGAGAGCTGGTCGTTCGACTGGGGGCCGGGCGGCGAGGGCGCGGGGCCGGGCGGCGTGGGTGTGGGTTATGTTCTG
>NZ_DASZAU010000008.1:0-57757 GCF_035944815.1 Sphingopyxis sp.
CGAAGCCGCCGACCGCGCGATGCAGGTCCATGGCGGCATCGGTTACTCGCGCCACAAACCGTTCGAACATATCTACCGCCACCACCGCCGATACCGCATCACCGAAGGCGCCGAAGAAATCCAGATGCGAAAAGTCGCAGCCTTCCTCTTCGGGTACATGGGGCCGAGGAAAGAAACGCTGGGGATGCTGTGAACCGCCCCCGCACGCTCTACGACAAGATATGGGACAAGCACGCCATCGCCGAGGACGATGGCGAAACCCTGCTCTATATCGATCTGCACTTGCTGCACGAGGTGACCTCGCCGCAGGCGTTCGCCGGCCTCGCTGCGGCAGGACGCAATGTGCGGCGCCCCGCGCGTGCGCTGGCGCTGTCCGATCATAATGTGCCGACGACGGGGCAGGCGGCGGGGCCAGCGGGCGTCGAAGACGAAGAGGCGCGCGCGCAGCTCGCCGCGCTCGTCGACAATACGCGCCGTTTCGGGATCGAGAATTTCCCGATGGGCGATCCGCGCGGCGGCATCGTCCATGTCGTCGGGCCCGAACAGGGGCGCTCGCAGCCCGGGATGACTATCGTTTGCGGCGACAGCCATACGTCGACGCATGGTGCGTTCGGAGCGCTGGCCTTCGGCATCGGTACGTCGGAGGTCGAGCATGTGCTCGCGACGCAGACGATCCGCCAGCGCAAGTCGCGCAACATGCGGATCACCGTCGACGGCGAACTCGCACCGCATGTCCATGCCAAGGACCTTGCGCTGCATTTGCTTGCCGCGATCGGGGTCGACGGCGCGACGGGGCATGTCATCGAATATGCCGGATCGGCGGTCCGCGCGCTGTCGATGGAGGCGCGCATGACGCTGTGCAATCTCAGTATCGAGATGGGCGCGCGCGCCGGGTTGATCGCCCCCGACGCGACGAGCTTCGCCTATCTGGAGGGGCGTCCTGCCGCGCCGCAGGGCGCCGACCGGGATGCTGCCCTCGATCGCTGGCGCGATTTGCCGACCGATGCCGGCGCGCTGTTCGACCGCGAGGTCATATTCGACGCCGCCGATGTGCGGCCGATGGTCAGCTGGGGAACCAACCCCGCGCAATCGATCGCGATCGATTCCCGCATTCCCGACCCGGGCGCGCTTGCCGGGGGTGACGCGCGCGTCGCGGCCGACCGGGCGCTGGCCTATATGGACCTCGCGGCGGGACAGGCGATCGCAGGGGTCCCGCTCGACCGCATCTTCATTGGCAGCTGCACGAACAGCCGGATCGAGGATCTGCGGATCGTCGCCGACATCGTTCGGGGCCGGACCGTCGCGCCACATATCCGCGCGATGGTCGTGCCGGGTTCGGGGCTGGTCAAGCGGCAGGCCGAGGCCGAAGGGATCGACAAGGTGCTGTGCGCGGCGGGTTTCGACTGGCGCGAGCCCGGCTGTTCGATGTGCGTCGGGATGAACGCCGACCGGTTGCAACCGGGCGAACGCTGCGCGGCGACATCGAACCGCAATTTCGAAAACCGGCAGGGCCGCGGCGGGCGCACGCACCTGATGAGCCCGGCGCTCGCCGCCGCCAGCGCGATCGCGGGGTGCATCACCGACCCCGCGAGCCTCGGCTAAAGGCTCGCCTCGAAACGCGCGATTGCGGATTCATGTCGCAAGGTTCGCGCGATGTCGTCGAGCCCCTCGATCAGTGTGCGCCGGTCGTCGGGATCGATCGCGAAGTCGATCGTCTCGCCCGATGCGAGGGCGATGCGCTGCTCGATCAGGTCGACGGTCAGCGGTGCGAATTGTGCGAGCGCGATTTCTTCGCGCAGCCGGTCGCAAATCGCATCGGGCAGGCGGATGAGCAGCAGCCCGTTCTTGCGCGCATTGCCGGCAAAGATATCGCCGAAGCTTGGCGCGATCACGCAGCGGATGCCGAAATCGGCGAGCGCCCACACCGCATGTTCGCGCGACGATCCGCAACCGAAATTACGGTCGGCGATCAGGATGCGCGCCTGTCGGCCCGCCGGATGGTTGAGGATGAAGCCCTCACGCTCCTCGTCGCCACCGGGGATATAGCGAAGCTCGCGAAACAGGTGCCGGCCAAGTCCGCTGCGCGTCAGCCCCTTCATATAGCGCGCCGGGATGATCATGTCGGTGTCGACATTGGCGAGGGGCAGCGGCGCCGCGATCGCGGTCAGCCGGTCGAATTTTTCCATGGGCCATTTCCATTAACTTAGATATCTAAGTATATCGGAAAAATGCCTTTGTCCAAGGATATCGCGGAGTCGAAGCAACTTGCGGTGCGAATCATAGAGCCCTAAGGTTCACGCCATAATGACACGGTTCCGCCCGCGGGCGGCCGAAGGGGAAAAATCTTGGCCAAGAAGAATGAGGGCTTCCGGCATCCGGCCGAATATTACACCAACCCGGACAACAGCATCGGCTATCTGGCGCGTATCGTGTTCCGGTCCTTCTCGCGCTTGCTCGAACGCGGCACGCTGACGCACGATGTGTCGGCGGGACAGTGGCGTTTCCTGCGCCAGTTGTGGCGCGAGGACGGGATCACCCAGCGCGAGCTCAGCGAGCGGGTGGGGATGCGCGAGCCCACGACGGTCGTTGCGCTGAAGGGCCTTGAAAAGGCCGGCTTCATCACGCGCAAGAAGACCACCGACGATCGCCGCAAGACCTTTATCCACCTGACCCCGCACGCGAAGAAGCTCGAACTCATCCTCGCGCCGATGAACGCCGAAGTGCACGAGGTCGCGACGCGCGGGATGAGCGATGCGGAGGTCGAGACGCTGCAGGCTTTGCTGCGCCGGGTGATCGACAATCTGGCCGACGAGACCGCCAAGCTTGCTACGCTGTCGGATATCAAGGCCTGATCGCCAAAGATGGTTGCGACCCGCCCGGGCAATAGGTTAGTATGCTAACTAAATTGCCCGGGAGGAAAAATTGACACAGATTGCAGTCATCGTCGGAAGCACGCGCGAAGGATCGTTCAACCGCGCGCTCGGCAAACTCGCGGTTCGCGCGCTGGAAGCGCATGGCGCGGCCGTCGCCGACATCGACCTGTCGGCTTTCGACCTGCCGCTTTATTCGGCGGCGCTCGAGGCCAACGCCTTTCCACCCGACGCGGTGCGACTCAAAGAGCTTTTTGCCGCGCAGCAGGGCCTGCTCTTTGTATCGCCCGAATATAATGGGTCGGTCTCGCCGCTGCTCAAAAATGCGATCGACTGGGCATCGCGCCCTACCGGCGATGAATCGCTCGTCGCGCTCACCGCCTATCGCGGCAAGGCCAGCGCGGTGATGTCGGCGTCGATCAGCCCGTTCGGCGGGCTGCGCGGGCTGATGCACCTGCGCCAGATCCTGTCGACCGTCCAGACGCTCGTCATTCCCGAACAGGTGCTGGTGCCGAACGCGCACGCAGCATTCGACGAATCGGGCAATCTGAAGGAGGCGCTGCCGGCGACGCTGGTCGACGCGACGGCGGCACGGCTGGTCGCCGTTGCGAAGGCGATCGGATAGCGCGGGCAAGCTCCGTCCCGGTCGGCAGGCGCCTCGCGTGTCGGCTCGCCGTGTCGGCTGCACGGTCCGGCAGCATGGCATTTGGTCCGACGCGGCGCGATGCGGCACGGGTGGTGTTGCTATTCGACAGGAGCCTTTATGCCCAAGCCTTCCGGCCTGCTCGCCGGCCTATGCCTTGCCGTTTCCGCAATCGTTGCGGTCCCCGCAGTACAGGCGCAGCAGGCCGCACCCGCCGCGTCGCTGATCGCCGGCGCCAAAGTTTACGACGAAAAGGGCGAGGAGGTCGGCCAGATCGTCAAGGTCCTCGGCGACAAGGTCGCGGTGGCGATCGGCGGTAGCGGGCTGGTGGTGCCGAAGAAGGATTTCCTGGGGACGGCCAAAGGCCCCGCACTGAAGGCGCCGAAGGAGAAAATCCTCGCGGTGCTGAAGGAAGCCGAGGCCGATGCGACCGCGGTCGACGGGGCGTTGAAACCGGGGGCGCAGGTTCATAGTGCCGACGGCGCCGCGGTGCTCGGCACCGTCAAGGCCGTGGCGCCGCGTGGCGCGGTGCTGACAACCAGCGAGGGCAATGTCACCATGCCGCGGGCGGCATTTTTCATGTCGAACAAGGGACTGGCCATGAAGGTCAACCAGAAGCAGTTCGTCGAGGGCATCAAGGCGGCGCAGGCGAAGAAGAAGGGCGGCTAAGCGCCCGATCGGTGGGCCGATATTGACGATCAGGCCTGCCGTTTTTTCGCGGGCGATGACGCCCCGATATTGTCGCCCCAGTCGGCCTCGAGCGTGGCGAGCAGGGCATCGAAACGATCCTTGCCCAGCCGCGCCGAAAGCTGGTCGGCCAGTTCGTCCATCGCCGCCTGCGCGTCCTGGCGCATCCGCGCGCCGGTGTCGGTCAGCGAAACGATCATATGTCGGCGGTCGTCGGGATCGGGATCGAGTTTGACGATTTCCAGCGCGACCATCTGGTTGATCGTGCTGTGGATCGCCTGCCGCGAGACGCCGAGGTTGCGCGCGATATCGGACGGGCGCACGATGCCGCTGACGATATTGGTCATCACCATCGATTGCGGGCGGCTGACGTCGGGCCAGCCGCCATCGTGGAGCCGCGCCTGCAAGCCTTCGTCGAGCCAGCAAAAGCGCTGGAAAAGTGCAATGATAAGCTGGTTGGTACGCATTGTGCCAGTGACGACCCCTGTTGCCGGCAGCCCCGCCGGCCCTGTCACGCTAGAAGAGCGACAAGGGCGAAGCAAGGCGCCTCCCCGATATTGCAAAAGCAAAATACTTAGCATACTATCTATATCAACAAGAGGCCGGGAGAGACGAACCGCATGGACGGGTTGATGCAGAATGTGCCGCTGACGGTCGACCGGATCATCGACCATGCGGCGAACTGGCACGGCGGGCGCGAGATCGTGTCGCGCGACGCCGAAGGGCAGGTGACGCGGTCGACATATGCGTCGGTGCACGCCGATGCGAAGCGCGTATCGAATGCGCTCGCCGCCGAAGGGATCCAGCCGGGCGACCGCGTTGCGACGATGGGATGGAACGGCGCGCGGCACCTTGCGGCCTGGTATGGTGCGGCGGGGATGGGGGCAGTGCTCCACACGCTCAACCCGCGGCTTTTCCTCGAACAGATCGCCTATATCGCGAACCACGCCGGCGACCGGCTGCTGATCGCCGATCCCGTGACCGCCGATCTCGTCGAAGAGCTTTTGCCGCAAGTGCCGAGCATCGAGAAAGTGATCTTCTTCTGCGACGCCGCCTCGATGCCCGAAACCAGCTTTGCCGCGGTCGCGTTCGATGACTGGATAGCGGAGCATCCGGCCGAATATGATTGGGGTGGTTTCGACGAAAATGCCGCTTGCGGGCTCTGCTACACCAGCGGCACGACGGGCAATCCCAAGGGCGTGCTCTATTCGCACCGCTCCAATTATATCCACGCGTTGATGACCTTGCAGCGCGACGCGCTCGCGCTGTCGGCGCGCGATACCGTGCTGCTCGTCGTCCCGATGTATCACGCCAACGCGTGGGGCGTCGTCTATTCGGCGCCGGCAGTCGGCGCGAAGCTCGTGTTGCCGGGCCAGCGGATGGACGGCGAATCCATCTATAATCTGATCGAGCGGGAAGGCGTCACTTACTCGGCCGCGGTGCCGACAGTGTGGCAGATGCTGCTCACCTATATGCAGGAGAACGGGAAGCGCTTCACGACGCTGGAGCGTGTGACAATCGGTGGCTCGGCGTGCCCTGAATCGATCATCCGGACCTTCCGCGACGATTATGGCGTCGACGTGATCCAGGGCTGGGGCATGACCGAAACCTCGCCTCTTGGTACGGTGTCGGTTCCCAATGCGGCGGTCGCGGCAAAATCCGATGCCGAGCAGATGGCGTACAAGCTGAAGCAGGGGCGGCTGCTCTGCGGGCTGGAAATGAAGCTGGTCGACGATAACGGCAACCGCCTGCCGCACGACGGCAGGACGCCGGGGCGGCTGATGATCAAGGGGCCGACGATCGCCGGCGCCTATTATGGCGGCGAAGGCGGCGATGTGCTCGACGCCGAGGGCTTTTTCGACACCGGCGACGTCAGTACGATCGACGGCGAGGGCTATATGCAGATCACCGACCGCGCCAAGGATGTCGTGAAGTCTGGTGGCGAGTGGATCAGCTCGATCGAGATCGAGAATATCGCGATGGGGCATGACGCGGTTGCCAATGCTGCGGTCGTCGGCGTCGCTCATCCGAAGTGGGACGAACGGCCGATCCTGCTGTGCCAGCTCAAGGACGGCGCCGATGCCTGCGCCGACGACCTCAAATCCTTTCTCGACGGCAAGATCGCGCGCTGGTGGATGCCCGACGATGTGTTGTTCGTCGAAGAGATCCCGTTGGGGCCGACGGGCAAGATCGACAAAAAGGCCATTCGCGCCGGGCTGGAAGGCTACAAATTGCCCTTCGAAGTGACGCGCTGAAAATAATCGAAAACAGGAGAGACGATGATGGACCCGAACGGGATCGAAGGACTGGACGCGCAATTCATCGGGCGGGTGTCGCCGACGGCGCCGCGCATTCAGGCGGGCGGGCATCCGTGCCAGGGCATTTATTGGACCGAAGCGGGCAAGCGGCCGAAAGTCGCGATCATCGCCACCCATTATAATGTCGATTTCTCCGAACATTATATCGCCCCCTATTTCGCGCGGCAGGGCTTCGGCTTTCTCGGCTGGAATACACGTTATCGCGGTGTCGAGGACCAGTTCCTGCTCGAACATGCGGTGCTCGATATCGGCGTCGGCATGAAGTGGCTCAAGGAAGAGGCGGGCGTCGAACAAATCGTCATTCTCGGCAATTCGGGCGGCGGTTCGCTGATGGGTGCCTATCAGGCCGAGGCGATCGCACCGACGCTGACCGATCGCCTGCCTTCGGTTGGTCAGGATGCCCTCGCGAACCTCATCAAAGGCGATCTCTACATCAGCTTCAACGCGCATCAGGGCCGGCCCGAAGTGCTGACTGACTGGATGGACGCGTCGGTGGTCGACGAGAATGACCCCGTGGCGACCGATCCCGAGCTCGACCCGTTCAATCCCGACAACGGTCCGCCCTATTCGGACGCGTTCATCGAAAAATATCGCACCGCGCAGCGCGCCCGCAACCAGCGCATCACCGACTGGGCAAAGGCCGAACTGAAGCGGCTGAACGATGCCGACATTCCCGATCGCATCTTTCCGATGTTCCGCTGCTGGGGCGACATCCGCTGCGTCGATCCGGCGATCGATCCATCGGACCGCAAGCCCAACTGGTGCTATCGCGGCGATCCGGCGATTGCGAACCGTACACCCAGCATCGGCCGCGCCAACACGATCAAGACCTGGCTCAACATGTGGAGCCTTGAAACCTCGCCGTGCCAGGGTCAGCCGCATCTTGCCAAGCACGACACGCCCGCGCTCGTCGTACAGGGAACGGCGGATACGGGCGTCTTCCCCAGCGATGCGCGCAAGATCTTCGATTTTCTCGGGAGCAGCGACAAGAAGCTCGAATTGATCCCCGGCGCGCATTATTTCGAGGATTCGATCGAGGAACGGCAGAATGCCGCCGATCTCGTCGGAAGCTGGATCCGGGAGAAGCTGTGACGTGACGGTGGACGCCGACATCGTGGACGAACTGCGCGGCGCCGGTCTGGTCGGCGAGGGCGACGTCGTCCTCGAACCGCTCACCGGCGGCGTGTCGTGCGATGTGTGGAAGGTCGAAACGCCGTCGGGACCGATCGTCGTCAAGCGCCCGCTGCCGCAACTGCGCGTCGCCGCCGAATGGCTGGCCCCCGTCGAACGCGGGACCAGCGAGGTGCGCTGGCTGCGCCGTGCGCGCGGCGTCGATCCGCATATTGCGCCCGAGGTGCTCGCCGAGCTGCCGACCGGCCATGCCTTTGCGATGCGCTTCCTCCCCGGTTGCCCGGTGTGGAAGGACGAGCTGATGGCGGGCCGTGTCGATGCCGATTTCGCCGCGCAGGTGGGGAAGGGAATCGCCGCAGTTCACGCCGCGACCGCCTATAACGACGTCGACCGCGCCGACTTTCCCAACGACGACATGTTTCGCGCGCTGCGCGTCGATCCCTTCCTGCTCTATGTTGCGCAGCATGACGCCGAACTCGCGCCCGCGCTCACTGCGCTCGCCGCCGACCTGTCGGGGCGCAAGATCGCGCTCGTCCATGGCGACGTCAGCCCGAAGAATATCCTCGTCAGCGCCGACGGCCCGGTGTTCCTCGACGCCGAATGCGCCGTTTATGGCGACGCCGCGTTCGATGTCGCCTTTTGCACGACACATCTGTTGCTGAAGGCGGTCTGGTCGGGCGATCCGCGATTGAACGAAGCGGCCGCGGCACTCGTCGCCGCCTATCGCGCCGGTATCGACTGGGAGGATGCGGACGACCTGCTGCTTCGCGCGGGCAAGCTCACCGCCGCGTTGCTCCTCGCGCGCGTCGAGGGCAAGTCGCCCGCGCCTTATCTGACCGACCCCGATCACAAACGCGTCGTCCGCGATCAGGCGCGCGCGTTGATCCGCGCGCCGCAGCAGACCGACGCGCTCGTCGCCAACTGGAAAAGGACTTAGAATGCCATCGCCGATCGTCTCCGTCACCGGCCGCCAGCTCTGGGATTCGCGTGGCCGCCCCACGGTCGAGGCCGAAGTCACGCTCGCCTCGGGCGCCGTTGGCCGCGCCATCGCCCCCGCGGGCGCCTCGCGCGGCGCGCATGAGGCGATCGACATCCGCGACGGTGGAGAGGCTTTCGGCGGCTACGGCGTCAACCGCGCCGTCGCGGGGATCGGGTCGGAGATCGCGCGAGCGATCACCGGCATGGACGCGCACGATCAGGTCGCGGTCGACGCAGCACTCTGCGCACTCGATGGCACCCCGAACAAGGCGCGCCTCGGCGCCAATGCCGTCGTCGCGGTGTCGATGGCGGTGCTCCACGCCGCCGCCGCCGATGCCCGCCAACCTTTGTGGCGCTATCTTGCGGGCGATGCGAAGGTCCGCATCCCGCTCCCCGAAATCCAGATATTCGGCGGCGGCGCGCACGCCGGGCGGCGCACCGACGTGCAGGACTTCATGATCATGGCGCCGCGTGCCGGCAGCTTCCGCCGCGCGCTCGAGATCACCGACGATGTCTACCGCGCCGCGGGCAAGCTGATGGAGGCGAAAGGCCCGCTCAGCGGCGTCGCCGACGAGGGCGGCTGGTGGCCCAATTTCGCCTCGAACGAGGATGCGCTCGACACGCTGACGAAAGCCATTGAGGCGAGCGGCCACCGCGCGGGCGAGGATGTCTTCATCTCGCTCGACATCGCCGCCAACGAACTCGGCGACGCCTCGGGCTACAGTCTCGCGCTCGACGACGGCCGGCTGAGCAGCGAGGCGATGGCGGCGCGCATCATCGAATGGGCGGGCCGCTATCCGATCCTGTCGATCGAGGATCCCGCGGGGCAGGACGACTGGACCGCGATGGCCGCCGTCACCGCCGCGATCGGCGACCGCGTCCAGATCATCGGCGACGATGTGCTCGTTACCAACGCCGAGCGTGTCGTCCGCGCCGGCGACGCAGGGGTGTGCAACGCCGCGCTGATCAAGGTCAACCAGGTCGGCACCGTCACCGAGGCCAAGGCCGCGCTCGACGCCGCCGTCGCGCGCGGCTGGGGTGCGATCGTCTCGGCGCGCTCGGGCGAGAGCGAGGATGTCACCATCGCGCATCTCGCGACCGGCTGGAACGCCGGGCAATTGAAGGTGGGCAGCTTCACGCGCTCCGAACGTATGGCGAAGTGGAACGAGATGCTGCGCATCGAGGAAGCGATGGGCGCCGACGCGGTGTTCGCGGGCTTCTCGGCCTTTGCGGGCACAATCGGCGCGGTGCACGCATGATCGTCCTGCACGCCCGCCCAAGTCCCGGTTTCCGCGAAGCCGTCGACGCCATCTTTGGCGCGGGCGTGGTGACGCATGTCGACGAGGCCGAACCGCTCGACGGCGTCGCGGGCGAGATCACCGCGCTGCTCCATGTCCTGACGCCCGTGACCCCCGCGTTCATCGCTTCGGCGCCGAAATTGAAGCTTATCCAGAAGCTCGGCGTCGGCGTGAACACCATCGCGCTCGATGCCGCGCGCGATCATAGCGTCGCCGTGTGCAACATGCCCGGCACCAACAGTCAGGCGGTTGCCGAAATGGCGCTGTCGCTGATGATGGCGGTGCTGCGCCGCACCTGCTTCTTCGACGCGCGCACCCGCGCCGGTCAGGGCTGGACCGCCGACCCCTCCGAACTCGACAGCGTCGGCGAGATCGGCGGGCGCACGGTGGGGCTGGTCGGCTTCGGCAATTCGGCGCAGTTGCTTGCGCCCGCGCTCGCCGCGCTCGGCGCGAAGATCGTCTATACCGCGCGCAGCAAGCGCGACGTGCCCTATGAGTTTTTGCCGCTGGGCGACCTGCTCGCCGCCAGCGACATCGTGTCGCTGCACATGCCGCTCACCGACGACACCCGCGCGAGCATCGACCCCTTCGCGATGAAGAAAGGCACGGTGCTGGTAAACACCGCACGCGGCGAGCTCGTCGACGAAGGCAAACTTGTCGAAGCGCTGACCAGCGGCCATCTGCGCGGCGCCGGGCTCGACGTGTTCGCCGAAGAACCGCTGCCGCGCGGCAATCCGCTGCTGGGGCTATCGAACGCGGTGCTCGCGCCGCATATCGCGTGGCTCACCCCCGAAACGCTCGTGCGCAGCCTGACCGTCGCGCACGAAAACTGCCGCCGCCTCGTCGCCGGCGAGCCGCTCCTGCATCAGGTGGTCTAATGACTCTCCCCATCGTCCTCATCACCGGCCAACTCCTGACCGACGCTGTGTGGCAGCCGTTGCTCGACGCGTGGCCCGACCGCGACGTCATCGTCGCCGACAATCGCAGCGACGATACGATAGAGGGCTTCGCGCAGCGCCTGCTCGACAACGCGCCGCCGAAATTCGCCCTTGTCGCCCACGCCATGGGCGGCTTCGTCGCGTTCGAGGTGATGCGCCGCGCGCCTGAACGCGTCGCCAAACTGGCGCTGATCTCGACGCTCGCTTCGGCCGACGGCCCCGCGCAGACCGCGCGGCGGCAGGGCTATATCGACCTCGTCGAGAGCGGCAATTTCGATCGGGTGGTCGAGGAACGCATCCCGATCCTCTTCCCCGAAGAAAAGCGGAATGACGAACATCTGCTCGGCATCGCGCGCCAGATGGCGGCGAACACCGGCGCCGATACCTTCCTCGCGCAGCAGCGCGCGATCATGGCGCGGATCGACAGCCGTCCGCGTTTGCATGAGATTGCGGTGCCGACGCTGCTGATCTGGGGCGAAAAGGACGGCATCACCAGCCGCGCGCATCATGACGAGATATTGGACGCGATCCCGGGCGCACGGCTCGAGGTGATCGCGGGGGCAGGGCATTTGCCGACCGTAGAGGCGCCTGAAGCGGTCGTGCCGTTGCTAAGCGAGTTTATCGACGCCTGACTAACGCGTCACCCCGGCGAAGGCCGTGATCTCGACGGTGAGATCACGGCCTTCGCCGGGATGACAAACTCAGGTTAACTCCGCCCGGACCAGTGCGGTCCCGTCGACCATCGCCTTCAGCTTGGCCTGGCTATGCTCGCGGCTGTGATATTTCATCCCGCAATCGGGCGCGATCCACAGGCGCTCGGCGTCGACATAGCGCAAAGCTTCGCGAATGCGTCCGGCCACGACTTCGGGGGTCTCCACCTCGGGGATCGACAGGTCGAGCACGCCATACATGATCGTCTTCGTCGGCAGTTCGGCGAGGATGGCGGGGTCGAGTCCCGGCTGCGCCGCCTCGATCGAGATGACGTCGATCGCCGAGGCTTCGAGCTCGGCGAGGAAGTCATAGGCCTTGGGCTTCGGCCCCGTCGCGCCCGCGCCGTGATGCACCATCGCGTAGCCGAAACAGATGTGGAGGGCGGTCGTCCCGTCGACGCCATCGAGCGCGCGGTTGATCGCCTCGATCGCATAACTGTTCGCCTCGGCGGCGCGCGCCTGCAGATAGGGTTCGTCGAGCTGGACGACGTCGACGCCCGCCGCGAACAGATCCTTCACCTCGGCATTGACCGCGTCGGCATAGTCCATCGCGAGCGCGCGCAGGTCGGGATAATAGCCATTTTCGGCCTGCTGCGTCATCGTGAAAGGGCCGGGCAGGGTCAGCTTCACCGGCTTGGTCGAATGGCGGCGGAGGAAGGCCGCATCCTGCGCCTCGATCGGCGCGACGCGGCGGATCGGGCCCGAGACGAGCGGCACCGGATTGGCGTTGCCCGTGCGGTCGATCGCCGTGCCATGCTTCTCGGTATCGATGCCCGACAGCGCGGTCGCGAGCCGGTTCGAATAGCTTTCGCGGCGCATTTCGCCGTCGCCGACGATGTCGATGCCCAGCTCTTCCTGATCGCGGATCGCCATCAGCGTCGCGGCTTCCTGCGCGTCGGCGAGCCAGGGTTCGGGGATGCGCCACAGCGTCTCGGCGCGCACGCGCGGGGGCAGGCTGGCCTTCAAACGCTCGCGGTCGATCAGCCAGTCAGGCTGGGGGTAGCTTCCGACGATGGTCGTCGGCAATATGGGGTGGTTGAACAAGGCCAATCCTCTCGAATTTTTAGCTGGCCAAGCATTTGCTTAGTATTCTATCTAATTCAAGTCGAAACGACGGTTGGGAGAGCAAAATGATCGATCTGGAGGCCATCCGGACGCTGGCGGACATTCCGGCGGCGCAGGCGCGGGTACGGGGGAGCGCCACCGCGGTGAAATTCGGCGCGCGCGAGACGAGTTTTGCCGAACTCGATGCGCGGTCGAACCGTGCTGCACACGCGCTGATTGCATCGGGCGTAGCGCCCGGCGACCGCGTTTCGGCGCTGACCAAGAACCACGACAGCTGGTATCCGCTCTTCTTCGGCACGGCGCGTGCGCGGGCCTGTTTCGCGCCGATCAATTGCCGCCTCGCTCCCGCCGAGATCGGCTTTATCCTGGGCGATGCCGGTCCGAAGCTGCTGTTCGTCGGCGAGGATTTCTTCGACTGCGCGCTCGCCGCGATCGCCGACCTCGCCGCCCCGCCGCGCCTGGTCGCGCTCTATGGCGAACATCCGGCGTTCGAACCGTTCGACGTCTGGCTCGGCGCGGCGTCCGACGCCCCGCTCGCCGATACGCCGCAGCTTACCGACGATGTGCTCCAGCTTTACACGAGCGGCACGACCGGACTGCCGAAAGGCGTCGTGCTGACCAACGCCAATTATCGCACCTTCCTCGAGGCAGCGACCGAGGTCGACGGCTTTGCCTATGGTGAGGACGAGACGGTGATGATCGTCATGCCGTTGTTCCACGTCGCCGGCACGAACGTCAGCTTCTCGGGGCTCGCACAGGGTGGGCGGCTGGTGCTCGTCAAGGATTTCACCGCGGCCGACGCGGTGCGCATGATGCGCGAGGAGGATGTCGCGCACGCCTTCCTCGCGCCCGCGATGATCCAGATGATGCTGCTCCAACCCGCGGCGAATGACGGTGCTTATCCAAAGCTCAAGTCGATCGCCTATGGCGCTTCGCCGATCGCGGAGGATGTGCTGCGCCGGGCGCGTGCGACCTTCGGCTGCGACTTCGTGCAATTCTACGGCATGACCGAATCCGCCGGTGGCGGTTCCTATCTCTCGCCCAGCGCGCACGACCTGCCGGGCAAGCTGACCTCGTGCGGCAAGCCCTGGCCCGGCGCCGCAATGGCGATCCTGGGCGGCGAGGGGCGCGAGCTGGGCGACGGCGAGATCGGGGAGATCGCGATCCGCGGCGGCATCGTGATGAAGGGCTATTGGAACCGCGCGGCGGCGACCGAGGAAACGCTGGCGGGCGGCTGGCTGCACACCGGCGACGTCGGCTACCGCGACACCGACGGCTTTTATTACGTCCACGACCGGATCAAGGATATGATCGTGTCGGGCGGCGAGAATGTCTATCCGGCCGAGGTCGAGAGCGCGATCATGGGCTGTCCCGGGGTCGCCGACGTCGCGGTGATCGGCGTGCCCGACGACAAATGGGGCGAAGGCGTCAAGGCGCTGATCGTGCCCGCCGCGGGCGCGACGCTCGATCCCACCGACATCGTCGCTTGGGCGCGCGAGCGTATTGCCGCGTACAAGGTCCCGAAGAGCATCGAGTTCATCGACGCGCTACCGCGCAATCCCTCGGGCAAGGTGCTGCGCCGCGAACTGCGTGCCCCCTATTGGGAAGGGCGCGACCGGGCAGTGGGGTAGGAAGGCTGCGCGCCGGGATAGGGTTGAGTGACGGCCAAGTCGCGTCAATCGCCTTAAAGCCACAAAAGCCCCGCATGGGCGTATCGAAACTGCGTCCTTTGAGGCCTTAAGGCGACAAAGGATACGGATGCGCGCGTCGCAAATGTCTCCTTTGTCGCTTTAGGCGAGGTTGCTGAAGCCGACTATTTCAAAGAGCGGGCTTGAGGCTGGCATAGCGCGACAATGTAGGACAGCGGTATTTTGGTGATGTCGATTTTGGGGTGGGAAGCTGCCACTCCTAATATCCGTCATCCCGGCGAAGGCCGGGATCTCACCCTCTCGAAATGACGCGCCGGCGAGATCCCGGCCTTCGCCGGGATGACGAGGATAGAGGCGGCAGCAATCGGTCGTGAGAAGACATCTGGGTAGCCCAAAAAAGAACCCGGCCAAAGGCCGGGTCCAGGAGGAGTTCCCAAAGGGTAATAGTTTGGGAAATTCTATTCGGCGGGCACCGGCGTGCGGCCCACGATGAAGCCTTCGCGCTTCGTGCCGTCGGCCTGTACCGGATCGTGCGCGACGTCGCTTTCGTCGAACACCTTGGTCCATGCCGCAAATTCGAGGCAAACGCCGTCGGGGTCGAAGAAATAGACCGAGCGCACGAACACGCCGGGGTGCATTTCGGCCGAGGCCTGCATCGGGCTGTCGTCATGGTTGAGCACCGGGGTAACCTCGATGCCCTTTTCGATCAGCCGGTTGTAATAATCGTCGAACTTGTCGGCGCGGACGTTGATCGCGATATGGTTCATCGACCCGTGTGCGGACACGAAGCTACCCTGCGTCGGCAGCGCGGCGGGCGCCGAAATGCCCGGAACGGCTTCGGGTGCGTTCGGGAACCAGAAGAAGGCGAGGCTGTCGCCATTGCCGATGTCGAAGAAGAAATGCTGGCCGCGTCCACCGGGCAGGTCGATCGTCTTGGTGAGCGGCATGCCGAGCTTGTCGCGATAGAATTCGACCGTCTTCGCCATATCCTTGCACACGAGGGCGAGGTGGTTGACCCCGCAGAATTCGAATTCGCTATTTGCTGCAGCCATGATCCGTCTCCTTGTCGTTCAGTTTGCGGCGAAGCTGGGGCGGCTTTTCATCCGCTCGTACCAGCTCTGGATATTTGCGTTGGCGGGGTCGATCGGCTGGCCGACCGACGCGCCGAAATCGAGGAAAGCGAACAGCATGATGTCCGCGAGGCTGAAGCTGTCGCCCGCGACGAATTCGCGCCCTGCGATCTGCGCATCGAGCCATGCGGTCCCGTCCTGCGCGGTCGCCTTCAATCCGTCAGCCGCTTCGGGCAGGCAGCGCAGCCGTGCCTCGAACAGCGGCAGCCCCTCGGCGAAGCGAAAGCCGTTGGTGAGCGGCTCGCAAATCTTGAGGTCGACGCGCCGCGTCCACATGCGGGTGTTGGCGCGCTCTTCCGCCGTGGTGCCGATCAGCGGCGTTTCGGGGAAGCGTTCTTCCAGATATTCGCAGATTGCGGTGATTTCGCAGACGAAACTGCCATTGTCGAGTTCGAGCGCAGGCGTCTGGCCGGCGGGGTTCACATCGACATTATAAGGCGCCCGCCGGTTCTCGCCGCCGCGCAGGTCGACGCTGATCTCGGGGATCTCGATACCCTTTTCGGCCATGAAAAGCTTCACGACGCGCGGGTTGGGGCCGACGCTGGTATAGAATTTCATTCTGTCCTCTCCCGATTCTTTTATCACTATCCGGATTAATCGTCAACTTAGTTGACGGTTAATCCGGGGCGCGGCCATCGGATACGATAAAGCATCCCCGTCGTCGAAGCCGTCACATAAGCGTCGCGCCGGTCGGCACCGCCGAATGCGATGTTGGTGATGCCGACATCGGGCAGCGGCACGAATTCCGATCCGCCGCCGTCGGGGTCGAAAATCGTGATCCCGCCCTCGACCATCGTGCCGACGCAGATGTTCCCGCCTGCCTCGACGGCCATGCTGTCGAGCAGGCGAAAGGCGGGCGGCGTGCCGACGAAGCGGCCGGGCGCCCATGGCGGCGGCGGCGCCAGTTCGCCCGGCGCGACGATCTCCATCGCCCACACGCGTGCGGTCATCGTCTCGCTGGCATAGAGCGTCTTGCCGTCGGGCGAGAGGCCGATGCCATTCGGTCCCATCATGTCGGCGCGCTGGCGGCTGATTCTGGACCCGTCAGCGGCGGCATAATAGATCGCGCCATGATCGCGGCCGCTGGCACGGACCTGCCCATGATCGGTGAACCAGAAGCCGCCGTCCGCGTCGAAGACGATGTCGTTCGGCCCTTTCAGCGGGGCGCCTTCGAAGCTGTTATAGAGCGTCGTCACCGCGCCGGTGGTCAGGTCGACGCGCTGGATCGACCCGCAAGGCTCGGCATGCGCGGCATGGCCGGGGAAGAGCAGGCCACCCCCTTCGATCCACTGGAAACCGCCATTATTGCAGACATAGGCCGCGCCGTCGGGGCCGAGCGCAAGCCCGTTCGGGCCGCCGCCGAGCTCGGCGACGACCGACAGGCTGCCATCGGGGGCGACGCGCGTCAGCGTCCCGCGCGCGATTTCGACCAGCAGCACCGACCCGTCGGGCATCGCGACAGGTCCCTCGGGAAAGCGAAGGCCCTTCGCGACGACCTCGGGGGTGCCGTAGTCGCGCATCACCCGTTTGCGGGGCGCGGGGCGCTGAGGAAGTCGGCGGCGTTGAAGCCTTCGGGTGCGGCGACCTCGACGATCGGTTCCTCGCGCGCATCATATTCCATACGCAGCGCGCGCGTGATGACGGCGTGCATGTCGTACAGGCAGGTGATGTAGGTGAATTCGAAAATCTGCTCGTCGTTCCAGAAGGTCTTGAGCTTGTCGAATACCTCGAGCGGCACGCGCCCGCTCGCCTGCGCAAGGCAGTCGGCATAAGCGAGCACGGTGCGTTCCTGCTCGTCATAGCAGTCGGCGACCTGCCAGTGCGCGATCGCGGCGATCTTCTCGTCGCTGACGCCAAGGCCGCGGAGCGACTTGCAATGCTGCGAAAAGACGAACTGGCTGCCCTTGACCCAGCCCGCTCGCGTCTGGCCGAGCTCGCGCAGCACCGGGTCGATCGTGCGTGCGGGGTTGCGATAGACGGCGAAGCCCTTGACCGCATGTTCGAAAATGTCGGGCGACAGCGCGAACACCGTCCACCAGTCGCCCGGCGTGCCGGTCGCGGTGCCGGGCTCGGCGACGGGATCGCGGTCGCCGAACAGGCGGTTGTAATAGGCAAGGACGGTTTCGTCGGTGACTTCCGAGCGGGGAACCTGGCGCAACACGGGCATGATAAACTCCTCAGGCGTTCGCAAATTTGCGGAATTCGGCGACATGCGCGCTGTCGAAATATTCGTCGAGGCGCGTGATCTTGCCATTTTCCACCTTGCACACGATCGCGCAGGGCAGGCGGACTTCGCCATCGTCGTGAACGCGGCGGCCCTTCAGGACGTGCTGCTGCACGAAGCCGCCGGGAAAGGCGGTGAGCCGGCGGTCGGCATATTCGCGGTCCTTGATCCGCGCGACCATGCCGGTCAGCGTCTGCGCGGTCTGCGCGGGCGTCACGATCAGCTCGTCGGTGTTGTGCCAGATTTCGGCGTCGGGGGTGAAGCTGCCCTGCATCGTTTCGATGTCGCCCGCCTCGATCGCGTCGAAGAAACGCTGCGCCATTTCGCGGATATCATTCTCTTCGGCCATGTCTCTCTCCTATGCTTTTGCGCCGAACATGCGGCCGCCGTTGGCGGCGATCAGCCCGTCGATATCGTCACCCCGGTACGTCGGGTCAGCCGAGGGGCCGAACGACGACAGCATATCCTGCGTCACCAGTTCGGCCATCGCCTTCCATTCGGGGTGGGTGAAGATCCAGTAGTCGCCATTTTCGATCGCCTGCACGACGCGCGCGCCGATCCTGTCGGGCAACATGCCGCCCGCGAGCACACCCTGCATCGCCTGGCTCGTTGCCGCGGCCTTGCCTACTTCGACCTCCACCGGGCGCAGCTCGCGCGTCGTCTCGACGATCCGCGTTGCCGACATGCCGGGCATCAGCACCGAAATATCGACGCAGCTTTCGGTGAGCTCGTTGCGCAGCGCCATCGCGATACCGAGCGTCGCATATTTGGAGCTGATATAGGCGACCGAGATCGGCGGCGGCACGATCGCGACCATCGAACTGGTGATGACGAGGTGCGATGCTTCGCCGCTCGCTTTCATCTCGCCGAGGAAGGTCCGGCACGCATAGAGATGCGCGTGCGCGTTGACCGCATAGTTCCAGCGCCAGACGTCGGTGTCATATTGCTCGAACGGTCCCGATCCGCCGCCGACCCCGGCGTTGCTGAACAGGATGCGCACCGGGCCGAAGTCGCGCGCCTTTGCACCCGCTTCGGCCCAGCTCTCCTCACTCGTCACATCGAGCTGGAGGCCGATTGCCTTTGCGCCGTCGCTGCGCAATCCTGCGGCTGCATTTTCGGCACCCGCCGCGTCGATATCGGCGAGGATCACCGATGCCCCCTTTGCGGCGAGTGCCCGGGCGGTCGCGAGCCCGAGCCCGCTCGCGCCGCCGGTGATGAAAGCCGTCTTGCCCGCGACGTCGGTCATTCGGCGAAATCCTTCTCGAGAGTGCGCGTCATGCGATACTGCGCGATGCCGGCGGCGGCGGCAAAGGGCATCAGCGCCATCAGTGCCCACCGGAGGCTGCCATCGCCATAGTCGGGTTTCAGGCTGTCGCTGACGATCCCGGCGAACAACGGGCCGAGTCCGAGCCCGACGATGTTGAACATCAGCATCAGCACCGCGGCGGCGGTCGCGCGGCTGCGCGGCGGGGTGAGGTTCTGGACGAGAGCGAGGGCAGGGGCGACATAGGCGGTGCACGCCGCCATCGGGATCAGCATCAGCGCGAGCGAGAGCTGCCAGCTGTCGACGAGCAGCGCGGCGATGAAGGTCGGGATCAGCACGGCGGTGGCGAGCGCGGGGATCGAGCCATAGGCACGCGCCGACACCTTCGCGCGGTGGCTGACCAGCCAGCCGCCGCCGAGGATGCCGATGCCGAAGGTGATGCCCGCCGCCGGGCCGAAATATGTCGCCATCGCTTCGAGCGGCATCTTCTGCGTCCGCATCAGGAAGGCGGGGATCCAGTTGAGCATGCCATAGCTGGTGAAGGCGGCAAGGCCGCTGCCGATCATCACCATGCGCAGCGACGGGCGGCGCCAGAACATGGCAAGACTCTCGCTGAAGGGCAGGGCGGCGTCGGCCGCCTTTTGCGTGTCCATCTGCCCGCGCGCGGGTTCGCGGACGAGCCAGATCAGGATCGGGGCGATGATGATCCCGACGATGCCGATCAGAAGAAAGGCGTTGCGCCAGCCGATGTTGGCGGCGGCCCATGCGCCGAAGGTCGCGCCGACAAAGACGCCGAACGGGCCGTTACAGGTGAACAGCCCGATTGCCAGCGGACGCTGCGCGGGCGGATAATAGTCGGCGATGACCGAGAGCGAGGGCGCGGTGCCGCCCGCTTCGCCCGCGCCGACGCCGAAGCGCATCAGCGCGAGTTGCCAGAAGTTCGACGCCATGCCGCACGCAGCGGTAAACCCGCTCCACACGACGCAGGCGATGCCGATCAGCTTCACGCGGTTCCAGCGGTCGGCGATCATCGCGACGGGGACGCCCATCGCGGCGTAGAAGAGCGCGAAGGCGAGGCCGGTGAGCAGGCCGAATTGCGTGTCGCTGAAATCCATGTCGGCGCGGATCGGTTCGACAAGCACCGACAGGAGCTGGCGGTCGACGAAATTGATCGTGCCGACGATGAACAGCATCACCAGCGCGACATTGCGGCGCAGCGTGAGGCCGCTGTCCGGCACCGGAGCGCCTCCATCAAGGGCGGTGGCTTGCGACATAACTCTCCCCAAAACGCACGAGTCTTCCCGGTCGAAAAATACTTAGGTATTTAAGTTTATCTGTCAATGTGCTTTACGGTAGCGACAAGATAAGCGGGAGAGAAGAGATGGACATCAAGGGCAAGACCGCAATCGTCACAGGCTCGGCCGGCGGCATCGGCCGCGCGACCGCGGTGATGCTGGCCCAGCGCGGCGCGGCGGAAATCCGGCTCGTCGACGTGAAGCAGGACGCGCTGGCCGAAACCGCGCGGCTTGTCGAAGCGGAGAGTGCGCGGGCGATGACCCACGTCCTCGACCTCTCCGACGTGCCCGCGGTCGAAGCCTGGTTCCTGGCGCATGGCGACGTCGACATCCTGCACAATAATGCCGGGGTCGTGTCGGGCCTGCCGCAATTCCCCGATGTCGATGCAGCGCGTCTCCGCTGGATTATCGACGTCAATATTACCTCGCTCGTCGCGGCGACGCAGGTCGCGGTGCAACGGATGAAGGCGCGCGGGGGCGGGGTGATTATCAACACCGTCTCGACCGTCGCGCTCGGTACCGGCTTTTACGACGCCATGTATGCGACGACGAAGGCGGCGGTGATGATGTTCACGCGCTGCTGCGCGCCCTTGAAGGACGAATGCAACGTCCGCGTCGCCGGCATGCTCCCCGGGCTCGTCGACACGCCGATCCTCGACACGACGGGCGCGGGCGGCAAGTCGGAGTGGATGAAGACCGTGCTCGCGAACAACGAGGCGTGCGTGCCGGAGGATATCGCCGGCGGCGTGGTCATGCTGATCGAGGACGACAGTCTTGCGGGCGGCGACTGGGTCGCGGTGCGGCGGTCGAACGGGCAGGTCGAATATCAGTGGGGCCACGCCGACACGGTTTAGCGTGTCGGCGCCTCGAGCATATTCTTGCCGAACAGGTTCGACCATTGTTCGTCGGTCAGCACCGGCCGCGCGCTCGACAGATTGGCGGCGTTCTTGACGTCGGTGCCCGTGATGACTGCGGGGCGCTCGCCGATCCGCGCGAACCAGTCGGCGACCGCGGGATAATCGTCGAGCGTCAGCCCGATTGCGCGGATCGCGCGTGTCCACGGCCAGGTCGCGATATCGGCGATGCTATATTCTTCCGCCAGATAGTCGGCTTCGCCGAGCCGGCCGTTCAGGACATGGAGCAGCCGAAGCGTCTCGTTGCGATAGCGTTCGACCGGATAGGTCTGGCCCTCGGGCGCATAGCGGATGAAGTGATGCGCTTGTCCTTGCATCGGGCCGAAGCTTGCCATCTGCCACATCAGCCATTGTTGCGCCTGGCTGCGCCTGCGCGGGTTTTCGGGAAGCAATTGCCCGCTCTTTTCGGCGAGGTAGAGCAGGATCGCCCCGCTCTCGAACACCGGCAGCGGGGCACCGCCGCCGACGGGGTCGTGATCGACGATCGCGGGCAGGCGGCCGTTCGGGTTGATCCGCCGATATTCGGTGGTCAGATGATCGCCCTCCAGCATGTTCATCGCCAGAAGCTGATGTGGCAGGCCGGTCTCTTCGAGCATGATCGAAACCTTGTGGCCATTCGGCGTGGGGGTGAAATAAACGTCGATCATGCGGACTTCCCTTCGGCAAAAATGGCGCGCGCGGCGGCGAATGCGGCTTCGAATGCCTCCTTGCCCGCAGGATAGGCGACGACGGACAGCGTCACACCGGCGATCTTCCATCCGTCCTGCCGGACCAGCCGGTGCGTGTAGCGGCCGAGCAGGTCGCCGAGCAGCGCGCGGTCCTCGACCCCGACGACATGGACGGCATCGACGATGCTCGTCACCGTCGCACGGTCGCCGTCGATCGTCGGGGCGATGTTGTGCAATTGGTGCGCGGTCGCGTCGAAGCCTTCGAGCGCCTTGCAACGCTGCGTCCATTCGTCGGCCGGCACGGTCGCGACGAGCGATCCGATCGCGCCATAATCGATCGCGATCTGGTCGGTGAAGAGCGCACGATAGGCCGCCCAGTCGCGCGCATCGAGCGCGCTCGCATAACAGGTCACGGCCGCGATCGCCGCTTCCCGGTCGAGGAGAGCGTCAATCGCGGCCGATCGCTGGGACATCGAATGAACCGAGTCTAGAACTTGATCCCCGCCTCGACCGAAATATTGCGCGTCGGTTCGAGGTAGAGGATCGCACGCGGAACCGGCGTGATCGGGAAGGGCAGGTTGAATGCGCTGCCGATCGTCTTCTGGTTGGTCAGATTCTTCCCGACCAGCGCGAGGTGCCAGCTATTGTCCCGATCGGCGAGCTGGACGCGCAGGTCGAGCTTCACATAGCCGTCCTGAACGCCGAAGATCGGGCTCTGGTTGTCCGAATTGAAATATTTCGAACGGCCCGCGGCGACGCCGGTGATGTCGAGCTTCAAATCCTCCGACATGTCGAAACGCGCGTGCGCGGTGACGCTGCCCGTCCATTTCGACGAATAGGCGACCGGATAACCGGCGAGATTGTTCGTCGCCGGCGTACAGCCGACTTGCGAAGCAAGGCAGGCCGCGCCCGGATAATCGTCATATTTGATATCCGAATAGGCTGCCGAGGCGCTGATATCGAAATTCTCGATCGGATAGATGCTGAGCGATCCTTCGATACCCTTCGACGTCGCGGCCGCGGCATTGCCGGTCAGATAGCTCGACGTCGCGGGCTGATAGACCGAAACCTGCAAGTCCTTGAACTTGGTGTGATAGAGCGAAACGTTCGCGACGACCTTGCCGTCGAACAGCGTCGATTTGACGCCCGCCTCGAAATTCTCCGACCGTTCGGGCTCGAAGGTGAAGGTCGCGTTCGTCGTGCCGAGCGTGTTCGAAACGAAACCGCCCGACTTCGAACCGCGGCCCCAGGTTCCGTAGATCATGATGCGCGGCGCGATGTCGTATTGCAGCGTCACCGACGGATCGACATTGCCTTCGCTGATCTTGCCTACCGCGCTCGAAATCGGGCGCAGCGCAAAAGGCTGGCCGTTGAGGCCATTCGTCCCGTAGACCAGCCGTGCGGCGAAATCGCCTTCCTTCTTGGTATGCGAATAACGCAGGCTGCCGATCGCGCGGAAGGCGTCGGTGACGTTGAACGTGCCCTGTCCGAACACCGACCAGCTTTCGGCTTCCTGATTGAAGACGCTGTCGATGCGGCCGAAATAGGGGCCGGCAAAGACGCCGGGGATCGTCAGGCTCGGCAGGTTGAAGCCCTGATATTGTTCGAGCGTGTAGTTCGATTTGTCGTAATAGGCGCCGACGATGAACTCGAACGTCTTGCCGGTCGGCGACAGGATGCGAATTTCCTGCGAAACCTGGTCGAAGCGTTCGGGGAAGGCGTTGTAGACCGAGTTTGCGGTGAACGCGCCGCCGCTGTTCGGGATCGTCTGGTCGAACCCGTTGATGATCTTCGACTTGAACCAGCTATAGCCGGTGACCGAGGTCAGCGTGAAATCGCCGAGCGCGAGGTTGCCGACGCCCGAGATCATCACCGATTTATTGTCATTGCCCTCATCGCCCAGCGCCGAGCGTTCGAGATAGCGCGTCGTCTGCGGATCCTGCCCGCTGGTCAGCGGGCTCGATACGGTGATGCCGCCGTTGACTTCGCGGTTCCCATATTCGACCTTCGCGGTGTAATCGAAATTGGCCGACGGCTCCCACTTCAGGGTCAGGCGCAGCAATTGCGACTTGATTTCCGGATCGTCGTGATCGGTCGCGCGGTTATAGATATAGCCGTCCTGGTTGACGATCTTGTACGCAAGGCGCGCGCCCAGCGTGTCGCTGATCGGCCCCGACAGATAGCCCGAAAAATCGGTGCCCTTGTGGTCGAAATTATAGAGGCCGGTGATCGCGCCCTCGAAATCCTTCGTCGGGCCCGCCGACACGACGCTGACCGCGCCCGCGGCGGTGTTCTTGCCGAACAATGCGCCCTGCGGACCGCGCAGCACCTCGACGCGCGCAAGGTCGAAGAAGGGCGCCTGCGCCTGCCGGTTGCGGCCGGCGTAGATGCCGTCGACATAGAGCGAGACCGACTGGTCGAAGGCGAAGTTCGCCGGCGGCGAACCGAAGCCGCGGATATAGATGACGTCGTTGCCCGCGGTCGACTGGACAAAGACGTTCGGCGTGTAGTTCATCACCGCCTTGATGTCGCTCGTGTTGAACTCGGCGAGCTTGGCGCCGCTGACGACTTCCATCGAAATCGGCACATTCTGCAGATTCTGCTCGCGCTTTTGCGCGGTCACGATGATTTCGTTGCTATTGCTGTCGTCGACCTCCGCCGCATCGGCGGGGGCGGCGGCCTGCGCCATCGCCGGCGCGGCATTGGCGAGCATCGCGATCGCGGCCACGCCGGACAGCAGGAACTGGTTATGCGCCTTCATCTTCACCCTCCCATAGAGCTTGTTGTCGCCGGTCCCGGAATGGCTTCCGATCCGTCAATCTGATTGACCCTTAGTATACTAATTGTTTTATGCTTGTCCATAGGCAGGAAGAGGATTCGCATCATGAACGCAGAAAATTCGCACGCGCCGCTGGCGACCCATCACCTTTGCACCGTCGAGTTCGAAGTGGGCGGCGGGATCATCGGGATCGGGGCCTCGCCGTTCGGCGATCAGCGGCTCGGCTATATCAGCGGGGGGCGGTTTTTCGGTCCGCGTATCAACGGTATAGTCCTGCCGGGCGGCGGCAACTGGTCGCGCAGCGGGCGGCTCGGCGACAGCGCTTCGGTCGGCACCTTCGACGCCCGCGCGGTGTGGCAGACCGATGACGGCGACCTCATCTATCTGAGCTACACCGGCCGCAACATCATTCCCGACGATGTGCGTGCGACCTTTGCCGATCCGGCGGTGCCCGACGCCGACCCGTCGCGCTATTACCTGCGAATCGCGCCGGTGTTCGAAACCGCTAGCGCGAAATATGGCTGGCTCAACGGCGTGCTCGCGGTCGGCGTCGGCGAACGCACCGATTTCGGCGTCCGCCATCAGATTTATGAGGTGCTCTGAGATGATCGACCTTCATTATTCGGCGACCCCGAACGGGCAGAAGATCGCGATCATGCTCGAGGAAATCGGCGCGGCCTATCGCGTCATTCCTTATGACATCTTCGAGGGCGACCAGCTGACCGCCGAATTCGGGCGCATCAATCCGAACCACAAATTGCCCGCGATCGTCGACCGCGATCCGGCAGACGGGGGCGATCCGGTGACGGTGTTCGAATCGGGCGCGATCCTGCAATATCTCGCCGAAAAGAGCGGGCGTTTCCTGCCCGCATCGGGCGCGGCGCGCGCGGCAACGCTGTCGTGGCTGACCTGGCAGGTCGCGGGGCTCGGGCCGATGGGCGGGCAGGCGAGTCACTTCCTCCGCTACGCCCCGGCGGGGCAGGATTATGCGATCGAGCGCTATACGAAGGAGCTGACGCGCCTGCTCACCGTGCTCGAAAAAAGGCTGGAGAAAAGCGCCTATGTCGCGGGCGACGAATACAGCATCGCCGACATGGCGATCTGGCCCGGCCGCGCTTCGGCGTTCGTGATGGGGCTGGGGCTCGACGAATGGCCTGCGATGCGCGGCTGGTTCGAACGCATCCGCGACCGCCCTGCGGTAGCGCGCGCAATGGCGCGCGACGATCTCAAGGCGCCCGCCAAATATGTGGGCCGCCACCAGCAACTCGACGATAAGGAATGGTCGAACATGTTCGGCGACGCGAACCGCGCGGCGGTAAGTCGGGATTGAGGTTCCTCGAGCCGGTTGCCGGCGCCCGTCGCAGGAACTAGATCGGCCCGATGGAAAAATCGGGTTTCGACGCATTGATGCACACCGCGTGCGTGACTTGGGGATTTTGCGGGTGCCTGAAGCACGGCGAACCGCTCCATGTCACCATGCTCATCCCGCCAACCGGGCCGGTTCACGCGTCTCAATTTGTCGAATGGCTCCTGCTGGCGGACAATCTGAATCCCAACCTGCCCGAATATAATGATCACAAGGCCGCGCTAACCGAAGCATTTGTAACGCACATGGGGGGCGAGATCATCGACGCATCTCGCCTGCGCTGGAGTCATTGCGAGCCGGATACCGACCAGCCCGAACTCAAATACAGGGGAAAGATCGACGACAACCCGGCCGGCTAGCCAGCGCGAAGCGGGCAGATCGCCTCAACGCTTCGCGTGCTGTCGGTCGCCCCACAGGATCGCGCGATGCTCGTCGGTAAAGCCGGTAAGCCCGCCCTCGATCGTCTCGGCGCGTGCGACGCCCACGGTCATGCCCTCGGCGACCGCGGGGCGTTCGAGCATCGCGGCGCCCCAGCGGTCGACGTTGGGGAAACGCCCCACCTTTTCGATCAGCTGGCGGCGCAGATAGGGCAGGGTCGCCATATCGGCGATCGTATAGTCGCCGCCGGCAAGCCATTCGGCTTCGCCGAGGCGCTTGTCGATCACCATCATCAGCCGGTCGACCTCGCGGCTGTAACGCGCGATCGCATAATCGTGCCGCTCCTTGGCATAATGAGTGAAGTGGGCCTCCTGCCCGAACATCGGGCCGACCCCCGACACCTGGAACATCAGCCATTGCCAGCAGATCGCGCGCTGCACCGGATCGGCCGGCACGAAGCGTCCCGTCTTCTCGGCAAGGTAGAGCAGGATCGCGCCCGTTTCCCACAGTACGAAGCGTTCGCCATCCGGCCCTTCGTCGTCGACGATCACCGGCGTCTTGTTGTTCGGGTTGAGCGCGAGGAATTCGGGGGTCAGCTGGTCGCCCGCGAGGATGTCGATATAGTCCAGCCGCCATTCGAGCCCCATTTCGAGGAGCGCGATCGCGATCTTGCGGGCATTGGGGGTCGGGCCACCATAGAGGGTGATCATCGCGTCATGCCTCCCGCCCGAGCCAACGTTTCAACACGTCGGCGGTGTCCTCGCCGACGGTCAGCGGGGCCGGGCGGCGCACGCTGCCCGGCGTCGCCGACAGTTTCGGGAATATGCCCTGCATCCGGATTTCGCCCAGCTCTGCGTCGGGCACGCTCACCAGCGCCTCGCGTGCGGTGAAATGCGGATCGGTCAGCATATCCTCGGCATCGAAGATGCGGCCCGCGGGAACGCCGGCCTCGACCATCTTTTGCTCCAGCTCGTCGATTGTCAGCGTGGCGGTCCATTCGCCGATCAGCGCGTCGAGTTCTTCCTGACGCACCCCGCGGGCGCGGTGCGTCGCATAGCGTTCGTCGGTGGCGAGCCCGGGCTGCCCCATCGCCGCCGCCAGCCGCGCGAACACCCCGTCTTGATTAGCGCCGATCAGATATTCGCCATCCTTGCACGGATAGACGTTCGACGGCGCGATCGCGGGCAGCGTCGATCCGGTGCGGCGGCGCTTGGTGCCGCTCGCTGAATAGTCCGACACGGTCGATTCCATCACCTGCAGCACGGCCTCGTACAGCGCCGAGTCGACGATCTGGCCCTCGCCGGTCTTGCTGCGGTGGTGGAGCGCGGCGAGCGCGCCCATGCACCCGTAAGTGGCGGCAAGCGTGTCGCCGATCGATACGCCCATACGCGCCGGCGGCAAGTCGGGATAGCCGACGATGCCGCGCCACCCGCCCATCGCCTCGCCGATCCCGCCGAAGCCCGCGCGCGCCGAATAGGGGCCGGTCTGGCCGTAACCCGACACGCGCACGACGATGAGGCCGGGATTGGTCTTGCGCAGCTCGACTGGATCGAGGTTCCACTTTTCGAGCGTGCCGGGACGGAAATTCTCGATAAGGATATCGGCCTTGGCGATCAGCTCGCGCGCGAGCGCCTGACCCTCTTCAGACCGCAAATCGACCGCGACCGAATATTTGTTGCGCGCGATCACGCGCCACCAGCTCGGTTTGTCGCCCTGGCCCCAGTTGCGCATCTGGTCGCCCGTCACCGGGGGTTCGAGCTTGACGATCTCGGCGCCCATGTCGCCGAGGAGCTGGCCGCAGAAGGGGCCAGCGATCAGCTGCCCCATTTCGACGACCTTGATGCCTTCCAGCGCGCCCCCGCTGCCCGTCTCGCTCATATCATTCCTTTCGCGGCCGACTCTGATAAGACGGCCTGCCTCGCCCATGGCCATTGTATACTTAGAATGCTATGTAATTTTCAACCTGCTAAATGACTCGGGATAATCGGGACGCAAGATGTTGAAAAATCATGCCGTGGAAATCGTCGAAGTCGGCCCGCGCGACGGGCTGCAAAATGAAAGCGCGATCGTCTCGACCGCCGACAAGCTCGAACTGATCCGCCGCGCGATCGACTTTGGCGTCCGGCGTATCGAGGTGACGAGCTTCGTCAACCCGAAGAAGGTGCCGCAGCTCGCCGATGCCGAAGAACTCGTCGCGATGCTGCCCGACCGCGCCGATGTGACCTGGATCGGTCTCGTCCTCAATCGCCGCGGCGCTGAACGCGCGCTCGCGACCGGCCGCATCGACGAACTCGGCGCGGTGTGCGTGACGAGCGACAGTTTCGGCGTTCGCAATCAGGGGCAAAGTTCGGACGAATCGCTCGCCGCCGCCATGGAAATCGTCGCGCTGGCGAAGGCGGGGGGACGCAGCGGACAGATCACCATCGCGACGGCCTTCGGCTGTCCTTTCGAGGGCGAGGTCGCGCTGGGCCGCGTGGTCGAGATGGCGAAGCGTGCCGCCGACGCGGCCCCGCGCGAAATCGCGCTCGCCGACACGATCGGCGTCGGTGTGCCCGCGCAGGTCGCCGAGATGGTCGGCCGCGTGCGCGAGGCGGTCGGCGATCTTCCGGTGCGCGTCCATTTCCACAACACGCGCGGCACGGGCATCGCCAATGTCTGGGCGGCGGTGCGCGAAGGCGCGGCGACGGTCGACGCGTCGCTCGGCGGGCTCGGCGGCTGCCCTTTCGCGCCGGGCGCGGCGGGCAATGTCGCGACCGAGGATGTCGCCTATGTGCTCGAACGCAGCGGCGTCCGGACCGGCCTCGCGCTGCCCGGCATCGTCGACGCCGCAGGCTGGCTCGCCGGGGTGATGGATCGCCCCTTGCCGGCGATGGTCAGCAGGGCGCCGGCGTTCCCCGGCTGACGGTCAGACGATCCAGAAGGCGAACAGCAGCGCGGCGGCAAAGCTCGCCGCCGTCGCCGTCGCGACCGGCACCGCCGCGCGCCATCCCATTTCGAGCAACAGGTCCATGCGCGTGCGCATCGCGGTCGCCGTCACCGCCAGCAGCAGCATCGCCTTCGATCCGGTGAGCGCGGCGCCGCGCACCGCTTCGGGGATCGGCGCGACGCTGTTCAGTGTCACCATCGCAAAGAAGGCAATGATGAACCAGGGCAGGGCGAGGCGGCGCCAGATCTGTTTATCGCCGCCGTCCTCGGGCTTCAGCAGCAGCCCGACGAGCGCCACCACCGGCGCGAGCAGCGCGACGCGCGCCAGCTTGACGATCGTCGCGCTCGCCCCCGCCGCGTCCGAAAAGGCATAGCCGCCGCCGATCGCCTGCGCGACGTCGTGAACCGACGCGCCGATCAGGAAACCCGCCTCCGCATCGCTCAGGCCCAAACGCGCGGCGAACAGGGGGTAGAGCGTCATCGCGAGCGCGCTCGCGAGCGAGACACCGACCAGCGTCAATGCGAATTGCGCCTGCGACAGCCGCTGCTTGCCGATGACTCCATAGAGCGCAAGCGCCGCACTTGCGCCGCAAATTGCCGTCGCGCCGCCCGCGAGCAGTCCGGCATAGGGCGTCTGCCCCGACAGGCGCGCGCCCAGGAAGCCCGCGCCCATCGTCAGCGTCATGATGACGATCAGCGCCACGAAGGGCACTGGCCCTAGCACCGCGATCTGCATGAAAGTGACCTGCAGCCCGAGTATGACGATCCCGATGCGCAGGAAGCTGCGCGACGCAAAGTCGAGCCCGCGATGCGTGGCCTCGTTCGCCGAAATGAAATTGAGGGCGAGGCCGACGAGCAGGCCGAGCAGGATGATCGGCATGCCATAATGATCCGACAGCCACGCCGCCGCCGCCGATGCGGTCGCACAGGCGGCAAGGCCGGGGAAGAGGCTGCCCTTCGGCGCGGTACCGGCGGCGGTCTGCGCGAGGTGCAATTCGCCGAACAGGTCGCCGCCGCTCGGCAGATTGTTCCAGTGCGCATGGCGCATCGCGGTCAAATCGTTTCTGTCCAACGCTGTCATAGAGTCGCGCCATATCGTCAGCATGGGCGGCCGCGCAAGGCTTCTCTTGCGAAGGGCAGGGCGACCGGCCTAAGCAGACAACGATGGTCAGCAAGGCCGAACGGGGAGACGCACGATCGTGACATCAATTTGCCAGCCGGGTGCGGAGCGCTTGCGCGCATGACCCGGGCGACGATCAAGGATGTCTCGCGCGTCGCCGGCGTGTCGATCAAGACGGTGTCGCGCGTTCTCAACAAGGAGCGCTATGTCAGTGAAGACATGCGGCAAAAGGTCGAGGAAGCGGTCGCGCGCCTCAACTATCACCCGAGCCTTGCTGCGCGCACGCTCGCCGGGCGGCGCTCGTTCCAGATCGGGCTGATCCATGACAACCCCAGCCCCTATTATATCTTCAACATGCAGGCAGGCGTCGGACAGCGCTGCCGCGAAGCCAATTTCCGCATGATCATCCAGCCGTGCGACATCAATTCGCCCGGCCTCGTCGACGATATCGGCGCGCTGATCGATCAGGCGCAGCTCGACGGCATCATCATGACCCCGCCGGTGACCGACGTCGGCACCGCGCTTGCCGAGCTGTTCCGCCGCAAGATTCCTGTCGTGCGCGTCCAGCCGGGCACCGACCTGACCGCGACGTCGGCGGTTTACATCGACAACGTCCAGGCCGCCGACGACATGACGGCCTATCTGATCTCGCTCGGCCATCGCCGCATCGGGCTCGTCACCGGCCACGCCAATTATTTCGCCAGCGGCCAGCGCCTGACCGGCTACCGGCAGGCGCTCCAGCGCGCGGGGATCGGCTTCGATGCCGCGCTCGTCCACCCCGGCCAGTTCGATTTCCAGTCGGGCATCGCCGCCGCCGAGGCGCTGCTGGCGCTGCCCGAACCGCCGACGGCGATCTTCGCGAGCAGCGACGAAATGGCCGCTGGCGTTCTCGCCGCGGCGCACCGCATGGGCATATCGGTGCCCGGCCAGCTCTCGGTTGCGGGTTTCGACGACACCGATCTCGCGCAGGTCGTCTGGCCGTCGCTGACGACGATCCGCCAGCCGATCCGCGATTTGGGCTATGCCGCCGCCGACCTGCTGCTCGAATTCGGCGAGACGATCGAGCGCCGCCAGCTGCCGCACGAACTGATCGTGCGCGGATCGACCGCGGCGCCCACAGGCTGACCGAAAGCGGCCCCCCGGGGCCGGCTCCAAATCATCGAAATACCAGGGGCTTGCCAAGCATATTTCAGGGCGGTACACCGAACGCCGTTCCAATGCGAAGAAAGGAGGGCGCAATGAAATTCATGTTCGCAGCATGCCCTTCCGGAAGGTTTCGCGCCTTCGAGCGCTTCGACCACTAGGTCCTGAAGCCTCCGTGATCCGGTTTTCGGACCCGATCGCCCCCTGACATAATGCTTTGGAGACGGCGCCCCGGCGCCGGTTCATGATATGACATCGACACCCGAAAAGGGCCGCGCGGATTCGATCCGCCGCGTCCTCGACTTCACTTTCCGTCACTGGGCGGGGCAGCGCGGACGCGCCGCCTTCATCGCCCTGTTCATCACCGCCGCGACGGTGACCGAGATTTTCGTGCCGCTGTACGCCGGCCGCCTGATCGACGCGCTTGCGGCCGACCGACGCGACGGCGCGCTCGCGCTGTTCGCCGCGATGGCGGCGCTTGGCCTCGCGATGGTGGTCCTCCGCCATTTCGCCTGGGCGGGCATCGTTCCCTTCACGCTGCGCATGATGCAGCGCGTGACGCAGGGCAGCTTCCACCGTGTCCAGCGCTTCTCGACCGACTGGCACGCCAACGCCTTCGCCGGTTCGACGGTGCGCAAGATCACGCGCGGCATGTGGGCGTTCGACACGCTCAACGACGTGCTGCTCCTGCAATTGCTGCCTTCGGTGGTCGTGCTGATCGGCACAATGCTCCTCCTCGGCTGGCACTGGCCCGTGCTCGGGCTCGTGATGGGGATCGGCGCGGCGCTCTATGTCGCGATGACCGTCCTGCTCGCTGCGCGCTGGGCCTCGCCCGCCGCGACGCTGTCGAATGCGTGGGACACGAAGCTCGGCGGGCTCCTGTCGGACGCGATCGGCTCCAACGCCGTCGTCAAGGCTTTCGGTGCCGAGGACCGCGAAGAGACGCGCGTCGAGGCGCTGCTCGCCAAATGGGCGAAGCGCACGCGGCGGACGTGGATGCGCTATACCTGGTCGGGCAGTGCGCAGATCCTGCTCCTCTGGGTCGTGCGCAGCGCGATCACCGGAACCGCCCTTTGGCTGTGGTGGAGCGGCGCCGCGACCCCGGGCGACGTCACCTTCGTGCTCACCAGCTATTTCGTCGTCCACGGCTATCTCGTCGATATCGGCTTTCACATCCATCACCTGCAACGCTCGGTGAACGAGATGGAGGAACTCGTCGACCTCCACGACCAGCCGCTGGGAATCGAGGACCGCGCCGACGCCGAACCGATCCGCATCGGTGCCGGCGAGATACGCTTCGACGACGTCACCTTCCGCTATGGCGGACACGAAACCCCGCTCTACGAGCGGCTCGACGTGCTCATCCGCGGCGGCGAACGGATCGGCCTCGTCGGCCATTCGGGATCGGGCAAGACGAGTTTCGTCAAGCTGATCCAGCGCCTCTACGACGTCAACGCGGGCCGGGTAACGATCGACGGGCAGGATGTGTCGCACGCGACGCAGCAGTCGCTGCGCGCGCAGATCGCGATCGTCCAGCAGGAACCGATCCTGTTCCACCGCAGCCTCGCCGACAATATCGCCTACGCCCGCCCCGACGCGAGCCGGGCCGAGGTCGAGGCGGCGGCGCGGCTCGCCAACGCGCACGACTTCATCGTCCGGCTGCCGCGCGGCTATGCGACGCTCGTCGGTGAGCGCGGGGTCAAGCTGTCGGGCGGCGAGCGCCAGCGCGTTGCGCTCGCGCGCGCTTTCCTCGCCGACGCGCCGATCCTGATCCTCGACGAAGCGACGTCGAGCCTCGATTCGGAAAGCGAGGCGCTGATCCAGCAGGCGATGGACCGGCTGATGAAGGGCCGCACCGCGATCGTCATCGCGCACCGCTTGTCGACGGTGCGCACGCTCGACCGGATCCTCGTGTTCGATCAGGGGAGGGTGATCGAGGACGGCGACCATGAAACGCTGCTCGCGAACGCCGATGGCCAGTATCGCCGGCTGTTCGATCGTCAGTCGGGCAATATCGTCGACGCGGATGATGGGGATCCGGCGCTGATCGACGCATAAGGACGGGCAGGCGGGCCGTCGGCCGCGGTCCTTCGGGACGCGATCGGCGGCCTGCGCGCACCCGGATAAAAAACCGCTGTCCATTCCGGTATGACAACGTTATCTCATCGAGCGACAAACAGATTCGGGGAGAGACGATCTTGGCGCACATCGCCGATAAACGCCGCTGGCTTGTGGTGGGGCTCGTCTTCGTCGCGATCGTCCTCAACTATGTCGACCGCCAGATTCTCGCGCTGCTCAAGCCGACGCTCCAGCTCGAGTTCGACTGGACCGACCGCGACTACAGCCACATGGCCTCGGCCTTCCAGTTCGCCGCTGCGCTCGCTTTCCTTGGCACCGGTTGGTTCATCGACAGGGTCGGGCTGCGCTGGGGTTTCGCGATCGGCGTCGGTGTGTGGAGTCTTGCGGGCATGGCGCACGCCTTCGCCTCGACCGTTTCGGGTTTCGTTGCGTCGCGCGCGGTGCTCGGTGCGGCGGAATCGATCGGTACCCCCGCCGCGGTGAAGACCGCCGCAACCTACTTCAACGCGAAGGAGCGAAGTTTCGTCCTCGGCCTTGGCGGCATCGCGCCCAATGTCGGCGCGATCCTGACGCCCTTGCTCATCCCGCTGATGGCGCTGATGTGGGGCTGGCAGGCCACCTTCCTGATCGCCGGCGGGCTGGGGCTCGTCTGGGTCGTCGTCTGGCTGATGGTCCGCATCCCCGAACAGCCCAACGCCGCGCGCGACGCCGCCGCGCCCAAGATCGCGTGGAGCAGCCTGCTGCGCGATCGCCGCCAGTGGGCAGTGATCCTTGGCAAGGCGCTCACCGATCAGGTGTGGTGGTTCCTGCTTTTCTTTATGCCCGACCTGTTCCACCGCGTGTTCGGGCTGACGCAGGGCACGCTCGGGCTTCCGGTCGCGTTCGTCTATTTCATGGCCGCGCTTGGCGGCATCACCGGCGGTTATCTACCATCGTATCTGATGGGGCGCCGCGGCTGGACTGTGAACGCGGCGCGCAAGACGACGATGCTGATCTACGCACTGCTCATCCTGCCCGTGCCCTTGCTCGTCGGGGTCGACAGTGCTTGGGTCGCCGCGATGATCCTCGGGCTTGCGCTCTTCGCGCATCAGGGCTTTTCGACCAATCTCTTCGGCCTCACCACCGACGTCTTCCCCGCGCGCATCGTCGGCTCGGCGATCGGGATCGGCGCCTTTGCCGGCAATCTGTCGGGCATGGCGATGATCGAGTTCGCGGGCTGGTCGCTCGACACGGGCAGGGGGTACCTCCCGATGATGCTCGTCTGCGCCTTCACCTATCTCGTCGCGCTCGCCGCGATCCACCTCATCCTCCCGCGCATCGTCGCGGTCGATGAAGAGGAGGATGGTGAGGCCGGCCCGGTCCTCGCCCATTAAGAAGCCATCCGAACAAACCCGCTTCCCACCCGATCGATTATGGAGTATATGACAGCGATGTCAGATTTTCTTCCCGCTCCCGCCAACGTGACGCTCGCCGGTCACGAGGTTTCACCCATCGCCTGGGGCATGTGGCGCTTCGCCGGCGTCGATGTCGCCACGGCGCGCGCGCGCGTCGATGCGGCGTTCGAGGCCGGCGTCACGCTGTTCGACACCGCCGACATCTACGGCTGCGACACCCCCGGCGGCTTCGGTTCGGCCGAGGCTTTGCTCGGCGACGTCTTCGCCGAAGCCCCCGGCCTCCGCGACAAGATGGTGCTCGCGACCAAGGGCGGGATCATCCTCGGTGTGCCCTATGATAGCAGCGCGCCCTACCTGACTTCCGCGATCGATATCTCGCTGAAACGCCTGCGCACCGACCATGTCGAACTGTGGCAGATCCACCGCCCCGACTTGCTCACCCACCCGCAGGAAATTGCGCGCGCGCTCGAAGATGCGCACCGCGCGGGCAAGATCGGTGCGATCGGCGTCTCAAACTTCACGCCCGCCCAGACCGCGGCGCTCGCCAAATTCCTCCCCGTCCCGGTGGTCAGCCACCAGAGCGAATTTTCGCCGCTCCATCTCGCCCCGCTTTTCGACGGCATCTTCGACCAGTCGATGGCCGAGGGCATGAGCTTCCTCGCCTGGTCGCCGCTCGGCGGCGGCCGGCTCGGCGATCCGGCCGACGAGCGCACGCGCGCAGTCGCCGGGCTGTTCGACGCGAAGGCAGCCGAATATGGCGTTTCGCGCGCCGCCGCGACCTACAGCTGGGTGATGGCGCATCCCGCGCGCCCGATCCCGATCGTCGGCACGCAGAATGTCGATCGCATCAGGGAAATTCCGCAGGCCTTCGCGCCGCGCTGGACACGCGCCGAATGGTACGCGGTGCTGCAAACATCGATGGGGGAGAATCTGCCATGACCGACCGCAGTTGCGAAGTCAGCTGGTTTTCGGCGCTCTGCGACGACGACTATGAGTTCCTCGGCGTTCCCGACCCGATGCTCAAATCGAGCTGGGAGCATTGCCGCGACATCGTGATGCAGGCGGATAGCCAAGGCTTCGACAACATCCTGCTCCCCTCGGGCTATGCGCTCGGCATCGACACCACCGCCTTTGCGGCGGCGATCGCGACGATGGTCAAGAATATCCGCCTGCTGATGGCGGTGCGTATCGGCGAAAGCTGGCCGCCGCAACTCGCGCGCCAGATCGCGACGATCGACCAGATCCTCGGCGGGCGCCTGACCGTCAACATCATCTCCTCGGACATGCCCGGCGAGACGATGGAGTCCGAACCGCGCTATCGCCGCACGGTCGAGGCGATGCATATTTTGAAAACCCTGCTCAATGGCGAGGCACTCGACCATGACGGCGAGTTCTGGAAGCTGCAGGTGGCGCCCGCGCGCGTCGGCACCGTCTCGGGCAAGGCGCCGCCGCTCTATTTCGGCGGCCTCTCGCCCGCCGCGCGCGACGCCGCCGCCAAGGGCTGCGATGTCTTCCTGATGTGGCCCGATCGCGAAGAGGTGGTGAAGGAGATCATCGCCGACATGACCAAGCGTGCCGCCGCTTATGGCCGCACGCTCAAATTCGGCTACCGCGCGCATATGATCGTGCGCGATACCGAAAGCGAAGCGCGCACCGCCGCCGACCGCCTGCTGTCGAAGCTCGACGCCGCCAAGGGCGCCGAGATCAAGGCCAAGTCACTGGATTCGCAAAGTTTCGGCGTCAACGCGCAGGTTGCCTTGCGCGAAGCCGCGTCCGACGACGGTTATGTCGAGGACAATCTCTGGACGGGCGTCGGCCGCGCCCGCTCGGGCTGCGGCGCCGCGATCGTGGGCGACCCCGATCAGGTGCTCGCGAAGCTGAACCGCTATCAGGATATGGGCATCGAGGCGTTCATCCTCTCGGGCTATCCGCATGCGGCGGAGGCCGACCTCTTCGCGCGCCACGTGCTGCCGAAGATGACGCACGGGCCGCTGGAGGTCTGAACACCGACTGTCTACCTTTCGTCACCCCGGACTTGATCCGGGGTCCCGCTTTCAACGTCGCTGAGCGGGACCCCGGATCAAGTCCGGGGTGACGTCGTGTTATGGGGATGCCCCGCCTCCTCGATGAGACGTAGGAGAGAGGGAGACGGGGCGAGCGCGCTTAAGCAGGAAGCGGCTCGCCTGTCGATGAACAAAAGGTCTTAGCTGGCCCAGACCTGCGCATAGAGCATCGCCATCTCCTCCGCATCGGGCACGCGCGGATTGTTCGCGGGCGAGCCGGACGCCGCCGCCTGCGCGCACATCGTCGGCACCAGCGCGTCCCAGCGCGCCGCGTCGATCCCCCACGCCGCCGGCCCCGGCACCTCGAGCTCGCGGTTGAGCGCCGCCAGCTCGTCGAGCAACCGCGCCACCGCCGACTGATCGCCCTCGGCCTCGTCCGCCACCCCCATCGCCCGCGCGCAATCGCCATAGCGGTGCAGCGCCGCGGGCGCCGACCAGGCGGTCACGGCGGGCAGCAGCATCGCGTTCGACAGCCCGTGCGGGACATGGAAATGCGCGCCGATCGGCCGGCTCATCCCGTGCACCAGCGCGACCGAGCTGTTCGAAAAGGCGATCCCCGCCTGCGTCGCGCCCAGCATCATCGCCTCGCGCGCCGCGGCGTCCATCGGGTCACTGCACACGCGGCGCAAATTCGGCGCCAGCGCGCGCATCGCGAGCAAGGCCATGCCGTCGCTGAACGGGTTGGCGCGTTTCGACACATAGGCCTCGATCGCGTGGACCAGCGAGTCGATGCCCGTGTCGGCGGTGAGCCTTTTGGGCTTGGTGAAGGTCAGCTCATAATCGACGAGCGCCGCGACCGGCAGGTAAGCGAGTCCCGGGCACAGCATCTTCTCGTCGGTCGTCTCGTCGGTGATGATCGTGAAGCGCGTCGCCTCCGACCCCGTGCCCGCGGTGGTCGGGATCGCGATCACCGGCAGCCCCGGCGCATCCTGCACATGCGGCGCCTTGTAATCGGCCATCGCCCCGCCGAACCGGGCGAGCAAGGCAATCGCCTTCGCGCTGTCGAGCGGGCTGCCCCCGCCGAAGCCGACGACGCAGTCGTGATCGCCCTCCAACAGATACGCTACGCCTGCATCGACCGACGCCACCGTCGGGTCGGGCACCGTCTCGGCGAATATGCGCGCTGCGATCCCCGCCGCCGCCAGCCCGTCGGTCAATTCGGCCACGCGCCCGCTGCTCACCAGATATCCGTCGGTCACGATCAGCGGCCGCGACAGCCCCAGCGACGCCAGCACCTCGGGCAATTGTTTCGACGCGCCGCCGCCGATGCGGAAAATGCGGGGCAGGGCGATGCTGGCGATACTCAACTGACCATCTCCTCACGGATCGTTTTGCGCGCCATCCAGAACAGCGCCGAGGCGAGCGCGCCGAACAGGATGAAGATCATCAGCGACCAGCGCACGCCCTCCGCCGACCCTAGCCCCATTGGCCCGGAGAGGAAATCGCTGACCGCACCGACCCCGAGCGGCCCGAGGCCCAGCCCGAGCAGGTTGATAATGAACAGCAGCACCGCCACTGCGGTCGCGCGCGTCTGCGGCCGCACCAGCCCCTGCACAGCTGCAAAGCCCGGCCCGTACCAGAGCGTGTTGAGCACCGGCGGAAAGGCGAACATGATCAGCGCGAACACGGCGGAATCGGCCAGCAATCCGGCGATGTAGAAAGGGATGCCAAGGAAGGTCGAAACCGCCGGGATCGCGACATAGGCGCGCAGGTCACGCGCGCCATATTTGTCAGCAAGCTGCCCGCCCATCCATGTGCCGAGCGCGCCAGTCAGCCCTAGCACGATGCCGAGCGCGACGCCGAGAAACCCCGTCAGCCCCAGCCCGAAATCGCCGGCGATCACCGTCAGCTCGTCGGCATGGTTGCGGAAGAAGAAGGGCGCGAGGAAGGCGGCGGCGCCATAGCCGATGAACGCCTTGATCGCCGCGGCAAAGGCGATCAGCCAGAAGGTACGCTTGCCGCGGATCTCGGCCATCGCGGTTTTGAAATCGGGTCGCGACGCTTTTAGCGCTGCCAGATCGGCATTCATCTGCTGTCGCCGCGGTTCCTTTAGCGTCGCCCATGCGATCAGCGCCATCAGCACCCCCGGCGCGCCCGCGACGAGAAACGCCGTGCGCCACCCATAAGCATCGGCGATCAGCCCGCCCATCGCGAGGCCGAGCAGCCCGCCCAAGGGAATACCGAGCGAATAGAAGGCGAGCGCGGAGGCGCGCTTCTCCTTCGGCGTATAGTCGGTGATCAGCGAATGCGCGGGCGGCGTACACCCCGCTTCGCCGATGCCGACGCCGATCCGGCACAGCACGAGCTGGACGAAATTCTGTGCAAAACCGCACGCGACGGTGAATATGCTCCACAGCCCCGCCGCCGCCGCGATGATCCGCGGCCGGTCGCCCGTCTCGGCAAAGCGTGCGATCGGGATACCGAGCACGGTATAGAAAAGCGCGAAAGCGAGGCCGGTCATTACCCCGAGCTGCCAGTCGGCCAGATGCAGCTCGTTCTTGATCGGCTCGGCGAGGATCGAGACGATCTGCCGGTCGAGGAAGTTCAGGATATAGATGATGAGCAGCACCGTCAGCGCATAGCGGCGGTACGCCGGCGACACGGGCGGGACGGCGGGCGGGGCGGCGGGCGGGGGCTGCGGTCGTCATCTCATCCTCTCTCTCAATACTTCCCTCTTCGTCACCCCGGACTTGATCCGGGGTCCCGCTTCATCCGTTGAGGAAATAAGCGGGATGCCGGGTCAAGCCCGGCATGACGAGGGTTTCCTGTTCCTGCAAAGCCGATTGACTCCCTCTCCCGGCACGATATGACAGCGTTGTCTGAAAGGAAAGGCCTTGCCCGAATTGCTCGTTCTCCAGTCGGTCTGGGGCCTCGACAAATGCCCCGGTTTCGACATCGAAAACCGCCTCGACGACGCGCTCGCCGAAGTCGTCGCCGCGGGCTTCGACGGCGTCGGCGTCAACCTCGCGCGCACCGCGCGTACCGACGGTGTCGCGCGCACCATGAACCCGCGCGGCCTCGCATGGGAGGGGCAGGTGCTCGTCCATGATGCGGCTCAGCTCACCCACTGGATCGGCGAGGCGCAGCGGCTCGGCGCGCATCACCTCAACGTCCAGATCGCCGGCCCGACTGCCGATTTCCGCGCCGCGCTGCGCCTGATCGACAGCCTCGTCGCCGCGGCGAAGGACGCGCCGCTTCCGGTCTGGTTCGAAACGCACCGCGGCCGCCTGACAAACGACCTGCTCTTCACGCTGCAATTGCTCGAGGAGCGCCCCGGCCTGCCGCTCACCGCCGACCTCTCGCACTATCCCGTCGCGGGCGAGATGGAGCTGCCGCTTCGCCCCGACCAGCTCGCCGCGATCGAGACGATCCTGCAGGGCAGCCATAATTTCCACGGCCGCGTGTCGACGACGCATCAGGTGCAGGTCGCGCTCGGCGCGCCGCAGCATCAGGCCTGGCTCGACCAGCATATCGCCTGGTGGCGCCGCGGCTTCGAACTGTGGCTCGAACAGGCGCGGGGCGACGACGCGCTGACCTTCATGTGCGAACTCGGTCCGCCGCCCTATGCGATCACTGCCCCCGACGGCAGCGAACTCACGGACCGCTGGGACAAAGCGCAGCGCATGCGCGATATCGTGCGCGGCCTCTGGAGCGAGGTCGCCGGCAGCGCCTGAACGCATCACGGCGCGACGGCATCCCGCCAGCGGACAAACGCGGCATCGGCCTCATCGCGCGACACTTTCGGCACAAACTCGGCGTCGTATCGCGCCAGCCGCTTCAAATCGCTCTCGCCGAAGAGCCCGACGCCCATGCCCGCGGCCAGCGCCGCGCCATAGGCGCTCGCCTCGCGCACCGCATGCCGCCGCACTGGTCGCTGCAACGCATCGGCCTGCAACTGCATCAGCGTATCGCTCGCTGACAATCCGCCCGCGACGGGCAGCGCCTCGGGCACCGGCAAAGCCGCCGCAATCACCTCGGCAATCTCGCGAAAGCGAAAGGCGATGCCCTGCAACGCCGCACGCGCGACCTGTCCCGGTCCGTCGGCAAAGCTCAGCCCCGCGATCAGCCCGCGCGCCTCGAACTGTCCGTGCGGCGCGCCCATGCCGGCGAGCGACGGCCGCACCACTACATTCCCCGCGTCGGGCACCAAAGCCGCCGCTGCTTCCAGCGCCGCAGGCGATGCAAACAGCCCCAGCCCGCCGCACAGCCATTCGATCATCGAGCCGGTGGTGATCACCATCCCCTCGATGCAAAAACGTGGCTTGCCGCCCGCAAAGGCCAGCGCCTCGGCGGGCATGCTGCTATGGATCGTCTCGGGCGTCGCGCCCGTCCCCGCCATCAGCACGCCCGACGTGCCATAGGTGGCCTTCCAGTCGCCGCGCTCCAGCGCGCCATGCGCGACCATCGCGGCCTCCTGATCGGCGATCAGTGCAGTGATCGGCACGCGCGCGCCGAGCACCGCCGGGTCGCTCTCCGCAATCGCGCCCCAGCTTTCGACTTGTGCCGGAAACATCGTCGTGGGCAGGTGCTGGTGCGCGAGCAAGGCCGCGTCCCATCCGCTGCCCGACGCATAATCATAATAGCCCGTCAGCCACGCCGCCGAGGCATCGGTGACATGCGCGCCGCTCAGCTTGAAGGTCAGCCAGCTATCGAGCGTTCCCCATTGCAGGTCGCGGGGATCGCGCCCCGACAGCGCAATCGCCGCGGGCAGCTTCGCCGATGGCACTTGCGGCCAGCTGATGAACCCCGCCGCGCGCAGCTTCTTATATTCGTCGATCCCGCGCAGGTCGCTCCAGACCAGCATCGGCGCGACGGGCTCGCCGGTGGCGCGGTCCCACAGGACGATGCTCGCGCGCTGCGTCGTCACTCCGATCGCCGCGACATCGGCGATGCTGCGTCCGGCAGCCGCCAGCGCCCCGTCAATCACCGCGCGGCAGATGCTCCAGACTTCGGCAGCATCCTGTTCCACCAGTCCGGGGGCAGGAAAGCGGCTCGCGATCGGCCTTTTGTCGACGCCCAGCACCGCGCCTGCCGGATCGACCAGCATGGCGCGGGCACCCGTCGTGCCCGCGTCGAGCGCGAGCAAAAGCTCAGGCATCAGGGATGAGGTTGCCCGGGTTCATGATCCCCTCCGGATCGAGAGCCTGCTTCACCCGCCGCAGCAAGGCAACGCCGCTCTCGCCGAGGTCGTGGTGAAGGTACGGCTTCCGCAACCGCCCCGCGCCATGATGGTGCGCGACCCCGCCGCCATGCTTCGCGGTCGCTTCCATGATCGCGCGCCAGCCGGCGAAATAGGCGGGCTCCATCTTCGCGCTGTCCTCGAAGGTCGCGGCGAAACTGAAATAGAGGTTGATGCCCGATCGATAGACGTGGCTGCTGTGCGCCGACGCATTGATCACGCCCGGAATTTCATTGAGCGCCGCGATGCTGTCGTCATAGATCGCGCCGATCTCGCTCCACCGCCCCGAAATCTCGACCGTGTCGGCGACATAGCCGCGCTCGAACATGTCGCGCCAGCTCGGCACGTGGTTGCGCTTTTCGATCCACTGCTTTGCCGCCATCGGGTCGCCCGCTTCGAGGCCGGCCGCACCGCAAATCTCGTGCATCGCCGCCAGCTCGGCCTCGACCCGCGTCTTGGGTCCTTCATGGACCATCAGCAGCATCGCCTTGCCATCGCGCTCATAGTCGCGGAACAGCCGCCGCACCTCGCGCCCGTCATACTGGCGCATCACCGGCGGGCGCCAGTCGGCGCGGACGATCTGCCGCTGCGCCTCGAACCCGACGCGCATGTCGGTCGCATAGAAGATGCTGTAATCGCGGTGCGGCGCTTTGGCGCGCAGCGAAAAGGTTACGCCGGTGATCACCCCCATGGTTCCTTCGGCGCCCATCAGCAGATGCCGCAAATCCGGCCCCGCCGCCGCGCGCACCGCCTTGCCCAGCGTCACCAGTTCGCCGTTCGGCAGCACCGCCTCGATCGAATGGATGATGTCCTCGATATTGCCATAGGCGGTCGAGAATTGTCCCGAGGCGCGCGTCGCGACCCAGCCGCCGACGCTGCTGATCGCGATCGACTGCGGCCAGTGGCCGATCGTCAGCCCGTGCGCCGCGACGGCTTCCTCGGCCTCCATACCGTTCAAACCAGCATCGAAGCTCGCGAGCAGATCGTCACTGTCGATATAGCGCACCCGGTTCATCGAACTCATGTCGAGCAGGATGGCGTCGGGCGTCGGCTCGATCCCGCCGCACACGCCGCTGCCAAGGCCGAATGGGATCAGCGGCACGCGCTTCTCGGCGGCAAGGCGCACGACCTTCTGCACGTCCTCCACCGACTGCGGCCGCACCACGCATCCCGGCGCGGGCACCGTCTCGCCGCGCCAGTCGCGCAGATGCTTGACCGCCCACTGGTCGTAACGCCGCGCGTGCAGCGCATCGGCGTCGCTTGCGACGCGGTCTGCGCCGAGGGCGCTGGCAAGGGCTTCGGTTATCGAACTCATCTCACTCTCCCAAAAGCCTGCGGCTTTCCTCGTTGATCTGTCGGCAATGCGCGATCTGCGCCGCCGTCATGGCGTCATCCCAGCCGAGCAACGCGCCCATCGCCTCGGCGGCCGGCACGAGCGCGGCAAGGCCGGCACCCTCGTCGAACCAGGCACGTGCGCTGCGGCGGACCCAATAATCCTCCAGCGTTGCTGCACCTTCGTGCGTCACCGCACGCGCGGCCTCGGCGGCGATGTCGCCGCCCGCGATGACAATCTCGTTTGCCTCGTCGCCGTACAGGCGCGCCAGCCGTTCGGCGGCGCGCGGGTCGAGGCGGTTCAGCCCGTCGCCGACGCCGCGCGATCCGCCGGGCAGCGGTGCATCGGCGGTCGAACAGGGCAGGGCGGTCTGCCCCAGCCGCTCGACGACCAGATCGACCACCCGTTCGGCCATCGCGCGATAGGCGCTGAGTTTTCCGCCCGCGATCGACACGAGCCCACCGGGCGAGGTCCAGATCTCGTCCTTGCGCGACACCTCGTTGGCCTTCTTTCCCGGCTGCGCGATCAGCGGCCGCACCCCCGACCACAGCGAGACGATCTCGGCGTCACGGATCGGATCGATGCGCAGCGCCGCTTCGGTCGCGCGCAGCAGATAATCGATGTCGCCCCGCGTTGGCGCGGGCCAGTAATCGGCGCCATCGTGGAACACGTCGGTCGTCCCGATGTAGGTGAAGGCGCCGCGCGGCACCGCGAAGATGCTGCGTTTGTCGGGCGCGCGGATGATGATCGTTGCATGGATCGGCAAGCGCTCGCGCGGCAGCACCAGATGGATGCCGCGGCTCATCGACATGCGCGTGTCGCTTTCGCCTGCCTCCAGCCCGCGGACCTTGTCGACCCATGGGCCCGCCGCGTTGACCACCAGCTTCGCCCTGATCCGCGCGCCCAAGCCGTCGTCCAGCGTCGACGTCGCGACCAGCCCGTCGCCCGTCAGTTCCGACGCCGCCGCATGATTGACCACCACCGCGCCCGCACCCTGCGCGCTGCGGATATTGGCGAGCACCAGCCGCGCATCGTCGGTCAGGAATTCGGGGTACAGCACCGCACCATTCAGCCTGTCGGTGCGCATCAGCGGCTCGCGCCGTTGCAGTTCGGCCAGCCCTATCACCTCATGCTTCTCGGCCTCGGGCACGCTGCCGAGCTTTTCGAAGGTCCACAGGCCCGTCCGCAATTTCGCGGTCATCGCCATATTCGTCGTCGGGATCAGGAAAGGCGAGAGCGTCGTCAGATGCGGCGCGATCCGCCGCACGACCTGCCGCTCCGACGCCGCTTCCTTGACCAGCGCGATATCGCCCTGGCTGAGGTATCGCAGCCCGCCGTGGATCATCTTCGAGCTTCGGCTGCTCGTCCCGCTCGCATAGTCGCGCGCCTCGATCAGCGCGACCGACAGCCCGCGCATCGCCGCATCGCGCGCGATCCCCGCGCCGGTGATCCCGCCGCCGATCACCGCCAGGTCGAACGCCCGCGATTCCAGCTCGGCAAAGACATGCGCGCGCCGGCGGGCATCGAGTTGAATGCTGCTCATGACAACACGCTAAGCGCATCACAGCGCCATTGGTATTGCATTATAGGAATGATATGGTGCGCGCCATGAACCTCCGCCGCCTCCGCCATTTCGACACGCTCTACCGCCTCGGCAGCTACGCGCGCGCCGCCGACGAACTTGGTCTCACGCAATCGGCGCTCACCCGATCGATCCAGAAGCTCGAGGAGGAACTGGGCGCCACGCTCTTCGACCGCACCACCCATTATGTGCGCCCGACGAGCGACGCCGACCGGCTGATCCGCTCCGCCCGCGACGTCATCGCCGCCTCTGCGAACCTCGAACAGGAAGCGCGCGGGCTCGGCCAGCCGACGGGCGGCACCGTCGCGGTCGGCAGCGGCCCCTATCCGCTGCAACCCTTGCTCACCGACGCGATCGCGCGCTTTGCCGAAATGCACCCGGGCGTGCGCGTCACCGTCACCGGAGGCCCGTCCGAACAATTGCTCGAAACGCTCGTCGACCGCCGCCTCGACCTCGTCGTCTGCAACCGCGCCAAATTCGCATCGTCGGGTCACGCCGACGAGGTGCTCTGCATCCCGCTGCCGCCCGAGCCGCTGATGCTCGTCTGCGCGCCCGATCATCCGCTTGCGAAAGGCGAGGGCGACAGTGCCGATTTCCCCTGGGCGCTCCCGCGTCCCGCGCCGGGCAGCAATTTCCCGCGCGCGCTCCGTGCCCGCGTCGCCGCGGGACAATTCCCCGATTACGAGCTCGATTCCACCGCCGCCTGCCTCGACATGGCGGCGAGCGGCCGCGCGATCACCGTCGTGCCTCGGCGGCTCGCGGAGCGTAGCGGCCTCGCGATGATCGCGCTCCCGCCGGCCGAAGTCACCCGCGATGCGATCCATCTCCTCCGCAACCGCAGCCGCAGCGCGCTCGTCGCCGCCTTTGTGACGGTACTGAAGGAGGTCGCTCAGGCAGAGACGATCGCGTCGAACAGTGCGCTATCGGCGGATCCCGCGCGATAGAATACCGGCGGCTGCCCGAACGGCGCGGCGACGGTCACATCGCTACCGCCTGCGTAGGTCTTGCCCGACCAGATATGCACCCACTCGATGCCGGCAGGCAGATAGGTCGTCCACTCGCTTTTCCCCGCCGCGATCACCGGCGCGACGAGCAGGTCGGGACCGAGCAAATAGCTCGTCTGGATCGCATAGGTCTCCGCATCATCCTCGAAATGCAGGAACAGCGGCCGCTGCACGGGCAAGCCCGTCTCCGAAGCCTCCTTAGACAACCGTCGGATGTACGGCGCCAGATGCGCATAAACGCGCGTCATCTTCGCAAAATGCGCGAGCAGTTCGGGATCGTCGTCGTATTGCACATTCTGCCGCGGCCTATTGCCCTCGTGCGTGCGGATCATCGACGTGAACGCCGACATTTCCGCCCAGCGCATCGCCAGCTCGGCATCGCGCACCGTGTCGAACAGGCTCGTATAACCGCCGCAATCGCTATGGTGATGCGCATTACCCAGCATCCCTGCCGACAGTGCGGCGCAGATCACCGTGCCGATGCCGTCGTGGCGTGAAAAATCGACCGACTGGTCGCCCGCCCACAGCATCGGGCAATGGCCCTGCACGCCGGCCCCGCCCGATCGCATGAACACCATCATCTCGCCCGTCTGCTCGCGTCCGGCAATACCCTTGGCGTTGACCTCGCCCCACAGCGTCGGCCAGCGATTGTGCGCGGTCATCCCGCTCTCGCCATTCGCCAGCCGCACATCGACGGGCAGATATTCGCCGAAGTCGGCCATCCAGCCCGACAGGCCGAAATCGATCATCTTTTCTCCAATGATCGTGTCGGCGAACCACTGCGCGGCTTCCGGGTTGGTGAAATCGACATGCCCGCAATCGAACTCTCCGAAGTCAATCACATAGGGCTCGTCCTTTTCGGGGTGCATCACCATGAAACCCTGCGCGGCGGCGTCGGCATAGAGCGGGCCGTCGACCGCGAGATAGGGGTTCACATAACCGAGGAAACGAATGCCGCGGTCCTTGAGCTCGGCGATCCGGGCCGGCAGGTCGGGGTAGCGCTCCGCATTCCACTGCCAGTCCCAGAACAGCCGGTTGCCGAAGCTGGTGATGCGGAGGCCCACCCAATCCTCGCACCAAAGCCCCGACACCGCGACCCCGGCCTCCTCATAGGCCTTGAGGCGTGCAAAGCTGTTGTCACCGTCTTTCAGCCCGATCACGGCACCCTTGAGCAGCCATTCGGGCAGCGGCGGCTGGCGCCCGAAGCGATCCGACAGCGCGGTGACAAGTTCGGTGAAGTGCGGCCGCGCCCATAGCTCGATCTTCGCGGGAATCTCCCACACCTCGACCTCGTGATAATCCTCGGCGCGGAAATCGAACGCCGCATAGGCAAAGCTGTCGACGTGCAGCGCGTAGCGCCGCGAACTCACATAGGTCGGCTGCGGATAATTGGTGTGCGAATAGCTGCCGCCACCGCCCTTGCGGTGCGCCTCGACCTGCCTGAACAGCTCCGACGAGGGATCGCGTCCAACGCCGGGCTCGCTCGACCAGAGCGGGAAGTGCCGCCCACGCAGGTCAAAATAGGAGAATTGCTCGCCGCCGCCCCACACATGCTCGCCCGCATCGGCGGGCACGCGGAGCCACAGCCGGTTGAGCGTCGCGTCGAGCGCCGTCAGCGCGATAACCGCATCGCCATCATCGCCCGACACAGCGGCTTCGAGCAGCCAGGGTTTCCCGGCAGCTTCGGCAAAACGCAGCACCTCACCATCGTCCTCGACATGCCCCAGCGCGATGCGTTCGATCACCTCCTGGCCCACATCGAAATGCCCCAGCTTCGCATGGACGTGCGGCACCCCGCGTCCGACGAAGAAACAGGGCGCGCCCTCGCCATGCTTCAGGATCACTTGCCCGCCGAGGCGGAGCGCAAAGCCGGTATCGAGCGCATCGAGCGCCATAGGGGAGGATCCTTTCGCGGCCACAGGGCGGGCCGTCCATATAATTACCCCGCCGCGTCGTGGACGGACGCGGCGGGGCAGGGGGTCTTTAGAAATTCATCCGTGCGGTGACGCCGAAATAACGCTCGGCATCGCGCGGGGTGATCTGGCGCATGAAGCTCGTCCCGTTCGGGATGCGCTGGATCACGAAATGCTTGTCGGTCAGGTTCTTGACGATGAACGACAGGCTGTATTTGTCGTCGTCGGTGCTCACCTTGATGCCGGCATCCCAGATCGCATAGGCCTTCTGGAACGCATTGGGGTTCTGGTTGATGTCGAACTGGGTGCGGCTCTGATACACGAGCGAGCTGTTCAGATCGACGTTGAACCCGTCGATATTGAGCGGCAAACGCCAGTCCATCGTCACCGTGCCCTTGTACTTGGGGGCAAAGGGCAAAGGCTTGCCGTTGATCGCATCGGCGCAGGTCACCGCGGCGCCCGACGGACAGATGAACTTGTTGATATGCGCGTCGGTGTAGTTGAACCCGCCCGACAGCGAGAAATCGTCGGTGATCGCGGCGTTGAAGTCCATTTCGATCCCGCGCGTCGACACCGTGCCCGCATTGGTCAGGCGCGTGACGACCTGCCCGGCGACGAGGTCGAGGAAGTTCGCCTGATAATTGTCGTATTTGGCGTAAAATCCCGCGATGTTCAGCGTCAGGCGGCGGTCGAACAGCCGGGTTTTCAGGCCGACTTCATAGGCGTCCGACTTTTCGGGGTCGATGCGGCCGGTATCGCGCGCCTGCATGTTGAAGAACACGTTGAGCGCCGGCCCCTTGTAGCCACGCGTATAGGTGGCGTAGCCGACGATATCGTCGGTCAGATCATATTGCAGGCCGGCATTGCCCGACCAGCCATTGTCCTTGATCGACCCCGCCGCAGTGAAGGCCGGGTTTACGCCGGGGAAAGCGGTCAGCGAGGTCGACCGGCGGGCAAAGTCATAGCTCACCTTGTCCTCGGTGTAGCGCAGTCCCAATATGCCGCGGAACGCATCGGTGAAATTGAACGTGCCCTGGCCGAAGGCCGAATAGCTCGTCAATTTGGTCGTGAAATCGGCATTGCCTTCGTTGGTGACATAGGTCGACGACCCCGCGGCGCACGGCGTCAGCCCGCCGACCGTCGGCAGCGTCGACGCGGTGCAACTCGTCACCGTCCGATTGAAGAAATCGACTTCCTTCGTGTGATAATAATAAAGCCCCGCAACATATTCGAAAAACTGCGGATTTGCCGACGCGATGCGCAGCTCCTGCGTGAACTGGTCGAACTTCAGGTCGCCGCGGTCGTGCGAACGGACGTCGCCCGACGCGGTGCCGGTGTTGACATATTTGGGCGCATCCGACCGGAAATCGCCGTCGCGCTGCTGGTAATTGTACCAGTGGCGGTACGCGGTGATCGAGGTCAGCGTGACCCCGCCAAGGTCGAGGTCGATCTGCCCCGACACGCCGCTGTTCTTGTCCTTGGTATAGGGATCGAGGTCGTTGTCGATGTCCTTGTTCTTGCCGTCGAGCGTCAGCGGCGCGAGGCTCGGGATGAATACGGCGTTGTTGAATGCCGAGGAAAAGACGGTGCCGATGCTGTCGGCGAAACCATTGTCGCTGTTCTTCGAATAGTCGGCGATCAGCGTGATCTTGAGGTTGTCGGTCGGCTCGGCAATCAATTTGCCGCGCACGCCCCAATGTTCGTATCCGTTGACCTTGTTGCCGTTGAACACATTGCGGGCGTTGCCGTCATATTGCGACCAGAAGCCGGTGAGCGACGCGCGGATGCCGTCGCCGAGCGGGCCGCCGATGCTGCCGCGGATGCGATATTCATTGCCCTCGTACCAGGCGGCGTCGATGTAGCCGCCGAGCTCGTTACCGGGCTCGCGCGACACGATGTTGATCACGCCGGCGCTGGCATTCTTTCCGAACAGGCTGCCCTGCGGCCCGCGCAGCACTTCGATGCGTTCGACGTCAAGGAAGTCCGACGTCTGCTGGCCGGTGCGCGCGTAGACGACGCCGTCGATGACCGTCGACACCGACGGTTCGACCCCCGACGAGAAGCTGATCGTGCCGACGCCGCGGATCGACAGCGCCGAATCCTTGTTGGTGTTGCCCTTGCGGAAGGTCAGCGTCGGGACGCGCTGGAAAAGCTGCTCGGCCGAATTGACGTTCGATCGCTCGAGCTGCGCGCCCGATACGACCGAGATGGCGACCGGCACGTCCTGAAGATTCTGCTCGCGCTTCTGCGCGGTGACGATGATGTCGGTCGAGGCGAAGGGCGCATCGGTTTCGGCGGCGGCCTCTTGCGCGGCGGCGGGCATCGCCAGCGCAGCGGCGCTCAGCGCCGACGACAGGAACAGGGTTTTTTTGAACGGCGAAAACTTCATTCTATCCTCCCCAAGAGGCCACAGCGGATCTGCGTCCGCTCGTGCGTCGAGTAGGAGGCTCGGCGTGCCCCCTAATATCTACTTATTCGATTGACAATATGGTCAATCCGCCGACTTAGGGATGCGCGGAAAATATATATCAGTCCAATCGAGAAATGTCGGTCTGTTATGTCCAAATGCTATGGCTTGGACGAGACGACCTTGCGGACATGGTCGAGGCAGGCGGCAGTTTCGCGCGCCACATCGGCATTGAGCCACGCCACAATCTCCGGTGTCGGGCCGATATCGGGTTCGAGCAACGCGAAATCGAGATAGACCGGCGGCGCGATCGGGCGGATTGCGACATTCAGCCGGTGGAACAAGGGCGCGCTGAACGGCTCGGCGATCGACACGCCAAGCCCGGCTTCGACAAAGGCATATAATATCTGCGAATGCTGCGTTTCCAGCCGGCGCGACACCGGGATACCCGATGTTTCCAGCGCCGCGTCGATCCCATTCCACAGCGCGTCGGCCTCGTGCATCGGGCCGATAAACTCTTCGCCTGCCAGATCCTCGACCGCCAGATGCGGTCGCGCCGCGAGCGGGTGGTTCGCGGGCAGGATGCAAACATATTCGGCACGCGCGAGCATCGTCGACCTTATGCCCTCGCGCCCCTGCGCATCGACCCCGATGCCAAGGTCGGCTTGCCCAAGGAAGACGCGCTCCTCGATCGCGCGCTGGCCGAGCGATTCCACCGTGATCTTGATGTCGGGATAAAGGATGCGAAAACGCGCGATCACCGCCGGCAGGATCGCCATCGCGATCGCCGCGAGCGCTGCGATCCGTACCGTGCCCACCGGATGCGCACGGATACGCCGCGCGGCCTGGTCGAGCAGGTCGAGCCCCGCATAGCTCCGCCGTACCGCCTCATACAGCGCCTGCGCCTGCGCGGTCGGGTGCACCCGCGCGCCGCGCCGGTCGAACAGGCGAAAGCCCACCGCACGCTCCATGTCGGCGATCAGCCGGCTCACCGACGGCTGGCTGATATTCAGCATCGTCGCGGCGGCTGTAATGCCCCCGCTCATCATCACGGCGCGAAACGCCTCGACCTGTCTCATTCGCATAGGCCATAGTATAGACGTATGACTGCTGGATGCAATTCGATTGGATGCGATGGACGAATCGGGGGTATCAGATCCGCATTGGATAAATCCGGGAGAGACGAAATGGATTATGCGGCGCAGCGCGAACAATTCGCCACCGAAGGCTATGCGGTCTTCGAACGCATCCTCGAAGGCCCGCTGCTCAACCTGCTCCGCGAAGAATGCGGCCGCGTGATCGACCGCGAGGACGCCCGCCTCGACAGCCTCGGTGTCGAAGTCGATGGCATCAGCCACAAGGGCAAGCGCTATTTCGCCGGCGAATGCCAGCGCCAGCAGCCCGATCTCCGCAAGATGCTGTTCAGCGAAACGATGGCCGACGTCTGCCGCGCAACGCTCGGCGAAGACGCCTATTTCTTTTACGACCAATATGTCGTGAAGGGCGCCAGCGAAGGCATGCCGTTCAGCTGGCATCAGGATTCGGGTTATGTCGTCGGCAACGGCGGCCCCGCCGATCACAAGCCGTACCTGACTTGCTGGTGTACGCTCGACGACACCACCGTCGCCAACGGCACCGTCCGCATCATGCCTTTCTCGCAGGCGCCCGAGACGCGCGACGGCATCGTCCCGCACATCCGCCAGCCGGGCAGCAACGACCTCGTCGGTTACACCGGCGACAATGAGGGTGTAACGCTCGAGGTGCCCGCGGGCAGCATCGTCGCTTTCTCCAGCCTCGCGCTCCACGCAACCGGATCGAACTCGACCCCGAACATGCGCCGCGTCTATCTCGCGCAATATTCGCCCGAACCGATCCTCAATCCCGGCACCAACCACCTCCGCCGCAACGCGATCGCGTTCCTTCGCGGCGGCAGCCAGGTGACCTTCAACTGAGGAGGAAGTCATGATCGATCGTCCCCGCATCGTCGCACTCGGCGGAAACGCCACCGCCGGCGGATCGGCCGAACGCCTGCTCCGGCACGCGCTCATACGTTGCGAGGCGCAGGGCGCGGAGACACGTCTTTTCGCGGGCGAGGCGATCGATCTGCCGATGTACGCGCCGCACCGCAGCGAACGCTGTTCGAAGGCGCAGGCGCTGATGGCGGCGCTACGCGATGCCGACGGCATCATCGTCGCCTCGCCCGCCTACCACGGTACGGTGTCGGGGGTGGTCAAGAATGCGCTCGATTACGCGCAGGACCTGGTCTCCGACGCGCAGCCCTATTTCGATGGCCGAGCGGTGGGCCTGATCGCGGTTGCGGGCGGATGGCAGGCGGCGGGCAGTACGCTCGCGACGCTACGCTCGATCACCCATGCGCTGCGCGGCTGGCCCACGCCGATGGCGGTCACGGCGAACAGCAGCCAGCCGCTTTTCGATCCCGACGGCCTGCTCACCGACGACGGCATCGCGATGCAACTCGACATCATGGCCGGGCAGGTGATGACATTCGCGCGTATGAAGGCAGCCTATGCGATGGCCGCTAGAACCGAAGCGGCGGTGACGCTGCCGGTGTAATCGTCAGGCGCGTCTCAGGAACCGGCCCGCGGCGAGCGCCAGAAAACCGACCACCAGTCCCCAAAAAGCCGACCCCAGCCCGAACAGGGCGAGCCCGGACCCCGTCGCGAGAAAGGTCAATATCGCCGGGTCGCGGTCCTCCTGCGCGCCCAGCATCGTCCCCATCGCACCAAGCAGCGCCGGGATCAGCGCCACGCCGGTCAGCGCTGCGATCACCGACGGCGGGAGCGCGAGGAAGAGGCGCACCAGCAACGGCGAAAAAATGGCGAGCAGCAGGTAAAATGCGGCATAGAGCATACCGACCGTCCATCTTTTTCCATGGTCGGGATGCGCTTCCTCGGCGGTGCAGATTGCCGCGGTGATCGCGGCGAGATTGACGCCATGGGCGCCAAAGGGCGCCGCTGCGAGCCATGCGACGCCCGTGCCGACCAGCAACGGGCGCGGCGCCGGTTCATAGCCCGCGCTGCGCAGCACGACGAGGCCGGGCAGATTCTGCGATACGAGCGTGACGAGGAACAGCGGCAATCCGACGCTGAGGATCGCCCGGGCGTCGAAGACCGGCGCGACGGGGATGAGTGTGCCGAACGTGGCGCCGGGCGGCAGCGGTTCGATGTCGCCGCGCAGCAGCGTGAGCGCCATGCCGGCGGCGAGCGCAAGCAGTAAAGCATAGAGCGGAAAGCGCTGCCGCGCCGCGACAAAGACCGCGACGAGCAGGGCGACGAGCAGCGGATCGGCTGCGCCGAGGCCGAATAATTTGAGGCAGAAGGGCAGCAGGACGCCAGCCAGCATGGCCGACGCGATCGGCGCCGGGATGCGCTCGGCAAGCCGTCCGAGCAGCGGCACCGCGCCGAGCAGGATCATCATCAGCGCCGCCGACAGGAAGATACCGATCGCGACGGACCACGACAGGCCGGCGGTCGCGGCCGCGAGCAGCGCTGCGCCCGGCGTCGACCAGGCGAGCACGACGGGCATGCGCAGGCGCCACGACAGCGCAGCGCCTGCGACTCCAATGCCAAGGCACAATGCCGTGACCGCCGATCCGGTTTGCGCCGTCGACGCACCGAGATGCCGCATCGCCTGGACGACCAGCGCGATGGTTCCGCCAAAGCCGACGAGACCGGCGATCAGCGCCGAGGACCAGGCGGGAACGGGGGGCAGCCGGCCGAACATCGCTGTCATGCACCTGTCTTCCGTACGTCGATCATCAACTGGCATACGGGGTCATTTCCAACCGCCGCATTTCGGTCGGTGCCATGCCGAAGCGGCGCGCGAAGGCGCGGGTAAAGCTTGCGTTGCTCAAATAGCCGCAACGATATCCGATGCTCGATATCGGCAAGTCGCTCTGCGCGAGCAACTGCCTGGCCTGTTCAAGCCGACGCGCGCTGACCGCTTCGGGAACCGTGCATTGATAGAGCTGGCGAAACCCGTGCGTGAGCTTCGCCTTGCTGAGGCCGCATCGGCGCGCGACGGTGCTGACGGTCAGCTTCTCCTGCCAGCATTCGTTCACCAACTGATGCGCGGCTGCCACGCGCGTGATATCCTGTTCGCTCAACGTCGTCGCGCCGCCGACCTCGACCATACGGTCGGCTTCGAGAGCGGCGAAAAGCTGGCAGAGCAATTCCATGCTGCGCGCGGTGCGAAGCATGGTCGATGCCGGACTGTCGCCATCTACCGCGACGAGTGCGCGGCCGAGCCCGCGAAGATCGGCGGGGAGGTACCAGCGTCCTTCCGGCTTGGGAAGCATGCCGAACAGCGTCGAACAGGCTTCGCGGCCGATCGCGAACACGACCAGATGGTCGATCGCCTCTGCGGTCAGATCGTCCTGACCGAGCATCATGACGGCTGGCTCGCCAATATCGCCAAAGCCGAGGATCAGCGCGTCGCCGGGAAGGGCGGTCGGATCACAAGGGCCGCGCCCCACGAAGCTGGTAAATTGGGGCGAAATGACAACGGAGCGCTTGCTGTTCATGGCGCGTCTATAGCCACAGCTCTCGCGTATCGCACGCGCGAATAGCAGCGGTCGATTCTCCCGATCAACCGGCCCGCAATCCCGTCCCGATCAGGCCGCGGCATACGGCCGGTATCGGTGTCGATCGGGCGCGTGCGTCGGGGCTTGGGCAAAAATGGCGGATTTCGGCCTTTTCACGAAACTTACTTTGGTTACTATGTGTCCAGGGTAGCTAACCCTGACGTTAAACCAACTGGAGACTGATTGATGATGCCTGCGAAGCTTTTCGCCACTCCCCTCCTTGTATTTGCGACGCTGTCGCCCGTTTATGCGCAGGAAGCACCTGCCCCGGCCGAAACTGCGGCCCCCGCTACTGAAGCCGAAGTCGCTGCCGACGCGGCAGCGCCCGCCGAAGCCGCCGCGCCGGCAGAGCCGACGGGTATCGCGCTCGAAATCGGCGCCAAGCCCGACCACAAGACGTTGGCCAACGCGCTGACCGCGGCCGGCGTTTCGGAAAAGCTGGCCGGCCAGCCCTTCACGATGTTTGCGCCGACCGATCAGGCCTTTGCCGCGGTGCCACAGTCGATGACCGACTGGCTGATGAATCCGGGCAACACCGAATCGCTCGCCAAGGTGCTGACCTATCATGTCGTTCCCGGCCGCGTGACCGCCGAGGATCTCTATGCCAAGATCAAGGCCGGCGGCGGCAAGGCGACGCTGAACACGGTCGAAGGCGAAGCGCTGACCTTCACCGAGGTGCAGGGCAACATCAAGGTCGATGGCACGCAGGGCAGCAGCGGGTTCATCACCCAGCCCGACGTCGAGCAGTCGAACGGTAATATTCATGTCATCAACGGGGTGTTGATGCCGACCCTCGGCTGACGATTCGCGCCGCTGCGGTCGTCAATTTGAAGGACGGACCATGAAGACCCCCCTCATCCTGACGGCCGCAGCGGTCGCATTCGCGCTTTCGGCCTGCAGCAGCAAGCCCGACGAGGCGCCTGCGGTGGAGGCTGCGGCGGCGGTCTCCACCGTCGACGAGCCCGTGGCAGCAAGTTCGGCGACCACGATCGCGGCAGGCATCGCGGCTTCGCCAACATTCAAAAGCCTCGCGGACAGCCTGCAGGCAGCAGGCCTTGCTGAAACGCTCTCGGGCACCGGACCGTTCACTCTCTTCGCGCCGACCGATGCCGGCTTTGCGCAGGTCGCACCGGTGACCCGCGACGGCTGGATGCGCCCCGCGCAAAAGGACGTCCTCGCCGGCGTTCTCAAATATCATGTCGTTCCGGGGAAGCTGACCGCCGCCGACATCGCCGCCAAAATCGCCGAAGGGGGCGGGAAGGCGGTGCTCAAGACGATCGACGGACCGGAACTGACCGCGACGAAAAGCGGCGATGCGATCCTGCTCACCAGTACCAGCGGCAACAAGGCAATGGTGACCGGCGCGGATGTCGATCGGTCGAACGGTATCGTGCACGTCGTCGATGCGGTGCTGATCCCCAATATGTGAATTGTCGCCGGTTCGGCCGGCCCCGCGATATTTTATGTCGCCAGATGCGCGCATTTCCCGCGCCGGGAAATGCGCGCGCTGCCTTTTTGACAGCTTTGGAGTCGACACGCCGGACGGCGCACGGCAAGAGGTGCGCGAAACGGAATCAGCAGGGGAGCGAGCCCGTGGATTTTATCGCGATTTTTTCGATTTTCGTCCTGGCCTGCTTTGTCGGCTATTTCGTCGTCTGGTCGGTGACTCCGGCGCTGCACACGCCGCTGATGAGCGTCACCAACGCCATTTCGTCGGTTATCATCGTCGGTGCGTTGATCGCCAGCGCCGCTGCGGGGTCGGCGACCTCGAAATGGCTGGGCCTCGCCGCTGTGGTGATGGCCAGCATCAACATCTTCGGCGGCTTTGCCGTCACGTCGCGCATGCTTGCGATGTACAAGAAGAAGGAGCGCTGAGATGGACGTACAGACCATTCTCTCGGCCGCGACCGGCGGCCATGGCGCGGTAAATCCTTACGCCGCTATCGCCTATCTGGTGTCGGGCATCCTCTTCATCCTCGCGCTGCGCGGCCTGTCGAGCCCGGCGACGGCGCAAAGCGGCAACCGCTTCGGCATGATCGGTATGACGATCGCGGTCGTCACCACCATGATCACTCATGCGCCCGAGGCGATGGTTCTCGACGGAGACGGCAGCTTTGTTCTCGACACCGTCGGCCTGATCGAAATCCTTGCGGCGATCGGCATCGGCGCGGTGATCGGCATTGTGATGGCGCGCAAGATCGCGATGACCGCGATGCCGCAGCTCGTCGCGGCGTTCCACAGCCTTGTCGGTCTCGCCGCGGTCGCGGTGGCCGCCGCCGCCTATCTCAACCCCGTCGCCTTCGGCATCGCCGATGCCGCGGGACAGATCCATGTCGTCAGCCGTATCGAGATGGGGCTCGGCATCGCGATCGGTGCGATCACCTTCTCGGGATCGGTCATCGCCTTCCTGAAGCTCAACGGCAATATGTCGGGTTCGCCGATCATGCTGCCCGGGCGGCACGTCATCAACCTCGGCACGCTCGCCGCGATCGTCGCGCTGACGGCGTATTTCACGCAGGACCAGTCGCCGTGGGTGTTCTGGACGATCACGGGCCTGAGCTTCGCGATCGGCTTCCTGCTGATCATCCCGATCGGCGGCGCCGACATGCCCGTCGTCGTGTCGATGCTCAACAGCTATTCGGGCTGGGCCGCGGCGGCGATGGGCTTCACGCTCGGCAACACCGCGATGATCATCACCGGCGCGCTC
>NZ_DASZAU010000009.1:0-919288 GCF_035944815.1 Sphingopyxis sp.
GATCATCCCGATCGGCGGCGCCGACATGCCCGTCGTCGTGTCGATGCTCAACAGCTATTCGGGCTGGGCCGCGGCGGCGATGGGCTTCACGCTCGGCAACACCGCGATGATCATCACCGGCGCGCTCGTCGGCTCGTCGGGTGCGATCCTGTCGTACATCATGTGCCGTGCGATGAACCGCAGCTTCATCAGCGTGATCGCGGGCGGTTTTGGCGCCGATGCCGAAGCGGGCGCGGGTGGCGGGTCGAAGGAACAACGTCCGTGGAAACCGGGCAGCGCCGAAGACGCCGCCTTCCTGATGAGCCAGGCCGAGAATGTCATCATCGTCCCCGGATACGGTATGGCGGTCGCGCAGGCGCAGCACGCGCTGCGCGAAATGGCGGACCAGCTGAAGAAGGAAGGCGTGAACGTCAAATATGCGATCCACCCGGTCGCAGGGCGCATGCCCGGCCATATGAACGTCCTGCTCGCCGAGGCAAACGTGCCCTATGACGAGGTGTTCGAGCTCGAGGACATCAACGGCGAGTTTGCGCAGGCCGACGTCGCTTTCGTGATCGGCGCGAACGACGTGACCAACCCGGCGGCCAAGACCGACAAGTCATCGCCGATCTATGGCATGCCGATCCTCGACGTCGCCAATGCCAAAACTGTGCTGTTCGTGAAGCGCTCGATGGGCGGGGTCGGCTATGCCGGCGTCGACAACGACGTTTTCTATATGGACCAGACGATGATGCTGCTCGGCGATGCCAAGAAGATGGCCGACGATATCGTCAAGGCGCTGAGCGGTAGCGGACACTGATACCCGGCGCGGCAGCGGGGCATCGGGGGTAGCCCGTTGCTGAACACCGCCTTGTTCGCGAGCAGTGGGCCGGGTGCCGGTGTGGCTTATGATATGGACGCGGTCGAAGGCGACGAGGCATTCGCAGCCCATTAATATCGTCGCTATGGAGGCGGGGCAGCTACCAAGTTGATCAGGCCATCGGTCATTTTCCGGAGATTCTGGGGGGAAAATCTCTCGGCCTCGATCGGCAGCAGCAACATCCAGCCATCGGTGATAGCGCAAAGCTGATCGGTGAGAATTTCCGCGGGCAGATCGTCGCGGACGCTGCCGGATTTTTGCCAGGCTCTGATGATTATGGTGTAGTTTTCGCGATATCGCGCGTAGCGCCGTGCAATGACCTCGGCGCAGCGAGGCTCCTGCGCCGCGAAAGCGATGAGCTGGACATTGGCGAGCCACAGTTCGGTATCGGACATCCATGTCAGCCAGCGTTCCATTCCCTCTCTGAGATCGGCCGAGCGGCGCATCGCGCGCAGCATCGCATCGAATTCATCGAACAAATGTTCGGCGGCGGCGACGATCATCGCTTCCTTGTTGTCGAAATAATAGGACACCGCGCCCGTCGTGAAACCGGCGTACGTTGCAACCTTGCGGAGCGAGGCGCCAATATAGCCTTCCTGCGCTATTACAGCCATCACGGCTTTCAGCAGCTTGGCCCTTTGCGCAGTGCGATCGCCGACAGGCCGCCCCCGGCCGCGAGCCGGCTTCGGTTTGCCCTTGTTCGGGGCATCGGGCGCGGCGGTCGTCAGGGGTTTCAAGGTCGCTTTCATGGACTTGCTATAGCCGTTGAATTTCGGCGACGGCAATACCACGACAAGCGCGGTGATAAATGATCCGCCGCGCGACATCGCGGCCGGCGCCGCCGCATGGTACCGATCAATTGCCGGGTAACGACCTTCATCCGTCTCCACCTCCCGCTTCGATCCGCTCATCTTGCCCCCGGCGCGCTACTCTGTCGGGCCGCATGGCGCGGGCGCGGTGGTTTTCGAGGCCGAGCGCCTCCCTATCCGGTCCGTTTAGCGGCATCGCCGCCGGCGCCGGAGCGCAGCTGGGGACCAGTCCGCAGGCAGGCCGCTCCAACAAAGTGGTACATATAACTAAAAAAGATTGACGAGGGGAGAGAATCTCCCATAAACGGCTGTCAAGAATTCATGGTCCTGCGTTTGATTCGTGTGGCTGACCTGGCGCCTGCTGGTGTCGTCAGCTCGGGGAGTATTGCGCCAGATTTCGCGGATAGGAGAATTTGCATGATCGACCTTACCGGCCGCGTTGCGATTGTGACCGGAGCAGGAGGGGGCCTGGGGCGCGAACATGCCTTGTTGCTGGCTCGCCGGGGCGCCCGCGTCGTCGTCAACGATCTCGGCGGCAGCGTGTCCGGCGAAGGCCAGTCCGGAACCGCGGCCGAGAAAGTGGCCGAGGAAATTCGGGAAGCGGGAGGCGAAGCCCTTGCCGATGGCGCCTCCGTCACGGATCCGGCAGCGGTGGAGGCCATGGTCGCTGCCGCGATCGCCCGTTGGGGCCGCGTCGATATTCTCGTCAACAATGCGGGGATCTTGCGCGACCGCAGCTTCGCGAAAATGACGTTGGAGGATTTCCGGACCGTCGTCGACGTTCATCTCATGGGTGCGTTCAACTGCACCAGGGCGGTGTGGGACCCCATGAAAGCCCAGGCCTATGGCCGGATCGTGATGACCACCTCCTCATCGGGCCTCTACGGCAATTTCGGGCAGGCCAATTATGGCGCGGCCAAGATGGCGCTCGTGGGTCTGATGCAGACGCTCGCGATCGAAGGCGCGAAATATGACATCCGGGTCAATTGCCTGGCCCCCACCGCCGGTACCCGCATGCTCGACGGACTGATGTCCGAGCCCATGCTGAAGGCGCTCGCGCCGGGTGCCGTGAGTCCCGGAATGCTGGCGCTGGTCGCTGAAGAGGCGCCCACCCGGGCGATCCTTTGCGCCGGAGCAGGATCGTATGAACAGGCATTCGTGACACTGACCCGCGGCGTTCATCTGGGCGCAGGCGACGAGGTCGCTGACGAGATTGCTCTGGGCTGGCCGGCGATCTCCGATCGCGGCGGCGAACGCGTTCCCGCCTCCGGGGCCGAGCAAGGGCAGCTCGAACTTGAAAAGGCCAGCTTCGTCGTGGCCATGCAGGGAGCCTGACATATGCGTGACGCAGTCATCGTAGCAACCGCCAGAACCCCGATCGGCCGCGCTTATCGAGGCGCCTTCAACGCCATGATGCCGCCCACCCTTGCGGCGCATGCAGTGCGCACTGCCGTAGAGCGCTCGGGCGTCGATCCTGCCGAGATAGACGATGTCATCATCGGCAGTTCCTTGCTTCAGGGCGGACAGCACACGATCGGGCGCACCACGGCGCTTCGTGCGGGCCTTCCCGTCAGCGTTCCAGGACTATCCCTCGATCGCCAATGCTCTTCGGGCCTGATGAGCATCGCAACCGCTGCCAAGCAGGTGATCGTCGACCGCATGAACGTGATTGTGGCGGGAGGCGTCGAATCCATCTCGCTCGTCCAGACGCCGCAATTGCGGGTCGATGAAGATCCGGAACTGAAGGCGATTGCGCCCGACATCTATATGCCGATGCTGCAAACCGCCGAGACTGTCGCGAAGCGCTATGGTGTCAGCCGGGAGCGGCAGGACGCCTATGCACTGCAATCGCAGATCAGGACGGCCGCAGCGCAGGCGGCGGGCGCCTTCCACGAGGAAATCATTCCGGTATCGGCGAAGAAGCTGGTGGTCGACAAGGCGACGGGCGAAAGTTCATACGTCGAAGTGACCTTGACCCAGGACGAGGGCAACCGTCCGGAAACGTCGGCCGAAGGGCTGGCGAGCCTCAGGCCCGTAGTGGACGGCGGTGTCATCACCGCTGGCAATGCCAGCCAATTATCCGACGGGGCTTCGGCTGTCGTCGTGATGGAAGCGGAACTCGCGGCAAGTCGCGGCATCCGGCCTCTTGGCCGTTATATGGGTATGGCAGTCGCAGGCACGGAGCCCGATGAAATGGGGATCGGACCCGTTTTTGCGGTCCCCAAGCTGCTTGAGCGCTTCGGACTCAAGATGGCCGATATCGGCCTTTGGGAACTCAATGAAGCCTTCGCCGTCCAGGTTCTTTACTGTCAGGACAGGCTTGGCATTCCCGATGACCGTCTGAATGTGAATGGCGGGGCGATCTCGATCGGCCACCCCTATGGCATGTCCGGTGCCCGCATGGTCGGGCATGCCCTGATCGAGGGGCGCCGGCGCGGTGTGCGCTATGTCGTCATCACCATGTGCGTGGGTGGCGGCATGGGGGCCGCCGGCCTGTTCGAGGTGCTTTGAGATGATGGCGGCGATGACGTTGCCGGATTTTGCGGCGCTCGCCGGAAATCCGGTCGGGACCTCCTCCTGGATGACCGTCGATCAGGATCAGATCGATGCATTCGCGCGCTGCACCCATGTTGAGCAGTTCATCCATGTGGATCCCGAACGCGCCGCGCAAACCATATTCGGCACGACGATTGCCCATGGCTTCCTGACGCTCTCCCTGCTTTCCGCAATGTCCTACGAAACCATCCCCCGCATCGAAGGGGCGACGATGTCCGTCAACTATGGTTTCGATTCGGTGCGGTTTATTTCACCGGTCAAGGTCGGCAGCCGCATTCGCGGCATATTCCATCTGTTCGACTGCACAGAGCGGAAGCCCGGACATTGGCTTTCGAGGATATCGGTAAAGGTCGAAATCGAGGGCGCGAACAGCCCCGCGCTTGCGGCCGAATGGCTCATCATGACCGTCCTGGGCGACGGATAGCTGGAGAATCGCGATGCGTGTGCTGGTCCCCGTGAAGCGGGTCATGGACTATAATGTGAAGCCCCGGGTGAAGGCGGATGGCACGGGCGTCGATCTGGCGAACGTAAAGATGTCAATGAACCCGTTCGATGAGATTGCGGTCGAAGAGGCCGTTCGCCTCAAGGAAAAGGGCGTTGTCACCGAAATCGTGGCCGTGTCGATCGGCGCGGCGAAGGCGCAGGAAACGCTGCGTACATCGCTCGCAATGGGCGCCGACCGTGCCATCCTCGTCCAGACCGACGAGGAGGTCGAACCGCTGGGCGTAGCCAAGCTGTTGGCAAAGATCGTCGGGGAAGAGCAGCCGGGCCTGGTCATTCTGGGCAAGCAGGCGATCGACGATGATTGCAACCAGACCGGCCAGATGCTCGCCGCCCTTCTGGGCTGGGGGCAGGGCACTTTCGCCAGCAAGGTCGAAATATCCGGCGACACGGTCAGGGTGACCCGTGAGGTCGATGGCGGGCTGGAGACGATCGACCTCAAGATGCCGGCCATCATCACGACGGATCTTCGCCTCAACGAGCCGCGCTATGCTTCGCTTCCGAACATCATGAAGGCGAAGGCCAAGCCGCTCTCGCAAAAGGTCCCGGCCGATTATGGCATCGATATCGCGCCCCGTCTCACGACCCTGAAGGTCTGCGAGCCGGCGAAGCGTTCGGCGGGCATCAAGGTGGCCGACGTCGACGAGCTGGTGGAAAAACTCAAGGCAATGGGAGCCGCGGCATGAAGACGCTTGTTTGGGTCGAGCATGAGGGCGGCACGGTCAAGGACGCGACCCTCGCGGCGGTCACGGCCGCTTCCAGGCTCGGTGAAGTCCATCTCCTGGTCGCTGGTGAAGGCATTGGCGCGGTGGCGGCCGCGGCCGCGAAGATCGCAGGCGTGGGCAAGGTCCATGCCGCCGAAGGTGCCGCTTATGGCCGCGCGCTGCCCGAGAATATCGCGCCGCTCGTCGTCGACCTGATGGCCGATCACGACGCCTTCCTGGCGCCGGCCACCGCCAACGGCAAGAATATCGCGCCGCGCGTTGCTGCGCTGCTCGATGTCATGCAAATCTCGGAAATCCTGTCGGTGGAGAGCGCGGACACCTTCACCCGTCCGATTTATGCCGGCAACGCGATCGCCACGGTGCGGTCGTCGGATACGAAGATGGTCATCACCGTGCGCGGCACCGCTTTCGACAAGGCCCCCCGCGAAGGCGGTGCGGGCGTGGTCGAAGCGGTGTCGGGCGCTGGCGACCCCGGCCTGTCGAGCTTCATTGCCGCCGAGATTTCGAAGTCCGAGCGTCCCGAGCTCACCTCGGCGAAGATTGTCGTCTCCGGCGGTCGCGCGCTGCAAAACAGCGAAAATTTCCAATCGATCATCGAACCGCTTGCAGACAAGCTCGGAGCGGCGGTCGGAGCCAGCCGCGCCGCGGTCGATGCAGGCTATGTGCCGAACGATTATCAGGTCGGCCAGACCGGCAAGATCGTCGCTCCGGAAATCTATATTGCGGTCGGGATTTCCGGTGCGATCCAGCATCTTGCGGGCATGAAGGATTCCAAGACCATCGTTGCGATCAACAAGGATGAAGATGCACCGATCTTCCAGGTTGCCGATATCGGTCTCGTTGGCGACCTTTTTTCAGTCGTTCCTGAATTGACGCGACGGCTCTGAATATTCTTGCGCGCGGCTTTGGGCAATCGATCGTCCGGGCAGCGCGGCGATCGTGGCTTGCGGCTTGTCCGGACCGGGCTTCGAGATCGCGGCGGCACGTCGGATGGATCGGGCTTGCCGGGCGCGCCATCGGGAAGCTATTCGCGATATAATGTCAGGCGAAACAGAATTGTCCGAGCTCGCTGCTGAAAATCTCGCTCCGGTTCGGGCTGTGCGAGGAGGCAAGCAGCGCCGTTCCCTCGAGCGCCGCGCGCTTATCACCGAGGCCGCCATCGAGGTGATTGCCTCGCATGGCGTTGCCGGTCTTACACATCGGCTGGTGGCGGAGCGGGCCAATGTCTCCCTGGCGGCGACCACTTATCATTTCGACACCAAAGATGACATTCTTGCCGCGGCTTCGAAAATGACGCTCGACGGCTATGTCGAGGCGTTTCAGCGCGCTGCCGCGCGGATGCAGGTGGAAGGCGGCGGCCCGGAGGCCTTCAGGGGGCTGGCCATCCGCCTGGTCCGCAACGCCGCGCAGCGCGATCGTTCGCGGACGACCTGCTGGGCGGAAATCCTGCTCGATGCTCACCGTCATCCTGCAAGCCTGCAACTGGCGCGGCAGTGGTTCGATGAAATTGCCGCGGCTTGGCTCGGCATCGCGCGCGCCGCAAAGGTTGCCGAACCGGAAGCTGCTGCCAGATCGGGTATCGACCTGGTGATAGGATTGCTCTTCATCGTGATCGGAGCCGGGCTCGACGAAAAGCAGGTCGAAGCCGTACTCGATCAGGGGGCCGATCCGCTGGAGGCCTGGCATGTGGAGCCGCATGATCGCGAAACCGACGGATCGGAGCGCATCAGCAGGAAATCCGCAGCGACACGTGAGCGCATTCTCGAGGCGACAACGGAATTATTGATTTCGGAAGGCGCAGGTTCCGTCACATTCCGGTCGGTGGCGGCTCATGCCGGCTTGACGCCTGCCGGTCCTTTTTATCATTTTCCAACCATTGCCGGTCTTCTCGCGGCTGCCCAGGAGCGGCTTTTCGCGCAGTCGAAGGACCGTTACCGGATCGTCGCGGCTACGGATTCCGGCGGGGACCTCACGGTCGATCGCCTGATCGACCGCACCGCCACGATCCTCGTGCGTGAGGTAAGCGCATATGCCGGCAATAATCTGGCGACTTACGCCATCTGGATCGATGCCGATCGACGGCGCGAACTGACCCCGATGATCTGGAGCGCGATCGAGGATCAGTACAGGGCCTGGCAGCGCATGCTCGGCCGTATCATGGCGGAGCCGCGTGCCATGGACGGCATGCTCGCCCAATCGATATTCGTCGGCAAGCTCGTCCGTATTCTGGCCACGGGATCCATGGTGGAGGATCTGGCGCTCATTCGCGGAGAGGTCGCGAGAGACCTCGAGGCCATCGCGCAGGGCCGCTTCTGGCTGTAAAGCCAGAATGCTCGAATAAAACTGGCGTCGTAAGCCCGGCTGGTCCCCGGCCGCAGGACGGATTCAGCGATCGATGATGCGCTCGATGAGTATAGCGGTCTGGTCGGCGAGTTCTTCGGGCGTGACGCGGCCGTCAGGCTCGAACCAGGCTGCGGCGCCATCCGCTATGTCATAAACCGCATGGGCACGCGTATGGCGATCGACCTCAGGGTCCGGGCCAGCAATCTCGTCGAGCAACTCTCTTATGATGGCGACATATTCGGAGCACGCCACCGTGAATCTTTCGAGTTCCCGGGGATCGAGTGCCCGCTTCATGAGCGCGGGGTTGATGAGGGTTTCGTAAGCCGCTGCCATCTGCCGGTGCGTTGCGGACCAGATGATATGCCGGCGCAATATGGCAAAGAGCAGTTCGCGGGGGTCGCGGTTGGTATGGCCCGTAAAGGTATGGACGTAAAATTCGCTGAGGAGGTGATCCAGCGCGGCCACGAGGATTTCCTGCTTCGAGCGGAAATGGCTGTAGATCGATGCCGCTACGACACCCGCGGCGTTGGCGAGATCCCGCATCGAGCAGCCGTCGTAACCGCGTTCGGCGAACAGGTTGACCGCCTCGACGAGCAACCGCTCCCGCGTACCATTGTCGGAACCGACCCGGCCGAGATTGCGCAGCCCATCCAGTTCGAATCGGGCAAGGTAGTGATCGGCGACGCCGCCCGGCCGATCGGGATTGCTTTCCGTCTTTTGCAAATTTCGGTGCTGTAGCGAGGCGGCTTTCATGTGGGTCCTTGGTTGCAGGGCGACGTCGGTCGATCTTTTCGCCGTTGCCGCCGGTGAAGCTATTTGTCGCCTTTTCCTGCGCATACGTCAAGATTTCCGAATGATCGTTCGTTCGTTTTTTGAATCGATGTGGCGACGATGCCTAGCATATATGTAGCAAAATTGCGGAAGCTTGACGAAAATCAGGCGTCCTGATAGATGGCTTACGAACGATCGTTCGGTTGAGGAGTTTGAAATTGGAGCGCGCAGGTCGACTGGAAGGCAAGGTCGCAATCGTGACGGGCGCTGCGACCGGCATAGGCAGGGCGATAGCTGTCGCCTTCGCGAGGGAGGGCGCGCGTCTGATCATTTCGACGAGCCGCAATATGGCGGCACTGCGGGAAACTGAGGCATTGGCGGGAGGCGCCGCTTTCGCCATCCAGGCGGATTCGTCGAAGGCCGCCGATGCCAAGGCACTCGTCGATGCGGCGGTCGAGCGGTTCGGCAAGCTGGATATTCTCTGTAACAATGCCGGAATCTTCATCGCATCCCCGGTGATCGATATGACCGAGGCGGATTGGGACCGGGTCATTGACGTCAACCTCAAGGGCGTCTTTCTGACGACCAAATATGCGCTCCCGGAAATGCTCAAGGCCGGAGGCGGCTCGATCGTGAATATCGGATCGGTCAACAGCTTCGTGGGAGAGCCGCAATATGCCCATTATTGCGCTTCGAAGGGCGGCGTATTGATGTTCACAAAATCGGTCGCGCTCGAACATGCACGGGATGGAATCCGCGCAAATGTCGTTTGCCCCGGCTGGATCGACACGCCGATGAGCTCGTCCGTCGTCGAGCATCTTGGCGGCTACGAGGAGGCTCAAAAAGTGGCTGCCTCGGTGCAACCACTCGGAATTGGCCAGCCTGAACAGGTCGCGACGGCGGCGGTGTTCCTGGCTTCGGACGAAGCCAGCTTGATCACCGGCACCGACCTTCGCGTCGATGGCGGCTTTACCGCGCAATAGCGGCGGCAGGCGGCAACCGGGAAACCGCTCATGCCGTCCGGCCGTCGGCTCAGGGAGAGAAGAATATGACCGAACATGCGATCGCCCAAGCGCCGAAAGAGCTTGGTCCTCTCATTTCGAAAGCTGTCGAGGCCGGCGACATTGCAACTGCCCTTGCATTTTATGAACCCGGTGCGGCGATGATATTGTCGAGCGGCGAAGCGACCACCGATCGCGAGGGGGTCCGCGCCGAGTTACAGGCTCTCGCCGATATCAAGCCGAAAGCGATCTTCGACGAAGTCGTGACTGTCATGCACGGGGATGGCCACCTCGCCACGACCCGGTGCCGCGGCCGCATACTGGCCACCGGGCCTGATGGATCCGCCGTCACCTTGCCGTTCCACACCCTCGAAGTCTCGCGCAAGCAACCGGACGGCGCATGGCTCGTGGCCATCGACAATCCCTATATCGGCTCGATGGATGATGGCGGGTTTGCGGAGATACTGCCTCATCGAGGCGACGAAGCCGCTGGCTCCGGCCCGACGGCATAAACCCGACCCATATTTTATTCGACGCGGGCAATCTCGGCTCCGCGCGCCGTGAACTGTATAAAGGATCGACTGTATGGATATCATGAAGCAAAATGTGATGGACGGCGCCGATGAAATTCCATCGATGAATGTGCTTGTGGTGGTGGCGCACCCCGACCGCGCATCATTGACCTGGGCCGTTACCGAGGCTTTTTCGAAGGGCGCGGTGGAAGCCGGCCATAAAGTCGACATCGCCGATCTTGTCGGGGAGGCGTTCGAGCCGAGAGAGCTTCTGGCGGACCATGACAGCTTTCATGGTCGTGGTCCGGTGCCGGACGATGTGCTCCAGGAACAGGCGCGGGTTGACCGGGCCGACGCGCTGGTGCTGGCCTTCCCCCTTTACTGGTGGTCCATGCCGGCCGTGCTCAAGGGATGGATCGACCGGGTATTCATCAACGGGTGGGCTTATGCGTATGAGGACGGCAAGCTCGCCGGCACGATGCGCGATATTCCGGTCCATCTGCTTGCCGTGGGAGGCGTCGACAGTGAGGGCTATGCAAAGCATGGCTATGACGTCGCTTTCACCACCCAGATCGAGACGGGAATCTTCAAATATTGCGGGATGACCACAATTCGGAAGCATTTCCTGCTCGACAGCTTGAGCCCGGACGATGCGATCCGCGCGGGGCATCTCGAGAAGGCGTTCGCCATCGGTCGTGCCGTTGGCGCCGAAAGTTTCGAAAATGCCTGAGGTGAAGGCGTGAGTTCCGGCGAATGTGTCGGGGCGGCGTGCATGATTTCCCGGGATGGTCCGGAGATATGGCGCCTGCCCCTGCAAAACGCCCCGGCCCCATTGGCACATGTTTGCAACCAGAGTGTCACGCCGGCGTAAATTTGCGCGCGAAGCCATAAATGTTGCGCCTCAAGCCATATCATTTGTGGGTCATGCGAGTTATAATAACAGGCATTCCAATAAAGCGCGCGATCGCTACATCTGTCGTCAGATGGAGCCGGAAGATGCAAGTGGAGGGATCGATGAAGGTAACCGACGAGATGAAGCGGGACTTGGCTGCTGACGGCGCCATCGTGGTCCGCGGCCTGTTCTCACAGGAGCATCTTCGGCGGATGCGCGAAGCGTTCGACTATGGGCTCGCCCATCCCGGTCCGCAGCACGCGCTGGTCGGTGAGGGGACGCCGGACGAGTTGTTCAACGACTATGGCAATCCCGAAAATGGCGAGGTGCATCGCGCGACGATCAAGGATCTGGGGCTCGACGACTTTGCGGCCTCGCTGTGGGACTCCGAACATGTGTGGTTCGTCGGCGAGGAGCTGTTCATCAAAAAGGGCAACAGCGGTGGCCGATCGCCCTGGCATCAGGACACGTCCTATGTTCCGATGAACGGACCGCAACTGCTCAATATCTGGACCAGCTTCGAAAAGGTGCCCCGCAAGAATTCACTCGAATTCGTCCGGGGGTCCCACACGGCTATTCAGTATAATGGCTCGTCCTACAACGACCCGAGCGATCCCACAAAGCCGCTATGGCTCAATTGCGACTGGCCCCGGCTGCCGGAGATCGAGGCCGATCGTGCGAAAGATCCGTCGTCCTGGGATGTGATCACCTGGGAGGTGGAGCCCGGCGACGCGCTGGTGTTCCATTCCGGAATCTTGCACGGCGGCGCTCCCACCACGCCAGACTGCCCCGAGCGTCATACGCTCGTATACCGGTTCCATGGCGACAAGCTCTTTTATCGGCCGCTGCCGACGGAGGGGTGCGACTATGAGTATGACATCAGCGATCTCAACGATCCCTCGCTGACGCCGGGCGAGCCGTATCGGTCGCCGAATTATCCTCAGCTGCGCTGACCTGCCGGACGACCATCTTGTCAGCCGAACCGTGCCATGCCGAAGGCTTAAAGGATGGGGTGAGGTAACGTGAAGTTCGCATCTTTTTACCTGGTGATCCTCTCGGTCTTGCTGTCATCCTGCGGTTCGAACTCGCATGATCCGGAGAATAGCGACTGGTCCGTGATCGGGAACGGCGATCGGGTTCAGCACCATGCCGAAATCACGCAGATCAACAAGGATACGGTCGGCAAGCTCGGCCTTGCCTGGTCGGTGGAGATGCCGACAAGCTACGGGCTCGTCGGCAATCCGCTGATCAAGGACGGGGTCATATTCCAGGCCGGCCCCGGCGGACAGGCATTCGCCAACGATCTCAAGACGGGCAAGCTGCTGTGGCAGTTTACGGCCGACTATCCGGAACAATCAGCCATGACGGCGTCGCTGTCGAGCAACATCGCCCGGCAAGCGAACCGCGGATTGGCACTCCACAAGAATCTGGCGATCCTCGCGACCGGCGACTGCCGCCTGGTGGCGCTCGACCAGAAGACCGGCAAGAAGCGCTGGGAAGCGCAAAGCTGCGACGCCAGTCAGCAATATGGCATATTGGCGGCTCCGCGCGTCGGCGGCGGAATGGTGTTCACCGGTAATACCTGCGCCGATTCCGGAGAAACGCGGGGCTTCGTCGATGCGTTCGACGCAGATACCGGCAAGCATCGGTGGCGGTTTTACACGGTGCCCGGCGACCCGGCGACGGAGAAGGATCCCTTCTATCAGGATCTCGCCAAGAGCTGGGGAACCGATTGGTATGGCAAGACACATGGCTGCGGCAATGTGTGGGATGCCATGGTCTATGACGAGAAGCTGGACCAACTGGTTATCGGGGTGGGCGGTCCCTCGCCGGCCAGCCCGGCCGCCCGGGCCAGCGATGCGGGCGATGAGCTGTTTACCAATTCGGTCGTCGCACTCGATGTCCGCACCGGCAAATATAAGTGGCACCATAAGCAGGTGCCGCACGATGCCTGGAATTATGAACCGGCCGTGGGTCTGATGATCGCCGAGCTGCCGGTGGAGGGGAAGCTCCGTCACACGATCGTATCGGTGCCGAAGCAGGGATTTGCCTATGTCTACGACGCCGAAACCGGCAAGTTCCTGAAGGGCAATAAATATGTCGAGATGACCTGGGCAAAAGGGCTCGACCGGGATGGGCGTCCGATCACGATTCCAGATGCGAATTACTGGGAACGCCCGGGGCAGGAAACCATGATCCTGCCGAGCGGTCTCGGGTCTCATGGCTGGGAGGCGCTGGCGTTCAATCCCGAGACGAGCACCGTCTACGTTCCCACCATGGTCATGCCCGCGACCTACAAGGTGCAACCGGGCGCCCTTGTGGGTGGACTGGCCGTTGACTGGTATTATGGCGACCGCCCGGAATCCAGGGTCAAAACCCGCGGCGAAGTCGTCGCCATCGATCTGGCCAAAAATGTGATCAAGTGGCGGACGACCACTTCGACCCTGCCGATGAACGGCGGACTGCTTCACACGTCGGGCGGCCTTGTCTTCCAGGGTCTCGCGGATGGCAGGCTCGTCGCTTTCGACGATGAGACGGGCAAGATCGTGTGGAGCCGCCAGACCGGCGGTGCGATACGCGGCGCGCCTGCGTCGGTGATGCTCAATGGCGAGCAATATATCGTGGTCCCGACCGGCAATGGCGCGGCGTCCATCTCGGCCTCGTTAGTCTATCGATATAATTCCACGCCCGAAAGCCGTACCCCGCCGCGCCTTCTGGCTTTCAAGATCGGTGGCACGGCTCCCTATCCGCCGCTCGCCAAGCCCGAGGCAACACCCGTCCCTTCCGCGCAGCGGCAGTCGGTGGCGCTGGCGGCAAGGGGCGCGGCCCTGTTCGAGGGCCTGGGCTGCGACGTTTGTCACGGCACCGATGGGGGCGCTTCTGTTGGCGGCGCGGTGCCGAACCTCAACCGGACCCCGCCGGCCAACCTCGATTTCCTGAAGCTTGTGGTTCAGCAGGGCGCGCTGCGGGCGAACGGGATGCCGCAGTTCAAGGGCGTTACCGACGACGATGCCGCGGCGCTCTACGCTCATCTCGTCAACAGCGCCTGGGACGCACATGACCGGGAGCAGACGAACAAGAAGAAGAAAGCGAAATAGCGAATTCGGATCCCGGGCGGCCGTTGTCGGCAGCCCGAATATTGGGTTCGTCGATACCTCCTGATTGAAGTGAAGGAATGTCTCATGTTGTGGAAACGCCGGAACTTCGCGAGACTCACGCTCGGCGTCACGATCGCCGGTATGGCTGCCGCCGCATTGACGCTGTCGGCTAACGCCGGAGCCGACACGACCGATCAGTCCGTCGAGGCACCCGACGCCGCCGAATGGCGGCTCATGGGGAATGGCCCCGGCCAGCTTTTCCATAGCCCGATCGATCAGATCAACGACAAGAATGTGTCGAGCCTCGGCCTCGCCTGGAGCGTGGACCTCCCCACCAAGGACGGGCCGGTCGGCAACATCTTGGTGGCCGACGGCGTGGCATATCAGAGCGCAGCGGGCGGACGCGTCTTTGCCGTAAGCCTCGAAGGCAAGCTCCTGTGGGAGTTCGATCCGGAACCCAATTTCACCGGGGCCGCGCTGACCGCGTTCATGGGCGCCCGGTTTCAGCGCGGTCTGGCGCTCGAGGGGGACCAGGTCTTCATTTCCACGCCCGATTGCCGGTTGATTGCGCTCGACAAGGTCACGGGCAAGAAGAACTGGGACAAGCTGACCTGCGACAAGACCGGGGGTTTCACGCAGACCGGCGCACCGCAGGTGGGCGCGGGCCTCGTGTTCACGGGCAACAGCTGCATGGACATCGGCGGCAGGCGAGGCTTCGTCAACGCCCTGGACCAGAAGACCGGCGAAGAGAAATGGCGCTTCCACGTGGTGCCCCAATTCCCGGAGGAGCCGGCTGGAGGGCAGGAGTCCCCGGCGCACGAAATGGCGGCCAAGACATGGGGTCAGCCCACGCAGCAGGTGGGCTGCGGCGGCGCCTATGGCGGGATGACCTACGACCCCGCTTTGAACCTTCTGTATGTGTCCACCTCCGGAGCCGGACCCTGGTCGCCGACCGGTCGCGGCAAGGGAGCAGGCGATGAGTTGTTCGCGGGCTCGATCGTCGCGCTGAACGCCGACACCGGCGAATATGTCTGGCATTACAAGCTGGCGCCGAACGACGGCTGGAACTGGGAAGCCTTCCAGTCGATCGTGACCGATCTCACCATCGACGGCCAGAAGCGCCGCGTGCTGATGAACGCGCCCAAACATGGCTTTCTGATCACGCTGGACGCCAAGACCGGCGAATTCATTTCGGGGATCAAGACGACCGAGGTCAATTGGGCGAAGGGTTTCGACGCCAAGGGCGTGCCCATCCTGACGGGGGAAGCCAATTATTGGGAGAAGGGTTCGGAAGGGGCGCTGATTGCTCCGATGATCCTGGGCTCGCATGTCTGGCAACCGATGTCTTTCAGCCCCAAAACGGGCTTGATCTATATTCCGGTCGGTAACGGCACCTTTCACATCGCGACGCGGGACGACGCCTCTGTCGGAGGCGTGATTTTCGACTTCAACCGCAATGATCCGAAGCATCCACTGAGTGGCTCTTTGGTGGCGATCGACCCGGTCACGCAGGAGATCCGCTGGCAGGTGACGCACAAGATGGTCTACAACGGCGGCGTCCTGTCCACGGCGGGCAACCTGGTCTTCGAAGGCACTGGCGACGGTTATTTCCAGGCACGTGCGGCCGATACCGGGAAGCTGTTATGGTCGAAATATCTTGGCGGTTCGTTGCAGGGCGCGCCCAGCACCGTCATTCGGGACGGCGAGCAATATATCCTGCTGCCATTTGGCAATGCGAATTCTTCGGGAACGGGTGTGTCCTCGCCCCAGGACTCATCGTGCGAGGATTGCCGCCAGGCGCCGTCACGCATCCTGGCGTTCAAGCTTGGCGGGAAGCAGGTCCTGCCAGCCAATCCCAAGCTGCCTCCGGTTCCCAAGCCGCCGCTGCCCCGCTTCAGCAAGGCGCTCTCCATCCAGGGCATGGGCCTGTACAACGCTGCCGGCTGTGAGGTGTGTCATGGCCTCGGCATGGTCAATGGCGGCGGCACCGCGCCCGACCTCCACCGGACCGACGAGGCGCGTCACGGTCTGTTCAAGGAGATCGTTCGCGATGGACTGCTGAATCAAACCGGAATGCCCCGCTTCTCCTATCTCTCGGACGACGATCTCCAGGCGCTGCAGGCTTATATGATCAACAATGCCTGGGATGCCTATGATGCGGGGCGAAATCGAAAGGCGCGGCCTTGATGTATAAAAACAGTCCACCATAGGGTGCGTATCCGTATCTCTTCCTAGAGATACTGTATGGATAAAAATAAAGAAGCCGTCCTTTGATCGGGTGCCGGGTACGGGCGCGATCGAATAAGTTTCTGCGCCTATTATCGATGCATAGTTGAGAATTTGCAGAGGGTACAATTTGATGCTGAGAGGATGAAATCCCCGGCATGCATGAATAGGGAGGAAGTCATGATTAAATTAGGTTCCATTTTGCTGTTCGGGGCTTGCACATTAGCTTTCGCCGACACGTCCATGGCTCAGGACGCGACGCCCGCGGAGCAGGCGCAAAGCGATGGCGGCGATATCGTCGTCACCGCGCAGCGGCGATCGGAGCGGCTGCAGGACGTCCCGGTTTCGATTACCGCGATCGGCGGCGACACGCTGGCCAACCAGCGCATCCAGCAAGCCAGCGATCTTGTGAGGTCGGTTCCCAATCTCCAGGCTGCGACTGTGGCCGGCGAGAGCACGCCGGTATTCTCGCTCCGCGGCATCTCGATGAGCGATTTCAGCTTCAACCAGCAGGGGCCGGTCGCCGCCTATTATGATGAAGTCTACAAGGGCAGCTTCCCGTTTCTCGGCCTGGGGCTGTACGATCTGGAGCGTGTCGAGGTCCTGCGCGGGCCGCAGGGAACGCTTTACGGCAAGAACACGACGGGCGGCGCGATCAACTTCATCAGCCGCAAGCCCGACTTCGACACCGAAGGCTATCTGAAACTGGGCTATGGCAATTATAACCGATACGATGTCGATGGCGCGGTGCAGACCGGTCTGACCGACACGCTCGCCGCGCGCGTCGCCTTCACCTTCTCGCGCGCCGATGGATGGTTCAAGAGCCAGGCGCCAGGCAAGGCGAACCCCAGCGGCGTGCGCCAATATGGCATTCGCGGGTCGCTCCTGTTCAAGCCCAGCGACAAGGTGGACTTCACGCTGCGCCTGTCGACGAGCCTGATCAATCCCTATGAAGCCGCGGTCTATGGCGATCCCGGCCCGCTTGGGGTCGGCGCGGGCGTCTATGAACTGTTCGGCCAGGGGACGAGCTATTTCAGGACCGGCATCGGCCGCCGGGAAACGGAGACCAACTTCGTCGAGCGGCATAGGGCCCGGACCTACAGCGCGTCGCTGACCGGCAATTGGCAGATGACCGACGGCCTGACCGTCACGTCGATCACCTCCTATGATTATGGCAAGCTTTTCGTTCCGGACGACGGCGACGGCAGTCCGCTCAGGGTGGTCGAGGATCCGTTTGCCGCGAAGGGCCGGCAGTTCGCGCAGGATCTTCGCATCAGCAGCGATTATAGCGGGCCGTTCAATTTCATTCTCGGCGCCTATTATAATCGAGAGAGCCTGAACAACTTCAACGAAATCAGATACTATAACGATCTCGACGTGAATGGCGACGGCTTGCTCAATTCCGACGATTGCAGCGATCCGAATTCCGGCGGTCTCCTGGGATGCACCTATCGGAATACGTTCAGGCAGGTCAAAAAGACCGCTGCGGTATACAGCGATCTGAACTTCAAGCTGTCGGACAATGTCATCTTGCGCGGCGGTTTGCGTTTCACGCGGGACACCGGCCGGGTTTCTGACTTCGTCGGCCAGGTGCTGGGCTCGGACGGCGTTGTTCTTGCCAATACCATCCCCGGTGATGATCCGAGCGATCTGGATGCGACGACTGGCCGGAGTTTTCGCAAAAGCACCGTCACGGGCAAGGTGGGCATCGATTTCAAGACCGCGGACGGCGACCTGATTTATGCAAGCTTCAGCCGTGGCTATCGGGCGAATGCCTTCAACGCTCAGGCCTATTTTGTGCCCGACGAGCTCAATGTTGCCAAGGCGGAGACCGTCAACGCCTATGAGGTGGGTTTCAAGAGCCAGTTCCTCGATCGCGCGGTCACGCTGAACGGCGCGATATTCTATTATGATTATCGCAATCAGCAGGCGCTCAGCACCGATCCCGTTACGCAGGTGCAAAGTCTCGTCAATCTTCCGAAATCGCGCGTGATGGGTGCCGAACTCGAGTTCACCGCGCGCCCCGTCGATGGCCTGCGGCTGAACGCGGGACTGGGCCTGCTGGACACGAAGATCAAGGAAGGGGTGGTGGGCGGAAATTCGCTCGTCGGCAACCGCCTTTCGAATGCGCCAACGGTCAGCGTTTCCGGCGGCTTTGACTGGACGGTGTTGGACAGTGACAACGGCAGTCTCGAATGGGGCGTCAATGCCAACTACAATTCAAGGCAATATTATGATCTGCTCAACAACAAGCGAATTTCGCAAAAGGGCTATGGACTGTTCAATAGCCATCTGAACTACCGTTTTGCGGATGGAAAATATGGCGTGGGCGTCTGGGTGAAAAATATCTTCAATACCTATTATAGAAGATATGGCATCGATTTGAGCGGCTTGGGATATGACTATTATCGCCTCGGAGAGCCGCGCACTTTCGGTGCGAATTTCGACGTGAAGTTTTAAGGCTGCACCCGAAACGGATTTGCACTTTGCTCCGCTGCGTCATTCAGCCTCTCCGTCTCGGCGGAAGCTGGGTGGCGCAGCGGCTATGTGAGCCGGCGAACGGCCGATGGTTCCTCCCCAGCCTGTCCACCAATCCGGCGCAACGGCACGTTCAAGAGCATCTGCCGCAAATTTTCGTTCCCATAAACCCGCCATTTCTGAACGATGCCGAAGTGCAGTTCACGGGCTTTCTCCGTCGATGCCGCGGCATTGTCGCGTTCTTCTTCAATCTGATCAGGCAGTTGGGCGGGATCGCGCCGCACCGGGCGCCGCCTTGCATCGGCGGCAATCTGAAATTATGATATTTTGGCTGTTTGGCGTGTCCTGACAAGGCCGCCGCCATGCTTGCATCTGGCCAGGAAAAAGGTTGGAACAAATGAAGGCGGAGTCGCTTGGTACGGTGCGGTTGTCCGCTCAAAGCGCAAGAATCATGCGAGGAGAGCTGGTAAGCCGGGGTCTTCATTGGAACGCGGTCTGCAACGCTGCCCGGATTGAAACGTCGAGCATGGATCAGCCGGATGGCGTGATCTTGGGCCGCGACGAACTGCGATTGCAGAAGACGGTGGCCGAAGCGACCGTCGACGATGCCAAAGCCTGGTTCGAGCTCGGCAGCCGCTATCGGGCGACCGCCTATGGAACGTTCAGTCTCGCGGTTCTTTCGGCCAAGGATGCGGGGGAAGCCGTCCGCACAATTACTTCCTTTCAGGATCTCACCTATTCGCTCCTCACCTATTACGCACTGGAGGATGCGGGAGGCGCAATTCGCGGCATGAGCGTCGATGACTCCGGCGTGCCCGATCATCTCAAGGCCTTTTATCTCATCCGGGACCTTGGCGGAATGCGGCGCGCGCTCAATGATTGGGTGCTCGACGAATTTCCGCTCGAGCGCGTTAGCGTTTCCGTCCCCGAGCCTGCGGGATGGGAGGAGTTCGGACGTGATTTCGGATGTCCTGTGGAGTTCGGCGCGTCGCAAACGATCTGGCATTTCCGGAAAGGTGCCGAGAACAGGACGCTGCCATTGGCCGATTCCCTGTTGGCCGAAGCCTATACGCTGCAATGCGCGGAAGAGGTCAACAGGAGCCGGAAGGGCGGGGACGTCGACGCTGTCCTGATGGGTATTTTCTTGAATAGCGGCCAGCATTTTCCCTCGGCCGGAGAGGCCGCTCGGCAGATAGGCGTGTCCAAGCGCAGTCTCCACGCACGCCTGTCCAAATTGAATACGAGTTTTGGAGCGGTCCTAGATCGGGCGCGTCAGCAAAGAGCGCACCAACTGCTCTCGCAGACGCAGATGCCCATAAGGCTCATCAGCCGGTCCCTGGGCTTTGCGGAGACCGCTAGCTTCGCGCGCGCCTTCAAGCGATGGACGGGCACGCCGCCGGCTCAATTTCGTAGTCAAATGCAGGATGAGGGAGAGCAATCGCTCATCGTGTGAAGCGAATGCGCCGGGCGCCCTGATGGGCCCGTATTCACGATGAGACCGGCTGGATAGCCCGCGCTTCTCGATGTCGAGCTCGGCATTTGGCCGTTGCGGTGGTGAACTGCGGTACGCGCGAGCTTTCTGACGCGCAGATTTGCAAACCGATGGCCGGGCGGGTCGCATGGCGGCAGGAGACCGGCGGAGTGCCGGCATTTTCGTGCCTGTAGCGGCGGACGCCGCAGGTGCGCCGCGGCTCCCGGACTCCGGCAACCGAAGCCTTGCCCGAGATGGCCGAACCCGTTGTTCGTCCATGCGCGCCGGCATTTCGAAGGGCGTGATCTCGCTCCCGCCGGCCGCGTCAGCGGCCTTCGCCATGCGGCTGCCGTAAATTTGCACGCCAAGTCATAAATGTTGCGCCCCCAGTCATATTATTTTCCAAGAGAATCGCGTAGCTTTTCGAATGTTACAATAAATATCGAGGTGTCGAAAATACGGCAGATATTTTTCGAAAACTATAAAATAAAAATTCGAGAGCGATGCATAAAACTGGCCGAATGGGTGAAAATATATTGGGTGATCTGCGACGTCATCTGTAAAAACAACCCATTCTCTATTGAAATATTCGTCATTCGATAGTTTCAATTTCGGCCTTTCCTGCCCGCGCATTGAAGGTGGGGGATGTGGCTATGATAGACTTTAGCGAATCCCGGAAATTCATCTTCAACGCCAGGGCGGCCCGCACTGGTGGCGCCATTGCGCCGAGCTGCACCCTCTAGCGCGCCTCAGTCTCCAGAGCGCGCCGGGTTACTAGAAAGCTACGAGGATGACTATGAAAAGGCACAATTTTGTCGGGCTGGAATATGGTCTCGCCGGTAGGAGAGCACGTCGATGATCCCGCTGAAGACGGTCCTGACCCTGCCTGCTGTTGGCTTGTCGGGCTTCGAGACTCCGCTGACGGAAGAAGAGGAGGCGATCCAGGGTTCGGTCCATCGCTTTGCCAAGGATGTGATGCGGCCGTTGGGCCGGGAACTCGACCGGATGAGCGCGCAGGATGTGATTGCGCCGGGTTCGCCATATTATTCTCTGTTCGGGGAATATGCGAAGCTCGGACTCGATCCGGCCCTGCTCGCAGAATTGCCGCCCGAAACGGCCATTCGCACCGAAGCGCTTATCGGCGAGGAACTGGGCTGGGGCGACGCGGGGCTGGCGATTTCGCTGGGCGTCGCCGGCGTGCCGCAATCGGTGGCGGCTGCGGCGGGCAAGCAGGAACTGGTCGAACTTTGCGAGGGCAAGATCGGTTGCTGGATCGTGACCCAGCCCGATCGTGGCAGCGATACCCAGGTTCTCGACATGCCGCGCGAATGGCCTGCGGGGCAGGCCGGCAACATCGGCAACCTGACCGCCAAGGTCATCGGCGACGAGATTGTCATCAACGGTCAATGTTCGGCATGGGTGTCCAACGGCGCGGTGGCGCAGGTCGGGCTGATCCAGATCGTTTGCGATTATGGCGACGGCTACACCGGCAAGGACGGGCTACCGAATTTTCTGGTCGCGGTGGTTCCGCTGGATGCTCCGGGCGTGTCGAAGGGCAAGCCGCTCGAGAAGATCGGCCAGCGTTCATTGCCGCAGGGCGAAATCTATTTCGACAATGTTCGCCTGCCGCGGCGCTTCGCCGTTACCGAGGAGGAAAGCGCCTATGCGGTGGGCTGTTCGTCCTGGTCCTATCTCGGCACCTATATGGGCCAGGTCTTCACTGGCGTTGCGCGCGGCGCGTTCGAAATGGCACTGCAATATTGCCATGAGCGCCGCCAGGGCGGCCGGCTGCTGATCGACCAGCAGATGACGCGGCTGCGGCTTGGGGACATGTTGCGCCGGGTCGAGGTCGCGCGTGCCGTCTCGCGTCGGGCGCTCGCCTATGCGCGCCAGTCGCCGCTCACCCATCCCTATTACACGGCGTCGGCCAAGGTCACGGCTACCGAAGAAGCGATGATGGTCGTGGACGAGGCGTTCCGCCTGTTCGGCGGGGTCGGCACGACCCATGAATATCCGATCGAGAAGCTGGTGCGCGACACAAAGTCCGCCCTGATCGAGGATGGCGAAAATCGGGTCCTGACCATGCGCTTCGGCCTGCTTGCGCAGCAGCTTTATGCCGCAGGCTGGGCCAACCCCTGACAGTTCGAAATCACAATCCACAGAAATCTTGGGAGTAAAAAATGGCCAAATATCCTGTCGTCGTGACTGGCGCGAGCGGCTACACCGGCATGCTGATCATGGACTGGCTGATCGACCAGAACATTCCGTTCACCGCTGTCGCCCGTAATGCCCAGCGCACCAAAGACATGATGGCGCAGCGCGTAGTTCGGCTGGAATCCGCGGTGTACGAGATCATCGAAGCGCCGAACGAAGTCGAAGCGCTGACCAAGGCATTCCAGGGCGCGCGGGTGGTGTGCAACACGATCGGCCCCTTCCTGCACCATGGCCTGCCGGGGGTCGAAGCTGCGCTCAACGCGGGCTGTCACTATATCGATACCACCGGCGAGCAGGTGTTCATGATGGAGGTGCGCGAGCGCTTCGGCCCGAGGTTCGCCGAGGCCGGCCTGCTGGTCTCGCCATCGGTCGCCTATATGTACACATTCGCGGAAATCGCAGCCGAGCTGGCGCTAGAAACCCAGGGCGTGGACGTTCTCGAAGTCGCGACACTGGCGCGTGGACCGCGCGGCGGCACTGCCGGCGTTACGGTCGGTTCGACGGCCACGATCTTCGAAGCGGCCCGCTATGAAGCGCGTTACCTCTGGGACAACAAGCTGGTCGTTCATGACCCGTTGGCGTCGTTCAATGTCGTGGCGCCGGATTTCATCGAGCCGGTGTTCTCGCTTCCCTGGGGCGGCACATCACTTCCGATCTATTATGAAAATGATCCGCGGGTTCGCAGCTGCCTGGCAAGCGTCGGCTTCTACGACAACAATGTGATGAAGTCGGTTCACGAACTCTGCAAGAAGTGGGATACCGAATATAAGCATCTTTCCAAGGAAGAGCAGGATGCCATCGTCCTCCGCCTTGTGGAATCGACGACGCCGTCCATGCCGCCGCGCGAGCGCACGACGCTCCAGCGCACCGTCGACTTCGCCATCGGTCGCGGTAACCTGACCGCTGTCCGGGCGACCGTGCATGGCCAGACCCCCTATATCTCGACCGGCGCGGTGCAGGCGGCTGCCGTGGTCAAGCTGCTGGACAATGACACCGCAGCGGTCGGCTTCGCCTCGGCCTGCAAGGCGTTCGGTCATCGCTACCTGCTGGGCTTCCTGGAGCAACGCGGTCTGGCACGCGCTTCGGTCAGCCAGCTCTGAGGGCCCCTGCCATGGCAATCATCGACTTCTTCGATCGCGGCTGGCGGATCAACCCGAAGGGCGCGGCCTATATCCAGGATGACCGGGTCTTCACCTTCGACGAAATTCGCGCCCATACTTGCCGGATCGCCAATGCGCTTTTGGCGGAGGGATTTGCCAAGGAAACCAAGGCCGCCGCCTGGGCGGCAAATGATGTCATGGCCTGGACCTGCATGCTGGGAGTATGGCGCGCCAACATGTGCGTCATCCCCGTCGGAGCCCGCAGCAGCGCCGAGGAGAATGGCTATGTCCTCGATCAGTTCGATTGCGAGATTCTCTTCTTCCAGAAATATTTCGCCGACGTCATCGAAAAGCTGAAACCCAGCCTCCCGAGAATCCGCCACTGGATCTGCATCGATGGCGATGTGCCCGGCGCCGTCTCGCTGGAAAGCTGGACCGCGGACCAGCCGGGCACGCCGCCGCAGATCACCTATGGAAGGGACGATGTGGTAGCGCTGTCCCCGACCGGCGGCACCACGGGCATGCCCAAGGGCGTGATGAACACCCATCGCAGCATGCAGACCTTCGTGGCGCAGTTCATGGCGACCTTCCATTATGATACGGCCCATCCGCCGGTCAATCTTGCGGCCGCTCCCATGACCCACAGTTCGGGAACGCTGTCGCTTCCCTGCACCGCGCGCGGTGGTACGGTGGTCGTCGTCACGACGCCGGATCCGGCCGTGGTGCTCGAGAAGATCGCCGAGCACAAGGTCACCGAACTGTTCCTGCCGCCGACGGTCATCTACCGGCTGCTCGATGTTCCGGGGCTGAAAGGAAAGGATTTCAGATCGCTGAAATATTTCCTCTATGGCGCAGCGCCGATGTCGGTGGAAAAGCTCAAGCTTGCCATCGAAACCTTCGGGCCGGTCATGGCAGAGGTCTATGGCCAGACCGAAGCGCCGGTCGGCATTACCGCCATGGCGCCCGACGAATGTTTCCGCGACGGGAAGTTGGTGCCGGACGACCGGCTCTCTTCAGTGGGCCGGCCCAATGTGCTGACCAGCGTCGAGATCATGGACGACGACGGGCGGATTTTGCCGCAGGGTGAGGCTGGCGAAATCTGCCTGCGCGGCGACATCGTCATGAAGGGCTATTACAAGGACCCGCAGAAGACCGCCGAGACGATCGTCGACGGCTGGCTGCACACGGGCGATATCGGTTATCTGGACGATGCGGGCTATCTTCATATCACCGACCGCAAGAAGGACATGATCATCTCGGGCGGCTTCAACGTCTATCCGAGCGAGATCGAGCAGGTGATCTGGGGCCATGGCGCGGTGCAGGATTGCGCGGTGATCGGCGTGCCCGACGAACAATGGGGCGAGGCTGTCAAGGCCGTGGTCGAACTCAATCCGGGGCAGAGCGCAACTGCTGACGAGCTGATCGCGCTGTGCAAAGCCAAGCTGGGTTCGGTCAAGGCGCCCAAGACGATCGACTTCATCGACAGCCTGCCGCGCAGTCCGGTCGGGAAGGTGCTCAAGAAGGATCTGCGTGCCGCCTATTGGCAGGACGCCGGCCGGCGGATTTGAGGAGCGCCTGATGGAAAACGTCTATATCGCCGGCATTGCCATGACGCAGTTCGGGCGCCATCTCGATCGGACGATCGAGAGCCTGGCGCGCGAAGCCCTGGAGGGCGCCCTCAAGGACGCGGGCGCGCGCGCGGAGGATATAGGCGCGGCATTCCATGCCAATATTACCAATGGCCCGCTTCAGGGTCAGTTTGCGATCATAGGTCAGGTAAACCTGAGCCGCCTGGGGCTTGAGGGCATTCCGATCTATAATGTGGAAAATGCCTGCGCGAGCGGCAGCACCGCCGTTCACCTGGCAGTGCAAAGCCTGCGTTCGGGCGCGACGGACATCGCGCTGGCCCTCGGCGTCGAGAAGATGAATGTCGAAGACAAGGCCAAGACCCTGGCCTTGTTCGAGATGGGCGTCGACGTGGAAAGGGCTGAAGAAACCTTCACCCGGCTGGAGGCGATGGGCAAGGGCATTGTGCCTCCTCCGGGGTCAGAATCGGCTAGGCCGTACAGCCGGTTCATGGGCATCTACTCGTCCTGGTGCCGATGGCATATGCAGACCTATGGCACGACGCAGCGGCAGATCGCGGCAGTCTGCGCCAAGAATCACCAGCACTCGGTGCATAATCCCTGGTCGCAGTACCGGCAGTCCTTCACGATCGACGAAGTGCTGGCGGCAGCGCCGATCACTTATCCGCTTACCCTTCCGATGTGTTCGCCGGTGACCGACGGCGCAGCGGCAGTCATCCTGTGTACCGAGGCGGGTCTGAAACGTATCGGCGCCGATCGCAGCCGCTGCGTCCGGATCGCGGCCAGCGTGATGCGCAGTGCGACGTCACGGCTCGAGAGTGTGCCCGAAAGACATGTCAGCGCGCTGGCAGCGCAGCAGGCATATGCAATGGCGGGCCTCGGTCCGGAGGACATGGATGTCGCCGAACTGCACGACGCGACCGCCATGGGCGAGATATTACAGGTCGAGAATCTCGGTCTTGCTCCCCGCGGCGAGGGCGGTCCCTGCGCCGAACGGGGTGACTTTACGATCGGCGGGCGTATCCCGGTCAATCCCTCCGGCGGGCTCGAGTCCAAGGGCCATCCGCTCGGTGCCACCGGCATCGGACAGCTCTACGAGCTCACCACGCAGCTACGCGGCGAGGCCGGCGCCCGTCAGGTCGAGGGCGCCCGTCACGCCATCCAGGAGAATGGCGGCGGACTGCTCGGAATCGAGGAAGCGGCCATTGCCATCCATATCCTGAGCCGGTGAAGAGGTTTCTCGCCTATGTCTCTTCAATGGCCGTCAACCTTGAGAAAGGAATGCGAATATGAATTCTGAGAAGCTGAAGAAGCAATCCTTCAATCCCTCCGGCACCGAGCAAGTCGCAGATCTGTATGGACTGTCGCAGGCGATGCGCGTGGGCGATACGATCTGGCTGTCCGGACAGGTCGGTGCGGACGGTGCGATGACGGTGGCAGAAGGGCTTGAGGCGCAGACGCGGCTGGCATTCGAAAATGTGAAGACCGCGCTCGAAGCGGCCGGCGCTACCATGGCCGACATCGTCAACATCACACTCTATCTGACGGATGTCTCGGATGATGATACCGAAGCTTTCATGCGGGTGAAGAACGAATTCATCACCGCGCCCTTTCCGGCGCTCACCGCCGTCTGGGTTACGCGGCTGGCAACGCTTGAACTGCTTCTCGAAATGCAGGTCGTCGCTGTGGTCGGCTCGGGCCAGGCCTGAGCTTACGCGGTCTCCCTGACCTGGCGAATGTGGGCCGAGACCGAAGGCTCGCGACATGCAGGGCCTCCGGATCCGCCGCGGGCGAAGCTTGTGCGGGCAACGGGCAGGGGGATTGCGGGGAGCATTTTGTGCCGGGAGTCCCCTGCGGAATCCCTTGGTTTTACTGGAAGGACCTATCACGCCATGGCTACTTTGGTCGTACTCTACCCCCATGCGGACGATGCAACATTCGACCACGACTATTATATAGCGAAACATATTCCGCTCGCGCATGGCGCATGGTGCGATTTCGGACTTGAAACGATAGAGGTTTTGCCGCCCGCGGCCGGCCCTCAACCGTTTATGGCCGTTACGATCATCCGCTTTATGGATCAAGGTTGGCTCAATGCGGCACTGTCTTCGCCGGATACGGCAAAGGTGATCGGCGACGTGGCGAATTTCACCAATGTGTCTCCCACCATGTACCGCGCGGACGATTGACGCATCGGGCGGTTGGCGGAGGTGCCCTTGAACGGCACCGGACAGCATGGGCGGAAGCGACGACAAGGAGGTCATGAATGAACATCGAAGATGCCCCCATCGGGACAGCCTCCGAGGATGTGGTCGGTGCGATCACCCGGAAATATGCGGAGGTGAGCGCCATGTTCGCTGCCGGCAGGAGCGGCGATGAAATCCTGCAAGTGCTGAACTGGCCTGACGGTATCGTTACGCTTCCGATGCCTCCCTATCTGTTTCGGGGAACGGCGGAGCTGCTCCCGACCGCGCGCGAATTCGCGACCAGCATGGGACGCAATGTCACATTCGAGCTTCAGGGGGCGGTACTCGGCGCCGGCGACCTCGCGGCAGCGACGGTGCTGGTTACCAGCCATCACGATGACCGGGCGGCTGATGCCAACTATGTTCTCTATGTCTGGCAACGGCGCGGCGAGGAATGGAAAGTCATTCGGGAGGCGGTCGTTGTCGTAGCCGGCGAGTAGAGGGCAAATGGACGTGCGCAGCAGCGACAGGGCTCAGGCCGGAGTGTGGCCGGTCGGGCGATCCATTCCTTCTCGAAACTTGGATTCGGAGACATGGCGAAATCGAGATGGAACCAGTGATGGAAAATGATGGCAGCGGCGAGCGGAAGGGTTTCGGCCTCTCTGTTCTGGCTTGCGTGATGCTGGTCGGCATGGTTGCCAACGCGTTCTCGAATACGCTTCCGGTCCTCCTGACGTCCTTGGGGCGAACCCGCGGGCTGACCGAGGTTGAGGGGGGCCTGTTCACCTTGGCGGAACTGGGCGGCCTGGCGGTGGGCGTATTCCTGTGTGCGTCGCTTCCCGGCCTCGTGGAACGCCTGAACTGGCGGCGCACCGCGATCCTCGGACTATTGCTCATCGCTCTGGCAAATCTCCTGATGATCCCGCCTGTCGGCTTTGCCTATCTCTTCATCTTCGGCATCCCGGCAGGCATTGGCGCCGGCCTGGTCAATGCGGTGCTCTATGCCGTCCTGGCAGAGGGCGATGGGGCGCGCGCCTTGGGGGCATTCAATACGCTGCAACTCGCCTTCGCGGCGGCTGGCATGCTCCTCATGTCCTATTTGGCCACACGGTTCGGCGGTGGCGGTTTATTCGCAGCGCTCTCCATCATGACGTTGCTTGTATTGCCGCTTTGCCGCTTCTTTCCGAAGGGCCGCTTGCATCGGCCGGCCGAAGCCGGATCGGCGGTGGCGGACACAAGGCGGATTTCGCCTGCGGGTTGGGCGGTCGTGGTTGGAATGGCGCTCTATTTCACTGCGACCGGCGCGACCTTCGGGTTTATCGCATATATGGGAATAGCTTGGGGCGGTTCCCGGGAAATGGTCGAAGGCACGGTATCGATCATGATGATTGTTTCGATGGCGGCGACGATTTTCGCAACCTTGCTGGGATCCCGGTTCGGATATGTCTGGCCGCTTGCAGTGGGCGCGACAGGCGTCGTTTTTGCTCTCCTTCTATTCGTTCTGGTGATGCCCGTTCAAACCTTCCTGCTTCTCGGCTGCATTTTCTATTTCTCTGCAAATCTCGTGGTTCCTTATCTTTTCGACGCGCTGACCGATGTGGATTCGTCGAGCAGCGCGGCCATGATGTTGGGGGGAACGCAGCTTGGCGGCATAGCCATCGGCCCCGCCATTGCGGGTTTTCTGGTGACGCCGGACTATCGGGTCGTGAACGGTTTGGCCTTCCTGCTGAGCGCAACGGCACTTTTCTGGATCTTTTTCGTTATCTGGCGTCACCGCCGGGTGCCAGTCGACCAAGCGCCGATGTTGCGCGTACCGCACTGATATGACCGGCCTGCGGTGATTGTGCAGATACGCGGGAGTGATTCTACCGGCTCGCAATTGTCGATCGCGCGCAGGTTCCGCGGTTGACTCAGGCGGAGTGAGGTGACGATCCCGCGGCGCAGATGGACGACGAGCCCAGACCGAGGGCGAGCTTCCGGAAAATTTCGATGCACATCGACGCGGAAATAGCGAACGTGGGCCTTTTCCGCTGCCGGTTCTAACTTGGTACGAAACTTGGCATTGGCTGCGTTGATCGGCTTCTATCGAAATATCATACGCTATTTTTAGCCATTTTGTACGACATAACCATGAGACTAGAAGTGGTACAGATATATAAAAATGGATTGACTTGAAGCTCGCACCGTCTTAGCTCGGGCCTCGGGAATGCGCCGCATTTGCCGGCCGCAGCCTTCATTGGAGCTCAATCAGCATGACGGTCCTTGCAAATCTCTTCGACCTTTCAGGGCGTGTCGCCGTGGTTACCGGAGGGTCGCGCGGCCTCGGGTTTCAGGTGGCGCAGGCGCTCGGCGAATATGGTGCAACGCTTGCGCTCGTTGCACGCAAGGAAGCAGAACTCGATGCCGCTGTCGCCGAGCTGGCCTCGCGCGGTATATCGGCTCACGGATTCCCGGCAGACCTCGGCGATCGTCAAGGGGGCGCAGCGCTTGTCGATGCGGTCATCGAGCGCTTTGGTCGCATCGACATATTGATCAATAATGCAGGGGCGACATGGGGAGCCCCCGCAGAAAATTATCCGCCCGAAGCGTGGGACAAGATTTTCAATCTCAACGTCACCGGCCTGTTCGCTTTAACGAGCGAAGTGGCGCGGCGCAGCTTCCTCCCCGCGGGCAAGGGCGTGGTCGTCAATATCGCATCGATCGCCGGCCTCCGCGGACATCTTCCCGATCGGATCGGTACGATTGCCTATAATGCTTCGAAGGGGGCCGTCGTCAACATGACGCGCGCGCTCGCCGCCGAGTGGGGGCCGCGCAACATTCGCGTCAATGCGCTCGCGCCGGGCTTCTTTCCCTCGAAAATGACCTCCGCGACGGTCGAGCAACATAGCGATGCGATGATCCGCGGGACGCCGCTGGGGAAGCTTGGCGGGCCGACCGACCTTATGGGGCCGGCATTGCTTCTTGCATCGGATGCCGGCGCTCATATCACGGGCCAGATCCTCGCCGTCGATGGCGGAACGACTGTGGTGGCGTGAACATGACGTCGTCGCTCATCGCCCGGCTGGATCTCGATTTCCTTCTCCACGAGTGGCTGGGTGCCGGGTCGCTCGCCGATCGGGAAACTGTCGACGCGATCCTCGACCTCTCGGAGAAGCTCGCGGCAGAGCAATTTCTTCCGCATTACAAGCAGAATGACATTGAGGAGCCCTGGCTGGACTCGCACGGCGTCCATATCTGCCCCGCGATTGCCCCTGCGCTTGCGAGCTATGCCGAGCTCGGGCTTTTTTCGGCGGGCTTTCAGGAAGAAAAGGGGGGGCTTGGGCTTCCCTATCTGGTTTGCGCCGCATCTTTTTCGCTTTTTGCCGCAGCCAATATCGCGACTGCCGCCTACCCGATGCTGACAGTTGCCAACGCCCGGCTTATCGCAACCTTTGGCAGCGAAGCGCAATTCGAGACGTTCGGGCGCCCGCAAGTCGAGGGGCGCTGGTTCGGAACGATGTGCCTGTCCGAACCGCAGGCCGGATCGAGCCTCGCCGACGTGCGGACGCGCGCGGTCGCCGATGGCGCGGACGCATGGGGCAGCCGGTACCGCCTGACCGGTAACAAGATGTGGATTTCGGGCGGCGATCAGGATGCCAGCGAGAACATCGTCCATCTCGTGCTTGCCAAGATTCCGGGGGCGGACGGCAGCCTTCCCGAAGGAACAGCCGGAATCTCGCTCTTCATTGTCCCCAAGATACTTCCGGGGAATGAACGGAACGATGTGACCGTCGCGGGGCTCAATCACAAGATGGGGTATCGGGGGACGGCAAACTGTCTCCTGAACTTTGGAGAGACAGACGGCGCGGTCGGCTGGATTATCGGCGAGCCGGGCCGCGGCCTCCAGCAGATGTTCCTCATGATGAACGAAGCGCGCATCAGTGTCGGTATCGGCGCCGCCGCCCTTGGCTATCGCGGCTACCGGCTGTCGGCTACTTACGCCCGCGAGAGGTTGCAAGGGCGACTGCCAGCTGTTCGCAGCGGATCACCGGTTCCGATCATCGAGCATGCCGACGTCAGGCATATGCTCCTGCAGCAGAAGGCCTATGCCGAGGGCGCGCTCGCGCTTTGTCTTTATTGCGCCCGCCTCGTCGACCGCGCCGAGGAAGATGACGAAAGCGCCTTGCTGCTCGGACTCCTGACGCCGGTCGCCAAGACATGGCCGTCCGAATATGGCCTTGCGGCAAACGATATCGCGATCCAGATCCATGGCGGCTACGGCTATACCCGCGATTTCGATGTCGAGCAGCTCTGGCGCGATAATCGGCTGAACCCGATCCATGAGGGCACGACCGGAATCCAGGGCATGGATCTTCTGGGGCGAAAGCTTCTCGGCGATGGCCGGGCGCGTCCGATCCTCTCGCGCCTGATCGGGGAAACCGTGGCTGCGGCTCGGGAGACAAGCCGGTTTGCTTCCTATGCTGAAGCGCTGGCGCGCGCCTGGGACGATGTCGGCGTGGCGATCGGGCGCCTTGACGGCGCCGATGCGCCGCTCGCCAATGCGACGGCGTTCCTTCGGGCGTTCGGCCATGTCGTTGTGGCGTGGCTCTGGCTCGACCAGGCGGTCGCAGCGGCGCGGGCGGCTGCAGCCGGTGCGATCGATGCGGATCTGGCCGAGGGGAAGATCCGCGCTTGCCGTTATTTCTTCGAATGCGAACTACCGCATGCGCACCCGCTGCTGGCGCTCGTCGCGTCGCGAAGCGATGTCGCGTCCGGCGCGCCCGCCCATATTTTCTGAACCTGGAATATTCGCGAAGGGAAAAGCCGATGAAACTCGATCTTAGCGGCCATGTCGCAATCGTGACGGGCGCCGGCGCCGGCCTTGGACGTGCCCATGCGCTGGCTCTTGCAGCCCAGGGCGCTTCGGTGCTCGTCAACGACCTCCATATGGAAGCGGCCGCCGAAGTTCGTGATGCCATTATCGAGGGGGGCGGGCAGGCGCTTGCCGTGGCGGCCAATGTTGCGGACTTCGACGAGGTCGAGGCGATGGTCGCGGCCGCTGTCGATAAATGGGGCAAGGTCGACATTCTCGTGAATAATGCGGGAATCTTGCGCGACCGCACCTTCGCCAAGATGGACCTCGCCGATTTCCGGCTCGTGCTCGACGTCCATCTCATGGGTTCGGTAAACTGCACCAAGGCGGTCTGGGACGGCATGCGCGACCGCGGCTATGGGCGGATACTTTTCACGACCTCCTCATCGGGTCTCTACGGAAACTTCGGTCAGTCCAACTATGGAGCCGCGAAGATGGCTCTCGTCGGCCTCATGCAGACGCTCGCTCTCGAGGGCGAACGCTACAACATCCACGTAAACTGTCTTGCGCCGAGCGCCGCAACCGCCATGACAAACGGTCTCTATTCGGCCGAGGCGCTTGAGGAACTCGGTCCCGAACTCGTCAGTCCTGCGGTCGTTGCGCTCTCCGCACCCTCGGCCCCGACGCGTATGGTTCTATTGGCAGGCGCCGGCTGTTTCGAGCAGGCGCATGTGACCATGACGCGGGGCGTGCATTTCGCGGGCGGCCCTGCCGACCCGGTGCTGCTGGCTTCTGCCTTGCGGTCGATCGGCGATCGGGACGGGGAAATGGTCCCGGCCAACGGCGGCCACCAATATCAATATGAGATCGAGCGCGCACTGCCGGCGCAACCGGCGCGCGTTGCGGCGGGCTGATCGCAATATCGCTGAGGAGCGGGGGCGAGGGTCTCGCTCTCGCTCTGCGGTGATCGCTCGTTTCCTTGCGGTTATGGCGAAGTGATTTCTGGCAGTCGGCGGACGTTTCCGCCAGCGGGCCGTGCCCTGACCTAAAGGGCGCCGAGAGGCTCGCATCGGGCGAAGCCGCCGTCCATCCAGGCGAGCGGCGCGATGTCGGCATGATTGGCGATCGCCGCGGCCTCGCCGATGAAAAGCGTGTGCGTCCCGATGTCGACTCGGCTGATCGTCCGGCAGACGATGCTCGCGAGCGCATCTGCCAGAACCGGAACGCCCGTTTCGGTATAGCGCCAGTCGCCTTCTGCGAAGCGAGCCGCGCCCTTGAGCTTGCCGCTGAACGCCGCAACCAGTTCGGCGTGACGGTGCGACAGGAGATTGACGCAGAATTCGTCGCTAGCGGAAAGGATCGCATGGATACTTGCCGAGCGATTGACAGCGACGAGCAGCGCGGGCGGCTCGGCGCAGACGGAGACCACCGCCGTGGCTGCCATCCCCGTCCTGCTGTCGCCCGATCCCGCCGTTACCAGCGTGACCGTCGATGCAAGGCGGCGCATCGCCTGTCTGAATTCGTCCGATAGCGGTGACGGCATCGATTTTCTCCTGATGCACCGCATGAAGCGGTGACGTTTTTCTGCGGCGGCGCGGGCGAGCCCTCGGGATCAGCCGCTGCTCGCAGCCCCTTTAAGTCGCGATACCTGTTCCCAGGCGAGCGCGGCGAAATGCGTAAATGCTTCGGCGCGTGCCTTTGCCTCCCTGTTGCTCGCGGTGCCCCGGATCACCCGACCGCGGATGCCGTGGAGGATCGCGGCAAAGCGGAAGAAGTTGAACACCATCGCATAGGAATATTCGGAAAGGTTGCTCCGCCCGGTGCGCCGGCAATAGGCCTCGACATAGGCCTCTTCGGACGGGATGCCGAGCGCGGCGATATCGGTTCCCGCGAGGCCCGGCACGATGAGCGGGGGCATCCGGTACATCATCGCATGATAGGCGAAATCGGCGACCGGATGGCCGAGGGTCGAGAGCTCCCAGTCGAGTACGGCGACAATGCGCGGCTCGGTGGGATGGAAGATCATATTGTCGATCCGGAAATCGCCATGCACGAGCGACGTCTCGTCGGAAGCAGGCAGATTGGCCTGGAGCCAGTCGATCAGCCGATCCATGTTCGCGTCGCGCCCCGCTGCGGCATCGCTGAAGTACTGGCTGGACCAGATATGGATCTGCCGAGCGAAATAACCGCCCTCGCGGCCATAGCCGGAAAGCCCGATCGCGTTTTGATCGAGGCCGTGCAGCTTCGCCATCGCGGCGTTCATCGCATCGAAATAGGCTGCCCGATCTTCCGCGACGCCGGGCAGGGTGGCATCCCAGAAGATACGCCCCTCAACCATCTCCATGATGTAGAACCAGCTCCCGATGATCGCGTCGTCGGTGCAGAGGCCGAAAATATGGGGAACCGGAAAGCCGCTGCTTGCCACGCTGGTTATGACGCGCGCTTCGCGGTCGATCGCATGGGCCCCCTTGAGGAGCGGGCCGGGGGGCTTGCGGCGCATCACATAGTCGCGGCCGGGCGTGCTGATGCGGAAGGTCGGGTTCGACTGACCGCCCTTGAACTGTTCGATCCGCAGCGGACCCTCATAGCCCTCGACATGCTCGGCCATCCAGCGCTGCAGCGCAGCCTCATCGAAACGGTGCTGCTCGCGAACGGCCATGGTGCCGGTCTGCGCGTCGATATCGAAGCTCATCGGTGTCCGTTCCATCGGGCCCGCGATCCGCTCTTCACGTCCTGCTTCAGCCGACGAGAGCGAGGCCCATTTCCATGCCGTGCTGACCGTAAAGCGGGCGCTGCTCGACGATATTGAGCCCAAACCCCTTGAGGGCGCTCGGTGCAACGCGCGAGTTGGTGAGCAACACCATGTCATGGACCCCGAGGTCGGCGAGGATTTGCGCGCCGATGCCATAGTCGCGCAGCTCGCCCTGATCTTCGGCAGCACTGAGTGAGCGCTCGCCGATAAGATCCGAGATATTCGCCTCGCGCCGAAGAAGGACGATGACCCCCGACTCATTATCTGCGATCGCGCGCATCGCATTTTCCAGCAATCCCGATCGCTCGCCGGGCACAGCGAGTCCGTCCGCAAACACGTCTGTGACGTGCATTCGCACCAGCGCAGGTTTGTCCGGATCCGGGCTGCCTTTTACCAGCGCTATCATTTCGCCCGGACTGTGCGAACAGCTGTAGCTGATCGCATTCCATTCACCGCCCCATGCGCTCGTGAAGCGCGCCTCTTCGCGGCGTTCGACGAGATGGTCGTTCCGGCGGCGATAGGCGATGATGTCGCGGATCGTGCCGATCCTGAGATCATGCTCGACGGCAAATTCATACAGGTCGTCGAGCGGCGCTACATTGCCGTCGGCGCTCATGATACCGCAAATGACACCAGAGGCGTTGAGGCCCGCGAGGCGCGCCACGTCGACCGCTGCTTCGGCGTGGCCGGCACGCACCAGGACACCGCCATCGGATGCCGTCACGGGGAAGACATGCCCGGGCGTGACGATATCGGCGCGCCCTTTCGACGCGTCGATCGCGGTCGTGATCGTGCGGGCGCGGTCCGCGGCGGAAATTCCGGTCGAGACGCCTTCGCGCGCTTCGATCGACACGGTGAAGGCCCGCCCGCGCTCCCGGCCATTCGAAACGCGCATGTCGTCGAGGCCAAGCTCCCGGACGCGCTCGCTGGTCATCGCGAGGCAGATGAGGCCGCGGCCGTATCTGGCCATGAAGTTGATCTTGTCGGGCGTCGCCATCTGCGCCGGCACCACCAGTTCGCCCTGGTTCGAACGACCGTCGCCATCGATGAGAATGAACATTCGTCCATTACGCGCTTCGGCGATGATCTGTTCGGCCGTGGACAGCCGGGCGTCACGAATCTCGGGTTGGCGAGCCATATCGATGTCCTTCCTGGCCGGGGTCATAAACCATCGAAAGGGGTTGCGCCATAAAAAATATTAGACAGACGATAAAAAATGTTGAACCCCTGGGGTGCCGGCCCTATGACGGCGGGGTGGAAGGTGCCTTCGAGCGCCGCGCAGGTGGATGAACCGGCCAGGTGGTCGGCGCGTCGCGGTCTTGCAGAAGATGGCCACGCAACCGCGGGAAGCCGGTTGGTTCGAAACGTGGGGGAGGCGGCCAGGATGGGATGGACTATGCCATATTGGAAGGAATCGCTGCTGATCCTGTCGCTGGCCTTCGGCGTCAGCTCATGCGGGCCCGAAAATCCGCGCAACAGCGATTGGGCCGAAATCGGCAACGGACCCGATATCCAGCATCATTCCGCTATCACCGAAATCAACCGCGAGAACATCGAAGATCTCGGCCTCGCATGGTCGACCGAGATGCCGACTAATCATGGCCTGGTCGGCAATCCCCTCATCAAGAACGGTGTGGTATTCCAGAGCGGGGCAGGGGGCAGGATTTTCGCCAACGACCTTGCAGACGGCAAGCTGCTTTGGGAATTCACCGCGGATTATCCAGAAAAATCTGCCGATGACGCCTTGGTGTCCTTCATCGCCCGTCAGGCCAACCGCGGCCTCGCGTTGTACGGGGACATGGCGATCGTCGCGACCGGCGATTGCCGGTTGGTGGCGGTGGACCAGAAGACCGGCAAGAAGCGCTGGGAAGCCGAGAGCTGCGATCCCGCACAGCAATTCGGGATTACGGCGGCGCCGCGCGTCGGGGGCGGCATGGTGTTTACCGGCAATGCCTGCTTCGATTCCGGGCAGTCGCGCGGCTATGTCGACGCATTCGATGCCGAGACCGGGAAGCATCGCTGGCGTTTCTATACAGTCCCGGGGGATCCGGCGACCGAGAAGGATCCCTTCTATCGCGATCTCGCGAAGAGCTGGGGCACAGGCTGGCACGAAAGGACCCGCGGCTGCGGCAGCGTCTGGGATGCCATGGTCTATGATGAAAAGCTTCAGCAGCTGATCATCGGCGTCGGCGCGCCATCGCCCGCGAGCCCCGCCGACCGTGCGCCCGATGCCGGCGACGAGCTGTTTACCGGCTCGGTTGTCGCGCTCGATGCCAGGACGGGAAAATATAAATGGCATCACAAGCAGGTGCCGCATGACGGTTGGAACTTCGAACCCTCCGTCGGGCTGATGATGGCCGACCTGCCGATCGGCGGCGAGGTCCGGCGCACGGTCGTGTCGGTGCCCAAGCAGGGCTTCGCCTATGTCTATGACGCGGCAACCGGCAAGTTCCTGGCCGGAACCAAATATGCGCAGATGAACTGGGCGAGCGGACTCGACGGGAGCGGCCGTCCGCTCATGCTCCCCGAAGCCCGCTATTGGGATCGGCCGGGTCAGGATACGGCCATATTGCCCGGTCCCTCGGGCTCGCACGGCTGGGAAGCGCTCGCGTTCGATCCGAAGACAAATATCGTCTACGTCCCCGCGATGGTGCTGCCGGCGGTCGTCAAGACCGAGGCCGGCGCCCTGGTCGGCGGCATCTCGATCGACTGGGACGCCGGACTGCGGCCGGGCGCGCCCGTAAAGCCGAGCGGCGAAGTCGTCGCGATCGATCTTGCCAATAGCAAGGTGAAGTGGCGGACGACGACGTCGAGCCTGCCGATGAATGGCGGGCTGCTCCACACTGCGGGCGGTCTCGTCTTCCAGGGTCTGGCAGACGGCCGGCTCGTCGCGTTCGACGAGACTACGGGCAAGATCGTATGGAGCCGGCAGACCGGTGGTGCGATCCGTGGCGCGCCGTCGACGGTCATGCTGAATGGTGTCCAATATATCGTCATTGCGACCGGAAACGGTGCCGCGGCGATAACCGCCTCGCTCAATTACAGCTCCACGCCCGAGAGCCGGACGCCACCCCGTCTTCTGGCATTCCGGATCGGCGGCAAATCTCCCTATCCGGCTCTCGCTCGCCCGCTACCTATTTCACGGCCGCCGGCTCCGCGGCAGGATGTGGTGCTTGCCGCGAGGGGCGCGGGGCTGTTCGAAGATTATGGCTGCGACGTCTGCCACGGAACGCGTGGCGGAGCTTCGGTCGAAGGCAATATCCCCAACCTCAATCGCATGCCGCCTGCCGATCTCGCGATCTTCAAGCAGGTCGTTCAGGGCGGCGCGCTCCGCACGCAAGGCATGCCGCAATTCTCCTATGTGACCGATGCCGATGCAGAGGCGCTCTTCGCCTATATTCTCAACAAGGCCTGGGATGCGCACGACCGGCAGAAGGCTCCATCGGACAATCGGAACTAGCAAGTGGAAAGTCGGGTGCGGCTGCCCCGATGTTGGAGAGGACAGGCATATGAAACTCGCGACAAAGAAGGGGCTTCTGGGCAGTTTGCTGGCGCTGGCCGCGAGCTCCTGTTCGCCGGGCAATCCGGCCAACAGCGATTGGGCGGAAATCGGAAACGGCCCGAACATTCAGCATCACTCGGACATCACTGCGATCAACCGTGACAATGTCGATGATCTCGACCTTGCCTGGTCCGCCGAGATGCCGACCGAATATGGCATGGTCGGAAACCCGCTCATCAAGAACGGTGTCGTGTTTCAGAGCGCTCCCGGCGGCCGGATCTTCGCCAATTCCCTGAAGGACGGCAAGCAGCTGTGGGAGTTCACCGCAAGCTATCCCGAAAAGTCCGCTGACGAGCAGTCGCTGACCGCCTTCACTTCACGTCAGGCCAATCGGGGTCTCGCCCTTTATGGTGACATGGCGATCGTTGCGACCGGCGATTGCCGGCTGGTTGCGGTTGACCAGAAGAGCGGAAAGCAGCGGTGGGAAGCCCAGAGCTGCGACCCGAACGAGCAATATGGGATCACGGCAGCGCCGCGTGTCGGCGGTGGCATGGTGTTCACTGGGAACAATTGCGCGGACTCGGGCCTGACGCGCGGCTTCGTGGACGCATTCGATGCCGAGACCGGCAAGCACAAGTGGCGTTTCTATACGGTACCCGGCGATCCCGCGACCGAGAAGGATCCCTTCTACCAGAAGATCGCGAAAACCTGGGGGACCGGCTGGTATGCCAAGAGCCGGGGCTGCGCCAGTGCCTGGGATGCGATGGTCTATGACGAAAAGCTCGACCAACTCGTATTCGGCACCGGCTCGCCGTCGCCGGGAAACCCGCAGGATCGTGCGGCGGACGCCGGCGACGAGCTCTTCACCAATTCTGTCGTCGCGGTCGATGCCAAGACAGGCAAATATAAGTGGCACCACAAACAGCTGCCGCATGAAGCATGGAATTATGAAGCTGCCGTGGGTCTGATGATCGCCGACATCCCGGTGAACGGAAAGGTCACGCGCACCGTCGTCTCGGTGCCCAAGCAGGGCTTTACCTATGTTTATGATGCAGCCACCGGTAAATATCTGAGCGGCGTCAAATATACGGAGATGACATGGGCGAGCGGTCTCGACGCCGAGGGCCGGCCCATTTACCTGCCGGACGCCCGCTATTGGGACCGGCCCGGGCAGGATACAAATGTTCTGCCGAGCCCGGTCGGCGCGCATAGCTGGGAAGCGCTGGCGTTCAACCCGAAGTCGAGCACGGTCTTCGTTCCCGCCACCGTGATGCCGTCGGTCCTGAAGACCGATCCCGCAGCGTTCATCGGCGGTACGTTGATGGAATTCGGCGATCATCCGGGTTCGCCGGTCAAGACGCATGCCGAGGTGGTCGCCATCGATCTTGCGAGCGGCAAGGTGAAATGGCGCACGACGACGACGAAGAAGCCGATGAACGGCGGTTTGCTGCACACGGCCGGCGGACTGGTCTTCCAGGGCCTCGCGGACGGCCGCCTCGTCGCTCTCGACGAGGATACGGGCAAAATCGTGTGGAGTCGGCAGACGGGGGGCTCGATCCGCGGTGCGCCGTCGACTGTCACTCTGAATGGCGTGCAATATATCGTCGTCGCGACCGGAAACGGCTCATCCTCCTTCGCGACCCGGGAAACCCGGGAGCATAGCTCGAGCGCGGAGACCCGTACGCCGTCGCGTCTCCTCGCCTTCAAGATCGGCGGAGAGGCGCCATATCCTTCGCTTGCCAAGGCCGAGCCCGTGCCGATGCCGTCCGTGCCGAGACAGGATGAGCGGCTTGCGGCGACAGGCAAGGCGCTCTTCGAGGGCAATGCCTGCATCGTCTGTCACGGTCGCCATGGCGGCGCGTCTGCGGGAGGCACCGTGCCAGACCTGAACCGGATGCCGCCTCCCAGTCTGGAGATCTTCAAGCAGGTCGTCCAGGGCGGCGCGCTACGTACTCGCGGGATGCCGCAGTATAAGGACATGTCGGATTCCGACGCCCAAGCCATCTTCGCGCATATCATCAACGAGGCCTGGCTCGCCCATGATCGCACGCAGCCCGGAGCGAAGCCGGCGCCGTAACGAGTGAATCCGGATGGTCAGCAGGGGGGCGGGGCCGGCGTTCCGGTTATCCGGACGTGGCCTCGCCCCCGGTTGATTCCGTACCCCGGCGGGCGGCCTGAAGACCCCTGCGCCGGCGAGGGCGCTCGGCAAGAAATTCAGCATTTCTAACGCGCAACGAGCGCAATCCCCCGCCGTTTCGACCGCAGCCGCCTCCTGCCCAACTCGATTTGTCGCAGCGGCGGGGCGCGGCAAGTTCGATACAATAAAAAATATTAGACAGACGATAAAAATAGGGTACAGATATAACGTCATTCGATGCGGGATGCGCGTCGAGTCCCATGACCACGATAAGAAGGATGCAGGGACGATGTCGGGATTGCTGAGCGCGGAAGAGATTGAAGGCGTCCTCAAACCGCTTGAGGAAGCATGGTGGCTTCCTGGCCGGATCTATAAGGATCCGGAAGTTTGGGAAGAAGAGAAGCGCCAGATTTTCCGGCCGGGCTGGATGGCTATCGGGACGGCGGCACAGATCCCCGATCCCGGCGACTATTTTGCGGTGCGCGTTCTCGACGAGCCCTTGATGGTCGTTCGTGACGAGGGTGGCGATGTCCGCTGCTATTACAATGTCTGCATGCACCGGGCCATGTGTCTCGTGCAGGGGACCGGTCATGCGAAGACGTTCGAATGCCCCTATCACGCATGGACCTACGACACCGACGGCAAGCTGATCGGCGCGCCCGAGATGCAGAAGACCGCCGGCTTCGACAGGAAGAATATCCGGCTGACCGAGATCAGGGTCGAGCTCTGGCAGGGGTTCGTCTTCATCAATTTCGACGGCACGGCCGCTCCCTTGGCGCCCGACCTCGCGGGACTTGCGGAGGAGGTGAAGCCCTGGACGATCGCTGATCTCGAAGTCGTCTACGAGCATCGCTACCAGGGCGACTGGAACTGGAAGACGATGTGGGAGAACGGGATCGAGAATTACCACACGCTCGCCATTCACCGCGATTCCGCTCATCCCGTCATTCCGTCGCACACGACGACGAGCACAGACTATGAAACCGGTGCGGTGACGGACCTGATCATCCCCTTCAACACCGAAGTTTCATTCTATGGCGATGCCGATCCGCCGCCGGCGATGCCTGACCTTCCCGGCTGGACCGACAAGGAGATGCGGTTCTGGATGATCACGCCGACGCTCGGCTTATCGGCGGCGCCGGAGGGTATAACTTCCTATAATCTTATTCCCAACAAGCATGATCAGCTCGATTTCGTCTGGCGGTTGCACGTTCCCAAATCGCTGAAGGACTGGGACGGGTTCGAGGAATATTTGCGCGGGCAGGAAGAGTTCGCAGACCTCATCCAGAGCGAGGATGAGCAGGCGTGCATGCACGCCGGGCGCGGCATGCTCAGCCAGGGCTGGAAGCCCTGCCGCTACTCGCATCTCGAAAAGCCCGTGTGGCAATTCCACCAATGGTATGTGCGCCGCATGTCGGAAAATTCCGGGCGGCGGGGCAAACTGAAGGCCGTCGGCCTCTGACAGGGAGAATGGGGATGCCGAGCGCCGCCCACCAAGACTATGTAGCGCAAGCCAAGGCCGCGCAGGAATCCGCGAAGGATGCGCCTCCTCCGACGATCGAAGAGCGCCGCGCCGGATTTGAAGCTTTCATGGCGAGCATTCCGGCGGTCGCCGGCATCGACGTCGCCCCAACCGAACTTGGCGGTGTGCCCGTCGAGCGCGTTCGAGCGGCGGGCGGCGAAAGCGCCTTCACGCTCCTCCTCGTTCATGGCGGCGGCTTCGTCCTCGGTTCGGCGGCCACGCACCGTAACCTTGCCTCGCGTCTCGCCAGTGTCGCGAATTGCGAGGTGGTGTCGGTGAACTATCGGCTTGCACCCGAAGCGAGTTTCCCGGCGCCGATCGACGATGTCATTGCCGTCTACAAGGCGCTGCTCGCCGAGGGGCGTTTGCCCGGGACGATCTCGATGATCGGCGATTCATGCGGCGGCGGCATCGTACTGAGCGTACTCGGCCAGCTTCGGGCGCTCGGCATTGCTATGCCCGCGTCGGGCGTGGCCCTCTGTCCCTGGATCGACCTTGAGGTTGTCGGTGCGTCCTCGACCCCGGGACGCGTCGACGATCCGCATATGTCGCGCGAGATGCTGCAGGGCATTGCGGGCCTGTATCTCGGCGAAGCGAGCGCGGTCGATCCGCGAGCCAATGCCCTGTTCGCCGATCTCGACGGCTTCCCGCCGCTGCTCATTCAGGCCGGAACGCGGGACATCCTTTATTCGGATGCGGTCCGCTTCGCTCGCAAGGCGCTCGATGCCGACGTCCGGCTCAGTTTCAGCACCTACGACGATCTCGTTCATGTCTGGCATCTGGTCGGGGACGCTCTTCCCGAAGCCAAGGAGGCTGTCGACGAGGTCGCCCTCTATCTGAAGCGGATCCATCGCGTCTGAACCTCAGGAATATTGCAGCCGCGGCTGACGGCGGCGGGGATGTAAAAGGAGAAAATCAATGAAGATCGGGATGCAGCTGCTGTTCGCCGGCCATGACGGGATGAACGATCGCGACCTGTACAAGAATGAACTCGCGCTGGCGCTCGAGGCGGAGCCGATGGGCTTCGACCGGCTGCTGCCGGTCGAGCATCATTTCACCGACTATGCCCTCTGCCCCGACAACATCGCGGTGCTCAGCCATATTGCTGCGAAGACGAGCCGCATCGAGCTGTTCCCGGCCGCGATCATCCTTCCGTGGAACGACCCGCTCCGGGTGGTCGAAAAAGTCATTCTCCTCGACCATCTGTCCGAAGGCCGCGTCATCCTCGGCATGGGCCGCGGCCTCGCCCGGTGCGAATTCGACGCCTTCCGCATCAACATGTCGGAATCGCGCGACCGCTTCGACCAGGCTGCCGAGTTCATCGTCGGATCGCTCGAAACCGGCTTTGCCGAGAGCGATTCCCAATATTATCCGCAACCGCGCGTCGAAATCCGGCCTCGGCCCCTCAAGAGCTTCAAGGGCCGGCGCTATATGGTCGGTATGTCGCCGGACTCGGTGAAGACCGCGGCCCGCCTCGGGCTCGGATGCATGAAATTCTCGAACGCACCGTGGGAAAGCGCGGCGGCGGAGATCGACCAGTATCGCGTCGCCTATCGCGAGGCCCATGGGGAGAAGGCCCCGCCGCTCGTCTCGGCCGACTTCGTGATCGTCCACAAGGACCTCAAGACCGCCGAGGACATGGCCCGCAAATATATGGGTGCATACTGGCGGTCGGTGATGACCCACTATGAGCTGCTGGGCTCGCATTTCGAAAAGACGGGCAAGTCCTACGAATCCTATGCCGCCGCCAAGAAGCTGATCGCGGAATCGGATGAAGAGGCCCTGATCGAAAGCTATATGGCGAACAATCTGTGGGGTACGCCGGACCGCATCGTCGAATGCCTCCAGCAGCGCCGCGAATATATCGGCGGGTTCGATATCAGCGTGGCGTTCAACTATTCGAACATGCCCTTCGATCTCGTCAAGGACAGCGTGAAGCTCTTCTGCGATGAGGTCATGCCCAAGATCAAGGACTGGGACAGCGAGACGCCGGATCGCGAGGCCACGGAGGCCGTGCGATGAGTGCTTTCGCCGAATATGCGAGCTACGACGGCGTCGGGCTCGCAGAGCTGGTGCAGAAGAAAGAAGTGCAGCCGATTGAGTTGGTCGAAGCCGCGATCGCCCGGACGACCAGCGAAAATGCAAAGCTCAACTTCCTCGCGAACCCGATGTTCGAGCAGGCACGCAAAAGCGCCGCCAAAGCGGATATCGACGGGGGTTTCGCCGGCGTCCCGTTCGCGCTCAAGGACCTGTCGCTTCATTGCAAGGGCGGGCGGCTCACCAACGGGTCTCGCCTCTATCGCGGCTATGTGTCCGATCATGATAGCGAGCTGGCATCGCGGTATCGCCAGGCGGGCCTCATCTTCGTCGCTCGGACGACCAGCCCCGAATTCGGGCTGACAACCACGACGGAATCGCAGCTTTTCGGACCAACGCTCAATCCCTGGGATAGCAGCCTCACGCCCGGCGGCTCCTCGGGCGGCAGCGCCGCCGCTGTTGCGGCGGGCGCCGTGCCGCTGGCGAGCGCCGGCGATGGCGGGGGATCGATCCGTATTCCCGCATCCTGCTGCGGCTTGTTCGGCCTGAAGACGACGCGCGGGCGTGTGCCGGCGGGTCCGGCCCATGGCGAGATCGCCAACGGCCTCGGCTCGCACCATGTCGTCTCGCGGTCGGTCCGGGACAGCGCGCGCGCGCTCGACTTGACCTGTGCTCCGGAAACGGGGGCACCCTACACCGCGCCGCGGTCGGGGGGCAGCTATGAGGAGGCAGCGTCGAAGGATCCGCGCCGGCTCAGGATCGGTGTGCAGCGCGTGGCCTTCAATGGAGCGAATGTGCATGTCGATTGCCTGAGCGCGACGGAAGATGCCGCAGCGCTTTGCGCATCGCTCGGTCACGATGTCGAATATGTCGATGTCAGCGTTGACCACCAGAAGCTTCAGCGGGTGATCGCTACGCTGTTCGGCACGCTGGTCATTGCCAATGTGCGTGGTCGGGAGGCCGAGCTCGGCAGGGAGGCGAGGGACGACGAAATCGAACGGGCTACGCGCGAATATTTCGACATGGCCAGTTCCTTCTCGGCGCTCGACTATCTTCTCGCGCTCGAAGACATGCATCTGCTTGGCCGACGGTTCGCAACCTCCTTTGAGGATTTCGACATATTGCTGTCGCCGACAATGCCGCAGCCGCCCAAGAAGATAGGCGATCTGAGCCTCAGCCATCCCGAGATGAGCGAGCATTTTGCTCATCTCGCCGAAACGGTCGGCTTCACGCAGATCTACAACGCCGCCGGCAGTCCGGCGATGTCCGTTCCGCTCTACTGGAACGATGCCGGTATTCCGATCGGGGTGCAGTTCGGCGCCCGCTTCGGCGACGAGGCAGCACTTTTCGGGCTGGCTGGCCAGCTCGAACGCGCGCGGCCCTGGCTTGGCCGCGTGCCACCCGGCGCGTCCTGAACGCAACCTCATATCATTCTGGAGGACTCGAATGGCGTTTCCTGAATCTTCGGTTCAATCGGAAAAGCTCTGGCGCCGTGCGGCCAGGGTCATGCCGGCAGGGCTGACTCGATCGACGCTCGCCCGCAAACCCTTCACGATATACGCGCAGTCCGGGCAGGGTGCCTATATCACCGACGTCGACGGAGTGACGCGGATCGATATGACCAACAATTACTGGTCCCTGATCCATGGCCATGCGCATCCGAAAATCGGCGAGGCGGTGATCGATCAGGTCGCGCGCGGGACGGCCTTCGCAATGCCCACCGAAGCCGACGTTATGTTCGCTGAATATCTGGTGGACCGGATTCCCTCGGTCGAGAAGATCCGGTTCGGAAATTCGGGATCGGAAGCGGTCATGACCGCGATCAAGGTGGCGCGGGCGCTGACCGGTCGGTCGCGTATCGCAAAGATCGAGGGCTTTTATCACGGGTCATATGATTATGCCGAAGTAAGCCTCAGCGCCGGACCCGGTAACTGGGGGCGGGGCGACCATCCGACTTCGAGCCTCTATGCGCCCGGCGCCCCTCAGTCGATGGCCGAGGATGTCGTCGTCTTGCCGTTCAACGATGTCGAAGCATCACGGGCCATATTGGAAGCCGAGACACAGAAGGGCGGTCTCGCAGGGATATTGGTGGATCCTGTTTCCCATTCGTCGGGTCTGGTCCCCTGCAGCGACGAATTCCTCAAGATGTTGCGCGACTATTGCGATCGCACCGGCAGCGTGTTGATCTTCGACGAAGTCTTCAGCTTTCGCTGCAGTTATCGCGGTGCACAGGAATTGACGGCGGTGAAACCCGATCTCACGGCATTGGGCAAGGTCATCGGCGGGGGCCTTCCCGTTGGAGCAGTCGGCGGTACCGCCGCAGCAATGGCTGTCCTTGAGGAAGAGGGCAACGCCCCCCGACTGTCGCATGGCGGAACCTTCAGCGCCAACCCGGTGACCATGGCCGCGGGCCTGACCGCCATGACGCTCTTTACTGCCGAAGAGGTGGAGCGTTTGAACATGCTCTGCCAGACGGTATGCGATCAGCTCCGCGCCGGTCTCGCTACGCTCGGAAATCTTGGCGTTCGCGCCTCCGTCCGACAGTCGGCATCATTCTTTGCGGTGTATCTGACCGAAGAAGCGCCCGATACCTACAGGGCACTCGCCGAGCACAAAGCGAAAGTGCCCGGTCTTTACGACAGGCTCGAGCATGAACTGGTCAATCACGGCATTCTCGGAAACGGTCGCTCCATTTTCTCGCTGTCGACCCCGATGACCGATGACGATGTTCCAACGATCGTGAACGGCATTTGTGCGAGCGTAGAGGCGGTCGCAAGGCAGGGTGGCTTCGCGTAGCGCAGTTGATGGCGCGCCACGTTCGGGGGTCTGAAGTGGCTTCCGTTCGCTTAAATGCTACCGAAGCATGCGGTCTCCTACTTATCCGAGGATTTTGATCTTGGCGGGAGAGAGGTTGAAGCGCGATGCTTCGCGCTGAATCTCCGGCAAACGCGCCGGATCGTCGAGAAGGCCGCGGAGGAAAACGGTGGCGATATCGGTCGCCTGGATTTCAGTGGGCGCCTGTGCTTCAGGCGAATGAACCACCATAGAGGCACAGGTCGAATAAATGGCGTCGGCAACCGTGCGGCTATGGACGCTGATAAATTCACCTGACTCCATGCCGGCGGCGATCAGCGACGAATAATGATCCAATATCATCTCTTCCAAATTCCGCTCGGTCTTGATCGCCCCGCTTCGCAGTTCGGGGATATAGAACACGCATGCCAGTTCCTGTGCATTGGTGCGGGTCAGGTAGGAATCGAGCCATATGGTTTCATAAAGTGCGGCTGAGGGACTAAGTCCGATAGACAGGATCTCGCGATACACGTCGAACGTCCCGGTGATCACGGTTTCGATAAGGTCTTGGACGATCATTTCCTTTGCCGGGAAATGATGAAAAATGGATGCGGGGTGTATCTTGAGATCGTCGGCGATCATTCGGACCGATGTCCCTGCATAGCCATGCTGCGCAAAAAGCAGGCTTGCCGTTCTCAGAATATCTTCCTTGCTGACCGGATTGCGGCCATCGGCGCGCGGTCGTCCTACTGGTCGTTTGGCTGCTTCCGCACTCATATCTTCATGACTTTCCTGGCCGGGACTTGCCCGCTTGTGGGAGTGGGCGCGAGGCCGCCGGTGCCGGTGCATGGCGTCGTCTTTTCGCCAACTTCTTCGGGAAACTCGATCATCTCCGATTCCATGGGGCGAAAATATCTCCAAGGCGGCGTGTTGCCGCATAGCCTGTTGCATTGTTGCGGATCGATGCTGGACCACAGCTTGGCACGCATGCCAACTCAATTTTATCGACCGAACAAAATTTTGCACTAGAATAACAGGTTGCAAAGCATCGAGCACAGGCACGACAATACGCCACCCCGTGAACCGCATTATCCGGCCCCTGCGCGTGATTGTGCCGTGTTCCGGACGGGGGGCGATTTTGCCTGAAAATTATTTCTAGTCAATCAATAATATAATGGCCATGATCGAAGCCGGTCTCCCTTCGGCAGCACGCGTGTTTAACCTAGCTGCTGCCGGCGATCCGTCATATATTTATCGACCGACTAAAAATATAAGTTGACAGCCGTTGTTGTTCCGCTTTAGCTTCCAACTGTCGGTATCCCACTCTTCGCCTCTCCGGATCGGATCCGGTGTGCCGGAGCAACCATGGCAGACCGATTGCGACGAAAGATCTGATATGACCTTCATATTCTCGAACCCTCCTGACGAGACCGGTGTCGATGATATCGCGGCGGCGCTGCGCACGTACGGGCTTGTGATCGTGAACGACGTGCTCGACAGCGATACGGTTGCGAAGCTCATGGGTGCGATCGAGCCCGAGTTCGGTTCCGAAATGTCGGGTACGAGGGACGCCGTGCCCGAGACGAGGCCGACCGTGCAGGCCGTGCCCGGGTTGCTTGGCATCGATCCCGTCTATGCCGACACGCTGCTTCTCAATCCGATGTTCCTCGCGGTCGCCGACCGCATCCTTGGTCCGCATTGTCATAACTATCGGGTTCAGGTCAGCACCGGCATGCGGATCGTGCCCGGCGGCGACAACCAGTTCCTGCACAGGGAAATGGATATCTACAGGCCGTTCCTGCCTTACGATACCAGCCAGGCGGAACTGATCCTGTTCGCGATGTGGGCGGGCACCGATTTCACTCCCGAAAATGGCGCGACGATGATGGTTCCCGGCAGCCACCTGTGGGAGGAGGGCCGCAAGGCCGAAGATGGCGAAGTCGTACGTGCCGTAATGCCCAAGGGTTCGGTGGCGATGTGGCTCGGCACCACCCTTCACGCCGGCGCCAGCAACCGGACCGAGCAACCAAGGACGGGGTTCATCTGTGCCCTCGGTGTCGACTGGCTTACACCGGAAGAAAACCAGCTCCTCACCATCCCGCCGGAAGCGGCGCGAAACCTTCCCGAAAAAGCCCAGCGCCTGATCGGGTACCAGGCCGCGCCGATGTACGGTTGGGTTCGCGGCATGAAGTCCGACAATCTGCTCGAGATCGACCGGTCGGTTACCGGCTACATAAATGCCGGGTTGAATGAGGCGTGAGGCCGGCGGGTCTTCGGTAAACCTCGGGCCGGGGGTGTTCGAGCGGTTGCCAAGCCGGCGGTGCAGCACCCTGAACGGCGCGCAACGGATGCGACGGTTTTCAGCAATTCTTTTGGGCGATCGATAGGGGCTTATCGATTGTCAGGCGGGCGGCCCACTCTCCCGGCTATCCCGCTGGCCGAAGCGCAAGCTCGGTCTGACTAGCGGCATCCTCGTTCCGACCTTCCCAGGGGAGGCGAGGGTGCCGCAATTTTTGCCTTCGCTGTCGGCCCTGCCCTGGCCCTCCCGGCGACTGCCGGGGCTCATGCGAAGGAACAGGCCGCCTTGCCGGCGGAGCGTCTGATGGCGATGCCCATCAGCGAAGCACGACGATGGGAGGAAGGCGATGTACGTAATATTCGGAGCGAGCGGCAGGGTCGGCGGCGAGGTCGCGCGTGTGCTCCTCGAGCGCGGCGAGCCGGTTCGCGTCGTCCTGCGCCGTGCAGATCAAGGCGATCGCTGGCTTGAAGCCGGCGCGCAGGTCGCCATCGCGAACCTCGAGGATGTCGGCGGCGTAGCAGCCGCGCTCCAGGGCGCTTCGGCGACATTTCTGTTCGACCCGCTCCCCGCGACAGACGACCTGTTTTCGAAAGCGGACAGAAGCGGGGCAACACTCGCCGAGGCCCTGTATTGGGCGGAGGTGCCGAAAGCCGTCATATTGACATCGATGGGCGCGCAGCATGCATCCGGAACGGGAGCCATCTCGACCATGTATCGCTTCGAAACCCGGTTGAGGGATGCGGCGCCGGCCACCGCATTTGTGCGAGCGGGCTATTTCTTCGAGGATATAGAGGAAACCGCGCGTGCCGCGATCGCGGACGGCAGCTTTCCGACCTTTTTCGAGCCCGCGCTGCAAGTGGCGATGATAAGCGCCATCGACATCGGGCGGGCGTGCGCCGACTTGTTGCTCGAGGATTGGGCGGGCCAGCGGATCGTCGAGCTCGAAGGTCCGGAGGATGTGAGCGCGGACGATATCGCCGCGGCGCTGACCTTGTCCGCCGCGCGTTCGGTCACTCCGACAATGATCTCGGCGGAGGAGCATGCGGCGATGTTGGAAGCCGACGAAACCCCGCCTGAATTGGCGAAGGCGATGCTGGAAATGTACGCATGGGTCAATGCCGGGATGCTGTCGCATGAGCCCGGCACGGAGCGGCGGCGCGGCTCCATATCGCTCGCCGACTTCATCGAGCGGATAACGTCCCTGCCTTGAACCATTTCAACCTATTGCGCGAGCCGCGCCCGAAGAGGCGGCCGCGAAAAATATCGGCGGGATGACGCCCGCAGGAGAGGACATAATCCATGCACGGAATGCAGAACCAGCCGCTGCTGGTCACCGCCCTGATCGATCATGCCGCGCGCGAGCACGGCTCGAGAGAGATCGTGTCGCATTGGGCCGATGGCCGCATGAGCCGGACGAACTGGGCCACGGTGGGCATCGATGCCCGGCGTTTCGCCGCAGCGATGGTGAAGCTCGGTATGAAGAAGGGCGACCGCATTGCCACGCTTGCGATGAACCACAGCCATCATCTCGTGAGCTGGTACGGCGCCGCCGGGATGGGCGGGGTGATCCACACCGTCAATCCGCGGCTATTCGATGAGCAGCTGGTCTACATCATGAACCATGCCGAGGACCGGGTCCTTTTCTTCGATTTGGTTTTCCTCCCGGTCGTCGAACGGATCCGTCCTCAGCTAAAGACGATCGAGCATTTCATAATGTTCGATGCTCCGGAGGGGGAGGCTATCTACCGTTCCTATTCCGATCTGATCGCAGACGAGGACGGCTCATATGAATGGACGGAACTCGGCGAGCGCGATCCGGCGGGCCTTTGTTACACGAGCGGCACGACCGGCAACCCGAAGGGCGTGCTCTACGAGCATCGGTCGAACGTGCTTCATGCGCTGTCTACCATCCAGCCCGATGCCTTCGGCCTTTCGAGCCGCGCCGTCGTCCTGCCGATCGTACCGATGTTCCACGCCAACAGCTGGGGTCTGCCATATGCGGCGGCTGCGGTTGGCGCGAAGCTCGTCTTCTCCGCGGTGAACGATGCGGAAATCTTGTGCCGACTGGTTCGCGAAGAAGGCGTCACGCACAGTGCCGGTGTCCCCACGGTCTGGCTCTCGATGTTCGCGCACATGGATGCGACGAAGGCCGACTATGGCCAATTGAAGCTTGTCGTCATCGGCGGTTCGGCGGCGCCGCGCGCGATGATAGAGCGTTTCATGCAAGCGGGAGTCGAGGTCGGGCACGCCTGGGGCATGACCGAAACTTCTCCTGTGGGTACGATGGGAAAGCGACCCTGGAACTGGGACGACCTGAACTTCGACGAACAGGTCGATCTTGTCTGCCGGCAGGGAAGTGTGCCGTTCGGTGTCGAACTGCGAACCGTGGACGATAATGATCTTGTCCTTCCGCGCGATGGAGTAACAAGCGGGCGGCTCCAGATTCGCGGTCCATGGGTCCTGCAGCGCTACTATAAGGCGGACACCGAATCCGTCGATTCCGAAGGCTGGTTCGACACTGGCGATGTCGCGATCCTTCACCCCGATGGCGTCATGCAGATCACCGATCGGGCCAAGGATGTCATCAAGTCGGGCGGCGAATGGATCAGTTCCATCGAACTTGAAAACGCTGCGGTCGGAGCTCCCGGTGTCCAGGAAGCTGCGGCCGTCGGGGTCTATCATCCGAAATGGGACGAACGGCCTGTCCTGCTGATCGTCAAGAAAGCCGGAGCCGAGGTAAGCGAGGCAAGCGTTCTGGACTATCTCAGGGACAAGGTCGCCAAATGGTGGCTCCCGGACGAGGTCCTGTTTGTCGACGAGTTGCCGCATACGGCGACAGGAAAGCTGCTGAAGCGCCAACTCCGCGATGACTATAAGGATTATCGCCTGAAATCATTGTCTTCCGCATGATCACGCTGCGGCAATATGGGCTGGACGGCGACCCGTATCGAGGCACTCGCCCACCCGGCGCAAAGCTTGCGCGATCGCGTTCGACTATTATAGATAACATGTGATATTATTAATTTCCGGGATCGTCGGAAAGGGCCGGACGCAAACGCGGCAGGATCCGCCCACAGGCCTCGGTTGCTAGGAAGCTCGACCATGAAGATAGATAGCCTTCGCTCCGAAAGCAGATGGCTTGCGCTACCGGCGTTCGGTCTGGCGCTTTGCCTTAGCGGTGCTGCTGCTGCCCAGGCCTTGCCGGAAAAGGATGTCCCGGTGATCGTCGTTACGGGCACGGGCCTCCCCGATCCGCCAGCGGCACCCGCCTATGACGTGCGACGTCTCGATGGCGATATGCTTGATATCGCGGCATCGGGCAGGATTGAAGATGTTCTCGCCTCGGTCGCAGGCTTTCAGCAATTCCGGCGTTCGGACAGCCGCGCGTCGAACCCTTCCGCACAGGGCATCACCTTGCGCGCGCTTGGCGGCAACGCCACCAGCCGTGCGCAGATGCTGCTCGACGGCGTGCCAGTCGCCGATCCCTTCTTCGGCTATATACCATTCTCTGCCCTGGCACCCGAGCGGCTGGCGAGCATTCGGGTCACGCGTGGCGGCGGTTCGGGGCCGTTCGGTGCCGGGGCGCTTGCGGGAACGATCGAGCTTACGAGCGCCGATGCAGCTTCGCTAGATACTGCCAGCGGCCGACTGCTCGTCGACAACCGCGGCGAAACCGAGGCCAGTGCCACCCTGGCTTTGCCGCTCGGCTCCGGATCCGCCGTTGTGTCCGCGCGGCGCGATCATGGCGAAGGCTATTACACGACACCTGTCGACCAGCGCGTGCCGGCCACAGCGCGTGCAGCCTATGACAGCTGGTCGACGCAGATCCGCCTCGTTGCCCCCCTGTCCGAGACGATCGAGCTGCAGGCGCGCGCGATGGCTTTCGACGACCGCCGGACCCTTCGCTTCAAGGGCGCCGATTCGACGAGCGAAGGGCAGGAAGCGAGCATTCGGTTCGTGGGGCGCGGGGCGTGGCAGTTCGATCTGCTCGGCTATATTCAGGCCCGCAATTTCAGCAATGTCGTGATCTCGTCGAGCAGCTTCAGGCCAACACTGGACCAACGCAACACGCCGTCGACCGGGCTCGGCGGCAAGTTCGAACTGCGCCCGCCTGTCGGAGACAGGCACTTGCTGCGCCTTGGGATCGATTATCGGCGCGCCGAAGGCGAGCTATATGAAACGGCTTTCAATGCAGGTTCGGGCGCGGTGACCGCTCGTCGCAATGCGGGGGGCACCAACAGCGATCTCGGATTTTTCATCGAGGATGACTGGAAGCTCGGCGAACTCACCCTGACCGCAGGCGCGCGCGCCGACCGCTATGCAATCACGGACGGATTCTTTTCGGAGCGCGATGGAGCCCACCGGATCGTCGCGGACCAGCGCTTCGGGAACCGCTCGGGATGGCAAGGCTCCTTCCGCGGCGGCGCGTTGTGGCAGGCGAGCGACGGGGTGCGGTTGCGAGCATCGGCATACAGCGGACTTCGGCTCCCGACCCTCAATGAACTCTACCGGCCGTTCGTCGTGTTTCCGGTCACGACCCGCGCCAATGCGGCGCTGGGGAACGAGCGGCTCGTCGGCTATGAGGCGGGCGTCGATCTGCGACCTGCCGATGGCGCAGACCTGTCAGTCACCGTCTTCGACAACAAGGTGAAGCACGCGATCGCGAACGTCACTCTTGCACCCAATTTACGGCAGCGCTTCAACATCGATGCGATCGAGGCGCGCGGCATAGAAGTGTCGGGCGGTTTCACCCGCGGGATTCTGGGCTTGCGCGGATCTGCGGCCTATACTGACGCCGAAGCAAGAGGCAGTGGCCTTGCGGCGGGGCTTGACGGCAAGCGGCCTGCGCAGACGCCTCGCTGGTCGGCAAGCGCGACGCTGACCCTGCATCCTCGCGATGGTTGGCTATTTGCGGGAACCCTTCGCCATGTCGGCAAGCAGTATGAGGATGATCTGGAAACAGATTCGCTCGGTCGTGCGACGACGCTCGACCTTTACGCTGAGGTGCCAGTAGCCAACCGGCTCGGCGTGGTGCTGCGCGGCGAAAATATCACCGGCACGCGAATCGTGACGCGTAATCAGGCCGGCTCGCTCGATCTCGGCGTGCCCCGGACAATCTGGATCGGGCTGAAACTCGGCAGATGAGGCGCGATACGCTCGCACGATAGTCGACTGGAACCTGCAGCGCCTGGCGTCCGGCATCCGGTTTTAAATCCGGGCAGAAACAGGAGTTTCTGGCACGCGATGGCGACTCGGCAGCCGCAATAATCTTCGCGGAGAATATCTCGCCAGTCCTTGAGCTGTCCAAAATCCGCAACCGACATATAATTTTATCGATTGACTAAAAATAACATTGACCACATAAGCTGGTCAATCCAGCAACGGTCGGGGAGGGGGCTCCCACAGAGCTCGACCTCGCATCGTTCCAAACAATCGACAGGCTGCCACGATGAGGGCGGCCGCGGTGAATGAGTTGAAAAAAGGGAGCGCAAACGCGCGGACTGGAATGGAGAAGAGGTAATGACGGGACTGCAATACCGACTGCTGCTGGGCGCGAGCCTTCTGGCATTTTCCAACCAGGCCCTCGCCCAGGATGTGGCGCCGGAACCGCCCGCAACGCCGGCCGATGCGGCAGAGCAGGACGGTTCCGATATCGTCGTTACCGCCCAGCGGCGATCGGAGCGGCTGCAGGATGTCCCGGTTTCGATAACCGCGATCGGTGGCGACACGCTCGCCAACCAGCGCATCCAGCAAGCTGGCGATCTGGCCTCAGCGGTGCCCAACCTCCAGGCATCGACGGTGGCCGGCGAGAGTACGCCGGTATTCTCGCTTCGCGGCATCTCGATGAGCGACTACAGCTTCAACCAGCAGGGGCCGGTCGCCACTTATTATGACGAAGTTTACAAGGGCAGCTTCCCGTTCCTTGGCCTGGGGCTGTACGATCTTGAGCGCGTCGAGGTCCTTCGCGGGCCGCAGGGAACTTTGTACGGCAAGAACACGACCGGCGGCGCTATCAACTTCATCAGCCGAAAGCCGGATTTCGATACCGACGGCTATCTGAAGCTCGGCTACGGTAAATTCAACCGGTTCGATGTCGACGGCGCGGTACAGGCCGGCCTGACCGACACGCTCGCCGCGCGCGTCGCCTTCACTTTCTCGCGCGCCGACGGGTGGTTCAAGAATCAGTTGCCCGGGAAGGCGGATCCCAGCGGCGTGCGCCAATATGGCATCCGCGGATCGCTCCTTTTCAAGCCCAGCGACAAGGTGGAGTTCATTCTTCGCCTGTCGACCAGCCTCGCCAATCCGTTCGAAAACGGCGTGTACACCGAGCCCGGCCCCGACGGTGTCGGTGCCGGCGTCTATGAGGCGTTCGGGGTCGGCTCAAGTTATTTCAGGACCGGTATCGGGCGCTTCGAAACCGAATCCAACTATGTCGAGCGGCATCGCGCGCGTACCTACAGCGCGTCGCTGACCGGCAATTGGCAGATGACCGACGGCCTGACCGTCACGTCGATCACCTCCTATGATTATGGCAAGCTCTTCGTGCCCGATGATGGAGACGGTAGCCCGCTCAAGGTGCTCGAAGATCCGCTTTCCGCCAAGGGAAGGCAGTTTGCCCAGGATCTTCGCATCAGCAGCGATTTCGATGGGCCGTTCAATTTCATTCTGGGCGGATACTATAACATCGAGACCCTGCGAAATTCTAATGAGTTTCGGTATTTCAACGATGTCGATGTCAACGGCGACGGCGCCGTGGATTTCAACGACTGTCTCGATCCGAATTCGGGGTTTCAGATCGCCTGCACATATTCGAACAGCTTCAAGCAGGTGAAGAAGACGATCGCTGCCTATTCGGACTTCAACTACAAGATCGGCGACAGCGTCATCCTGCGCGGCGGCCTTCGCTTTACGCGCGATACCGGAAAACTGTCGGACTATATCGCGCAGCTCAAGGGCGCCGACGGGGTTGTCATCGCCAATACCGTTCCGGGCGATCCGGTCGACCTTGACGCGACCACGGGTCTTCGGTTCGCGAAGAGCACGGTCACGGGGAAGGTGGGCGTCGACTTCAAGCTCGCCGATGGCGATCTGATTTATGCAAGCTACAGCCGGGGTTACCGCGGCAACGCCTTCAACTCGCAGGCGCTCTTTTCGCCGGTGGAGCTGAACGTTGCGGCGCCGGAAACCGTCAACTCCTACGAGGTCGGGTTCAAGAGCCAATTCCTTGATCGGGCGGTGACTCTGAACGGCGCGCTGTTCTATTATGATTACAAGAACCAGCAGGCGCTCAGCTTCGATCCGGCCAACTTCGCACAGACCCTGGTCAACATTCCCAAGTCGCGTCTGTACGGCGCCGAACTCGAGCTGATCGTTCGCCCGACCAGTAGCCTTCGGCTGAACGCAGGGCTGGGATTGCTCAATACCAAGATCCAGGAAGGTGTCGTCAGCGGCGCGTCGATCGTCGGTAACAAGCTTCCGATCGCACCGAAACTCAGCATCTCCGGCGGCTTCGAGTTGACCGTCCTTGAGGGGAATGGCGGAAAGCTCGATTGGGGTGTCAACGGCAACTATAATTCGAAGCAATATTTCGACCTGTTCAACACTGACCGCGTCGCCCAGAAGGGCGTGGGGATCGTGAACAGCCAGCTAAACTATCGCTTCGGTGAGGAGCGCTACGGCGTCGGCCTGTGGGTGAAGAACATCTTCAACACATTCTACAAACGATATGGTGGCGACGTCTCGGGGTTCGGGATGGATTACTATCGGATCGGCGAACCTCGCACGTTCGGCGTCACCGTCGACGCGAGATTCTAGAAGCCGCGTCAATCTGACTAGCGCTCCCTAGCGCCATTTGCCTGCCCGCCCTTGCCTAGCGAGGGCGGTGCAGTGCAATTGGCGGTACACTGCTGGCTTGCAAGAATCGGGTTGCCGAATGAGCCCTCAGGAGCGTGAGACCGCATGAGCCGACTGCGGCCCCGCATCTGATGCGCTATGGGATTTTGCGAGCGTTGTTGAGTTCTCCAACACTCGAACCACTCCAACAATTGTCGACGCGGGCCACTGAAGGGGCCATCATTTTACCTGCTGAAGAGAAGGAAATTTTTTCCCAAAATCATAAGCTTAAGTATAGTTGCTTCTGCTGCTGACGTGTCACTGCGTTTCGCAGTAATGTCAACTTTCTTGGTGTCGGTCTTAAAAGCTGCCCGTCCACTGCCGGCCAATCCTAGCCCAACCCCTGTCCAAGATTGGGCAAAGGCCGAATATCGGGCTTCTCAGGCCAGACGGCCATGCAACTCGTCCGAGAAGGGAGGGCGGGCGAAGTGCTCAAGTACATCGACGCTGTCGATGCCGGCGTTTACGCCTGATCTTTTCTGTGCACTACTAAGGCAAATTCTCGGATCACTTCAGCCACGTACAATGGTCTTGAACTATCGTTTGGAGCGGGTGTTTTCCCAGGATCCATTATCGGCCATAAGATCGGCCACGTTGGGATAAACTTGTACGCTAAAATATTGAGAACCAAAGGGGTATTGTCGATCTGAGATCGGCCAAATGAGCACGCTTCGAATTACGGCGCTGTTCAATTGTAGTGGCTCGGCGGACCTCAATGGGTTGCTCGTGCTGATGCGTTCTTGCCTGCCCCGAATGCCAGCACGCTTGCATAGGCAAATTCCGCTCTTGTCGATTGTTAGTGGCACAATGGCCTGCTACGCCGACTTAGATAGCTTAGCTTTCGAAGGGTACTGCACTTGAAAGACTCCGAAACGCTCATTACGCTGACTGCGGACGTTGTTGCATCGCACGTCAGCAATAACAGCGTGGCGATCGTCGACATTCCGTTGCTCGTCCGTTCAGTGTACGAGGCGCTCGCTGGTGTTGCCACGCCTAATGAGCCTGAGATCAAGCAAGCGCCTGCCGTTTCTGTTCGCGCTTCCGTGAAACCCGACTACATCGTGTGTCTCGAGGATGGCAAAAAGCTCAAGATGCTTCGTCGGCATCTGATGACGGCATATAATATGACACCGGAAGACTATCGGGCCAAATGGAACCTACCCAAGGATTATCCGATGGTGGCACCGAACTACGCCGAAAAGCGCCGCACTCTCGCAAAAGCCATTGGCCTCGGAACGAAAGGGCGGGGCGGCGGTCGCAAGCCAGCTTCCCGCGCGCAGCCCAAAGCGAAATAAAAGCCCGCTCCACATAGCGTCCTCGTGGCACCATTCGCGTCGAGTTAGTAAGGTCGGTGCGACCATTTCATGCGTTATGCGGCAACTCGGTCGCGCGGGTCGGGCCACAGGCGGGGCATCAGATCAACCTCGGCCCTTCGGTCGGTTTCGGCTTAGAGCTTCCCATCGACCAGCGCTCGTTTGTATGCTGGACGACGAGCCGGTCCGCGGGATATTGCGTCACCAGTTCCATCGCCTCATCGGCCTCGGCGTGCAGCCAGCGGTCCCATTCCGCGGCGTGTAGGATCACTGGCATGCGGTCGTGAATTTCGATCATCTCTGGCACCGCGTCCACCATTACCATCGTGTAGCTGTCGCCCCACTCGTCCGTGGGGCGCCAGAAGCCGGCGCACGCGGCGATCGGCTGATCGGCGACGCTGATCCATGCCCGCGTCATGTTGGGGCTCTCGCCCACCGCTTCGGCAAAGGCGGAGATCGGGATCAGGCAGCGCTTGCCCGGTTGGACGAACCATTCGCGCCACATGCCATAGGGATTGCGGAGATGATCGTCGCGGGCGTTATTGACCTTCAGTGGCTTGCTCGTTGGCTTCATCGTCTTAAGCCGTTTGGGAAAGCCCCATGTCATTGTCTCGATCATGCGCTGCCCGCCGCTTTCGCGAACGACGAAGCCTGTACCGCCCTTCCATACCTCGCCGGTGCTGGCGTTGGTCGGCTTTGGTCGACGGGCTTTGAAGTGAGATGCGACCTCGTCGGTCGAGCAGTTCAGCGTGACGAGGTTGCACATATTGGCAGTTCCTTCAGGCTGCCCCCAGCAAGTCGTCGAAGTTCTGCTGGATCGGTGGTGTAATCCGGAAGCTACCCTTGGGGAAGCGGCGCAGAATGTCCAGCGGCGGCCGCGCTCCCATCAGCCAATCGAACCAGTCATCCGGATCGATGACGGCAACATGGCGGTCCTTGTAGGGCTCGAGATCATCATAGGCGGGAACGGTGAGCGCGGCGAAGCTGTCCGGCCAATCCTTGCCGCCCGGACGCCATACCGCGGCGATACAGAAGAACGGCTCATCGGAAATGAGACTGGCGGCGTAGATCGTCTTCCCGCGCTTCACCAATCCAAACTCGTTTGCGAGGAGAAGGCACGGTCGGTCGATGATGGCCGTTTCTGATTTCAGGAGCGGAATCTGGAAGACGTCGGGATCGCGCGATGGCAGGCCCCAGTGAAGCTCTTTCTCTCGCTCCTGCTGTCCGTCCCAGATCATCACGCGGCGCTGTTTGCCAATGCCCGACAGGGCCTCGTCGTTCTCGATGTCCATCGGACACTCTCCTACGCGCGGAAGCGGCTCAACGCGCGCTTCCATTCCCGTTCATCCGGCATGGGGAGGCGAATGTCATCCTTGCTAGGTTTGACGAGTTCGAGACGGATAGGTCGCACACGCTTACCAGTCCGCGCTTTACATCGTGCGCACCAAAAGCGCGCTCGCGCCTTGCCGAGGTCGTCGTCCCACATCTTGCGCTGGAACTTCCACCACAGACCGTAGGGATCGAATGTCGCGCTATGGCCACATCCGCACACTGGCTTGACCGCCTGATACCAAGCGGCGGCTTCGAATATGTGCGTTGCTCGACGCTCACCGCCCTTTGTCCAGCCGCCCACGTCACAGCGTCAGCGCCAGCTGATCGGGTCCGCGGTCGGGCCCGCGGTCCGCCCAGTCAACTATCGCCATCGCAAGCTCTCGTGCCGACTGCTGTCGCAGATGCTCGACCGGCGCGGTTAGCCCGATCCGCGCCCACCCGGGCGCCGCGAGCAACGCCTCCGCGATCAGATTTTCATCGAGTCGTTCCATACCCACTATGAGAACATGATGAGAACATTTAATCAAGGGATCGAATCGGAACGATGGAGGAAGCGATGGTTTACCGAAAGGGCGAGCGGCCGGTTGCAAAGGTAATCCGGCCCTATGACGCGGATCACCCCGTCGCGAGCGGCATTGCCGATGGTGACCATTGGATGGACGCATGGCTGGGGCAGATGTGCACGCCATGGGACGCGATCACCCGCAAGACCGGCATCACGCGCCCACGGATCGAGGAATTAAACGACGACGCCGAGCCAACAGTGGACGAGATCGAGAAGCTAGCTGCATTGTGGTACACAACACCCGAAGGGCTGCGCAAATCGATCGACGAAGCTAATGACGCTCAATGATTTCTGCGCTCATGCTTGGCGTCTCCGTCGTCCCCGCCGGCCAATCCTTCAACTGCACCCCGACAGCCGTGTGGGATGGGGACGGCCCTATCTGGTGTGCCGAAGGGCCGCATGTCCGTCTTTCGGGAGTAGCAGCTCGCGAAATGGACGGGAGCTGCAGTCCCGGCCATCCATGCCCCGTTGCTGATCCGAGAGCCGCGCGCGATCATCTTGCATCGCTGTTGGGGACGCCAAACGGAAAGCTGCGCACGGGCCATGTAAAAGTCACCGGACCTACTATGCGCTGTCGGTCAGTTGGCGGTGCCGGTGGTAATCGAACGGCGGCGTTCTGCGTGTCGCCAAAGTCGGGTGACCTATCTTGTGCCATGGTACGCGGCGGCTACGCCGCACGTTGGGATCGATACTGGCGCAACCATCGTTGCGATCGCTGATACGAGGTGGGAAGCCGCAATAGGGAATCGCGAATTCGTTGCCCTAGATGACACGAGCAGTAGATTTCATGTTTCGCTCAAGTGCCGTAAATCTGACCCAAAAGATATCTGGCGACTTTGCGAAGGTCGTTGAAATCACCACTAATCATCAATTCCAAAGCGCTGCTTCCGTTGAACGTCGAACTCGAGTTCGGTGCGCGCAGCCAGTCGCCGCTGCATTCTTCTAAAGAGAGAGTTACGAGCGAACCGTAGATCGATAAGACGTATCCGATCCGCTCGATGACCTCCATGGGAATCGTTACCGGAATGTGCGACTGTGCGTGAGCGATCCAGTCATCGAAGTTCGAATGCTCCGAAATCCCGAGCATCGCCATCTGTTCCTGTACGCCCAAGTCCCACAAACGGGCGATATTAACAAACGTACGCAGGCCTGCCGGCCCATGTCGTTCAGGCTCGAATTTTGTTCCATGCCGCACGCGATTTCCACCTGCAAGAGACGTTACGACTCGAGGATCAGCTACTGCTGAGCAGTCGTTGCGGAACCGAGAAGCGGTACACCGAAATTAGAGGTGACGTCTTGAATGAAGAATTTTCGGTTGAGGGATTTCTTGCCGACCGCAAAAAGGGTCAGCAACGAGCCAACGAACATAAAAGTTTTGCTTCCGCGTTTGAGCATTATTGCTGATCTGCTTCATCGTTCTGGTCGCGCCGCGCGTGTTGCTGTTGTCCGACCCTGAATGGTAAGCCCAAGCGTCGAGCGATGCGGCGCAGAGATGAGTACGCTGTCCTTCGCTGACGTGGAGGGATCTTCACGAGGCCACCCGACACATGCCGTCAAACCAAGTGTTTGAGCTGATATTCCCCGCCACGCTCAATCCAGATTACGCGCATACGTTGACCCACAAAGTTCATCGATCTTCTGGAAATAATTCTGGGAAAGTAGCAATCCCGTCTTCCTGCATCCGTAAGAAAACTTTGAGCCAATCGAGCATAACTTGCATCGGCCAAAATTCGTGATTTTCCAGTGACAGGTAAGGCGGCGAACCCGCAGCCTCGCTGAAAAAAGAGTGCCCAAAAAGCCATCTCGTTGCGGCCTTTTCTGAGCCGCACAGGGTTTTCAGCGAACTCAAGATTTCTAGGAGCGCTTCCTTGCGATCGTGTTCTTCACCAGCGCAAAAGCGTCCCGAACCAAGCAACTGGTTTACAAACTCGTCGTGGCCAAAATCCTTGAGAGCTTCCCATCGTAGCTCCGCGAATTCGTCATGTATGGCCAGCTGGCCTCTATCTTTCATCGATGCCTCGCGATCAGCCTCATGCCGCTGCCAGCGCAGTCAGCTCCATGACCGAGAACGCCTTTCCGATCTCACCAATCATAATGGGTCATATACGACGTGGTCATATACAACGTGGACGAGTTTGCAAGGATTTCGTTGAAGAGATCGGTGTACAAAGCCGCTCTCACAAAACTTGGACAAAAGATTAGATCCCTGCGGGAGGCGCAGGGAATCTCCCAAGAGAATTTTGCTCAGCTAGCGAGCATCGAGCGCGCTCGGTACGGAAAGATAGAGCGCGGCGAGGCGAACATTTCCGCGAACGTTATCTTCCGGCTGGCCCATCACTTGAAGGTTCACCCGTCAGAGCTCTTCGCCGACGTCAGGAAATCCGATTGTGTCCCCTCCAAAGAGGATGCTTGATCGACGTCGGTCTAAAGCGGGCGCTGCGAAAGGGCGCCTATCTGTCGCTGCGATCTTGCCGACATCCTTGCAGTAACCGTGTCCTGAAGGCCGCCTTGCGGGAAGCTGCTCTGGGGTGCTGATAGCCGCTCTTTGCGAGGAGCGGTGATGAACGAGGATATCGGAGCGGCGGGAGCGAGTGCTCTTACGACCGGTCATATGAGTGATCGTATGAGCAGTCGGATCGCGGTCGTTGGCGGTCGCCGCCGCTGGTCGGTGGATCAGAAGCTGTCGATCCTGCGCGAGGCGTTCGGCCCGGATGGCTCGGTCTCGGCAACGTGCCAGCGGCACGCGGTCGGCAGCGGGATGCTCTATACGTGGCGCCGGCAGGCATTGGCGGGCGATCTGACGGGGGCGAAGCGGACGCCGCCGCCATCGTTCGCCGAGGTCGAGGTGTCGGTGCCGACCGCGGTGACGGCGGGCAGCGGCCAGATCGGGATCGAGCTGCCGTCGGGGGTCCGGATCACCGTCGACGCGGCGGTCGACGCCGATGCGCTGGCCCGGGTGATGTCCGTCCTTGCCCGATGATCCCTTTACCACCGACGACGCGCATCTATCTGGCCTGCGGCGCCACCGATATGCGCAAGGGGTTCGATGGTCTCGCGGTGCTGGTGCAGCAGGTGCTGGAGAAGAGTCCGCACTCGGGGGCGCTGTTCGCGTTCCGCGGCAAGCGCGGCGATCTGGTCAAGCTGCTCTGGTACGACGGCCAGGGTCTGTGCCTGTTCTCGAAGCGCATGGACCGCGGCCGGTTCGTCTGGCCGATTACCAAGGCCGGCAAGGCAAGTCTCACCGCGGCGCAGCTTTCCATGCTGCTCGAAGGCATCGACTGGCGGCGTCCCGAACGCACCGCGGCACCCTTGCTTGCAGGGTAAAAAGTGGCGGATTATCGTTAGTTTTACTGGCATTGTGGAGCCTGTTTTGCTAGGCATCCGGGGTGTCGGAACCAGCCTCTTCCAGCATCGACAAGGACGCCCGGATCGCCGAGCTCGAAGCCGCTCTCGCGGCCCGCGACACGCTGATCGATACCCTCCGTCACCAGCTCGCCCAGCTTCGCCGCATGACCTTCGGCCAGTCGTCGGAGAAGCTCGCGCTGCAGATCGAGCAGCTCGAGCTTGCTCTCGAGGAGCTCGAAGGCGAGGCTGAGGTCGCCGACAACCGAACGAGTGAGCGGGCACCCACCGAGCGCCCCTCACCGGTGCGGGCCTTGACCGATCATTTGCCGCGCGCCGAACGGCGGATCGAGCCCGAGGCCGGCAGTTGCACCTGTCCTGATTGCGGCGGCGCACTGCGTCCGCTGGGGGACGACAGCGACGAGCAGTTGGATGTCGCGCCGGTCCAGTGGCGTGTCATCCGCACCGTGCGGCCCAAGTATAGCTGCCGCGCCTGCGACAGGATCGTCCAGGCGCCGACGCCGGTGAAGGCGATCGCGCGCGGTAAGGCGAGCTTCGCCACGCTCGCCCATGTCGTCGTTCACAAGTTCGATCATCATCTGCCCCTCTATCGCCAGGCAGAGATGATGGCGGCGCAGGGTATCGACATCGATCGTTCGACCCTCGCCGGCTGGGCGGGCCAGGCCGCGCATCTGCTAGATCCCATTGTCAGCCGCATCCGCGAGGAAGGACTGAAGGCCGCCAAGCTCCACACCGACGACACGCCGGTGCCGATGCTCGTGCCCGGCAAGGGCCGGACTGCGCAGGCGCGGCTCTGGGCCTATGTTGTCGATGACCGCGCATCGGGCGCCGCCACCCCGGCGCTCGCCTGGTATCGGTTCACCCCCGATCGCAGCGGCATCCATCCGCAGAGCGAGCTCAGGTCGTTCACCGGCCTACTCCAGGCCGACGGCTATGCCGGATATGACAAGCTCTACCAGGGCAATGGCATCCAGGAGGTCGCCTGCTGGGCGCATTTCCGGCGCAAGATCTTCGAGTGTCACCAGACAAGTCCAACCCCGCTCACCACGGATCTTCTCGACCGCATCGCCGGGCTTTACCGGATCGAAGAGGACGTCCGCGGTCAGCCGCCCGATGTCCGGCGCCGCCACCGGCAAGAGCAGGCCAGGCCGCAGATCGACGCGCTTCGCTGCGCGATCGACGACGCCCTGCGCTGCCTGTCGCCCAAGTCGGCGATGGCAAAGGCGCTCGCCTATGGCCGCAAGCGCTGGGACGCGCTGACCCGCTACATCGATGAGGGCATCGCGGAGATCGACAACAATATCGCCGAGCGCGCCATCCGCGCCATCGCGATCGGGCGCAAGAACTGGCTTTTCGCCGGATCGAAGGCCGGCGGCGAACGCGCCGCCGCCATCTACTCCGTCATCGAGACGGCGAAGCTCAACGGGGTCGAGCCGCAGGCCTATATCGCCGACGTCATCGAGAAGATCGCCTCAGGCTGGCCCGCGTCCCGATGGGATGAGCTCATGCCATGGAACTGGCAGCACGATCAGCAGCAGATCGCCCAAGCCGCCTAGCTGCGGCCTTCAGGCCACGCTTACTCCTTGCACACAGTTCGATAACTAACATCAGCGAACAGTGACCGGGCCCGCTGCGGGGCAGCGGGTCCGGGTCTTAGGTCGTTAGATTAAGCATCGGCAGGGTCAGCGCTGCACTGGAGCGAGGGCTATGCGCTGCCCCTGCTTTCCGAGGGGTTAGCTTATTGCTCGGCTAACCGAACTGACGGCCAACCACGTCTAAGCTATTCTAATGATGCATACGTGAAGGGCTAAGCAGTGCCGGAGATACGTTTCCACGTTGGGCCCCGTCAGGGTATCTTCTTTTCCACAGGAGCGCGCGGATTGACGAGAGGCGCATCTAGCTGTGAGAGCTTTAAATGATGTCGTTCGGCATTGAATTGCCACCGCTGAAATTGTTCGAGCAGCTCGTTATTGAGCGCCTTGCTGGCTCGGAGTTCTTCGCGCGTCTCGTCAAGTTTTCGCCGTAGTGCGCCCACGGCCGAGCTTCCGTAGCGCTTCTCGCCAGCGTCTTTCGTATCATCCGCCAGACGCGCTCGCGCAATATTCCACGCGTCTTTGATACGAGGCTGTTTGAGCATGGCGACCTTGCTGTAAACATGGCCGTGCGGCAGTTCCATCGCCAGGATAACAAGATAGGCCCGCCACGTCAGCTTGCCGGTCCAGCCACTAAGAAGCTCGATCGCCTTGTCGATGTCGCTGTCAGTTAACCGCGGTGCGCTAGACATTACAGCTCTCCCTCGTCGGACCATAGCTGATCAAAGGTCGCTAGTAGCTGGTCGCTGGAGCCGTCGACCTCGTCCGGACGAAATTCGGCCTCGCGCACGGCGGCCGCCAATCCGGACCTTGTCTGAGGGTTGAGGACGGCCGGCAAGGTGATCAAAGTGCCATCATCGATCTGAGGGTCGGTCAAATGGTCGAGCGCTAGCTGCCAGCGATTGGCTTTCTCCTCGTGGATGGTCACCCAGCGCTGCGCGCCGTATCGGCCGGCATCGAGCGCGGCCCTAGCCTGCTCCACAGCTTTCTTAGAGATAGAGAGCTGAAGCCGCGCTTCTTCGACGTGCTTCGAACTGCCCTTGATGAACGTATTTTCCCCGCATCGTATACAGTCTTTATCTTTGGGGCAGGGCATGAGCGAATAATCGTGACGGCAAAGGCCGAAGCGGGTCGTGATTGTGGATCCGACTTCGAGTTTCAATGCTGTTTCGCGCGTGATCGACTCTTTGCGGGCACGCTCGTCGATTTTGTCGGCGAGCGGACCAACCACCTTTAGATTGGTCGGTGCGGCCTCATCGAGGAACACGAAAGCTTCGATATATGCCTCCTGCGAGACATGATTATAGGATGCATTTTGCTGGACGCTCTTACGCCCCGACCAGAAGGCTATGAGCTCCTGCGACATGTACTTTGACTGTGCTAGCGTGTTCAGGAGGTGGCGGGGCTGATGGGTGTTAAGGCGCCAAGGCTCGCCGGTTTCGGGATTGATGAGATTGTTACGCGAAAAAATCGTTTTGCCTGTCGGTTTCGATCCCAACTCGTGCGTGATCTGCGCATAGGTCAGATAGCGGGGGATATATTGCTGCGGCTCTGCCGCTCCCCGCATGACTTCGTCGGGCATGCAGAAAAGTGCCCGGCTTCCCGGCAGCCGGTTGCGGGGATCGATATACGGGAAGGTTGGCGGGAGAGCGCCAATCACATATTTCTCCAGCGATTCAAAGGTTACCAAGACACGAAATACTCCGCCCTGCCGGCCGGGCTGTCCTCGCGACAAGTCCGTTGTGGTCCCGCAACGTTCAAACGCATTATAAACAGCTTGCCCAGGGGTTATCGGTTTTGTCCGCCCAATAATCTGTGCGGCCTCCCACTGGGTGATGGGTTCACCGCGCAGATGTTCAAAGCCGGGCGGAAGATATAGTCGCCCAGGATTCTCTTCGTACCACTTGTGCGCGATGCGAGGTTTCTCGCCAATGGCGAGGAGCTTCCGAATTGCGAGTTTTGCTATCTCGGCATTTTCCTCGCTAGCAGCAAACTTTGTCATCGCGTCACCGCCTTTGAGCGGTCGCCAGCTCAGACCATATCGGCCATCCATCTCAGTTTCGCAGTCGGTGGGAAGCCCCAATACCTCGGTCACGCGCGAGGGCGCAAACATCGCAAGCGCGAACCAGCTACTTGCGACTACGTCTGGGACATAGCTACTGTCATGGAATACGCTCGCAAGGTCAAAAATCGCTTGGAGGTTGGGCAGTTTCGCGGAATTACCGCGGGCACCTTCCTGATTAACCCGGTCATTGCGTGTAGGCGCTCGGTATTGAATTGACGTTCGCCAATGAATCTGATTCTCGGAAATGCGCGACTGGTTGATATAATCGAGGACGATACGCTCGAGCAGCCGTCCATAAGACCAAGCATCCTTATACTTCTCGACAATAATCTCTTGGGCTCGGTCTAAAACGGGCGCAGTAAGATGGCAGATATCGGGATGCTGACCTAGGTCACGGAAGGCCATTTCGATTGTCCGCAGCGCACCTACGATCCGAGTTGCGCTATTCTCTCCCGACGTTCGAAGAAAGTCGGTTAAGAGGGCCTTCGCGGCGCTGAGAAACGGCTCTTGTAGATCGATGGCGGTCTTCGAGCGCGACCCTCTCCTCGTCGTTTCCAGGTTCGTAAAATGCGCGGCCAGTCCGACGGAAGTCGATGACGCTTTGGTGAAAAACGGGCGCAAATCCCAGCTATTCTGGTCCCAATTTACGGCATTGGGCCCGTGAAAAAAGCGGTAGCTACGCGCATGCTCGATATAGGCTGACAAATTCTGGCGAGCATCGAGTTCCGCGCGACCGACGAACGGGATGATCATCGCCGTCACGGCGCCATCCTTGCGGACATGCAGTCGCGCTCGGTCACGATGCCGTCGATAGCGTCGATTTGCTCTTGCGTGATGATTTTAATCCGCTCAGCGGTTTCGCTGTCCCGATCGGCGATCAAAACGGCGCGCAGTTCTTCCCATGGTGCTTCACGGAACGGTTCGAAGCGGTCGCAGGTAAGGCAACTCCGAGGTGCGTTTTGATGGCATTTGGCGCGTGTTCCACACGCTCCGAGATCAGCACCATTTAGATGCTCATAGGCTGTGATAAGCGCACTATCATCGTCTCTCCGCGTCGCATCCTCTAGACTGTCGATTAATCGGCCTTTGAAGGCTTGGGCGAACACGCGCATTTCGTCGCCGATCAATTCGCGAATCGGGTCTTGCAGGGACGGCATGGCCGCGCGGTAATACTGGATGCAATGGAGCGAAGTATGTGTGAGAAGGCGCGCCACTTCTTCGTCCCTTGCTCCCAACGCGATCGCTCGCGTTCCCATTGTGTAACGGAAGCGATACGGGAAAAGCGGAATGGGACCTCCTAGCCGGTCGGAATGTGTTTCTAGCACTTTGAAGATCGCGGTCAGTCGCTGTGTCACCCCTCTTGAACTGTCAAAGAAGAGCCGCGTTTGAGGATCGGCCTCCTTCATCTTTTTGGTCGACAGATATGTCTGCAACACCTCCGCCAGCTGGGATTGGCATTTTCTTCGCCACCGCGTTTCCTTCGTCGCTTCGCGCGTTTTGGCAAGGGTAATGAGCAGTGTGAATTCTCTGCCTTCTGGACCCGTCGTCTCGATGATGTCGCCTTTCGTCGCTCGAGCAATCTGCACGGGCCTGATGCCGGTACCCATCAGAAATGAGGCCAGCGCCCAATCTTTCGTCGAGATGCGACCTTTGGCGTAGGCGTCGTTCAAGGCCCGATAAGCACTGCGCAGTTCTTGTTCGGTGAGCGCCCCGCGTCTCGGATCATTAGCCACAAGGGCGAAATACTGACCATTCCCTTTCTCTTCCCATTTCTCAGGTTGCCGCAGGAAGCTGGCGATTTTGTGATCGATCCCTGGCCACGACCTATCCGCCAAGCGGCTCAGAACCGCTTGTACAAATGCCCAAGTCGAAATCGGGCGGTGATCTGGATAATCTTCAAAATGCACAAGTTTGAGCACTGCAGGGGGGCCGCCCGGCAACAGATTGAGTCGCTGCGCCACGAACCCGAAGTGTAGGGCACATTGTTCTGCGTAAACCGGTGAATGCGTCGACAGGAGCCCGATTAAAACTTCCGCCGCCGAATCGTGCCACTCGACACCTTCACGTCGCCATGAAAAGTCATACCTGTGGGCAGTTTGATCACTTTTGAGGCGGGTTAATCCGTAGAGCTCAACCGTTATCCAGCGCCCATCGAAAAGCCGGATTTCGCGAAAACGATTGGGTGCAAGATCGGGGCGATTAGCCATTCAAATACCTCGGTGACGGAAACTTGTGCAGGAGTCGGCTTGCAATCGCTGCCCTCGGATGGGGTTCGCGAGAACCAATTGCTACCATCTGAAAGACGTTGTCGCGCGGGCGGTCCCTTGGCAAATCACTGGTCCTGCTTGCTTTTCTCGAGATATTCATCGGCGGGCTGAAGCTCGTCCATCATTTCTTGGGCGATTCGGTCGGCGTTCTCGCGGATATGACGACGGTTGTATCGAGCTGGTTGGCGCGAGCTCTCCGACCACCCCATAAGCCGGATGCGCATCTGGGCCTCCTTTTCAGGAGAAAAGCGCTGGTCTTTTGGAAGGCGGTCAAGCTTGAGGCTCAGGATATGATTCCAGGCACGTCGCATCATGTGTGGGGTTAGCTGCCAGGGCTGTGACCCGAGGATGGGGCGCACGGCGAGAAAGATACGATTCAGGAACTTGCCGCTGGTGAGTGGTACGCCCGCCTTGTTCGTAAACAACGCTCCTGTGCGGTGCGCTTCGCACCCCTCGGGCATTTTCAGCCAGAAGGTCATGAAGAAGTGGTCGAACACGTCCGCAGTCTTTTTAATGATCGGAACGGTGCGTGCGATGGTTTTCGATTCTCGAATTTGGAAGCGATTCTTCGCTCCGATCACACTATCGGTCGCGGCCGTCGTGACCTCGCTGCGACGGGCTCCCGTATCGAAGAGCAAACGCCAAGCGAGGTAGTTTCGCCACTGAATGAATTCTGATTGGAATGGATTCTCGTTAGAGCCCGGGACGAGAATCTCATCAATGCGTTGTAGGACATCCGAGTCGGGGGCCTCGAGCAACTCGTCATCATGCCAGCGCGAATGGTCACCGGGCGCCTTGCCTCTCAAATCTTTCAGCATATTGAGCACGGAGGCGTTTTGATGGGCCTCCGTTTTGACGAGGTCGCGGTTGTCGAAGCGGCGGGCACGATGCCATTCGATGTAGTTCGCTATCCAACGGATGCGGTTGCCAACCTCGACGGATGGAACCACACCATAGGGGCCGTCACCCTGGTCGTCTTTTTTTCGGCGCGCCGCGAATGACACCACGCTGGACTCGGGCTTCACCGATTCGCATTCGATCTGCTGATCTGTGGCGTTGAGACTGAGAAATCTTACGAGGTCGAGAACGTCGGCTCCGTTCAGAAACGGACCTGCCGTCAAGTCATAGTCGAGGTCGCGTCCGCGCATCTCAGCCCATGATTTGGCCATGCCGATAGCTCGCAGCACTTTTTCGATGGTGTGGGCCGATCTCCCGACCTGACGGTATTCGGAGATTACATAAAAGTTCGGATGATAGTGCGGCGTTGGAGACCCGCGAAGGTCGGTGAGGACGACGACGTCCTCACCTTTTCGACCTCTCGATTGACCCTTGAATCGGCGTACTCGGAACGACAGCATGTTTACGCTTTCTCCGCCGTCCAAATACCGACGAATCCGCTCAATAGGCTGGTTTACGGTTCGAGCAAGGAATATATCCCGTTAGAGATATGATTTTCCTTTGTATTTCTCCTTATCGTCAAGGAGGGGGTTTACGGTCCTGTAGAGTGTCTTCCTACTGGCAGGCCAGACACTCGTCGTAATCGGTGCTCTCGGCCGAGAGTTCGAATTTCGCGGCCTCGGGCGTGTTGTCGGCCTCGACCCCGCCCGCGAAGCCGGCGCGCTGCACCGATTTCGAGCGGAGATAATAGAGCGATTTGATGCCGAGTTCCCACGCACGGTAGTGGAGCATGAGCAGGTCCCATTTCTCGACATCCGCCGGGATGAAGAGGTTCAGCGAGGCGGCCTGGTCGATATAGGGGGTGCGGTCGGCGGCGAGTTCGAGCAGCCAGCGCTGGTCGATCTCGAAGCTGGTCTTGTAGCAGTCCTTTTCGTCCTGCGTCAGGAAGTCGAGGTGCTGGACGCTGCCGCCCTTTTCGAGGATCGAGTTCCACACATTGTCGCTGTTCTTCGCCTTGTCGACGAGCAAAGCCTCGAGGTGCGGGTTGCGGATCGAGAAGCTGCCCGAGAGCGTCTTGTGCGTGTAGATGTTCGCCGGGATCGGCTCGATGCACGCGCTGGTGCCGCCGCAGATGATGCTGATCGACGCGGTCGGCGCGATCGCCATCTTGCAGCTGAAGCGCTCCATCACGCCCTGATCGGCGGCGTCGGGGCAGGGGCCGCGCTCGTTCGCGAGCAGCATCGATGCGGCGTCGACCTGCGCGCGGATATGCTTGAAGACGCGGAGGTTCGAGGATTTGGCCATCGCGCCCTCGAAGGGCAGGCCGCGCGCCTGCAGGAAGCTGTGGAAGCCCATGACGCCGAGGCCGACCGAACGTTCGCGGCTCGCGCTATATTTGGCGCGCGCCATTTCGGGCGGGGCGCGGTCGATATAGTCCTGGAGGACGTTGTCGAGCATGCGCATGACGTCTTCGATGAAGGCCTTGTCGCCGTTCCACTCGTCCCAGGTTTCGAGGTTCAAGGACGAGAGGCAGCAGACCGCGGTGCGATCGTTGCCGAGATGGTCGCGGCCGGTCGGCAGCGTGATTTCGGAGCAGAGGTTCGAGGTGGTGACCTTGAGCCCCAGGTCGCGATGATGCTTCGGCATCATGCGGTTCACCTGATCGATGAAGATGATGTAGGGCTCGCCGGTCGCGAGGCGCGTTTCGACGAGCTTCTGGAACAGCCCGCGCGCGTCGACGGTGCCGCGGACGCTCTGGTCCTTTGGCGAGCGGAGGTTGAATTCGGCGCCGTCGCGGACGGCCTCCATGAACTCGTCGGTGATGAGCACGCCGTGGTGGAGATTGAGCGCCTTGCGGTTGAAGTCGCCCGAGGGTTTGCGGACTTCGAGGAACTCCTCGATCTCGGGGTGCGAGATGTCGAGATAGCAGGCGGCCGAACCGCGGCGGAGCGAGCCCTGCGAGATCGCGAGGGTCAGGCTGTCCATCACGCGGACGAAGGGAATGATGCCGCTGGTCTTGCCGTTCAAACCGACGGGTTCGCCGATGCCGCGCACCGCGCCCCAATAGGTGCCGATGCCGCCGCCGCGGCTCGCGAGCCAGACATTCTCGTTCCAGGTGCCAACGATGCCCTCGAGGCTGTCGTCGACCGAATTGAGGTAGCAGCTGATCGGCAGGCCGCGGCCGGTGCCACCGTTCGAGAGAACGGGGGTCGCGGGCATGAACCAGAGCTTCGAGATATAGTCGTAGAGGCGCTGGGCGTGGTCCTGATCGTCGGCATAGGCGTCGGCGACGCGCGCGAAGAGATCCTGATAGGATTCGCCGGGCAGCAGGTAACGATCCTCGAGCGTTTCCTTGCCGAAGTCGGTGAGCAGCGCGTCGCGGCTCTTGTCGGTGACGATGTCGAATCGACGCGCGTGGACCTTGGGCTCGCTGCTGTCGTTGAGCTTCGCCGCGGGCTTCCCCTCGGGCGCCGATTCGCCCTTCGATTCGGGTGCCGCCGGAGCGTCATTCTTCGTCAGTTCCACCGTCGCCACGTCGCTCGTCTCCACCCGTTCCGTTTCCCGAAAATCCATCTAGTTCGCCCCCGATCTGACCGCGCACATGATGCGCTTTGTTCCTGTCTTGTTCGACTCAGGGCGAAGCCCCGATCCTAGCATCTAAACCTGTCCGCGTGGGCACTTTTTTTGGGCGCAAAAGTGGTTTTCCCGTGCCCATATGCGATGGACGACGGAAATCCGCCATTTGCAGCCTTATACAATTTATTGGGGTGCCCCCGTGGTTGACCCACCACCTATAGTGCCACGTCGGCGCGACGATGCAAGACGGTAAATGACAGATCGGAGACTCGGTTCGTCGATATTTTGATTCGTCTCGTCGCGGCCAATGGCCGCTTCGCAGCGCCGGAGCAAGGCATTCCGCGGGTTTGCGCGGCGGGCGGCGAAGAGGGGGCGGTGCCCCATATTTTTTCGGGTGCGAAAAGTGCCGGCGCGATGACACCGGTGAAAGCTTGCACAATGGCACAGAGAGCGCCCGCGGGCGTACGCCGGGCAAGGGCAATCGGGCAAAGAGAAAGGGCCCCGGCGATGCCGGAGCCCTCTCCTTATTTCGAAACTGGGTTAGCCCTGTCCGCCACCGCTGCCGGTGCCGGCGCCACCCAGAAATTTCCAAAACCAACCCATTTGAAATCTCCTGTCGGCACTGCCCATGAAGAACAGTTAACGGAGCGTATACCTTAATTAGTAAGGTAAATCGAGTCTTAACTATAAGGATTGCAGCCAATCTGGCAGTTATGCGGTGCGGTTTTGCGGGGATGCCGAAAGGGTCGCGGCGAGTTCGGAAAACAATTGCGGCTTTCCAAGATGATAGCCCTGGCCGACATCGCAGCCGAGACCGGCGAGCAGGGCCATGGTGTCGGCATCTTCGATGCCTTCGGCGACCGCGACGGCGCCGAGACGATGCGCGAGATCGATCGTCGATTTGACGACTTCGAGGTTCCGTTGCGAATCGCGCATGGTCATCACGAATCGCTTGTCGATCTTGATTTCGTCGGCCTCGATCTCGGTCAGATATTCGAGGTTCGACTGGCCGGTGCCATAATCGTCGATCGACAGGCGGATACCCGTTCGGCGAAGCTGGGCGAGCGTCTGGCGCGCCTGCCGGCTGTTTTCGATCTGCGCGGTTTCGGTGATCTCGATCGTCAGGATTTCGGGCGGCAGATGGTGCGCGGTGAGCATGACGCGGATCGTGCCGACGAGGTCGCTATGGTCGAGCAGGGTCGCCGACAGGTTGACCGACATGTTGATCGGAATGCCGCGCTCGCGCAGCTGCGCTGCCGACCGGATCGCCTGATCCATGACGAAGAGCGTGAGGCGATAGATGTCCTGGCTCTTTTCGGCCTGCACGATGAACTCGTCGGGCGGAATCGGGCCGCGCGTCGGGTGCGTCCAGCGCGCGAGCGCCTCGACCCCGACGAGCCGATGCGTCGCGATCTCATATTGCGGCTGGAAGGCAACCCAGATGTCGCCGCCGGTCAGCGCATCCTCGAGCTGCGAGTGGAAGGAGAGCTGCCAGCCGGCGTCTTCTTTCTGGCGCGAGGTATATTTGGTCCACAGCGACCGTGTGCGGATCGCACGTTCGGCGGCGACGAGCGCGGCTGCGAGGCGCTGCGCGTTCGAACCCTCGAACTCGTCGTTGACCCCGAAGGCGATCGCGACGTCGACGCGCAGCTCGCCGATCGTCAGCGGCGCGTTGAACAGCGCGGCAAGACCCGCGAGTTGTCCCTCGATCTGGCTGTGCTGATAATAGGGGACGAGCCAGGCGAAGGTGCCGTCGAGGTCGTGGTGCAGCGTCGTGCCCTGCGACGCGAGCTGGAGGCGGCGCGTGACCTGTTCGACGAGCTTGCCGATACCGTCGCCCGGGATGAAGGCGGCAAGATCCTCGAAATTGACGACCTTTGCCGCGACGACGGTGGCGCTGCCGAACGATTCCTGCGACCGTAGCGCCTCGAAATTGGGGAGCCCCGACACGGGATTTTCGCGCTGGGCCGAACGGCGGCGGCTGGTACGCGACACATTGGTCCCGATCGCGGCGAGGAAGATGAGCCCCGTCCCGATCGAAAGGGTGACGAGCATCGTCGCGAGAAAGAATTTGGCGACGAACATCGAGGCGGCGGTGGCGAGCGCGATGATCCAGAAGGACCGGCTGGCGTTCGCCCACAGCCCGATGAAGGCCGCGCAGAGGGCGACGAGGAGACCGGGAATCCAGCCGAGATCGACGGGATCGCCGCGCCGGAGCGTTTCACCTGCGATCAAATGGATATAGGCGCCGGGCACGAGGTCGTGGCCGGGGAGATAATGCCGGTCGTCGAGCACCGATGCAGTGGGCCCGAAAATCACGTCCTTCCCCGCCAGCTCGCGGGCACCGACCTTCCCTTCGATCACGTCGTCGGCGCTATATTCGACGATCGAGCGCGGGTCGTAGGTCAGGTCGATCCGGAAGTTGCCGGGCTTGTCGGCCGATTTGCCGGCCAGCACCGCCGCGAAGCTCGGCAGCAGCCGGCCTTCGGTCTCGTACATCAGCGGCACCCGCCAGACCTGCCAGAATTCATATTCCCACGCGATGCTGGCGCGCCGCGCCTTGTCGCCGAAAACGGGATCGGGGAAATAGGTGACCAGATGATCCTTGCCGGGCGCCGAGCGCGTCGACACCGCGAGTATGACGCGGTCGCCCATCCGGCGTACCGCCGCGGCCACCAGTTCGAGCCCCGTATCGCCCTTGCGGCGCTGATAGTCGAAATCGACGAACAGGCGGCGTGCGCCGGCCTTGTTGACGGCATCGATCAGCGCTGCGGCGTCGGTGCGGCTGAACCGGCCGTCGACGATCGCGCCACCGCGCGATCGTCGACGCCGACCACCACGATATCGCCGGAGACGGGGCGATAGGCGACGCGGCCGACGGCGGCATCATAGACACGGTCGATCGGCTCGCCGATCGAGGAGAAGCCGACGACGATAGCAAGGAGCAGCGACAGGCCGAGAGTCCGCCAGCTGATAATCATCCTGTTGGTCACCAACGGCACCCGCACGTCTCCAGCAATTGCCGGACGTATCTAGTCGCAGATGGTTATCATCGCGTTAATTATGAACGAAGTCCTACGCTGCGCGATCGGGGCGCGCAGCGCGGGATTCCGGTCGATTCAGGCGATTGCTGGCAGCGCTTCCAGCGCCGCGTCGCCGGCGAGCGCCGACGCCGCGAGACCGGTTGCGGCGGGGACGATCTGCTGCAGATAGAAGCGCGTCGAGGCGATCTTCGCTTCGAGGAAGGCGCGGTCGCCGCCTTCGTCGAGTGCGGCGCGCGCCGCCTTTTGCTGGATCGCCATCAACCAGCCGCAGGTCGCGGTGGCGAGCATGGTGAGATAGGGATAGCTGCCCGCCAGCCGGTCGGCGGTGGGCGCGTTCGCCATCCAGTCGGTGACCGCGCGGCACGCGTCGACCAACTGCTGTAATTCAGGGGATTCGCTGGCGCCCGCCGCGATATCGTCGATCAGCGCGCGGACGAGGTCGCCGCCCGCCATGCCGAGCTTGCGGCCCACCAGATCGGCGGCCTGGATGCCGTTGGTGCCTTCGTAGATCGGGGCGATGCGCGCGTCGCGATAATGCTGCGCGGCGCCGGTTTCCTCGATGAAGCCCATGCCGCCGTGGACCTGCACGCCGAGGCTGGCGACCTCGCAGCCGATGTCGGTCGCGTGCGCCTTGACCAGAGGGATGAGGATTTCGGCGCGCATCGCGGCGGCTTCGTCGCCCAATTTGCCGAAGTCGATCTGCGCCGCGGCATAGTAAGTGAGCGCGCGCGCCGCTTCGGTCTGCGCGCGCATCCGCCACAGCATGCGCTTGACGTCGGGGTGATGTTCGATCGTCACCGGGGTGCGATCGGGCGAGCCCGCGAGCGACGACTGGACGCGTTCGGCGGCGTAGCGTTGTGCCTGCTGCGTCGCGCGCTCGGCGATCTGGACGCCCTGACAGCCGACCATCAGGCGCGCGTTGTTCATCATCACGAACATCGCGCGCATGCCGCCCATCTCGTCGCCGACGATTTCGCCAAGGCAATCTTCGCCCTCGCCATAGACCATGACGGCGGTCGGCGATCCGTGGATGCCGAGCTTATGCTCGATCGAGGCGCAGTGGACGCCGTTCGAAATCGTCGGATTGCCCGCGTCGTCGAGACGGTATTTGGGGACGAGGAAGAGCGAGATGCCGCGCGTTCCCTCGGGCGCGCCCGCGGTACGGGCTAGGACGAGGTGGACGATATTGTCCGTGAGGTCATGCTCGCCGAAGGTGATGAAGATCTTTTGCCCCTTGATCCGGTAGAGCCCGGCGTTCGGGCCGTCGCTGACCTTTTCGGCGGTCGAGCGCAACGCGCCGACGTCGCTGCCCGCGGCGGGCTCGGTCAGGTTCATCGTGCCGTTCCATTCGCCGTTGACCAGCTTGGGAAGCCAGGTCTGGCGCTGTTCCTCGGTACCATAAGCCATCAGCGCGTGGATCGCGCCCGCGGTCAGGATGGGACAAAGGGTGAAGCCCATGTTCGCGCTGCCGAGCGCCTCGATCACCACGGTCGCGAGGGTGAAGGGGAGGTCCTGCCCGCCATAGTCGCCGGGGCCGTCGATGCTGCCCCAACCCGCCTCGACGAACTGCTTGTACGCATCCCTGAAGCCCGGGGGCATCGTGACCTTGCCATTATCCCATTTGGGATTGGTGACATCGCCGACGCGGTTGAGCGGCGCATACATCTCGGCGGCGAATTCGCCGATGCCGGTGACGATCGCATCGACCATGTCGGGGGACGCGGCGGCGAAACGCTCATGCTGCGCCATCGCGTCGACGCGCGCGATATGATCGAGGACGAAAAGCTGTTCGGTGGTGGGCGGCGTGTAGGTCATGGGACGGGACACTTTGCTGGTGAATATCGTTGCGCGGGCGCTATAGCGCGGCATGGCCGACGGTCAAACGCGCATGACAACCGATATCCGCCCTTTCGGCGCGGAGGCAATGGCGCGCGCCGGGGGGCTGATCGGGGAGGGGCAGCCGGTCGCGGTGCCGACCGAGACGGTCTATGGTCTCGCCGCGGATGCGCGTAATGCGGAGGCGGTGGCGCGGATTTATGCGGCGAAAGGGCGGCCCGATTTCAACCCGTTGATCGTGCACGTACCCGACCTCGCGGCGGCCGAGAAACTGGGCGTGTTCGGCGCGGTCGAGCGGGCGCTCGCGGAAGCCTTTTGGCCGGGGCCGCTGACGTTGGTGGTGCCGCGCACCGACGATTGTCCGGTGGCGAGTATCGCGACGGCGGGGCTCGATACGATTGCGATAAGGGTGCCCGGGCACCGCGCGATGCAGGCATTGCTGGCGGAGACGGGCGCACCGCTCGCGGCGCCGAGCGCCAATGCGAGCGGGCGGGTGAGCCCGACGAAGGCAAGCCATGTGCTCGCGAGCCTCGACGGGCGGATCGCGCTGGTGATCGATGACGGGCCGACGACGGCGGGTGTCGAGTCCACCATTGCGCGGGTGAAGGGTGGCGCCGTCGAAATGCTGCGGCCGGGGCCGGTGACGGCGGAGATGCTTGGCGAGGCGAGCGGCTTGTCGGTGACCGGAGTGCAGGGATCGGAGATCGTCGCGCCGGGGATGTTGGCGAGCCATTATGCGCCGGGAAAGCCGGTGCGGCTGGGAGCGAGCGCGTTTGCGGCCGACGAGTTCGGTATCGGTTTCGGGGCGGTCGCGGGCGACTATGATTTGAGCGCCTCGAGCGACCTGACCGAGGCGGCCGCGCGCCTGTTCGACGCGCTGCACGCGGGCGCCGCGAGCGCGAAGACGAAGATCGCGGTGGCGGCGATCCCGTTCGAGGGGCTCGGCGCAGCGATCAACGACCGGCTGGCGCGCGCGGCGGTTTAGGCAGCCGCCGGATCCACCGGATCCTTGTGCGGAACCTTGCGCGCGACGATCAGGCAGGCGGCGACGATCAGCAGCGCGCCGGCGAACGTCGGCAGCGTCACCGCCTCGTCATAGAAATACCAGCCGAACAGCATCGCCCACAGGAAGCCTGTATATTCGGTCGTCGCGAGGATCTGCGTCTCGGCGCGGGCATAGGCCCAGCTCAGCAGCAGCAGCGAGGTCGTCGCGAGGATCGCGGCGCCGACGATGTTCGGTGCCTGCGCCGTGTCGGGCACCGCGAGGAACCAGGGCGCGCCAAGCGCGAGGATCGCGGTGACGAAGAAATTCTGGAAAAAGGCGATCTCCATCGGTTCGGCCATCTTCGCCTGCCGCCGCGCGAGGATGAGGTTGTAGGCGTAGAAGATGGCGGAGAGGAAGACCGCGCCAACCGCGAGCAACGCCTCGTCCGAATAGTCGCTGCCGCCGAGCTTGCCCGCGACGATGACGATCACCCCTGCGAGCCCTAGCAGCGAGGCGGCGATCGACCGCGGGCCGATCTTTTCGCCGAGGAAGATCGCTGCCATGTAGAGCGCCATCAGCGGCGCGACGAAGGCGAGCGCGATCGCCTCCGCGATCGGTAGCCGCGCGAGCGCCCAGAAGAAGCTCAAGGCCATGCCCGCGACGAAGAGCGAACGCCAGGCGTGGATCCGCAGCGTCGGCCGGTCAGGCCATTTGGGGCGGCTTGCGAACCACAGGAACCCGGCGAAGACAGCGCCGGCACCGTTACGCCACAGCACCGCGTTATAGGCGCCGATTTCGATCGAAAGCCCCTTCATCAGCACGTCCATCGCCGAATAGGTCGCAATCCCCGCGCAGGCGATCAGGAAGGGGACGGCGGGCGAGGGCGAATCGGGGCGCATGGCCCGCCTCTAGCGGAGGGGTTCGGACTTGCACAATGAAACGAAGTGGCGCAGCGTCGCGGCGGGTTGCTGGATGGAGTGGGGCCATGACCAAACCGAGCAAGTTCGCGCATGTCGTCTATATGACGCGGCGCTATGACGAGATGATCGAATGGTACCAACGGGTGTTCGAGGCCGAGGTCGTGCATCAGGACCCGGCGCTCGCCTTCCTTACCTATGACGACGAGCATCACCGCTTCGCCTTTGCCAATCTCGAGCTGCTGAAGCCCGGCGGCGACGGCGGGCGCGGTGATGTCGGGGTCAATCATGTCGCCTATACATTTGCGAGCGCGGGCGACCTGCTCGCGACGTACAAACGGCTGAAGGCTGCGGGTATCACGCCCTATTGGCCGATCCACCACGGGATCGCGCTGTCGATGTATTATCAGGACCCCGACGGCAACCGGATGGAGTTTCAGGTCGATCATGGCAGCGTCGCCGACGGCGTTGCCTATATGAAGAGCGAGCTGTTCGGCAACAATCCGATCGGGGTCGAATATGACCCCGATGTCCTGCTCGCGCGCTACGAAGCCGGCGCGAGCGAGGCCGAACTGATGGCGATACCAGACGGGCCGCCGGCGGGCATTCCCGCCGCGCACGGGATGGTTTGAGATTTAGCGAAAGGTCGCCTGTCCTGCGCCGTCGATGTTGAGTTTCTGGCCCGAGCAATAGCTGTTCGCATCGCTGACGAACCAGACGACCGCCGCCGCCACATCGGCGGGGACCGCGACGCGGCCGAAGGGCATTTTGGTGTCTAGGTGGTGGATGTCCGCATTGCCGGTGATCGCGCGCGAGAGCTTCTCGCCCATGTCGCTGACGGTGAGCGCGGGGGCGACGATGTTGACGCGGACGCCGTTCGCAAGCTCCTCCTTGGCGAGCGTCAGCGCGAGCGCTTCGCCCGCGGCTTTCGCCATCGTGTAGGGCGCGCCGTTCGCCGAATTCACATAGGTCGCGATGCTCGAGATGACGATGATGTCGCTGCGCGCGTGGGTGCGGAGCTGGGGGAGCGCGAGGCGGCTGAGGCGGTGCGGGCCGGCGGCGTGGACGGCGAAGAGCTTGTCGACTTCTTCGGGGCTCGTGTCGGCGACCGATTGCCCGCGGCTGGCGATGCCCGCATTATTCACGAGGATCGACAGCGGACCGAAATCGGCCTCGATCGCGGCGACCATCGCGGCGCAGGCGGCCTCGTCGGTGACCGAGGCCTGATAGGCCTTTGCCTTGCGGCCGAGTGCCTGGATGGCGGCGACGGTTTCGGCGGCGGCATCCTCACCGCGCGTGTAGTTCACTGCGACGTCGGCGCCCGCTTCGGCGAGGCCGATCGCGATGCCGCGGCCGATGCCGCGCGAGGCGCCGGTGACGAGCGCGACGCGCCCCGCAAGGTTCATGTCGGCCATGTTTCTCTCCCTAATCCATCAGTTCGTTATAGATGTCGTCGTCGCTGCGGCTCGCGGCGTTGCGCCATTTGGGCGCAACCTTGCGGTTGAGGACGTCGCCGCCCGCATCGAGGATCGCGACGGTCGGCGTGCCCTTGATCTTGAAGCGAAAACGCTTTGCAACATCGGGGTTGCGGCCGAGGCCGCGGATGTGCGGCATGCCGATATCGGCGTAGACGATCTCGTATCGCGCGCGGACGGGGGCGAAGCGGTCGGTCGCGAGCAAGTTGGCTAGCCAGGCGCTGTCGTGGCAGCCGCCGGTGCCCATGACGAGGAGGACGGGTTTGCCCGACAGTTTGGCTTTGGCGAGCGCGGCATCGATTGCAGGCATCGGATCGGCGATGAAGGCATCGGTCTTGTACGCATCGTCGACGCCGGGAAGCGTCCGCGTTTCGGCGGCGGTGACAGCGGTGAGCGGGAGCAGCGCCGCGGCGAAGATGAAGGCGAGTTTGCGCGTCATGCACCGACGATAGGTTTTGCATGACGTTTCCGTCAACGTAAGATAGCCTTCGCCGCATGAGCTGGAAAAAAGAAGTAAGCGAACTCGGACAGCGCCGCGCGATGGCCGAGAAGATGGGCGGCGAGGAAAAGGTCGCGCGCCAGCATGGGCGCGGCAAGATGGACGCGCGGGCGCGGCTCGCGGCGATCGTCGATGCGGGCAGTTTTCGCGAGATCGGGAAGATCGCCGGGCGCGGCAAATATGGCGCCGACGGTGAACTGGAAGATCTCGCGGCGAGCAATTTCATTTTCGGGCGCGCGAATATCGATGGCCGGCCCGTCGTCGCGAGCGCCGACGATTTCACCGTGCGCGGCGGCGCGGCCGATGCGGCGCTGCACAGGAAGTTCGTCCAGTGCGAAGCGATGGCGCATGAATATCGCCTGCCGCTGATCCGCATGATCGACGGCACCGGCGGCGGCGGGTCGGTCAAGACGCTCGAGGATATGGGATATACCTATATCCCGCATGTGCCCGGCTGGGACGAGATCATCGCAAACCTCGACACGGTGCCGGTGGTGGCGCTGGCCTTGGGGCCGACCGCAGGGCTGGGCGCGGCGCGCGTGGTGGCGAGCCATTACAGCATCATGGTGCGCGGGCTGTCGCAGCTGTTCGCGGCGGGGCCGGCGGTTGCGGCGGCGATCGGCGATACGCTCGATCGCGAGGAGCTGGGCGGGGTCGATGTGCATACGCGCAACGGCGTCGTCGACGACGAGGTGGCGAGCGAGGCCGAGGCGTTCGCCGCGGCGCGGCGGTTCCTGTCGTATCTGCCGTCGTCGATCCACGATCGGGCCTTGCGCACCGAATGCAGCGATCCGGTGGGGCGCCGCGACGAGGCCTTGCTGTCGGTCGTCCCGCGCGAGGCGAAGCAGGTCTATTCGATGCGGCGCATCGCGAATGCGGTGTTTGATGCGGGCAGTTTCTTTGAAATGGGCGCGCGCTGGGGGCGGGCGGTGATTACCGCCTTTGCACGGCTCGACGGTTATCCGGTCGCGGTGCTCGCGAGCGATCCGTCCTATCTCGGCGGATCGTGGGACGCGAAGACGAGCGAGAAGGCCGAGCGCTTCGTCAAGCTCGCCGACCAGTTCCGCCTGCCGATCGTCCATCTCGTCGATAATCCGGGCTTCATGATCGGCGGCGAGGCCGAGCGGACGGGGACAATTCGCTATGGCGTGCAGGCGATGAACGCGATTTATCGTGCCACCGTGCCGCTGGCGTCGGTGGTGGTGCGGCGCGCGTACGGGATCGCCGGAAGCGCGATGTCGAACGCCGAGCGCTTCCAGTACCGTTTCGCGTGGCCGTCGGGCGACTGGGGCAGTCTGCCGATCGAGGGCGGGGTCGAGGTCGCATACAAAAGCGAGCTCGAAGCAGCCGAAGATCCGGCGGCGCATCTGGAGGCGATCCGCGAAAGGCTCAATCGCGTGCGCTCGCCGTTCCGCACCGCCGAGAAATATGGGGTCGAGGATATCATCGACCCGCGCGACACGCGGCCGTTGCTGTGCGAGTTCGCCGATCTGGCCTGGCGGGTTTTGAAATAGTCCTTCATCCGTCATTCCGGCGAAGGCCGGAATCCCGACCTTGCTTTTGGATCGCGAGGGTGAGATCCCGGCCTTCGCCGGGATGACGAAATAAGGGGGGCTGGAGCCTTTGAACACCGCGCGCCATCACGGCATGGACTGGCTTCGGATCGGGGCGTTCGGCCTGCTGATCCTCTATCATATCGGCATGTATTTCGTGCCGTGGGGCTGGCATGTGAAGATCGCGCAGCCGCTCGACTGGGTGCAACTGCCGATGCTCGCGACGAACGGCTGGCGACTGCCCTTGCTGTTCCTCGTGTCGGGCTATGCGAGCGCGGCGCTGTTCGCGAAACTCGGCGGAAGCGGGGCCTTTGTCCGCTCGCGCAGCGCGCGGCTGCTGATCCCGCTCGCTTTCGGCATCCTCGTCGTCATCCCGCCGCAGCCGTGGATCGAGCTGGTCACGCAGCATGGCTATGCGAAGAGCCTCGGGACCTTCTGGTTTGGCGATTATTTCCGTTTCGGAACGCTCGACGGCATCGTGCTGCCGACCTGGCAGCATCTGTGGTTCGTCGTCTATCTGTGGGTCTACACGATGCTCGCCGCGGCGGTGCTTGCGTGGGTACCGGCGGCGACGCGCGCGAAGGTCGCCGACGGCGCGGCGCAACTGCTCGGCGGCTGGCGGCTGCTCGCCCTGCCGCTCCTCTGGTGGCTGCTCCTGCTCGCGCTGTTCCCGGACCATGAGGAAACGCACGCGCTGTTCGACGACGGGCCGTCGCACCTCCATTATCTGATGCCCTTTTTCATCGGCTGGCTGTTCCGGGTCAGGCCGGCGATGTTCGACGCCGTGGCGCGCTGGTGGCGCGTCGCGCTGCTCGTGTCGGTCGCCGCCTTCGCGGTCGTCGCAACGATATTGTGCCTGTGGCTCAGCGGCGCGCAGCCCCCCGAATGGGGCCGGGCCGCCTTCGACATCGCGCATCAGGTGCAGGGCTGGACGATGATCGTCGCCTTGGTCGGGATCGCCGATCGCTTCTGGAACCGCGACCATTCGAAGCGCGCGATGCTCGCTGAGGCGGTCTTTCCCTTTTATATCGTCCACCAGACGATCATCGTCGTCGTCGGCTGGTATCTTCTCCGCGCCGGGGTCGGCGCGCTGCCGTCCTTCCTGATATTGGTTGCCGCGACGGTAACGGGCTGCTGGCTTTTCTACCGGATCGGGCGCAGCATCGGCTGGCTGCGGCCGCTGATCGGATTGCAGCGCAAATGAAGGGGGAGGGACGATGGGCGCATTGAAAGGCATATTGGCGATCGTCGGGGTTGCGGCGATCCTCGTCGGCGGGCTGTGGGCGCTACAGGGGCTCGATATCGTCCGCTGGCCGGCGAGCAGCTTCATGCTCGGCGACACGGTGTGGACGCGCAACGGCATCGTGCTCGCGGTGGTCGGAATCTTTCTGGTGTGGTTCGCGCGCAAGCGTTGAGCAAATGCGACTACAAATGTAGTTGATCTGTATTGTTTATGTGATACACCTTCGTCCGGCCGGGGCTGGATTGGAGACTGGGATGATTCGTTCTTCGCGTATATTGCCTGCCTTGCTGGTCGCCGCGGCGACGGCGTCTGCACCCCTGCTGGTCGCATCGCCGGTGCTGGCGGCGGACGAGGCGAGTGCCGATGTCGTCGCCGGAAAATATGCGGCGCTGCTCGAGCGCGATTATCTCTATCCCGAAACGGGCAAGCGTTACGCCGATGCGATCCGTGCGGGCATCGCTGCCGGCCGGTACAAGGCGCTGACCGGCGAGGCGCTGGGCACCGCGATCGACCGCGATGTCGATGCGGTCTCGCCCGACGGCCATTTGCGTCTGCGCATTCCCGAAGCCGCGGCGTCCGCCATACCCGCGCCGGGCAGCGCCACGCCGGCGCCGCGCCCGAAGAAAGTGCCGGTCGAGCAGGCGGGATGGATCGCGCCGGGGATCGCCTTTGTGCGCTTCAATATCTTTCCGCAGGACGAGGCGGTGACCGCCGCCGCGGCGAAATTCATGGCCGACCATGCCGATGCCAAGGCGATCATTTTCGACATCCGTACGCATAATGGCGGCGGGCTCGACCAGATGGACGTCATCTTTCCCTGGCTGTTCGGCAAGGAAACGCGGCTGGTGACGATGGCGACGCGCGCGTCGGTCGATGCCGAGGGCGGATCGCCGATCGCGGGCATCGCGTCGATGCGCATGGTGGAGGGCGACGCCGGCATGGTCGCGCGCGAGCATTGGGCGACACCGAACGCCGATACGCGGCTGCGCGATGCGAAAATCTATGTGCTGACGTCGGGCGCGAGCGCGTCGGCGGCCGAGCATTTCGCGCTCGCGATGAAGCACACGGGGCGCGGCACGTTGGTCGGCGCGCCGACCGCGGGCGCCAATCATTTCGGGCGCGGCGAGGACCTCGGCGGCGGCTATGGCGCCTTCATCCCCGTCGGGCGGACTTACGACCCGGTCACGCGCAAGGATTGGGAAGGCGAGGGCGTGCTGCCCGATATCGCGGTGCCGCCGGCCGATGCGTTGGTACGCGCGCTGACCGAACTGGGCGTGGCGCCCGCCGAAGCGAAGACGCTGTCCGACGCGCATATGCCCGCGTGGCCGATGGAGCGGCGCAAGCCGCGCGGGGCGCGTTAGTTCCCTTTTTCGTCATGCCGGACTTGATCCGGTATCCATTCGACGGCGCGAGTTTGGACCCCGGATCAAGTCCGGGGTGACGAAGTTTATGAACCTGCCAGCGCCGTCAACGCGTCGCCGTCGACGCGCATCACGGTCCATTCGTCCATCAGCTTCGCGCCGAGGCTCTGGTAAAAGCCGATCGACGGGGTGTTCCAGTCGAGTACCCACCATTCGAGGCGGGCGCAGTCGCGTTCGACGCAGAGCTTCGCGAGATGCGCAAGTAGCGCCTTGCCGAGCCCCGATCCGCGCGCTTCGGGCCGGACGAACAGATCCTCGAGATAGATGCCGGGGCGCCCCTCGAAGGTCGAGAAATTGTGGAAGAAGAGCGCGAAGCCCTGCGCGACGCCATCGATCTCGCCGATCAGAACTTCCGCATAGGGGCGCGGGCCGAAGAGGTTGGCGCCGAGCTTCGCCTCGTCGAAACGGACTTCGTGCGCGAGCTTTTCATAGTCGGCGAGGTCGCGGATGAACTGCGCGATCAGCGGCAGGTCGGCGGGCGTGGCGGGGCGGATCGAGAGGGTCATGTCCGCGCTGTGTCGGGCGGCGGGGCGGCTGTCAATCGGCCGCTGCCGGGCGAATGTCGCGATCCCATTCGAACAGGCGGCCGTCAATCGCGCCGTTTTCGACCTTGTCGAGCTTGTGCGCCACCATCGGGCTGCCCGCGAAGAGGCTCATGTCGTAGGTGATCAGGCCCTGCGACGGCCCGCGCGAGCCGATCCAGCATTGCTGTCCGCCCGCGTCGGGCGGGCTGCTGTACGCGACGCAGTGCGTCCTGAGCTTGCCGAGCGCGGCCCCGACATTGCTGTCGGAGAGGTGCTGTTTGCGCAGCGCGAAATAGGTCGCGAGCGGGTAGCCGCTGCCCATCACAATATCCTTGCGCTCGCTATGCCAGTCTTCGGAAAAGAGGCGGCTCTGCACCGAGTAGCCGCCGCCGGGCTGGCGCGTGAAAAGCTGATAGCCCTGTTTGCCGAACGTCAGCCGCTGTACCGTCATGTCGTGGCGAAAGCGCGGCTTGCAATCCTCGACCGCGACGAGCGTGCGGGTACGCACGAGGAGCAGCCCTTCGTCGCCCGACTGGAAATACCAGAAATGCTGCGCCGGGTTGCTGCCGTCGTCGAGCAGGCCGCGGCCTGACCTGAAGCAGGCGCCGGACAGCGCTTCATAGTCGAGGCCCGGGGCAACGATAAGGTCGCCCGCCGCGCCCTGCGCGGAAAAGCCGGCACGCGGCTTTGGCGCTTCGTAGCGCCAGCGTTTGTCTTCGGGTGCGAATTCGCGGTCGGATTGCAGCGTCCACAGGCCGCCGGTCGCTTGGGCGAGGCTGTCGGGTGTCTGTGCGGCGGCCGGGGCACTCGCCGCGAGCGCGATCAGCAGCGCCGAGGCCCCCCGCCGCAAAGGCTAGGCCGCCTTGCCGTGGAGCGTGTCCATGCTCACCGCGCTGCCCGCGTCGATCTCGGCCGCCTTGGCTTCGACGAGCTTGACGATGTGCTGGATCATGTCGGCATCCTCGACATGATGGTCGGTGACGCCCGACAGGAAGACCATATGCTTGCCGTTGCCGCCGCCGGTGATGCCGATGTCGGTTTCGCGCGCTTCGCCGGGACCGTTGACGACGCAGCCCAATACCGAGAGCGACATCGGGGTCTTGATGTGGCTGAGCGCTTCTTCGAGCGCCTGCACGGTGCGGATGACGTCGAAGCCCTGCCGCGCGCAGCTGGGGCAGGAGACGACGCGGACGCCGCGGGTGCGGAGGCCGAGCGATTTCAGTATCTCGTAACCGACGCGGATCTCTTCTTCGGGTTCGGCGGAAAGGCTGACGCGGATCGTGTCGCCGATGCCCGCCCAAAGGAGATTGCCGATGCCGAGCGCCGATTTGACGGTGCCGCCGATCAGCCCGCCGGCTTCGGTAATGCCGAGGTGGAGCGGGCAGTCGACCGCGTCGGCGAGCTGCGCATAGGCGGCGACCGCAAGGAAGACGTCGCTCGCCTTTACCGCGACCTTATATTCGTGGAAATCGTGGTCCTGCAGCAGCTTGATATGGTCGAGCGCGCTTTCGACAAGCGCCTCGGGGCAGGGCTCGCCATATTTTTCGAGCAGGTCCTTTTCGAGGCTGCCCGCGTTGACCCCGATGCGGATCGCGCAGCCGTTCGCCTTGGCGGCGCGGACAACCTCGCCGACGCGTTCGCTGCTGCCGATGTTGCCGGGGTTGATGCGCAGGCATGCGGCGCCGGCGTCGGCGGCTTCCAAAGCGCGCTTATAGTGGAAATGGATATCGGCGATGATCGGGATGCGCGACGCGCGGACGATCTTGCCGAGCGCGGCCGTCGAATCGGTGTCGGGACACGAGACGCGGATCAGGTCGGCGCCGGCCTCTTCGCAGCGGCGGATCTGGTCGATCGTCGCGACCGGATCGCTGGTCAGCGTGTTGGTCATCGTCTGGACGCTGATCGGCGCGCCGCCGCCGACGGGGACATTGCCGACCATGATCTGGCGGCATTCACGCCGTGCGATGTCGCGCCAGGGGCGCAGGCCGGGATTATGGTCGCTCATAGATGGGGCTCGGGCAAAAGATGGTATCGGCAGCTCTTTAGCCGCCCGTGCGCGGCTTGGCAAAGCGAAGCGCGTGGCGCGGCACTTGTTGCGTGAAAGACACAGTTTGACACAGATCGGCAATTTTCGAGCAATTTTTATTTGTGAGTCCGCCCCGAATGCGCAACTTTGCCCCGGTTCGTCGTCACAGGCCCGGATATAGAGGCATGGACACGCGCAGCAGGCGGGACGATCCGTTTTTTGAGGGGGATCACCCATGAAGTTTTTTGGCAAGCTGTGTTTCGGCATGCTGCTCGGCGCGTCGGCGATGTCGACGCCGGCTTTCGCGCAGGACGAAGCGGCGGAAACGGAAGAAGCCAGCGGCCCGCTCTCGCTTTCGGGCGGCATTTCGGTCACCTCCGACTATCGTTTCCGCGGCATTTCGCTGTCGAACGAGAAGGTCGCGGTGCAGCCGACGCTGACGCTGAGCCACGACAGCGGTTTTTATGTCGGGACCTGGGGATCTTCGCTTCCCGACAGCCCTGCCTATGGCAAGTTCGAACTCGACCTTTATGGCGGCTATGCGACCGAGATCGCGCCGGGCACGTCGATCGACGTCGGCGTTACCTGGTACACCTATCCGGGCAGCGACGATGGCGGGGCGCCGACCGACTATTTCGAGGCGATCGGCAAATTGTCGCACGATATCGGCCCGCTGTCGGCGACGGGCACCGTCGCTTATGCCTGGGACCAGAAATCGCTGGGCGACGACAGCTGGTATCTCAACCTCGGCCTCGGCTTCGGCGTCCCGAACACGCCGATCACGCTGAGCGCCGGCGTCGGTTATGCCGACGGCTCGCTCGCGCTGACCGCGCCCGACGGCAATTATGTCGACTGGTCGCTCGGCGCTTCCTATGTCGTCGGTCCCGCGACGCTGTCGGTCCAATATATCGACACCGACATCAAGAAGACGGGCGTCAAGGCCGTCGACACGCTTTACGATCCAACCGTGGTCTTTACGCTGGGCGTTTCTTTCTGATCGCCTGACGGGTCAGCGACCACGCGCGAAGGGGGCGGCTTCGGGGGAGGCCGTCCCCTTTTTCGTGCCGATTTCCGGCACCGGAATGTTGCAAAAAAGTCGCATCGCATAAGGAAGATTCGCGAAAATGCGCGCGCGCCGAATTTTTGTTTGTGCAGCGCAGCAATCTGGTCAACAAAAGTGTCACGCAAGACCGGACCGGCCCGAAAAGAGGCTGGCAGTCGAGCGGCAGGCAGGGACGATCCATCAATCTTGATACAGGGATCTGTCCATGAAAAATCTTTCCCGTGCATGCCTGGGCATGCTCATTGCCGTTTCGGCGTTTCCCGCCACTGCCTACGCCCAGGAAGAAGAATCGGGTGACGGCATCACGATCACCGGCAGCGCCACCGTCGTCAGCGATTATCGTTTCCGCGGCTTCAGCCAGTCGAACGAAGAGGCCGCGATCCAGGGCGGCTTCACCATCGGGCATGACAGCGGCCTTTATGTCGGCACCTGGGGGTCGAGCATCGGGTTCAACAACGGCACCGAGATCGACGTCTTTGCCGGTTTCGCGAAGGAAGTCTCACCCGGCCTGACCGCCGACGTCGGCGCGACGCTCTATCTCTATCCCGGCGTTTCCAACACCTCGGTCATCGAACCCTATGCCTCGTTGACCGGCGCGATCGGCCCGGCGACGGTCAAGGGCGGCATCGCCTGGGCGCCGGGCGGGCAGGATTCGCTCGGCGATGCGAGCGCCGTCTATCTCTACAGCGATGTGGGCGTGCAGATTCCCGACACGCCGGTGAAGCTGAAGGCGCATCTTGGCTATGCCAAGAGCGACAGCTTCCTCGGCGGCCTCGACGGCGAAGTGGTCGACTATTCGGTCGGCGTCGATTTCACCTGGAAGGTGCTCACGCTGGGGGTCGCCTATGTCAACACCGATGCGCCGAAGTTCGGCGGCTACAAGGAATCGGTGGGGGCCGACGGCGCGGTCGTCTTTTCGCTCGGCGCAGCATTCTGACGCCGGGCAGGGGGCGGCTTCGGGGGAGGCCGCCCCCTTCATCGCCGGTCGGCGATCCTAGGGTCAGGACCCTATGGTTTTTTCGGCGCCGCAAGGGCATCGCGGGCGCCGCGCAATCCCATATATTGTTCGGCGAGCATCCAGTCCTGCCGCGCGAGTTGCGGGTCGGAGAGGCTGATCGTCCGCGCCTCGTCGAGCAGCCGCTCGGCCTTTGCCGCGGCGTCGCCCGAAAGCAGCGGATAGGCTTTGGCGAGCGCGTGCACCTGCCAGCCCGCGGGGACGTGGCGATAGGTGTCGACATAGGTTTCGCCGTCGGCGCGGGTGACCATGATGTCGGTCGAAAAATTCGTTTCGATCGGTGACAGCTTGTCGATCCCGGCGACGAAATCGGCCGCGATCGCTTTCGCTTCGGCATCTCCTACCTCGGGCAGCAGCGCGAGCGTCGCCATCGCCGAGATCGACGATGCTTCGGTCCGCAGGCTGTTGTCGGGATAGTCGGCCCAGTTGACGCCGGCCTTCGGCCGCCGCCGCTTCAGCCATTCGACCGCGCGGCCGCGTGCGGCACGCGCCCTGGCCTGCAACGCCGGGTCGCCTTTCAGCGCCGGGTCCGCCTCGCGCAGCGCGATGACCGCGAAGGCGGTAACATAGGTTGCGGCATTGTCGGGCCGGTCGGCGGCGTCCATCGCGCTCGACCACCAGCCCTCGCGATTCTGTGCGCCGAGCAACGCATCGACGACGGGTGTCGGGGGCGGCCGGTTGGCGGCAGCATAGGCCTTGACCGTCCAGATCGACACGACGGTGAAGGGCGCGCCTTCGACGGCGACGCAGTGGCAGCCGCTGCCCATGAACCGGCCCGTGGCGGCATCGAAGCGCGCCAGTTCGGTCTGGTCGATTGTCTTGTCGACGGCGACGAGCTGGACGAGCCCCCAGAAGATCTTGCCGTTGGTTGCAGCTTCGCTGTCGCCGAGCGCGCTGGTCACCGCGTTGGCGATGACGGGTTCGGCCGCCTTCAACGTCGTGTCGAGGCTGGTTTCGACCGCAGCTTCGTCGAAGGCCGCATGATTTGCATAATACCAGCCGCCGCCGGCGAGCGCGGCGATCGCCAGCGCGGCCGCACCGCCGAGCGCGAGCGGTGACCGGCGGCGGCGCGGCGGTGCCGGCGTGCGCACCTCTTCACCCGCGGGCAGTTCGCCGGCTGCGCCACGCGTCACGCGCCGGTCGATCGCGGCGAGCACGCGCTGCCATGCAGGGTGCGTTTCCTTGCCGTCGAAGGACGACAGGTCGAGAACGTTGACGTTGTAGAATTCGGCCGGAAGCTTTTCGGGCTCCATCCGTTCGAGCCCGATCGCGACGAGCGAGCCGCGGTCGAGGCCGATCCGGCTTTCGATGCGCACCCATCGGCGCTGGATCGCGGCGGGCGTCCAGCAACCGAGCACAACCTTTGCGCCCTTCACCGCGCGGTCGATGACGTCGGGAAATTCGGCGCCTGCGTCGATCCCTTCGGCGTCGAAAAAGACGTGATGCCCGCGGGCGGCCAGCAGGTCCCTCAGTTGCAGCGCCTTCGCCGCGTCCGCGCGGCTGTAGCTGATGAAAATATCATAAGGGCGTTCCGACGCCGCATCGGTCGCGTTGGCCGTCATAGTCTCTGCAATCCCGCATCCCCCGGCCGTGTCGCCAGATATGCCCTTCGCGATAGCAGTCCGGCCGTTGATGGCAAGTATCGGCGATCACAGCCGCAACCCGTCGCAACCGGGTTGACCACGACGGTGAACCGTGCAATTTCATCGATGAGTTGAAGCAGCGGAGTTTGATCCCCCATGACTCAGAGTGTTTCCCTTCCCCCCGTGCCGCCTGCACGAAGCGAGCGAAGTCCCGGCGTCAAGCTGGTCGTCGCGGTGCTGATCGCAGTCGCACTGATGGTTCCCCTTTTGATGATTTACGGCCTGCTCTGGGATCGCCAGCAGCAGGCCGAAACCGCGCAAGCCTCGATCGGACAGGGCTGGGGTGGGCAGCAGACGATCGCCGGGCCGGTGATCGTCATCCCCTATCGCGCGACCGAAACGACGACGGTGCAGGAGAATGGCAAGGATGTGACGCGGACGGTGAACACGATCCGCAACCTCTATCTCTCGCCGCAGACGAACAAGGCCGACGTCGTCATCAAGCCCGAGAAGCGCAAGAAGGCGATCTACGAAACCGTCGTCTATGAAAGCCAGATCGCGGGGAGCGCCGAGTTCGTGCTGCCCGCCGATATCGCGCGTTACGGTGTGAGCCGCGAGGCGTTGATGCTCGACCGCGCCGAAGTGCGGCTGGGCATCAGCGATGCGCGCGGGCTGGTCGACGGCAACAGCCTGACCGTCGATGGCACCCCGCTCGCGCTCCAGCCGGGCAAGGGGCTGCTCTCGACCGGCAATTCGGGCACCTTCGCGTTCGTCGACTGGAGCGCTGCGGCGCCGATGAAGGTCGATTACAAGATCGGCGTACGCGGGCTCGGCGATTTCAAGCTGATCCCGCGCGGCGTCGATACGCGCTGGACGGTGAAGTCGAGCTGGCCCAATCCGAGCTTCGGCGGCGATTTCCTGCCCGCCAAGCGCGAGGTGAAGAGCAGCGGTTTTACCGCGACCTATGCGGTTCCGAACCTGGCACTCGGACAGGCGCAGGTGCTGACCGGCGATCTGTCGCCGCCGGTCACGACCAATTACGGTCCGCGCGACGCCTATATGGAGGCGCCGGTCGAGGTAACGAGCAACAGCGGCGGCGGCAGCGAAGCCTCGGGCGGCACCGCGAAGGCGGTCGCGATCAGCCTGATCGAGCCCGTCGACCTCTACAGCCAGGTCGATCGCAGCATCAAATATGGCTTCCTGTTCATCGGTTTCACTTTCGTCGCCTTTCTGATGTTCGACATCATCGCGGGCGCGCGGGTGGCACCGGCCGAATATCTGCTGACGGGCATCGCGCTGGTGCTGTTCTTCGTGCTGCTGCTCGCGTTCGCGGAAGTGATCGGGTTCATGCCCGCCTATATGGTCGCGTCGGCGGCCATCATCGGGCTGCTCACCTTCTACAGCGCGGCGGTGCTGAAGAGCTGGAAGCGCGCACGCTTCCTCGCAGCGATGCTGATCGGGCTTTATGCCCTGCTCTACACGCTGCTCAACCTCGAAGCCTATGCGCTGCTGATCGGGTCGGTGCTGATGTTCTTCGCCCTTGCCGGGGTGATGTACATGACGCGCAACATCGACTGGGGCGGGCTCGGCAAGAAAGAGGAGGTTGCGGCGGCGTAAGCCGGTAATCCTCCCTGTCGCGAAGCGATGGGGAGGTGGCAGCCCGCAGGGCTGACGGAGGGGCTGCAAGGTTGCGCGGCCCCTCCACCACCTTCGGTGGTCCCCCTCCCCACGGCTTCGCCGCAGGGAGGATCCTTTTACCGCCAGCGCAGATTGTGGGGGCCGAGATCCGTGAGGGTTTTGGCCCCCATTAATTTCATGCCGCGCTCCATTTCGGCGCGGAGCAGGGCGATCGCGCGCGCGACGCCATCCTCGCCCGCCGCGGCGAGCGAATAGAGATAGAGGCGGCCGCCCGAACAGGCTTTCGCGCCGACCGACAAGGCTTTGAGCACATGCGTGCCGCGCGTGATGCCGCCGTCGCAGATGACTTCCAGCTTGTCGCCGACCGCATCGACGATGTCGGCGAGCGCGTCGAACGGTGAAATGCTGCCGTCGAGCTGGCGCCCGCCGTGGTTCGACACCATGATCGCGGTCGCGCCGATGTCGGCGGCGCGCTTCGCATCCTCGACCGCGACGATACCCTTGAGGCAGAAGGGGCCGTCCCATTTCTTGCGGATCGCCTCGGCACGCTTCCAGTCGAGGCTCTGGTCGAGCATCGAGGTGAAATATTCGGCGACCGATCTGGGGACGCTCGATCCTTCGGAAACATGCGTCGCAAGGTTCGGCAGGCTGAATTTCTCGCGAAGGACATAGTTGAGGCCCCAGCCGGGCTTGGCGGCGTAGCTCAGCATGTTCGATGCGGTGAAGCGCGGCGGCGAGGTGAAGCCCGAGCGCAGGCAGCGTTCGCGGTTGCCGCCGACGATCGTGTCCACGGTGAGGGCGACCGCGTCGAATTTCGCGTCGCGTGCGGCGTCGAGCATCGCCTGATTGAGCCCTTCGTCGTGATGGACGTAGAGCTGGAAAAGCTTGGGGCCGTCGGTCAGCGCGCCGGCTTCGGCGAGGCTGATTGTCGCGAGGCTCGATATGCCGGCGACGGTGCCGGCGTTCGCGGCGGCGCGGAGCACGGCGCGCTCGCCCTGCCAGTGGAACAGGCGCTGGAGCGCGGTCGGCGAGAGGAAGAGCGGCATCGCAATCTCGCGCCCGAACAGCGTCGTTTTCATGTCGACGCTTTCGACGCCGGCGAGGACGCGCGGGATGAGGTCGCAATCGTCGAAGGCGGCGCGGTTGCGGCGGCGCGTGACCTCGTCGTCGGCGGCGCCGTCGATATAGTCGAACACCGGCCATGGCAGGCGGCGTTTCGCGAGCGCGCGGAAGTCGTCGATGTTGTGGCAGTCGGTGAGTTTCATGCTTGCCCCGATCAGAAAACAGTCCGCGCGGCCACCGTCCCCTTGCTCGCGAAGCTGAAGCGCGGTTCGACCGCGAGGTTCGCGTCGAGGATATGCGCCGCGACGCGTTTCCCCACCGCGGGGCCGTTCTTGAAGCCGTGGCCCGATCCGCCGCCGACGAGCCAGACATGCTCCTGCCCCGGAAAGCGGTCGATCAGATAATCGCCGTTCGAGCTATTCTCATATTGGCAGACGCGCCCGCCGAGCAGGGGGGCGGAGGCGAGGCCGGGGAAACGGCGCTGCATATAGGCGCGCGCCTCGGCGATGCCGGCGGGAGACAGCTGCCGTTCCATCGTGTCGGGATCGACCACCGGACCATGGACGTCGATCGCGATCTTGAACCCCGCGCCTTCGAGGTCGGGGATGCCATAGACGATGCGGCCGTTGTTGAAGTCGGCCCACACCGGCAGTTCGGGCGGGGCGAAGCGCGTATCGCCCTGCGGCGCGCCGAAATGATAGACCTCCTGCCGCGTCGCGACGATCTTGTTCATCAATTGCTGCGGGAAGAGTTCGGCGATCCACGGGCCCGCCGCATAGACGAGATGGTCGGCGGTGCCGCCGTCGGGCAGCGTGTGGCGCTTCGTCTTTTTCGAGAAGAGCGGCGCGGGCATGACGACGCGCTCGACCTCGATCTGCGCGTCGGCGATCAGCTCCTGCACGCCCCTTGCTGCGATCAGCGCGCCCGCCTCGGTTTCGAGGATGCCGGTTTCGCCCTGATAGAATTGAATCTGGCGATATTTATTCTGGAGCCAGCTGACGTCGCCATGTTCGTGCCCGACGCGGTTCGCCTGCAGCCACGCGAGCGATTGCGCAGTGTAGGCATCGCCCTGCGGCGCGAACCAGAGGACGCCGGTGTTGTGGAAGATCGGCGCGCTCGCGCTGTCGGAGAGGTCTTTCCAATATTTGAGCGAGTCGCGCGCCATCTCCGAATAGATGGTGTCGGCGCCATAGCCCATGCGGATGACGCGGCTTGTCCCACCCGACGAGGCGCGCGCGTTGCCTGCGCCATAGGCGTCGAAGAGGCGCACCGACTTGCCTGCGCGGAGCAGATGCCACGCGGTCCATGCGCCGAACACGCCCGCGCCGATGATCGCGACGTCGACATGCTGGACCTTGGGCTTGGCGGGCTTGCGCTTTTTGGGGCGGCGTTCCTTGCGTTCGGCGGCGGCAGCGGTCGCCGCAACCGGCAGCGCGGCGAGGCCGGTGAGCAGCGCGCGACGGGTCGGCGTGTCAGCGGCCAACGGTCGCCCCCTCTTTCTTCTTGTAATAGCGATAGCCGCCGATCCAGGTTTCGAGCGGAGTCATGCGGCGGATCTCGTCGGGGCTCGCGAGCAGCGGGTCGGCGTCGACGATCAGGAAGTCGGCGCGCATCCCGGGCATCAGCGTACCGATGCGGTCCTCGGCAAAGCCGGCGAAGGCGGCTGTGCGCGTGAAACCGTCGAGCGCTGTTTCGCGGCTGACCGCTTCCTCGGGACGCCAGCCGCCGAAGGGTTCGCCCTTCGCATCGGTGCGCGAGATCGCGGCGGCGATGCCGGGGAAGGGGTTTGCGCTTTCGACCGGGACGTCGGAGCCGAAGGCCAGGCGGGCACCGGCATTCTGGAGGCTGCGCCAGGCATAGGCGCCCTTCAGCCGGTCGGGGCCGAGGCGCGCTTCGGCCATCACGCGGTCGCTCGTCTGGTGGATCGGCTGCATCGAGGCGATGACCTTGAGCTCGGCGAACTTCGGGATGTCGAGCGGGTCGATCACCTGTGCATGCTCGATGCGCCAGCGGCGCTCGCCGGGCAGGTCGGCGGTGAGGTCGGCGATGGCGGCGAGCGCTTCGGCATTGGCGGCGTCGCCGATCGCGTGGATCGCGACCTGGAACTTGTCCATCGACGCGCGCACCATCTTGTTGCGGAGCTGCGCGGGGGTGAGCAGCGGCAGGCCCTTCTGCCCCGGCGCGTCGCTGTACGGCGCCTTCAGCCACGCGCCGCGCGATCCCAGCGCGCCGTCGAGATAGAGCTTTACCCCGACCATGCGCAGGCGGTCGTCATAGAGCCAGGGCGTCGGTTCGGACCCCGCGATCAGCGCCATATTGTCGATGTCGCCGCCATAGCTGAGGATGCGCACGGCGAGCTGTTTCTTGTCGCCGGCGCGGCGATACGCCTGCCAGTCGGCGATGCTGGTGCCCATGTCGGCGATCGCGGTGATCCCCTGTTCGAGCAATTTCTGCTGCGCGAGATACAGCGCGCGGTCGAGATCGCGTGCGAGCGGCTTGGGCTTTGCACCCTCGATCAGGCTCATCGCGGCGTCGACGAAGACCCCGCTCGGCTTGCCGCCCTCCATCTCGATGCGGCCGCCCTCGGGCGACTTGCTCGCGGCAGTGATCTTCGCGGCGGTCATCGCCGCGCTGTTCGCCCAGCCGGCATGGCCGTCGACGCGTTCGAGCCAGACGGGGCGGTTGGGGACCGCGGCGTCGAGATCGGCGGCGGTCGGGAAACGGCCGAGGCCCCATTTCTCCTGATTCCAGCCCGAGCCGATGATCCACGGCATTTCGGGATTGTCGGCGGCATATTTTCGGATCGCTGCCTGCGCCTCGGCAAGGCTGTTGGTGTTCGACAGGTCGAGCAGCATGAGCTGGAAGCCCAGACCCATGACATGGCCGTGCGCGTCGATCAGGCCCGGGATCAGCGTGCGGCCCTTGCCATCCTCCTTGAAATCGGGGCGTTCGGGGCGCTTGTCCTTGCGGTCGAGCAGCTGCTTGACCTTGCCCTGCGTGTCGATGACGAGGCCGGTGAAACGGACGAGCTTGCCGTCCTTGTCGAGCGTGATGCCGTTGACATTGTCGACGAGCGTGTCGGCGTGCGCAGGGGCTGCGAGGGTGAGCGCCAGCGCGGTAAGAGCAAGGCGCTTCATTTCGGCAGCCTCGTGACGAGCGAGCTGGTGTCCTTGCGGCCGCCGCCGGCCTTTTGCACGTCGGCGTAGAACTGGTCGACGAGGCTGGCGACGGGCAAGGTCGCGCCGTTGACGCGCGCTTCGTCGAGCGCGAGCCCCAAATCCTTGCGCATCCAGTCGACCGCGAAGCCGAAGTCGAATTCGTCCTTCGCCATCGTGCCCCAGCGGTTGAGCATCTGCCAGCTTGCCGCCGCGCCGCCCGAGACGGCTTCGAACACCTTGTCGGTATCGAGCTTCGACGCCTGCGCGAAACGGAGGGCTTCGGACAGGCCCTCGATCACACCGGCGATTGCGATCTGGTTGACCATCTTTGTCGTCTGCCCCGCGCCGGGGCCGCCGATATGGACCATGCGCGCGGCATAGGCCTGCATCACCGGCTCGGCAGCATCGAACGCGGCCTTCGTTCCGCCGCACATGATCGAGAGGGTGCCGTTCTGCGCGCCCGCTTCGCCGCCCGAGACGGGGGCGTCGAGGCAGAGCAGTCCGAGCCCCTCGGCCTCGACCGAAAGCTGGCGCGCGATGCGTGCCGAGACGGTGGTGTGGTCGACGAACAGCGCGCCCTTGCGCATCGCCCGGAACGCGCCGTCGCGGCCCAATGTGACCTGCGCGAGATCGTCGTCGTTGCCGACGCAGGTGAGGACGACATCGGCGCCCTCCGCGGCCTCCGCCGGGGTCGCCGCAGCGGTGCCGCCATGTTGCGCGGCCCAGGCATCGGCCTTCGCCCGCGTGCGGTTATAGACGGTGAGATGATGGCCCGCCTTGACGAGGTGGCCCGCCATCGGTCCGCCCATGACGCCGGTACCGATGAAAGTGATGCGCAATTTCTGTTCGCTCATGATTAGGGTCAGCACCTGTCGCTTGCATGGCCGAGGCATGAAAATGGCAAAGATATCGGGCGGATGGGCCCGCCGGATATAGTGGTTCTATATCCAAGGGTCCGTCCGTTCGAGATCGAAGCCATTTTCATGTCCCTGCGGGATTTGACCGATTTTGTCCATTGCTGCGTCGGCAGCCCTTGGAATATCGACATATGCCTTCGGCCTGCCTTCTTGCACTGAACAAAATCGCTTCAAACCTCGGCTATGCAAGCGACAGGTGCTGACCCTCCGTCCATAGCATTGTTTGCTTCGCGCGCCAGATGGGCTAGGGCCGCATCGCTATGACAGACCAACTCACCCTGACCTCCGCCGCCGACCTTCCGGCGATCACATTGGACGATGTGCGCGCGGCGGCAGGGCGAATTAATGGCGCGGTCGTGCGAACACCCACGCTGAAGTCGCAGACGCTGTCGGAGATGGTCGGCGCCGAAGTGTGGCTGAAGTTCGAAAATCTCCAGTTTACCGCCGCGTATAAGGAGCGCGGGGCGCTCAACGCACTGCTGCTGCTCAGCGACGAGGCGAAGGCGCGCGGCGCGATCGCGGCGTCGGCAGGCAACCATGCGCAGGGCCTCGCCTATCATGGCAAAAGGCTCGGCGTGCCGGTCACCATCGTCATGCCGAGCACGACGCCGCAGGTGAAGGTGTCGCAGACCGCGAGCCATGGCGCGACGATCGTGCTGCACGGCGAGACGTTCGACGACGCCTATGCGTATGCACGCGTGCTCGAGGTCGAGCGCGGGCTGACCTTCGTCCATCCCTTCGACCATCCGCATGTCGCGGCGGGGCAGGGCACGGTCGCGCTCGAAATGCTCGAGGATGTGCCCGAGCTCGACACGCTGATCGTGCCGATCGGGGGCGGTGGGCTGCTCGCGGGCATGGGCACCGCAGCGCGCGGGATCAAGAACGACATGCGCCTCGTCGGGGTGCAGGCCGAGCTCTATCCGTCGATGTATGCCGAGCTGAACGGCGTCGACATGGCGTGCGAAGGCGATACGCTGGCCGAGGGCATCGCGGTGAAGGAGCCGGGGGCCTATACGCGCAAGCTCGTTTCCGAACTCAACGACGATATCGTGCTCGTCGCCGAACGGCATCTGGAACGCGCGGTGAGCCTGCTGCTCCAGATCGAAAAGACGGTGGTCGAGGGCGCGGGCGCCGCGGGTCTCGCGGCGATGCTTGCGCATCCCGAGGAGTTTGCGGGGCGCAAGGTCGGGCTGGTGCTGACCGGCGGCAATATCGACACGCGCCTGCTCGCCAATGTGCTGCTGCGCGACCTCGCGCGGTCGGGGCGTATCGCACGGCTGCGTATCCGGTTGCAGGACCGGCCGGGTGCGCTGTTCAAGGTGATGAAGCTGTTCGACGAGAAGCAGGTCAACATCATCGAAATCTATCACCAGCGCATCTTCACGACGCTGCCCGCGAAGGGCCTGATCACCGATATCGAGTGCGAGGCGCGCGACCGCGAGCATCTCGACAGCCTCGTCGCCTCGCTCCGCGATGCGGGTTATATGGTGACCACCGTCGAGCTCGCATGAAGGAGTTCATGCTCGAACTCACGGCGACGCCCGAGAGCATCGATGAGCTCGGCCACGTCAACAATGCGGTCTGGGTCCAGTGGATCCAGCAGGTCGCGACGGGGCATTGGGATGCGGCGGCGCCGCGGAGCCACAAGCTTGCCTATATCTGGGTCGTGGTGCGGCACGAGATCGATTATCTGCGCGCGCTCGGCCCTGGCGAGACGGTGACCGCGCGGACGTGGGTCGCCGACAGGCCGCAGGGCGCGAAGTTCGACCGCTTTATGGAATTCACCGGCGAGGGCGGGAAGGTGCATGTGCGGGTGCGGACGGTGTGGGCGCTGCTCGACAAGGCGAGCGGCCGGCCGCTGCGCGTGACCGACGAGATACTCGTACCGTTCCAATGATCATCCGGCCCGCGACCCCCGCCGATTCCGCCGCGATATGGGCGATCCTCGAACCCGTGATCCGCGCGGGCGAGACCTATACGCTGGACCGCGACATGCGCGAGGACGATGCACTCGCCTATTGGTTCGGCGCGGACAAGGAGGTGTTCGTGGCCGAGGCGGATGGCGTGGTATTGGGCACCTATTATCTGCGTGCCAATCAGGCCGGCGGCGGCGCGCATGTCTGCAACGCGGGCTATATGACCGGCGCGGCGGCGACGGGGCGCGGAGTGGCGCGGGCGATGTGCCTGCATTCGCTGGACCGTGCGCGGGCGCGCGGCTTTCGCGCGATGCAGTTCAATTTCGTCGTCAGCAATAATGTCCGCGCGGTCGGATTGTGGCAGTCGCTGGGGTTCGAGGTGGTCGGCCGGCTGCCCGGCGCGTTCGATCATCCGGCCGACGGCTTCGTCGACGCGCTGGTGATGGTCCGCGCGCTCTGATCATTCGTTGAAGCGTTCGGCCAGCGGCCTGTCGGCGAGCGCGTTCAGCGTTTTCAGGATCGCGCCATGGGTGTCGCCGACCTCTTCGAAGAGTGCGCAATACACTTCGCTTATCCGCTCGCTATAGGCGTCGATACGGCGAAGCTGGTCGATGCCTGCATCGGTCAGCCGCAAGAGTTTGCGCCGCGCGTCGTTGGGATCGGCGTGCTGGGTGACAAGGCCGAGGCGGAGAAGCGCGGGGCATTTCTGGATTACGAGCTGGTGCGACTGGCCGAGCGTCCGGGCGAGGTCGGCCGCCGACGCCTCGCCGGCCTCGAGGAGGGCGGTGAGCAGCGAGCATGACCGCACGGGGACGATGATACCGGCGTCCTCGAACAGGGGACGCGTCTGTTCCTCGATCAGCTGGCTCAGCGCTTCGCTGAGCCGTCCCAAGAAGGATATGTCGTCGAGGTCGGTCGAGATGTCAGTCGAGGCGGGCATAGCTTTGCGTGGTTCCGTCGCGGTCGATGCGTTCGAGCGCACCGACCTTGCCGCCTTTCCGCACAATACGGAAGCGGAAGTCGCGTACGCCCTCGACCGCCAGCAGGTCGCCCCCGAGCGGTTCGAGCGTCAGGCGGAAACGGTCGCGCCAGGTGTAGAGCAATTTACCGTCGACGAGGTCGATGCGACGCCCCTCGTAGCGGCCGGCGATTGCCTTGAGCGCGGCGGCAGAAGGCTGCGGCCGTGCGGCGAGATCGGGCGCTAACCAGTCGGTATCGGCGCGGCGCGCGGGATCGGCTTTGACGAGGTCGGCAAGCGCGAGGCGGTGCGCGACGGCGAGCGCATCGGCGGACGCGACCGGATGATCGGGCGCGACCCCCTGACCCTCGAAATCGCCGCGATCGATGGGGTCGCGTATCTGGCCGATCGGCACCTGCAGGAAAAAGTCGGTGCCGACGGGCTTGCGGTCGACGGGATGCGCGCCGCCCGCGGTCCGTTCGCCGACCAGCGTCGCGCGCCCGAGCTTTTTCAGCGTGTAGGCGAACCATTCGGCGGCGGAGAAGCTGGTCGAACCCGTCAGCACATAGACGGGTTTTCCCGTCAGGCGCTTCGCGGGCAGCGCCGGCAGCACCCATTGGCCGCGCTCGACGCGGCGGCCGTCGAGGTTGTAGTAATAGTCGAACAGTTCCTGATCCTTGTCGCCGCGGAAGAGCTGGCTTGCGAGGAGCTGCGCCATCTCCAGATGACCGCCATTATTGTAGCGCAGGTCGTAAATCACCGCGTCGCCATTCTCGATAAAGCGCATCGCGGCGGCGGCGGCGTCATAGCCGAGTTCGGGGTCGGCGAAATGCGTCAGGTCGACATAGGCGATGTTGCCTTCGAGGTAGCGGAGGCCGGCGAAGCCGAAATTCCTGCCGGCCTCACTCCGCCGCTCCTCCTCGCGCAGCGCGGCGACGCGCGCGGGGTCCTGCCGCGCCACATAGTCGGCGACCCACGCCGGATCGACCCCCACCGCAAAATGCAGGTCGTTGCTCGCCTCGACCAGATCGTCGGTCAGCGCGCTCGCGAGTTTGCCCCGGTCGGACGCACCGTCGTAGTCGCCGGCGTCGAGATGGCGGTGCAGCGTCGCGGCGATCGTCCTTGCCTTGTCGGGAAAGACATAGTTCGCTTCGAGCGTCCGGGCGAGTTGCTCGACCACCGCGCGTTTGTCGGCGGCGGTAAGCGGGGCTTCGTCCGTGGCGGCAACGGTCGCGAGCCATGCCGTCGTTGCAGTCATAAGGACCATCCAGCGCTTGTTTTTCATAGGTTTCCTGTTGGGTTTGCGATTCGTACAATATATTGCGCAATATATTGTATTTATCGGGCGCGCAAGGCGGTTCGATGAATGGGCGCGCGGCACTATGCGGGAACCATGGCCCGACCGGGCGGGTTTTCGGGGGAGCGTAGAAGGAGCGACGTCATGGAAACGCAATTGCTGCATCGCGGCCGCCTGATCGATCATATCCAGCTGGTCGTTGCCGACCTGCCGGCGAGCCGCAAATTCTACGGCGCGATCTTCGACGTGCTGAACGTGCCGATCGGCGGCGAGGAAGCCGATTATTTCTGGGCCGACGAGATGTTCGTATCGACCGCCGACAGCGCAGCCGCGCTCGGCAAGCTCACCGGCCGCCACCATCTGGCGTTCCAGGCGGCGGATCGCGCCGCGGTCGATGCCTTTTACACATCGGGCCTGGCTGCGGGCGGGCGCGACAATGGCGCGCCGGGCGAGCGGCCCTATCATCCGGGCTATTATGCCGCCTTCCTGATCGACCCCGACGGCAACAATATCGAGGCGGTCTTTCATGGCGCGCACGAGCGCAGCGCGCCGTCGGTCGAGATCCGCTTCTAGCCCGCTATCACGCGCTTCCGGGTCTCGCGGTCTACAAGACCGCGCAGCTGTGCGAGCAGGGGATGGCGCGCGGTGTGCTTCGCGCCATAATCGAGGTTGAAGCGGTAATCGAAGCCGGGTTCGTTTTTGCCGACCAGATGCTGCAGCATCGTTTCGAGCTTGTCGAAGCCCTTGGCAAGGATCGCCTCGGGCGAAGAGCCCGCGCTATATTCGTCCCAGAGCGCCACCAGCTCGGTGCGCAAATCGGCGGGGAGCGGCGCGCAGAGCGTGATGAGGTCGGCGCGTTCCTGCGCGGCGCGCCCGTCGCCCGCGACCTGCTGCGTCGCGGGTACGTCGCCCGAAATCGCCTCGCCCAGATCGTGGACGATACAGAGTTTGAGCAATTTGAGCCGGTCGAAATCGCCGAGTTCGCGATCGAACAGCATCGCCATCAGGCAGAGCCGCCAGCTATGTTCGGCGGTGCTTTCGGCGCGGCCCTGCGCGGTGATGCCGCTGCGCAGCGTGTCTTTCAGTCTCTCCGCCGACTGGACGAAGGCGAGGATTGCGTCGAGGCGCGCGGGGTCGTGTCGATTGGTCTGTTCCATGGCGCGGCCATAGGAATGCGCCGCGGACGCGGACACGTAAAAATTATGCGCGTCAGGACAGGGTGGTGGTCAGCCGGCCGGTCCGGCCATCGGCGAGGGGGATGGTTTCCCAGCGCATCGTCCCCGCGCGCACGGGGATTTCGGCGCTGCCGTTGCCGCCGGTCCGCACGTCGAGCGTCTGGAACGGGCGGTCGAACCAGCCCGCGGCGTCGAGCCCCGCCTCGGCGCGGACGATCTCGGCCGTCGCGAAGCGCCAGAGCGAGGTACCGATCCAGCTCTGCGCGTCGGCCTGCCACGACGCCGCGCGCGCGGGCGATACGGCGAGCAGGCGGTGCGTCGCGTCGCAGACGAGGTGGACGGCCTGCGTCGAGGTTTCGACGAGCCGTTTCAGCGCGGCATCGGCGTCGCCGCCCGTCTGCGCCGCGATAAGTTCGACGATTTTGTCGCGGTGGATCGTTTCGGGCTCGTGCGTGCCGCTTTCCCAGCGCGACACGCTGGCCTGCGACACGCCGAGCAGTTCGGCGAAATGGCCCTGCTTGATGGCGTTGAGGCGGCGGAACCGCCGCAGCGCGCGGCCGATGGGCAGGTCATGGATCATCGCGCGACACTAGCGCAGGGCGATGCCGCCTGTCAGCCCCGATCCTCAGGCGTAACCGACCCAGCCGCGCCAGGTGAAGGCGGCGTAGAATTGCTCGATGCCCGTGAACCCGGCGGTGCGCAGTACCTTTTCGTCGGCTTCGGGGCTGAGCATCGCGACATGCGTTGCCACCGCCTCGCGGCCCTTCGCGACCTGATCGGGGTCGCCGCCCGATGCGATGGCATAGGAGGCGTAGCGGTCGAGCCAGCGGTCGCGCTCGCCCGCGCCCTGCGGAAAGCTGCCGTGCGCGGCGACGAAGGGCGCTCCGGGTTTGAGGCGGCGGCGGATTTCGGCGGCGGTGCGGATGCGCTCTTCGGTATCGAGGAAATGGAGCGTGAGCAGGCAGGTTGCGCCGTCGAACGGGCCGGCGGGGGCGTCGTCGATATAGCCTTCGACAAGATCGGCGCGGTGGGCGTTCGCGCCCATGACCTTGGCCGCGAGATCGAGCATCGGCCCCGCGGGATCGACGCCGGTGAAGCGCCAGCCGGGATGCGCCTCGGCCATCGCCTTCATCTCGCTGCCGCCGCCCGCACCGAGGACGAGGATATGCGCGTCGTCGGGAACGCGCTCGGCGAGCAGCAGCCCGGTCATGCGGTGGAGCCCGTCGAGGCCGGGGACGAAGCGGCGCGGCCCTTCGGTGTAGCGCGCCACCGCTTCGGGGTCCTTGAAGCTGTCGAGGAAATGTTGGGCGCCTTCAGCCATGGATATGCTCCTGCATCGTGGGGGAGGGAGAGCGCGCGGCCATGCGCGCGTGGAAATCTGCGGCTAGTTCGGCGAGCGTCACCTGTTCGAAGCGTGCGAGCAACAGCGCCTCGGCATCGCGAAAGCTGTCGTCGAGCGCGGCGTTGACCGCTTGTTCGACGAGGCAGCCGGGCGCCTCGGTGCGGTTTCCCATCGCCATCAGGGCGGGGCGGCCGATTGCGTCATAGACGTCGCGCATCGTGATGTCGGCGAGGGGCTTGGCGATCGTCCAGCCGCCGCCATGCCCCTTTTCGCTGTGGACGAAGCCCGCGTCGCGAAGGCCGCCGAGGATGCGGCGGATCACGACCGCATGCGTCTGCATCGCCTTTGCAAGCTGCTCCGACGTCATCGGTGCAGACTGTTCGGCCATGTGGAGGAGGACGTGGAGCACGCCCGAGAGTCGGCTGTCGCGTTTCATGTAACTTTAAATAGTGCGTGAATCGATTTCGTCAACCGCGAGGGTCGCTCCGCGCGATTGACAGCAAGCGATCGGCATGGCTATCTCGCTGACTACCGGGGATTTTCATGGGGGTGTGCGTGAAATTTCTGCCGGTATTATGTCTCGCCTTGCTGGCTGGTTGTGCTTCGGCTCCGCTGAAACCCGGTGGCGGCGAAACCGCTGCCGCGAAGGCAGCAAACGAGGTTTTGATCTTCCGCGACGGCGATGAATGGAAAGCGCGCTTCCGGTTTGCGGCGGACGCGCCGCTCTGGGCATTCGAACGTTCGGCGTTGCTGCGCGTCGAGCAACTGCCCTGGCGCCCCAAAAGCTGGGAGGTGATCTCTCCCGGCGTGTCGCTGGAGCGTATCGGCGATTTCGATGTTTTCGTCGCGGCGAATGGCGACGTCCCGCGCGAAGTGACGATCCGCTTTCGCCCGCTCGCCGAGGATCTGGTCGCCGATTATGATCCGGCGATCCGCCTCTCTGACGGTACGCTCGCCCTCTATGGCGGTCATTTCAACGCCTTTCCGATGGCGAGCCGCGAGGCGATCGCGGCGCTGCGCGAACCGCAGGAATATCCGACGCACATCGCGCTGACCGCGGCGGGCGCACCGCTGTTGTTCGGCGGGCAGCGCGTGACGCGCGCCGACGATGTGGGTGACAATTATGTCTATGTCGGCGATGTCACCATGTCGCCGGACGATCCGGTCGCGACGATATTGGACCCCGGACTGCCCGCGTGGATATCGACGCGCCTGCGCGATTTCACGCCTTCGGTCTTTCGCGATTTCGAAACACAGATGGGACCGCACAAGAGCGGCCGGCCGATGGTGATCGCGAGCTGGGCGGGCACGGATTTCGGCGGGGTGAGCACGGGCGGGAGCGTTTCGCCCGGGATGATCACGATGCGGCTGGAGGGCAAGCAGTTGCTGAAGGAAACGCCGGGTGCGCTCAACCAGATGCGCTGGTTCATCGCGCATGAGGCCGCGCATTTCTGGCTGGGGCAGACGGTCGGCTATGCGACGCCCGACGAGGCGTGGATCACCGAAGGCGGTGCCGATTATCTGGCGATGCAGGCGGCGGTGCGCGCCGACGCGAGCTATGACGCAAAGGCTTTCATGGCCGAGGCGCGCAGCGATTGCATCGCGGCGCTGGCGAAGGGATCGCTCGCCGAAGCGAGGCGGCGGAACGACCAGCGCGCCTATTATGCGTGCGGTGCGCTGTTCGCGCAGGCGGTCGACGATGCGGGCCGGCCGCGCGGGAAAGGCTTTGCCGATTTCGTGCGCGGGCTGATCCGCGACGATGCCGACGGGCAGGTGACCGGCGCCGAATGGCTGGCGGCGGCGCGCGCCTTTGGCGTTTCGGGCGCACGCATCGGGCAGATCGAGGCCATGGTTGCCGGCAAGCTCGACGCGGCGCCCGCGATCGACGCGCTGCTCGCCGATTGACCCGCGTGCGAATTGCGAATAGGCCGTCCGCGATGACCAACGACCGATCCACCCGATTCAAGGCGTATTGGCGCTCCTTTACATAGGAGCGGCATGGCATCACCTGTGACCATCGCCGCCGTGACCGGAAGGCGAATGGTTGTCATCACATCATCAGACCAGAACTCCCCGGCCGCGGCGCGCGCTTTTTGAAGAAGACGCGACATGACCGATACCTTGCTTGCCCTGTCGACCGACCATTGCCGCATCACGCCGCTGTTCGCCGACGATGCGCGCGCGCTCGCCGCGATCACCGACGAGACGGTGACCTCGCGCGTGCATTTCCTGCCCGCCCCTTTCACCGAAGCCGACGCGCGCGCGCTGATCGCCAAATCGGGCGGCGGCGACGTGTTTCATGCGGTGCGCGACGAACATGGCCTCGACCTCAACGGCGTGATCGGGGTCCACCGCCGCATGGGGCAGGAATATGAGATCGGTTACTGGTTCGCGGCGCGCGTGCGCGGCAAGGGGATCGCGACCGAAGCGGTGCGTGCGGTTGTCGAGGCGCTGGCTTCGTCGCGGCCGGGCTGTTCGATCGTCGCCGAATGTCATCCCGATAATGAGCGATCGCGCGCGCTGCTGCGCCGCGTCGGTTTCGTATCGACCGGGCGCGCGGGGAAGCGGCCGGGGCGGATGCTGATGGAATGGCGCGCGGCGCCGGCTTATCGCATCGATGTGTGCTAGGAGCGGGAGCCTAGGGTCAGGACCCATTAATTCCACGTTCGAGGCGTCGAAATGACGAAGATATCGGGCTTGGGCGGATGCAGCGGGTAGCATCGCTACCCGCAAGGCCGCACAGGCCTGAGATCGAAGTCATTTCGGCGTCCCTGCGGGATTTGACCGATTTTGCCCATAGCTTCGTCGAAAAGGTTTGAAATATATTCATATTCCTTCACCTTTCCTCCTCGCCCTGAGCAAAATCGCTTCAAACCTCGATCGCGGAATTAATGGGTCCTGACCCTAGCGGCGGATCAGCGCGACGTGATGGCGCGGCAGCCATCCGTTGGCGCAGGTCGAGGTGTAGCGCAGATCGAGGCCGTTCGCGGTGCCGGGGCACGAATGGCGCCGGTCGCGGTAGAGGACATAGACCCAGCCGGCATTGGCGTTGCAGACGAACAGCGGCGACCCCGGCCGCAGTTTCGCGGTTTTGCGCGCGCCGACGCTGGGTGCGCTGTAAACCCAAAGGCGCGCACTGCCTGCGGCGAGCCCCGCCGGGCAGGTCGGCGGTACGGAGGCGGTTTGCATCGCAAGGGCGAGGGCGGTCGTTATCGAGAGCATTCGGCAGGCATCCTCAGGCGCGTCGGAATATCGCCTTATGCCCGATTAACCTATGTCTTCGGTTAACGCCTTGACGATCGCGGCCACCGAGGTGGGCGCATAGGCAAAGCCCATATGGCCGCAATCGACCTCGACCTGCCGGTCGCTTTCGTGCGGCTGGCCGCGTGCGCTGTTGATCGCGACGACGCCGTCATGTTTCGACCAGAGCGCGAAGGTCGCCATTTCGGGGCGCGGCGCCGGATGGAAGTCGATCGGCGGATTGTCGACCGGATGGCGCGCGATCAGGTGATAGAGGCGCCAGGCGCGATTGGCGCGGCGGCTGCCCGAAAAGGGCGAGCCCAGGGTGACGACACGCGCGACCTTGCCGGGGTGATGCTTGGCATATTCGCGCGCATAGATGCCGCCGAGGCTCCACCCGACGAGCGCGGGGGCGTAGCCGGTGCGGTCGATGATCCATTGCACGCGCGTGTCGATGCGGTCGATGATGTCGGCGGTCGCGCCGCGGTTGAAACCGAGGCCCCAGGCATAGCAGCGAAATCCCGCGCGGCGCAGGTCGGCGCGCAGCGCCTTGGTCGCCCAGTCGCCCGACAGGAAGCCGGGCAGTACCATCACCGGCGGATGGGCGCTGTCGGGGTTGGGTTCGGGCGGCAAAGGACGGACGCGGCCCCACAGCGCGCGCGCGAGCCCCGTCGCCTCGCGCCACAGGAGCCCGAGCGGCGGCGGCGCGTCGGGATCGGGAATGCGCGCCGGCCATTCGGCGCGCCGGGTGAGGAAGCCGCGGAACATGCCGCCGCCCTTACTTCTTCGGGACGAGTTTCACCAGCTTGCCGTCCTCGCCGTCGGTGAGCAGCCAGACCGAACCGTCGCCCGCCACCTCGACCTCGCGGATGCGCTGGCCGAAATCCCAGCGGTCGGATTTGTGCAGCCGGTCGCCGTCGATGGCCATGCGAACCAGTCCTTCGCCCGAGAGCGCGCCCATCAGCAGGCTGTTCTTCCAGCCCGGATGGAGATCGCCGCCATAGAAGGCGAGGCCGGCGGGCGACACGGCCGGATTCCACCAGAGCTTCGGCGCGGCAAATTCGGGGCGCGTCACATGGTCGGGAATATCCTTGCCGTCATAATGGTCGCCGTTCGAGACGATCGGATAGCCATAGTTCGCCTTGGCCTCGACGAGATTGACCTCGTCGCCGCCCTTCGGACCCATTTCCTGATTCCAGAGCTTGCCCGTGCCGTCGAAGGTCAGGCCGAGGATGTTGCGATGGCCGAGCGACCAGATCTGCGCGGTGACGCCGCCTTCGGATGCGAAGGGGTTGTCGGCGGGGATGCTGCCGTCGGGGTTGAGGCGCAGTATCTTGCCCAGATTGGCCTTCATGTCCTGCGCGGGGTCGAATTTCTGGCGTTCGCCCGACCCGATGAACAGATATTTGCCGTCGGGCGAGAAGGCGAGGCGGTGCGAATAATGGCCGCGGCCGGTGACCTTCGGATCCTGTTTCCAGATGATCTGGAGCCCTTCGATCCGCGGCGCGGCGCCCTGAACCAGCTTCGCCTTGCCGACGACGGCGCCGGCGGTGCCGCCGCTGCCTGCCTCGACCCAGCTCAGGTAAATGGTGCCGGTCGTCGTGAAATCGGGGGCGCCGATCACGTCGCCGAAGCCGCCCTGACCGCCATAGGCGACGGCGGGCACGCCGGCGACATCCTGCGTCGGCCCATTTTCCTGCCACAGTTTCAGCTTGCCCGATTTTTCGGTGATCAGCGCGGCGCGCGTGCCGGGGACGAAGGTCATCGCCCAAGGCTCGTTGAAACTTGCGATCTCCTGCACGGTGAAGGGCGCATCGGCGAGCGGGGTTGCCGGCTGCGCGCCCGACGCGTCGAGCTTCGCGGTGTCGGCGGGCGCGGCCTGCGTCGAGGTCGGCGCGCCCGAACAGGCGGCGACGGCGAGGGCGCCGATCAGGGCAAGGTGCGGCAGTTTTTTCATCGAAAGGCTCGCTTTGCTGGGGAAGGACGCGCCGTTCTGACGCGCCGCCGCGCCAAAGTCGAGAGCCTTAGCGGTTCGCCGCCTCGCGCCGCGCGGTGATCGTCTCGACGCTGTCCATGATCGCATCGACCGCTTCGCTCGACGGCGGGGCGTCGGCGCGTTTTTGCGAGAACTGGCCGCTGTTCATGATTTCCTCGAGCGCGGCGCGCGCGCGCGACACGCGGCTTTTCATCGTGCCGAGCGCGCAGTCGCAGATGCTCGCCGCCTCTTCGTAGGAGAGGCCGCCGGCGCCGACGAGGATCAGCGCCTCGCGCTGGTCCTGCGGCAATTCCATGAGGCCGCGCTGGAGATCGGCCATCTCGCCGCTGTCTTCCTGACTCGGCGGGGTCGACATGGTGCGCTCGACCGCGGTCTCGTCATACTCGCCGACGAACTTGTTGCGGCGCATCTGCGACAGGAAGGTGTTGCGCAGGATGACGAAGGTCCACGCCTTGATCGAGGTGCCGCGTTCGAACCGTTCGCGCGACGCCCATGCCTTGACCATCGTGTCCTGCGTCAGGTCGTCGGCGAGGTCGGGGTTGCCCGAAAGGCTGCGGCCATAGGCGCGCAGATGCGGAATAACGCCCGCCAGCAACGTCTTGAATTCGCTGTCCGACAGGGCGTCGGCCTGCGGCTGCGACGCGGCAGTGGCGTGGGTCATTATTGCTTCGGGCTTTTCTGATCGAGCTGCGACAGGAGATCGAGCATATTGTCGGGCAATTGTTCGGAAACGATATTGCCGTAGATCATACGCAGTTTCGCACTCACCGGCTCGGGCGCCTGGCGACCGGTCAGGGTGCGATGCCACTGATCGCTGCCGGTGCCGGGAAAGCTGCCCTGCCCCCGATGCGACGCACCGGTCGCAGGGTGGCCGCTGCCCTTGCCGTTCATCCTGTTGTTGCCTTGCGTAGCCATGACGGAGCAACGACGAACATCGTCGCTGGTTCCACGGATTTTCTTTTTTGCGACGAACGCGTTGCCAATAAAGCACAGTCGCCCTAAGCGATGATGTGTGAGGGGTCACGTTCTGCCCGGAGTATTGCCGGGATCGGGGAGGTGGCCGGTTGCTGTCCGTTACCTATGTAAGCGTTGCCGATCCGTTGATCGGTGCCGACGATATCGAGGCGATCCTTGCGTCGGCGCGCCGCAACAATGAACGCGACAAGCTGACCGGCGCGCTCGCCTATAATGGATATAATTTCCTGCAACTGCTCGAAGGGCCCGACGAAAAGGTCGAAGCGTGCCTCGCGATCATCCGGGCCGATCCGCGGCACAGCGGGATGGTCGAGGTGCGCCGCCGCACGGTCGAGACGCGCGACTTCGGCGACTGGGCGATGCTGTACGATGCGCGCTTCGAATGGCAGCGCGACAGCATCGTGCGGCTGGGCGCTAACGGCCGGATCGACGCCGAAGACGAAAAGATGTTCGCCAATTTCATCGCGCTGGGGCGCGGGCAGGGTGCCGGATGACCGGCGGCGCGCTTGCAATGCAGGGTCGAAGCGCTAAGCCGGACAGGACATGATCGAACACCGCCAGACGAAGGCCTTTTTATCAGCGACGTAACGCCTCAACCGCTCGACGATGCCAGCTTCAAGCGCGAACTCGCGGCGATGTTGCCGCACCTGCGTGCGTTCGGACGCAGCCTGACCGGTAATGCCGACATGGCGGACGACCTGGTGCAGGAAACGATGCTGAAGGCGTGGAAGGCGCGGACGCAATATGTACCGGGCCCGGCCAGCATGAAAAGCTGGGCCTTCGTCATCCTGCGCAACTGTTTCCTGTCGCAGATGCGGCGCAAGAAATTCACCGCCGAATATGACGAGATGGCGGCCGAGCGGCTGCTCGTCGCACCCGACGACCAGGATGACAGCCTGCATCTCGCCGACGTCCAGCGCGCGCTTCTGTTGTTGCCGGTCGACCAGCGCGAGGCGCTCGTGCTGATCGGCGCAGGGCAATTATCCTATGAGGAGGGCGCGGCGATCTGCGGCTGCGCGGTCGGCACGATGAAAAGCCGCGTGTCGCGCGGCCGCGCCGCCCTGCAGGCGATACTCGACAGCGGCGAAATGCCGCGGCGCAGCACCGACGAGATGCCGTCGAGCGAGGCGTTCCGCACGATCATGGACAATGTCGACCAGCTGACCGCCAACGGGCCTGCGGGCGATTAGCGCGATCAGGCCGCGAGTTGCGGCGTGAAGAGCAGGCTCTGGCTGATCGCCGCGCGCACGGTATTTTCGCGAAACGGCTTCGAAATCAGGAAGGTCGGCTCGACCCGCCCGCCGGTGAGCAGCCGTTCGGGAAAGGCGGTGATGAAGATCGCGGGTACCGGCGCGATCGCCAATATATCCTGCACCGCATCGATCCCCGACGATCCGTCGGCGAGCTGGATATCGGCGAGGACAAGGCCGGCGTCGGTGTCTTCGAATGCGGCGACCGCATCTTCGTGCGTCGTCGCTATTCCGGCAACGCGGTGGCCGAGGTCGCGGACGATCTGTTCGAGTTCCATCGCGATCAGGGGTTCGTCCTCGATGATGAGGACCGACGTGCGCGTTTCGCGGTCGAGTTCGCCAACGGCGTCGGCGAGCAAGGTTTCGACCGTCGCATTGTCGGTGCCGGTGATCAGCCCGGCTTCTTCGACCGAAAAGCCCTCGAGCGCGGTGAGCAAGAGGATCTGCCGGCCGAGCGGGGTGATCTGGACGAGGCGCCGGTGCGCCGCGCGGACGAGCGGATGCTCGCCTTCGTCGGCGTCTTCGCCCTCGTCGATATAGGCGCTTTCCCAGATGCGATGGAAATTGCGGTAGAGGTCGATGCGGGTGCCGTCGCCGCTGTGGAATTCTTGCGGAGCGGCAACGATGACTTCGAGCGTCGTATGCACGAAATTGTCGCCATGCTGCTGGCTTCCCGTCAGTGCGCGCGCATAGCGGCGCAGATAGGGAAGATGGCCGCGAAGTTCCTCACCCAATGTCATCAAAAAACCTCCCTCTTGAGTGCGATCATACGCGCCTGCCCGTGCGTCGGTTCCCGCGGATCGCATCGAAATGCACCCCGGATAGCTGCAACTTGTGGTGGCGCAATGCGTAGAGTCAGCCGGGACGCTCGAAGGCTTTGCCGTAAGCTGGTGTAATCGCACCAATTTCCTTATGGTCCGGCCAGCATGCTTTTTTGAGGACCATATTCATGGCAGAGCAGCGCCCCGGGGAAATGAACGATGCGGCCTATGCCACATCGAACAATAGCGAAGGACGGGGTTTGACCGACGGGGGAGACGAAGCGGCACGGGCGGAAAGGCTTCGCCTCGATACGCTTCGCGAATATCGCATCATGGATACGCCGCCCGAACAGGCGTTCGACCGGGTGACCAAGATGGTTGCCGAACTTTACGGCGTGCCCATCACCCTCGTTTCATTGGTCGACGACTGCCGCCAGTGGTTCAAGTCCGCATACGGCCTCGATACCCCGGAAACGCCGCGCGAGATGAGCTTTTGCCAATATGTCATTGCCGAAGACCGGCCGGTGATGGTCACCGACGTCCTTGGCGATCCGCGTTTTCACGACAATCCGCTGGTGACGGGCGACCTGCATATCCGTTTCTATGCCGGCGTGCCGCTGCGCGCCTATAATGGTGCGATCCTTGGCAGCCTTTGCGTCATCGACCGGGAACAACGGGATGCCTTGACCAGCGTCGAGCTTGAACGGCTCGAGGATTTCGCCGGTATTATCATGGCCGAGGCGGACCTGCGCCGAATCGGCGCCGAACGCGACGAGGCGCGCCGCACGCTCGAACGCGCGCTCGATTATTCGGGAATCGCGACGTGGCGCTACGACGCGCGCACGCAGGCAGTCTCCTGGCGCGGCGCGGTCGCCGAATTATGGGGTTCGGACTACCGGACCGCGCTGGCGACGCGTGACGACACCATCGGCCGTATCCACCCGGAGGACCGTGATGCGGTTCTGTTTGCGCTGCGCGAATCGGTGTCGGATGGCTCGCCGTATAAGGTCGAGCATCGGATCGTCCATCCGGAACGCGGCGTGCGCTGGCTCGGTATTCGCGGCGACTGGGACGTGCAGGCCGACGATGCCGTGCTCACCGGTGTCAGCATCGACATCACCGAGCAGAAAAGCCGGCAGGAGAATGCCAACCTGCTGATGCGCGAGCTCCACCACCGGATGCGCAACCTGTTCGCGACGGTCAGCGCGATCATCTCGCTCACCCGCCATGCGGCGAAAGATGTCGACGATTATGTCGAACGGATCAGCAGCCGGCTCGACGCGCTGAACCGCGCGCAAAATGTCCTGCTCGGGTCGAATTTCATGACCGGGTCGATGCACGCGCTGATGCGCGAGGTCGAGGCGGCGTTTCCGCGCATCCGCTGGTCGGGCCCCGACCTGCTGCTTCCCGAAAATGCGCTCGTTGCGATGGCTTTGCTGTTCAACGAGCTTGCGACCAATGCGGTCAAGCATGGCGCGCTGACCGGCGAAAACGGCCGCGTCGATGTCACCTGGACGCAGGAAGCCGAGGGAGCCGACGATCGCATGTTCCGCCTGACCTGGGCCGAAAGCGGGGGCGCGATCAGCGTGGTTCCGCCCGAACGGACGAGCTTCGGCACGCTGCTGATGGAACGCAGCGTGAAGAATAATCTCGGCGGGACGATCGAACGGCGCTGGGAATCGGGCGGGCTGATCGTCGATATCGCGCTCCCCGCGCGGTGGCGCGACGCCTAGGGTCAGGATCCATTAATTCCACGTTCGAGGTTTGAAGCGATTTTGCTCAGGGCTAGGAGGAAAGGCACGGGGATATGTCGATATCTCAAGGCTTTCCGACGAAGCCATGGGCAAAATCGGTCAAATCCCAAAGGGACGTCGAAATGGCTTCGATCTCAGGCACGCGCGGCCTTGCGGGTAGCGATGCTACCCGCTGCACCCGCCCGAACCCGATATCTTCGCCATTTCGACGCCTCGAGCGTGGAATTAATGGGTCCTGACCCTAACTGCGTTCGATGCCCTTTCGGGCATTTGTTCCGCTTATGTTCTCATGCTAGGCATGGGATATGTCCGCGAAACCGATTCTCGAAAAACTGGCGGTGCTCGCCGATGCGGCGAAATATGACGCGTCCTGCGCGTCGTCGGGGACGGTGAAGCGCGATTCGACCCTGAGCAAGGGGATCGGATCGACGGAGGGGATGGGCATCTGCCACAGCTATGCGCCCGACGGGCGCTGCATCTCGCTGCTCAAGATATTGCTGACCAACTTTTGCATCTATGACTGCCGCTTCTGTATCAATCGCGCGTCGAGCAATGTCGAGCGCGCGCGGTTCAGCCCGCAGGAAGTCGTCACGCTGACGCTCGATTTCTACAAGCGCAATTATATCGAGGGGCTGTTCCTGTCGTCGGGCATCATCCGCTCCGAAGATTACACGATGGAGCAACTCGTCGAGGTCGCGCGCATCTTGCGCGAGGAGCATCGCTTCCAGGGCTATATCCACCTCAAGACGATCGCGGGCGCCGATCCGGGGCTGGTCGCGCTCGCGGGACTTTATGCCGATCGCCTCTCGACCAATGTCGAACTGCCGACCGAGGCGGGATTGCAAAGTTTTGCGCCCGAGAAAAAGCCCGAGACGATCCGCAAGACGATGGCATCGGTGCGCGTCGGCGAGTCCGATGCGATCGAGGCGGCGAAGAGCCGGCTGATCGGCAAGGCGACGCCGCCGCGTTTCGCGCCCGCGGGGCAATCGACGCAGATGATCGTCGGGGCAGATGCGGCGCGCGACGACGATATTTTAAAGACCGCGACGAACCTTTATTCGGGATACCAGCTCCGCCGCGTCTATTATTCGGCGTACAGCCCGATCCCCGACGCGAGCAGCGACCTGCCGCCGGTACGCCCGCCGCTGATGCGCGAGCACCGGCTGTATCAGGCCGACTGGCTGCTGCGCTTCTATGGCTTCGAGCGCGCCGAGATCATGGAGGGCGCAAACGGGGGGATGCTTGACCTCGCGATCGATCCGAAACTGGCGTGGGCGTTGCGGCGACGCGAGGCGTTTCCGGTCGATATCAACCGCGCGCCGCGCGAGCTGCTGCTGCGCGTGCCGGGTCTGGGAACACGCGCGGTCGACCGAATCGTCGCGGCGCGGCGGCTGGGTAAGCTGCGGCTCGGCGACCTCGCAAAGCTGACGGCGTCGGTGAAGAAGGTCTTGCCGTTCATCGTCACCCCCGACTGGCGGCCGGGCAAGCTCACCGACAGCGCCGACCTGCGCGCACGCTTCGCGCCGCCCGCCGAGCAACTGGCGCTCGCGCTGTGAGGGAGGTCGTGCTCAAGACACCGGGCGATTTTGCCGAATGGCGCAGTGCTGCGCGCAGCCTGCTCGCAGGCGGTGTTGCGCCCGACGAGGTGAGCTGGCGCGGGAGCGAGGAGGGCGCGTCGCTGTTCGGCGATGCGGTTGCGGCGGCGCCCGCGGGACAGCTCAGCCTGCCGCGCGAGCTGGTCGAAATCGCCGAGCGGGTGATTTGCCACCGCGACGCCGAAGTGCCGGCGCGGCTCTACCGGATCATGTGGCGTGCGGCGCGCGACCGGGATTTGCTTGCGCGCACGACCGATGTCGAAGTCGACTGGCTACGCAGAGCCGACAAGGCGATCCGCCGCGACGTGCACAAGATGCACGCCTTCGTGCGCTTCCGGCGGCTGGGCGAAGCGGCAGGGCGCGAGAGCTTCGCGGCGTGGTTCGAACCGTCGCACCGTATCCTCAGGCTCACCGCGCCCTTTTTCCAGCGGCGCTTCTACGGCATGGACTGGGCGATCGTTACCCCCGACGCGCGCGCGATCTGGCAGGGCGAAATGCTCTGCTACGGTCCCGGCGGGACGAAGGACGAGGTGCCCGACAGCGATGTCGTCGAGGACCAGTGGCGCACCTATTATGGCGCGATCTTCAACCCCGCGCGGGTCAAGATCGATGCGATGCGCGCCGAGATGCCGAAGAAATATTGGAAGAATTTGCCCGAGGCGCAGGATATCGGGCCGCTGCTCGCGGGGGCCGAGGCGCGGGTGGAACGCATGCGCGAAACGGCCGTTTCCATGGCGAACCCTCTGACCGACAAATGGCGGACGCGCTTGCCCGACGAATTGCTCCTCGATGACGATGTGAAGACGCTCGGCGACTTCGCGCGCGCGATCGATCGCTGCACGCGCTGCCCGCTCTATTGCAACGCGACGCAGGGTGTCGCGGGTGAGGGACCGGAGGCGGCCCGGATCATGGTCGTGGGCGAACAGCCTGGCGATCAGGAGGATCTGCAGGGGCGGCCGTTCGTGGGGCCGGCGGGGCAGGTGCTGAACGCGGCGCTGGAGGAGGCGGAGCTCGACCGCACGCGATTGTTCCTGACCAACGCGGTCAAGCATTTCAAGTTCGAGCCGCGCGGCAAAAGGCGGCTGCACCAGAATCCGACGACGGGCGAAATCGACATGTGCCGCTGGTGGCTCGACAAGGAGCGCGCGTTTGTTCAGCCTGACCTGATCGTGACGCTGGGCGCGAGCGCGCTGCGCGGGGTGACGGGCAAGAGCGCGAGCATCAAGTCGATGCGCGGTGCGGTGCACGAACTGGAAGGAGGGAGCAAATTGATCGCGACGATCCACCCGTCCTTCCTGCTGCGGCTGCCCGACCGCGAGCGCGCCGCCGAGGAGCGCGCGATGTTCGTCGCCGACCTCGTCCGCGCACGGAAACTTGCCGCCTGATGGCGAAGGCAAAGACCTGGATCGAGCCGCATTCGAGCGGCATCTATGTGAAGCCCGCCGACCTGTGGATCGATCCCTCGCGCCCCGTCGAGCGCGCCGCGGTGACGCACGGCCACGCCGACCATGCGCGGAGCGGGCATGGATCGGTGTTCGCGACCCCGGAGACGCTGGCGATCATGGCGCTGCGCTATGGCGTCGATGCCGAGGCGAGCCATAATCAGGCCTTTGCCTATGGCGACGGGTTCGAGCGCGGCGGGGTGCGCTTCAGCTTCCATCCGGCGGGGCATGTGCTCGGCAGCGCGCAGATATTGATGGAATATGCGGGCGAGCGGATCGTCGTCACCGGCGATTACAAGCGGCGGCCCGATCCGACGTGCGCCCCGTTCGGGGTCGTGCCGTGCGACATTTTCGTCACCGAGGCGACCTTCGGCCTTCCGGTGTTCCGCCACCCGCCGACCGCCGACGAGATCGCCAAGCTGATCGGTGCGGTGCGCGCCGAGCCCGACCGCTCGGTGCTCGTCGGCGCCTATGCGCTCGGCAAGGCGCAGCGCGTGATTGCCGAACTGCGCGGGGCAGGATGGGACGCGCCCATCTATATCCATGGTGCGCTCGAGAAGATGTGCCAGCTTTATGCGGTGCATGGCGTCGAGCTTGGCGAACTGCGGCTCGTTTCGGAGACCGACAAGGCCGAGATGGCGGGACAGATCGTCCTCGCGCCGCCGTCGGCACTTAACGATCGCTGGTCGCGGCGGCTGCCCGATCCGGTGACCGCGATCGCGTCGGGCTGGATGCGCGTACGCCAGCGCGCGCGGCAGCGGATGGTCGAACTGCCGCTCGTCATCTCGGACCATGCCGACTGGGACGAGCTGACCGCGACGATCGAGGAGGTGAATCCGAAGGAAAGCTGGATCACCCATGGCAGCGAGGACGGGCTGCTGCGCTGGTGCGAACTCACTCAGCGCAAGGCGCGCGCGCTGCATCTGGTCGGGCGCGATCTGGAGGAGGAGGCGTGAAGCGTTTTGCGGCCCTGATCGACCGGCTGATCTACACGCGCTCGCGCAATTCGAAGCTGGCGCTGATCGTCGATTATCTGCGCCATACGCCCGACCCGGATCGAGGCTGGGCGATCGCGGCGCTGACCGAGAGCCTCGACTTTCCGGCGGTAAAGGCGGGGACCGTGCGCGCGCTGCTCGCGACGCGCGTCGACGAGGAATTGTTCCGCCTGTCGCGGCATTTTGTCGGCGACACGGCCGAGACGGCGGCGCTGCTCTGGCCCGATGCGCCGGGGAAGAAAGCCGACCTCAGCGTCTCCGAAGCCGTCGATGCGCTAGCCGCGACCAGCCGCAGCGATGCGCCCGCGGTCGTCGCGTCGCTGCTCGACCGGCTCGACGCCGACGGACGCTATGCACTGCTCAAGCTCGCGCTCGGCGGGATGCGCGTCGGGGTCTCGGCGCGGCTCGCGAAGCAGGCGTTTGCACAGGCGTTCGACGTGCCGGTCGACGATGTCGAGGAGCTGTGGCACGCGATCCCGCCGCCCTATGCGCCGCTCTTCGCGTGGGGCGAGGGGAGGGCGGAGCGCCCCGACCTCGCCGATGTCGCCTTCTTCCGTCCCTTCATGCTCGCGCATCCGCTGGAAGAGGAGAGCGTCGATCTCGCCGACTATGCCGCCGAGTGGAAATGGGACGGCATCCGCGTCCAGATCGTTCGCGGTGGTAGCGAGACGCGCATCTACAGCCGCGGCGGCGAGGAGATCAGCGGGGCTTTTCCCGAACTGGTCGCGGCGTTCGATCAGGATGCGGTGATCGACGGCGAACTGCTCGTGCGCGGCGAGGTGCAGGGCGGGGAAGCGGCGAGCTTCAACGCGCTGCAGCAAAGGCTCGGGCGCAAGACGGTGTCGAAGAAGATGCTCGCCGACTATCCCGCTTTCGTGCGCGTCTATGATTTGCTGGCGGTCGATGGCAACGACCTCCGCGCCCTGCCGTGGACCGAGCGGCGGCGGCAACTGGAGGCCTTCGTCCCGCGCCTTGCGACCAGCCATTTCGACCTGTCGCAGGTGATCGACGCGAGCGATTTCGACGACCTCGCCGAACGCCGCGCGGGCGCGCGCGATGCCGCGATCGAGGGGGTGATGCTCAAGCGCCGCGATGCGCCTTATGTGGCGGGGCGCCGGGCCGGCCTCTGGTATAAATGGAAGCGCGACCCGCTCACCGCCGACTGCGTGATGATGTATGCGCAGCGCGGCAACGGACGCCGCGCAAGCTTCTATTCGGACTACACCTTCGGCTGCTGGTCGGAGGGCGGCGAGCTGCTCCCGGTCGGCAAGGCCTATTCGGGCTTCACCGACGAGGAGTTGAAGTGGCTCGACAAGTTCGTGCGCGACAACACGCTCAATCGCTTCGGCCCGGTGCGCGAGGTCGAAAAGTCGCTCGTGCTCGAGGTCGCGTTCGATTCGATCCACGCGTCCAAGCGCCACAAGTCGGGTCTCGCGATGCGCTTTCCGCGTATATCGCGCATCCGCCGCGACAAGCCCGCCGAAGAGGCCGACCGGATCGCGGCGCTGCAAGCGATGGTGACCTGAAAAATAACCGGGAAATTTGCGGTCACAGGGTTGCAACTCATGGGCAAGATACCGAGTTAGGCCCCCGAACACCAAAAAAGGAGACTGCCATGACGATCGCCCATCCTCCCCTGCCTTACGCCCTGGACGCGCTCGAGCCGCATATCTCGGCCGACACGCTGGCGACGCACCATGGCAAGCATCACAAGGCCTATGTCGACAAGGTCAACGCCGCGATCGAAGGCACCGACCTTGCGTCGAAGCCGCTCGAGGAAATCGTTCACCACGCCGAAGGGTCGGGCAACAAGGGCCTGTTCAACAACGCCGCGCAGTCGTGGAACCATGCTTTCTATTGGGAAAGCCTGAGTCCCTCGAAGACCGCGCCCGCCGGCGACCTCGCCGCCGCGATCGACCGCGATTTCGGTTCGCTGGACGACCTCAAGAAGAAGCTCAAGGAAACCGCGGTCAACCATTTCGCGTCGGGCTGGGCGTGGCTCGTCTCGCGCGACGGCACGCTGTCGGTTACCGACACGCACGATGCAGGCACCGAGCTGACCGCGGGCATCAAGCCGCTGCTCGTCATCGACGTGTGGGAGCATGCCTATTATATCGACCGCAAGAATCTGCGCCCGGCCTATGTCGACGCGGTGGTCGACGAGCTGCTCAACTGGGATTTCGCGGCGGAGAATTTCGCGCGCGAGGCGACCTGGACCTATCCGGCGTAAGTATTGAATAGTCGTCATCCCGGCCTTCGCCGGGATGACGCTATGCCGTAACGAAAATTGGCCCGCGCGGGCCTATCGGGATCGTCCGCCTTCTCCTATAGGGCCGCCATGACGATCAGCCTGTTCGAACTTTTCAAAATCGGTGTCGGTCCCTCCAGCTCGCATACTGTGGGCCCGATGGTCGCCGCGCGGCGTTTCACCGTCTGGCTCGACGAGCAGGGCCTGCTCACCGGGACCGTGCATGTCGAGGCCGACCTTTATGGCTCGCTCGCGCTGACCGGGAAGGGCCACGCCGCCGATACCGCGGTCGTTGCGGGGCTCGCGGGCGAAATCCCCGCATCGACCAGCCTTGCCGCGATCAAGGCGCATTGGGATCGCGCCGAGAGCGAGGGCTTTATCTATTTGCTCGGGCGGCAGCGCGTGCGGTTCCTGCCGAAAAGCGACCTGCATTTCCAGATGCGCCAGCGCCAGCCGTTCCACAGCAACGCGCTGAGCTTCACCGCGCGCGACGGCGACGGCGAGATATTGGCAAAGCGCATGTATTTCTCGATCGGCGGCGGCTTCGTCGTCGACGAGGATGAGGCGGGGCGCAACAGCCGCGGCGCCGAGGATGAAGTCGAACTGCCCTATCCCTTCACCTCGGGCGCCGACTTGATCGCGATGGGCAAGGCGTCGGGCCTCAGCTTTGCCGAAATGATGTTCGCCAACGAAGTGCGTCACCGCCCGCCGAACGAGGTGACGGCGGGTATCGATGCGATCGCCGAAGCGATGGATGCCTCGATCGATGCGGGCTGTTCGAGCACGGGTATTCTGCCCGGGGGGCTCAAGGTCAAGCGCCGCGCGCCGCAGATCGCCGACGACATCCGGGGCCGCCACGAAACCAATCTGATCGACCCGCTCGCGATGATGGACTGGATCAACCTGTGGGCGATGGCGGTGAACGAGGAAAATGCCGCGGGCGGCAAGGTCGTCACTGCGCCGACCAACGGCGCGGCGGGGATCATCCCCGCGGTGATCCGCTTCTACCGCCGCGGCTATCGCGGCGATGCGGCGGGGGTGCGCACCTTCCTGCTCGCCGCGGGCGCGGTCGGCGCATTATATAAACGCAACGCCAGCATCTCGGGCGCCGAGGTCGGCTGCCAGGGTGAGGTCGGCGTCGCCTGCTCGATGGCGGCGGCGGGGCTGACCGCGGCGCTCGGCGGCACCAACGCGCAGGTCGAAAATGCCGCCGAGATCGGCATGGAACATAATCTCGGACTCACTTGCGATCCCATTGGAGGGCTCGTCCAGATCCCGTGCATCGAGCGCAACGCGATGGGCGCGATCAAGGCCATTGATGCTAGCCGCATCGCGATGATCGGCGACGGCACGCATGTCGTGAGCCTCGACACGGTGATCGCGACGATGCTGCAGACGGGCCGCGACATGCGCGATAAGTATAAGGAAACGTCGAAGGGCGGGCTCGCGGTTAGTGTGGTTGAGTGTTGAGCACTATGTTACCTTTGTCGTCACCCCGGACTTGATCCGGGGTCCATTCACGCCAGCGCCGGAACAATGCATCCCGTATCAAGTCTGGGATGACGAAGCTGAAGGGCGCAGATTGTGGGTGCCGAATTTTCAGCTACTAGTCGTCGCATGTGGTTCAAGAAAAAATCTCCCGCAGCTTCAATAAGTCAGCCGGAGCCCGGCGAGATCGAAGAAGCTGCTCGTCATCCCGGTGGCTGGGTATATCGCATCTCTGGCAATTACGGACCGGATGACGGCGTACCTCCCGAAGCGATTGTCGGAGCTTGGAAGGTCGACGAAGACGGTTTGATCGAAGGCGAGTTCAAGCCGAACCCCAACTATAATCCGTCAAGCGTTGCTGCGAACAAGCGCTGAAGCCCGATTGTCGAAAGATACAGGAAAATGAATCGTCGAAAGCCTAAGGTAACTGGCGAAGAAGCGAAATCCTTGGCGACGGCATATTTGGCCAAGCAGGATTTGTTAGGCTGGCGCTTCGACGTCGCTGAGGTCCATCGCGCAGGTGTCGATCCCGATAACTGGACCGTAGTTGTAGATCGGTTCTCGCCTGAAGGTGGTTTGGTCGATGGGCCGCAAATTCTAATCGTGAATGGTGCGACAGGCGAAGTTCGTACGTTCGAATCCTACTACGAATAGTTCAGCCTTCCCGCTGCAACGCCCCCGGCAGTTCCTCGCGCAATTTGTCGATCAGCAATCGCACCTTTGGCAGCAAATGGCGCCGCTGCGGATAGACCGCCCAGATCGGCTCCTCCTGCGGACGCAGCGGGTCGAGGAGCGAGACGAGCGCGCCTACGGCATCACATGGAAATCGGGAAATTGGCTGGCGCTGCGGCCTACGAAGGCTGGAGATGGTTTTCAAGAAAATCGCGCACCAGCGGCAGCGCCTCGCCAAAATGCGTTTCGAGCAGCCAGTGCCCCGCACCCTCGATCAGGTTCAGTTCGGCGTCGGGCAAATCGCGCAGCCAGGCGCGCGCCGCCTCGGCGGGCATATAGCCGTCCTCGGGGCCCCAGACGATCAGCGCCGGCGGCCGGTGCTCGCGCAAATAGGCCTGATAGCACGGGAACCAGTCGAGGTTCGCTTCGAGTTTTTCCATCAGCCCGACCGCCATCGCGCGGCGAACCGGCGTGTCCATCAGCGGCCAGTGGAGTTTCCACAGATCGGGCGGCACGCGCGCGGCGATGGCGTCCGCGACCTCGCCGACGAATTCGTCGCGAAAGCCCTCCTCGCTCACCGCTTCCTCCAGCGGCCTGTGCTTTTCGGGCGTCTTGTCGGCCCACCACGCCTTGATCGTCTCATATTTGGGGCCGAGCACATCTTCGTAGATGTCGCCGTTCTGGACGATCAGCGCCGCGATGCGCTCCGGAAAGGCGATCGCGTGGCGCAGCCCGATCTGCGAGCCATAATCGTGGAGCCAGAGCGCGTAGCGGTCGAGCCCTAGCGCGTCGGCGACATCGGCGAGTACCGCGGCATAGGCGTCGAAATCATAAGCGAAGGCCTGCGGGTCGGGGGTGTCGCTATAGCCGAAGCCCGGCCAGTCGAACGCGACGGTGCGCCAGCGGTCGGCGAGCGCGGGCATCAGGCGGCGATACTGGAAGGAGGAGCAGGGGTAGCCGTGCGGAAGCAACAGGACGGGGGCGTCTCCCGGCCCCGCCTCGCGTGCGAAGATGCGGTGACCGTTTATGTCGATCCAATGGTGGTGGATATCGGCATTGCTCATCTGCGTCTCCGCTCTCGCCCCGCCGCAGAAAGCAATGCCTGTCGGTCGCTGTCGTTCCAATGGGCAGAACGCTGGAAGGGCGGGCCGTGTCAAAGCCGGGTTGGCAGGGTCTGACAGCGATGCCATAGCTATGTTTGCGTTGCTTGCTCTTGCATTGCGGTGGCGTTTGATCGAAGGGAACGCGCGAGAAGGAGACAGCCCGATGAAGACCCGCGCCGCCGTTGCGTTCGAAGCGAAGAAGCCGCTCGAAATCGTCGAACTCGATTTGGAAGGCCCGAAGGCGGGCGAGGTGCTGGTCGAGATCATGGCGACGGGTATCTGCCACACCGACGCCTATACGCTCGACGGGTTCGACAGCGAGGGCATCTTCCCGAGCGTGCTGGGCCATGAGGGCGCGGGCGTGGTGCGCGAGGTCGGCGCGGGCGTCACCAGCGTGAAGCCCGGCGACCATGTCATCCCGCTCTACACCCCCGAATGCCGCCAGTGCAAAAGCTGCCTCAGCGGCAAGACCAACCTCTGCACCGCGATCCGTGCGACGCAGGGCAAGGGGCTGATGCCCGACGGCACGACGCGCTTCAGCTACAAGGGCCAGCCGATCTTCCACTATATGGGCTGTTCGACCTTCTCGAACTTCACTGTGCTGCCCGAGATCGCGGTCGCGAAGATCCGCGAGGACGCGCCGTTCCAGTCGAGCTGCTATATCGGTTGCGGCGTGACCACGGGCGTCGGTGCGGTGATCAACACCGCGAAGGTGCAGGTCGGCGACAATGTCGTGGTGTTCGGTTTGGGCGGCATCGGTTTGAACGTGATCCAGGGCGCGCGGCTTGCGGGCGCCGACAGGATCATCGGCGTCGACATCAACGCGACCCGCGAAGAATGGGGCCGCAAGTTCGGCATGACCGAATTCCTCAATTCGAAGGGTATGAGCCGCGAGGATGTCGTCGCGGCGATCGTCGCGATGACCGACGGCGGCGCCGATTACACCTTCGACGCGACGGGCAACACCGAGGTGATGCGGATCGCGCTCGAGGCCTGCCACCGCGGCTGGGGCACCTCGATCATCATCGGCGTGGCCGAGGCGGGCAAGGAAATCGCGACGCGTCCGTTCCAGCTCGTCACCGGCCGCAACTGGCGCGGTACGGCGTTCGGCGGCGCGAAGGGCCGCACCGACGTGCCGAAGATCGTCGACATGTATATGACCGGCAAGATCGAGATCGACCCGATGATCACCCATGTCATGGGGCTGGAAGAGATCAACAAGGGTTTCGACCTGATGCACGCGGGCGAGAGCATCCGCAGCGTGGTGGTTTTCTAAAAAGGGGGCATTCATGTTCAGCCATGTGGCGCTGGGGTCGAACGACATCGCGGCGAGCAAGCGGTTTTACGATGCGATCCTCGGCGTGTTCGGGGCGACCGAGGGTGTGATCGACGAGCGCGGGCGGCTGATCTACATGCACGCGGGCGGCCGCCTGATCGTCACGAACCCGGTCAACGGCGAGGTGGCGGCGTGCGGCAACGGGCATACGCTGGGCTTGCTCGCGCCCTCGACCGACGCGGTCGATGCCTGGCACGCGGCGGGGGTGGCGAACGGTGGCACGACGGCCGAAAATCCGCCGGGCATTCGTCATGCGACCGAGGGGCGCACCGTCTATCTCGCCTATCTGCGCGACCCGGCCGGCAACAAGCTGTGCGCCACGTACAAGATTTCGGGCTGAAATGACCGGGGGGAACGGGCGCGCCTATGTGCTGACGTTCAGCTGCGTCGATGCGGTGGGCATCGTCGCGGCGGTGACGGGGCTGCTTGCGGAGCGCGACGGCTTCATCCTCGACAGCCAGCAATATGCCGACCTCGATTCCGGGCGCTTCTTCATGCGCGTCGAGTTTCGCGGGGCGGGGGCGCGCTTTCCCGAGGGACTGGCCAGGGTGGAGGAGGCGTTCGCGCCGATCGTCGCGCGCTTTGCGATGGACGCACGGATCAGTGATCGCGCCGCCAAGCCGCGCTTCGTCATCGCGGTGTCGCAGGGCAGCCATTGCCTGAACGACCTGCTGCATCGCTGGTCGACGGGCAATCTCGCGATCGACATCGTCGGCGTGGTGTCGAACCATGAGGCGCAGCGGCGCCTCAGCGAATGGCATGGTGTGCCGTTCCACTACTTGCCCGTCAGCGACGCGAACCGCGCCGAACAGGAAGCGGCGATCCTCGACGTCATGGCGCGTGGCGGGGCCGAATATCTGGTCCTCGCGCGTTACATGCAGGTGCTGTCGCAGGATTTGTCGGTGCAGCTGTCGGGGCGCTGCATCAATATCCACCACAGCTTCCTGCCGGGCTTCAAGGGCGCGAAGCCCTATCACCGCGCGCAGGAGCGCGGGGTCAAGCTGATCGGTGCGACCGCGCATTTCGTGACGAGCGACCTCGACGAGGGGCCGATCATCGAACAGGCGGTCGAACGTGTCGATCATCGCGACAGCGTCGACGAACTCATCCGCATCGGGCGCGATACCGAGGCGCAAGTGCTGGCGCGCGCGGTGCGCTGGGTCGCCGAACAGCGGGTTTTGATCGACGGGCGCAAGACGGTGGTCTTCCGCTGACGCACGGTATAGGTATCGAATCGCAACCATAATCAGGAGGAGCGGAAACCCATGTACAGTCACAATATGGTCGGCGCGAACGACATCGAGGCCGCGAAGAAATTCTACGACGCGACCTTTCAGGCGATCGGCGGCAAGCCCGCGATCCAGGACGACAAGGGCCGCCTGATCTATATGCACAATGGCGGGCTGTTCCTTGTCGGCAAGCCGATCGACGGCGAAGCTGCGACGGTCGGCAACGGCTGCACGATCGGCTTTGCAATGGAAGGGCCCGAGCAGGCGAAGGCCTGGCACGATGCGGGCGTTGCCAATGGCGGCACCTCGATCGAAGATCCGCCGGGCGTGCGCGAAGGCGGTTTCGGCGCGATGTATCTCGCCTATCTGCGCGATCCGTCGGGCAACAAGCTCTGCGCGCTTCACCGCATCGTTTGAGGACCGGTCATGCGCGGCGAAGCGGGATTGCTGGACGATTTGGACGCGCTTGCGATCCCCTTCGCGTCGCATGAGCATGTCGCGGTGTTCACCGTCGCCGAGAGCGACGAAGTGAACGCCGCGATACCGGGCGCACATACCAAGAATCTGTTCCTGAAGGACAATGGCGGGGCTTTCTGGCTCGTGACCGTGCCGGGTGCCGCGCGCGTCGATTTGAAGGCGCTGCCCGCTGCGATCGGCAGCAAGCGCGTCAGCTTCGGCAAGGCCGAAGATATGGCGCGGCTGCTCGGCATCGCGCCCGGATCGGTCACTCCGCTCGCCGCGATCAACGCCGAGCCGGGCAGCATCAATGTGGTCCTCGAAGCCGGGCTGGCGGCGGCCGAGCGCGTGAACGTCCATCCGCTGCGCAACACGGCGACGCTGGGCTTGCCGGGGCCGGCGATCCTGGACCTGCTGCGCCATTGGGGGCACGCCCCGCTGGCGGCCGAAATCCCCGTCCAGTAATTCCGCCCGCACCGGGCATTGAAAAAGCCGCCGAAGCAGGTCGCTTCGGCGGCTCTCTGTGTCGGGATCGACCCGGCAGGATTATGCCTGCGGATCGGGCGCCGGGGCCGGTTCCTCGGTCGGGGCGGGCTGGTCGCCGGGCGCCGGGGCCGGTGCGGGCTCGGCGGTCGGCTCTTCGCTCGGGGCAGGCGCGGGTGCCGGTTCTTCCGTGGGTGCCGGAGCGTCGGGTTCCTGGGCAGCGGCCAGCGGTGCGATGAAGAAACTTGCTGCGGCAACGGCGATAATCGAAATCTTGCGCATAAATACCCCTATGCTGGTATCGGGAGAGGCCGGCAGAGCGACCAATGAATTGCCACCCCCGCAGGTTGGTGCGGCGTGTGGTGAAAGGCAAACCTGTGTTATTGCTGGAAAGTTCCGGCACGTTGCCGCGCGTGTTGCGCCTGCGGGATGAACGACCCGAAATGCGGGGTGAGCCGAGCGGGCAGGACGGCGGGGTTGCGCGTTCGGGGCGTGCGCGGCACAAGGCGCCATGCCTATCGAAACCCTTTCCACCGTTCGCAGCCACGGCGGCACGCAGGGCGTGTACAAACATGCCAGCACCACCACCGGCACCGACATGACCTTCGCGGTCTTCGTTCCCGATCACGAGCCCGGCGCCAAGCTGCCCGTGCTCTGGTATCTGTCGGGGCTGACCTGCACCCACGCCAATGTGATGGAGAAGGGCGAATATCGCGCGGCCTGCGCCGAGCATGGCGTGATTTTCATTGCCCCCGACACGAGCCCGCGCGGCAACGGCGTTCCCGACGATCCCGACGCGGCCTATGATTTCGGGCTGGGTGCGGGCTTTTATGTCGACGCGACCGCCGAGCCCTGGGCGAAGAATTACCGGATGCGCGCCTATATCGAGGATGAGCTGCCGTCGCTGGTGCTGCGTAATTTCGCGAGCGCCGACCTGACGCGGCAGGCGATCACCGGCCATTCGATGGGCGGGCATGGTGCGCTGACCATCGGGCTTCGCAACCAGGATCGGTTCCGTTCGGTGTCGGCCTTTTCGCCGATCGTCGCGCCGACGCAATGCCCGTGGGGCGAGAAGGCGCTGACCGGCTATCTGGGCGACAACCGCGAGGACTGGCACGCCTATGATGCGTGCGCGCTGCTCGATCAGGGGCTGCGCGTCCCCGACCTGCTCGTCGATCAGGGCGACGCGGACAATTTCCTCGTCGAACAGCTCAAGACCGAATTGCTGGTCGCGGCGTGCGAGCGCAACGGACAAAAGGCCGAAATCCGCATGCAGCCGGGGTACGACCACAGCTATTATTTCATCTCGACCTTCATGCCCGCGCACGTCGCCTGGCATGCGGAGCGGTTGAAGGCCTAGCGCTCTTCCGGGATCAGCAGGCTCGACCCGGTCGTCCGCCCGGCCGCGAGGTCGGCGTGGGCACGCGCCGCATCTTCGAGCGAATAGCGCTGGCCGACGCTGATTTGCACCGCGCCGCTCTCGATCATCTCGAACACGCGTGCGGCGCCGGCGGCGCGCTCGCCGGGATGGAGATAATAGTCGAACAGCGTCGGACGCGTCACGAACTGCGATCCATGCTGCGCGAGGATGCCGAGGTTGACGCCGGTGACCGGCCCGCCGGCATTGCCATAGCTGACGATCAGGCCGCGCCGTGCGGTCGCCTTGAGCGACGTGGCCCAGGTCGCCATGCCGATGCCGTCGAACGTGACGGGGACGCCCTGGCCATCGGTGATTTCGCGGACGTGCGCGGCGACATCGTCTGCCTTGTACATGAGGACATGGTCGGCGCCCGCTTCGCGCGCGGCATGCGCCTTGGCTTCGGTGCTCACCGTGCCGATCACGCTCGCGCCGATCGCTTTCAGCCACTGGACGAGGATCAGCCCCACGCCACCGGCGGCGGCGTGGACGAGCGCGGTGGTGCCCGGTTCGACCCGCGCACAGCGTTCGACGAGCGCTTCGACCGTGCAGGCCTTGAGCAACGCGGCGGCGGCGGTGTCGTCGTCGACCCCTGCGGGAAGCTTGAACAGCGACGCGGCGGGCACCAGCCGCGCCGAGGCATAGGCGTTGCGCTGCGGGCCGAAGGTGGCGACGCGGTCGCCGGGCTGGAGGCCGTGGACGTCGGCGCCGATCGCGACGACCTCGCCCGCGGCTTCGACCCCGAGTCCGCCGGGCAGCTCGACCGGATAGGTGCCGTCGCGGTGGTAGATATCGATGTAATTGAGCCCGACCGCGGTCTGGCGGACGAGCACCTGCCCGGGACCGGGGTCGCCGATCGTCACCGTGCGCCAGTCGATGACCTCGGGTCCGCCCTGGCTTTCGATAAAGGCTTCGATCGCTTGCATGCGCCGCTCTCCTGCTGGTTCAGCCCATCTGGGGCGGTGCGGGAGGCGGCGCAAGGGCGAAGCGACGAAAGCCGTTCGCCTTCAGGCGAGAGCGTTCAATATTTGCCCTGCTTGCGCGGGCCCCGCTGGCCGTAGGGCTTGGGCTTGTAACGGTCGGTCGGGCCGCCGGGTGCGCCCGCGCCGCGCGGTTTGCGCGGGCCGTCGCCCCGGGGGCCGTCATGGCGAGGGCCATCATGACGCGAGCCGTCCTGACGGGGACCGCTCTTGTGCGGGCGCTTCTCGCGGCGCGGCGGATAGGTGTCGCCGCCGGGCGCGGGGGTGATCGCGACGCCTGCGTCATCCTCGCCGTCCTGATTGGCGGTACGCTGGACGGCTTCGGCAAAGCGGTCGGCGATCGCGAGCGGGATGTTGAACAGCGTCTCGCTCGGCCCGATGCGGATCGCGCCGATCTCGTGCTTCGTCACATGGCCGCGGCGGCACAGCAACGGCAGGATCCAGCGTGGGTCGGCGTTCTGGCGGCGGCCGATGTTGAGTTTGAACCAGACGCTGTCGTCGAACTGCTCGCGGTGCTGGCCGCGGTCGGGACGCTCGAAACGTTCGCCGCGCTCGGGGCGGTCGCGCCCGCGCGGACCGTTGTCGATCAGATCCTCGGGCGGCGGCATCAGCGCGCGGTGCGAGCGGACGAGCGACGCCGCGATGTCCTCGGGCGTGCGCTCGGCCATCAGGCGCTGTGCGAGCTCGATGTCCTCGGGCTCATGCTCTTGCGGCGTGAGCAGCTTTTCCATCAGCCGTTCCTGATCGCGCGCGCGCACGTCGGCGGCGGTCGGGGCGTCCATCCACTCGGCGTTGATGCGCGCGCCGCGCAGCATGCCGTCGACGCGGCGGCGGCGCGGATAGGGGACGATGATGACCGCCGTGCCCTTTTTGCCGGCACGGCCGGTACGGCCCGAACGATGCTGGAGCGTTTCGGCATCGCGCGGGATTTCGACGTGGATGACGAGGCTGAGCGTCGGCAGGTCGATGCCGCGCGCCGCGACGTCGGTCGCGACGCAAACGCGGGCGCGGCGATCGCGCAGCGCCTGCAAGGCGTGGTTTCGTTCGTTCTGGCTGTGCTCGCCCGACAGCGCGACGGCGGCAAAACCGCGCTCGATCAGGCTGGCGTGCAGGCGGCGGACATTGTCGCGCGTCGCGCAGAACAGCATCGCGGTTTCGGCTTCGTGGAGGCGCAGCAGGTTGATCACCGCGCCCTCGATATCGGCGGGGGCAACGGTCACGGCCTGATAGGCGATGTCGCCATGGCCGCGGTCCTCGCCGACGGTCGAGATGCGCAGCGCATCCTTCTGGTAGCGCTTCGCGAGCTGGACGATCGGCTTGGGAAGCGTCGCCGAGAACAGGAGGGTGCGGCGCGTTTCGGGGGTGCCGTCGAGGATTTCCTCAAGATCGTCGCGAAAGCCCATGTCGAGCATCTCGTCGGCCTCGTCGAGCACGGCAACGCGCAGCGCCTCGAGGTCGAGCGCGCCGCGTTCGAGATGATCGCGCAGGCGCCCGGGGGTGCCGACGACGATATGGACGCCCTGGCTGAGGTTGCGGCGTTCCTTGCTGGCGTCCATGCCGCCGACACAGGTCGCGATACGCGCGCCGGCCTTGCCGTAAAGCCAGCTCAGTTCACGGCTGACCTGAAGCGCGAGTTCGCGCGTCGGGGCGATGATGAGCGCGAGCGGCGAGGTCGCGAAGGGCAGGCGGCCGTCCTCGATCAGCTCGTCGGCCATTGCGAGGCCGAAAGCGACGGTCTTGCCCGAGCCGGTCTGCGCCGAGACGAGGAGGTCGCGTCCCTTCGCTTCGGTTTCGGTGACGTGCGCCTGAACGGGGGTGAGCGCTTCATAACCGCGCGCGGTGAGGGCGTCCGAAAGGACGGTCGAGAGATTTTCGAAAGGCATTTTGTTCTTCTTATCCTGGACGGCAAAAGCGCCGTGGTTTGTTCTCCGCCGCCCGGGGATTCGGCTCAGGTCTGTCGCCTGAGTCCAAAGAATTGGGTCATGGATGCTGAAACGAGATCAGCATGACGAGGAAATATGTGGGTTTTTTCCTAAAGTGCCTGGCCCGCAGCGTGTCCGCTGGCCCAAGCCCATTGAAAATTATAGCCGCCCAGCCACCCGGTGACATCCACGGCTTCGCCGACCGCATACAGCCCCGGCACGCTTTTGGCCATCATTGTTTGCGAGGACAGGTTTGCGGTCGAAATTCCGCCAACGGTGACCTCGGCTTTCGCGAAGCCCTCGGTCCCGTTCGGACGGAAGGGCCAGCGTGCAAGCTGCGCCTCGGCCTCGGCAAGCTTGCGGTCGGTGAGCGCGCCGAGTTCGCCGGGTAACGCTAGCCGTTCGGCAAGCGTCTGGGCGAGGCGGTCGGGCAGGGCGATGGCCGAAGCCAGCGTCGTGCGGGGTTTTGCGCGTTTGGTATCGAGCAGCCAGCCGGGCGCTGCGTCGGGCAGGAAGTCGATCGTCACCGGCTCGCCGTGACGCCAATAGCTGCTGATCTGGAGAATGGCGGGGCCGGAGAGGCCCTTGTGTGTGAACAGCGCGGCCTCGCGGAACGCGGCCTTGCCTGCGCGGGCCTCGACCGGGGTCGCGACGCCCGACAGGTCGCGGAACAGCACATCGCCGCCGCCGAGCGTCAGCGGGACGAGCGCGGGGCGGGGCTCGACGACCCTGAGGCCGAACTGACGCGCGAGCTCGTACGCGAAGCCGGTCGCGCCCATTTTCGGGATCGACGGGCCGCCGGTTGCGATGACGAGATTGGGGGCAGCGAAGGCCTGTTCGCCGAAGGCCACGCCGAATTTGCCATCCGCATGGGTGACATCGCCGACCGGCCGGCCGCAGCGGACGTCGACGCCGCCCTTCGCGCATTCCTCGAGCAGCATCGCGACGATCTGTTTCGCCGATCCGTCGCAGAAGAGCTGGCCGAGCGTTTTTTCGTGATGGGCGATGCCGTAGCGGTCGACCAGTTCGATGAAGTCGGCGGCGGTGTAGCGCGCGAGCGCCGACTTGGCGAAATGCGGGTTCGCCGAGATATAGCGGTCGGGCGCGGTGTGGATGTTGGTGAAGTTACAGCGCCCGCCGCCCGAGATGAGGATCTTCTTGCCCACCTGATCGGCATGGTCGAGCAGCAGGACGCGCTTGCCCCGCTGCCCCGCGACCGCGGCGCACATCAGTCCGGCCGCGCCGGCACCCAGCACGATGGCGTCGTAACTTGTCATCGGAAGGTCTAGTGCAGCTTCGCGATCGACAGGCCGTCGGCCTTGGCGCGGATCTTTACCGATTCCTCGCTGCGCGTCAGCGCCTTGGCGATGGCTTTCAAGGCCATGCCCTTTTTCGCGAGCGTGTGGAGCTTGTCGATCTCGGCCGCGGTCCACGGCTGTTTATGGCGTTCGAACTTGTCTTTCATGCCAACACCTCCGGGTCGGGTTCGACCGAAAGGATCGATATCGCGTCCTCGCGGCCCTGATATTCGACGCTCTCGCCCGCTTCGGCGCCCATCATCGCGCGGGCGAGCGGGGCGAAAAAGGCGATGGTACCGAACGTCGGGTCGGCCTCGTCGCCGCCGACGATCGTCAGCATCTTGTCGGCCTTGCCCAGCCGGTAGTGCACGCGGCTGCCGATGCCGATGCTGCCGTCGGCGGGCGGTGCCTGCACCTCGGCGGTCGACTGGCGCGTATGGAAATAGCGCAGGCGGCGCTGGAGCTTCTTGCGGGCATCATCGTCGGCGGTCGCGGCAACATCGGCCTCGATCCGCGCGACCTCTTCGCCGAGCAGGCGCAGCCCGCGCGGAGTCACCAGATTGGGGCCGACCGGAATGGGCAGCTCATATTCCGGTTCCTTGTGCTCGTCGTCGCTTTCGCGGCGGAACGCTACGCTCATCGTCTCTCTTTCAAATGCGAAAGCCGCCCCTGACGCACGAAGGTGGCGACAAGATGGCGCAAAATTTCGGCGCCGGCGTAACCGGTCCACGGCGCCGCGCGAAACCCTCCCCGATGCCATCCTCCGCATCACCCATTTTTTGAAGGGAGAATCCGAATGTCCAATACGCTGAAACTGTCGCTCGCCGCCTCGGCGGTCCTCGCCATGGCCGCCGGGACCATGGCCGTCCCCGCCGCCGCCGCCGATGGCGCCAAGGAAAAATGCTACGGCGTGTCGCTGAAGGGCAAGAATGACTGCGCCGCGGGCCCGGGCACGAGCTGCGCCGGCACGTCGACCGTCGACTATCAGGGCAATGCCTGGAAGAATGTGCCCAAGGGCGAATGCGTGAAGATGGGCGGCACGCTGGCCGCGCACAAGGGCAATGCCAAGCCGGTCCCCAAGAAGGGCTGAGCCCGATGACCCCCCGCCCGCTTCGCGACTTGCCGCCCCGCGCCGGTTTCGGGTTGAAGCCCGAACATTATGCCGATGTGCTGGCGGCGGCGGAGCAGGGCAACCCGCCCGCCTGGGCCGAAGTACACCCCCAGAATTACTTCGGCGCAGGCGGGCCTCCGCATCGCTGGCTGACCGCGATCGCCGGGCATATGCCGCTGAGTTTCCATTCGGTCGGCCTGTCGCTCGGTTCGGCGGCGGGCGCTGACCGCGACGAGCTGGAGGCGCTGGCGGCGCTGTGCGCGCGCTATGGCCCCGCGATGGTGTCGGACCATCTGAGCTGGAGCAACGGTCCCGAGGACAAGTTTCCAGACCTGCTGCCCGTCCCATACAGCCATGCGGCGCTCGACCATTTCGTCGCCGAGGTCGGCCGCGTGCAGGACCGGCTCGGCCGCACGATGCTGATCGAAAATCCCTCGCGCTATATGGCCTATGCCGGCGACGATTGGGGCGAAGTCGATTTCCTCCATGAACTTGGCCGCCGCAGCGGCTGCGGCCTGCTCCTCGACATCAACAATATCGAGGTGTCGGCGTTCAACCTCGGACTCGATCCGGGGCCCTGGCTCGATGCGATCGATCCGCGTCTCGTCGGCGAAATCCATGTCGCGGGCCATGCGGTGAAGGACGACGACATGGGCGGCCGCATCGCGATCGACGACCATGGATCGGCGGTGCGCGCTAGCTGCTGGGATTTGCTTGCGACCTTTCTGGATCGCGCCGGCCCGAAGCCGTTGCTGGTCGAATGGGACAGCGACGTCCCCGCCTATGCGGTACTGATGGCCGAGGTCGCCAAGGCCGACGCGCTGCTGGTCGAACAGGCCGATGCGTGAGGCGCAGGCGGCGATCGCCGCGACCCTGCTCCACGGTCCCGATCACCTGCCCGCTGGCCTGTTCGCAGGCAGCGACGGTGAGGTGCTGCGGGGCTTACGCGTCCATGCCAATACCATCTCGCATGCGCGGCTCGTCGCGCTCGAAGAGACATTCCCGCAGACGCGCTCCTATCTGGGCGACGCCGAATTCAACCGGCTGTCGCGTGCGTACCTCGACGCCGGGGGGGGGAGCCACCGGTCGCTGGCTGATATCGGCAAAGGCTTCGCCGATACGCTCTCCGACCCGGTCGCCGCCGACCTTGCGCGCATCGAGGCGGCGTGGCTCGAAGCCTATCATGCCGCCGATGCGCCCGCGCTGGACCTTGCCGATCTTGCGGGGCTCGACGAAGCTGGCTTGCTCGCGCTTCGCGTGCGGCGACATCCTGCGGTGCGCGGCCTGACGCTGGCCAGCCCTGCCGCCCCGCAGATCGATCCGGCGTTCGCGTCCGATGTCCGGGCATTGCTCGCCGTGCGGCCGGCCGCCGAGGTTCGCCTGCTCGCAACCCATGCCGCCGTGATCGCCGTGCTGGCCATGGCCGGGGAAATTTCGCCGCTCGGTAACCTGATCGCCGCGCTCGACGAAACCCACCCCGAAGGCGGTGCCGCAATCGCGGCGCTGATCGCCGCCGGGGCATTCGAGAGGGTTTGAGAGATGAACAGGATTATCGCATTTTACGATCGCGGCGTCGCGCTGGCGGCGGGGCGCATCCCCGAGGCGCTGGCCTTGCTGCTGCTGCGCGTCGCGCTTGCCGGCGTTTTCTGGCGCTCGGGGCAGACGAAGGTGGTCGAAGGCGGTTTCCTGCAGATCGACCCGTCGCAATATGACCTGTTCGCGTCCGAATTTTCGGGGCTGCCACTCGATCCGTCGATCGCGGTGCCGCTGACCACCTATGCCGAGCATCTGTTCCCGGTCCTGCTGCTGTTCGGGCTGGCGACGCGCCTGTCGGCGGGCGCGCTGCTCGTCATGACGCTGGTCATCCAGGTCTTCGTCTTTCCCGATGCCTGGTGGCCGGTCCATTCGCTGTGGGTCGCAATGGCGGCGATGCTGATCGTGCGCGGCGGCGGGCTGTTCTCGCTCGACGCGCTTGTTGCTAAGGTGCGCGCGAAATGAGCATCGACGAACCCTCGCTCGCGCGCCTGATGGCGGCATCGCAGCGCGGGGATCGTGCGGCCTATCGCGCGCTGCTCGGCGACAGCCGCAAATGGCTCGAGCGCTATTTCGCGCGGCGCAGCGCGCCGCACCAGATCGACGATTTGGTGCAGGAAACGCTGGTGTCGATGCACCGCAAGCTCGCGACATGGGATCCGTCGCGCGCGTTCCTGCCATGGCTCGCCGCGATCGCGCGCTATCGCTGGATCGACATGCTGCGCCGCCAGCGCGACGAGGCCGAACTGGGCGACAATGACGCCGCGGTCGGCGCCGAGGACGAAGCGGTGCACGCGCGGCTCAGCATCGATCACTTGCTTGCCCAATTGTCGCCGGCGCAGGCGCAGGCGATCACGCTGGTCAAGATCGAGGGGGCATCGATCGCCGAAGCGTCGCAGATTTGCGGCCAGAGCGAGTCGCTGGTCAAAGTGAATATTCATCGGGGGCTGAAGAAGCTCGCGCAATTGATTGAAAGCGAATGACATGAACAATGCATCGATCGACGACCTGATCGACGGCCTTGCCGACGAGCTCGAACCCGTTCGGCCGCGGCGCGTCGCGCGCGGGTCGTTGTGGGTCGCGGCGGGGTGGGTCGGCGGCGGGGCGGCGCTGCTCTGGCTGTCGGGCGCGCGCCACGACCTCGCCGACGGCGCGATGATGCCGCCGCTGCCGATGCTGTCCTTTTGGCTGGTGGTCGCGCTGGGCCTTGCCGCGGCATGGAGCGCGCTGCGGATGGGCCTGCCCGGCGTCGGGCGCGATTATAGCGGCTGGCGCTGGGCGGGGCTGGCGACGCTTGCGCTGCCGCTATCCGCGCTCGTCATCGGTTTTGGCGACAGCCATGCCGCAATGGAGGCCGCGCGTCCCGAAAACGGCCTGCGCTGCATGATCGAGGGCGCCTTGTCGGGGCTCGGCGTCGGCGCGGCGCTCTTTTTCTGGCTGAAAGGCGGCGCGCCGACCTCGCCGACGCGCGCGGGGTGGGTGATCGGGTTCGCTGCCGGCGCGGCGGGGGCGACGATCGTCGCGCTGCACTGCGCATCGAACGACATGATCCATATCGCGCTGTGGCACGGGCTTGCGGTCCTGCTCTCGGGTGTCGCCGGCCGGCTGCTGTTGCCGCCGCTGCTTCGCTGGTAGCTAGGTTCCTGACCCTAACTGGACAGTGACTCCTTCGTGTGTTAGATGAATAATACACGAAGGAGATTGACGATGCGCAACTGGACGATGGCGATTTTGCCGCTGGCTCTCGGCATGACGGTGACGGCGTGCAACGGCACCGATCACGACGGCAACAGCCAGCAGGGCAAGAGCGAGTCGGCCGCGCCCGCCGCCGCCGGTCCGGTGACGACCCAGACCTATGCGCTCACCGGCTTTACCGGCGTCGAGGTGTCGGGGCCCGACGACGTCACCATCCGGCAGGGCGACAGTTTCTCGATCAGCGCGCGCGGACGACAGGATGTCATCGACCGGCTCGACATCAAGCTCGACGGGACGCGACTGGTGATCGGCCGCAAGCGCGACGGCTTCAGCTTTTCGAGCCGCGACGACGACGACCTCGACATCGCGATCACCATGCCCCGGCTCGATGCGATGCGCCTGACCGGATCGGGATCGATCGACGCCGACACCGCCGATGGCGATGCGGTCGAAGCGGTGGTGACCGGATCGGGCGACCTCAAGGTTGCGAAGCTCACCGCCAAGAGCGCCGAGATCAAGGTTTCGGGATCGGGCGATATCGAAATTGGCGGCGGCACGGTCGGATCGGCCGATCTGGCGGTGACCGGATCGGGCGACATCGATGCCGAAGGGCTGGCCGCGACGACGCTCGATGTATCGGTGACCGGGTCGGGCAATGTCGACGCGCGCGCGACGGGCAAGGCCGATGTCAGCATCCTCGGGTCGGGCGATGTGACGATCGGTGGCGGCGCACAATGTTCGACGCGCCAGATGGGGTCGGGCACCGCGACCTGCAAATGACGTCATGCTGGTGCCGCCAATCCGAACGCGGTAAGGCGGCACCATGACCCTTGCGACACGATGCGCCATGCTGGCCGCCGCCCTGCTGTTCACCGGATCCGCATCGGCGGCCGAAAAGCGTTTCGGCCTCACCAGTTTCGAGGCGATCGAGGTCAATGCCGATTATATCATCGAGGTGACGACGCGCGCGCCGGTCGGCGCGGTGGCGACGGGCCCGCAGGACGCGATCGACCGGTTGAGCCTCGAGGCGCGCGACGGGCGGCTGGTGATCGGCGCACGCCAGTTCGCGGGCGATGAAAAGCGCGCCGCGCCGCGCGGAAAGGTGACGATCCGCATCAATGCGGCGAGCCTGCGGTCGGCGACGATGGGCGGGGCGGGGTCGCTGGCGATCGACCGGATGAAGGGCAGCCGCGTCACCCTTGGCCTGCGCGGTCCCGGCACGCTGTCGGTCGGCGCTATCGAGGCCGACCGGCTGTCGGTGGCGATGATCGGCAACGGCACGATGACGCTGGGCGGCGCCGCCAAGCAGGCGCAGATGACGCTGTCGGGCGCCGGGATGTTCGACGCCGGCGCGCTTGCGGTGGGCGAATTGACCCTAGACAGCGAGGGCGCGGGCGACACGCGGCTGAACGCCGTCAAGACCGCGGCGGTGACGACGCGCGGCATCGGCAAGACGGTCGTGCTCGGCAAACCCGTCTGCACCATCCGCAACATCGGCAACGGGTCGGTGCAGTGCGGGAATGCAAAGAAATAGATTCGGCGTCAGGGCGGACTGGCGGCTAACGACCGATTGCTGCCGCCTCTATCCTCGTCATCCCGGCGAAGGCCGGGATCTCGCCGGCGCGTCATTTCGAGAGGGTGAGATCCCGGCCTTCGCCGGGATGACGGATATTAGGAGTGGCAGCTTCCCACCCCAAAGCCGATGCCAGTCCCGGCCTCAGTGCCCCGCCGTCCCCAGCCCATCGATCTTCTTCGACTGGCGCACGATCAGTCCGGGGAACCAGCGCGCGAGGCGTGACAGGCGTTTCGCCATCTTGCCGACGGTCGTGTGGACTGCGGTTCCGTGCACTGCGTCCCACGCCGCCTCGGCAACGCGTTCGACGGGAACGATCTCGAACCCGCTGTCCGACAGGCGGTTGCGCGCGGGCTCGTTGCTGTCGGCGCTGACCTGGTCGAGCAGGGGGGTGTCGATGAAGCCCGGCATCAGCGAGCGGACCTTGATGCCATGTTTGGCAAATTCGATCTCGAGCGCCTCGGTCAGCCCGCGCACCGCGAACTTGGTCGCCGAATAGACCGCGAGGCCGGCGACGCCGTAAAAGCCCGACGCCGATCCGGTGTTGAGGATCGTCGCCCCCGGCGTCGCGCGCAGCAGGGGGAGCGCGGCGTAGATGCCGTTGACGACGCCGCCGAAATTGATCGCGATCAGCCGGTCGGCTTCTTCGGGGGCCATGTCCATATACTGCCCGCCCGACCCGATGCCGGCATTGTTGAACAGCACGTCGAGGCGGCCGCCGCTGGCGGCGGCAAAGGCGTTGAGCGCACCTTTCCACTGGTCGCGGTCGCGCACGTCCATCACATGGCGCGACGTCGCGCCGTCGGGCAGCAACGCCGCGGTTTCGTCGATCCCCGTGCTGTTGACGTCCGCGATGCCGACGAACCAGCCCTGCGCGGCAAAATGGCGCGCGACCGCACGGCCGATACCCGATCCGCCGCCGGTGATGAAAATCGCTTTCCGTGCCATGGGACCCCTCCTTACATTGATGTCAATGCGACAAGATGCGAAGTTGACGTTCCCGTCAAGCGGCAATCGCGGCTTGGCAATCGAAGATGCCGCTCGCTAAGAGAGCGGTGATGACCTGCGGCCTCCGCCTGTTTCTCCTGTCGCTGTTGCTGCTGTGCGCGGGCGTCGCCGCCCCGGCGCGCGCCGAGGTCGTCGTCAGCTTCTACAGCCATGATTTCGGCGACCGTTTTCCGCATGCGTTCATCGTGCTGAAGGGCACGGTCGATGCGACGGGGGAGGCGGTCGATGCCAATTACGGCTTTACCGCGACATCGGTCAGCCCCGCGATCCTGCTCGGGTCGGTGAAGGGCAAGGTCGAATCGTCCAAGCCCGATTATATCGCGAAAAGCGATCGGCAGTTCGACGTCACGGTCGACGATGCGACCTATGCGCGGGTGCTGGCGAAGGTCGACGAATGGCGGACGCGCGAACAGCCGAGCTATAGCCTGAACAAGCGCAACTGCGTGCATTTCGTCATGGAACTGGCCGAAGTCGTCGGGCTGACGGTCAACCGCAAAAGTAAGCTGTTCAAGAAACCCAAGAGCTTTCTTATAGAGGTGAAGGGGCTGAACCCGCAGCTTGGGTAGGGGGCAATCGATGTTCGCGTTCTTTCTGGCGCTCGCCGCGCCCGGCGACCTCGTGACGCAGGTCGTCACCGAGGATTTGGGCGAGATGATGGCGCCGGCGACCAATCCGGGCAGTTGGGCCACCAACGACGATTATCCCGCCAGCGCGATGCGCGAGGAGCGCGAGGGCACGACGGGGTTCAAATTGACGGTCGGCGTCGACGGCCTGCCCACCCAATGCGAGATCATATCGTCGAGCGGCCATGCCGACCTCGATACGACGACGTGCCGGCTGATCATGGAGCGCGCGCGCTTTACCCCCGGTCGCGACAAGAACGGCAAGGTGGTCGGCGGGACCTATAGCAACCGCATCCGCTGGCAGATCCCCGAACATGACGGATCGATCGCGGTCGCGGGCTTCGCGATCGACGAAGCGCAGGAAAGCTGGCCGCGCGGCCCGACGCCCGACGATGCGCTCATACGGATCGACCCCGCGGCCCATTATCCGGCCGCGGCGCGCGCCGCGGGCGAGGAGGGCGTCGTCCAGATGGAGCTGGGCATCGACGCCGCCGGGCGGGTCACGGGCTGCAAGGTCAACGAGAGCAGCCAGTCGGCGTCGCTCGACGAAGCGGCGTGCGCGCTGATGCGCAGCGACGGCAAATTCTCGCCCGCGCTCGACAGCGACGGCAAGCCTGTCCGGTCGGTCGTCGCGACGACATTCCGGTGGACGCTGCCGAAGGCGGTCGAGGACAGCCCCGACGGCGTGTCGGTCCCGCGCGCGCGCAGCTTCCCGATGGGCGAGCCGGGTAGCGCGACGGTGACGATCCATGTCGGCGCCGACGGCCGCGTCGCCGATTGCAGCTTCTCGAACACGGGAAAATTCGGTGCGATGCCGAACGGGATGACGCCGTGCGACATGTTCCCGGCGCAGGCGCGGTATACGCCGTTCGTCGGCAGCGACGGCAAGCCCGTGGCGAAACGCGTGACGCTGCGCACCGAACTGCTCGTCGAGGACGCGTCGGCGCCGGCCAAGCCGGCGCCGGCCAAACCCGCGAAGGCCAAATAGCAACAAGTCTGGACGCGGCGCCGCTTTCACCCTATGTTCAGGGAACGGGGCGCAATATTTGTCGTTCCGGACGTATAGAGGGGCGATTCTTGCGGTTATTGCTGACCCTTTTGGCATTGCTGACCGGCCTGGCGACAGCCGACCGGGCCGTTGCCGCGCCCGCCATGCCGGCGGCGATGGGGGCGCTCGTCATGCTCGCCGAAACGGCGGGCAAGGCCGAAGCCAGCGAGAATGAACGTCGTCCGGCGGCGACCACCCCGACGCGCCGCACGACGAGCGGCAGCGGCAAGCCGCGCAAGGCCCCGCCGCCGCATCTTCCCGGCCTGCTCACCGGCAGCGACCGCGCGCTCGAATAGAGCCGGCTTTCCGCGTCTTTCGAAAGGCGCCGCCCCGCACCCCGGGGCCTTTTGCATATCATGCGGCGAAGGCGCCGCCATCTCATTATAATTCCAAGGAAAATTCCATGTTTGCTGGCCTCGCCAAGAGCCTGTTCGGCTCGTCCAACGACCGTTATGTTGCATCGATCCGCAAAATCGTCGACAAGATCAACGCCTTCGAGCCCGCGATGCAGGCGCTCGGCGATAGTGAATTGCAGGCCCAGACGCAGAAATTCCGCGACCGCCTCGACGCCGGCGAGACGCTCGACGACATCCTGCCCGAAGCCTTTGCGACGGTGCGCGAAGCCGCGGTCCGCACGCTCGGCATGCGCCACTTCGATGTCCAGATGGTCGGGGGCATCGTCCTCCACCGCGGCGAAATCGCCGAAATGGCGACGGGCGAGGGCAAGACGCTGATGGCGACTTTGCCCTGTTACCTCAACGCGCTCGAGGGCAAGGGCGTGCATGTCGTGACGGTCAACGACTATCTCGCGACGCGCGACGCCGAATGGATGGGGACCGTTTACGGCTTCCTCGGCCTGACTACGGGGATCATCGTCCCGAACCTCAACGAGACGCAGCGCCGCGAGGCCTATAACAGCGACATCACCTATGCGACGAACAACGAGCTGGGGTTCGATTACCTCCGCGACAATATGAAGTTCGATCGCCAGCAGATGGTCCACCGTACCTTCAACTTCGGCATCGTCGACGAGGTCGATTCGATCCTGATCGACGAAGCGCGCACGCCGCTGATCATTTCGGGCCCGACCGACGACAAGTCGGAAATGTATGTCCGCGTCAACGAGGTGGTGCTCCAGCTGGTCGACGAGGATTATGAGAAGGACGAAAAGTCCAAGTCGATCAGCCTGACCGAGGACGGCACCGAGCATGTCGAGCGGCTGCTCGAAGCCGCGGGCCTGCTGCAGGGCGACAATCTCTACGACATCGAGAACACGCAGGTCGTCCATCACGTCAACCAGGCGCTGAAGGCGATCATGATGTTCAAGCTGGACATCGATTATATCGTCAAGGACGGCAAGGTCGTCATCATCGACGAATTCACCGGCCGCATGATGGACGGTCGCCGCTGGTCCGACGGCCTGCACCAGGCGGTCGAGGCGAAGGAAGGCGTGCAGATCGAGCCCGAGAACCAGACGCTCGCGTCGATCACCTTCCAGAATTATTTCCGCATGTACCCGAAGCTCAGCGGCATGACCGGCACCGCGGCGACCGAGGCGGCCGAATTCTTCGACATCTACAAGATGAACTGCGTCACCATCCCGACCAACCGCCCGATCGCGCGCAAGGACGACGAGGACGAGTTCTACAAGAACATCACCGACAAGTTCGGCGCGATCGCGCGCACGATCCGCGAGGCGAACGAGCGTGGCCAGCCGGTGCTGGTCGGCACCGTGTCGATCGAAAAATCGGAGCTCCTGTCCTCCTACCTCGAAAAGGAAGGCGTGCCGCACAGCGTGCTCAACGCGCGCTTCCACGAAAGCGAGGCGCATATCGTCGCGCAGGCGGGCCGCACCGGCGCGGTCACGATCGCGACGAACATGGCGGGCCGCGGCACCGACATCAAACTCGGCGGCAACGAGGAGTTCCGTATCGAGGACGAGCTGAAGGACCTGCCCGAAGGGCCCGAACGCGACGCCGCGGTTGCGCGCATCCAGGCCGAAGTCGCCGCCGAGCGCGAAGCGGTGAAGGCCGCAGGCGGGCTGTTCGTACTCGCGACCGAGCGCCACGAAAGCCGCCGCATCGACAACCAGCTGCGCGGCCGTTCGGGGCGTCAGGGCGACCCCGGCCTGTCGAAATTCTACCTCTGCCTCGACGATGACCTCTTGCGCATCTTCGGTCCCGACACGCTCTTTTCCAAGATGATGAACAAGAATCTGGAGGATGGCGAGGCGATCGGGTCGAAATGGCTGTCGAAGGCGATCGAGACCGCACAGAAGAAGGTCGAGGCACGCAACTACGACATCCGCAAACAGGTCGTCGAATATGACAACGTCATGAACGACCAGCGCAAGGTCATTTACGAGCAGCGCGGCGAGATTATCGACAGCGAAACCGTCGACGACGTCATGCTCGCGATGCGCGCCGAGACGGTGAACGCGATCGTCGCCGATGCGTGCCCGCCGGGCAGCTATCCCGAGCAGTGGAACATCGAGCAGATGAAGGAGCGCGTCGCGAACATCCTCGACCTCGAGCCGCCGATCGACGCCTGGATGCAGGAAGACGCGGTCGACCCCGAAATGTTCGAGGAACGCATCCAGGCGCAGGCCGACGCGATCGCGGCCGAAAAGGCAGCGCTGGTCGACGCCGAGACGTGGAAGGGGATCGAGAAATCGGTGCTGCTCCAGACGCTCGACCATCATTGGAAAGAGCATCTCGCGACGCTCGACGCGCTGCGCCAGGTCGTCTTCCTGCGCGCCTATGCGCAGAAGCAGCCGATCAACGAATATAAGCAGGAGGCCTTTGCGCTGTTCGAGCGCATGCTGTCGAACATCCGCGAGGATGTGACGCGCACCGTGGCGCGGATCGACCTGCGTTTCGAAGAGCCCGAACCGATGCCGCTGCCCGACCTGCCCGATTTCCTGACGACGCACATCGACCCCTTCACGGGCGAGGATAACAGCGGCGACATCGATGCAGGAACGCTGGGCGTGATCGCCAACACGCTGCCGCCGATGCAGGTGCCAAAGCCCGATTTGCCCGAGGGCGAAAACCCCTATGCCGAGCTGGAGATCAGCCGCAACGCGCCGTGCCCGTGCGGTTCGGGGCGCAAGTACAAGCATTGCCACGGGGCGATCTGACCGACGCGCCGGACTTCCACCCTTCGTCCCCCCGGACTTGATCCGGGGTCCAGACCCTCGCAGCAGGACTGGATGCCGGACCAGGTCCGGCATGACGAAGGAATGGCATCTGTTTCCCTCAAGTTACGGTAACAACGCGTGCTCACGAGCCCGCTTGCCAAGGCGCGCGGGCGCGATTAGCATCATCGTCACAAGCTTGGCGGCCGCGTAGCCAGACAAGCAACGCAGCAGGCAGGAACTATGGGGCCGTTTGCCCGGGCGACCGGGTGCGGCCGGACCGGTGGCATGTTGCGTGGAAAGGTCTGGGGCATTTCCTTTTTCGACGAGATGACGGGACAGCCAAGTCAGGGCGGCGATGTCCGGTCGCCCTATCGCGAATATTCGGACTGGTTCGACCGCGAGGACGCGGCGCGCATCCAGCGCAAGGCCCAGCAGGCCGAGGCCTTTTTTCGCACCACCGGCATCACCTTCAACGTCTATGGCGCCGACGAGGCCGACGAACGGCTTATCCCCTTCGACGTCGTCCCGCGCATCATTTCGGCAAGCGAGTGGCGGCGTCTGTCGCGCGGTATCGAACAGCGCGTCCGGGCGCTCAACGCGTTCCTCCACGATATCTATCACCGGCAGGAGATTTTGCGCGCGGGCCGTGTGCCGACCGAACTGATTTCGCGCAACGAAGCCTTCCTGCCGATGATGATGGGCATGGACCCGCCGGGGGGCGTCTATACGCATATCAGCGGGATCGACATCGTGCGCACCGGCGCCGATGAATTCTATGTGCTCGAGGATAATGCGCGCACCCCGTCGGGCGTATCCTACATGCTCGAAAATCGCGAAACGATGCTCCAGATGTTTCCCGAACTGTTCGCGAAGATTTCGGTGCGCGAGGTCAGCGACTATCCGCTCAACCTCTTAAAGTCGCTGTCGGCGTGCGCGCCGCCCGCGTGCAACGGGACGCCGACCGTCGCGGTGCTGACGCCGGGCATCCACAACAGCGCCTATTTCGAGCACAGCTTCCTCGCCGACCAGATGGGGGCCGAACTGGTCGAGGGGCACGACCTGCGCGTCGTCGACGGGCGTATCGCGATGCGCACGACGCAGGGCTATACGCCGATCGACGTCCTCTATCGCCGCGTCGACGATGATTTCCTCGATCCGCTCAATTTCCGCCCGGACTCGATGCTCGGCGTGCCGGGCATCTGGGACGTCTATCGAGCCGGCGGGATCACGATCGCCAATGCGCCGGGGACGGGCATCGCCGACGACAAGGCGCTGTACAGCTACATGCCCGACATCATCGAATTTTATACGGGCGAAAAGGCTCTGCTGCCCAATGTGCCGACCTGGCGGTGCAGCGAGCCCGAGCATCTGCGCGAAGTGCTCGACCGGTTGCCCGAACTGGTGGTGAAGGAAGTCCACGGATCGGGCGGCTATGGCATGCTCGTCGGCCCGGCGGCGAGCAAGAAGGAGATCGCCGCCTTCCGTGCCAAGCTCGAGGCCAATCCGCGCAATTATATCGCGCAGCCGACGCTGTCGCTGTCGACCGTGCCGATCTTCACCAAGGCGGGGCTGGCGCCGCGCCACGTCGATCTCCGCCCCTTCGTGCTGATGTCGCCGCAGGGGATACGGATCACGCCGGGCGGGCTGACGCGCGTCGCGATGAGCAAGGGGTCGCTGGTGGTGAACAGCAGCCAGGGCGGCGGCACCAAAGACACCTGGGTATTGGAAGACTGATGCTCGGCAAGACCGCAGGCAGCCTCTACTGGATGGCGCGCTATCTCGAACGCAGCGAAAACAACGCGCGCCTGATCGACGCGGGATTCCGCATCGCGCTCACGCGCTCCAGCACCGCGCGATCCGAATGGCGGTCGGTGCTCGTCACCGCCGGACAGGATTTCGCGTTCCGGCAAGCGCATGGCGAGGATTATACGTCGCAGCGCGTCGTCGACTTCCTGCTTCGCGATCCCGCCAATCCGTCGAGCATATTGTCAGTGGTCAAGCGCGCGCGCGACAATGCGCGGACCGCGCGCACCTATCTGACGCGCGAAGTGTGGGAGGCGGTCAACACGAGCTGGATGACGCTCGGCGCGCTGCTGAAACGGCAGGTGCGCGAGGATGACCTGCCCGATGTGCTCGCGGCGATCCGGCGGCAGAGCGCGCAGGTCGGCGGCACCTTTTCGGGCACGATGCTGCGCAACGACGGCTATAATTTCGCGCGGCTCGGCACCTTCCTCGAACGCGCCGACAACACCGCGCGCATCCTCGACGTCAAATATTATCTGCTGCTGCCCTCTGTCGCGCATATCGGCAGTTCGATCGACAATGTGCAGTGGGAAACGATCCTGCGTTCGGTGTCGGCGCACCGCGCCTATCACTGGCTGTACGGGGCGGAAATCAGCGCGCTGAAGATCGCCGAATTCCTGATCCTCTATAAACAGATGCCGCGCAGCCTCGCCTTTTGCTGCGACCAGATGAACGACAATCTGGGGCTGCTGCAACGCACCTATGGCGAGGAGACCGAGGCGGTCCGGATGGGGGCGTCGATCTGCCGCGACCGGCTGTCGCGGCCGATCCAGTCGATTTTCGACGGCGGGCTGCACGAGTTCATTACCGACTTCCTTCGCGCCAATGCTGCGCTCGCGCAGCAGATCGAGCGCGACTATCGCTTTGTGGAATGACGATGAGACTGCGTGTCGAACATATCACCCATTATCAATATGACGGCCCGGTTCGCTATGCGCTCCAGCAACTCAAGCTGACGCCGAAGGAGCGCCCCGGGCAGCAATTGATCCACGATTGGACGGTCGCGATCGAGGGCGGTTCGCAGCAGCTCCATTACACCGACCATCACGGCAATGGCGTCGACCTGGTATCGGTCGATAGCGGCACGAGCGAACTCGTCATCCGCTGCACCGGCGAGGTCGAGCTCGTCACCTGGGACGGGGTGATCGGGCCGCACCGCGGTGCGATGCCGCTCTGGACCTTCCTCCGGCCGACGCCGCTGACGCGCGCCGGGCGCGCGGTGCGCTCGATGACCGCCGAACTGGGACGCGATTTTGCGAACGATATCGAGCGCGCGCACGCACTGTCGGCGCTGATACTGGCGCGGCTGCCGTATCGGATCGGCGTGACCGATGCCGAAACGACCGCCGAACAGGCGCTCGCGGGCGAAGGCGGCGTGTGCCAGGATCATGCGCATATCTTCATCGCGGCGATGCGCCACCTTGGCCATCCGGCGCGCTATGTGTCGGGCTATCTGATGATGAACGACCGGACGCACCAGGATGCAACCCACGGCTGGGCGGAGGCGTTTTTCGAGCATATCGGCTGGATCGGCTTCGACGTGAGCAACGGCCACTCGCCCGACCAGCGCTATATCCGCGTTGCGACCGGGCTCGATTATCGCGATGCCGCCCCGGTTCGCGGGATGCGCTATGGTGCAGCGCAAGAAAATCTGGTTGTCCAATTGCAGGTCCAGCAATAAGCGGACCGGAGCGACCAGAAGTTTCCGGGCGGGGAAAACAGGATACCATGACTTATTGCGTAGGCATGCGTTTGAACAAGGGGCTGGTGTTCATGTCGGACACCCGCACCAACGCCGGTGTCGACGACATCTCGCAGGTCCGCAAGATGCGCAGCTGGCATGTGCCGGGCGAGCGCGTGATCACATTGATGTCGGCGGGCAATCTTGCGACGACGCAGGCGGTCGTCAGCCTGCTCGACGAACGCACCAAGGCGCCCGAGGAACGGCACCCGTCGATCCTCGCCGCGCCGTCGATGTTCGCGGTGGCGACGATCATCGGCGAAACGCTGCGCCACATCGTGATGCGACACAATGACGAGGGCCAATCTGCGGCGGATTCGCTGTTCCGTGCCTCGCTGATCGTCGGCGGGCAGATCAAGGGCGCCGAACCGCGGCTGTTCCTGATCTATCCCGAGGGCAATTTCATCGAGGCGGGCGAGGACAATCCCTTTTTCCAGATCGGCGAGACGAAATATGGCCGCCCGATCATCGTGCGCTCCTACGATCCCGCCATGTCGTTCGAGGATGCGGTGAAGCTGCTCTGCGTCTCGTTCGATTCGACGATCCGCGCCAATGCCGGGGTCGACCTGCCGATCGACCTCAAGGTCCATGAACGCGACGATTTCGTTGGCGTCCGCGAGCGCCGTTTCGAACGCAACGACCCCTATTTCGAAAGCGTCGCGGACGGCTGGGCCGAGGCGCTGGGCATCGCGCTGGCGGAGCTGCCCGACTTTCATTTCTGAGATCGCCGCAAGGCTCGGGGAAAGGGAGGGCCCGGAAGGTACGCGACCTTCCGGGCCTTGTTGCTCCGGCCGTCAGGGAGGGGGGAGGAGCGGCCGGAACTCGGGGGTGCCTCCTATATGGTGTCCCGCGGCCGCCGGTTCAACCATACCAAAGAATGATACGGCCTATCTGTTCTTGCGCCCCTCGATCAGCCCGTCGACAAGGCTGGGGTCGGCGAGCGTCGATGTGTCGCCCAGCGATCCGAAATCATTCTCGGCGATCTTGCGCAGGATGCGGCGCATGATCTTGCCCGAACGCGTTTTGGGCAGGCCGGGGGTCAGGTGGATATGGTCGGGGGTCGCGATCGGGCCGATCTCCTTGCGCACCTGCTGCTTCAGCGCCGCGGCGACCTCTTCGGTCGGCTCGACCCCGGCGTTGAGCGTCACATAGGCGTAGATGCCCTGGCCCTTGATATCGTGCGGGAAACCGACGACGGCGGCCTCGGCGACCAGATCGTGGAGGACGAGCGCACTTTCGACCTCGGCGGTGCCCATGCGGTGGCCCGAGACGTTGATCACATCGTCGACGCGCCCGGTGATCCGCCAATATCCGTCGGCATCGCGGCGGCAGCCGTCGCCGGTGAAATATTTGCCGCGATAGGTCGAGAAATAGGTCTGGATGAAGCGCTCATGGTCGCCATAGACGGTGCGCGCCTGCCCGGGCCAGCTGTGCGTGATGCAGAGATTGCCTTCCGATGCGCCGCCGGTCTGTTCGTCGACGAGCACGCCGCCCTCGGCGTCGACGAGTTGCGGGCGGATACCGAAGAAGGGGCGCCCGGCGCTGCCCGGCTGCATCGGATGCGCGCCGGGCAGGGTGGTGATCATGATCCCGCCGGTTTCGGTCTGCCACCAGGTGTCGATCACGGGCACGCGGCCCTTGCCGACGAGTTGGTGATACCAGCGCCACGCCTCGGGGTTGATCGGTTCGCCGACGCTGCCGAGCAGGCGGATCGACGAGAGGTCGTGCCGCGTCACATAATCGTCGCCCTCGCGCATCAGCGCGCGGATCGCGGTCGGGGCGGTGTAGAGGATGTTGACCTTATGCTTGTCGACGACCTGCCAGAAGCGGTCGTGGCCCGGATAATTGGGAACGCCCTCGAACATCAGCGTCGTCGCGCCATTCTGGAGCGGGCCATAGACAACGTAGCTGTGGCCCGTGACCCAGCCGATGTCGGCGCTGCACCAGAAAATCTCGCCGGGCCGATAGTCGAAGCCATAATAGAAGGTGCTGGCGGTCCAGACGCTGTAGCCGCCGACGCTGTGAAGCACGCCCTTCGGGCTGCCCGTCGATCCCGAGGTGTAGAGGATGAACAGCGGGTCCTCGGCCCCCATCGGCTCGCACGGGCAGTCGGCACCGACGTCGGCCGACAGCGCGTCGTACCAATGGTCGCGGCCTTCCTTCATCGCGACGTCGCCGCCGGTGTGCGCGATGACGAGCACCGCCTTCACATCGACGCGTTCGAGCGCCTTGTCGACATTGGCCTTGAGCGGAACGGTCTTGCCGCCGCGGAGGCCCTCGTCGGCGCAGATCACCCAGTCGCTGCCGCAATCCTCGATGCGGCCGTGGATCGCCTCGGGCGAGAAGCCGCCGAAGACGACGCTGTGCACCGCGCCGATGCGCGCGCAGGCGAGCATCGCCACCGCGCCTTCGGGGATCATCGGCATATAGATGGTGACGCGGTCGCCCTTTTGGACGCCCATTTTTTTGAGCGTATTGGCGAAGCGGACGACGTCGGCGAGGAGCGCCTTGTAGCTGATGTGGCGTGTCTCGCCGTCGGGCGCGTCGGGTTCGAAGATGATCGCGGTGCGGTCGCCGTGCCCGGCCGCGACGTGGCGGTCGACGGCGTTGTGGCAGAGGTTGAGGACACCATCCTCATACCATTTGATCTCGACCGGATCGTAGGACCAGTTCGCGATCTTCGTCGGCGGCGTGATCCAGTCGAGCCGCTTCGCCTGTTCGGCCCAGAAGGTATCGGGATCGGCGATGCTTTGTGCATAGAGCCGGTCGTAATCGGCGGCGGTGCAATGCGTGTTCGCCGCGGCGTCGGCGGGAACGGGAACCAGCGGTTCGGAGGGGGGCAGGTCGGACACGGCTATTCTCCCGCTTTCGATTTGACTCACTTGCTGGCTGCGATAACCCGCGAGCCACAAGTTGCAAGGCGCATGCGCGCTTATGAAGGGACGGAATATGGTTCAACTGGGCCAGGAGACAGCTGGACTTCTCGATCGGCTCGGCGTCGACCGCGCGTTATGGGCCGGCGGATCGATGCCCGTGGTGACGCCGCTGACCGGCGAACGGCTGGCGATGGTCCGGGTCGCCGATGCGGCGGCGATCGACGAGACGCTCGGTCGTGCACGTGCGGCGTTCCGCGTCTGGCGCGATATTCCCGCGCCGCGGCGCGGCGAACTCGTCCGCCTGTGGGGCGAGGAATTGCGCGCGGCGAAGGACGATCTGGCGAAGCTGGTGACGGTCGAGGCGGGCAAGATCCCGTCCGAGGGCGCGGGCGAAGTGCAGGAGATGATCGACATCTGCGACTTCGCCGTCGGCCTCTCCCGCCAGCTTTACGGGCTGACGATTGCGACCGAGCGGCCGGGGCACCGGATGATGGAGGTCTGGCATCCGCTGGGCGTCGTCGGGGTGATATCGGCGTTCAATTTTCCTGTCGCGGTCTGGGCGTGGAACGCTGCCGTCGCGCTGGTGTGCGGCAACAGCGTGGTCTGGAAACCGTCGGAAAAGACGCCGCTGACGGCATTGGCAACGCAGGCGATTTTCGCGCGCGCGGTGGCGCGCTTCGGCGATGCGCCCGAAGGGCTGGCGCAGATCCTGATCGGCGGACGCGAGGCGGGCGAAGCGCTGGTCGACGACACGCGCGTCGCGCTGGTGTCGGCGACCGGATCGACGCGGATGGGGCGCGCCGTGGCGCCGCGGCTGGCCGGGCGTTTCGCCCGCGCGATTCTCGAACTCGGCGGCAACAACGGCGTCATCGTCGCGCCGTCGGCCGACCTCGACCTCGCGCTGCGCGGGGTTGCGTTCGGCGCGATGGGAACGGCGGGGCAGCGCTGCACGACGACGCGGCGGCTGTTCGTGCACGACAGCATCTATGACGGCTTCGTTGCGCGGCTGAAGGCGGCCTATGCCAGCGTCGGGGTGGGCAATCCGCTGGACGGCGATGTGCTCGTCGGGCCGCTGATCGACCGCGCGGCCTACGAGATGATGCAGCAGGCGCTCGCCGCCGCCACGGCGGCCGGCGGTGTCGTGCACGGCGGGACGCGCGTCGGCGAAGGCGAGAGCTTTTATGTGAAGCCCGCGCTCGTCGAAATGCCGGGGCAGGTCGGGCCGGTGCTGGAGGAGACGTTCGCGCCGATCCTCTATGTCATGCGCTATTACGATCTCGGCGCGGTGATCGAGCAGCATAATGATGTTGCGGCGGGGCTGTCGTCGGCGATCTTCACGACCGACATGCGCGAGGCCGAGCGGTTCCTCGTGGCGAGCGACTGCGGTATCGCGAACGTCAATCTCGGCACATCGGGCGCCGAAATCGGCGGCGCGTTCGGCGGCGAGAAGGAAACGGGCGGCGGGCGCGAGTCGGGCTCGGACAGCTGGAAAGCCTATATGCGCCGCGCAACCAACACGCTGAATTATTCGGACGCGCTGCCGCTGGCGCAGGGCGTGTCGTTCGACATCTGACGCTGGTCGCCGGTCAGTAGCAGTCCCACTGATAGAAGATCTTGCTGAAGTCGCGCTTCAGCAAATCTTCGCGCCGGATCATGAACTGACCCTGCCCCGAATCGCCCCACATAAGGTGCTTGTCGCTCCACAGGTTGAGGAGGACGCGGTCGACGTCCTGATAGGGTTTGGCCGCGCGCCAGTCGGACTGGGTGAAGCCGGGGTGGCCACCGACATGATGACCCTGCACCGCCAGTTCATTCTGCTTTTCGGCGAAGTCATAGACGCGATCGCTCTTGGTGGCATCGTTCAGCAGCGTTTCGAGATCGCGTTCGGCGAGCCAGGATTCGACCGAGGGGATTTGATCGGTGCGTCTGGGTTTGAGCGCGATGCCCCGTGCTACCGTGGCGTCGTATAGCGGCGAATAATCGTCGATCCCGCGGTCGCCCGCTGGTCGCCCCATGTGCAGCTTGCCCGCGCCGCCCAGCTTTTCACGCCAGATGACGCGGAACGTGCCCGCTTCGGGCTTTTCGAAATTCGCGCCGTAATAATCGTCGCGCGCGATGAAGAATTGCAGGACGCCGCTGGTCGGATAGTCGGGCAGCGGTGGCAGGTCGGCGAAATCGACCTGTGCGAGGAAGGACATCGGCTTGCCCTCGGCGTCGGCGGGCCAGACTTCGCCCACCGCGAGCCAGACCGGACCCCCGATGCGGGTGCCGCCGGGGGTTGCGGGCGCCGGACCCGCGGGCTCGAGATCGATCGCGGGAAGGCTGTGCTTTTTTTGCCAGGCGGCAAATTCGGCCACCGCTGGGTCGCGCAGCAACTCCTGCATCGTCGGCTCGGCCGGCGTTGCCGGGGTGCATCCCAATGCGCCGGCGAGCGCCAATGTGACGGGGATCAATATCTTTCGCATGCGAGCGATTTATCGCGTCCTTCCACCGTGCGCGAGTGATTGTTGCGACACGCCGGTCAGGCTGCTCGCCAGCCGAAACCTTCGTCGAGCGCGATGACCCGGCCGGGGGTTCCGACCGGCTCGACCTTGCCGTCGGTCAGGAACGCCAGCATCGCCGCGTCGGCGATGTCGACATGCGCCAGCGTCCGCTTGCCATCGGGCGTCTTCGCCACCACCACCCCGGCTTTCGGGGCGCCGTCGCGGCCATAGAAGACGGTGTAGCTCTCTACCGTCGCCGGCCCGGCATAATCCTCGACCAGTTCGGGAACCGGGCCGCGCTTGGCTTCGGCTTCGGCCTGATAGTCGAAGTCCTGCGGAAAGCTGGCCGCGGCGATCGGTTTGTTGCCGAGTATGATGCAGTGATTGTCGGTGGCGAAGCCGCCGTTGGCGAAGAGGAAGCCATAGCGCCCTTCGTTGCGCAGCCTGTCGGCCATCGAGACGATCGCATGGCTCATATAGTTGGCGATCGGGCCGCCGCCGAAGGTCAGCCCGCCGAACACCGTTGCAGGGCGGTCCCACGGCCAGCCGAGGATGCGCCGCGCCATTTTCGGTACGCAGGGGAAGCAGCTGTAAAGTTCGACGAAATCGAAATCGGCGACGGTCATGCCGTTGAGGTCGAGCGTGCGATGAATCGACGTTTCCATGCTGACGCTGCCGTCGTAGCGGTCGCGGTGCAGGATGCTCGCGGGCTCTTTCGCCGCGGCGCCCATGCCGACGTAGATCAGCCGGTCTTCGGCGATCCCGCGGCGACGCGCTTCGGCAAGGCTCGCGACGAGGAAGCCGGCGCCCTGATTGACCGACGAGTTGGCGACCATCAGCTTCGAATAGGGGAAGGCGATCGGGCGATTGCGCTCGTCGACGCGGAGGATGTCTTCGGGGGTGGCGGGTTTCCTGATCCATGCGCCGTCGTTCGCGGCGGCGACTTCGGAAAAGCGCGACCAGATTTCGGCGCTTTCGAACTGCGCGTCTTCGAGGCTTTCGCCCCATGCCGCGCGGGTCGCATTTTCATAGAGCGGATAGACGTCGACCGGCGCGGCGAGGCCGTGCTTCTGGGCATAATTGGGCTCGCGCCGTGTCGCGACCTTGCGGATCGCGTTATAGCTTTTGTCTTCGCCGCTTGCCGCCTTGGCCGCGCGGCCGGCGGCGGTGCGCAGCGCCTCGGCGCCGACGATGGCGGCGAGCTTGACCTCACCCGCGCCGATGCGGTTCGCCGCTTCGTTGAGCAGGCGAACGGGCGTGTCACCGTGCGGGGCTGCCGACTGATAGGCGATCGCCGGGGTTGCCCCGATGGCAGCGGCGAGCGGCTCGGGCAATTTGCCGAGGCTGTGGAAGCTGATCTGGTCGACGATCGCGAGGCTGTCGAGGTCGGCGAGGAGACCGCCACCGGCATCGGCGTCCGCTATCTTCAGCGCCTCGACCATCAGACCGAGCGAGTCGAGGCCCTGATCGGGATCATCGGGCCGGTCGTTGACCTGCCCGATGCCGATGATGACGGGAATCCGCTCGGGATCGGTCATGACCATGTCAGCGCGCCTTCCACTCGGGCTTGCGCTTCTGCGCGAAGGCGAGCGGGCCTTCGCGGGCATCCTCGCTGCGCATCAGGACCGCGCGTTCGCGCGTGTTATGCTCCCAATAGGGGGCGTCGGCGGCGATGCGGCCCTGATCGATGCCGAGCGCGACGCGCTTCGACGCCTGCACCGACAGCGGCGCGTTGCCCGCGATCTTTTCGGCAAGCGCGAGCGCGGTCGGCAGCAGGTCGGCGAGCGGCACGACATGGTTGACCAGCCCGAATTCGGCGGCGCGCGCGGCGGGGATCGGATCGCCGGTGAGCATATATTCCATCGCGAGCTTGCGCGGCAGCTGCTGCGCGAGGCGGAACGCGCCGCCCGCCGCGGCGAACAGCCCGACCTTGACCTCGGGCAGCCCGAATTGGGCATGATCGGCGGCGACGATGATGTCGCTCATCAGCGCGATCTCGCAGCCGCCGCCGAAGGCGAAGCCGTTGACCGCGGCGATGATCGGTTTCGAGATCGGGTGCGACACCATGCCCGCGAAGCCCCACGCCTGTTGTGCGGGATCGTCGGGGTAGAGGCTTTCGCCGCGCGACAGCGCGACGAGGTCGGCGCCGGCGCAGAAGCTCTTGTCGCCCGCGCCCGTGATCACGACTGCGCGGATTTCGGAATCGTTTTCGGCCTCTTCGAGCGCGGTGCCGACACCGACATGGACCGCGGCGTTGACGGCATTGCGCGCCTCGGGCCGGTTGATCGTGACGATCAGCACATGGCCGCGGCGTGTCGTGAGGATGTTGGTGTCGGTCATCGCGAATCTCTCCCTTTCGGGCGAGTATCGCGATGACTTGACGTTTACGTCAACTGTTAAGGCTGTCAGATCGACTGGCCGGTCTTCGCCCAGTCGGCGAGGAAGCCCTCGATGCCCTTTTCTGTCAGGATATGCTTGAACAGGCCCTTGATCACCGACGGGGGCGCGGTCATCACGTCGGCGCCGATCTTGGCGGCTTCGAGGACGTGGATGCCGTGGCGCACGCTCGCGACGAGGATTTCGGTTTCATAGGCGTAATTGTCGTAGATCAGGCGGATGTCGGCGATCAGCTGCATACCGTCGAAGCCATTGTCGTCGTGGCGGCCGACGAAGGGCGAGACGAAGGTCGCGCCGGCCTTCGCCGCGAGCAGCGCCTGCGCCGCCGAGAAGCAGAGCGTGACGTTGACCATCGTGCCGTCGCTGGTCAGCGCCTTGCAGGTCTTGAGCCCGTCGATCGTCAGCGGCACCTTGATGCAGACATTGTCGGCGATCTTGCGGAGGATTTCGGCCTCTTTCATCATCGTCGCATGGTCGAGCGCGACGACTTCGGCCGACACCGGGCCGGTGGTCAGCGCGCAGATTTCCTTCGTCACTTCCTTGAAGTCGCGTCCCGACTTCGCGATCAGCGACGGGTTGGTGGTGACGCCGTCGAGCAGGCCGGTCGCGGCCAGTTCCTGGATGTCGGCGATTTCGGCGGTGTCGGCGAAGAATTTCATGGCTCGGGGCTTTCCTGCGGGAAGGTGATTCGGGTGTTGTTGATCCCCTAGAACAACGCGCGATAAATATGAACCGTCGCGCCGGAATTGGGCTGGCGTTCGTTCTTTGTTCCGGTTAAGCGAACGCCATGGCCAAAGCGAAACGTCAATATGTCTGCCAGAATTGCGGGTCGGCGACCTATCGCTGGCAGGGGCAGTGCGCCGATTGCGGCGAGTGGAACACGCTGGTCGAGGAAGCCGCCGAGACGGTGTTTTCGGCGAAGCACGACCTCAGCCGCGGCGGGCGCACGCTGGCGCTCGAAACGCTCGATGCCGAAAGCAAGATGCCCGAACGCATGTTGTGCGGGATCGCCGAATTCGACCGCGCGTTGGGCGGCGGCTTCGTCGCGGGATCGGCGACGCTGATCGGCGGCGATCCGGGGATCGGCAAGTCGACTTTGCTGTTGCAGGCGGCGGGGCGGCTGGCGAAGGCGGGCAAGTCGGTCGTGTATATCAGCGGCGAGGAAGCCGCGGCGCAGGTGCGGCTGCGCGCGCAGCGGCTAGGGCTCGACAAGGCGCCGGTCGCGCTCGCCAGCGCGACGTCGGTGCGCGACATCCTCGCGACGCTCGACGGGCGCGATGCCGACTTCGTCGTGATCGATTCGATCCAGACGATGCACAGCGACCTGATCGACAGCGCGCCGGGGACGGTGAGCCAGGTCCGCGCGAGCGCGCAGGAACTCATCCGCTATGCCAAGGACAGCGACGCCGCGATCGTGCTGGTCGGCCATGTCACCAAGGACGGAACGATCGCGGGGCCGCGCGTGCTCGAACATATGGTCGACACGGTACTGGCGTTCGAGGGCGAGCGCAGCCACCAATATCGCATCCTGCGCGCGGTGAAGAACCGCTTCGGCGGCACCGACGAGATCGGCGTCTTCGCGATGGGGGAAGAAGGGCTGGGCGAGGTCGCCAACCCGTCGAGCCTCTTCCTGACCGACCGCAGCCGCGACGTGCCGGGATCGGTGGTCTTTCCCGCGCTCGAAGGAACGCGCCCGGTGCTCGTCGAGGTGCAGGCGCTGACCGTACGGCTGGCGAGCGGGGCGACGCCCCGCCGCGCCGTCGTCGGGTGGGACAGCGGGCGGCTCGCGATGGTGCTCGCGGTGCTCGAGGCGCGCTGCGGCCTCCAGATGGGCGGAGCCGAGGTCTATCTCAACATCGCGGGCGGCTATCGGCTCACCGACCCGGCGGCCGATCTGGCGGTCGCCGCGGCGCTGATCTCGGCGTTCAGCGAGCGGCCGGTGCCCGCCGATGCGATCGTCTTCGGCGAATTGTCACTGTCGGGCGAGGTGCGGCAGGTTTCGCACGACGGGCTCCGCCTGCGCGAAGCCGCGAAGCTCGGCTTTTCGCGCGGCTGGGGCCCCGCCGGGATGAAGGGCGTCGGCGGAATTTCGGTCACCGGTTTCACGCGGCTCGGCGAACTCGTTGACCTGATGCTCGGGCGCGACTAGCGACCGGCAAATGGGAAGTCTGACGGCTCTGGATATCATCGTGCTGACGCTTGTCGGCGGCAGCGCGGTGCTCGGCTTTACGCGCGGGCTGGTGCAGGAGGTGACAAGCCTTCTCGCCTGGGTCCTCGCGATCGCGGCGGTGCGCTTTTTTCACCCGCTGGCGACCGACCTGCTCGGCGGCTGGATGGGGCCGGGCGGCGGCGCGGCAATGCTGGCGTTCGTGATCCTGTTCGGCGGGGTTTTCGCGCTCACCAAATGGGGATCGCGCGCGATGGGACAGCGCAGCCGTGCGTCGCTGGTCGGCGGATTCGACCGCGGCCTCGGCGCCGGGTTCGGTGCGCTCAAGGGCCTGCTGATCGCGACGATCGCCTTCATGGTCATCACCTTGCTGTACGACATCGGTTACGGCAACGCGCAGCGCCCGGCATGGGTGACCGACAGCCGGACCTATCCCGCGCTCGCCGCGACGAGCGGCGCGCTCAGCAAGGTGATCGCCGAACGCCGCGCCGAAGCGCGCGAGGCCGAAGCGAACGGCAACAAGCAGGACGCGCCCGACGCGCCGAAGTCATGAGCGCGCCGCTTTATAATCGCGACATATTGGCGCTGGCGGTTGCGACTTCGGAATTCCTGCCGCTCGCCGATGCTCCCAATCGTGTGAGCAGGCGTGCGCCCCTGTGCGGGAGCGCGATCATCCTCGACCTCGATACCGACGCCGCCGGTCATGTGACGCGCGTCGGGATGCATGTCGAAGCCTGTGCGCTCGGACAGGCATCGGCGGCGCTGCTCGCGCGGCATGCACCGGGACGGGGGCTCGCGGAAATCCGTGCGGCGCGTGCGGGTATCGCGGACTGGTTCGCGGGCGGGGAACTGCGGCCCGACTGGCCGGGCTTCGACCTGCTCGCCCCCGCACGCGACTATCCGGCGCGGCACGGCGCGATCCTGCTGCCCTTCGACGCCGCGATCGCGGCGCTGGAAGGGCGGGCGGCGGCGGCATGATGCTGACCATGCTCACCGCGGCGACGTCCGAGGCGGCCGAGAAGGTCGCGGAGACGGCGACCGACACCGCACTTGTCGAAGGCGCGATCCTGCTCGGCGTCGCGACGCTGTTCGTGCTGATCTTTCGCCGGCTCGGCCTTGGCGCCGTTCTCGGTTACCTGATTGCGGGCGCGATCGTCGGCCCGCACGGGCTGGCGCTCGTCGGCGGCGGCGAATCGAAGCTCGCCTTTGCCGAACTCGGCATCGCTTTCCTGCTCTTCCTCGTCGGACTCGAGCTGTCGCCGCGCCGGCTCTGGGACATGCGGCGCGCGATCTTCGGGCTCGGGATGGTGCAGGTCGTCGCGACCGGGCTCATCCTGACTGCGCTCATCCATCTGACGCTCGGTTTCAGTCCGGCCGCATCGCTCGCGCTCGGCTTGCCGCTTGCGCTGTCGTCGACCGCGCAGGTGTTGCCGGGCCTGAAAAGTTCGGGCCGCATCAACTCGCCCTTCGGTGAAAAGGCCTTTTCGATCCTGCTGTTCCAGGACCTCGCGATCGTGCCGATGATCACCATCGTCGCGGTCCTCTCGCGCGCGCCCGCCGACCCGTCGGCGCCGTCGGGCTGGCAGATGGCCTTCTTCACGCTATGGGCGATCATCGTGCTGGTCCTTGCGGGGCGTTTCATCGTCAATCCGCTGCTGCGCATCGTCGGGCGTTATGGCGAGCGCGAATTGTTCGTCGTCGTCGGGCTGCTCACCATCCTCGCGAGCGCGGCCCTGATGCACAGCCTGCACCTGTCGACCGCGCTCGGTGCGTTCATCGCCGGCGTGATGCTCGCCGATTCGCCCTATCGGCACGAGATCGAGTCGGACGTCGAACCCTTCCGCCTGATCCTGCTCGGCCTCTTTTTCCTCGCGGTGGGCATGGTGCTCGACATCGGTGTGGTGTTGGAGCGACCGCTGCAGGTGATCGCGCTTGCGCTCGGGCTGGTGGCGGTGAAGCTGGTCGTGTTGACGCTGATCGTGAAGGCCTTCGGCAAGAGCTGGCAGGCGGCACTCGGGCTCGGCCTGCTGCTGAGCCAAGGCGGGGAGTTCGGCTTCCTGCTCTTTGCGCAGGCGGCCGACGCACTGCTGATCGAGCCCGAGGCGGCGAGCCTGTTCAGCGCGGTGGTGACGCTGTCGATGGTCACAACCCCCTTCCTGATGCTGTTCGCGCGTAATCTCGAATTCGCGCCCGAAGCGAACGCGACCGATCTTGACGATCCCGAGGGCGCTCCGCGCGGTTCGGCCATCGTCGTCGGCTATGGCCGTTTCGGGCAGATTGTGTCGCAGATGCTGCACGGCGTCGCCTGTTCGGTGACGCTGATCGACAAGAAGCCGAGCCAGATCGAGCTGTCGAGCCGGTTCGACACCAAGGTCTATTTCGGCGACGGCCTGCGTGTCGACCTTTTGCGTCGTGCCGGTGCCGAGGAGGCGCGGCTGATCATCTTCTGCATGGACGACGCATCGGTCGACGCCGCCGCGATGCGGCCGATCGTCGAGGCTTTCCCCGACGCGAAGATATTGATGCGTGTTTTCGACCGGCGGCAACTGCTCGCGGTCGACGGCGCCGGGGTCGATGGCGTCATTCGCGAAGTGTTCGAAAGCTCGGTCGCGATGGGGCTTACGGCGCTGCGTTATCTCGATGTCGACCCGCGCGAGATGGACGATGTCGAAGCGACTTTGCGCCATCTCGACGAAACGCGGCTCCAGGCGCAGATCGACGAAGGCGACCTGTCGGCGGGGATGGATCATCGCTTCAAGCCCGGCGGCGGGCGCGAGGCCGACAGCGTGCTCGAAACCTTCCGCCGCAAGCGGCAGGCGGCGAAGGCGGCGCGCGAAGAGAATGAGGCGATGGACTTCGCCGACGAAAGCTAGGCCGCGCGGCGCCGGACCATAAAGCCGGCCGACAATGTCGCGGCCGCAAGCGCCGGGACGCCGGCCATCGCCATCGCGAGGAGCAGATTGCCGCCGACGGCATGATCCGACAGGCCGCCGGTGAGGAGCGGCCCCACGGCGCAAAAGGCGGCGATCACGAAGCTGTATAGGGCGAAGCTGCGCGCGCGCAGTTCGGCGGGGATGATATCCTGGAGGATCGTCGGGATCAGCGCGTTGGCGGTGCTGGTGAGCGCGAGGAACAGCGCGATCATCGTCAGCGCCTGATGCTCGCCGGCCGCGGCGCCGAGCCAGATCAAGCACGGGATCGCGAGCAATGCGCCTGTTGCCATGACCAGCGGCCGCGATGCCTCGCCGAAGCGCGGGCGCAGGAACCGGTCGACGATCCCCGCGACGGCGAGGCTGCCGAGGCTGGTCGCGAGCGTGATGAGGCCAAGGGCATGGCCGGTCGGCACGAGGTCGGACGCGAAGCGGCGCACCAGCCCGAGCGCCGCCAGCGGCGCGACTGCCTGCACGGCGATTGCAAGCCCGCCGGCGGCGCCGAGGAAGAGCAGGATGCGCTGCCGGTGCGACTGGAAGAAGGGTAGCAGCGCTGCGGTGGCGCCGCTCTCACCGGGCGCCGCGACCCCGCGTGCGGTGTCGTGAAGGAACAGGCCGGCGCCGAGCAGTGGCAGCGCGAGCAGGCTGAGGCAGAGTAAGGCGACGCGCCAGGCCTCGGTCCCGGCTGGGGCGATGGTGCCTGCAAATTCGAGCAAATTGCCGCCGAAATAGAAGCCCGCGCTGGCGCCGGTCGCCATCAATGCGGCGAAGAAGAGGTTGGCGGGCACGCGGTGACGGTCGCTGACGAGGTCGGGGATCAGCGAGTAGACCACCGGGATCATCGCAAATTCGGTGATCCCCGACGCGGCGCGGCCGATGAAGAAAAGTTCGAAATTCGGCGCGAGCCCGCTGAGCGCGGTGAGGAGGCCCCAGAGGAGGATCAGGCCGAGCAGGATCGACTTTCGCGAATGGCGATCGGCAAGGCGCGCGAGCGGCACCGCGAGCGCGCTGGCGACAAGGATTCCCGCGATACCGTGCAGCGCTCCGATCACGGCATCGGAAACGCCGAAGCTTTGCTGGATTGCGGGCGAGAGGATCGACTGCAAGCCGCGGTCGCTCATCTGGGTGCCCGCGGTGATGCCGAGGAAGGCAACCGCCCACACGCCGGCGGGCGTCGTCGTCGCCCGGCTGTCGCTCAGATGGCCCGTGTCGGCGATCGCAACCAAATATCCGTCCCCACGCTCTGCATATTGCAAGTCATTTGCAACTGGCTAGCGCAAAGCGGAGGCGGAGGAAAGGGCCGGCCATCCCGGCCGGCTAGCGATCGAGAAAGGCCGCGACCGCATCGAGACCATAATCCTCGGTCACGAAACTCTGCCCGATCCCGCGCGTCAGGATCAGCGGCAGCTTGCCGCCGCGGACCTTCTTGTCGTGCGCCATATGCGCCGCGAGCGTCGCGCCGTCGCTGTTGATGCCCGCGCTGGCGAGGCTGTGCGGCAGGTCGACGCTGGCGAGGTGCGTGCGAACGCGTGCGGCGTCCTCGGCCGGGCAGAGGCCGTTCGCCGCGGAAAATTGATGCGCGAGCACCATGCCCGCGGCGACCGCCTCGCCGTGGAGCAGCCGGTCCGAATAGCCCGTTTCGGCTTCGAGCGCGTGGCCGAAGCTGTGGCCGAGGTTGAGCAGGGCGCGAATATCCTGCGTCTCGCGCTCGTCGGCGGCGACGATGCGCGCCTTCGCCGATACGCTATGGGCAATCGCCTTGTGCCGTGCCGCGCTGTCGCCCGCGAGCAGCGCCGCACCATGATCTTCGCACCAGGCGAAAAAGCCGGCGTCGTCGATCAGGCCATATTTGACGACTTCGGCATAGCCCGCGCCAAGCTCGCGGCGCGGCAGCGTTGCGAGCGTCGTTGGATCGATGAGGACGAGCGCGGGCTGGTGGAAGGCGCCGATGAGATTCTTGCCGGCGGGCACGTTGATCGCGGTCTTGCCGCCGACGCTGCTGTCGACCTGCGCGAGCAAGGTCGTGGGCACCTGGACGAAATTGCAGCCGCGCTTGACGATCGAACAGGCGAAACCGACGAGGTCGCCGATGACGCCGCCGCCGAGCGCGATGACATGGTCGCTGCGTTCGACGCCTTCGCCAACGAGCCATTCGGTGAGCCGGGCGAGCCCGGCCCAGCTTTTCGTACCTTCGCCGGGTTCGAGGACGAACGAAGAGAAGGAAATGCCTTCGTTGCCGAGCGCGGTTCCAACGCGCCGCAAATAATGGTCGGCGACATGGCTGTCGGTGACGATCATCGTGCGCGGACGCTTGAGCAACGGCGCGAGATGGCGGCCGACCTCTTCGAGCAGTCCGTCGCCGATCAGGATCGGATAGCTGCGGCTGCCGAGCTCTACGGTCAGCTTTTCCATTGCGGATCTCCCCACTTTGAGAGGGCCTCCAGAATCGCACGCACCGTATGGTCGTGCGGCGTGCTAGCCGAGCTGACGCGCAGATGCGCCTCGGCATAGATGGGGTTGCGGACCGCCGCGAGTTCGCGAAGCACTTCGCCCGGGTCGCGGTCCTTGAGGAGCGGGCGGTGGCTGCGGCGGCCGACGCGTTCGACGAGCGTCGGGATATCGGCGTCGAGCCAGATGCAAAGACTGTCGTCGAGGATCAGCTTGCGGGTCTCGTCATTGATGAAGGCGCCGCCGCCCGTGGCGAGGACCATTGGCTTTCCGGCCAGCAGCCGCGCGATCACGCGGCGCTCGCCATCGCGGAAATGCGCTTCGCCGAAACGCGCGAAAATATCGGATATCGTCATGTCGGCGGCGCGCTCGATCTCGTCGTCGGCATCGGCGAAGCGCATGCCGAGCCGCTGGGCGAGGCGGCGGCCGATCGTCGATTTTCCTGACCCCATCAACCCGACGAGCACGATCGACCGGTCGCGGATCGACGCGGGGATGGCACCAGAGGTTTTGGGTGCCGGGCTTTTCGGGTTTCGCGACATGGTGCGCGCGGCTATACCGACCGGGACGCGCGGGACAATGATTTTGCTGCACCTGCGTCATGAGACGAACGACAGGCATTGGATATTGCGCGCGAAGAGCAGATCGGGAAAAGGCCGGTGGATCGCACGATTGGTCGTGCTGACGTTGGTGCTGGTGGCTTTTTTCCTGTTCCTGCTGTTCCTGGGCCGGCCGATCGAGCCGCGAATGATTGAGGTGGATGTGACCGACAAGATTGCCGAAAGCGTGCCACCCAAAAGAGATGCGCAATGAGTAAGGCGACATTATCGCTGGCGTTGGGCCTGTCGGGTACGGCGCTGGCCGCAGTATTGGTCCTTCCCGCGCTTGCACAGGAATCGCTGCTGCCCGAAGGCTTCGGCAATCCCGCCGACACCCCTGCGCCGCGCCCGGCGCCCACGCCGTCGCCGACCGCGACCCCGACGCCCGGCCCGACGCCGAAGAATGGCGCGACGCCGCCGCCGGTCGCTCCGACGCTGAGCAGCACGACGACGAGCGCGAGCGCCGAAGAGGGCGAGGACGCCGAGGAAGGCGAAGAGGTCGAGTCCGGCGGCCTCAAATATGACCTGCCGCCCGGCGCGCGCCGCCTGCTGACGCGCATCGGGCCGCTGACCCCCGAAACGGGCGGGCTCGCGCCGGACGCCTTCGGTGTCCGCGGCCAATATGCCGCGGCGATCATGCGCCGCACCAACGGCCAGCTCGCATCGCGCTGGGCGCAGATCCTGCTCCGCCGCGCGCTCGCCTCGGCGATCGATACGCCCGACACGATCAACGGCGCCGACCTTGCCGCCGAACGCGCCTCGCTTCTGCTCCGCATGGGCGAATCGACGACCGCGCGCTGGATCGTCCAGTCGGTCGATTACGACCGCGCCAGTCCGCGTCTGGTCGCCGCGGCACAGCAGACCTATCTTGCCAATGCCGACCCCGCGGGCATGTGCCCCTATGTTCCGGCCGGCCTCGCGCATGGCGACGAACAGGCGTGGCGTCTGTCGGCCGCCATTTGTTCGGGGCTGTCGGGCGAGGCGGGACCGGCGGGTTGGGCGATCGGCCGCGTGCGGTCGAGCGGCAAGATTTCCAATTTCGACATCCTGCTTGCCGAGCGCGTGCTGGGCGCAACGGGCGGCGGCCGCCGGTCGACGACGATCGAGTGGGATAATATCGACCGGCTGACCAGCTGGCGTTTCGGCATGGCAACGGCAACGGCCATTCCGGTTCCCGACGCGCTGCGCGCCTCGGCTCCCGCCTATATGAAGGGCTGGACGGTGCTCGCGCCGATGACCGACATGGCGAACCGCGTTGCCGCCGCACCCGAAGCCGCGGCGCGCGGGGTGCTGTCGAGCGAGGCTTATGTGTCGCTGCTGAGCGCGGCGGCGAGCGAGGAAGAGCCCGCCGAGGCGCTCGCAAACCAGACCGGCGCGCTTCGCGGTGCTTTTCGCCTTGCGAACGGCACCGATCGCTACGCCGCTATGGAAGGGCTGTGGAGCGCCGGTTCGACGCCGACGCAGCGCTATGCCGCGATGGTCGCGACGGCGCGCGCCGCCGCTGCCCTGCCGGCCAGCACCGAAGTCGGCGGCGATCCCTGGCAATTGCTCGGGTCGATGCTCGCCGGCGGTTATGACGAAAATGCGATCGCCTGGGTCCCGACGGTTTCGGTCGGCAGCCGCGCATGGGGCGTGCTCGCGGTCGGTTCGCCGCGGCCGCTGAACGGCACGACTGCGGGAGCAGTGGGCCAGTTCGCGGGCGACGACGACAGCGCCGACACGCTGCGCTCGAAATTCCTGCTCGCGGGCCTTGCCGGGCTCGGGCGGATCGATGCCGGCGCTGCCGCATCGGCTGCGAGCGACCTCGACGTCGACCTCGGCAAGCAGACGCGCTGGTCGCGGGCGATCATGGCGGCGGCCGAACGGCGCGAACCGGGCATGGTCGCGCTGCTCGCCGCGGCGGGGATGCAGGGCGAATGGTCGAAAGTGCCGCCCTATCATCTCTATTATATCGTCCGGGCGCTGCGCGAAGTCGGGTTGCCGTCCGAAGCGCGGATGATCGCCGCCGAAGCGCTGGTGCGTGTCTGAAAATCGATTGAAAGATGCGGCGCCGGCCCACTCCCTCTCCCGGCCTCCCACAGGCTACTATCGTTGGGGAGGCCGGGAGGGGGAGTGGGCCGGCGCCGCTTTCGACGATGTCTGACGGCGCGCTGATCGGCCGCTTTCTGGAGATGATGGCGGCCGAGCGCGGTGCATCGCGCAACACGCTCGCCGCCTATCGCCGCGATCTCGATCAGGCGGCCGAATGGGTGAAGGGCCCGCTTGCCGACGCCAGCGCCGCCGATCTTCGCAAGCTGATGGCCGATTACCAGTCGCTCGCGGCAAGCAGCGCCGCGCGAAAATTGTCGGCGCTGCGCCAGTTCTTTGCTTTTCTGCTCGACGAAGGCGAGCGGTCCGACAATCCCGCGCTCGACATTGCGCGCCCGGCGACGCGGCGCCCGCTGCCGCGCATCCTGACGCACGCCGACGTCGAACGATTGTTCGAGCAGGCGGGCGAGGAAGCGGCCGGCGACGCGCCGCCGGCGAATGCGATACGCATGCTGCTGCTGCTCGAACTTCTCTATGGTTCGGGCCTGCGCGCGAGCGAGCTCGTCTCGCTGCCGCGCCGCTCCGTGGCCGGCGAGCGCGAATATCTGATCGTCCGCGGCAAGGGCGACAAGGAACGGTTGGTGCCCCTGTCGGATCGTGCGCGCGATGCGTTCGATCGTTGGCTGCCGCTGCTTGTCAGCGGGTCGCCCTGGCTGTTTCCGTCGGGCAAGGCGCATATCTCGCGCGTGCGCCTGTTCCAGATGTTGCGCGATCTGGCGGCGCGCGCCGGCATCGACCCGACCGCGATCAGCCCGCATGTCCTGCGCCACGCCTTTGCCACCCATCTGCTCGAAGGCGGCGCCGATCTGCGTGCGCTGCAACTGATGCTCGGCCACGCCGATATCGCGACGACCGAAATCTACACTCATGTCGATAGCCGCCGGCTGGTCGAACTGGTCAACCGGCGCCATCCGCTGGCGCGGATGGAGGACGTTGACCTCAAGGCTCCATCGGCCTAGCGACGTCCCCCATGACAGCCTTTCTGGACTTCGAAAAACAGGTCGCGGCGCTCGATCGCCAGATTGCCGAATTGCGCGAGATGGGGGACGACCCCACGCTCAATATCGACAACGACATCGCGCGATTGGAGGATAAGTCCTCGAAATTGCTGCGTGAAATCTATTCCAAATTGACGCCCTGGCAAAAGACGCAGGTTGCGCGCCACCCCGATCGACCGCATTTCAAACATTATGTCGCGGGGCTGTTCGACGACTGGATGCCGCTGGCCGGTGACCGCAATTTTGCCGACGATCAGGCCATTCTCGGCGGGCTTGCGCGTTTCCGCGGCCGTCGCGTCATGGTGATCGGTCACGAAAAGGGCGACGATATCCCGTCGCGCATGAAGCATAATTTCGGGATGGCGAAGCCCGAGGGCTATCGCAAGGCGATCCGCCTGATGCAGCTCGCCGACCGGTTCGGTTTGCCGGTCGTCACGCTGGTCGACACCTCGGGCGCCTTTCCGGGCATCCAGGCCGAAGAGCGCGGGCAAGCCGAAGCGATCGCCCGCTCGACCGAACAATGCCTTGCGCTGGGCGTGCCGATGGTCGCTGCGGTGGTCGGCGAGGGCGGTTCGGGCGGCGCGATCGCGCTTGCCGCCGCCAATCGTGTGCTGATGTTCGAACATGCCGTCTATTCGGTCATTTCGCCCGAAGGTTGCGCGTCGATCCTGTGGCGCACGTCGGACAAGGCGGCCGATGCGGCGGCGGCGATGAAGATGTCGGCGCAGGACCTGCTCGGGCTCAAGGTCATCGACCGCATCGTTCCCGAACCCGTCGGCGGCGCGCACCGGGCGCCCGACGTCGCCATCGCCGCGCTCGGCGATGCGATCGATCAGGAACTGGGTGCGCTTTCGGGCCTGCCGCGCGACACGCTGCTCGCCGCGCGCGAGGAAAAATTCCTCGCGATGGGGCGCGCTTAGCGGCGTTCCGGTCGGAACCCGATCACGGGTCATGGCGTTATTTTTCCAGAATCGACAGGCCGCGGTCCATCAGGCGGCTTGTCTTGTCGCGCGACGGGAATATTCCTGAGCGAATTATCGAGTGGGAGGCACGGGATGAGCTGGAAGACCGGGAAGACGCTGGCGGCGGCCTTGGCGATGGGCGGCATCGCCTTTACCGGCGCGGCCGATGCGCAGCTGAAGGCGATCAAGACGCAGACCAACATCTCGGCGGCCGAACGCAAGCAGGGCGACGAGGCGCATCCGCAATTGCTCCAGGAATTCGGCGGCGCGTACAGCGGGCCGCAGGCGTCCTATGTGAACCGCATCGGGCAGAATATCGCGGTCCAGTCGGGTCTGTCGCGCAGCCCGAGCGATTTCACCGTGACCCTGCTCAATTCGCCGGTGAACAACGCCTTCGCGATCCCCGGCGGCTACGTCTATGTCACGCGCCAGCTGATGGCGCTGATGAACGACGAGGCCGAACTGGCGGGTGTGCTCGGGCACGAAGTCGGCCATGTCGCCGCGCAGCACAGCAAGAAGCGCCAGTCGGCTGCGACGCGCAACCAGATCCTCGGCGTGCTCGGCGCGGTACTCGGCGGCGCGATCGGCGACAATGGCGGCCTGCTCGGCGGACTTGGCGGCCTGCTCCAGAATAATTCGATGCGCGTCGCGCAGCTTGCGACGCTCGGCTTTTCGCGCAGCCAGGAATTGCAGGCCGACCAGCTCGGCGTCCAGTATCTGCGTAGCGCCGGCTATGATCCGCTCGCGCTCTCGACGATGCTCGCCAGTCTCGCCGCGCAAACGAGCCTCGATGCGCGGCTGGCCGGCGGCGATGCGCGCTCGCTGCCCGAATGGGCGAGCACGCACCCCGACCCCGCATCGCGCGTGCGCAATGCGCAGACGCTGGCAAGCCGCGTCGGCGGCAGCGGCGGCAACCGCAACGCCGACGCCTTTTTCGCGTCGGTCGACGGCGTGCTCTATGGCGACGATCCGGCGCAGGGTGTGGTCGAGGGGCGCGATTTCCTTCACCCCGATCTCAGGCTGCGCTTCACCGTCCCGAACGGTTACGGGATGCAAAATGGAGCGACCGCAGTCTTGGTCAGCGGCAACGGCGGGCAGGCGCAATTTACGACCGGCGCCTACAGCGGCGACATGAACGCCTATATCGCCGCAGCGTTCAAGGCGGTCGCGGGTAACGCCTCGATCAGCCCCGGCGCTATCCAGCGGACGACGGTGAACGGCATCCCGGCCTCCTATTCGACCGCGCGGGTTAACAGCCAGTCGGGGCAGGTCGACGTCACCGTCTTTGCTTATGAATTTTCGCGAAGCAGCGCATTCCACTTCGTCACGCTGACCAAGGCGGGCGGTGGCGGCGTGTTCAATTCGATGTTCAACAGCGTCCGGCGCCTGAGCACGGCCGAAGCGGCGGCAATCAAGCCGCGGCGGATCGATGTGGTAACGGTGGGACGCGGCGACACGATGGCGAGCCTTGCGCGGCGCATGGCCTATAGCGATTATCAGGCCGAACGTTTCCAGGTGCTCAATCGTCTGACCGCGTCGAGCCGGCTGACGCCGGGGCAGCGGGTCAAGATCGTCGTCTACGCCAGCCGATAGCCGCGCGCGGACAAAAAAAGGGCGGTGACAAAGCCACCGCCCTTTCTTTTTGGTCGGGCCGCCGAAGCGGACCGAACGTCAGAAGCTTACTTCTTCAGTTCGGTGTCAACCTTGTTGAAGGTGTTGCTGACGCTGTTGCCGACGGCGCCCATCGCGGTGATACCGGCAACGGCGATGAGAGCGGCGATCAGGCCGTATTCGATGGCGGTCGCGGCCTTGGTGTCGCGAGCGAATTTCTTGATGAACTTCATGACTGGTCTCCTGATTTCACTTACCCTGTTGACGGTCTGGTCTGGGTCAACATCTGCGGTTCTAGGACGAATAGGTTTTGAAAATCTTAATGTGCCGAGGAAGTTGCGAGGGGTCGTTTGTCCAAAAAAGGGACGCCGGCGCCCGTGCTACATATTCTGCTGGGCTGCGTTCGAAACGTCGTTCCACATGCCGCCAGTCGAATTCGCCACATTGCCGACAGCGGTAACAGCCGCCAGAAAGACGAGGGCCAGTATCAGCCCATATTCGACGGCTGTGGCGGCCCTGGTCGACCGCATCAGCCTGTAAATGTTGCGCATTGTTCCACCCCTGACTGAATTTATAGTTCCCGAGGGTTCCCATATTCGCATAGGAAGGTTAACAATTTGTCCGTGTCCAGCCCCGGAAAACCGCCAAAAAATAGCTTGGTCGTCGTCGCCGCGGCGCTCGTCGATCGCGATGGGCGATTGCTTGTGCAGCAGCGCCCCGAGGGCCTGCCGATGGCGGGGCTGTGGGAGTTCCCGGGCGGCAAGCTCGAGGCGGGCGAGACGCCCGAGACGGCGCTGATCCGCGAACTGGGCGAGGAACTGGCGATCGACGTCGACCATGCCTGTCTCGCGCCTGCCTGTTTTGCCAGCGACATGCTCGGCGACCGCCATCTGCTGCTGCTGCTCTATGTGTGCCGCAAGTGGCGCGGAACCCCGGTCGCACAGCATGCCACCGCGCTACGCTGGGTGCGCCCCATTGAACTGCACGGACTCGCCATGCCGCCCGCCGACAAGCCGCTGATCGGGCTGCTCGAGGCGTTGATCTAGCTTTTCGGTTTCAACGCATCGGCAAGCGATGCTGTCCCGCTGCCGCGGCGGGCGGGTTGCGGCTGGTCGGGATGCGGTGCCCAGCCGCTGAAATGGACGAGGCGAAAACTTTCGGCGGTGCGGCCGTCGGGGTCTGCCTGCGCACCGAAGGCGACCGCGATGCGCGCGACCTCTTCGCGAGTCAGGGACGGCGGCGCGGGCGCGAGCCGGCTGGCCAGCCCGGTGGCACGCAGGTCGCGGACGAGCGCGAACCAGTCGGCATAACGCACGGTCAGTGCCTCGACGTCCACGACGGGCAGGGCAAAGCCGACGCGCTGGAGCAGGTTCCCCATCGCCGCGAGATCGATCTGCGGATGCAGGCGGGCGATCGGCCGCACCCCTTCGGCCATGACCGCGCGGCGCAATCTGGGCAGACTACCGTCGCCGACGAAGGTGCCGAGAAGCAGGCCGTCGGGCGCCAGCAACGCGCGAAGGCGCACGAGCGCGCCAGGCACGTCGTTGATGCCGTCGAGTCCGCCGGGCCAGACGATAAGGTCGAAACTGGCAAGGGGCAGGTCGATGGCGTCGGCCTCCACGGCCGTCGCGCCGCTCGCGGCCGCGAGCCGCGGGCCGGCCTCGATGATCGTCAATCGGGTGCCGGTGCTGCGCAGATTGTCGGCAAGCACCGCGTCATGCGCGCCGATGAGCAGGGTGCGGGGAAACTCGCGCGTCACCATCGCGAGCCGGTCGAGCAAGGTTTCGGCGATGATCGGCGCAAGGAAATTCACCGATGCGGGAAGGCGCGCCATGCGATCGCGCTGGGCGCCGTGGCGGGCGGGGGAGAAAAGCGGGCGGGGAGGCTGCGACATGCGCCGCTTGTGCCGCCCCCGGCGATGCTTCACAAGCATCGGATGGCGATGGCGATGGGGGAAGCCGAAGAAAAAGTAGGGGCGGCGGGGGCGTTGCTTCGCGGCATTCGCGGTGCAGTGCGCGCGGTCGTCGACTATGCGCTGCCGCCGCGCTGTCCGGGCTGCGGCCTGATCGTCGGCGAGGATCGGCAATTCTGCTTGCAATGCTGGTCGTCGCTCGATTTCCTCGACGGTCCTGCCTGCGCTTCTTGCTCGATCCCGTTGCCGTCGGCGCTACCCGGCTCGCCGATGGCGTGTGGGGCCTGTCTCGCCAGCCCGCCGCCGTTCGATGGAGCGCCCGCCGCCGTCGCCTATGGCGCGGTGGCGCGGACCGTCGCGTTGCGGCTCAAATATGGGCGGCGGACCGGGCATGCCCGGTTGATGGCCCGGCTGATGGCAAGGCAGCTCGCGGCACTGGGCGCGCCGGGGGACATGTTGCTGGTGCCGGTCCCGCTGCATCGCTGGCGGCTCTGGTCGCGCGGGTTCAACCAGGCGGCACTGGTAGCCGACGAGCTGGCGCGGATTACGGGCGCCCCGCGAGATCATCACCTGCTGTTGCGGACGCGGGCGACCGCGTCGCTGCGCGGCAAGGGGCGAAAGGAACGCGAACGCATCGTCGGCGGCGCGTTCGCGCTCGCACCGGGCGCGAAATCGCGCACGGCGGGCCGGAATCTGGTACTGATCGACGATGTCCATGCCAGCGGTGCCACCCTGCGCGCGGCGGCGCGGGCTTTACGGCGCAGCGGCGCCGCGCGAGTCTCTGCGCTGACGTGGGCGCGGGTCGTTCCCGACGCGCTGCTGGCGGGCAACATATTTGACTTTGCTTCGTTGGATTCCGATATGATGGACCAAGCGATGACAGGATAGCCAGATGGCCAAGATTGAAGTTTTCACCAAATTCCTCTGCCCCTATTGTACGCGGGCGAAGGCGCTGCTCGACCGCAAGGGGGTAGAATATCGGGAAATCGACGTGACGATGGACCGCGCGGGGTTCGACGCGATGGTCGAACGCGCCGGCGGTGCGCGGACCGTCCCGCAGATTTTCATCGACGACAGGCACATCGGCGGCAGCGACGATATGGCGGCGCTCGACGCGCGCGGTGGCCTCGATCCTTTGCTCGGATTGGGTTGAGTTGATCGTTTTCGACCTTTGTTGTGCCGCCGGCGACCACCGGTTCGAAGCCTGGTTCGCGAGCGGCGACAGCTTTTCCGAGCAACAGGCGCGGGGGCTGATCGCCTGTCCGGTTTGCGGCGATAGCGCGGTTCGCAAAGCGGCGATGGCGCCGCGCGTCGGCGCCAAGTCGAACCAGATGCCTGCGGTCGCCGTAAAGTCGACGGGAGCGCCGGTGAATGGCGAACCCTCGCCGGATCTGGTGCGCAAGGTGATCGCCGAGATTGCTGTCAAGCAAGCGGAGATGCTGCCGCAGTCGCGCTGGGTCGGCCGCGATTTTGCCGACGCGGCGCGCGCGATGCACGAAGGCCGCGTGACCGAGGACCTGATCCATGGGCAGGCGTCGCCCGAGGAAGCGCAGGGATTGCGCGACGACGGGATCGCCGCGATGCCATTGCTCGTGCCGATCGCCCCGCCCGATGCGATCAACTGACCGCCGCGACGAAAGCCGCGCGGCGAAGTCTGCGGCCCCGGAACCTGTTCCGCTTTGCCGATATGAAGAACTGGCGCGGCGCGAGAATCGTGCCCGTTCGACAGAAGCTGCCAAGCGCGGGCCTGTGCCGCAGTTAATTGACTACCCCGATTGACGCTTTGCGTCCCCCGCCGCTACACGAACCGCGGCGCACCCGTAGCTCAGCAGGATAGAGCATCAGATTCCTAATCTGGGGGCCGTGGGTTCGAATCCCGCCGGGTGCACCAAACTCCCGTTTTGGCAAGGCAGGCATGTCCCCCGAGCGCTTTGGGGGTCAGAGATCGACCTCTGCGCGCACCGTCGCGCGTCCCGCCGCATCGCGCGCCCACAGGCGAGCGCCGTCGTCCTGGCGCGCGAGGCACAGCTCGAAGGGCGCGCCGTCGATCAGCGGAGCTTCGGCGCGGAAGGCGAAGCGGCGCGGCGCAAAGCCTGCGCGGACGGCGTGATCCATCAGCAGCGTCGCGATAAGCGGGCCATGGACGACAAGCCCGGCATAGCCTTCGACATCGCGGGCATAGTCGCGGTCGTAATGAATCCGGTGCGCATTGAAGGTGAGCGCCGAATAGCGGAACAGCAGCACCGGATCGGGCGTAATACTGCGGACGGCGTCGGCGGGTTCGGGTTCGGCCGGCGCGACGGGCGGCGGCGGCGTCGCAGGCCCGGTTGCGGCTTCACGAAACACGATGTCCTGCTCCTCGCGGATCGCGGGGACACCGTCAGCGGCGATGTCGTGGCGCAGCGTGACGAACAGGAGGTCGCCGCTTGCGCCGCGCTTGGGCTTGATCGCGGCGATCGTGGTGATGCGCGTCAGCGCCGCGCCGACCGCGATCGGCGACAGGAATTCGACGCGGCTTCCCGCCCACATCCGCCGCGGCAGCGGGGTGGGGGGGAGCAGGCCGTGCCCGTCGCGGCGCGGATGGCCGTCGGCACCGATCACCGACTGGCGCGCATCGGGCAGGAAATAGAGCCAGTGGCCGAGCGGCGGGACCGTGCCCGGCGCCCAAGGCGAAACATCATGGTCGAGCAGCGCAGCCAGACCGGCAAGCGGCGCGGGAGCGGCGATATCGGTGCGCGTTTCGCTGCGGCCGACCCATTCGGAATAGTCGTCCATTCCGGCCTCAGAAGCTTTTGGGTAGGCCAAGCGCGTGCGTCGCGACGTGGCTCAGGATCAAATTGGTGCTGATCGGCGCGACCTGATAGAGCCGCGTCTCGCGGAATTTGCGCTCGATGTCATATTCCTCGGCAAAGCCGAAACCGCCGTGGGTCTGGATGCACATGTCGGCGGCGTACCAGCTCGCCTCGGACGCGAGCATCTTCGCGATATTGGCCTCGGTACCGCAATCGGCGCCCGCGTCGAACAGGCGCGCCGCCTTGTCGACCATCTCGGCGGCGGCGGCGATCTGGACCCACGCGCGCGCGATCGGAAACTGGACGCCCTGATTTTCGCCGATCGGGCGGCCGAACACTTCGCGCTCCTTGGCATAGGCCGATGCGCGGTCGACGAAGAAGCGGCCGTCGCCGATGCATTCGGACGCGATCAGGATACGTTCGGCGTTCATGCCCGAGAGGATGTAGCGAAAACCCTTGCCCTCTTCGCCGATCAGGTTCGCGGCGGGGACTTCGAGATCGTCGAAGAAAAGCTCGGTCGTCGCATGGTTGAGCATCGTCCGCACCGGCCGGATCGTCAGCCCCTTGCCCTGAGCCTCGCGCATGTCGACGAGCAGAACGCTCATCCCGTCGGACGATTTGGCGCACTCCTCGCGCGGGGTGGTGCGGCAGAGCAGGACCATCAGGTCCGAATGTTCCGCGCGGCTGATCCAGATCTTCTGGCCGTTGACGATATATTTGTCGCCGACCCGCTTGGCGAAAGTGCGGATGCGCGTGGTGTCGGTTCCCGCGGTCGGTTCGGTGACCCCGAACGCCTGCAGCCGCAGTTCGCCGCTGGCAATCGCGGGCAGATAGGCCTGTTTCTGCGCTTCGGACCCGTGCTTGAGCAGCGTGCCCATCGTGTACATCTGCGCATGGCACGCGCCGCCGTTGCAGCCCGACCGGTGGATTTCCTCGAGCACCGCGGTTGCGGCGCCGAGGCCGAGGCCCGACCCGCCATAGGCTTCGGGGATCAGCACCGACAGGAAGCCCGCGTCGGTCAGCGTGCGGACGAATTCGGTCGGATAGATGCGGTCGCGGTCGAGCGCCTGCCAATATTCGCCCGGGAAGCCGGCGCACAGGCGGCGGACGGCTTCGCGGATTTCGGGATGGCTTTCTTGTCGGGCGTCGGACATCGGCGTTCACATCTCCTTGGTCGCGAACATGCTTAGGCCGCTAAGGAGCCGCACGCCAAGATGAATCGAAGAAGGCGGGGGCCTTGCTGCGCTGCAAGGCCCCCGCCGCGGCAAATCAGGCGATCACTTCGACCAGATGACGGCCGTCGTCGCGGTCCGACACGCGGAACCGCGTGTCGGTGAAGCGTTCGATCAGGCCGGCCGCGGTCCGCATATGCTCGCTCGGCTTGACCGTCGTGAACGCGCCGCCGCGCGCGAACGCCATCGGCAGCAACAGCTGGTCCTGCAGATAGGGGCCCGCGAACGCATCGCTCGCGAGATAGCCCGCCATGCGCTTGGCCGCGGTTTGCGCAAGCCGCTCGGCGGGAAGGCCGAGCTTGCCGAAGCCCGATATGATCTCGGTGACATGCTCGAATTCGGCTTCGACCAGCAACGCGTTGCCCGGACCCTGCTCGGCCGGGACCTGCCGCGTGACAAAGGCCTCTTCGGGCCATTCGGGCAGCGTCTTTCGCGCGGTCTTGAGTTCGCGTTCGGCGACGTCGAAGGGAATGCCCGCAACGATGGCGGTCACCGACACGCCGCGCCGCGCGCCGCGCTCGATACATTCGACCGGGCGAAGCGGTGCAGGCACGATATCGACCTCGATCCGCCCGCCACCGCGCGGGAAAAAGCCGTGGCGGACAAGCCGCGCCGAAACCGTCGGTCCCATGCGGCGAAGGACAGGCAGCAGCGTGCGCTCGATAAAGTCGAACGGCGGCGCCGCCATCGCGTGCGTCCCGCCTTCGATCACCAGTCGCGACGGCGCGTCGGCGGTCATCAGCGGCACGAGGATCGTCTGGAGGACGAGCCCGGTGCTCCCTGCGGTGCCGACGGCGAAGTGATAGTCGCCGGGCGTGACGCGCCCGGGGCGGAAGCCGATGCTGTTCGACCCCACGGCCAGCCCCGAGCATTCGGCGCCGCCGATCACGCACGCGGCCTCGATCGCGGTCACATGCTGGCGCATGAGCCCCGGCTTCTCGCGTCCGCCGCGGATATTTTCGATCGTGAAGGGCTGCCCGGTCATGAGCGCCAGCGCACACGCGTAGCGCAGCACCTGCCCGCCGCCTTCGCCTTCCGATCCGTCGATGATGATCATCATTCTTCTTCTACTACCAGATCCAGAAACAGCGCGTTCGCCTCGGCGGCAAAGGCGGCGCTCGGCGGACGCGCGGGCACTTCACCCGCACGCCCCAGTTCGTCGGCGATCAGCGCATCGATTTCGGGCACACGCGCGATCGGTCCCGCCTCGCGCGTGTCCGCCTTCAACGCGACCAGCCGCTCGATCTCTTCGCTGGCCGAGGGCGGCAAGTCCGCTTCGACCATCAGCCGCTGCAACTGCATCGGCGGCCGGCGCGAGGGATCGCGCCGCAGCACGCGGATCGCAAGCGCGGGGCGCAGCGCATAGAAATAGCGCTTCACCGAAACTTCCTGCGCGTCCTGTAACCAGCGTGCGACCGACGTGCGCCCGAGCTTGGCATAGTGCAGCGCAAAGCCGTTGGGGTCGAAATGCCGGTCCTTGAGCTCCGCCATGCGCGCGATGACCGGGTGCGCAGCGCGATAGTGGATGGGCGATTCGACCCATTCGGACAGCACCGAATTGTTGCGCAGCATCAGCCCCAGCGCCTTGCGGATGTCCCACCCATTGAGGTCGATCTCGTCGACGATCTCGCGCTCGATCACGTCGCGCACCGGGCTCAGCGCCAGATAGTCGCGGCGCGGCCGGACGTAGAGGAAGCGCACGTCGTAATCGCTGTCGGGCGAGGGGAAACCCCACGCGCGCGATCCCGATTCGATCGCGAGCAGCAGGCGCACGCCATCGTCCGCCTCGACGGCGGACAGGCGGGTTTCGATTTCGTGCCGGATGGCGGGTTCGATGCTCATCTTCTTCCAACTTCTGTTCATAACGTCCGGCAGATCAAGGCATCCACCAGAACCACCAGCCTTTTTCCTTGCGATCGTCCGACGTCGCTACGCCGAAATCGCCGATGCCGACCTCCACTTCGGCAAAAGCCGCGCGCAGGGTGTGAAGCCGCTTGTTCCCGAAGGTCAGGATCAGCTTGTCGCCGTCCGCCTCCATCGACAGATCGCCAGCATCGGGCTCGAACGCGACCCGCATCGTCGCGAACCGATCCGCCTTGGGTTCGCCGAAGTTCGGAACAGTGGCGATCGCCGCCGTCACCGGCGCGATCTTCAAGGTCCGATGACACGCGCTTTCGCCGCCCATCCGGTCGATAAGGTCGCAGATCGAACGGCAACCCGCCGGGTCGCCGGTGAAATGCCATTCGCCCGCGTGCTTGCTGCGTTTCGGATAGCGCCAGACGAATATCCGGCCCTCCTGCCGCCATTCGGCGACCCGGTCGTGCATGATGTCCCCCTTTGGATGGCGGCGTGAAGGGGATCACCCCTTCACGCACACCACCTGCTTCAGCGTATGGACGATTTCGACGAGGTCGGCCTGCGCCGCCATCACCGCCTCGATCGGCTTGTATGCCTTCGGCGTTTCGTCGATGACGCCTTCGTCCTTGCGGCATTCGACGCCCGCGGTGTCGGCGATATGCTCGTCGAGCGTGACGAGCTTTTTCGCCGCGGTGCGGCTCATGACGCGGCCCGCGCCATGGCTGCAGCTATCGAAGCTTTCGGCGTTGCCCAGCCCGCGCACGATGAACGATTTTGCGCCCATCGAACCCGGGATGATCCCCATCGTGCCCTTCGCTGCGCGCACGGCACCCTTGCGGGTGACGAGCACATTCTCGCCGAAATGGTTCTCGCGCGTCACATAATTGTGATGGCAGTTCACCGCTTCGGCCTCGGCCTCGAAGGGCTTGGCGATCTGGAGCCGGATCGCGGCGATGACGTTCGCCATCATCATGCGCCGGTTCAGTGCCGCAAAGTCCTGCGCCCAGCCGACCGCCTCGACATAATCGTCGAAATGATCGGTCCCTTCCGGGAAGTACGCCAGATCTTCGTCGGGCAGGTTGATGAACCATTTGCGCATGTCCTTCTTCGCCAGTTCGATGAAGTAGGTACCGATCGCGTTGCCGACGCCGCGCGATCCCGAATGCAGCATCACCCACACCCGGCCTTCCGTATCCAGGCACAGCTCGATGAAATGGTTTCCCGTTCCGAGCGTGCCCAGATGCGTCAGGTTGTTGGTGTTCTTCAGCCGCGGATGCTTGGCGACGATGCGTCCGAAGCGTTCGGCGAGCGTCGCCCAGGCGTCGACGATCGCCGCCGGGGGATCGCCCCACGAACCATGATCGCGCTGGCCGCGTCCGACCGACCGGCCGTGCGGAACCGCCGCCTCGATCGCGCTGCGGATGCCCTCGAGGTTGTCGGGCAGGTCGTGCGCCATCAGCGTCGTGCGCGCGGCCATCATGCCGCAGCCGATGTCGACGCCGACCGCGGCCGGGATCACCGCGCCCTTGGTCGGGATCACCGATCCGACGGTGGCGCCGATGCCGACATGGACGTCGGGCATCGCCGCGACATGCTTGAACACGAACGGCATTTTTGCCGCCTTGGTCAACTGCGCGCGCGCCATGTCCTCGACGGGCACGCCGCGCGTCCACATCTTGACCGGGCGTCCGCCCTCGACATTCATCACTTCATAGCTCGTCCGGGTCATGGCTGACCTCCTTCTTCCTGTTCTTCATGGTGCCGGCGACGAGGCGTGGCGAGACATTTTTCCTGAGCTACTCCGGCATGCCGGGGGCGGACTTGAACCGCCGACCTTCCGCAATGAAGCGGACGCTCTGACCCTGTAGTCCCGCCGGCATTCGCCGACATGTTTCGGGTGCTGGCAACGAGTGTGTGGCGAGACATCCGGATTTCTCCGGTGCGGAGTCGAACCGCGGGCCTTTCGGCCTGACCGATGTAGTCCCGCCGGCATTTGCCAGCCTGAAATGGGTGCCGGCGGCGAGGGGTTGGTGAGACGTTTCCGATGTAGTCCCACCGGCATCCGCCGGCATGAAAGTGTCTCGCAGCGACGAGACATGGCGAGACGGCGGTCCTTAAGCTACGTTCCTGCGGCGGGATTCGAACCCGCATCTCCCCGGTCCCTTTCGGGGGCCAAGGCGCTTTACTCGTCGGACCTATATCGTTGGAGGATGTAGTCCCACCGGCATTCGCTGCGATATCTTTCGAGATTTTGTGACGGGTCACGGCGACGAGGATTGGAAAAGACTTGCCCTAAGGCTGGTGCTCTACCCGGCTGAGCTACCGTCCGTTGCCGGACGAGCGGGATTCGAACCCGCGACCGCCACATTACCAATGTAGTCCTTCCCGGCATTCGCCGTGACCCATTTTCATACCTCCGTTTCGTTGACGATCTCGACCCAGTCGCGCGTTTCGCCGGAAGCGAAGCGAGCCATCGCGTCGAAGACCGCGTCGGTGAAGCCACCGACATTCATGATGTCCTTCCGGTCACGCGCTTGCGTGGTGCCATAGGGCTGGATGTCGATGCAGATCAGCTTCGCGCCCGGGTTCCGGGCCTTCAGCTTCTTCCATTCGTTCATCGTCGCCGTGGCGCCGTGGCGCGAGGGATCGATCCAGCTTTCGTTGTCGGACACGATCACCACCGTATCGACTTCCGCCCGTTCGCGGTTGAGCCGCGCGAGCGGAGCCGAGACATTGGTGCCGCCGCCGCCGATCGCCGCCAGCCGTGCCGCGTTGACCGCGACGCGTGCCTTGGGATCGAGCGCCATGTCGACGACGTCGACATCGAAGGGCATCACCCGCGCCTGCCGGTTGGTACGCAGCACCGCCGCCGCGACGAGCGCCGCGATGTCGATGCAGCGGACCGCCGAGGTCGCGCCCTTGCGGTATCCGGTCGCCGCCCAGCTCATCGAGCCCGAAACGTCCGGACAGACCACGACCTTGCCCGCCAGCACCGGGACTGTCGCGAGCGACAGCTCCAGCGCCTCTTCGAGCGCGGCCTGAACGCGAAGCGGAACCGCCTCGCCGACCTGACCCATCGCGACCATCAGCTGATACGGCGCCGGGCGAACCCGGGCGATCGTATCGGCATCGGACAGTCGCGCCGCGACCGTGTCGGTGACCCCCTTCACATCGAACGCACCATTACGCGCCAGCGTGTTCAGGTTCATGCGCAGCGCCTGCCAGCCGATCCGGCCGGAAAGCTCCGCCCAATTCTCGGCGGTCAGCGGAAAGGCGGTCAGCCATTCGAACGGCACCGGGGGCAACGCGCCCTTGGGGTCGCGCTTCCAGGCCTCGAACGCCGCGATCTCCGCGGGCAACGCCGCGACATCATAGGGCTTGCCGATCAGCCAGCCATAGAAGGCGCGCCGCTCGGCCGAAGCCGGCGCCGGGTGGACCATACGGACGATATCGGCGAGGCTGGGATCCTTGCCCGTCGCCGCGGCCATGAGCTGCGGTATCGAGGCCTGTTCCAGCCATTCGCGGACGAGCCGCTTGGGACGCGAGCCGAGCGAACGGCGGCCGACCTGGCCCGAACGCATGATCTGCACGAAGTTGCGCAGCATGCGGCCGTTGTCGATCACGCGGCCGAAGACGCGCACTGCGAGGTCGGGATCGGCGACGGTGAGATATGCGGCGAGCAACGCCGGCATATCCTTCATCGCGCCCGCCTTGCGGGCATAGATCGCGGCCTTGGCGACGAAATCGGGCGACACGGCCTGAGCCGCCGCCAGAACGTCGGCGAGCTGCGCATCGGCGCCCGAATAAAAGCCGTCCGACAGCGTGCCGGTCGCGGCAAGCTGTGCGAGCTTCGCTTCGGGGCCATAGGCATAGGCTGCGCCGCCGGCGTCGTTCACCGCATCGGTCTGCGGCAGGAAGCGTGCGAGCGCCGTGGAAAACAGGTTCTTGTTGGCCATCGTCCAACTCCTTCGAAATCTCTTGCCGGACCCTCGGGGGCGGCCAGCCTATTCCGGCCGCCCCTTCGTTCCACTTGTGCCGGGGGACGTGAGCCCCGACGCCGACAGAATTGCAGGAGGCGTGCCAATCGAAAAAGCGATCGGTGGACTTTCATCAAGACATTGTTTTTAAATGTATAAAAATGGGGTGGCCAATTCTCGCTTGGCTAGGGCAAGGAGAAAGTACGATTATATTGTATCGTAGTTTATCCTGTAGTATAAATTCCCCATGAAGCCCGTAACCGTCATCGGATTCCTCGGCTCGACGCTCGATGCCGCCAAGTTCGGCCCGTCGCGTTGGAACAAGTGGCGGCCGACGGTCAGCATCTGCATGCAGGAAGATTTGCGCGTCGACCGCTTCGTCCTGCTCCATGGCAGCTACCACCGCAGGCTCGCCGACTATGTCATGGACGATATCCGCGACGTCTCGCCCGAAACCGAGGTGGTGCCGCAACTGCTCGACTTCGACGATCCCTGGGATTTCGAGGAAGTATATGGAAAGCTGCTCGATTTCGCGCGGAGCTTCCCGTTCGATCCCGACAATCAGGATTATCTCGTCCACATCACCACGGGGACGCACGTCGCGCAAATCTGTCTCTTCCTGCTTACGGAGGCGCGCTACCTGCCCGGACGCTTGCTGCAGACGCAACCGCGACGCGGCGCGCCGCAGCCGACCGGTACGTGGAATGTCATCGATCTCGACCTGTCGCGTTACGACAGCATCGCGACGCGCTTTGCCGAAGCGAGCGCCGAGAGTGCGAGCTTTCTGAAAAGCGGGATCGAGACGCAGAACGCTGCCTTTAACCGGATGATCGACGAGATCGAGCAGGTCGCGGTGCGCAGCCGCGCACCGATCCTGCTGATGGGCCCGACCGGTGCGGGCAAGAGCCAGCTGGCACGCAAAATCTATGAGCTCAAAAAGCTGCGGCATCAGATTGCCGGCCCGTTCGTCGAGGTCAATTGCGCGACGCTGAAGGGCGACAGCGCGATGTCGGCGCTGTTCGGACACCGCAAGGGTGCTTTCACCGGCGCGGCGCAGGATCGTCCGGGCCTGCTCAAATCGGCCGACAAGGGGCTGCTCTTCCTCGACGAGATCGGCGAACTCGGTCTCGACGAACAGGCGATGATCCTGCGCGCGATCGAGGAAGGGCGTTTTCTTCCCGTCGGCGCCGACAGCGAGGCGCGTAGCGAATTCCAGCTGATCGCCGGCACCAATCGCGATCTGGTGGGCGCGGTCGATGCCGGGCGCTTCCGCGAGGATTTGTTCGCGCGGCTCAACCTCTGGACATTCAGCCTGCCGGGGCTCGCGCAGCGTCGCGAGGATATCGCCCCCAACCTCGATTACGAACTGGAGCGTTTCGCCGAGCGCGAAGGAGCACGCGTCACCTTCAACAAGGAAGCGCGCGAAAAATATCTGGCTTTCGCCGAAAGCCCCTCCGCCCTCTGGAGGGGCAATTTTCGCGATCTGGCGGCGAGTGTCACGCGCATGGCGACGCTCAGTCCGGCGGGGCGGATCGATTCCGGCGCGGTCGCATTCGAAACCGGCAGGCTGCAATCGCTATGGTCGCCCGGCGAGGCGCGCGGCGATGTACTCGACGATCTGTTGCCCGAAAGCCGGCTTCGGACGATCGATCCGTTCGATCGGGTGCAGCTTGCCTATGTCGTCGCTGTCTGCCGGCAGCACGGCAGCCTCTCCGCGGCGGGCCGGTCACTCTTCGCGGCATCGCGCGAGGAACGCAAGTCGACCAACGATGCCGACCGGCTGCGCAAATATCTGGCGCGCTTCGACCTCGATTGGGCGGGCGTCGTCGCACGCTGATCTGCAACCGCAGCTGCGGAAGCGGTGGCAGCCCCTATCGAAGCGCGCTATCGCACCCCCGACGGTAACAAGCCGCCGATCATGGTCGAACGCGCCTGCGTGGCGTGTCCGGCTTGCAAGGCGGGCACAAGGGATGGGATATGAGTGACAGGATCGCGTTGATCGAGGCGGGCGGGACCAAGTTCATCGTGGGTGTGGGCGACCCTGCGCGGCAAATTTACACGCGGACCCGCATCGACACGACGCGTCCCGACGAAACGATCCCCGCTGCGATCGATTGGCTGCGCGCGCAGGGCGGCGACTATGCCGCGGTGGGTATTGCCAGCTTTGGGCCCCTCGATCTCGATCGCGCGTCGCCCAAATGGGGCCATATCACTCGCACGACCAAGCCGTACTGGAGCGACGCCGACATCGCCGGTCCCTTCGCGCGCGCCTTTGGCTGCCCCGTCGCAATCGATACCGACGTCAATGGTGCCGCGCTCGCCGAATGGAAATGGGGCGCGGGGCAGGGGACGAATTCGACGCTCTATCTCACCGTCGGTACCGGCGTCGGCGGCGGCGCGGTCGTGGGCGGGCGCCTTGTTCACGGCCTCAGCCACCCCGAAATGGGCCATATTCGCATGCCGCGCCACCCCGCCGATACCGGTTTTGCGGGCCATTGCCCCTTCCACGGCGACTGTCTCGAAGGGCTGGCCGCGGGCCCGTCGATCATCGCGCGCTGGGGCGTTTCGCTGTCGGACCTGTCCGCCGATCATATCGGGCACGAGATCATCGCCTGGTATCTCGCGCAGGCTGCGCAGACTTTCCAGGCTATCCTCGAACCCGCGCGCATCGTCCTTGGCGGCGGCGTGCTGGGGACGCCCGGCTTGCTCGATCGCGTTCGGGCGGAGGCCGCCAAGGCGGCGGCAGGCTATTTCGCGGGGACACCCGGGGAGATCATCGTGGCGCCCGCGCTCGGCGAAAATACCGGCCTGCTCGGGGCGCTCGCTCTCGCCGAGGATCACATTCTTCCGGGATAAGATCGTCGGATGTCCGGGCGGCGGTGGGTGACCACCGCCCGCACGATCAGTGGCGTGCGAGTTCGTCGCGGCCGACCACCATATAATGGACCTCGTCCGGCCCGTCGGCGAAGCGCAGGTGGCGCACGTCGGCGTAAAGCTCGGCGAGCGGCGTCCAGTGCGAGATGCCCGTCGCACCGTGAATCTGGATCGCCTGGTCGATGATCTGGCAGGCGCGTTCGGGGACCATTGCCTTTGCCATGCTCACCCAGACGCGAGCCTCGCGATTGCCGAGCAGGTCCATCGCCTTCGCGGCCTTGAGTACGATCAGGCGCATCGCCTCGATCTCGACCCGCGCGCGCGCGATGACTTCGAGATTCTTGCCGAGCTGCGACAGCGGCCGGCCAAAGGCGGTGCGCGAATTGCCGCGCTTCACCATCAGGTCGAGCGCGACCTCGGCCTTGCCGATCGTGCGCATGCAATGGTGGATGCGGCCCGGCCCGAGGCGCATCTGCGAAATCTCGAATCCGCGTCCCTCGCCGAGCAGGATATTCTCGCGCGGCACGCGGACATTGTCGAACCGCATGTGCATATGGCCCTGCGGCGCGTGGTCGGCGCCGAACACGCGCATCGGGCCGAGCACCTGTACGCCCGGCGTGTCCATCGGCACGAGGATCTGCGAATGCTGCCCCTTGCGCGAGGCTTCGGGATTGGTCTTGAGCATGCAGATGAGGATCTTGCAGCGCGGGTCGCCCGCGCCGCTGATGAAATATTTCTCGCCGTTGATGACCCATTCATCGCCGTCGAGCACCGCGCTGGTTTCAAGGTTGCTCGCGTCGGACGAGGCGACGCCGGGTTCGGTCATCACATAGGCCGAACGGATTTCGCCGTTGAGGAGGGGCTTCAGCCAGCGCTCCTTCTGCTCGGGCGTGCCGACCATTTCGAGCACTTCCATATTCCCGGTATCGGGCGCCGAGCAGTTCAGCGATTCCGAGGCGAGCGGCGATTTGCCCAGCTCGGCGGCGATATAGGCATAGTCGAGATTGCTGAGCGGCGTCCCGGTGTCGCCATGTGGCAGGAAGAAGTTCCAGAGGCCGGCGGCCTTCGCCTTGTTCTTCGCGCCCTCGAGCAGTTCGAGCTGTCCCGGCGCCCAGCTCCAGCGGTCGGCGCGACCTTCGCCGAGGCGGAAAAACTCCTCGGTGATCGGGTCGACATTTTCCGCGATGTGGCGCTTCACCGCATCGAACAGCGGCTGCGCTTCCTTCGACATTCTGAGGTCATTGAGTTCGGCTTGGAGTTCGATTTCGGTCATTTGGCTCTCCGATGATTTTCACCGGAACGCTAGCGGCATCGACCTATCAAGGAAAATGATAGGATCGAATAATCTATATTCACCTCACGAATGACTAGGCCGCCTTGGTCAGCTCGTCGATGATGATCGCGCGTAGCCAGCCGAGCCCGGGATCGGCCTGCGCCGCCTGATGCCAGTAAAGATAATTGCCGCCGGACTCGATCGGCAACGGCAGGTCGACAAGCTGCATCGGCCAAATCGCATCGAGCACTGCCGCGTGCGACCGGGGTAGCGCGAACAGCATGTCGGACGTTGCGACGATCTGCCAGGCGGTGATCGCGTGCTGGCAGCGTACGGCGACGCGCCGCGCCAGCCCCATGCGGTCGAGCGCCATGTCCTCGACACCGGGACCATAGGGCCGCGCCGTCGCGATGATGTGGTCGAGCGCCAGATAGGTGTCGAGGTCGATCGATCCCGCGACGCGGGGATGGCCCTTGCGCGCGATCACGACGAGCGGTTCGGTCCCGAGGTAATGGCGGCACATCCGCTCGTCGGCGGGCAGCGCGACATCGAGCGCGAGGTCGAGATCGCCGTTCGCCAGCATCGACACCAGATCGCGGCGGCGGAAGGTCACGCTGGCGAGCGCGACGTTCGGCGCCTCGGCGCGCACCCGCGACACGAGCGGAGAAAAACGCGGCATCTCGCCCGACAGCCGGACGCCGATGCGGAACTCGCGCGTCGAGGCTGCGGGGTCGAAGGCGGCCGCGGCGTCGAGCGCGACGTCGAGCCCGCGCAGCGCCTCGCGCACCGGACCGGCGATGGCGCGCGCGGCCGACGTCGGGACCAGCCGGTTGCCCTGCCGCACGAACAGCGGATCGTCGAACTGCGTGCGCAGCCGGGTCAGTGCATGGCTGATCGCGGGCTGCGACAGGTTCAGGTGCCGCGCCGCCGCCGATACCCCGCCCTTGGCAAAGATCGCGTCGAAAATCCGCAGCAGGTTGAGGTCGAACCGGGCGAGGTGCCGCAAGATTTGTTCCTAGGCGAGTTGGCACGGGTCGTGACGACCAAGCCTAGCAACCCGGCGAGCGAAAGGGAACCGGACGCCCGACCCTGTCCCAAGGTACAGGGTGCCTGCTGCATATGTATCCCGGCTCCTGTCGGGCTGCACGATATCGGTGGCGGCCGAAACATCCGATCCAGTCTCCATAAGAACCGCAAAAAAGAGGAGACCTACATGACGATCAACACCCTTCTGAAACCGGAGGCACCCGCTGCCGACGAGCTGGTTCCGTCGCGTTACGCGCTGAAGGTAGGCGATATCGACGTTCTGGTGATCAGCGACGGCGTGCTGCCGATTCCGGCGCATGTCCTCGCGCACAACGTCGCGCCCGACGTCCTCGACAACTGGCTCGACGATCAGTTCCTGCCGCATGAAATCGCCGAATGGCCGCTGAATGTCCTCGTCGTGCGCAGCGGCGACCAGACCATCCTTGTCGACGCAGGGCTGGGCATGGACCCCAACCTCAATCTCGAAAAGGCCGGCCGGCTCGTGCAGCGGCTCGAAGCTGCCGGTATCGCGCTGTCGTCGATCACCGACGTCGTGGTGACGCACATGCATATGGATCATATCGGCGGCCTGATCATCGACGGCACGCACGATCGCTTTCGTCCGGACCTGCGCGTCCATGTCGCGGCCGCCGAAGTCGAATTCTGGAAGGCTCCCGATTTTTCGAAGACCGTCATGCCGCAGGGCTTCCCCGACGCGCTTCGGGGCGCCGCAAAACGGTTCATGGCGCAATATGGCGACCAGATCGTGACCTTCGAGACCGAAGCCCAAGTGGCGCCCGGCGTCACCGCGCTGCTTACCGGCGGTCACACCCCGGGACACTGCATGGTCCGCGTCGCGTCGGGCGATGACCGGCTGACCTTCGTCGGCGATGCGATCTTCCAGGTCGGGTTCGACCAGCCCGAATGGTTCAATGGCTTCGAGCATGATCCCGAAGAATCGGCACGCGTTCGTATCAATCTCCTGCGCCAGTTCGCCGAAACGCGCGAAGCGTTCGTCGCGACGCATCTTCCCTTTCCGTCGATCTACCATGTGGCGGTGGCGGGCGACGCGTTCCGCGCCGTGCCTGCCGTCTGGGACTATTGACCGGCTGTCGGCGCCATCTGCCAATCGGGGATCTGAATATGACGATATTGGAAGAATTCATGGCCAGTCGCCGGTCGTTCATGGTCGCCGGCGGCGCCATGGCGATCGCCGGCAGCCTTTCATGGCCCGGCGCGGGTTTCGGTGCCTCTCTCCCTTCCGCCAACCAAGGAGCACATCCGATGAATTTCATTACCGCAGCCGACGGCGTGCAGATTTTTTACAAGGATTGGGGACCACGCGATGCCCAGCCGCTCGTCTTCCATCACGGCTGGCCGCTGACCGCCGACGAATGGGACAACCAGCTGCTCTTCTTCCTCGCACAGGGTTATCGCGTGATCGCGCACGACCGGCGCGGCCATGGCCGTTCGACCCAGACCGACACGGGGAACGACATGGACACCTATGCCGCCGACGTCGCGGCGCTGGTCGCCGCGCTGGGGCTCAAGGGCGCGGTGCATATCGGCCATTCGACCGGCGGCGGTGAAGCCGCGCATTATGTCGCGCGCGCACGGCCGGGTACGGTTTCGAAACTGATCCTCGTCGGTGCCGTGCCGCCGGTGATGGTCCGGAAGGCGAGCAACCCGGGCGGCCTGCCGATCGAGGTCTTCGACGGGTTCCGCAAGGCGCTCGCCGCCGATCGCTCGCAATTCTACCTCGATATCGCCTCGGGCCCCTTCTACGGCTTCAACCGCGATGGCGCGAAGATCAGCAAGGGGCTGGTCCAGAACTGGTGGCGCCAAGGCATGGTCGGTAGCGCCAAGGCGCATTATGACTGCATCAAGGCTTTTTCCGAAACCGACTTCACCGAAGATTTGAAGGCAATCGCGGTCCCGACGCTGGTCATGCACGGCACCGACGACCAGGTCGTTCCTTATGCGGACTCGGCGCCGCTGTCGGCGAAGCTGCTCGCGAAGGGCGTGCTCAAGACCTACGAAGGCTATCCGCACGGCATGGCGGCGACCAACGCCGACGAGATCAACGCGGATATGCTCGCCTTCATTCGCGGATAAGGATTGTGCCGGGGCGAGCCTCCGCTCGCTCCGGCCGCCTTCCATTGACGCCCCGTTAACCAATCTCCGGCATAGCTCGTCGATCATCCAGGGACGTGGGCAAGCCAATGAAATTCGATCCGATCAACCCGGCCGCACAACTGCTCGACCAGTCGGTTGCAAGCGACTGCGGCGAACTGGCGGTGGGTTGCAGCGACGCCGCGGGACGGATCAAGCGTTCGACCGAGCAGATGGAGCGCCAGATCGGCGAGCTTGGCCGGCTCGAGGAATATGTCGTCAGCCTCGAGGCCGATCAGCGCCAGATCGCCGATTCGACCGATGAGGCGAAGCTGTTGTCGGCGCGTGCGTGCGAACAGCTCGATGCCGGGGCCGAACGCGTCAACGCCGCCGTTACCGAGTTCCGCTCGGTCATCGATCTTGTCGCGCGCCTCGGCACGCACGTCACCAATTTCGCCGCGGTGATGGAGCAGGTGCAGCAGGTGAGCCAGTCGATCGAGTCGATCGCCAAGACCACCAACATGCTGGCGCTCAATGCCGCGATCGAGGCCGAGCGCGCGGGCGATGCCGGCCGGACCTTTGCGGTCGTCGCGGCCGAGGTGAAGAAGCTTGCGCAGAATACGCGCGGCGCGACCGACGAAATCCGCCGCAGCATCGGCAGCCTCGCCGCCGAGGCGAGCGGGCTTGTCGCGGAGATCCAGACCGGCGTCGAACAGTCGAGCCGCGCCGAGGCGCAGTTCGAAACGATTACCGACGCGCTGCACGACGCGACGCATCTCGTCGCGCTGCTCGACGACCAGAGCGACCGGATCGCGCAGTCGAGCGCGATGGTGCATGCCAATGGCGCGAAGGTACGCGAGGCGCTCGACAGCGTCGTCACGTCGGTGCGCGACAATAGTTCGACCCTCGACGGCACCCGCGATTCGATCCTGTCGATGGAGCATGTGTCGAACCGCATGTTCAACGCAGTGATTTCGGCGGGGGTCAGCCCACAGGATTCGGCGATCGTCGAACTGGCAGCGAAAGTGCGTGACGAATTCGTCGGTCTTGCCGAAACCGCGATCGCGCGCGGCGAGTTGACGACGGAGCAGCTTTTCGATGTGAATTATGTGCGCGTTCCGGGCTCGAACCCCGAACGCTTCCGTACCACGCTCTGTGACTGGGCAGATGCCAACTGGCGTCCGCTGTTCGATCGTATCGTCGCGAGCCACCCCGAGATCAAGATGTCGTCCGCGGGCGATATGAACGGTTTTTTGCCTACCCACATCACCGACTGCTCGCGCGCGCCGACCGGCGAACTCGAACATGACACCGCGCACTGTCGAAACGGTCGCATTCTGCTCGACGAAACCGACCTGGCGGCCAAGCGCAGCACCGCGCCCTTCTTCATGACCGTCTATCGCCAGGAAGGCGACGGCATCAATTATCTGACGGTGCGCAACGTCTATATGCCTGCGGTGATCAACGGTCGCCGCTGGGGCGACGTCGAGGTTGCCTATCAGCTCTGAGGGCCGGGCGGCGCCGGCGGCTGCGCCGGATATCGATCCATGGCCGGATCGATCGTCGCCCAGGCGGGCGCTTCGCTCGTCCAGATCGCCATCGTGGGTTTCAGATCATGCGGCTGGTCGAGTACCCCGAGACGCACCACGCGCATCTGGGGCCGCGCCGACGAGGCGCTGAACATCGGCGTGCCGCATATAGGGCAATGCGACCGGGTCAGCGTATTGCCGCTGTCGGCGATATAGCTATCCGATGCCAGAATCCCGTCTACGACGATATCTTCGGTCCGGAAGATGGCATTGTGCGTCGCGCCGCCTGCTGCGATCTTCTGGCAGCGCCCGCACCAGCATTGGCGAACCGCGAGCGCCTCGCCGTCGATACGAACCTGGACCGCGCCGCACGAACAGCGGCCGGTGTAGCGCATCAACTGCCCTGACGGCGCGCCATGAAGGCGAGCTTTTCGAACAGCATCACATCCTGCTCATTCTTGAGCAGCGCGCCGTGGAGCGGCGGGATCGCCTTGCCGACGTCGCGGTTCTGGAGCACCTCGAGCGGCATATCCTCGTTGAGCAGCAGCTTGAGCCAGTCGATCAGCTCGCTGGTCGAGGGCTTTTTCTTGAGGCCGGGGACTTCGCGAACCTCATAGAAGATGTCCATTGCGCGGCTGACGAGCGTCTTCTGGATTCCGGGGAAGTGAACCTCGACGATCTCGGCCATCGTGTCGCGGTCGGGGAATTTGATATAATGGAAGAAGCAACGACGCAGGAAAGCGTCGGGCAATTCTTTCTCGTTGTTCGAGGTGATGACGACGATCGGGCGCTCCTTTGCGACGATTGTCTCGTCGGTCTCATAGACATGGAACGCCATGCGATCGAGTTCCTGAAGCAGGTCGTTCGGGAATTCGATGTCGGCCTTGTCGATCTCGTCGATCAGCAGGACGGGGAGCTTGGGCGAGGTGAACGCCTCCCACAATTTGCCCTTGCGGATATAGTTGCGGATGTCGTGGACGCGCTCTTCGCCGAGCTGGCCGTCGCGCAGGCGCGCCACCGCGTCATATTCGTAAAGGCCCTGCTGCGCCTTCGTCGTCGATTTGATGTTCCAGGTGATCAGCGGCGCGTCGAACGCCTTGGCGATCTCTTCGGCGAGCACGGTCTTGCCGGTGCCGGGTTCGCCCTTCACGAGCAGCGGACGGCGCAGCAAGGTCGCGGCATTGACCGCGACCTTCAGGTCGTCGGTGGCGATATAGGCGCTGGTACCTTCGAAACGCATCGGCTCGCAGCCTTTCCCTTAACGTGAACGTCAAGTAGGCATAGCGGCGACGGGGAAGCGGTGCAAGCGGACTCCCGTTCGAGGGCGCGCCGCGCGCGTACGGTCAGGGGTGGACGCGGCTCGCGGCGCGAACCGACATCAGGTCCCACAGGCCGCTGTGCTGGGTGATCAGCTGCTGCGCGCCGAACACCATCGCGCGCTCGACCGCGGGGTTGCCGTCGGCGACCGTGCCCGCCAGCCGTGCGGTTTCGCGCAGGTCGGGAAGGGCACAGGTCGGGGGTGCCAGATCGAGCCGTTGCGCGCTGATATCGAGCAGGACGCGGATCGTCCGCCAGTCGAGCGTCAGCGCGATCGCCGCGCCGACCGCGCAACCATGGCGATCCGATTCCGCGAGCATGTCGATTGCCTTGCGCTGCGCGGCGACCGCGGCTTCGCACTGGGCCTGCCCCTGCGTGCTCGGCACCGGGCCGACCGCCGAGGCGATCTTCGACAGGAAGGCGCGTTCGAGGGCAAATGCGTCGGCTGCTTCGTCCATCCATTGGCGCGATGCGGGATCGACCGCCTTGCGTGCGGCATTGTCGATCACGCCCGGATGGCGGCCGTGGAGGAGGCAGAGGAAGTGTACGGCATCGGCGAGATTGCGCATCGCCTCGGGGCCGTTCGACAGCGCGCCCGAGCGGACGTGCGGGTGCGCGCCGGTGCCGTCGCTGGCGACCAGCGAATCGAGCATTTCGGCGACGCCGCGCGTCTGCAGCTTGGGCTGTGTCGATGGGCTCAACGCTCGATCCTCGCTGTGGTTGGGCGCCGGGCCCAAGCCGATGGAATGTCAGCGATCGGTCATAAGCCAACGTCGTAAACGTCGCGTTTATAAGCGGCGGATCGATCCGAATTTTTCCTGTTCCAGTCAGGGACAAGTCCGCCGGAAGGCAAGGGGGCCGGCAAGCACCGGGGAGAGCTTGCCGGCCCCGTCTATGGCGCCGGGGCGCCATCGGAGCGGAGAGGCCAGACGGGGAGAGGGATGCCCGGCCGGTACCGCTCAAGCTGCGAGCGCGAGTTCCTCGACCTTGTCGGTCTTCGGCGCTTCGGTTTCGATAGCATTCAGCGCGGGCTGGGCCGGCGCTGCCGTCTTCGCGGGGAAGATCAGCCGCGATGCGAGCACGACGAGACCGAGCGCGAAATAGGCCATGAAGGTCTGCGCGGGGAAGAAGAAGAGCGGCGCGATGAACGCGAGGCGGAGCCACAGGGGGTTGAAGCCAAAATCCTGGCCAACGGCCTCGCAGATACCGAAGAAGGTGTCGCGGCGGCGGAAGAGGTTGGTGGTTTCGTTTTCCATTTTTTCGTCTTTCCCTTTGGCTGCGGGCATCGCCCCGTGCCGATGTCGAAAGCATCGCAAAGGCCGTGCCAATTTGTGCAGTCCCTCGAATTTCCGGGCTTTTCCTGTCTCGCCCCGACAGGCTTCCCTTCAGTCCTCGTGAATCCTTTCCCAACGAATGGGAACAGTTGCCATTTGATGGGTCACGCCTGAACCGATCATGAAGCCCTCTGCATCGCGACGACGGGGGCTATCTGGGGCGCGAAGATGAAGATTTAAAGAAGGCGCTGCCGAAAAATTGTGCGGCGCAGCATCGGATCAAGACTTTGATCCAAAGTGCAAAATAGAACGCCCCGCCGGTGAGGGCGGGGCGTCTGATGTTTCGAGGATCCGAAGGGCTTACTGGTCGAGGAAGCTGCGCATCTTGCGGCTGCGCGACGGGTGCTTCAGCTTGCGGAGCGCCTTCGCCTCGATCTGGCGGATACGTTCGCGCGTCACGCTGAACTGCTGACCCACTTCTTCGAGCGTGTGGTCGGTGTTCATGCCGATGCCGAAGCGCATGCGGAGAACACGTTCCTCGCGCGGGGTGAGCGACGCCAGGACTCGGGTCACCGTTTCCTTGAGGTTCGACTGCACCGCGGCATCGACCGGGATGACGGCGTTCTTGTCCTCGATGAAATCGCCGAGGTGGCTGTCTTCCTCGTCGCCGATCGGCGTTTCGAGGCTGATCGGCTCCTTGGCGATCTTCATCACCTTGCGAACCTTTTCGAGCGGCATCGACAGGCGCTCGGCCATTTCCTCGGGCGTCGGCTCGCGGCCGCTCTCATGGAGGAACTGGCGGCTGCAGCGCACGAGCTTGTTGATCGTCTCGATCATATGGACCGGGATACGGATCGTACGCGCCTGGTCGGCGATCGATCGGGTGATCGCCTGCCGGATCCACCAGGTCGCATAGGTCGAGAATTTGTAGCCGCGGCGGTACTCGAACTTGTCGACCGCCTTCATCAGGCCGATATTGCCTTCCTGGATGAGGTCGAGGAACTGCAGGCCGCGGTTCGTGTACTTCTTGGCGATCGAGATCACGAGGCGGAGGTTCGCTTCGACCATTTCCTTCTTGGCGATGCGCGCCTCGCGCTCGCCCTTCTGGACCATGTTCACGACGCGGCGGAATTCGGTCAGGCTCATGCCCGCCGCCTGCGCGATTTCCGAAATCTCGATGCGGATGCGGTCGACCGCGCCGCCTTCATTCTCGGCGAAGGCAGCCCATTTCTTGTCGATCGTCCCGACGTCCTCGAGCCAATTCTCTTCGAGCTCGCGCCCGACATAATTGTCGAGGAACGACTTGCGCGGCACCTTGTGGCGCTCGGCGAGACGCAGCATCTGGCCGCCGAGTGCGGTCAGGCGGCGGTTATAGCTGTAGAGCTGGTCGACGAGATATTCGATCTTGGTGCCGTGGAACTGCACGCTCTCGACCTGCGCGGTGAGTTCTTCGCGCAGCTTGTGGTACTTCTTTTCCGACGCTGCGGGGAATTCCTCGCCGCCAGAGAGCGATTCGAGGCGCGCTTCCTGCAGCTTCGAGAAGGCCTTGAAACTCTTGGTGATGTTCGCGAACTTCTCGAGCGCGTCGGGCTTCAGCAGCTCTTCCATCGCCGCGAGGCTGAGGGTGTTGTCTTCCTCGTCTTCCTCGAAATTCTCGCGCTTGCCCGACGAGCCTTCGCCGTCTTCGTCGTCGCCGTCGGCCGAGGGTTCTTCCTCGACCTCGTCCTCGTCCTTGAACGAGACGCCGGCGGTCTTTTCGCTGATCTCGCCATCGTCCTCGGCGCCTTCCTCATCGAGGTTTTCGGGCGCCGGGTCCTTCGACAGCATCGCTTCGAGATCGACGATCTCGCGCAACTGCATGTCGCCATTGTTGAGCGCGGTCGACCAGTCGATGATTGCGTTGAAGGTCAGCGGGCTTTCGCACAGCCCGAGGATCATCGTGTCGCGGCCTGCCTCGATACGCTTCGCGATCGCGATTTCGCCTTCGCGGCTGAGCAGTTCGACCGCGCCCATTTCGCGCAGGTACATGCGAACGGGATCGTCGGTGCGATCGACCGTTTCCTTCTTCTTCTCGATCGCGGGGTTCGACACCGACCCCGTGCCGGCGCTGACGTCGACATCGTCGTCGGCTTCCTGGTCGGCCTCTTCCTGCACATCCTCGTCGCTTTCGACGATGTTGATGCCCATGTCGGAGATCGCCGACATGATATCCTCGATCTGCTCGGACGACATCTCGTCCTGCGGCAGCGCCGCATTCAGCTCGTCGTAGGTCAGGTAACCGCGCTTCTTGCCGCGCGCGATCAGCTTTTTGACGTCGGCCTCGTTGAGGTCGATCAGCGGGGCGTCGGTATCGGTTTCGGCGGCGGTGTTCTTGGTGGCCATTCTTGTTCCTTGCCTTGGGGCAATAAGGGGTTTCGGTTCTAGGCGCCGCTTTCGCGTAACGCCTGGAGCCGGTGCATCAGGTCTTCATCCATCGCCCGCAGCCGGTTCTGCTCCGCGATGGATTGGTCATCGAGTCTGGCCCTGGCGATCTCATCGGCTTGCAAACGACGCATTTTCAGCTCCGCCTGCGTGTTTACGAGAGAGATGAACTCCGAAAGTTCCCTCTGCGCCCGATCATGATCGATGGCCTCATTCTTCTTCGGCGAGCGATTGAATGAGAAGTGCATTCCATCGGCTCGGAGCAATGTCGTCGCCCTATTATACACTTTCATTGGCTCCAATATGGCAAGCAACCCCTCGCAATCAAGCCCTTCCTGCCGCATCGCGATGTCAAGCATCGCGTCGAGCAGTTCGGCGTCGGCCGGATCGCCGATCGACAGTCGCGCCAGTTCCTCGTCGTGGCGCCGGATAACCGCGGGATAGCGCAGCAATCCGCCGATCAGCGCGGCGATCAGCGGTGCCGCGATCCCGGCCTGCCCGATGAAACGCGTTTCGTCCGCCGGAGGTTGCAACCGCGGATCGGGCGCGAAGCGACGTCCCCCTCCACCGAATCCGCCGCGCGGCGCGTTCGGGGTCCAGGGCTGGCGCACGCCGCGCTCAGGCTGTTTGCGCGCGAACAGCGTGTCGAGCCGTTCGCGAAACGCCTCGCGGTAATGGTGTCGCACGTCGGCATCCTCGATCGCGTCGGCGTGCGCGAGCAGGCGCGTCTTGAGCGCGGCGCGTTCTTCGGGCGTCGCGAGCGGCCCGGCGGCGACCTCGTGCGCCCACAGGCGCTCGACGAGCGGCTGCGCTTCGTCCAGGATGTCGACGAAGCCCGAAGCGCCCCGCGCGCGGACGAGGTCGTCGGGATCCTGTCCCGCAGGCAGCGTTGCGAAGGCAAGACTGAAGCCCGGGCGGAGGAGGGGCAGCGCGCGCATCGCGGCGCGCATCGCGGCCTTCTGTCCTGCGGCGTCGCCGTCGAAGCAGAGCACCGGCACGGGCACCATGCGCCAGATCATCCCGAGCTGGTTTTCGGTGAGCGCGGTGCCGAGCGGCGCGACCGCGTCGGCGATCCCCGCCTCGGCGAGCGCGATCACGTCCATATAGCCTTCGACGACGATGATCCGGTTCGTCTGCCGCGACGCGGGGCTCGCCTTGTCGAGATTATAGAGCGTGCGCCCCTTGTCGAAGAGCGGCGTGTCGGGCGAGTTCAGATATTTGGGCTCGCCGTCGCCGAGGATGCGTCCCCCGAACGCGATCACCCGACCGCGCGCGTCGCGGATCGGGATCATCAGACGGCCGCGGAAGCGGTCGTAGGGCTCCTTGTCGTCGACTGCGATGAGCATTCCCGCCTCGACGAGCATCGCGGTCGGGAATTTCTTGAGCGCTTCCTTGAGCGCACTCCGGCTCTCGGGCGCAAGGCCGAAGCCGAACGCCTTGCGCGTCGCCTCCGAAATACCGCGCTTGGCGAGATACTCGCGCGCGGGCGTACCGTTGCTGCTGCCGAGCTGCTGCGTGAACCAGTCGGCGGCCGCCTGCGTCACGTCGCGCAGGCTCGCCTGCTCCTCGGCCTTTTTCGCGGCGCGCGGATCGGCGGCCGGAACCTCCATGCCGGCTTCGGCGGCCAGCTCCTTCACCGCGTCCATGAAGCTGAGGCCGCGCTGGTCGGTCATCCAGCGGATCGCATCGCCATGCGCGCTGCAACCGAAGCAGTGATAGAAGCCCTTTTCGTCGTTGATCGTGAAGCTTGGCGTCTTCTCGTTATGGAAGGGGCAGCACGCCTTATACTCGCGCCCCGCGCGCGTGACCTTCACCGTCCGCCCGATGAGCGTCGACAGCGTGATCCGCGAGCGGAGTTCGTCCAGCCATTGCGGGGTGAGGGTCAAGCTTCCCCCTCCCGCTTGCGGGAGGGGTTAGGGGAGGGCATGTCCGCAAGCACGCGTTCGATTTCAATCACGACGCCTTCGATCCGCTCCAGCACATCATTGTTCCAGAACCGGATCACTCTATATCCCTGTGCTTCCAGATAGGCCGTGCGCGCTCGGTCTTTTTCTACATCAACCGCGTGCTGGCCGCCATCGACTTCGATGATGAGTTTGGCCGACCGCGAGACAAAATCACAAATGAACGGGCCGATCGGAAATTGGCGATTGAAGCGGATGCCGACTACTTTGCGTGCGCTCAATTGCTCCCAGAGTTTCCGTTCCGCTGGAGTAGCGTTCAGGCGGAGTTCGCGGGAGCGCATGGTCGGTCGTTTGTAGCCCTTATCCAAACAGGCCCTCCCCCGACCCCTCCCGCAAGCGGGAGGGGAGAATATGCGCTCGCGGCCCAGCCAGTTCCCCTCCCGCTTGCGGGAGGGGCTAGGGGAGGGCGTGTCTTCTTACGAGAGCGCCGCCTTCACCCACCCACTCGCCTTGCTCATGTCGAGCTGGCTGCCGAGCCGGTCCTTCACCGCGGCCATCACCTTGCCCATGTCCTTCGGGCTCGTCGCGCCAAGTTCGTCGACGATCGCCTTGATCGCCGCGGTCGCATCGGCCTCGGAAAGCTGTGCGGGCAGGAAATCCTCGATCACGACGACCTCGGCCGCCTCGATGTCGGCGAGTTCCTGGCGGCCGCCCTGTTCGTACATGGTGATCGATTCGCGGCGCTGCTTGACCATTTTCTGCAGCACGTCGGTGACGAGCACATCGTCGTCGGCCGGCGCGGTGCCGGTGCGGAGCTCGATGTCCTTGTCCTTGATCTTGGCCAGCATCAGCCGGATGGTGCCCAAACGCGCCTTGTCGCCGGCTTTCATCGCGGCGACCTGCGCAGCCTTGATGTCGTCACGAATCATGCGTGTCCCCATGCGCTGCAAATTTCGGAAAGGCCCTCTCTAGCGAGAAGTTTCCTAATCCGATAGCTTGTGAATCACTTTTTTGCCTCCTACTTGGTCGGCCGTTTAGCCCCCCGTCCGGAGCATTTTGAATGGCACCTGCCAACCCCTCTGCCGCGCCTGCGGCCCAGCCCTCGGGCGCCACCGGCGTCCTTGTCCTTGCCGATGGCACGATCCTGTGGGGCGTGGGTTACGGCGCGAGCGGCGCTGCTGTGGGCGAGATTTGTTTCAACACGTCGATGACGGGTTATCAGGAAATCCTGACCGACCCCTCCTATGCGGGGCAGATCGTCACCTTCACCTTCCCGCACATCGGCAATGTCGGCGCGAACCCCGAGGATATGGAACGCGGCGTCCACGGCGCGCTCGGCGCGATCACGCGCGAGCTGCCGACGCAGCCCAGCAATTTCCGCAGCGTCCAGACGCTTCCCGAATGGATGGCCGAACAGGGCGTGATCGGGCTCGCGGGCATCGACACGCGCGCGCTCACCCGCCGCATCCGCGACGCGGGCGCGCCGAATGGCGTGATCGCGCACAGCCCCGACGGCAAGTTCGACATCGACGAACTGCTCGCCATGGCGCGTGGCTGGGCGGGGCTCGAGGGCATGGACCTTGCGAAGGCGGTCAGCCGCACCGACACCGGCGACTGGACCGGCGGCGCGTGGACGCTGGGGCATGGCTATGCGACCGAGGACGGCGGCGAGCGGCCGCATGTCGTCGCGATCGATTATGGCGCAAAGGACAATATCTTCCGCAACCTCGTAAAGGCCGGCGCGCGCGTCACCGTGGTCCCCGCGACCGCGAGCCTCGAAGAAGTGCTCAGCCACAAGCCCGCGGGCGTGTTCCTGTCGAACGGCCCCGGCGACCCGGCCGCGACGGGCGATTATGCGGTGCCGGTGATCCAGGGCCTGCTCGAACGCGACGTGCCGATCTTCGGCATCTGCCTCGGCCACCAGATGCTCGGTCTCGCGGCGGGCGCAAAGACCGTGAAGATGCATCAGGGCCACCGCGGCGCGAACCATCCGGTTCAACGTGCCGAGGATGGCGTGGTCGAGATCACCAGCATGAACCACGGCTTCGCGGTCGACGCATCGACCTTGCCCGCGGGCGTGGTCGAAACGCACAAGAGCCTGTTCGACGGATCGAACTGCGGCATCGCGATCACCGGCAAGAACGCATTCAGTGTGCAATATCACCCCGAGGCCAGTCCGGGCCCGCAGGATAGTTTTTACCTGTTCGAGAAGTTCGTGGGTGGGTTGGGGTGAATCGCTCTGCGCTCCTTTGGATGCTGGCAGGCGCCGTACCCGTTGCATTGGCGGCGGCGGCCGCCAATCTGTGGCCGCAAGGGGCGGAACCAGAGCGACTGTATCTGCGAATTGCTGATGATAACTACGATTTACCAGCCAATTATCCGTGGGAAAAGGTTGGGGCCTTCAGTGCGATGTTGGCTAGGAAATGTGGGATCAATCGTTTTGAAACTGATTCAATCGGTCTTCATCACACAGGATCAACATTTGTTTCGATAGATGCGGTTCCGACCGACAGGCTTGATTGTTTGATCGGGGAAGCCCGCATCAATGGAATGACCATTTCCGTTTCCCGAGGGACAGCCCCGACGACGATTGAATGCCTGCCGGGACGCCCCTCGAGATTCCAACCACCAGAAAATATCGACCCCGAGGCGGTCTTCCGCTGTGAACGCCTCCGCAAAAAGCAGCAAGATCGACTGCCGACGAAAGAAAATAATGCCCAAAAGAACTGACATCCAATCCATCCTCGTCATCGGCGCCGGCCCGATCGTTATCGGCCAGGCGTGCGAGTTCGACTATTCGGGGACGCAGGCGATCAAGGCGCTGAAGGAGGAGGGCTATCGCATCGTCCTCGTCAACTCCAACCCGGCGACGATCATGACCGATCCCGACCTCGCCGACGCGACCTATGTCGAGCCGATCACGCCCGAGATCGTCGCGAAGATCATCGCGAAAGAGCGCCCCGATGCAGTGCTGCCGACGATGGGCGGGCAGACCGCGCTCAACACCGCGCTCGCGCTCGCGCAGGACGGCACGCTCGCCAAGTACGGCGTCGAGATGATCGGCGCCGATGCCGAGGCGATCGACAAGGCCGAGGACCGGATCAAGTTCCGCGACGCGATGGACAAGATCGGGCTGGAAAGTGCGCGCTCGGGCATTGCGCACACGCTCGACGAGGCGTTCGCGGTGCTCGAACGCACCGGCTTGCCGTCGATCATCCGTCCCAGTTTCACCATGGGCGGCACCGGCGGCGGCATCGCGTATAACCGCGAGGAATTCGAACATATCGTCCGCGGCGGCCTGATCGCCTCGCCGACCACCGAAGTCCTGATCGAGGAATCGCTCCTCGGCTGGAAAGAATATGAGATGGAGGTGGTGCGCGACCGCAAGGACAATTGCATCATCATCTGTTCGATCGAAAATGTCGATCCGATGGGCGTGCATACCGGCGACAGCATCACCGTCGCGCCGGCGCTGACGCTGACCGACAAGGAATATCAGATCATGCGCAACGCGAGCATCGCGGTGCTGCGCGAGATCGGCGTCGAAACCGGCGGGTCGAACGTCCAGTTCGCGGTCAATCCCAAGGACGGCCGCCTGATCGTGATCGAGATGAACCCGCGCGTGTCGCGGTCGTCGGCGCTCGCATCGAAGGCGACGGGCTTTCCGATCGCCAAGGTCGCCGCGAAGCTCGCGGTCGGCTACACGCTCGACGAGATCATGAACGACATCACCGGCGTGACCCCGGCGTCGTTCGAACCGACGATCGACTATGTCGTCACCAAGATCCCGCGCTTCGCCTTCGAAAAGTTCAAGGGCGCCGAGGCGACTTTGTCGACCGCGATGAAGTCGGTCGGCGAGGTGATGGCGATCGGCCGTACCATCCATGAATCGATGCAGAAGGCGCTGCGCGGGCTGGAGACCGGCCTCTCGGGCTTCAACTTCGTCGACCGCCTCAAGGGCGCGAGCCACGACCAGCTTCGCAACGAACTGGCGCAGCGTACCCCCGACCGGCTGCTCAACACCGCGCAGGCGATCCGTGAAGGACTGCCGCTCGCCGACATCAACCGTGTCGCGGGCTACGACATGTGGTTCCTCGAACGCATCGCCGAGATCGTCGCCGCCGAACAGGATGTCTGCGAAAACGGCCTGCCGCGCGATGCCGAGGGGCTGCGCAAGCTGAAGGCCATGGGCTTTTCGGACAAGCGCCTTGCCTATCTCGCGCTCCAGTCGGCGAACCTTCGTCCCGGATCGCGGCAGGCGACCGCGCGCGGCAGCGGCCTGATCCACGAAGCGGTGAAGGCGATGACCGGCGGCGTCACCGAGGCCGAGGTGCGCGCGCTGCGCCACAAGCTCGGCGTGCGCCCGGTGTTCAAGACGATCGACACCTGCGCGGCGGAGTTCGCTGCAAAGACGCCCTATCTCTATTCGACCTACGAAGCCCCGACCTTCGGCGAGCCCGAAAATGAGGCGAACCCGTCGGATCGCAAAAAGGTCGTCATCCTCGGCGGCGGTCCGAACCGGATCGGGCAGGGGATCGAGTTCGACTATTGCTGCTGCCACGCCTGCTTCGCGCTCGAAGAGGCGGGCTATGAAACGATCATGGTCAACTGCAACCCCGAGACGGTGTCGACCGACTATGACACGTCGGATCGCCTCTATTTCGAACCACTGACCGCCGAGGACGTGCTCGAAATCCTGCACGTCGAGATGTCGAAGGGCGAACTCGTCGGCGTGATCGTCCAGTTCGGCGGGCAGACGCCGCTCAAGCTCGCGCAGGCGCTGGCGGAGGCGGGCATCCCGATCCTCGGCACCTCGCCCGATGCGATCGACTTGGCCGAAGACCGCGAGCGCTTCGCCGCGCTGGTCAACAAGCTCAGCCTCAAGCAGCCCGAAAACGGCATCGCGCGCAGCCGCGAGGAAGCCGTCGCGGTCGCGGCGCGCATCGGTTATCCGGTGCTGACGCGCCCCTCCTATGTGCTCGGCGGCCGCGCGATGGAGATCGTCGACGACCAGGCGCAGCTCGAAAATTATATCGAGACCGCGGTGCAGGTGTCGGGCGACTCGCCGGTGCTGATCGACCGTTATCTGCGCGACGCGATCGAGGTCGATGTCGACGCGCTGTGCGACGGCACCGACGTCGTCGTCGCGGGCGTGCTCCAGCATATCGAGGAAGCCGGGGTGCATTCGGGCGACAGCGCCTGCTCGATCCCGCCGTACAGCCTGTCGAACGAAATCGTCGCCGAGATCGAGCGGCAGGCCGATGCGCTGGCGCGCGCGCTCGAAGTGCGCGGCCTGATGAACATCCAGTTCGCGGTCAAGGGTGACGAGGTCTATCTGATCGAGGTGAACCCGCGCGCGAGCCGCACGGTGCCTTTCGTCGCGAAGGCCGTCGGCTCGCCGATCGCCAAGATTGCGGCGCGCGTGATGGCGGGCGAGAAGCTCGCCGACCTGCCGAAGATCAACCGCGACATCGACCATGTCGCGGTCAAGGAAGCGGTCTTCCCCTTCGCGCGCTTCCCCGGCACCGACCCGGTGCTGTCGCCCGAGATGAAGTCCACCGGCGAAGTCATGGGGATCGACAGCAATTTCAACCTTGCGTTCGCCAAGGCGCAGCTCGGCGCGGGCGACCGCCTGCCGACCGACGGCCGCGTCTTCGTGTCGGTGAAGGACAGCGACAAGCCGCGCATCCTTGGCGCGGTGAAACAGCTGACCGACTGGGGCTGGAAGGTCGTCGCGACCGGCGGCACCGCCGACTATCTGGCGAGCGAGGGCATCGAGGTCGAGCGCGTCAACAAGGTCGCCGAAGGCCGCCCGCACATCGTCGACCGGATCAAGGACGGCGACGTCCAGCTGATCTTCAACACGACCGAAGGCTGGCAGTCGTTGCAGGATTCGCAGTCGATCCGTGCCTCGGCATTGGCGGCCGACATCGCCTATTATACGACCGCCGCGGCAAGCGATGCGGCGACGCAGGCGATCGGGGCGCTCCGCGCGCATAGTCTTGAAGTAAAGCCGCTTCAGGACTATTATTGAAGATACCGCTCCACCCCCCGACATTGACGGAACAGCGGCGCAGCCGCCCGGCGAAGTTTCGCTGGCGCTGGATTATTGACGAAGGACAACAGGATAATGGCAAGCGTTGAAAAGGTGCCGATGCTGGCAGAAGGCTATGAGAAGCTGAACGCGCAACTCGCGACCCTCAAAGCCGAACGCCCGCTGATCGTCGATGCGATCGAGGAAGCGCGTGCGCATGGCGACCTTAGCGAAAATGCCGAATATCATGCAGCGAAAGAACGTCAGGGCCAGGTCGAAGCGACGATCGGCGACCTCGAGGACAAGCTGTCGCGCGCGCAGGTGATCGATCCGACGACGCTGTCGGGCGACCGCATCGTGTTCGGCGCGACCGTCACGCTCGCCGACGAGGACGACAAGCCCGTCCGCTACCAGATCGTCGGGCAGGCCGAGGCCGACGCCAAGGACGGCAAGATCAGCTATAATTCGCCGCTCGGTCGCGCGCTGATCGGCCGCCGTGTCGACGACGAGGTCGAGGTCACCGTGCCCGCGGGCGACAAATATTATCTGGTGACCAAGATCGAATTCATCTGACGGGACCGGCGCGATGAAGCCGCAGGATGCTCCGCTCGTCACGGGGTACGCGCTCGCTTGCGTCGCGCTGTTCGTCATCCTGTCGATTACGGGATATGAGCCGCAGGCGTTTATCGGCGCGGGCTTCATTCCCGCGCGCTTCGGCGCCGAGTTGATCGCGCCGCCGGGGACGGTACTTCCCTTCTTCCTGACGCCGCTGAGTTCGGCCTTCCTGCACGGCGGGGTGATGCACCTCGTCTTCAACCTGTTCGTGCTGCTGTTCGTCGGTCGCCAGCTCGAGGCGCCGCTAGGTGCAAAGGTGATGGCGGTCCTGCTCGTCGCCGGGGCCTATGCCGGCGCGTTCGCGCAATTTCTGGCCGATCCGCAGTCGAGGGTGCCGATGATCGGCGCCAGCGGCGCAATTTCGGCGGCGATTGCGGTGTTCGCGCTGATATACGGCCGGTCGCGAGCAAGGGCGATCGGGCCGATTTCCCGCTACTCGGTGCACGCGCTGTGGCTCGCCGCGGCCTGGATCGTCGTTCAGTTGCTCGTCGGTTTTTCTGGCGGCGGCGGCTTCGGCGCGGTCGCCATCTGGGCGCATGTCGGCGGCTTCCTCGCCGGACTGCTGCTGACGCGCCCGCTGCTGCGCTGGCGGTTCGGCGGGCGGTAGCGACTGATCAAGCGAATGTCGGCTTTGGGGTAGTGAACGGACGTTCGTTCAACCCACTTTCGTCGTCCCGGACTTGATCCGGGATCCACGATTTCAGCGCTGCGATGGATCCCGGATCAAGTCCGGGGTGACGACGCAGGATCGATCAGCGTCCGGTCGGCCGGTCGCTATCCCGCCAGCAATCCATCCGCCAGCAACAGCGCCACCCGGACGTCGACCCCACAGCCCTCGGCGCGTTTCGCCGCGATAAATTCCTCGATCCCGGCCAGCGGGACGCGGTGGACGGCGATATCCTCGCCCTCGACTCCGCCGCCGTCGCCGACCCTGGTCAATTCGGTCGCGACGAGCAGGGTGAAGCTCTCGCTGACCATGCCGGGCGAGCTGTAGAATTCGCCCACCGTGCGCCAATGGTCGGCGCGATAGCCGGTTTCTTCCTCCAGCTCGCGCGCGGCGGCAATTTCGGACGCTTCGCCCACGGTCTCGTCCCCGACCAGCCCCGCAGGCAGTTCGAGGCAGCGAACCTTGAGCGGCACGCGATATTGTTCGACCAATATGACATGGCGGCCGTCGTCGGCCTCGTCGATCGCGAGGATCACCGCGGCGTGGATGCCGCGCGAGCGCGAGACATATTCCCATGTGCCCTGTTGTTTGACGGTGATGAAGCGGCCTTCCCAGCGCGTTTCGATCGGGGTGTCGGCGCCGGGGCGGCTCATGTCTTTTCCTTCGTCAAAGTTCGATCAGGCGGTCGGGGAGTTCGTTCGGGTTTTCGCTGCCGCGCGGGAAATGTTCGGCCAGCACGATGCCCATCTGGCGCACTGCCTCGGCCATGCCTTCGCCGGGTCGTCCGGCGCGGACATGGTCGATCAGTGCCACCATCGCATCGCCCCACACCTCGGCCGATACTTTCGCTGCAATCGCCTCGTCGGCGACGATATCGGCACGATGTTCCTTGAGGCTGAGATAAAGGAGGACGCCGGTTCGTCCCGCGGTCTTGCCCTCGGTGCCGACCTTGAACAGGTCGATCGCGCGGGCACGCACGCGCTGCGCCTTGATCGCGCGCGGGGTCAGCGCCATCCGCAGCGGCCGCCACAGCAGGATCAGCCACATGCCGATCCATTTGATCACGCCGATGGCGATCACCGTCCCAAGCCATTGATTGGCCGTCAGCTCGTGCCCCCAGCCGCCAGTCAGCCGGTCGTAGAGGCCGCGATAAAATTCGGGAAACAGCGCGATCACCGACATGGCGACAAAGGCAACGATGCTCGCCCAGACCAGGGCGACATCGTCATAATCGTTCGATTTTGCGGCGACGACGGCGACGATTTCGCCGCTCGTATGCGCCTCGGCCGCCGCGACCGCGGCGGTGACGATATCATGGTCGGCTTCGCTGACGTGGCTGACTTTCATGGCTGCATCCCCCTACCAGCCGCCCGAGGCGCCGCCGCCCCCGAACGATCCGCCGCCGCCCGAGAAGCCGCCGAAACCGCCCCCGCCGCCACCCCAGCTCGATCCGCCGCCGCCCCACGAGGAACCGCCGCCGCTGCCGCCGCCCCAGTCGTCGCCGCCCCAGATGATGATCGGCGCATCCCATGGCCGGCCCTTGCGCCGTTTCTTGCCGCGCCGGCCGAGGCTGGAGAGCATCGGCAGGATGAAGAAGAAAAAGACGATGAAACCGATGAAGAAAAGCCCGCCCCAGTCGCCGTCGTCGGCGCGGTCGCGTTCGGCGGAATCGGCTGCCGCCGCGCGCGCCGCGGCTTCTTCGGGCGGCAGCTGGATCTGCTGCGCGATCGCGTTGACGCCGTCGCGGATGCCGCCGGGATAATCGTTCGCCTTGAACTTCGGCGTCACGACGTCACGGATGATCCGGCCCGACAGCGCATCGGTGAGGATCGGTTCGAGGCCGTAACCGACCGAAATATTCATCCGCCGCTCGTTCGGCGCGATCAGGAAGACGACACCGTCGTCCTTCTCGGCATCGCCGATCTTCCACTCGCGGCCGAGCTTGTAGCCATAGTCGGCGATGTCATTGCCATCGAGGCTGTTGACCGTCGCGACGACCAGCTGGTGCCCGGTCGTCTTCTCCAGCTGTTCGAGCTGGATGTCGAGATCGGCCTCTTCGGCTGCCGGAATGATCTCGGCCTGATCGACGACGCGCCCGGTCAGTTTGGGAAACGTCTGAGCGGATGTCGGCGCCGAGAGCAGCAGCAGCCCGGAAAGGGCGGCTGCCGCCATCGGACGGAGCAGGGCGGTCAGGCCCACCTTACTGGCCGAAGTCGACCTTCGGCGCCTGATTGGCGTTCGGGGTGACGGCGCGATACGGCGTCATCGGCTTCGCCCCGTGGACGATCTTTGCCCCGATGATGTCGGGGAAGGTCCGGATCGTCGTATTATAGTCCTGCACCGCGGCGTTATAGTCCTGTACCGTCACGTTGATGCGGTTTTCGGTGCCCTCGAGCTGCGTCATCAAGTCGGCGAAGCGCGCCTGGCTCTTGAGGTCGGGATATTGTTCGACGGTGACGAGCAGGCGGCCGAGCGCGCCCGACACATTGCCCTGCGCCTGTTGGAAAGCCTGCACTTTGGCGGGGTCGTTGAGGTCGTCGGTGCTGAGCTTGACCTGCGTCGCCGAAGCGCGCGCCTGGATCACGCCTTCGAGCGTCGACTGTTCGATCTTCGATGCGCCCTTGGCGGTTTCGACCAGATTGGGGATCAGGTCGGCGCGGCGCTGGTAAGCGGCCTCGACATTCGCCCATTTGGCCTTCGCGGCCTCTTCCTTGGTGGGAACACTGTTAATGCCGCAGGCGGACAGGCTCATCGCGGCGACGGGCAGGATCAACCAGCGGGCGTTACGATAGGTCATGGTCACAAAACTCCCTCCGGCGGCGTTTTGCCGCAACAATACAGATAATAGGAAGCTGCTTGCCTTTGTGCAATCGTCGCGGCAGGTTCGAGGCACGGAAGCCAATATCCGGGGAGCAGCAAGATGTTGAGCGAGTTCAGGGAATTTATCGCGCGCGGGAATGTCATCGATCTCGCGGTCGGTGTCATCATCGGCGGCGCCTTCGCGACGATCACCGGATCGCTGACCGAAGATCTGATCATGCCGCTGGTCGGCTGGATTTTCGGCGGGGTCGATTTTTCGAGCAAGTTCATCCTGCTCGGCAGCGTGCCCGACGGGATCGCAGCGACCGACTATGCCGCGCTAAAAAAGGCCGGGGTGGCGATGATCGGCTATGGTGCCTTCATCACCGCGGTGATCAATTTCCTGATCCTCGCCTGGATCATCTTCCTGCTGGTCAGGGCGGTGAACAAGGTGGTGCGCAAGGCGCCCGACGCGCCGGCGGGGCCGACCGAGGTCGACCTGCTGACGGAAATTCGCGACGAACTCAAAAAGAAGTAGTTCGGCGTCCACGACAAAATGCCCGCCTGCGCTCTTTCCAAGCGCGGGCGGGCTTCCTATATAAGTCGTGCCGGTTTCGGTCGGCTATGAGGATAAATGGTGTCGTGGAATAGACACAGCGGACCCGGGGGCAGTACCCGGCGGCTCCACCACAAACCCGTGCTTCTTTTGGGGCGCGCGGGCTTCTGACGGGGCCGAACCAGGATCGACGTGTGTTCAAAGACGATGTTTTCTTCCGGGCTGAGTAACCCGTTAAAGGCTCAAAACCAATAAGTGCTAACGATAACGAAGCACTCGCTCTTGCTGCCTAACCGATAAGCCTCACGGCCTAAGGTTAGACAAATAGAACGCGGTTCGGACCGAACCGGGCAACAGAATCGGATACCAGCGGCTGGGGACGAGCCGGGCAACAGAATCGTCCCACCTTTCCCAAATCAATGCGCGCTTTCGCAGTGGCGGTGATCGCCGAGCGCTTCGATCACCCGGCAATCGCCCGCGAGCCCGCCGCGGCATCGCCCGACGATGCGCGCCAGCTCGTTGCGTAATGCAGTCAGCTGCGCGATCTTTGCCTCGACCTGTTCGAGATGCGCGGTCGCGATGCGGTCGGCCTCGCCGCAATCGCGCGCGGGATCGTCCGACAGGTCGAGCAGCGAGCGGATTTCCTCGATCGTGAAGCCCAGATCGCGCGAATGGCGCACGAAGCTGAGGCGCGAGCGGTGCGCGTCGCCATAGCTGCGATAATTGGCCGCCGTCCGGTCGGGCGCGGGAAGCAGGCCGATGCGCTCATAATAGCGGATGGTTTCGATGTTGGTGTCGGTGGCACGCGACAATTCGCCGATTTTCATCGCTTGACCCTGTAGTTGCTACAGGGTGCATATAGGGTGCCGACTCGAAGATGATAGGAGAATTCGGCGATGGCCGACCAATGCTGTGCCGGCAAAAGCGGCAAGACCGCACTCAACGACCCCAAATGGCGGCGGATCCTGTGGATCGCGCTCATCATCAACGCCGCGATGTTCGGCGTCGAGATTGTTGCGGGCGTCGCGGCGGATTCGCGCGCGCTGCAGGCCGATGCACTCGATTTCCTTGGCGACAGCGCCAATTATGCGATCAGCCTCGGCGTCGCGGGCATGGCGCTCGCCTGGCGCGCACGCGCCGCCTTGCTGAAGGCGGGGACGATGCTTGTCTTTGGCCTCTGGGTCTTCGGATCGGCGGTCTGGGGCTTCGTCACGGGATCGGCGCCGCATGCCGAGACGATGGGGCTGATCGGCGCGCTCGCGCTCGCGGCCAATGTCGCCGTCGCGCTGATGCTCTATCGTTACCGGACGGGCGATGCGAACATGCGGTCGGTATGGATCTGCTCGCGTAACGATGCGATCGGTAATATCGCCGTGATGGGCGCCGCGCTCGGCGTGTTCGGCACCGGACGGAGCTGGCCCGACCTTGCCGTCGCCGCGATCATGGCCGCACTCGCAATCTGGGGCAGCATCGAAGTGTTCCGGCAGGCGCGCGGCGAGCTTGCCGCCACGCCTGCCTGAGACCCGTCAGGCGAGGCTGTTGCCAAGCCCGATCACGACGGTCGAGGCGACGAGCACCGCGATGCCCAGCCACACCAGCGCGCGCGTGCGCTGGCCCGCGGGCGCCCACTCCTTGAGCGCGAAGCCCCAGAGCGTCGAGAAGAGGATGATGCTCGCCATGTGCAGCGTCCAGCTCGAAAAACCGAAGCGCCCCATCTGGCTTTCGCCCATCGTGTAGAAGAAGAACTGGAAATACCAGAGCGTCCCGCCGAGCGCGGCGAGGCCATAGTTGAGCGCGAGCGGCGGCTTTTCGGTCGCACCGGGCGCCGCTTCGCCGGCGAATTGCCGCACGCTGCGGTTGCGCTCGATCAGGATGCCGCACCAGATGAGGTTGGTGGTAAGCCCGCCGAGCAGCACGACGCAGAGCACGGGAAGGCCCTGCCATAGCGGCGCGGTCCCGGCGGCAAGCGTGAGTTCGCGGATCGGCGCGCCGGCGTCGAGACCCCATGCGAAGCAGCCCGACATGATGCCCGAAAAGACCGCGATCGCGAGGCCCTTGCGGAGATTGAACTCGGACGTGCCGGCCTCGGCGATCGCCGCGTCCATCTCGCGTTCCTTGCGGCGCCCCGCCTGCGCGACGATGACGATCCCAACCAAGGTGATCGCGATGCCGAGGAACACCGTCTGCCCGCTCGTCGTCGCGAACAGCTCGCCCAAGGTGCCGCGAAAGATCGGTGGCCCCATCGTGCCGATCACCGTCGTGAGCCCGAGCGCGACCGCCATGCCGAGCGAGAGGCCGAGGTAGCGCATGGTGAGCCCGAAGGTCAGCCCGCCGAGCCCCCACATCGCGCCCCAGAACCAGCACCAGAACCAGATATCGCCGGGCGTGCGGCTGAGTACGCCGATCAGGTCGTGCGTCTGGATCGACGCGAACAGCCATGGCGCGATCGCCCATGAGAAGATGCCGCCGGTGATCCAGAAAATCTCCCACGACCAGGCGCGGATGCGTTTGTACGGCACATAAAAGCTCGCCGACGACAGTCCGCCCAGCCAGTGAAAGAACACGCCGAGCAGCGGGTTCGCATCCATCCCTTTTCTCCCCTCACAACCCTCAGGCGGCTAATGTGTCCGGCCCGATCCTGTCCACTCCGGTTACCCCCGTCAGCGCCATCGCGACGCGCATTTCGGCCTCGATCAGGTCGAGCACATGCCGCACGCCGCGTTCGCCGTCCGCGGCCAGCGCGAATGCCCACGCGCGGCCGAGCAGTACGGCCTTTGCGCCAAGCGCAAGCATCCGCACGACGTCGAGCCCCGATCGCACCCCGCCGTCGGCGAGGATGGTCAACCGGTCGCCGACCGCATCGGCGATCGCCGGCAGCGCCCGCGCGACCGACGGCACCCCGTCGAGTTGGCGCCCGCCATGGTTCGATACGATGATTCCGTCGACCCCGGCTTCGGCGGCAAGGCGCGCATCGTCGGCGTCCAATATGCCCTTGATGACGATCGGGCCCTTCCAACGCGCGCGCACGAAATCGAGATCGCGCCATGTCACGCCTGGATCGAAATTATCTTTCATCCAGCCAAGGAAGTCCTCAAGTCCCGATCTGGGGCCGAGCAAGGGCGCGACATTGCCAAGCTGGTGGGGCCGACCGCGGACGCCGACGTCCCATGCCCATCCGGGCCGACGCATCGCCTGGCCGACGCGGCGCGCCTGTCCCGCAATGCCGGAGGCGCCCGAAAGCCCCGAACGAACGTCGCGATAGCGCGCCCCGGGAAGCGGCATGTCGACGGTGAAGACCAGCACCGGGCAATGCGCTGTTCTCGCTTCGTCGAGCAATGACTGCATGAAGCCGCGATCGCGCACCATGTAGAGCTGGAACCAGAAGGGCACCGGCGAGCCGCGTGCGACTTCGGCGAGCGAGCAGGCCGACACGGTCGACAGCGTGAAGGGCACGCCCTTCGCCGCCGCCGCGCGCGCCGCCTGCACCTCGCCGCGCCGCGCCGCCATGCCGGCAAGCCCGATCGGGCCGAGCGCGACGGGCATCGCCAGTTGCTGGCCGAGCAGCGTCGTCGTCAGGTCGATCGCCGCTACATCGTTCAGCACGCGCTGGCGCAGCGCAACGTCCTGCAGGTCGGCGATATTGGCGCGCAGCGTGCGCTCGGCGTAGGAACCGCCGTCGAAATATTCGAACAGGAAATGCGGCAGGCGCCGCCGCGCCGCTTCGCGGTAATCGCCGATCGATGCAGGTTTCACGCGGCGGTTTCCATCCGTTCGCTTTCGCGGCGCCACCGCGCGCGATAGGCGGCGAGGTCGGCGTCGAGAGGCTGCACCAGCTCGAGCGGCTCGACCGGCGGCAGCGCGGCGTCGAGCAGGCGCAGCGCGCCATAGGACACGTCGTTATGCGCCTTGCCGACATAGACGCGAAGGTCGGGGCGCAGCGCGGCGAGCGCGCGCACAAAGACCTGTCCTTCGGCAAAGCGGCCCTCGATCAGCAGTCGCTCCTGCGTCCCGACGAGGTCGAGCGCCGCGTCGGCGAGGAGCGCGGCATAGAGCGATACCGCCGCCCGCCGCCGCTCGGATCCCGTGGGTTCGGCAAGCCAGCCCCCGCGCCCGCGCGGGAAGGGGCCGAAGCCGGGTGCAAGGCTCGGCAACACCATCGCGCCCGCCGCCAGCACGTCGGGCAGCGCAGCGAGCAGTGCGGGCTGGTCGGGTGCAATATCAATCCGCCGCGTGTCGAGGCCGATCAGCGTCTCGATCTCGCGGCCGCCCATGAAGCGCGCCGACGGGATCGGTTTGCCAAAGGCATCGACGTTGATCAGGCAGTCGCGTCCTTCGTCGAGGCGCCCGATGTCGACCGACGCGGCATCCTTTGGCGATCGCATTGCGACGAACCAGGTGCCGGTCGAAAGGACGGTCGATTCATGTTCCGCGATTTCGGCAAAGCCGCGCGCCGCGAGCAGGGCGGCATTCGAATCATGGAGCCCGCAATGCACCTCGGTGTCGGTCGGCAGGCCCGTCGTCGCGGTCCACGCCGGCGTCAGCCTGCCAAGGATGTCGCCGGCGCGGTGCAGCGGCGCGAGCCTGTTCGCCCAGCCGCGCCGTTCGGCAAGCTGCGACGGCGTGCCGGCGATGGGGTTCCAGAGGTCGGAGTGGCAGCCGAGGCTGGTGACTTCCGACGCGGCGACGCCGCTCAGCCGCCAGCTCCAATATTGCGCCCAGGGCAAGATCCGGGTGCCGTGCGCCAGCGACGGATCGAGATGTTCGAGACGATACAGCTGGGCGCCGAGGTTGAGGCCGTCGGGCAGGCAGGGCGAGCCGGTTTCGGCGAACGCGCCGCGCTCGGCGTGGTAGGCTGCGCGAAGCGGGGCGGGCATCGCCTCTTCATAATCGATCGGGGGACAGGCCAGCCGGTCGTCGCGGATGATTGCCACGCCCGCACCATGCCCGACCGGGATGATCGCCCCGACATCGGCGAGTGTGCCGAAATAACGGAGCACCTCGGTCGCCCAGAGCTCGATCCCGGCGGTATCGAGCGCCATATAGTCCGCTGTCCTGACGCGCTCGTTCGGCCGCACGCGCCGTTCGATCAGCGCGCCGTCGGGCGACCAGAGGCTGAGCTTTGCCAGCGTTTTCCCGACATCGAGGACTATGGTTGCGCGACCCCTCATTCCTCTCCCTCTTGCTTCGTTGCGACCGAATTTGATCGAACTTTATCGAAACTGATTGCAGAGCGCCAGCCTTTTCGATACATGGCGTGCCATAGTCGAAACAACGAGTTTCCTTCATGCCCGATCTTCTGGACGTCCCGCCGCAATCCAATGCCGCCGCACTGCTGTTCGCCATCCCGGCGAATCGCTGGTCGGAAGACGAGGTGGCGGACAAGTCGCCCGAAGATCTGCTCCTTTATCGTTCGAACCGTCTCGGTTCGGACCTGACGGTCACCAATTTCGGCGGCGGCAATACCTCTGCCAAGCTCGACGGGAGCGATCCGTTGACCGGTGAGACCGTCCCGGTCCTGTGGGTCAAGGGATCGGGCGGCGACATCGGGTCGATGAAACTCGACGGCTTTTCGACGCTCTATCAGGGCAAGTTGCTCGGCCTTGAAAGCCTCTATCGCGGTCTCGCGCACGAGGATGAGATGGTCGCTTATCTGCCGCACTGCACCTTCGCGCTCAATCCGCGCGCGGCGTCGATCGACACGCCGCTCCACGCCTATCTGCCCTTCGCGCATGTCGACCATGTCCATCCCGATGCGATCATCGCGCTCGCCGCGTCGAGCGAGGGCGAGGCGGCGACGCAGGCGATCTGGGGCGGCGCGATCGGCTGGCTTCCCTGGCAGCGGCCGGGCTTCGATTTGGGATTGAAGCTTCGCGATCATGTCGCTGCCAATCCGGGACTGCGCGGGGTGATGCTCGCGGGGCACGGCATCATCTGCTGGGGCGACAGCGCGAGGGCCTGTTACGACAACACGATCGCGCTGATCGCCGATGCCGCAAATTTTCTGAACGCAAAGCTGGCCGACGCGCCGGCGTTCGGGGGCGAGATCGTCGCGGCACGTCCTGTCGCGGAACGCGCCGCCGTCGCAGCGGAGCTGATGCCGAAGCTGCGTGGCCTGATGGGCGGGCGCCGCGTCGGCCATTTTGCCGATGATGCCGAAACGCTCGAATTCACCGGCAGCTGCGATTTCGCGAAGCTCGCGGCAATCGGCACTTCGTGCCCCGATCATTTCCTGCGGACCAAGATCGCGCCGCTGGTGCTCGATCCGGCGCGGATCGCGGACGGCGCCTATCTCGCCGAGCGGATAGAGGCCTATCGCAGCGATTACGCCGCCTATTACCAGCGCTGCGCGCGACCGGGGTCACCCGCGATGCGCGATCCCAATCCCGTCGTCATTCTCGTCCCGGGCATCGGCCGCATGACCTTTGCCGGCGACAAGACGACCGCGCGGCTCGCGGGCGAATTTTATGCGAACGCGATCAATGTGATGCGCGGCGCGGAGGCGATCGGCGCCTATGTGGGGCTCGACGAGCAGGAAGCGTTCGACATCGAATATTGGCTGCTCGAGGAGGCGAAGCTCCAGCGCATGCCGAAGCCTAAACCCCTCGCCGGGCGCATCGCGCTCGTAACCGGCGGCGCGGGTGGTATCGGCGCCGCAACCGCCGAGCGGCTTGCCGCGGACGATGCGTGCGTGCTGCTCGTCGACCGCGACGTCGACGCCTTGGCGAAGGCCGCGAGCGAGCTCGAAGGGCGTTTCGGACGCGACCGGATCCGTTCGGCGGTTTGCGACGTGACCGACGAGGCGCAGGTCGCCGATGCTTTTGCCGCGTGCGCGCGCGAATTCGGCGGGCTCGACATTCTCGTCGCCAATGCGGGCATCGCGTCGTCGGCGCCGATCGAAGACACGACGCTCGACCTGTGGCAGCGCAATTATGACGTGCTCGCGCAGGGCTATTTCCTGACCGCGCGCGCAGCCTTTCCGCTGATGAAGGCGCAAGGCAGCGGCTCGATCGTCTTCATCGGGTCGAAGAATGGCATTGCGGCGGCGACCAACGCATCCGCATACGCCTCGGCGAAGGCCGCGGCGCTGCATCTTGCACGCTGCCTCGCGCTCGAAGGGGCGCCCTTCGGTATCCGCGTCAACACCGTCAATCCCGATGCCGTGATCAAGGGGTCGCGCATCTGGGACGGCGACTGGCGCCGCGAACGCGCGGGCGCGCACGGGATCGATTCGGGCAGCGAGCTCGAGGAACATTATCGCAACCGTTCGATGCTGAAGCGCGACGTGCTGCCCGAGGATGTCGCCGAAGCCGTCTATTTCCTCAGCTCTGATATGTCGGCAAAGTCGACCGGAAACATGATCAACGTCGATGCCGGCAACGCGCAGGCATTCCCGCGGTAAGACGCGCAATTCAGGAGAATATTATGTCCGGCAACCTGCCGCTCGCACAGGAGGATATCGAGCGGCTGAACGCCGGTCTCGCCGCCGCGCTCGACGATGATTATGCCAGCCTTGGCCGCCAGCTCGGTCGGCGGGGGATCGATATCGATGGCGTGAAGGCGAAGGTCGCGGGTTTTTCGGTCGCGGTGCCGAGCTGGGGCGCGGGGCGCGGCGGTACGCGCTTCGCCAAATTCCCGATCGCCGGCGAGCCGACCAACATCCACGAAAAGCTGGAGGACTGCGCGGTCATCCAGCAGCTCGGCCGCGCGACTCCGCGCGTCAGCCCGCATTTCCCGTGGGACAAGGTCAGCGATTATCGCGCGCTGCGCGAAGAGGCTGCGTCGTTCGGGCTCGCTTTCGACGCGGTGAACAGCAACACCTTTCAGGACCAGCCGGGGCAGGTTGAAAGCTATGCCTCCGGCTCGCTCTCTTCGACCCGCGCCGATGTGCGCGAGCAGGCGATTGCGCACAACATCGAATGTATCGAGATCGGGAAGCAACTCGGCGTGACCGACCTCACCGTCTGGGTCGGCGATGGCACCAATTTCCCGGGGCAGCAGGATCTCGGCCGCTCGCTCGATCGCTATCTCGATGCCGCGTCGCAGGTCTATGCGGCGCTGCCCGGCGACTGGCGGATGCTGATCGAGCACAAGATGTTCGAACCCGCCTTCTATTCGACCGTGATTTCCGACTGGGGCAGCTCGATCCTCGTCGCGCAGGAACTGGGCGACAAGGCGAAATGCCTCGTCGATCTCGGTCATCATGCGCCGAACGTGAATATCGAACAGATCGTTGCGCGGCTGCATCGCTTCGGAAAGCTTGGCGGATTCCACTTCAACGACAGCAAATATGGCGACGACGATCTCGACTCGGGATCGATCAATCCGCACCAGCTCTTCCTCGTCTTCAACGAACTGATCGAGGCCGAGCTGAACCCGCGCGGCGATTTCCGCCCTGTTTACATGATCGACCAGTCGCACAATGTGACCGATCCGATCGAAAGCATGCTCTCGTCGGCCGAAGCGATTGCCACTGCATACGCCAAGGCCCTGCTCGTCGACCGCGAGGCCCTCCTCGCGGCGCAGGAGGCCAATGACACGATGATGGCGTTCCAGTCGCTGCGCGCCGCCTACCGGACCGACGTCACGCCGATCCTTGCGATGGCGCGCGCCGAAGCGGGGGGAGCGATCGATACGATCGCGGCCTATCGTGCGAGCGGCTGGCGCGGCCGGAAGGCGCAGGAACGCAAGGCCGCGGGCGCTGCGGCAGGAATCATCTAATCATTCGATTGCAACTCGGCGCAGCTCCCGTCAAATAGACGCAATCAGACAGGGACCCCGATGCACGCAGCCGAACGCGAAAAAATGATCCTCGACAGCCTGGGCGAGAGCGGTTTCGTCTCGTTCCGCGATCTCGAAAGCCGCGTGGCGGCGTCCCCAGCGACAATCCGCCGCGATCTTGACCGGCTGGAAGAAGCCGGGGTGATCACGCGTGTGCGCGGCGGGGCGAAGCGGGTCGGCGGAAGCGGCGGTGCGGCCGCCACCCCCGAGGAAGGCCTGTCGGGCGTCCCGTTTCACGAGAATATCGGACGCAACCGCGCCGCGAAGGAAGCGATCGGGCGTGCGGCGGCTGCGCTCTGCATCCCGGGCGAGGGCGTGATGATCGACGGCGGTTCGACGACGCTGCAGATGTGCCCGCATCTCGACGGGCTCAGCCTTCAGGTTCTGACCAACTCGCTGCACATCGTCAGCGCGCTGCTGCCGCAGCCGACGACGCGCATCCTCATTCCCTCGGGGCAGGTGTTCCGCGAGCAGAATATCGTGCTATCCGCTGCCGGCGACGACGGCATGCCGCGCTTTCATGCGCCGAAGCTGTTCATGGGCGCGGCGTCAATGGGCCCCGCGGGACTGATGCAGGCCGACGTCATCCTCGTTGCCGCCGAGCGCCGCCTGATCGAACGCGCCGACGAGATCATCGTGCTCGTCGACAGCTCCAAATTTTCGGGTCCCTCGGGAAATGTCGTCTGTGCGCTCGACGAGATCGACATCGTCGTCACCGACTCCGGAATCGAGCCGCCCCACGTCGCGATGATGGAAGCCGCAGGCATCCGCGTCATCATCGCCTGAATTTTCCAAAGCCTTTCGGAAGAAAACGGCGGTTCGCCGTGCTGTTCGAGCTTGAATGATTGAAAATGATCGTTGACGTGATTAATAAAGACAAATAATGAGCATTGATGCAGAAACGCTCAGCGAAGCGTAGCATCGGAGGAAAAGATCGCCGTACAGGCGCCTCCGTCAAAAGGGACAACTCGCGAGGGCGAGTGCAGGGAGGATGCGATGAAGGCAATGGCTGCGGGTCTGGATATGGTTGGACGGCGTCGCGCCTGGCGGCGGGGCGTTTCGGCGGCGGCATGTATGGCGGCATTGCTCGGCGCCAATGCGGCCTATGCACAGGAGGCCGATCCCGACGCGCCGACCGATGCAGACATCGTCGTTACCGGCACCTTGCTGCGGGGCGTCGCGCCCGTCGGGACGAATGTCGTTGCGGTCAGCGAGGCCGATGTCGTCGCCTCGGGCGCGGCGTCGGCGAACGACCTGCTTGCCTCGATCCCGCAGGTCGGCAATTTCGGTACGGTGCCGGCGGGGCTCGGCAATTTCGGCAATCCGATCGTGCGCCCCAATATCCGCAATCTCGGTGCCAGCGGCGGTTCGACCACGCTCGTGCTGCTCGACGGGCACCGGATGGTCGGCGCGGGCATCCTGCAGACGAGCTTCGATCCTTCGGTTATTCCGCCCGACGTCATCAAGCGCGTCGACGTCATCCCCGACGGCGGCTCGTCGATCTATGGCTCCGACGCGATCGGCGGCGTGATCAACTTCATCACGCGCGACCGCTACGACGGCATCGGCGTCAATGCGCGCTACGGCTTCGCCAAGGATTATCAGACGGTCGACGCCAGCATCATTGCGGGCAGGGACTGGGGGTCGGGTTCGGTCTTCGTCTCCTATTCCTATGCCTGGCATGACGATCTGATCGGCCTCGACCGCGGTTATGCAACGGCGAACCAGACCGATCGCGGCGGCGGCGATTTCCGGAGCACCGCCTGCGCGCTCGCGAACATCACGGTCGGTACGACGACCTATGCGCTGCCCGGGCGCGCGCCGGGGATCAATCGCTGCGACCAGACCGACTATGCCGCCATCTATCCGCGCGAAGAACGGCACAGCGTCTTTGCCGGACTGACGCAGGACCTCAGCGATTCGGTCGCGTTCAAGCTGTCGGCCTATTGGTCGCAGCGCGATACGCTGCACCGCAGCGCGCAGAGCAGCATGAGCGGGACGATCACCGCCGCCAATCCCTTCTTCCAGCCGATCGGCGCCGAACTGGCGCACAGCGTCGCTTTCGCGTTCGACGATGTCTTCGGGCCGAGCAACGACAGTCCGTCGCGCTTTTCTTCCTATGGCATCACGCCCAGCTTCGATTTCGAACTCGGCGGCGGCTGGCAGCTGCGCACGATGGCCAATTTCGGCCGCAGCGAGAATGAATCGACCGAGCGTTCGTTTAACTCGACCGCCGCGACCATCGCGCTGAACGGGACAACGACCGCTACCGCGCTCAATCCCTATAATCTCTCGGCAACCTCGCCGCTGGTGCTCGCGGCGATCGACGATTTCGTCAACTATGGCGAAGCGACGCAGGAGCTCGCCGAAGGGCGCATCGTGCTCGACGGTCCGCTGACCAGCCTTCCCGGCGGCGATATCCGTCTCGCGGTCGGCGGCGAATATCATTACGAGAATATCCGCTCCTTCACCGGGAGCGGCCCCGAAAATGCCGTCACCGGCTCGAACGCCTATGCCGCGCGCAATGTGAAGTCGCTGTTCGGCGAATTGCTGATCCCGATCTTCGGCGCCGACAATCGCACGCCGGGCTTCTACAGCCTCGAGCTGTCGGGTTCGATCCGCTACGACGATTACAGCGACGTCGGCGGTACGACCAATCCCAAGATCGGCGTCACCTGGCGCCCGTTCGAGGCGCTGACGATCCGCGGCAATTACGGCACGTCGTTCCACGCGCCGAGCCTCGCCGATCTCGGCAATTCGGTCGACGCGCGCGTGCAGGTGCTGCCGTTCAGCCCGTTCCGCGCGCCGACGAGCTCGCCCTTCGACGCGCTGCGCCCGACGATCGCGATCGCCGGCGGCAACGCAAACCTGAAGCCCGAGACCGCCGATACATGGTCGCTCGGTTTCGACCTCAAGCCCGCCGCGCTCGAAGGCTTCGTCGCGAGCGCGACCTATTTCAACGTGAAGTTCAAGGATGCGATCGCCGTGCCGCCGTTCACGTCGCCGCTTTTGTTCACGACGCCGGCCTATGCAGATTTCTTCATTCTTAACCCGACGCTCGCACAGGCGCAGGCGGCTGCCGGTAATCTGCGCGTCGATGGCGTGCCCAACCTCGCGACCTTGTTCGCGATCAGCTCGCCCTATGTGTTGTTCCTCGCGCAGCGCGCGAACCTTGGCGCGGTCAATGTCGACGGCATCGACTTCAACCTCGCCTATAATCGCCCGACCGGGTTCGGTTCGGTGAGCGCGAACTTCGCGGGCAGCTATATCCTCAATCGCGAAACGCAGGTGGTGCAGGGCGGCCCGGTCAACGACGACCTCAAAAACGGCACCGGGCGCTTCCTGTTCACGGCAGGGCTTGGCGCGACTATCGGCGATTTTACCGCGCGCGCGACGCTGAACCACCGCAGCGGCTATCCGGTCATCGGGCTGGCACCGCAGGAGCGCGTCGCGGCCTTCGACACCGTCGATCTCTTCTTCAGTTACGATCTCGGCGACATGCTCGCGAATACCATGCTGACGCTGAACGTCGACAATGTCTTTGACGAGGACCCGCCGTTCCTGAACAGTGCATCGGGATATACCAATGGCAGCACGCTCGGCCGGCTGGTATCTTTCGGTATTCGCACCAAATTCTGACAGGGAGGTTGGGTTGCCGCTGATCGGAAGCTTGCGAGGCCTGTTGCTGGGTGCGCTCGCGGCCGTCGGCCTGGCGACCTCGCCTGCACTGGCTGCCGATCAGGCCCCGGCGGAGCTCAGGACCGAATATGCCGTAGCGCCGCTGGGGCTCGATACGGCGGCGCCGCGGCTTGCCTGGCGTTCGCCGGTGGCGCGGCAGAGCGCATACCGTATCCGCGTCGCGACCTCCGAAGCCGATCTTGAACGCACGCCGCTGTGGGACAGCGGCAAGGTTGCGTCGGCGGATAATGTCCAGATTGCCTATGCGGGGCCGGCGTTCGCATCGCGCCAGCGCTATTGGTGGCAGGTGCAGGTATGGGATGCCGAGGGGAAGGTCTCGGACTGGAGCGCGCCCGCCTGGTGGGAAACCGGCCTGCTCGCTGCATCCGACTGGCAGGCCAAATGGATTTCGGGGCCTGAGCGCCGCGACCATGACTGGGGCGACCTGACGCTCGACGCCGACCTGACGCTGACCGGCAAAGCCATCGACATACTGTTCCGCGCGCTTCCCAACGGCAAAACCTATGGCGACGCCTATGTCTGGACGCTCGCCGACGACAAGAACGGGCCCGAGCTGATCCAGACGATCCGCCGCTATCCCGGCGGCACGAGTTCGGCGATCAAGATGGAGCGGCTGGGGCAGGTCAAGCTTGGAGTTCCACTCAAGGGGCGCCGCATCGCGCTGTCGATCCGAGCCGAAGGCGGCCGGATCGTCACGCGGATCGACGGCGCCGTCGTCGCGACGGTTGACAATGATACGCACAAGCATGGCACAATCGGCTTTGCCGGCAAGGAAGCTGCTGCCGCCACCGTCCACTCGGTCCGCGTATCGGGCACGCAAAGCCCCGCGGTCGCGTTCGACTTCGCGGACGGCGACAATCCCTTCACCGGCGGCAGCGTGGCGAAGGACGGGCTGGCGGTCGCCAGCGGCGTGCCGGGCGTCGATCTGGTGCTGCCGATCGAAGCGCCCGCGCCGCTGGTTCGCCGGGCCTTTCGTCTTGCCAAGCCGGTTGCGAGCGCGCGCCTCTATTACGCCGGGGCAGGCATGCCGCGCCTGTCGATCAACGGCACTATCGTCGGCTCGTCGCTCGGCGCCGGCTACACCGCCTATGACAAGCGCGTGCTCGCTTACACGCAGGATGTCACGTCCTTGCTGCGCCGGGGCGAAAATGTGATCGGCGCCGAACTCGGTCGCGGCTGGTACGGGCTGACCGACCCCAATGAATGGTATTTCCATGCCGCGCCTTGGCACGCCGAACCTGCGCTCAAGGCGCAGCTCGAAGTTACCTACTCCGACGGCACGCGCGAAACCATTGCGACTGACGGAAGCTGGCGCACGGTGTCGGGTCCGACGCTGAATGACTCGGTGCATCGCGGCGAGCGCTTCGACGCGCGGCTGGTGCCGGCGGGCTGGGATCGCGCAGGTTTCCGTGACCGCAAATGGCAGGTCGCACCGGTCGTCGCCGGACCGACGGGACAGCTTGTTGCCGCCAATGCCGAAGCGATCGAACCGGTAGACGATATTGCGCCCGTCGCGGTGAAAGAGGTCGCCCCCGGCGTGCATGTCTATGACTTTGGCCGCATCGTTGCGGGTTGGCCGGTGCTGAAGCTCAGCGGCCCGCGCGGGCGCACCGTGTCGATGATCGCGAGCGAGCGTATCGCCGACGACGGCAAGGTCGTTCCCGCCGCGGGCCTGATCGACGCACAGCTCCAGACCGACCGCTATACGCTCGCGGGCAAGGGCGTGGAGCAATGGGAGCCCCGCTTCGGCTATCGCGGCTTCCGCTATGTGCAGGTCGATGGCTTCCCCGCGACCCCGCCCGAGGGTGCGCTGACCGCGCGCATCGTCCATTCGGCGGTCGCACGCACCGGCAACTTTACGAGCGCCGATCCGCTGCTGAACCAGATCGATCAAGCCGCGATCGCGTCGATCCTCAACAATCTCCACGGTTTCCAGACCGACACGCCGACCTATGAAAAAAATGGCTGGAGCGGCGATGCGCAGGCGTCGGCGGGCGCAGCAGCGCGCAGCCTCGACGTCGCGCGCGTCTGGACCAAATGGCTCGCCGATTTCCGCGATGCCCAGTCGGACAAGGGCGAGGTGCCCGAGATTGCGCCGACGACGCCCTTCTATGGCTATGAAAACACCCCCGGCTGGAACGTCATCTGGGGGCCGACGACGCCGTGGGATGCTGCGGTGATGATCCTGCCGTGGGAGCTTTACGCGACCACGGGCGATACGCGCATCCTCGCCGACAATCAGGAGATGCAGCGCCGGCTCGTTGATTACACCGCGACCTTTATAAAGGCGCCCGATTTCAAACGGTCGGCCGGGCTCTCCGAATGGGCGTCGGCGGGCGGCATGGACTATAGCAACGCGCGCGGCGGCGGGATCGACGCGGTGACGACAGCCTATTTCTTCCATCAGGCCGATCTGCTCGCCAAATCGTCGGCGATCGTTGGCAAGGCTGATGATGCGGCGCGCTATACGAAACTCGCGAGCGACATTCGCGCGGCCTATAATGCGCGCTATTGGGATGCAGCGAATGGCTGGTATCGCACGGTCGATGCCAAGGGCGTCGCCGGCTCCGCCACGCAGGTGCAGAATATTCTGCCGCTCGCATTCGGCATGGTGCCACCGGGCCGCGAACAGGGTGTCGCCGATACGATCGCGCGCGATGTCGACAAGCAGGGGCTGCGCACGGGCGTCTATGGCGCGCGTTACCTGCTCGAAATCCTGAGCGACTATGGCCACGCCAACCTTGCCTATCGCGTCGCGACGCGCACCGACGAGCCGAGCTGGGGTTGGTGGATCGACAACGGTCACTCGACGATGTTCGAGACGTGGAGCCTGAACAGCCGCTCGCGCGACCATCATTATTTCGCGTCGATCGCCGACTGGATGCGCCAGCGGCTCGCGGGCCTTCGCCCTGGTGCGCCGGGATACAAGCTGGTGCTGGTGAAGCCTGCCATCCCTGACGGTCTCGCGAGCGCCGAAGCCGCGATGGACAGCGTCCACGGCCGCGCCTTCTCGGGCTGGAAGGTCGAGGGGGGGAGGCTGACGCTGACCGCCGAGGTGCCGGCGAACACGACGGGCGAAATCTGGGTGCCGAAACACTTTGGCGTCGTTACGGCGCCGCCCGGCGCCAGCCCGGTCCGCGAGGATCAGGGTTATTCGATCTATCGTACCGGCCCCGGCCGTTTCATCTTCATCACCGGAGGCGCGCAATGATCCGCGGCATATTGGTTTCGACGGCGCTGCTGGCTTCGCCGGTCGCGGCGCAGCAGGTGACCATCGACAGCGGCGCCGTGGCCGGGGCGACGACCGATGGCGTGGCGTCGTTCAAGGGTGTTCCCTTCGCTGCGTCCCCGGTCGGCGCCCTGCGCTGGAGCGCACCCGCGCCTGCTGTCCCGTGGACGACGCCACGCGACGCAACTGCTTACGGCCCCGACTGCATGCAAAACCCGCTTCCGGGCGTTCAGCCCGGATCGCGGCCGATGAGCGAGGATTGCCTGACGCTCAACGTCTGGACGCCGAAGCCCGCCAAGGGTGCGAAGCTGCCCGTGATGGTCTGGATCCATGGCGGCGGTTTCGTCGGCGGATCGGGCACACTGCCCGAAACCGACGGTGCCCTGCTTGCCAGGCGCGGTGTCGTAATCGTCAGTTTCAACTACCGCCTCGGCCGCTTCGGCTTCTTTGCGCACCCGGCATTGGGGCAGGGCGGCAACTGGGGGCTGATGGACCAGATCGCCACGCTCAAATGGGTTCAGCGCAACATCGCATCCTTTGGCGGCGATCCTTCGAAGGTCACGATCTTTGGTGAAAGCGCCGGTGGGGAATCGGTGTCGCGCCTGATGGCATCGCCAGCTGCAAAGGGCCTGTTCGCGCGCGCGATCGTCGCCTCGGGCGGCGGCCGCGACGACTGGCCGACGCTGGCCGACGCACAGGCGAAGGGGCAGGTCTTCGCAACTCGTGCAGGCGCCGCCGATGTGGCGGCGCTGCGTGCGCTGCCTGCCGAAACGGTCCTCGGCAGCGTCGCGCTGATGAGCAAGGAAGAGGATCGCTATTCGGGGCCGATGACCGACGGGACGATCGTTCCCGCGGGCGCGGAGACGATCTTTGCCGAGGGCAAGCAGGCGCGCATTCCCTATATCATCGGCAGCAACGACGACGAACTCGGCTTCATCCCCGCGCCGTTCCGCGCGATGGTCAATGGCCCGGTCGAAAAGTCGCTGGGTGCCGCCGCCGTCGCTGTCAAAGCGTCTTATGCGAGCGAAGACGAAGCGAACCGGCGGCTTGGCGGCGACGCGATGTTCGCCGAACCGGCGCTGGCGTTCGGGCGATTGCAGGCGCGCGCCGGGGCGCCGACCTTCCTCTATCGTTTCGGCTATGTCGCCGAGGCGCAGCGCAAACCCGACGTCGGCGCGGTGCACGCGTCGGATGTTGCGTTCCAGTTCGGCAATCTGTCCGCCGATGCAACGGCATCCGACCGCGCGGCGGCGAAACAGCTCGGCGACTATTGGACCAATTTCGCGAAGACCGGCGACCCGAACGGCAGCGGACTGCCCGCATGGGGCCGGCTCGATCCCGGCGCGCCTAAACTGCTGTCGATGGGTATCGAGGCAACCGCCATGGCACCGGCAACCACGCCTGCGCTCACCGCCATCGCCGCCGCACGGAACGGAAAATAATGAAAGTCACGACCATGCGCCTCTCTGCCGTCATCGCCGGCGCGCTCGCCATCGTTGCGATCCCAGCCTGTGCGTGGGAGGTGATCCGTCTGTCGTCGGACCCGGTGCCAGCGACCTCGAAGGAAGTGCGCGAGAGCGGGGCGTTCGGGACGATCGTTCGCAACGTGTCCGACGCGACGCTGACCCCTTATGTTGCCGACAAGCCCAATGGCACTGCGGTGATCGTCGCGCCCGGTGGCGGCTTTCACATGCTGTCGATCGACAATGAGGGTGAGGCGGTCGCGAAATGGCTGAACAGCCAGGGCGTCACCGCCTTTGTGCTCAAATATCGGCTGCTCGAAACCGGCGCGGATTTTCCGCTCCAGATGATGCGTTATCTTGCCAATCTCCCTTCGTTGCGCACGGCGGTCGAGCCGCTGCGTCCGCTCGCGACCGCTGACGGCGAGAATGCCGTGAAATGGGTGCGCAAGAATGCGGCCCGCTATGGCATCAAATCGAACCGCGTCGGGCTGATGGGCTTTTCGGCGGGCGGTGCGGTGACGGTATGGACGCTAGCGGCGAACAAGCCCGCGAGCCGACCCGATTTCGCGATCGCTATCTATCCTGGCCTGCTCCCCGATACGATCGCGGTGCCGAGGAAGGCGCCGCCGCTGTTCGTCGCGGCGGCGAAGGACGACAAGCTCGCCTATGACGACAGCGTCCGTCTCGCTGCGGCGTGGAAGGCGGCGGGCGCAAGTAGCACGATCGTAACTTACGAGAGCGGAGGCCATGGTTTCGGCATGAAGAAAAGCGGCAAACCGAGCGACGCATGGACCGACGCGTTGGCGACATGGATGCGCGGTCGGGGACTGGTCGGCAAATGAGGACCGCATCGCTCCTCCTGCTCGCCGGCGGATCGCTGCTCGCGGGCTGTACCGCGAACGAGCCGGCACCCGCGCCGACGCCCGCCGTGCAAAAAATCGGCAGCTGCGAGGCGCTGACCGGCTTGGCGCTGAAGGACGGCAAGATCGACGCCGCGACCTCGCTCGCGGGCGGTGCGATGGTCAATCTGGAGGCGGGCAAACCCGGCCTGCCGGCACCCGCCGCCTTCTGCCGGGTACAGGCGACGCTGTCGCCGGTGCCGGGATCGTCGATCAAGGTCGAGGTGTGGTTGCCCGAGCGCGCGGGATGGAACGGCAAGCTGCTCGGCGCGGGCAATGGCGGCTTCGGCGCGAACATGCTGCTCCCGTCGCTGCTGATGCGCGGAGCGGTGCAAAAGGGCTATGCTGCGGTCGGCACCGACATGGGGCATTTCAGTGAAGCCGACGTCGACGCAAGCTGGGCGCTCAACGCGCCCGAAAAGGTGCGCGACTATGGTTGGCGCGCGAACCATGTCGGCGCCGAGACCGCCAAACAGGTGATCGCCGCCTTCTACGAAAACCCGCTCGCGGCGAGCTATTTTCACGGCTGCTCGGACGGCGGCCGGCAGGCTCTGACGCTCGCGCAGCGGTATCCTGCCGATTATGACGCAATCATCGCGGGCGCCCCGGCGATGCCGTGGACGCGCATGGCGAGCGCCTTTGCGAACAATGCCGTTGCCGCGAACAAACCCGGCGGCGACCTCTCGATGGCGAAGCTGAAGCTGCTTCAGGCGGCATCGCTGGGGGCGTGCGATGCACTCGACGGCGTCAAGGACGGCGTGATCGACGACCCGCGCGCGTGTGATTTCGACCCCGCAAAGCTTGCATGCAAGGGCGGCGAGGGCGCCGATTGCCTGACGCCCGGCGAAGTTGCGACCGCAAAGCTGTTCTACGAAGGTCCGAAGAGTGCCGACGGCAAGAGCTTCTACCCCGGTTTCGCACCCGGCGCCGAGGCCGAGGCGGGCACCTGGTCGCAATGGCTGACCGGCAAGACGTCGCAGCATGTGAAGTTCGGTACCGCCTTCTTCCGCTATTTCGTCCACGCCAATCCCGACTGGCAGCTGTCGGACTTCGACCTCGATCGCGACTATGCGCTGGCGAAGGCGCGTGTCGGCGGCGACCTCGATGCCGACAGCACCGACCTTCGCGCTTTCTACGAGCGCGGCGGCAAGCTGATCCTCTATCATGGCTGGAACGATGCCGGGATTCCGGCGCAGAATACGGTCGATTATTATGGGCGTCTGGTCGCGGCCAACCCGAAAGCTGCCGCGACTTCGGTTCGCCTGTTCATGGTCCCCGGCATGTCGCACTGCCTTGCAGGTCCCGGGCCGAACAACTTCGATCCGCTGACGGCGCTCGACGGCTGGCGGCAGGGCGGCCCCGCGCCTGAACGGATCATCGCGACCAAATATGACAACGATCTGTTCGCCTATATCGGCCTTCCGGCAAAGGCCGGGCGGACGCGGCCGCTCTGTGCATTCCCCAAGGTGGCAAAATGGGACGGCAAGGGATCGACCGACGATGCCGCGAGCTTCGCATGCGAGGCTCCGGTAAAATGACAAGCCATGTCACGGGTGCGAGCGAACCGCCGCTGATCGAACATACGATCGGTGAAGCGCTCGCGCGTGCTGCCGATCTTTGGGGCACCAGCGATGCGCTGGTCGCGGTCGGGCAGGGCATCCGCTGGAGCTTCGCCGAGCTTCTCGAACGGTCGGATGCCCTTGCCGCCGGCCTGCTTGCGCTCGGGCTGAACCCCGGCGACCGGATCGGGATCTGGGCGCCGAATTGCGCCGAATGGACGCTGACCCAGTTCGCTGCCGCACGCGCGGGGCTGATCCTCGTCACGATCAACCCTGCCTATCGCCTGTCCGAGGTCGAATATACGATCAACAAGGTCGGGCTGTCGGCACTCGTTGCCGCGACCAGCTTCAAGACGAGCGACTATCCGGCGATGATCGAGGAACTCGCGCCCGAAGTCGCCGCAAGCACCCCCGGCCAGCTTCGCGCCGAACGCCTGCCGACCCTGCGCTCGCTGATCCTTGTCGGTGCGGAGATGCGCCCGGGTTGGCTGCGCTTCGATGACGTCGCCGATCGCGGGACGAATGCCGAGCGTCAGCGCCTTGCCGCCATCGGTCCGACGCTCGATCCGAACGACGCGATCAACATACAGTTCACCAGCGGCACCACCGGCCTGCCGAAGGGCGCGACGCTCAGCCACCGCAATATCCTCAACAACGGCTATTTCGTCGGCCGGACGCAGGGGCTGGGCGAGGGCGACCGCATCTGCATCCCCGTGCCGCTCTATCATTGCTTCGGCATGGTGATGGGCAATCTGGCCAGCATCACCCACGGCGCGGCGATGGTCTATCCGTCGGAGGGCTTCGATCCCGAAGCGGTGCTGCGCGCGGTCGAGGCCGAACGCTGCACGTCGCTTTACGGGGTACCGACGATGTTCATCGCGGTGCTCGCGCATCCGCGCTTCGACGACTTCGACGTTTCTTCGCTCCGCACCGGCTGCATGGCCGGCGCGATCTGTCCCGAACCGTTGATGCGGCAGGTCGTCGAGCGGCTGAACATGCGCGACGTGACGATCGCCTATGGCATGACCGAGACCAGCCCGGTGAGCTTCCAGACCGCGCCTGATGATCCGTTCGAGCGCCGTGTCGGCTCGATCGGCCGTGTGCAGCCGCATCTCGAATGCAAGATCGTCGACGCCGATGGCAATATCGTTCCCTCGGGCGAACCCGGCGAGCTTTGCACGCGCGGCTATTCGGTGATGATCGGCTATTGGGACGAACCGCAGCGGACGATGGAATCGATCGACGACGACGGCTGGATGCACTCGGGCGACCTCGCGACGATCGACGCCGAAGGCTATGGCAATATCGTCGGGCGCCTGAAGGACATGGTGATCCGCGGGGGCGAGAATATCTATCCGCGCGAGGTCGAGGATTATCTGTATCGCCATCCCGCGGTCGAGGATGTCGCGGTGGTCGGCATCCCCGATGAGCGCATGGGCGAAGAGCTGTGCGCTTGGGTGCGTCTGAAGCCCGGCGCGGAGGCTAGCGCCGAGGATATGCGCGAGTTCTGCCGCGGCCGGATCGCCCACTATAAAGTCCCGCGATACGTGCGTATCGTCGGCGAATTCCCCACCACGGTGACGGGGAAGGTCCAGAAATATCTGATCAGAGAAGCGATGGTCGCCGATCTTCAAAAGGAAGAAGTAATATGAAAACTGCCATATTTGTTGCGGCGTTGATGGCCGCCGCTCCCGCTTTCGCCCAAGGCACCGACGCAGCGCCTGCGGCTCCCGCGCCCGCAACCGATGCCGCGCCGGCAAGCGATGCGAAGTTCAACCTCGACACCCCGCTGCAGGACATCGTCGCCGACGAAAAGGGCAAGGCGGTGATCGAAAAGCATTTCCCCGGCATGATCGCGCTGCCCGAATATGAGATGTTCAAGGCGATCAGCCTGACGCAGCTCCAGCCCTATTCGAACGGCAAGATCACCGACGAGATGCTTGCCGCGACGGCCAAGGATCTGGCGGAGATCAAGTGATGAAGAGCCGGACAGCCTATCTGGCGGCAACATTGCTGTCCTCCACGGTGGCGCTGTCCGGCGCACAGGCGCAGGATATGATCTACAAGGACAAATCAGCGCCGGTCGATGCGCGGGTGGACGATCTGATGGGGCGGCTGACGCTCGACGAGAAGATCCTGCTGCTCGCAGGTGAAAGCTCGATGACGCTGAACCCGATCGAGCGGCTGGGAATCCCCTCGATCCGCATGACCGACGGGCCGACCGGCGTGCGTTCGCCCGATGGCAAGCCCGCGACGGTGTTTCCCGTCGGCGTCGCAATGGCGGCGACGTGGAATCCCGATCTCGCGGCGAAGGTCGGTGCGGCGATCGGCAAGGAGACGCTCGCGCACGGCGCCGACGTGCTGCTCGCGCCGACGGTCAATATCGTGCGCACCCCGCGCTGGGGCCGCAATTTCGAAACCTATTCCGAAGACCCCTATCTCGCGGGCCAGATCGGGCTCGGCTATGTGAAGGGCGCGCAGGGCGCCGGCATCGGTGTCTCGCTCAAGCATTTCGCCGCGAATAATCAGGAAACCAACCGCTTCATCGTCGACTCGGTCGTCGATCCGCGGACGCTGCGCGAAATCTACCTCCCGGCGTTCGAGACGGTGATCAAACAGGGTGATCCCTGGTCGGTGATGGCGTCGTACAACAAGATCAACGGCAGCCATGCAGCCGAGAACCGATGGCTGCTCACCGACCTTCTCAAGACCGAGTGGAGTTATAAGGGCTTTGTCGTGTCCGACTGGGGCGCGGTCCATTCGACCGCGACGACGGTCAACGCCGGCATGGACCTCGAGATGCCGGGGCCGCCGAACCATTTCGGGCCGAAGCTGAAAAAGGCCGTCGAAGAGGGCAAGGTCACAGCGGCGCAAATCGACGACAATGCCCGCCGCATGGTGCGGCTGATCGTGCGCAGCGGTGCGATCGAACGCGGCGTGGCACGGCCGGTCGCCGAAACCACGCCGCGCAATGCCGCTCTGGCGCAAAGCGCAGCCGAGGAAGCGATCGTCCTGCTCAAGAACAGCGGCGTGCTGCCGCTTCCGTCGTCGATCAAGTCGCTCGCGGTCATCGGTCCCAACGCCGATGTCGTACGCATTCAGGGCGGCGGAAGCTCGGCGGTCGTGCCCTTCGAGACGAGCACGCCGCTCGCGGCGCTCAAGGCGGCGCTGCCGGGGGTGAAGATCGATTACGCCCGCGGCGTCGACAATGAAGAGACGCCGCCGGGCGCAAACCCCAAATTGTTCAGCCCCGGCGCCGATCGCAATGTCACAGGTCTGGCAGCGACCTACTACGCCACTGCCGACATGAGCGGCGAGCCGGTGAAACGCGAAACCGCGACCAGCTTCCTCAAGCGGATCAGCGGCAATATCGCGGGGCCGCAAGTAACCGGCTATGCGGCATTCCGCTGGGAAGGGCTGTTCTGGCCCGAGAAGGGCGGCACCTATGAATTCAGCACGCGTGGCACGGGCAACGCGACAATTGTCCTCGACGGCAAGACCGTGCTGTCCAAGGAAAGCGCGTCGAAGCCCGATGTCCGCGACGTGCTGGGTTTCCCGATCCCGCGCCGGACGGTGTCGGTCGAGCTCGAAGCCGGCCGCAGCTATCCGATCCGCCTCGACTATGTGAACGGCCAGACGCCTTATGAATATCTGAGCTTTGGCATCCGCGAACCGCTGCCCTCGTTCGATGAGGCGGTTGCGGCGGCGCGGGGGGCCGACGCGGTAGTGCTGTTCGTCGGTTCGTCGTCGACGACCGAGGGCGAAGGATATGATCGCACCTCGCTCGACCTGCCGGGCGACCAGAACCGGCTCGTCGAGGCGGTCGTCGCCGCGAACCCCCGGACCGCGGTCGTCATGAACGCCGGGGCCGCTATGACCATGCCGTGGGCGGACAAGGCGCCGGCGATCCTCGACATGTGGCTGCCGGGCGAAGGCGGCGCCGCGGCGCTGGCGAACGTGCTGACCGGCAAGGTCAACCCGTCGGGCAAGCTGCCCGTCACCTTCCCGGTGCGCACCGGGGATGACACGGTCAACCTCAAGGGTGCGAAGACGCCCTATTCCGAAGGATTGCTCGTCGGTTATCGCGGTTATGTCGCAAAGGGCGTGAAGCCGCTCTTCGCCTTCGGCCACGGGCTAAGCTATACCAGCTTCGCCTATTCGGGGCTGTCGGTACCGGCGCGGGTCAAGGGGGGGGAGGCGCTCCCGGTCAAAATCACGCTGCGCAATGACGGCAAGCGCGCCGGCAAGGAGGTGGCACAGCTTTACGTCGCCCCGGTGACGCCGGCGACCGGCGACGCGCCGGTTGCCCTCCGCGGTTTTGCCAAGGCCGATCTGGCGCCGGGGGCGCGCCGAACGCTGACCGTGACGCTCGATCCCCGGTCCTTCTCGAAATTCGATGCCGAACGCGGCGAATGGGTGGTGGTGCCGGGCCGGTACCGGATCATGGCAGGGTCGTCGTCGGATGATATCCGCCAGCAGCGCGAGATCGAGGTGACCGCCGACTGATCAGCTGAGCAGCGGTTCGAGCGCATCCCATTCGCGCTCGACCGCGCGCCGCCCGGCATCGATCGCGGTGCGGATCTTCGCTGGATCGAAGTCGAGCGTTTCCGAATATTCCTCCTCGGGTTCGATGATCCGGATCGGCGCAAAACGATAGCGCGAGATCTGGACGTCCAGCGGGCGCAGGATGCGCGCCGCTTGCGCGCCCCCGATTCCCTCGTTCTGGAGAGCACGCAGCTGCGCCTCGCGCGCGGCGATCAGGTCGTTGATCAGCGCGGCGCCGGCCAGGTCGTTCGCCGACACTTCGGATTGCAATATATCGACCGCGCGCAGTCCGATCTTGATCAGATTCTTGTAGGTGCGCACGGGTCCCGGTTGCGGAGCGGGCGAGGCGCGCACCGCGATCACGCCGCGCGGGTTCATTTCGAGCGCGGCGCTCAGCGGGGTCACGTCGCGCACGCCGCCATCGACCCATTGCTCGGTCGTGCCGGCGCTATCGCGCGTCTTGAGTGGGTCGAAGAACAGCGGCATGGCGCAGCTCGCGTAGACCCAATTATGGATACCCGGCACGCTTTCGTCGATGCTGCGATAGGTGCCGGTGCCGAGGTTGACGACACCCAGCAGCAATTTGCGCCCGCTCGCCGCGAGCTTCGTTTCGTCGGCGAAGTCCTTGAGCAATTTTTTGAGTGGCGCCGCGTCGTAGATTGCATCCTCGCCGAGGATGCCGCCGACGACGCCGAGCGGGCGTTCCTTGTAGATCGAGTTGTTGCCCCGGATGCCGAGCCAGGCGTCGAGCAGCCCGGGAACATCGTCCTGCGCCACGCCGAGCGCCTGGATTGCGCCGGTCGAAACGCCGGCGACAATGTCGATCCGCACGCCCCGGTTGACGACCAGTTCATGGACGACGCCGACCTGGAAGGCGCCCTTTGCGCCGCCGCCGCTCAGCACGATTGCCAGACCGCCCGCCATGCGCCTTCTCCTTCGCCTGGCGGCAATCTACAGGAAATTCGAGCCATTCCCAAGACGTGTGCGGCGGAACAATGGATCGGGCGTTTACCGCGTTTTTGCCGATTGGGCTGGCTGACCGGCATCGCCGACCAGGTTTGCAGCATGATTGGCAAACGAGCGCCTCAATCGCTCGCCCGCGACGCCATGCTCGCATGATAGTCGCCGACGGCCAGCAACAGCCCTTCGATCTCGGCGGGGACGATCCGGATCCGGAGGTCGTCTTCGCCATCGGGTCGGCCCTTGAATTTGAGATCCCAGCTTTCGCCGCGCGCCGCGACGGTCTTGAGCAGCGCCTCGTCGACCGAGAAGACAAGCTTCATCGTCAGCGAGCAGTCGCCCGTGAAATCGCTGTTCGGGCACATGGTGTCGTCGCCGCGCAGTGCGCGGTCCAGCGCGCGTACGACGAGTTTTCCATCGCGGTCCTCGAAATGGACCGTCTCGTAGAAGCGTTGCGAGCCGCGATACCGTAGCGATTGATGCACTTCGAACCGGATGTCGCCCGTGCGTTTGTCGATATGCGCCTCGACATGGCCGTCGGCCCATGTCGAACCATTCACGCGCCGTTCCTTGCGAAACCCGTCGCGTGTCGAGATGATCGCCGAAAACTCCAGGTCATCGTCGTCAAGCGTGGCTGCGGAACGAAAGCGTTCGGCATCCATCTTGGCAAGTTGCCGCGGGACCGACGGAGCGGTGGCGGCGGCGGGTACTGCCAGCAGCGTCGCCGTGAGGCCCAAGGCAAGACATGAAAGGCGCACCAGCCATACTCCCAAAAATGTGCAGGGGCCCGCTGCGGGGACGACAGCCAAGGCTCCGGGCGATTGGCGGGCATCTAGCGCCGACACCGTGCGGCCGATTGTCGCAAGTGTAATGAAATGTTGCTGGGCCGCCCGGCATCGCCGGGCGGATGTATCGTTTTGTTTCTGTGTCGATAAAGCGTTATCCTTCTGCGATGAAGCGTTTGATGGGCATTGACCTTAACTCATGGCTACCTACGTCGGCGCGGATGTTTTCCTCTCCCTCGCTCGCCCAGTCCCATTTCCCCCAACCCGCCATGACCGCTCCCTCCGTTCTCCTCGTGGAAGACGATCCGCCGCTCCGCACGCTCACCGCCCGGGCGCTTCAGGAAAATGGCTATATCGTCCGGCCTGCCGCGACAGCTGCCGAAATGTGGGCGACCTTTGAGGCTGGCCCGATCGACCTGATCCTGCTCGACATCATGTTGCCGGGCACCAGCGGTATCGACCTGTGCAAGATGATCCGGCAGCGCAGCAGTGTGCCGATCATCTTCATCAGCGCACGCGCCAGCGAAACCGACCGTGTCGTGGGGCTCGAACTGGGCGCGGACGACTATCTGGCGAAGCCCTTCGGAACGCGTGAGCTTGTCGCGCGCGTCCGCGCCGTGCTGCGTCGCGGCGTGGTTGAGGAGCGGCGCGAAACCCCGTCGCACCGGGCTGAATTCGACGGGCTGACGGTCGATTTCGCGCGTCGCCAACTCTTCTCGCGCGATGGTGCGATGATTCCTCTGACCGGCGCCGAGTTCGATTTGCTCGCCAGCTTTTTGAGCCATCCGCTGCGCGTGATCGCGCGCGAACGCCTGATCGAATTGTCGCGAACGAGGATCGGCGATTCCTCCGACCGCAGCATCGACGTTCTCGTCAGCAGGCTGCGCCGCAAGCTGGCGGACGATGATCGACCGGCGCCGTTCGTCACGGTGCGGGGCGTCGGCTATATGCTGAACGCCAGCGTCAACCGGATTTGATGATCGCACGTCCGTCGCTTGGACTGATCGGTCGCATCGTCGGGATCATCCTGCTGACGGTGACGATGGAATTCGCGGTCAGCACGCTCCTCTATGAGCGCGCCGGCGAGTTTTCGATCAAGGAGGACGAGGCGCGGCGGCTGGCCGAACATCTCGTGATCGTCGAGCGGCTGATCGATGAACGGCCGCAGGAGGAAAGGCCGGCGATCGCCAGCTATCTTTCCACCGATCGTTATACGGTGCACTGGCAGCGACTGGCGCCCGAACGCCGCGTGCTCGCTGCCGACATGCGTAACATGCGCGACCAGGTCGTCGAATGGGAGCCGTCGCTCGCGAGTTCGGGGCTGCAATTGCAGCTGGCCTCGCCGGTCCGCGGCGACAGCGTTGCGGGACAGATCATCCTGTCGGACGGTTCGTGGGTTCATTTCAAGATGCACGGCCTCGTCACCGGCTGGGCTCTTCAGTTCAACCGTATCATGCTCGCGTTGATCCCCGCGCTGGCCTTTGCCGTGCTCGGCGGTTTGCTCGTTCGCCAGACCTTGCGGCCGCTCAAGACGCTGAGCAGCGCGATCGAACGGATCGGGCAGGGGGAAAGCATGGTCGTGCGCGAAGAGGGGACGAACGAGGTTCGTCACCTGATCCGTGCGTTCAACCAGATGCAGGGTCAGATCAGCCGGATGATCGCCGATCGCACGCAGGCGCTCGCTGCCGTCGGCCATGATTTGCGCACCCCGCTCGCCCGGCTCCAGCTTCGTATCGACGGGTCGAACGACGCGGATCTGCGTGTTTCATCCGAACGCGACATCGCGGAGATGGAGGAGATGATCGCCTCAGTCCTCGCCTATCTTGGCGGCGACGAGGATTCCGAAGCGTCGATGCGCGTCGACCTTGCCGTTCTGGTCGCGACCTTGGTCGACGACATGACCGATCATGGTCACCGGATCTGCTATGAAGGACCCGATCATCTCGTGGCGATGCTGCGTCCCAACGCATTCAAACGCGCGGTCGGCAACCTGATCGAGAACGCCATCCATTATGGTGAAGACGTCGCAGTCAGCCTGACCTGCGATCCGGAGAGGATAATCCTGCGCGTCGAGGACAACGGCCCCGGCATTCCAGCCGAATCCATTGCCGATGTGCTGCAACCCTTCGTCCGGCTCGACGCCGCCCGCAGCCGCAATACCAAAGGGCTGGGCCTCGGCCTCGCGATCGTGTCGCGGATGGTCGAGCGCGAGGCGGGGATGCTCACCCTGACCAATCGCGCCGAAGGTGGCCTGCGCGCCGAAATCGCCTTGCCCCGGGGCAATTTTGCCAAGCCTGTGTCACGCCAGCAATAATTCCTTACATTCATGCTGCGTCGCAGCAATCGACGCCGATTATCTGCCTCCTTCCAACGGCCGGGACCTCGTCCTGTCCGCCCCCCAGCGAAGGAGTATCGGAATGAACGAGCTGATCGGACGCGTCTTCCATTTTGAAAAGCAGGTTTTCCCCAGCAATCTGGACCTGTACGCCAAACTCGCGACCGACGGGCAAAGCCCCAAGGCGCTGATGATTTCCTGCGCGGATTCGCGCGTGGTGCCCGAACATATCATGCAGGCGCAGCCGGGTGATCTGTTCGTCTGCCGCAATGCGGGCAACATCGTACCGCCCTTCGCGACCGCAAACGGGGGTGTGTCGTCGACCGTGGAATATGCCGTGCTCGCGCTCGGCGTGCGCGACATCATCGTCTGCGGCCATTCGGATTGCGGCGCGATGAAGGCGCTGGTGCATCCCGAAAGCCTCGACACCATGCCCAATGTCGCGGCCTGGTTGCGCCACTCGCACGCCGCCCAGCGCGTCGCGGCGGAAGGCTATCCCGAAGCCGAAGACCATCAACGCGTGCGGATCGTCGCGATGGAAAATATCGTCGCCCAGATCGCGCACCTGCGCACGCATCCGTCGGTGGCCTTGGGCATCGCGCGCGGCGAAATCTCACTGCATGGCTGGTTTGTCGACATCCACGCCGGCGCTGTCCTTGGCCTCGACGGCGAAACGGGCCGCTTCACGCCGATGCGCGACGATCGTCCGCTGCCGGTGGCGCTCGCTGCCGGGCCGCGCCGCGCCGCCGACACGCTGCCGCTGGTCGCCGCAGAGTGACATCCATGACTGTCTCGCAACTCCCCTCCAACTGGCTGGCGCGCGACCTCACCGCGTCGGTCGTCGTGTTTCTGGTCGCGATGCCGCTGTGTATGGGGATCGCGATCGCGTCCGGCGTGCCGCCCGAGAAGGGCCTCATCACCGGCATCATCGGCGGGATTGTCGTCGGCCTGCTAGCGGGTTCGCCGCTGCAGGTCAGCGGCCCCGCGGCGGGCCTCGCGGTCATTGTCTTCGAAATCGTCCAGCGCCATGGTCTCGCGGCGCTCGGGCCGATCCTCGTCGTCGCCGGCCTGATCCAGTTCCTGGCGGGCGTGATGAAACTGGGCGGCTGGTTCCGCGCCATTTCGCCTGCGGTCGTCCACGGGATGCTTGCGGGTATCGGCGTGCTGATTGTCGTCGGCCAGTTCCATGTCCTGTTCGATGCCCGGCCGCTTGCCAGCGGGCTGGAAAATCTGGTCGCGATTCCGGGCCGCGTTCTCGGTCTCGACGGTCCGGCCATCCCCGCCCTGTTCATCGGCCTCGTCGCAATCGGCTGCACGCTGCTTTGGGACAAGCTGCGTCCCGCCGCGCTGCGTTTGTTGCCCGGCGCCTTGATCGGCGTCGTTCTCGCCACGCTGATCGCGTCATTCGCGGGGCTGAACGTGGCGCGCGTCGATGTGCCTGAATCGATCACCGCGGCGATCGCGCCGCCGACGATGGCGGGGCTCAGCGCGATGCTGACCCCGACGCTGATGGTCACGGCGATCGCGATCGCATTCATCGCCAGCGCCGAGACCCTGCTCTCGGCGGCGGCGGTCGATCGGATGCACGACGGCGTCCGCACCGACTATAACAAGGAACTGCGGGCGCAGGGCGTCGGCAATTTCCTGTGCGGTGCGGCCGGCGCGCTGCCGATGACCGGCGTCATCGTCCGCAGTTCGGCCAACGTCCAAGCGGGTGCGGTCACGCGGATGTCGGCGGTGCTGCATGGCATCTGGATTTTGGCGCTGGTTGCGGCACTGCCGTGGCTGCTGCGCCAGATTCCGATGGCGGCGCTCGGCGGGATTCTTGTGGTCACCGGCTGGAAGCTGGTCAGCCTGCGTCATGTACGCCATCTGCTGAAATCGCACGGCCCGCTGCCGGCGGTGATCTGGGCGGCGACGCTTGTCATGGTGGTCGCAACCGACCTTCTGACCGGTGTTCTCGTCGGCCTCGCGCTGTCGCTGGTGGAGATCATCCCCAATATGCGGCGGCTCAAGCTGGACGTCGACCAGACGGAAGACGACCATGGGCATGAACTGCGGCTCGCGGGCGTGGCGAGTTTCGTCTCGCTGCCGAAATTGTCATCGGCGCTGGACGCGCTGCCCGCCGACCGGCGCGTCAGCATGAATCTGTCGGGTCTCCGCTCGATCGACCATAGCTGCGCCGAACTGCTCGCCGAATGGTGGCAACGCCGCCGGTCGCGCGGTGGCGAAGTCGAGGTGCATGGCGCACAGGGCCGTCTCGCCACTTTGCTGGCGCATTGACGGGAGGCCGCACCTGTGTGCGGCCTCCATTTTTTTGGGGCCGGTTCGGGTGGGGGGACCCGAACCGGCCCTTGCCTTTTGCTGCGGCAAGATCGATCCTCCGTGAAGGAACAAGGCGCGGCGGCCCGACGACGCGCCATCATGGAGAGACTGATTGTCCAACGATCCCGTTAGCGAAGCCGTCGTTCCGCTCGACCCCGCCTGGCCCCGAATGTCGCTAGACGATGCGACGGCGGCGCTGACCGCGCCGGGCACGAAGTTCGAAATGGAAACGCTCGATATCCGGGGCATTCCAACGCGGGTCTGGAAACATGCGCCGCACGACCTCGGCGCCCTGCTCGACCTGTCGCGGATGCATGGCGACCGGATGTTCACGATCCTCGATGATGCGCGCGTGTCCTATGAAGCGAACTGGCGGGCGACCGCTACGCTGGCGCGCGCGCTGCGGGGCATGGGTGTGGGGAAGGGCGACCGGGTGGCGCTGGCGATGCGCAACCTCCCCGAATGGCCGATGGCCTTTTTCGCGATCGTCACGATCGGTGCGATCGCGGTGCCGCTCAATGCCTGGTGGACGGGCGCCGAGCTGGCTTACGGCATCCGCGATTCGGGCGCCAAGCTGGTGATCGTCGATGGCGAGCGCCTCGACCGCATTGCGGACTATCTGGACGACCTGCCGGCGGTCACGCACCGGATCGTCGCGCGCGCCGCCGCGCCGGTCGCGGGAACAACTGCGCTCGAGGACATCGTCGGCGCGCCGGCAGGCTGGGCCGACCTCGACCCCATCGAGCGGCCGCAGGTCGATCTCGACAGCGACGATGATGCGACGATCTTTTACACCAGCGGAACGACGGGCAATCCGAAGGGCGCACTCGGCACGCATCGCAACCTGCTCACCAACATCCTGTCGGGCGGCTTCGCCACCGCGCGCAGCTTCCTGCGTCGCGGCGAGCCGGTGCCCGATCCGACGCCGCGCACGATATTGACGGTGATACCGATGTTCCACGTCACCGCCTGTTCGGCGAGCCTGATGGGCAGCCTGGCCGCAGGGCATACGACGATCTTCATGCACAAATGGGACGCGGTGCGCGCGATGGAGATCATCGAGCGCGAGAAGGTCAATGTCACCGGCGGCGTGCCGACGATCGCCTGGCAGCTGATCGAGCATCCCGACCGCACGCGCTACGACCTCTCGTCGCTCGAGGCGATCGCTTATGGCGGGGCGCCGTCGGCGCCCGAGCTTGTCAAGCGCATCTATGAAGAGTTTGGCGCGCTCCCCGGCAACGGCTGGGGGATGACCGAGACGATGGCGACGGTGACATCGCATTCGTCGGAGGATTATCTCAACCGCCCGACGAGTGCGGGGCCGCCGGTCGCGGTCGCCGACCTCGAAATCCGCGCCGACGACGGCGTGACCGTGCTGCCGGTCGGGACCGTCGGCGAATTATGGGCGCGCGGACCGATGATCGTGAAGGGCTATTGGAACAAGCCCGAGGCGACCGCCGAAACCTTCGTGGACGGCTGGGTGCGTACCGGCGACCTTGCGCGGCTCGACGAAGAAGGCTTCGTCTATATCGTCGACCGGGCCAAGGACATGGTGCTGCGCGGCGGCGAGAATATCTATTCGTCCGAGGTCGAAAATGCCCTCTACGAACATCCGGCCGTAACCGACGCGGCGATCATCGGCATTCCGCACCGCACGCTGGGCGAAGAACCAGCTGCGGTCGTCCATCTCGCCCCCGGCATGACGGCGACCGAAGCCGAACTCCAGCAATGGGTGCGAGCGCGGCTCGCGGCGTTCAAGGTGCCGGTGGCGGTGCGCTTCGTGGCAGAGACGCTGCCGCGGAATGCCAATGGCAAGATATTGAAAAAGGATCTGAAGCTCCTGTTCGAGGAGGCGCACTGCGGTCTCGGCCAGTCATAGTCCGGCATTCCGGAGCGTGCGGCTCGCGTGGCCGGCCTATGTCGTCAGGCCCGCCACGCGGCAGCGGTTTCAGGCGGCGTGCATATCGGGCACGTCGGGCATCCACGGTGCGAGCCGCTGCCTGCGGACCTCGTGCGCCGGGATGCGCTCGGCGATGACCGCATAACGATTGCGGTCGACGAGCACCTCGGGGACGAGCGGGCGACAATTATAGGTCGATGCCATGGCCGCGCCATAAGCGCCGGCGGTATGAAACAGCGCCAGATCGCCCTCGTCGACCCGGTCGATCACGCGGGCTTTCGCAAAAGTGTCGCCGGTTTCGCAGACCGGGCCGACGATATTCGCGGAGAAGGTCTTGCCCGACGGACGCACGGCAGCAAATTCGTGCCAGGCATCGTAAAGCGCGGGGCGGGCGAGGTCGTTCATCGCGGCATCGACCACGACGAACGGGTGCTCCCGGCCGGGTTTCACCCACAGGATGCGCGTAAGGAGGACGCCCGCCCGCGCTGCGATAAAACGGCCCGGTTCGAAAAGCAGGGTGGCGTCCCAGTCGCGCGTCACCGCTGCGACCATCGCGCCATAGGCCTCGACATCGGCGTCATCCTGACCCGGGCGATAAGAAACGCCGAGGCCGCCGCCCAGATCGACATGATACACGCGATGCCCTTTGGCGCGCAACGCGCGGATCAGGTCGCCAATCCTGCGATAGGCGGCTTCCAGCGGCGCGAGATCGGTGATCTGGCTGCCGATATGTACGGCAAGGCCGTGGAGGTCGAGACCGGGGAGCCCCGAGAGGCGGTCGTACATGGCGAGCGCTTCGCCGACCGGGACGCCGAACTTGCTGTCGCTGCGCCCCGTCGTGATCTTCGCATGGGTGTTCGCATCGACGTCCGGGTTGATGCGCAGCAGCGCAGGCGCGCGCCTGCTGCGCTGTGCGGCAAGCGTGGACAGCAACTGCCCCTCGCGCTCATGCTCGAGGTTGAAGCGCCCGATTCCCGCATCGAGACCCGCGATCAGTTCGGGCGCGGTCTTGCCAACGCCCGAGAAGACGATGTGATTTGCCGCGATTCCGGCGCGCATGGCCGCGTCGAGCTCGCCGCCCGACACGATATCGGCGCCATAATTCTGGTCGGCGAGAATGCGCAGCACCGCGAGCGACGGGTTCGCTTTGACCGCGAACATCAGTTGCTTGCGCGGTACCCTGGCGAGCGCAGTGCGAAAGCGCTGCGCGGCGGTGCGCAGCGCCTCGGCCGAATAGACATAGGCGGGGGTTCCGACGTTCGCGGCAATCGTCGCGAGCGAGACCGCTTCGGCGTGCATCTCGCCGCCGAGCAGGTGGAAAGGAGGCATGGGGGTTCCTTTGTCAGAAATCAGAGATCGCGCTGGCGGGCCTGCCGCGCGACGCGGATTGCACCCGGGAGCTCGCGATGGCGACTTCGCTCGACCTTGAGCGCAAGCGCGACGCGTTTGCCGCCGATAAGGAGCAGGAGGCCGCCGGCGGCCACTAGAAGGCCGAGCAGGCCGAACATGTCGGCGCCGCCCGCGGCTTTTGTGGCTGCATCGACGACGAAATAGCCCATGATGAGCAAGGTCGCGCCGGCAATGCGCCAGCGAAGGTCGCGAACGGTCATGGGTTTCGTCCTCCGGTCCGGGCGCACAGCACGGTATCGCCCGCGGCGCGGGCGATCCTGGCAAAATCGCGCGCTTCGCTTTCGGACGACGAGCAGAGCAGCAGGTCGGCCGGGAATTGGGCTTCCTCGCGCATCGCCTCGCGCTGATCGCCCAGTTCGAAGACGAGGCCGATCGCCGCGTCGGGCTGGCGAGCAGCGGTTTTTTTCGCCGCGTTGACGAGTTGGGGATCGGCGTCGACGCCGCGGCCCTCGACCGCCACGAAACCCAGTTCGCGGGCGCGCTGCGCCGCGTGGATCAACAGATCGCCCGCGCCGCAATCGGCGTCGACGATACGGATGCTGCGGCGGCCGAGTTTGCGCAGGCCCTTGAGCTTGCGCAACATGGCGGGCCAGCGTCGATCCTTTTCGGCCCGCTCGCCAAGGCTTTCGGGTCGCGCGACGGCGCCGAAGGAGACCGGCGACATCCATATGATCGCCGAAGGGGAGAGATGGGAAAAGCGCATCATGATCCTCCTCAAGCGGCACGCGGCATCGAAGGTTCGCCCGCCCGCAAGGGCTCGAACGAAACGCTCGGGATCAAGGGATGCAGCGCGCTGACGAGGCGCGCGCCCGCTACGCCGCACGCCTCGGCGCGGGCGAAAGCCCAGGCGGCCTCGCGCGAAATGAAACGCCCTTCGAGCTGTCCGTTACAACCCTGGACGAGCCAGTGCCCGGCCGCGTCGCGGCCGAGAAAGATCGTCAGGCTCGATGGGTCGGGCTCCGCGGAAATCGCAGACAACATGGTGAGATGCTCCTTGGCTACTCAAATCGAAGCCCGGAAATCGGGGTCCGATGCCGGCAATCTATTGAGGCGCGCATAGGGATTCGAGATCGAGAGAGCGCGTCGACCATTGTATTTTCATTATTTCCGGCCCCGGGGCGCTGCGAAATGGCTGTGCGCAATCCTCCCGGCTCGAAGCAAGGCGGACCGGGGAGGGAACACACTATAGACCGTGCTGCTTCCAGCGCGATCTGGTGCGACGAACCGGCACCATCGCGCGCCATTCCGCCGAAATCGGCAAAATCATATGAGAATACTATGCGATCGCGGTTTTCGGTGTCTCGAATTCAAATTCGCCCCTGACCTATTTGGAAGCCCGCAGACGACTCGTGCCGCGTCCCGTGGCCAGCGCCTTGCCGGAGCACTACCCATGCAGGATCTCATCTGGGTCGGCATCATCCTCGCTCTCCTCGCCGCGAGCCTCGGCTACGCGCGGCTGTGCGACGACGCATAAGGATCGATGACCATGACTCTCGACCTCTGGCTCGCGGGCCTCACCGCGCTCGGCCTTCTTCTCTATCTCGTCGCCGTGCTCGCGCGGCCCGAACGCTTCTAAGGGAGGCGCGCCATGACCTTTCAGGGATGGCTCCTGATCATCGTCTTCGTCGGCATCTTGCTGGCGATGACCAAGCCGATGGGCCGCTGGATCTTCGCGCTCTACGACGGCCAGCGCACGCCACTGCACCGCATCTTCGGCCCCGTCGAGGCGGGTTTCTATCGCCTGTCGGGCATCGACCCGAACGAGGAGCAGAGCTGGCGCCGTTACGCGGTCCACATGCTGATCTTCAACGTTGCCTTGCTGCTCTTCACCTATGCGGTGCTGCGCCTGCAAGGCGTGCTGCCGCTCAATCCGCTCGGCTATGACGGCGTCGGTAGCGATGGCGCGTTCAACACCGCGGTCAGTTTTACCACCAACACCAACTGGCAATGGTATTCGGGCGAGGCGACGCTGTCGAACCTCAGCCAGATGCTCGGCCTGACGATCCACAATTTCCTGTCGGCGGCGACGGGCATCGCGCTCGCCTTTGCCTTCTTCCGCGGCTTCGCGCGGCGCAGCGCGGCGACGCTCGGCAATTTCTGGGCCGACGTCACGCGCGTCACGCTTTACCTGCTGCTGCCGATCTGCATCGTCTATGCGATCTTCCTGATTGCCAACGGCGTGCCGCAGACGCTCGCCGGCTCGGTCGATGTCGCGACGCTCGAAGGCGTCAAGCAGACGCTGGCGCTCGGCCCGGTCGCGTCGCAGGAAGCGATCAAGATGCTCGGGACCAATGGCGGCGGCTTCTTCAACGCCAATTCGGCGCATCCGTTCGAAAATCCGAACGCGCTCACCAATCTCGTCCAGATGCTGTCAATCTTCGCGATCGGTTTCGGCCTGACCTGGACCTTCGGCAAGGCGGTGGGCAACCAGCGTCAGGGCTGGGCGATCCTCGCGGCGATGCTCGTCATCTTCCTCGCCGGCACCAGTGTCGTCTATTGGCAGGAAGCCGCGGGCAATCCGATCTTCCACCAGCTTGGCGTCGCGGGCGGCAATATGGAAGGCAAGGAAGTCCGCTTCGGAATCGCGGCCTCGTCGCTCTTCGCCGCGGTTACCACTGCGGCCTCGTGCGGCGCGGTCAATGCGATGCACGACAGCTTCACCGCATTGGGCGGCATGATCCCGCTGTTCAACATGCAGCTTGGCGAAGTCGTCATCGGCGGCGTCGGGGCGGGCATCTATGGATTCCTGCTGTTCGCCATCCTCGCGGTGTTCGTTGCGGGCCTGATGGTCGGCCGCACGCCGGAATACGTCGGCAAGAAGATTGAGGCGCGCGAGGTCAAGCTTGCGGTGCTCGCGATCGCGGTGCTTCCGCTGATCATCCTTGGCGGCACCGCCATCGCGTCGGTGACCGAGGCGGGTCTTGCCGGGCCGCTCAACAAGGGGCCGCACGGTTTTTCCGAAATTCTCTACGGCTTCACCAGTGCTGTCGCGAACAACGGATCGGCCTTTGCGGGCCTCACCGCCGGCACGCCCTTCTATAACTTCATGCTGGGCGTCGGGATGTGGCTTGGCCGCTTCTTCATCATCATCCCCATGTTGGCCATCGCGGGTAGCCTCGCGGCGAAGAAATATACGCCCGAAACGGCGGGCAGCTTCCCCACCACCGGGGTGCTGTGGACAGGCCTTCTGGTCGGCATCGTGCTGATCGTCGGCGGCCTGACCTTCCTGCCCAGCCTCGCGCTCGGTCCGATCGCCGATCATCTCGCGATGATCAACGGCCAGCTTTTCTAAGGATATCCCAATGGCTCGGTCTGAAACCAAGTCCCTGTTCACGGCAGAGCTGATCGTTCCGGCGATCGGCGATGCCTTCCGCAAGCTCAACCCGAAGGAACTGATCCGCAACCCGGTGATGTTCACCACCGCGGTCGTCGCGACCTTGCTGACGGTGCTCCTCGTCGTCGGCCACGACGGCCTTGCGACCGGCTTCAAGCTGCAACTCGTAATCTGGCTCTGGCTGACGGTGCTCTTCGGCACCTTCGCCGAGGCGCTGGCGGAAGGCCGCGGCAAGGCGCAGGCGGCATCGCTACGCGCAACGAAGGCGGAACTGACCGCCAAGCGGGTGAAGGATGGAGGCAAAGCTTATGAAAGCGTGCCCGCCAGCGCGCTCCGTGTCGGCGATATCGTGCTCGTCGAAACCGGCGACCTCATCCCTTCCGACGGTGAAGTCGTCGCGGGCGTCGCGTCGGTCAACGAAGCCGCGATCACCGGCGAAAGCGCCCCCGTGATCCGCGAGGCGGGCGGCGATCGTTCGGCCGTGACCGCCGGCACGCGCGTCATCTCGGACGAAATCCGCGTGCAGGTGACGGTCAATCCGGGGCAGGGCTTCCTCGACCGGATGATCGCGCTCGTCGAAGGCGCCGAGCGGCAGAAGACTCCGAACGAAATCGCGCTGACCCTGTTGCTTGTCGGCCTGACGATCATCTTCCTGATCGCGGTCGGAACCATTCCCGGCTTTGCCTCTTATGCGGGCGGCAGCATTCCCGTCGCAATCCTCGCGGCGCTGCTGATCACGCTCATCCCGACGACGATTGCCGCCTTGCTGTCGGCAATCGGTATCGCCGGCATGGACCGTCTCGTGCGCTTCAACGTGCTCGCCAAGTCGGGCCGTGCGGTCGAAGCTGCAGGCGACGTCGACGTGCTGCTGCTCGACAAGACGGGCACGATCACGATCGGGGACCGTCAGGCGACCGAATTCCGCCCGGTCGGCGGTCAGTCGATGGCCGTTTTGTCCGAAGCTGCGCTGCTTGCCAGCCTTGCCGACGAAACGCCCGAAGGCCGCTCGATCGTCGCGCTTGCGCGCGAGAAATTCGGACAGACGGCAAGTGAACTGCCGCAAGGTGCCGAAATCATCCCGTTCACAGCACAAACGCGCATTTCGGGGATCAAGATCGGCGACAGCGTGATCCAGAAGGGGGCGGTCGATTCGGTTCTGAAGGCCAATCCCGGCGCCGGTACCACCGCCGCCGCAACCGAATTGCGCCGGATCACCGACGAAATCGCGCGCGCCGGCGGTACGCCGCTGGCGGTCGCGAAGGACGGCCAGCTGCTCGGTGCGATCTTCCTCAAGGATATCGTCAAGGCCGGCATCCGCGAACGTTTCGGCGAGCTGCGCGCGATGGGCATCCGCACGGTGATGATCACCGGCGACAATCCGCTCACGGCCTCGGCAATCGCTGCCGAAGCGGGCGTCGACGATTTCCTCGCGCAGGCGACGCCCGAAGACAAGCTCGAGCTGATCCGCAAGGAACAGGCGGGCGGGCGTCTGGTCGCGATGTGCGGCGACGGCACCAACGACGCGCCGGCGCTCGCGCAGGCCGACGTCGGCGTCGCGATGAACACCGGCACGCAGGCGGCGCGCGAGGCGGGCAATATGGTCGACCTCGACAGCGATCCGACGAAGCTGATCGAAGTCGTGGGGCTCGGCAAACAATTGCTGATGACGCGCGGGGCGCTCACGACCTTTTCGGTTGCGAACGACGTCGCCAAATATTTCGCGATCATCCCGGCGATGTTCATCGCGCTCTACCCGGGGCTCGGCGTGCTCAACGTCATGGGTTTGAGCAGCCCGGAAAGCGCGATTCTCTCGGCGATCATCTTCAACGCATTGATCATCCCGATGCTCGTGCCGCTCGCGCTCAAGGGCGTGACCTATCGTCCGATGGGCGCAGGGCCTTTGCTCGCACGCAACCTTGCGGTCTACGGGCTCGGGGGTCTCGTCGCGCCCTTCATCGGGATCAAGCTTATCGACCTGGCCGTTGGCGGCCTGGGTCTGGTCTAAGGAGACCGGTAATGAACAAGGATATTATCAGCTCGCTGCGTCCGGCGTTCGTCATGACACTGCTCTTCGCCGTGCTGCTGGGAATAGGCTATCCGCTTGCGCTGACCGGCGTGGGGCAGGCGTTCTTCCCGGCCCAAGCGAACGGCAGCCTCGTTCGCGAAAATGGCAAGGTCGTCGGCTCGACGCTTGCGGGACAGGCTTTCACCAGCGAGCGCTATTTCAACACGCGCCCGTCGGCCGCGGGAGACGGTTACAACGGGCTCGCCTCGTCGGGTTCGAACCTCGGCCCGACGTCGCAGGTGCTCGTCGATCGTGTCAAGGGCGACGTCGAAAAGCTGAAGGCGGCCGAACCGGGCAAGGCGATCCCCGCCGACCTCGTCACCGCGTCGGCTTCCGGTCTCGACCCCGATATCACGCCCGAGGCGGCGCTTTACCAGGTCGATCGCGTGGCGCGTGTCCGCGGGCTCGATCCGGCTGCAGTGCGCGGACTGGTCGAGCAGAGCGTCGAAAAGCCGCTTTTCGGCTTCCTCGGCGAACCGCGCGTCAACGTGTTCGAGCTCAATCGACGACTCGATGCTTTTGGCGCTAAACCTGCTGCGTGACAGAAAGCGATAGACCATCACCAGAGGCCTTCCTGCGTCAGGCGGCGCAGGAAGGCCGCGGCCGTCTCAAAGTCTTCCTTGGCGCCGCGCCCGGCGTCGGCAAGACATGGGAAATGCTGACCGACGGACGCCATCGGCGCGAGGCCGGGGTCGATGTCGTGATCGGCGTGGTCGAAACGCACGGCCGGCGCGAGACCGAGGCGCTCATCGAGGGTCATGAGATCGTCGCGCGGCGCGAGGTCGACCATCAGGGGCACAGCCTCGGCGAGATGGACATCGACGCGATCCTCGAAAGGCGTCCGCAGCTCGTCCTCGTCGACGAACTCGCGCACACCAATGCGCCCGGCAGCCGCCATCCCAAGCGCTATCAGGACGTCGAGGAATTGCTGGGTGCCGGCATCGACGTCTATTCGACGCTCAACATCCAGCATGTCGAAAGCCTCAACGACGTCGTTGCGTCGTTTACCCGCGTTCGCGTGCGCGAGACAGTTCCGGACGTTATCCTGGAAAATGCCGAGATCGAGGTCGTCGACATTCCGCCCGACGAACTGATCGAGCGGCTGCGCGACGGCAAGGTCTATATCCCGCAGGAAGCGACGCGCGCGCTCGGCCATTTTTTTTCGAAATCGAACCTGACTGCGCTGCGCGAGCTGGCGCTGCGCCGCGCGGCGCAGGCGGTCGATGCGCAGATGCTCGACCATGTGCGCAGCCATGCGCTTGCGGGAAGCTTTGCGGTCGGCGAACGGATCGTCGTCGCGGTCAGCGAGCTTCCGGTCGCGGCCGAACTCGTCCGTGCGGGGAAGCGGCTTGCCGACGCGCTCAAGGCACCGTGGACCGCGGTCTATATCGAGACCCGGCGCAGCCAGTCGCTGACCGACGACGATCGCAAGCAACTCGCCGACACGCTCGCGCTCGCCTCGCGCCTTGGCGCTTCGACCGCGACCGTGCCTGCGGCTAGCGTGGTCGAAGGCTTGCAGGCTTTCGCGCGCGACGCGCGCGCGACACAGATCGTGATCGGCAAGTCGGCGCGGCCCTGGTGGTTCGAAATGCGCCATGGCTCGGTTGTCGACCAGCTGGTGCGGACGATCGACGATGTCGCGGTCCATGTCCTGCCCGGCGAACCTGAAGCGAAGGCCGCGCAGCGGCCCGCGACTGCTCTCCCAGGCCGTTGGGGCAAGACCTCGGACTATATCTGGTCGCTCGCGATGGTGGTGCTGATGACGGCGCTCGGGCGCCTGCTGATCGAGGTGATCGATCTCGGCAATATCTCGCTGCTCTATCTCGTGCCGGTCATGTTCGCCGCAGCGACCTTCGGCCTGCGCGCCGGCTTGTTTGCGGGACTGGCTTCCAGTCTCGCCTATAATTTCTTCTTCCTGCCGCCGACCGGTACGCTGACCGTCAACAACCCCGAGAATGTCATCAGCATCCTCGTGCTGCTGGGCGTGGCGATCGTGACGAGCCAGTTTGCCGCGCGCGTGCGGGCGCAGGCCGATCTCGCGCAGTCGAGCGCGCGCCAGAATGCGGCGCTCGCCAGCTTCTCGCGCCAGCTCACCGCCGCGCCCGATCAGGATGTGTTGATGCAGGCGATCTGTGCCGAGGTCGGCCGTCTGCTCGACGTACGGACAGTGCTGCTCCTGCCGTCGGCCGACGGTCCGATGCTGCGTGCCGCTGTACCGCCCGAGGACCGGCTGGAGCAGATCGAACGCGCCGCGGCGCAATGGGCGATGGACAATGAACAGCCCGCGGGGCGCGGGTCGGCGACGCTCACCGCCTCCGACTGGCTCTTCCACCCCCTGCGCACGACGCGCGGCGTGCTCGGCGTGCTCGGGCTGACGCGCGACGATGCGCGCGAGCCCGTCCGCTCGGATCAGGTGCCGCTGTTGATGAGCCTGCTCGACCAGGCGTCGATCGCGCTCGACCGCATGGAACTCGAAGAGGATAATTTGAGGACGCGGCAGGTCGACGAACGCGACCGGTTGCGCTCGGCGCTGCTGTCGTCGGTCAGCCACGACCTGCGCACCCCGCTCACGACGATCCTGTCGGCGGCGCAGGAAATGCAGCGGCATCCGTCGGCCGAACTCGCGGGGACGATCGAGGCCGAGGCGCGGCGGCTCAACCGCTTCGTCTCGAACCTCCTCGACATGGTGCGCGTCGAGGCCGGGGCGCTGCCGATGAAGGTCGAGGCGACCGACCTGTTCGACGCCGCCGCAAGCGCCGCGCACGATACGCGCGGTTCGCTGGCGGGGCACGAGGTGAAGGTCGATATTTCCCCCAACATCCCGCTCGTCCGTGTCGACCCCGTGCTGCTCCACCATTGCCTGATCAACCTGCTCGATAATGCGGGACGCTATGCCGACCCCGATACGCCGATCACCATCCGCGCGCGGCGCATGAGCGACGCGATCGAGCTTTCGGTGATCGACGAGGGGCCGGGCATCGCGCCGGGCAACGAGAAGCGCGTCTTCGAAACCTTCACCCGGCTGGAGGGGAGCGACCGCGCCAAGCACGGCACCGGTCTCGGCCTCGCGATCGTGAAGGGCTTTGCCGAGGCGATGGGCCTGTCGGTCGAGGCGGGCAACAATGCCGATCCGCACGGCGCCTGCTTCACCATCCGCATTCCCGATGCGCTGATCATCACGCATCCCGCCGACAAGGACAATCTATGAAAGTGCGCCACAAGATTCTGGTCGTCGACGACGAGCTTCACATCCGCCGCCTGATCCGTGCGGCGCTGGAGCGCGCCGATTATGCGATCGTCGAGGCCGAGAATGCGCGCGAAGCGACCGATCGGCTGCGCGACGAGCGGCCCGACATCACGCTGCTCGACCTCGGCCTTCCCGATCGCGACGGGCTGGAACTGGTCCAGCTCATCAAGAAGCAGTCCGATACGACGCTCATCATCGTATCGGCACGCGACGCGACCGAGGAGAAAGTGGCGGCGCTCGACCTTGGCGCCGACGACTATCTGACCAAGCCTTTCGATACCGATGAGCTGCTTGCGCGGGTCCGCGTCGCGCTCCGCAATCGCCTGACCCGCGATGGCGGCAATCTCGGCCTCATGGTCGGCGACGTCAAACTCGACCTCATCGCGCGCACGGTGACCAAGGGCGGCAAGGAAGTGCATCTGACGCCAAAGGAATATGCGGTGCTGGCACAGCTCGCGCGCTTTCCCGGGCGCGTCATCACGCACAACCAGATCATGGCCGAAGTCTGGCCGCACGAGCATGAACATCATGTCGAATATCTGCGCGTGCTGATCCGCACGCTGCGCCAGAAGCTGGAGAGCGACCCCCAGCAACCGCAGATCATCTGCAACGAGCTCGGCATCGGATACCGGCTCAGGCTCGATAGCGAGCCGGTAGCCGAAGAAACTGTCCCGTCCCGCTGAGGCCACGCGCCGATCATATGGATTTTATACGCGAATAGCGTTCTGCCCCTCTCGATTTCAAACGGGGCAATTGCCTAGATCGGGGCATGACCAGACGCGATATCGATTGCCACCCCGCCGCCCCGGCGCGCCTGCACGACCGCATTATCGACTGGTTGGGTGCACAGGGGCCGCTGCTGTTGACGGTCTATATGTGCGGCGCGGTCGCGCTCGCTGCCTTCGCTATCGAAAGGCTCGGCTAAGCGGCCGATTTCGATCCTATGCAATCTCAATGCGCGCGGCCGCTTCCCGATCTCGAAATCATATGTCGTCCTGCGTAATTGAACGACCTCTTTTGGAGGTTCGGATGAAGAAATGGCATCAAAGCCTGTCGGCCAGTCTTGGGCTGCGTGGCGGAGGCATGGTCTTGCTCGGATCGGGCGGCGCGGTTGCCGTCCGCCTGCACCAGATGGCGCTGGGAGTGCCGGCGCGCGAACCGACGTCGTTCATGCTGCTGCTCGCGGCGATCGTCTTCCTCTGCGGCAGTGCGGGCAGCGCGCTGCTCTTTGCCGGGCCTGCACTGTGGGAGATTGTCGAGGTCTCCGAGCGCTGGCGCCGAATGCCGCCGCCCGACCTCGCGGTGACGGTCCGGCCCGATCGCGATGTCTGATATCCCCTTGGGCGCTCGCGGCCGGGCATAATGAAAACACTATGAAATCCCCTGTTTCCCGCTCTCGATTTCCAACGCGCCGCTGATCTAGTCGGGCCGCCTCACCCGTTCCCGCCATTCCGGCCGGGGCATGTTCAAGAGGCCAATATGAAAAATCTGATCGCCGCCGCCGCGCTTGCCGCCGGCCTGTTCCCGGTCGCCGCTTCGGCGCAGCAAGAAGACAAGCAGGCCGTCACCCTGTCGGGTTCGGCGACGCTCGCGTCCGACTATCGCTTTCGCGGGGTTTCGCAGTCCGACAAGGAAATGGCAGTGCAGGGCGGCCTGACCCTCGCGCACGAAAGCGGTCTCTACGCCGGTGTCTGGGCTTCCAACCTGTCGGGATGGGGTACGTTCGGCGGTGCGAATATGGAACTCGACCTGATCGGCGGTTACAAGGCGTCGATCGCCGAAAATGCGACGCTGGACGTCGGCATGGTCTGGTACATGTATCCCGGTGGCGCCGATGAATCGGATTTCGCCGAGCCTTATGTCAAGCTGACCGGCACGACCGGCCCCGCGACCCTCACTGCCGGGGTTGCTTATGCGCCCAAGCAATATGCGCTGGCGAACGTCTCGGCTGCTCCCGATAGCCGCGGGCAGAAGGAAGACAATCTCTACCTCTGGGGCGATGGCGCCTTCGCGATCGGCGGAACGCCGCTGACGGCAAAGGCGCACGTCGGCTATTCGGATGGCAATCCAGGCCTTGGCCCCAATGGCACCAGCGTTGCGCCGACCGGCCGCTATTGGGATTGGGCGCTGGGCATGGATGCGACCTGGCGCAACCTCACGCTGAACATTTCCTATGTCGACACCGACATCGGCAAGGCCGAGGCCGCCCGCCTGCAACCCAATTTTAGCAAGGGTGGCGACGGGAGCGGATCGATCGCCGATGCCGCTGTCGTCGCAAGCGTGACCGCTGCGTTCTGATTACCGGCTGGCCCGGGTGGCGCCCATGCCATCCGGGCCGACTCTTCTCACCGGCTCCGATACGTCACCAACTCGCCAAACGGCGCGTGACGATCATGGTGTCGCCCGACCGCCGGTACGGGACGACGTGCGGGGGAAGCGGGATCGGGGAATCTTTGATGGGGTCGCCGCCCCGAACTTCGGCCATCCGGACCTCGATCTGTCCCGGGCGGTCGGCGCGCAGCGTCAGGCGGACCTCTTCGCCGCCGCTCGCATGGAAAATGACCTGCGACCATTCACCCGCTTTCAGGGTGTCGGTTACCGGCTTGCCCGCCAGTTGCAGTCCGGTGAGATCGACCGATGGCTTGAAATGGATCCGCATATATCGCCCGGCATTGGCGTTTGCGGCGCGGATATCGATGAGCCGAGCGCGTCCCTGTCCGGTCGCAGTGACCTCGAGGCGTGGCGCGGCGACGGGCAGGGGCTTTGCCCTCGCGACCCAATAATCGCCTTTGGCGAAGGGAACGATCGACCCGGGCCGGGGCTTGTCGCCGTCCTGCGCCAGCGTCGCTCGGACCCATCCGCTCTTGTCCGGTTTGCCGCTGGCCCATCGGGCATTGTCGGTGTCGACGTCGGCGATCCGGAACGCCTCGACAAGCTCGGGGCTCGCGGCCGACGGCGTCCGGCCCACGATCCCGGCGACCGTAGCGAGGACGAGGCCCGCGATGGCAAGGAGCGTCCCCACGCGCGCCAATGCCCGCAAGGGCCACAGGAGCGGGGCGAGTGCGAGCACCGCCAGCATCAGGAAAGGCGCGATGATTGCCGGGGCCGTCACTCCGATCATCACGAACAGATCATAGCCGGTCCGCGCCATGAGCCCGGCCAGCAGCACGACAGGCAGCGCGAGCGCGATCAGGATCGCGGGGCGATCGATGCGACCGGCCGCGAACAGGAGCGATGCGAGAACGGGCAACAACAGCGCGAGGGGCCAGATGAGCGCATGCGCCCCCATGGGAAGCCATAGCTGGAGCGCCAGCGCTGCGACGCCGAGCACGGATGCGGCGCCCGCCAGCCAGCCGGGAAGGGCCGCCGGGCGGCCCGTGCTGACGCCAAGAATGAATCCCGCCGCAACGCCGATCAGCAGCGCGACGAGGCTGAAATCGCCGAGGAAGGCAGCGAGCATAGATGCTGTGACGACGCAAAGTGCCAACCGCCAGCGCCGTCCGCGGACGGCGGCGTCGATCACCAGCGCTCCGGTGCCGAGGCCAAGCAGCAGGGTCGCGCCAAGCATCCATGCGAACTGGCCCGTGACCGCATAGGGCGATGCGATATCGCCGAGCAACAGCGCGACGAGACGCTGCACCAGCATCAGGGCGGCCGCGATGCAGAGCGGCAACGCGATGGCCGCGCCGGCACCCCTCGCCACGTCGCGCCAATTCGCCGAGCGGCGTGCAAGCGCTGCCGCGGTCAGGGCGAATATCGCCCCGATCACGATGACAGCCAGCGCCCAGCCGAACGCGACCGGATAGGCCAGGAAATATTGGCCGAAGAGATCGGCGAACACCATGTCGCCGGCGCCGCGCCCCATATCCTTTGCCTGTGCGAAATCCCGCACGAGCGGCAATATCTGGCCGCCCATATGCTGGATGCTGCCCTGATTGAGGCTCGCCGCGGTCGAAAGCGGCGTATGATAGGCCATCTGATGACCGACAAAGGCGAAGTTCATGCCGGCATGACCGCGCTCGAGCGCCGCGGTCAGATCGGTGTCGTTCGGCATCTGTTTGTAGATCGTCACCATCAGCGAGTCCGACGCAGGGGTCGTAACGCTGCGACGATAGGCCTCGACAAGCGGACGATTGTTGCCGCTGGTCTGGAACATCAGCGTCCGCCCGCTGTCTCCGCGCGCTTCGAGGTTGAGAATCGGCCCCACGAGTCCGCGCAGAGGGTCGCTTTCGAAAAAGGCATTGGCGCCCAAAAGCCCGACTTCTTCGCCGTCGGTCATGAGGAAGATGACCGACCGGCGGAGCGGGGCACCCGCCCCCAGCGCGCGCGCGACTTCGAGCGCGACCGCGACGCCCGCGGTATCGTCGCCCGCACCGGGTGAGAGCGGCGCGGTATCATAGTGCGCCATCAACAGCACCGCGGGCAATGTCGGATCGCTGCCTTTCAGGATGCCGACGATGTTGCGCAGACGTCCGCCGATCGCTGTATCGGCCGAATTGCGGCGCGTCACGACGACCGTCTGGTCGCGGAGCTGCGGATCGAGGCCGAGAGCCGCCATGCGTGACAGAAGATATTGGCGTGTGACCTCTATCTCCGCCGATCCGATCGGATGCGGGTCGGTGGCGATCGCGCGCACGTCCTTCATCGCCCTTGCGGCGGAAAATTCGGTGGCCGGCGCAGTTTCGGGCGCAACGCCGGGCAGGCGGTTTCCAAGCCAGGCAAGCGCGAGTGCCGCAACAAGGACCAGCAGCGCTAACATCCAGCGAAACCGGGCTCCCGCGGGGGATGGTTTTCGGGAATCGTTGGTGTCGGTTTCAGTCAATGTGTCGCTCCGCTGTTCGCCGCCCGGCGGCATTGGGCCGCGTTGCCGCGAAGATGGCATATGTCATTTTCAGAATTTTCTGATTTGTCAAATTTATCCTGAACAGGTCTTTGTGTCGGGCGCGGCGTGATCGGCACTGCCGGCGACAAATGTCGCATATCGGCCGTTCCGAACCACTCCTTGATGCAGAGTGCATTGATGAAAATATATGCTAGATAAGAAAATCAGTAGAAAGGACCATCATGCCATCAAGGCCGGACAAGATAATGCCGGGCGCCGGACGCCTCGGATCGGGGGATCATAGTCCCGGCCTTTTCCTGCGTGAATTCCGGACCGAAAAGGGCTGGACGCTGGTCGAGGTTAGCGAGCGGACGGGAATACCCGTCTCGACGCTTTCGAAGGTCGAAACCGGGAAAATGTCGCTGAGCTATGAAAAGCTTGTGCGGCTGAGCCGCGGGCTGGATATCGATATCGCGCGCCTGTTTGCCGCGCCGGCCTCGCAAACGGTGGCGACGCAACGTCCGGCGACCGGACGACGGAGCATCACGCCTGCCAACGAAGGCGCGTCGATCGAGACGTCGACCTATCATTATACCTATCCGTCGGCCGACCTTTTGAACAAGGCGTTGAACCCGATGATCATCGAGGTGAAGGTGCGGTCGATCGACGAATTCGGCGAGTTGATGCGGCATCCGGGCGAGGAATATGTCCTCGTGCTGGAGGGTGAGTGCGAATTTCACACCGATATGTACGCGCCGTCGCTGTTGAAGACCGGCGATTCGGCCTATTTCGACGCCTCTATGGGGCATGGCTATGTCGCAGTCGGTGACGGGCCGTGCCGCGTGCTTTCGGTCTGTTCGGCCAATGACGCCGATCTGAAGTCGTCGTTGCAACCCATCGAAAGCTGATTTTCGCAAAACGGCGCTACGAGGCGCCTGTTCCTGCTGTCACGCGGCGGGCGATGACTTGCTGCGACCATTCTGCATTGACAAACCGCGTCTCCGATGGCTTGTCTCAAAATGAAAATTATTTCAGTTTGAGAAAATTTTAACGCCAACTGCGAAAAAGCGCAGGCCGGACAAGCGGGGGAGCGACATGCGGTTCATCAAATCGGTCAGGCTGGCGGGCGCTTTGGCGCTCGCGCTGCTTACGGGGGCGGCCGCGTCGGGCGAAGCGCCGGTCGCCGGTGTCGTTGCAGGGGATTCGGCGGCAGCGCCGGTCACCCCCTTGACCAAGGCGGATGTCGACGCATGGCTCGACGGTTTCATGCCCTATGCGCTCGAACGCGGGCGCGCGGCGGGCGCTGTCGTCGTGGTGGTGAAAGACGGCAAACCGCTGACCGAGCGGGGCTTCGGCTTTGCCGATGTTGCCAAACGGCGTCCCGTCGATCCCGAAACGACGCTTTTCAAGCAGGCTTCGGTGTCGAAGACGATCACCTGGACTGCGGTCATGCAGATGGTCGAGGCGGGCCGGATCGACCTCGACAAGGATATCAACACCTATCTCGATTTCCGCATTCCGCCCTATGCCGGCAAGCCGGTCACGATGCGCAACCTGATGACGCACACTGCCGGCTTCGACGAGGTGCAGCGCGGGCTCAACAGCTATGATCTCAAGGACATTCCCACCCTTGCCGAGGCGATGAAGCGGCAGGTTCCCGAGCGGATCTACGCCCCGGGTACTACCCCCGCCTATTCGAACTATGGCACCGCGCTCGCCGGTTATATCGTCGAGCGGGTGTCGGGCATGCCCTTCGATGATTATGTCGAGCGGCATATCTTCGCGCCAGCAGGGATGACGCATTCGACGATGCGGGCGAAATTGCCCGCGCGGCTCGAACCCCTGCTGGCAAATGGCTATCTTCTCGGATTGGGCAAGCCGGGGCGCCCTGAACTCAACGCTTTTGCACCCGCCGGCGGGCTCGCCGCGACCGGCGCCGACCTCGGGCGGTTCATGATCGCGCATCTCGACAATGGCGGCGCGTTGCTCAAGCCCGAGACCGCGCGCCTGATGCACGATAGCATCACGCGGTCGATCCCCGCGCTCAACGGCATGGCGCTCGGCTTTTACGAGCAGAATATCAACGGGCGGAAAGTTTTGTCGCACGGCGGCGATTCGATCGTCTTCCACAGCCAGATCTGGATTTTCCCCGAGGAAAAGGTCGGCATCTATATGTCGATGAACGCAGCGGGCACGGACAAGGTCTCGGCGGCGATTCGCAGCCATTTGTTTGAGGCCTTCGCCGATCGTTACTTCCCCGAAGCGCCGCGCGACGGCCGCGTCGACGCCGCGACCGCGCGCGAACATGCGCGGATGATGGTTGGCACCTATAACAAGACGCGGCGGCTCGAAACGAGCTTCCTGAAAGCGGCCGAACTGGGCGGTCAGCTCAAGGTCGGCCTCGACGCCGATGGCGGCCTTCTGTTCGGGGCGGCGACGGGCATCGGCGGCGCGCCGCGCAAATGGGTGGAAATTGCGCCCTTCGTCTGGCGCGAGGCAGGCGGCAAGATGCGGCTGGCGGCGGAGGTGAAGGAGGGACGTGTCGTCCGGTTCGGGATCGACTCCTCGTCGCCCTTCATGCTGTTCGAGCCCGTTCCCTGGTACAGCTCGAGCGTCTGGCTGACCCCCGCCTTGTTGATCGGCCTGACTGCGCTGCTGCTCACCGCGCTTTTCTGGCCGGTCGCGGCGCTGGTCCGCCGGCATTATGGCGTGCATCCGAGCCGCAGACTTGCCGAATGGCGTGCCTATCGCCTGACACGCGCTCTCGCGGGGCTGGCGGTAGCGGTGATGATCGCCTGGCCGGTCTTTGCCAGCGCGCTCCTCGGAGATTTCTCGTCGCTGAATGGCGAGCTCGACGGCATGTTGATCGCGCTCCGGATCGCGACGCCGCTCATCCTCTTTGCCCTGCTGGGCGCCGCGGTGTGGCATCTTGTTCTGGTCTGGAAGGGCGCGCGGGGCAGGTTTGCCCGTGTGTGGAGCGTCGTGCTGGTCCTGAGCGCGATCGTCCTGCTGTGGATCGCCCTTGTCTTTCACCTCATCGGCTACGGCACGGCCTTCTGACACAGTCCGGCGCGGTGGATGGTCGCGCCGGACAGCATTCGCCCCGCCGGGTGTCGAATATGGTTGAAATTTCAAAATCAGAAAATTATAGCCTGATTGGGCGTTGATTGGCGTTCATGGGATATTTGCCCAGCGCCTGCGATCTTGAACTCTTTCAGGGTGAAATGTGTGACCATCCAATCTTATCTCGCTGCGAGCGCCCGGACCCTGAGCCTGCCGCAACCCTATCTGCTCTTCCTCGGCGACACGACCGAGCGCGGCTATGCCAAGACGGCGCTCGGGCTCCGCGATTGGGCGCCCGAAAAATGCGTCGGCGAATATGCTCTGCCGGGTGCGGCGGTCAGCACGGGTCTCGAGCCGCTGACGCCCGCCGAAGCCCATGAGCGTGGTGCCCGATCGCTGCTCATCGGCGTTGCCAACAGCGGCGGAGTGATCGCCGATAGCTGGATGCCGGCGCTGATCGAGGCGCTCGACGCCGGGCTGGATATCGTCAGCGGCATGCATATGCGCCTGTCCGACCTTCCGGATCTCGCCGCCCGAGCCCGCGAGCTCGGGCGGCAATTGATCGATGTGCGCGACCCGCCGCGTGGGCTGCCGGTCGGGACGGGACGAAAGCGCTCGGGCAAGCGGCTGCTTACCGTCGGAACCGACTGCGCGCTCGGCAAGAAATATACGGCGCTGGCGCTGGCGCGCGCCTTTGCGGCCCGCGGCGTCGACGCCGATTTCCGGGCGACCGGCCAGACCGGCATCATGATCGCCGGCGGCGGCGTCCCGATGGACGCCGTCGTGTCCGATTTCGAAGCGGGCGCCGCCGAACTGGTAAGCCCCGATGCGGCGCCCGGTCACTGGGATGTCGTCGAGGGGCAGGGCTCGCTCTTTCACCCGGCCTATGCTGCGGTATCGCTCGGTCTGCTGCACGGCAGCCAGCCGGACGTGATCGTCGTTTGTCACCAGCCCGGCCGCGATGAGGTCATGGGACTGCCGGGCTATGCGTTGCCGAGCATCGAAGAGACGATCGACCTCAACCTGCGGCTCGGCTCGCGGACCAATCCGGCGATCCGCTGCGCCGGGGTTTCGTTCAATACGGCGCATATGGATGCCGACGAGGCCGACGCCCTGATGGCGGCCGAAAGCGCGCGGCTCGGGCTTCCGGTCGCCGATCCCATTCGCGGCGGCGACGCCTTCGATCGCCTCGTGGACGCCTGCCTCGCATGAGCGCGGGCGCGGCCATGGCAGCGGGGGCCGGACCGACCTGGTTCCAGCGCTTCCTGCTGCCCGGCTTTGCGTTCAAGGCCGTCGTCATTGGCGGCGGCTATGCGACGGGGCGCGAACTCGCCGAATTCTTCCTGCCCAGCGGACCGTGGGGCGGGCTGGCGGCGATGCTGCTTGCGATGCTGCTGTGGAGCATCATCTGCGCGGCGACCTTTGCACTGGCGCGGGCGATCGGCGCCTTCGACTATCGCAGCTTCTTCGAGCGGCTTCTGGGACCCGGCTGGGTGCTGTTCGAGGTCGCCTATGTCCTGTTCGTCACGCTCGTGCTCGCGGTGTTCGGCGCCGCGGCGGGAGAGATCGGTGCGGCGATCTTTGGTCTGCCGCAACTTGCGGGCACGGCGATCCTTGCTGCTTCCATCGCGCTCTTCGTGACCTTCGGCAATGAATCGGTCGAGGGCCTGTTCAAATATGTCTCCTTCCTCCTCTATGCCGTCTACGCGCTGTTCATGGTGCTGGCGCTCGGCAGCTTCGGCGATGAGATCGCGGCGCGTTTCGCCGTTCCCGTGCCTGCGGACGGGTGGGTTGTCGGCGGGCTGACCTATACCGGTTACAATGTAATCGGCGCGGTGGTGATCCTGCCGGTCATTCGCCATCTGACCAGCCAGCGCGACGCGGTCGTGTCGGGACTGATCGCGGGCCCGCTGGCGATGGCGCCGGCGATCCTGTTCTTCGTCGCGATGATCGCCTTTTATCCCGGCATCATCGACGAGACGCTGCCGTCGGACTTCATGCTCCAGCAGCTCGAAATGCCGCTGTTCCACCTCCTGTTCCAGTTCATGATCTTTGCCGCACTGCTCGAGAGCGGGGCGGGGTCGGTCCATGCGATCAACGAGCGTATCGATGCCGCGCGAAGGGCGCGGGGCGGTGCGGCGCTCAGCCGCCGCGCGCGCGGCGGCATTGCCGGGGCATTGCTCGTCGGCTGCATGTTCCTTGCCGACCGGTTCGGCCTCGTGACGCTGATCGCCAGCGGATATCGGACGCTCTCATGGGTTTTCCTCGCCGTCTATGTCGTGCCGGTCCTGACGATCGGCATGGTCCGCCTCGTTCGGGCACAGCGCGGTTCGGGCGATGAAATGGCGATCGAGGGGAGTGCGCAATGACGGACGCTGCTGCCTTGAAGAAACCGGGAGGCTGGCGGCGCCTGCTTCGCTGGCTGAAACGGATCCTGCTCGGGCTGCTTGCGTTGCTCCTGCTCATACTCCTCATCGGCGCCATCTATGAAGCGCTGGGGCGCAAGAATGCCGTGGCGAACTATCCTCCGCGCGGGCAACTGGTCGATGTCGGCGGGCGAAAGATGCACATCGACTGCCGCGGCTCGGGATCGCCGACGGTTGTCTTCGAATCGGGGCTGGGCACCGGCGGGACGATCGACTGGACGCTTGTCCACGACAGCATCGCGGGCTTCACGCGCGCGTGCGCCTATGATCGCGCCGGGATCATGTGGAGCGACCCCAAGGACACGCCGCAGCGGGCGGCCGCGGTCGCCGACGATCTCCACGCCCTGCTCAAAGGGGCGGGTATCACCGACCGGCTGGTCCTCGTCGGTCATTCGATCGGCGGACCCTACACGCGAACCTATGTCGGCAAATATGGCGACCGCGTCGCGGGACTGGTGATGGTCGATACCTCGCATCCCGATCAGGTCGCCCGGCTCGGCAAGGTGGCGAACACCGACGCCAATCCGCGGCAGGTCGCGTGGATCATGCACATCGCGAAGGCGCTGTCGTGGACCGGCGCCGTGCGGTTCGCGATGGCGAACGCCGGACAGGGGAAACTGCCAAAGGATGCGGCGGCCCGCATGGCGGCCTATGCCAGCGCGTCGGTGGTCGGCGCGACGTCCGAACTCGATGGCTTCGACATGACGATGGACGATGCGCGCCGGGTCCGCAGTTTCGGTGACCGTCCGCTCGTCGTGCTGACCGCTATGGCGCCGTTCACGCCCGCCGAGCGCAAGGGGCTGGGCCTCGAGGCCCGGGACGCTGAGCGGTTCAAGCAGGAATGGAGAAAACTGGGCGCCGAACAGGCGGCGATGTCGACACGCGGCCGCCAGCTGACCGTCCCCGACGCCGGCCATTATATCCAGATCGATCGCCCCGACGTCGTGATTTCGGCGGTTCGCGAGGTTGTGGGTGCGGTCCGCGCGCCCGACGGGGCTGCCCGAAAGTGAACAGAAGGTCGCCGGCCGCGGGCCGCTGCAAGGGAGATGCATGATGAAGCGTAAGATTTTGTTGGGTGCCCTGTCGGTGCTGCCGCTGCTGCTCGTCGCGAACACCCCGGCGCCTGAATATGACATCGTGATCCGCGGCGGCCGCGTCCTCGACGGCGCCGGCAATCCCTGGGTCAGTGCCGACGTTGCGGTAAAGGACGGCCGCGTCGTCCGCGTGGGTCAGGTTCCAGGCCGCGGGACGAAGGAAATCGACGCGACCGGCCGCTATGTCTCGCCGGGCTTCATCGACATGATGGACCAGTCGGGCAGCGTGCTGCTCAAAAATGGCGCGGCCGAGAACAAGCTGCGCATGGGCGTGACCACGGTGATCGCGGGCGAAGGCGGGACGCCGGTCCCTGCCGCCGAAATTCCCGCCTATTTCAACCGGCTCGAGACGCAGGGCATCGCGGTCAATTTCGGCAGCTATTATTCGGCGACGCAGGCGCGCGTGAAGGTGATGGGCGATGGCGCCGGGTCACCGACAGCGGCGCAGCTCGACGAAATGGGTCGCGAGGTCAAACTCGCGATGCAGAATGGCGCCTTCGGCATCACCAGCGCGCTGATTTACCCGCCGAGCAGCTTCCAGACAACCTCCGACCTTGTCACGCTCGCCAAGGTCGCGGCGCAATGCGACGGCTTTTACGCGACGCACATGCGCGACGAGAGCGAGGGGCTGGTCAAGGCGGTCGAGGAAGCGATCGAGATCGGCGAAAAAGGCGGGGTCAAGGTCGAGATATTCCACCTGAAGGGCGCCTATGCACCGGGGTGGGGCAAGCTGATGCCGCAGGCATTGGCGGCGATCAACGCGGCGCGCGCGCGGGGCGTCGATGTCGCGGCAGACCTCTATCCCTATACGGCGGGCGGCACCGGCCTCGAAATCATCGCGCCGAGCTGGGTATGGGCCGACGGCGTGCAGAAGGGGATCGAGCGGCTGCGCGATCCCAAGGTGCGCGAACGGATGAAGAAGGAGGTCGCCGCGGGATCGATGCCCGGCTGGTCGAACCTCGTCCACGCCTCGGGCGGGTTCGGCAACGTCCGGCTCGCCAATGGTTTCAGCGAGAAATACAAGCCGTACCACGGCAAGAGCCTCGCCGAGATCGGCAAGGCGCTGAACCGCGACCCCGCCGACGTTGCATGGGACATCCTCCTCGAAGGTCTGCCCAACCGGTCGGTCGCGCTCTATTTCATGATGAGCGAGCAGGATATCGAAACCGCGCTGAAACAGCCGTGGGTGAGCATCGGCAGCGACGCCGCGGCGTCGGAGAAATTCGGCGAGATGGACGCGCTCGGCCTGCCGCATCCGCGCGCTTACGGCACCTTCCCGCGCATCATCGCCGAATATGTGAAGCGCCGCCCGGTGCTGTCGCTCGAGGATGCGGTGCGCAAGATGACCGGCTGGCCGGCGCAGCGCATGGGCCTGTCCGACCGCGGGCTGATCCGCGACGGCATGCGCGCCGATATCGTCGTCTTCGACCTCGATACGCTCGACGATGGCGCGACGTGGGACAAGCCGACGGCATCGCCGAGCGGGATCGAAACGGTGATCGTCAACGGCGTCGTCACACTGGCGGAGGGCAAGCACACCGGCGCGAAAGCGGGCGCCGTGCTGCGCCACGGTTGCGGCGGAGCCGCCAAGTGACGACAATGCCGCTCACGCTGGACTATCGGGTCGAGAGTTTCCCGCTCGCCAGCCCGTTCCGCATTTCCGGTCATGTCTTCACCGAGGCGCCGGTGGTCGTCGTCACCCTTTCGGATGGCGTGCATGCCGGACGCGGCGAGGCGGCGGGGGTCTATTATCGCGGCGACGATGTCGCCGCGATGACCGCCGCGATCGATGCGGTGCGCAGCGATGTCGAAGCAGGCATCACGCGCGACGCATTGCAGTCTTTGTTGCCCGCTGGCGGCGCACGCAACGCCATCGATTGCGCGCTGTGGGAACTCGATGCGCGGCGTAGCGGGACCCCCGTGCATGAACTCGCGGGCCTGCCGGCGCCGCGCCCGCTGCGCACGACCTTCACGCTCGGCGCCGACGACCCCGATGTCATGGCGGCCGGCGCGCGGCGTTATGAACAGGCGCGCGCGCTGAAGCTCAAGCTGACCGGCGATATCGACCTCGACATCGCGCGCGTCGATGCGGTGCGCGCTGCGCGGCCCGATTGCTGGATCGGCGTCGACGCCAACCAGGGCTTTGCGATCGGCGATCTCGACCGGCTGATTGCGGCGCTCGTCGCCGCCGACGTCAAGCTGCTCGAACAGCCGCTGGCACGCGGGCGCGAGGCCGATCTCGAAGGCTATCGCAGCCCGATCCCGATCGCCGCCGACGAAAGCGTACTGACGCTTGCCGACATCGATGGCCTCGTGGGGCGCTTCGACGTCGTCAATATCAAGCTCGATAAATGCGGCGGGCTGACCGAAGGCCTTGCGATGGCGCACCGCGCCCGGGCGCTCGGCCTCGGCGTGATGGTCGGCAACATGGTCAGCAGCAGCCTCGCGATGGCGCCTGCGTTCATCGTCGGCCAGCTTTGCGACATCGTCGACCTCGACGGTCCGATCTTCCTCGCCGCCGACCGCACGCCGTCGATCGAATATCGGGACGGCGATGCCTGGTGCGACGAGGCGATCTGGGGGCGCGGATAATCATGCAGGGAAGGAAGAGGGTCATGAAGAAGATCATAATGGCGGCGATGGCGTCCGCCTTGTTCGTCCAGCCCACAGTGGCAGAGCAAGGCGCGGACCGGACCTATATCCACGCCGGCCGCCTGCTCGCCGATCCCGCGAGCGGCCGGGTCGATACGGGCAAGACGATCGTCGTCGAGGGCGGCAAGGTCGCCGAAATCCGCGACGGCTATGTCGGCGAGGGCAGGGTGATCGACCTTCGCGATGCGTTCGTGCTGCCCGGTCTCATCGACAGCCATGTCCATCTGACCTTTGAATCGGGGCCGACCAGCCGGCTCGACGCGGTGACCAAATCGACGACCGATCAGGCGTTCGACGGCGTCGTCTTTGCGCGGCGCACGGTCGAGGCGGGCTTCACCACGGTTGTCGATCTCGGATCCGAGACCGAAGCGATCAACGCGCTGCGCGATGCGATCGGCACCGGCAAGGTGGTCGGCCCGCGCATCATTGCCGCGGGCGGGGTCGCCGCGCACGGCGGGCATGGCGATGTCCATGGCTACCGGCAGGAAATCATCGACCTCTTCCGTTCGCCGACCCTGTGTTCGGGCGCCGACGATTGCGCGCGCGCGGTGCGTCTGGCGGTGCAGCAGGGGGCCGACATCATCAAGACCGCCTCGACCGGCGGCGTCATGTCGAACACCGCCGCGGGCCTTGGCCAGCAGATGAGCGACGCCGAACTGGTCGCGATCGTCGATACCGCGCACCGGCTCGGCCGCAAGGTCGCCGCACATGCGCATGGCACCGACGGCGTCAACGCCGCGCTCCGCGCGGGCGTCGATTCGGTCGAGCATGGCACCTATCTCGATGCGGAATCGATCCGGCTGTTCAAGGCGAAGGACATTTATCTGGTCCCGACGCTGCTCGCCGGCGACACGGTGACGCGGCAGGCCGAGGGAGCGAGCTGGATGCCCGAAGCGGTCCGCGCCAAGGCGCGCACGGTCGGCCCGCTGATGGTCGATGCGCTGCGCCGCGCGCACGAGGGCGGCGTCCGCATCGCCTTCGGGACCGATTCCGCCGTTTCGAAACATGGCGAGAATGCCCGCGAGTTCGCGCTGATGACCAAGGCCGGGATGACGCCGCTCGACACGATCCGTTCCGCTACCGTCTGGGGCGCGACGCACATCGGGCTGGAGCGCGAAATCGGTTCGATCGCGGCGGGCAAGGCGGCGGATATCGTCGCGGTGCGCGGCGATCCGCTGAAGGACGTTGCTGCGCTCGAGACGATGGCTTTCGTGATGAAGGGCGGCGCTGTCGTCCGTCCGGCGGGCGACTGAAGCCCGACTTATTTTCGATGAGGGAAGGTGCGCCGCTTCGCGCGGCGCATCGGGAGAACGACTATGCGATCGATCCTGCAATATGCCTTGCTGCCGCTCGTCCTGCTGCTGGGCGTGGGAGCCTCGGGACAGGCGATAACGCCAGCGCCCGCCGCGCCGAAAAGCGCGCGGCCGGACGCCGGCGGCGCCGCGGCTGCGCCATCTCTCCCCGGTGCGGCCGCGGCGCTCACCAAGCAGGACGTCGATAGCTGGCTCGACGGCTATATGCCGTTCGCGCTCGAACGCGGCGACCTTGCGGGGGCGGTCGTTGTCGTCGTCAAGGATGGCCAGGTTCTGACCCAGCGCGGCTTCGGCTATGCCGACCTCGCCAAACGCACCCCGGTCGACCCCGACCGGACGCTGTTCCGGCCGGGCTCGGTGTCGAAGCTCTTCACCTGGACCGCGGTGATGCAGGAGGTCGAAGCCGGACGGATCGATCTCGACAAGGACGTCAACGCCTATCTCGACTTCCGGATTCCGGCGTACCAGGGCAAGCCGGTGACGATGCGCCAGTTGATGACGCACACCGCGGGATTCGAGGAGCATGGCAAGCGCACGATCTTCGAGGATCCGAAGTTCCGGATCTCGCTCGCCGACTATGTGAAGCTGCCGCCGAAGCGGATCTACCCCGCGGGGACGACGCCCTCCTATTCCAACTATGGCACTGCGCTGGCGGGCTATATTGTCGAGCGCGTGTCGAAGATGAGCTTCGACGACTATGTCGAACGGCGGATTTTCCAGCCGCTCGGCATGACGCGCTCGACCTTCCGCCAGCCGCTGCCGAAGGATTTCGCGCCATGGATGGCGACCGGATATCGCAAGGGATCGGCGGGCCCCTCGAAATTCGAGATCGTCGGGCCGGCGCCGGCCGGCGCGCTGTCGTCGACCGGGGCCGATATGGCGAAGTTCATGATTGCGCATCTGGATGGCGGCGCAGGGCTGATGAAGCCCGAAACCGCGCGGATAATGCACGACACGCCGCTGACCATCCTGCCGCCGCTCAACCGGATGGAACTCGGCTTTTTCGAAACCAACATCAACGGGCGGCAGGTGATCGCGCATCTGGGCGATACCCAGCTGTTCCACACCGCGCTCCACCTGTTCATGGACGAGAAGATCGGCATCTACATGTCGTTCAACGCGACGGGTGAGCAGGCGTCGGTCGGTCCCGTGCGCCGTGCGCTGTTCGAGAAATTCGCCGACCGCTACCTGCCCGGAACCGAGATGCCGACGACGCGCGTCGATGCGAAAACATCGGCGGCGCATGCAAAGATGCTGGCCGGAAACTGGCTCAACAGCCGCCGTGCCGAATCCAATTTCTACGCGCTCGCGTCGCTTGTCGGGCAGGTGACGGTCAGTGTCGATGCCAAGGGTGATTTGGTCGTTCCGGCCGCGCGCGATCTGAGCGGCGTTCCGGCGAAATGGGTCGAGACCGCCCCGTTCGTCTGGCACAACGCCAACGGCCATGGACGGCTGGCCGCGCAGGTGGTGGATGGCAAGGTCGTCCGCTGGAGCGTCGACGGCATCTCGCCCTTCATGGTCTTCGATCGCGCGCCGGCTTCGCAATCGGCCGCGTGGATCAAGCCCGCGCTCTATATTGGCCTTGGCATCCTGCTGGTCACCTTTCTGCAATGGCCGGTTTCGGCGCTGATCCGCCGCCAGTACAAGGCGCCGCTGACGCTGCGCCGCCCGGCGCTGCTCGCCTATCGCGGCGTTCGCGTCGCGGCGGGGCTCGTGTTCGCACTCGCTGTCGCATGGGTCGTCAGCCTGTCGACGCTCAAGGCGCTTCCGTCGTTCGACCCCTGGCTCTGGACGCTCCAGATCGGGGGGCTGATCATCCTCGTCGCCGGCGCGCTGGTGGCGGGCTGGAATCTCCAGATCGTCCGGCGGGAAAGGCGCGGCTGGTTCCGCACCTTGTGGGCGGTACTCGTGCTGCTCGCGATCCTGCTCGCGCTGTACGTCGCCTGGACCTTCGGGCTGATCGCAATGACGGTGAATTACTGATGACGCGTTTGAAACTCGGCGTTTCGGTCGAAAAACTGCGGCTGGCCGAGCCATTCCGCATCGCCGGTCGCACCTTCGACAGCGCGAATGCGATCGTCGTCACGCTCGACGACGGCGCGTTCGTGGGGCGCGGCGAGGCTACCGGCGTCTATTATCTCGGCGACGATCTGACGAACATGCTCGCGCAGCTGGGGCAGGCGCACGACGCGATCGAGGCGGGTCCCTCGCGCGCCGAACTCCGTTCGATCCTGCCCGCCGGCGGTGCACGCAACGCCGTCGATGCGGCGATGTGGGAGCTCGAATCGAAACGGACCGGGCGTCCGGTCTGGGCGCTTGCGGGTCTCGAACAGCCGCGGCCGCTGCGCACCACTTTCACGGTAGGTGCCGACGACCCGGAAAAGATGGCGAAGGCCGCAGCGGCTTATACCCAAGCCCGGTCGATCAAGGTCAAGCTCACGGGCCAACTCGACCTCGATATCGCGCGCGTGGGCGCGATCCGCACCGCGCGCCCCGATGTGTGGATCGGCGTCGACGCCAATCAGGGTTTCACGATCGGCGATCTCGACGCATTGGCCAACGCGATGGTCGACGCGGGCGTGTCGTTGATCGAACAGCCGCTCGCGCGCGGGCGCGAGGCCGATCTCGACGGCTATCGTTCGCCGATCCCGCTCGCCGCCGACGAAAGCGCACTGACCCTGGGCGATGTCGCGGGGCTGCAAGGCCGCTTCGACGTCTTCAATATCAAGCTCGACAAATGCGGCGGGCTGACCGAGGCGCTGATGATCGCCGCGGCAGCGCGCGACGCCGGGCTCGGCGTGATGGTCGGCTGCATGGTGTGCAGCAGTCTTGGCGCTGCGCCGGGGTTTGTCGCCGGGCAGCTCTGCGACCTCGTCGATCTCGACGGTCCGCTCTTCCTCGCGCGCGACCGCTCGCCCGGCGTGATCTATCGCGACGGGACGGTCTGGTGCGACGAGACGGTGTGGGGCGCGCGCGCGCCCGCGACGGCATGACGCAGGCCAGCGCACCGACCTGGTTCGGCCAGCCGCGCGGGCTGACCGTATTGTTCCTCACCAATATGTGGGAGCAATTCTCCTACTATGGCATGCGCGCGCTGCTGGTCTATTATATGACCAAGGAGCTGCTGCTGACGCAGGGCCATTCGTCCTTCGTCTATGGGGCCTATACCGCCTGCGCCTATTTCACCCCGATCGTCGGCGGCGTGATCGCCGACCGCCTGCTCGGCAAGCGGCGTGCGGTGATATTCGGTGCGACGATCATGGCGATCGGCCACTTCATGATGGCGTTCGAACCGCTTTTCTATGCCGCGCTCGCGACGATCGCGATCGGCAACGGGCTGTTCCTTCCCAGCCTGCCGAGCCAGATCAACGATCTTTATGCCGCCGGCGATCCGCGGCGCGGCTGGGCGTATAATGTCTATTATGTCGGCATCAATATCGGCGGTTTTCTGGCGCCGCTGATCTGCGGAACGCTCGGCGAGCTGTACGGCTGGCATTATGGCTTCGGCGCCGCCGGCATCGGCATGTTCGCGGGTCTGCTGATCTATGTCTGGGGCCAGCGCTACCTGCCGCCCGAGCCGCCCCGCGCGCCGACGGCGGATATGCCCGCGATGCGCTGGGCCGATCACAGGGGGACGTTCATGGTGCTCGTCGCCGTGGCGCTCTCGGTCACCGTGTTCCGTGGCGCCTACGAACAGGTCGGCAATACGGTCGCGCTGTGGGCCGACACCGGGATCGACCGTGCGGTCGGCGCGTGGACGATCCCGATGACCTGGTTCCAGTCGCTGAACCCCTTGCTGGTGATGCTGATGACGCCGCCGCTGCTCGCCTACTGGCGTCGCCGCGCCGATAGCGGGCACGACATGTCGCCCGCGCGGCGCATGGCGCTGGGCGCGCTGGTCGTCGCGGTCGCCTATCTGCTGCTTGCCGCGGTCGAATGGGGCAGCGGCGAGGCGAAAGCGCCGTGGGTCTGGTTCGCGGTCTTTTTTGCGATCTTCACCTTCGGCGAGCTGCTGATCCTGCCGACCGGGCTCGGCCTTTTTGCGCGGCTCGCGCCGCCGCGGCTCGGTGCGACCACGGTCGCGGCATGGTATCTTGCGATCTTTTCGGGCAGCCTGTCGGCGGGGCTCGTCGGCATGCTGTGGAGCCATATGGAACAGGGCCCCTTCTTCGCGATGCTTGGCGGGATCGCGATCGTCGCGGCGCTGCTGCTGCGCGCGCTCGACGGTGCGGTGCGCCGGGTCGATCCGACCTGGCAGGCGAAGGGCGACCGAGACGAGGCCGGGGTCTGACGGCGTAGAGCTTCGGGGAGCCTAGCCTGCGAGCGCGCTCGCGATCCGCGCGACCAGCGCTTCGGCGCCGGCCTGGTCCGCGGCGGTGAAGCGCGCGGGGCGCGGGCTGTCGAGGTCGAGCACGCCGACCAGCCGATCATGCGCGATCACCGGCACGACCAGCTCGCTGCGGCTGTCGGCGTCGCACGCGATATGGCCGGGGAAGGCGTGGACATCGTCGACGCGCTGGGTGGCACGAAGGCGCGCGGCGGCGCCGCACACGCCCTTTTCCAGCGGGATGCGGATGCACGCCGCCTTGCCCTGGAACGGGCCGAGCACGAGCTCGGTCCCGTCGAAGCGATAGAAGCCCGCCCAGTTGAGGTCGGGGATCGCCTGCCAGATCAGCGCCGCGACATTCGCCATATTGGCGATGCCGTCGGGCTCGCCTGCGACGAGCGCCGCGGCGGCGTCGCCCGCCTCGGCCCAGAGCTCGGCGGGATCGGTCGCGGTGAAAGCGAGGGCGTAGCTCATTATTCGACGTCGAGCCCCGTCCACTTCGCCGCGAAGGCATATTTGTCGGCCGCCTCGGCGATGATCTTGTCGGTCGGCTTGCCGCTGCCGTGGCCGGCGCGGGTTTCGACGCGGATCAGGTGCGGCTTGTCGCCCGCCTTCGCATGCTGGAGCGCGGCGGTATATTTGAAGCTGTGCCCCGGGACGACGCGGTCGTCGGTGTCGGCCGTCGTCACCAGTACCGCCGGATAGGCCGTGCCGTCCTTGATGTTGTGATAGGGCGAATAGGCGAGCAGGTTCTTGAAATCGCCTTCCTTCGACGGATAGCCATAGTCGTCGACCCAATAGCGGCCGGCGGTGAAGCGGTCGAAGCGCAGCATGTCCATCACGCCGACCGCGGGCAGCGCCGCGGCGAACAGGTCGGGACGCTGGTTGGTCACCGCGCCGACGAGCAGGCCGCCGTTCGACCCGCCTTCGATCGCGACCTGGCCCTTGCCCGCGATCCCCTCGGCGATCAGATATTCACCCGCGGCGATGAAATCGTCGAAGACATTCTGCTTCTTGTCGAGCCGGCCGGCATCGTGCCAAGCCTTGCCATATTCGCCGCCGCCGCGCAGGTTCGCGATCGCGAGCACGCCGCCCTTGTCGACCCACGCGAGCCGCGTCGGCGAGAAGCCGGGGGTCATCGAGACGTTGAAGCCGCCATAGCCATAGAGAAGCGTCGGCGAGCCCTTGCTGCGGTCGAGGCCCTTTTTCATCACGACGAACATCGGCACTTCGGTGCCGTCCTTCGATTTGTAGAAGCGCTGCTCGACAGTGAAATCGTCGGGTTTGAAGGTCAGCTTGGGTTCGGCGAAAATCTCGGTTTTGCCGGTGTTCGTGTCGAGCCGGTAAATGGTGGTCGGCCGCGCGTAGCTGGAAAAGGCATAGAAGGTTTCGGGGTCGCGCGACTTGCCGCCGAAACCCGACGCCGACCCGATGTCGGCGAGACGGATATTCGCGACCTTCTTGCCATCGAGCGCAACCATTTCGGCTTCCGACTTGGCATCGCCGAGATAGGAGAGGATGATGCGGCTGCCGACGCGCGACGCGCCGACCAGCGTGTCCTCGCTCTCGGCGACGAGCTCGGTGAGCTGCGCGGGCTTTTTGATGTCCAACGACACGATGCGCTGGCGCGGCGCGCCCTTGTTCGTGAGGAAGGTGAAGCGCGTGCCTTCGTTGGTCACATATTCCCAGTTGTTCGCGAAATCGTCGACCAGCGTGACCGGCTTGCCCGCGCCCTTGGACCCGAGCGGGTAGAGCGTCAGGCCATAGCGTTCGTCGGTGCCCTCCGATCCCACGACGAGCAGATATTTGCCGTCGTCGGTGACGATGGCGGCATTGTTCAGCTTCGGCTTGTCGGGGGTCGCGTGGATCAGCACGTCGGCGGCCTGCGGCGTGCCGAGCTTGTGGAAATAGACCGCGTGATTTTCGTTCAGGGACTGGAAGGCTTCGCCCTCCTTCGGTTCGGGGAAGCGCGAATAATAGAAGCCGCTGCCGTCCTTCGCCCAGTCGAGCGCCGAGAATTTGACCCAGCGTACTTCGTCGTCGAGGTCCTTGCCTGTCGAGACATCCTTGACGCGCACGATGCGCCAGTCGGTGCCGCCGTCCTGCACCGAATAAAGGAGATATTTGCCGTCTTCCGACGGGGTCCATTCGGCGAGCGCGGTGGCGCCGTCCTTCGCCCAGCTATTGGGGTCGATGAGGATGCGGCCCTCGCCCTTCAGCCCTTCGCGGACATAGAGCACCGACTGCGGCTGCAGCCCGTCGTTGCGGCTGTAGAAATAGCGCGTTCCCGCCTTGGTCGGCAGGCCGAAGCGTTCGTAATTGTAAAGCTCGGTCATCCGCTTCGCGAAGGCATCGCGGCCGGGCAGGGTGCCCAGATAGGCGTCGGTCACCTTGTTCTGCGCCGCGACCCAGTCGGCGACCTTCGGATTGACGCGGACGTCGTCCTCCAGCCAGCGATAGGGATCGGCGACATCGACGCCGAACTGCGGATCGACCGTATTGCCGCGCGGCGAGTCGGGATAGGCGATCGCCGATCCGGTCGCTGCCGCCTCCTCTTCGGCCGCCTGCGCCGCCGCGGGGGTCATGAACAGGGCAACCAGCGCGAGCGGCGCGGACAGGGCTTTACGGGGCATGGCAAGGCGATCCTCATCTTCCGGGGGAAATTATCGTGCGCCGATATGTAAGCATCGACAAGGGACGGACAAGGGGATTCGGTGCGACGAAACGCACTTCAGCTGCGTTGGGTGGCGATCCCGAGCCGGCCGAAATCGCCTTCGCTCTCGGCCAGCGTCAGCAGGCCGGCGCAGGGCGCCGCGCCCGGCGCCGGGGCCCCGCCGTCCCGAAACCGGCGCAGCAGGGCGAGCGCCGCCAGCGTCGGGACATAGGGACCGCGATTGCCGTCGGCGCGCAGCGTCCAGCGGACCTCCGCCGCCTCGTCGCGGCTGTTCCGCCCGCCGATCACGATGTCCATCGCGCCGATATCGCTACCGAACGGGAGCAATGTTTTCGCGATGGCGAGCAGCGGCCGCGATGCGGGGCGCAGGCTGGCGATCCAGCCGAGGCGGACGGGCAGCGCGAGCAAGGCGAGGCCGAGGTGGAGGATCGACAATTCCATCCCCGCGAAAAACTCGGCGCTGTCGTGCGGATGGTACCTCCGGACGAGCAGATCCTGTTCGGGCGTGTCGCAGACGCTGGCCCAGCGCGCGCCGACACCGGGTACCCGCCAGCGGTGGAGCATTCCCCAGCCGGGCACGTCGGTCCAGCGCCCGCCGCGCCAGACGCGGACCGGATGCCCGACATAGGACAGGATCGCCTGCACCACTGCGAGCCCGCGCGGGGCGCGGTTTCCCGGGAAAATACCGATCCGGATCCGGTCGATGCACTGCCAGCCATCGGTCATCGCATCGATCACCGCGTGCGACAGCGCGGGGATCGAACTCGCGCCCGTGGTGACGCTGATCCCCGCTGCCTTTGCCGCGGCGTCGTGCGCGCCGATCGCGGCGACGAAGGCGCGCCCGTCGGCGAGGTCGACATAACGGACCCGTGCCGCGATCGCCGCCTCGATCACGGTCGGGGCCGATGCCTGGAAGGGGCCGGCCGCGTCGATCACGACGTCGAAACCGGCCAGGTCATCCGCGGTCAGCCTGTCGCGGTCGAGCGGCCGTACCGGCAGCCCGCCGAGCCGCGCCGCGAGCGTGTCGAGCGGGCCCCGGCCTCGCGCTGCGAGGGTCAGCGCGAGGCCGGGTTCGCGCGCGGCGAGTTCGGCGAGCCGGCTGCCGAACACCCCGGTCGCGCCGATGATGAGGACGCGCAGCTCAGCCATCGCGGAACAGCGCATGCTGGTTCACGACTTCGCCGAGCAGCGGGTGCGTCACCTTGAGGTCGAAGGCGAAGCGGCCGGACCCGAGATGCTGGTGCGTGACGACCGTGGTGCCGGGTGCGAGCCAGCGCGGCAGGCGAAGGCGGATGCCCGCCGCGGGCTGCCAGAAATAATGATCGGACATGAAGATCAACGCGTCGGCCTCGGCCCTGACGGTCAGCGCCATGCCGAAACCGCCGCCGATATGTTCTTCGAGCCCCGTCGGGCCGGCAAAGCTTTTCGCGCTGTGGATCACCTGCGGGTAACCGCGCGCGCGTCCATAGATTCGCGTCCAGCACTGGCCGCCGCTCGCGCGATCCTCGCTGACCGCGACGGCGGCGGGCGCGGGGCCGCTGGCTTCCGTCGGCAGCGGCGCGCCGATCAGGCGGCAGAGCTGCGCCAGCAGCCAGCCGGGACGGGACAGGCGCGTCCAGACGATTTCGCCGCTGTAGGTTGCGACCGCCTGTCCGGCGAGGCGCTTGGAAAAACGGCGGCGGACGTCCTCGGGCAGCACGTCCCAATCGGCGGCGGGGACAAGGCGGCGGAAGCGATAGTCATAAAGCGCGTCGTCGCCGCACGCCGGGGAAGCGGGGGCTGCTCCGATCGGTTCACGTTGCGCACCGCCCCACATGGCCTTCCTCCTACCTTGCGTCCTTGCCGCGGCCGGGCCGCCAATTGATCAGCTTCGTCACCCCGGCGCCGAGCTTGATCAGCCGCATCAGCGCGGGTTTGGGCACGCCCAGCATTTCGTCGTGCCAGCGGCCCATCGTCGTGACGAAGTCGAGCATATCGGCGAGACGCGCCTTGGCTGCCGGGCTCAATCCCGGATCGTCCGCCGCGCGCGCGACGCAGGCCTTGAGCGCTGCCTCGGCCGGATCGACCTCGCGTGCCTTGCGCCCCGCGGCGATGCGCGTGACCATTTCCCAGATGTCCTTTTCGGCGGTGAAATGGTCGCGCCGGTCGCCGAGCAGAGGGACACGCTCGATCAGCCGCCAGCCGAGCAATTCCTTGATCGAATTGGACACGTTCGACCGCGCGAGCCCGAGCATGTCGGCGATCTCCTCGGCGTGGAGCGGCTGGTCGGAAATGAAGAGCAGCGCGTGGATCTGCGCCACCGACCGGTTGACGCCCCACTGGCCGCCGAGATTGCCCCAATGGAGGATGAACTCGGTCGCCGCCGGGGACAGTTTCGAATCATGTTCGGTAATTTCTGTCATGACAGAAATATCGGACGAAACCGATGACCGGTCAAGCGGTTTTCGAAACCTGAAGTGCGAGCGGTTGCGATCCGGGTTGCCGGACAAAAGAACGGCGGCGGTATCGTCGATACCGCCGCCGCCGGGACCTCGCTCTGGTGAGAGACGTCAGAAGTTCAGCTTGACCCCGGCCGATACATAGCGGCCGATCACATCATAGTTGGGGCTGGTATAGGGCGTGATCGGCGGATCGCGGTCGAACAGGTTGTTGACGTTGCCGAACAGGGTGAAGGGCCCCGCCTTGAACTGCGCGCCAAGGTCGACATAGGTGCGGCTGCCGACCTTGTTGTTCACGATCTCGATCGGGACATTGTTCACAACCGACAACGGGCGATCGAGCCCGCCGTCGACATAGCGCAGGCGCAGGTTCGCGCCGAAATCGTCGCTGTCATAGGCGATCGTTGCCGTGCCGCGCCATTTCGGGGTCGAGAAGGCGGTGTCTCCGCCGACGAAGCCCGCGACATCGGCGCCGTTGATCTTCAGGTTGAACACATGGTTCGCCAGCGCGCGGAACGACAGCGTGCCGTCGCCCAACGGCAGGCGGTACGAGGCCTCGATATCGAGACCCTGCGTCCGGTAATTGGCGAGGTTGCGGAACCCGTTGGTGATCGATCCGATCGTGCCATTGGTTTCGCGGACGATGATGCCGCTGCAGGTCGGATCGTTCGGCGCGGCGGCGAAGCACTGCTTCAGCAGGTCGTTCGCCGTCACCGTCGTGATCACATTGTCGATGTCGATGTCGTAATAGTCGACCGACAGGCGCAGCCCCGGAGCGAAGGACGGCGAATAGGATCCGCCGAGGGTCAGCGTATGCGAAATCTCGGGCGTCAGATTGGCGTTGCCGCCGCCATAGACCACGACATTATTCTGTACCGTACCGTTCGGCCCCTGGAACGGGTCGAAGACGGTGCCGATGTTGGTCGAACGGTTGAGGAAATATTCGGTGATGCTGGGCGAACGGATGTCGCGCGAATAGACCGCGCGCAACAGCAGGTCATTGAGGACGCGCAGGGTACCGCCGGTCTTCCACGACCAGATGCCGCCGCTGGTGCTATAGTCCGAATAGCGCGCCGCTCCGTTGACCTCGAGCTTCAGCGTGTCGCTAATGTCGAGCAGCGGCACGTTCACCTCGGCAAAGACTTCCTTGACGTTGAAGCTGCCGTTGGTCGCCGACGAGTTGAGCGTGCCGAGCGCGTTGGCAAGCGACAGCGGGTCGACATAGTTGGTGACCTGCTTTTCCCAACGGACGTCCGAGCCGAGCGCGATATCGACGGGGCCGGCCCAGGTCGAGAAGGGCTGCCCCGACAGGCTGGCGCCCGCCGCGTCGAGCTTGATCGTGTAGATCAGCTGCGACCCGCCGAAGGCCCAGGCCGCGGCTTCGTCCGAGATGCTGCCGTTGCCGAACAGGTTGATCGGCACGCAGCTCGCATCGTCGTTCGTCGTCGACGCATCGGCGTTGATCCGGCACGTCGGCGTGCCGCCCACCAGCACCGAGTCGACGCCGTTGGTGAAGCGCGACTTGATCCGCTGGTTGTTGAGGCTCTGGTTGAGGCGGATTTCGCCATGATCGTAATAGGCTTCGTAGCTCCAGCCATCGCCGAAGGTGCCGCTGAGGCCGATCGCGCCCTCGAGGTTGCGGCGGCTGTACTTGAAGGTCATGACCCCGTCGTCGCCGACATCGTCGAGGACGCGGCCGAGCAGAAACGGACCGGTGACGCCGGCCGCCGCCAGCTGGTCGCGGTTCGCCTGCGTCAGGAACGCATTGTCGGGCATGATGGCGACGGCAGGTGTTTCGGGAAAGAAGCTGTAATTTGCCGACATGCGGTGAAAGCTGAAATTGGCCCAGACCTTGAGCGAGTCGGTCAGGTCGTAGCTGGCGCGGGCGAAGAGGTTGACGCGCTCGTAGGGGGTGCTCACCGCGACATAGTCGAAGATGTTCTGCCCGCCGCCGCCGACGGTGGTGGCGCCCTGTGTGACGCTGCCGAGCGGGAAAGCGCCGATGTTGCCGTCGGGGTTGAAAACCAGATTGCGGGGCGCGCCGGTGAGGCCGAGGATCGAGCCGCCGTTATAGAGCTGGGTCGAATTGGGGTCGCGGACCAGTTCCAGCTTGCCGTCGGGCCGCTGGAACAGCCCGGCTTCGAGATTGCGGCGATCACTGCGGCTGAGCGCGCCGCGCTCGTTCATATATTCGCCGCCGACCATGAAATGGCCGCGGCCGCCCGCGAAGTCGGTTCCCCAAGCGATGTCGGCGCCATAGCGCGCGGCGTCGCCGCGCGACGAGATGCCCGACTGGACGCCCATGCGCCAGCCGGTGAAATCGTCGTCGAGAACAATGTTGACCACGCCGGCGACGGCGCCCGAGCCCCATGCTGCCGAAGCGCCGCCGGTGACGACGTCGATCCGCTTGACCAGGCTTTGCGGGACGATGTTGAGGTCGTTGGCGCCGGCAAAGCGGTGCCCGTTGAGCAGGGTGAGGGTGCGCACCGATCCGAGGCCGCGCATGTCGGCGGTGGAGACGCCGCTGTTCGTATTGCCCGGCGTGGTCGACGGGGTCGATGTGGCGCGGAACTGGGGGGCGTCGTTCAGGACCTGTGCGATGCTGGGGCGGTTGCCAAGCGCGAGTTCGGCTTCGCCGATCACGGTCGTCGGGGTCGGGGCGTCGAAGCCGGAGCGCTGGATTCGCGATCCCGTCACGACGATATCCTCGTCGCCGGCCTCGCTCGCCGCGGGGCTTTCCGAAGCCGTCTGCGCATAGGCCGGGCTCTGGCATGCGATCAAGATGAGTGCGGTGCTGGCGAGCCAGCCCGGATGAACGATTTTCATGGAAATCCCCTTCGCCTTACTGGCAATTCCGCACGGCGCCGGCCAAATTTGTAGTGGTCCTGAACGAGACGCTTGCTTGCCGAAATCTATAAGGGCAGGCATTTTGGAAAAATTCAAGCGAAAAAGGAGAAAAAATTTCAGATTTTGAAAAATTGAGATTTTTAAAGGATATAGAAGTTGCCGGGCGCGAAGCCCTGGCTGTCGCTACGCGGCAGGGCGACGAGGGGTCTGACCGTGACGGCCTCTTTCCATCCATTGTCAATAATATTGGGCTGTAACCATTTGCTCCGGCGTTCTAATTGGATTTGTGTGTCGAGCGGTGCCAGAACGAGGGCGTGGCCAAGACTGCTAGTGGGGAGGCGTGGTGAGCGGGTCGATTTTTGATCGCCTCAGGCGGAGTCTGGGCCTGTCCGGTGCAGGGGATCCGGGTGGAACCGGTAAACTTCCTGCCAGAAAAATCGCGGCCTATTTCAAGCATCTGGCGAAGTCGGACCGGGCTCTGCCTGCAAATGCCGTTCGCTATGTGACTGACGGATCGAATCCCTCGATCCTTCTCTCTCTGCAAAATCCAGCCAGCCAGCGGGCGTGGACCCAGCGCGCGCGAACCTGGCCGCGCAGCGACGAAGAGGGGCTGTTCACCGATGTCGCGAATTGGCGAATCGACCAGATGCAGCGGTTCGGGGAAGTTCTCGCCGCGCTCGAGCCGCTCCGGCATGACTGGGGCATGTTCGGGACAAAGAAATCGCCCGACTGGCTGCGGCATGCGGTTACGATCTGGCTCGGACAGGGGCGCAAGGATCAGCCGATCGGCACGCTCGTCGACCTCGCCGGGACGACCGGGAACGGGCTGGCGCCGGCGCTCGACATCATCTTTTCCCGCGACGCCGCGCATTATGGTTCGAACAACAGTGTCGGCCGGTTCGGCGGCGTCACCGAATGGCTCGACCGGTCGCACGATGCCGTGGTGGCGGTGGTCCCCGAACTGGCAGCGGACGTCCGCGCAGAGCTCGCATCCGCTCTCGGCCGTTTCGGACTGCAGAATCGGTTTCTCGACCTCCTGCTCGATCTGGCTGCCGGGTCTTCCAAAAAGGCGCGGGCCGATGCGGGCCAGTCGCTGACGGCTGCCGATCCGGATCGGCTGATCGGCGCGCTCGAAGCGCGTTTCGCGAAAGGCGCACCGGGAGCGCGCGCGGTTCTGGTGGAGGTCGCCGCGGGGTGTCTCGGCGAACGGGCGGGCGACCTCCTGTCGCGCTGGCGCGAAGCCGAGACGGCTCCCAAAGTGATTGCGGCTCTCGACCGGCTCGGCACCGCCGTCGCGGCGACGGCCACCGGATTGCCGGGCGGCGTGGCCGATGCACGGCCGGATGGCGTCGAGGGTTATGTCGATGTCCGCGGTATCCGGGTCGAAGCCGGCCCGGTGCCGGCCGAGCCTGCACCGACGCCGGTTCCCCCGGATCTTATGCGGACCCTCGAGCCCGCAATCGCCGAATTCAACCGGATGCTGGCGAAGGGCAAGGCCGAAGCGTCGCGCGAGCGTTGGCACTGGAGCCGCCAATTCGCGGCCAAGGGGCCCCGGGACCTCAAGGATCTCGCCGAACTCGCCGCGGGCACCAAGCCCATGGCGCCGGCGTCGTTCAACACGGTGGTCAACTGGCTGCGCTGGCATCAGTTCAAACACCCCGCGATCGACGCCTTCTTTCTCGATCCGCGCCTGTCGCTCCATCACCTCGCGCGCCTCGCCGTCGCGATGTCCAACGGTCATATCAACGGCCTGTTCAATGACTGGAGCGGGCCGATCGGGGCGGCCGTGCAGCATCGGCTGAACGCCGGCGCCGACTTCCGGACATTTTTCGACCTGTGGCTGGCAGCCGGCGGGAACGACTTCATCGCCGGCTATCTGGCACAGCGATGGTATGGGCCGCTGCCCGATCTCGATACGCCGCTCTGGCCCGTCCTGTGTGGCCGTTTCGATCATCTCGATCAGGCGCTGGGGATGGCGCCGCAGAGCGGAACGGAGCAAAGGCGCATGCAGCCGGGGCTCGAATTGCTCGGGCATTTTCCGACGCTCCCCGACCGGTATCGAAGCCGGTTGCTGCTACTGGCGGGCGACAGCTCACGGCGCTTGCGCGAAAAGGCACGGGCCTTGCTGCAGGATACGCCCGGCATCGACGGCGCGATTGCCATACAGCTGCAGGATGGCCGCCAGGAGGTTCGCGCGCTCGCTGCCGGCTGGCTCGCCGCGCGCGGCGCGAAGAACGAGGCGCCGCAGATTCGCGCCGCGCTGGCAAAGGACAAGAGCGATATGGCGCGCGCCGCCATGATTACGGCGCTCGAGCGGCTTGGCGAGGATGTGTCGCCCTATTTCGATCCTGCCACGCTGGCGGGGGAAGCAAAGGCGGGTCTTGCGAAGGCGCCGCCCAAGGGCCTCGAATGGTTCCCGTTCGATATGCTTCCCGCGCTGCGCTGGGCCGACGGCAGTACGGTCGACCCCGTCCTGCCGCGCTGGTGGGTCGTCCTCGCGGCGAAACTCAAGCAGCCGGGCGGCAATGCGCTGGTGAACCTCTGGCTCGACCGGCTCGCGCCGGGCGACGCGCACCGGCTCGGCTGGATGGTGCTGACCGGCTGGATCGACCAGGATATCCGCCGGCCGAGCGACGAGGAGGCGAACGCCTTTGCCATGCAGCATGTCGATGCGACGCTGCGCCAGAATATTACGAACGCGAAGCGATGGCCGCAAAGCGCCGACTATTTCCCGACCGATCGCAATCTCGTTTTTGCGCGACTGAAACAGGCGAAGGCCGGGGAATATCTGGGGAGCGCGGTCGACAGCAAGGGCATATTGGCGATCGCGGCGCGGGTCGGCGGAGCCGATGCCGCGCAGCGCATCCGCATCTTTCTCAAGGATCATGGCGCGCGGACGTCGCAGGCGAAGGCGCTGCTCGAAACATTGGCGTCGATCGGCAGCGGTGCGGCGCTGCAACTCGTCCTGTCGGCGGCCAACCGGTCGAAACAGCGGACCGTTCAGGCGCATGCGGCGGCGCTGGTCGACGATGTCGCCGAGCGCAACGGCTGGAGCGCGGCGCAACTCGCCGACCGGACGATCCCGACAGGCGGCTTCGACATCGACGGGACGCAGGATCTCGATCTGGGCGAAGGGCGGACCTACCGGTTGCGGTTCGACGCGGAAGACGGGGTGATCATCCTCAATGCCGAGGAGCGCGAGGTAAAGGCACTGCCCGGGCCGCGCGTCGACGAGGAAAAGCCGCTGGTCGATGCCGCGAAGAAGCAACTGTCCAACGCGCGCAAGGAGGTGAAGCAAGTGCTCGCCGCGCAAACCGACCGGCTTCAGGAAGCGATGTTCCCGCAACGCGGCTGGGACGTCGCCGAATGGGGCAGCTTCGTTGCGGGCCACCCGATCGTCGGCCGGATCGCGGCGCGGCTCGTGTGGCAGGGCGCAGACGCGGACGGGCAGGCGCTGGCGACCTTCCGGCCGCTGGGCGACGGCAGCTATACCGACGCGTCCGACAACGATGTCGCGACCGATGGTTTCGCACGGATAGGGCTCGCGCATTCGTCGCTGCTGTCGGCGGACGCGATTGCGGCATGGCGCACGCATCTCGCCGATTATGCGGTGGCACCGCCCTTCGACCAGTTCGGACGCGACCTGCCGGAACTGGCGGAGGAACAGAAGCGCGAGCGGTCGATCGGCGATCGCGAAGGCTGGATGATCGAAACGTTCAAGCTTCGCGGTGCGGCGACCAAGCTCGGTTATCAGCGCGGCCCGGCGCAGGACGGCGGCTGGTTCATGACATATGAAAAGACCTACCGCGACGCCGGCCTTATGGCCGAGATCGAATTTTCGGGTAGCCCGCTGCCCGAAGAAAACCGCCCCGCCGCGCTCCTCGGGCTGACGTTTCGCAAGCTCCGCGACGGCGGGGGCGGCGGGAATCAGGTCATGCTCGGCGAAGTGCCGCCGGTCCTGCTTGCGGAAAGCTGGCGCGATCTTCACGATCTGGCGGAAAAGGGGTCCGGTTTCGATCCCGACTGGAAAAAGAAGGCGTATTGATGACCAACGAGGCACCGTCGATCCGGCCACCTGCGGAACAGCGTTACGCGGCCGAACTTGCCGCGCTGGCGGGGCAGGACAAATTTCCGAGGCCCGCAGGCTGGCATTTGTCGCCGCGCGCGGTGCGCAGCTTCCTGCTCGGCGATACGAAACTCGGCATATCGCGTAAATTCTATGGCGACGACCCGCTGGTCGATCGCGCGATCGTCAGCCTGATGAGCCAGCAGGGCCTGATGCTCGTAGGCGAGCCGGGTACCGCCAAATCCCTGCTGTCCGAATTGCTCGCGGCGGCGATCAGCGGGACGTCGGCGCTGGTGGTGCAGGGGTCGGCAGGGACGACCGAGGACCATATCCGCTACGGCTGGAACTATGCCCTCCTGCTCGCCGAAGGGCCGAGCGAACGCGCGCTCGTCCCGTCGCCGGTGCTGAACGCCATGCGGTCGGGGCGTATCGTCCGGTTCGAGGAAATCACCCGCTGCCCGCCCGAGGTGCAGGATGCACTGATTTCGATCCTGTCGGAAAAGGCCTTGGCACTGCCCGAACTCGGCGCCGATGCCATCGCGAGCGCCGCGCCCGGCTTCAACGTGATTGCGACCGCGAACCTTCGCGATCGCGGGGTGCACGAGATGTCGAGCGCGCTCAAGCGGCGCTTCAACTTCGAAACCGTCCATCCCATTGCCGATGCCGAGTTCGAACGCGAACTGGTGCTGAAGCAGCTCGCCGAACGGCTGGGACCGGCCGGGGTAGCGGTGACCGGCGAACGCGACGTCGCCGACGTCCTCGTCCGCGCCTTTCAGGACCTCCGCACCGGGCGAACCGCGGAAGGCGTCAGCCTCAACCGGCCCGACGCCGTCATGTCGACCGCCGAAGCGGTGAACGTCCTCCACGCGGCTGCGCTGGAGGCCGTCTATCTCGATAATGGCAAGCTATCGGCGGCGCATGTCGCGCGGCAGCTGCAGGGCGTCGTGCTCAAGGATTCGCCCGACGACGGCAAGCGGCTGCGCGCCTATGTCGACCATATCGTCAAGGAACGCGCCGGCCGTTCGGGGGCCTGGAAGGATTTCTACCAGGCGGCGCGGGCGCTGAAGCTCGGCTGATCCGGTGAAGGACCCGGTCGTCTTCGATTCCGAACGGCAGCTGTGGGTGGTGCCGATCCGGCATCATAGCCCGGCGTGCGCCGCGCATCTGGAGCGGCTGATTGCAGCGGTCGAGCCTGCTGCGATCCTGATCGAAGGACCCTGCGATTTCGACCCGCTGATCGACCTTGTTTGCGACCCGCGGACGCGTGCGCCCGTCGCGATCGTGTCGCTCCGCGACGCTCACGAGGGGCAGGCGACGAGGCGGGTCGCGAGCTATTTCCCCTTTTGTGCGCACAGCCCCGAGCTGATCGCGCTGCAGGCGGCACGGGCTCGCGGCATCCCGGCGCGCTTCATCGACCTGCCGTCCACCGCGCGTGAAATGGACCTCGATGAGGCGACGCCGCGCGAAGGGCGGTCGCTGCTCGGCAGCGAACGGCTGTTCGGCGTCGGCGACTATGTCACCGCGCTGGCGCGCGAGCTGGGGTGCCGCGATGGCAACGAGGTGTGGGACCAGCTGTTCGAAACGCGCCTCGCCGACGAGGATTGGCATCGATATTTCGCCGATGTCGCGCGCTATTGCGCGTGCATCCGCGCGGCGACGAGCGACGAGGAAATGGCGGGCGACGGAACGCTCGTCCGCGAGGCACAGATGCGCGCGATCGTCGACGAGGTGCGCGGTGCGACCGAGGGTCCGGTCGTCGCGGTGGTCGGCGGGTTCCACGCCGAGGCGCTACTGGAAAAGGGCGCAAAAAAGCCGGTCGCGGCAAAGGCCGGCGCCGGGCGATCCTATCTGATCCGTTACGGCATGCGCCAGCTCGACGCCCTGCGCGGTTATGGCGCGGGACTGCCGCTGCCCGGCTTTTACGACCGGCTGTGGCAGATGCGTTCGTCGGGCGCTGCGGGGCTCGGCATGGCGCTGATAACCGGCTTCGCCGACCATCTGCGCGGTGGTCGGGGTGAAGCGCCGTCCTTTCCGGTCATCGCCAATGCGATCGAACAGGCCGAGCGGCTGGCGGCGCTGCGCGGGCGTCCCTTTCCGATGCGCGACGATGTGATCGATGCGATCCGGTCGAGCTTCATCAAGGAGGAAATTCCCGTCGGCCAGACGCCGCTGCTGGTCGAACTCCACGCCTGGCTTACCGGAACCACAATCGGCGAAGTGCCGCCGTCGGCGGGCTCGCCGCCGCTGGTCGAGGCCGTTCGGGGTCAGGCGAAAGCGCTTGGCTTTTCGATCGCCGACGGGGAGCGGCGCAGCCGCGAACTCGATATTTATCGCAAGCCGCGCCATCGCGCCGCCAGCCGTTTCTGCCACGCGATGACGCTGATCGGCACATCGTTCGGACAGCGCACGGGGGGACCCGATTTCCGCAACGATGTGTCGCTCGACCGGCTGCACGAAATATGGGCTGTGTGCTGGTCTCCACTCGTTGAATCGCGCCTGATCGAATTGTCCGAAGCGGCGGACACGTTGGGTGAGGCCATGGCTTTTGTCCTCGCGCACCGGATTGCCGAACTTGCCGAACAGGGGAAGGGGCGCAGCGCGCTCGCCGCGATCGACCTGTTCGCCGCCGCGTGCCGCGCGGGTCTGGGTCGCGAGGCGGCGGCGATCCTTGCGCTGGTCGAGGAGCAGGTGATCGAGGACCCCGAGGCGGGATCGGTCGTCGCGGCGCTGACCGACCTGCTGCTGCTTCGCCGTGGACGCGCGACGCTGGGAATCGAGGAAACCGGGCCGCTCGATCACCTGCTTGGCGCGACATGGCGGCGGCTGCTGGTCCTGCTTCCCGAGCTGGCCGATGCGGGCGCCGACCAGACCGACGTCGCGGTTCGCACGCTGTCCAGCTTGCGCGGCGCGATCGAACTGGCGCGCTCCATCGAGGCGCCGATCGACCTCGCGCTGTTCGACGAGGCGCTGGGCCGGCTGTCCGCCCTCGCGCTGCCGCCGATGCTCGCCGGCGCGGTCATGGCTTTCTCGCTGCTCGACGGGCGTATCGCCGCGACCGATCTCGAGGCGCGTCTGAAGGGCGAACTCGCCAGCGCTTATGTCGATCCGGCGGAGCGGCTCGCTTTCCTCGGCGGGGTGATCGCGATCGCGCGCGAGCTGATCTGGGCCATTCCCGCGATCGTCGATGCGATCGATGCGATCGTCGGGGGCGTCGACGAAGATGAGTTCATTGCGCTGTTGCCTTATCTCCGGCTGGCGCTGATGCCGCTCGATCCGCGCGAGGTCGATCGCCTTGCCGAGGAGGTGGCGGCCCGGCACGGCATCGGGGCGAGCGCGCTGTCGGTCACGGTGGCGATTTCGGAAAGCGAGATGACCGAAAATCTTCGGCTCGATCGCGATCTGGCCGACCTGCTCGCGCGGGATTGCGTGGCATGAGCGAGAAGATGTCGACCCGCCGCTGGCGCCTCGTCCTCGGTCGCTATGCCGAACGTTCGCTGCCCGGCGCCGACCTGTCGCGGGCCGAACAGCGCACCGATCGCGCGCTCGACTATCTCTATGCGCGCGAGATGGAGCGGCGCGGCCTCCGCCGCGACAAGCGCGGCCGCGGCGGGTCGCTCGATCCCAGCCAGCTGACCGCGCTCGGCTGGCTCGGCGAGCTGCGCGAACTTTTTCCCCGGTCGGTGTACGAGGCCGTGCAGGCGCATGCCATCGACAATCTGGGGATGAGCGAATTGCTGTCCGACCCCAAGGTGCTCGATGCGCTGGAGCCGAACAAGGACCTGCTGAAATCGCTGATCGCTTTCAAGGGAAGCGCCGATCCGGCGGTGCGCGACAAGATTCGCGAAGTCACGCGCAAGGTGGTCGAGGATATCGTTCGCAAACTGCGCCCGCAGGTCGAAGCGGCGCTGGCGGGACGGCCCAACCGCTTTCGCCGCAGCCAGCTCAAGTCGATGCAGAATTTCGACTGGCGCGCGACGATCCGCGACAATCTGAAAAATTGGGATGGCGAGCGGAATCGGATCGTCGCCGATCGCCTGCGCTTCCACGGTCGCAGCCGGCGGCGCCTGCCATGGACGATCATCCTGTGCGTCGACCAGTCGGGTTCGATGCTGTCATCGACCATCTATGCCGCCGTCATGGCATCGATCCTGACCGCCTTGCCGTCGGTCGCGGTGCGGCTGGTGGTGTTCGACACATCGATCGTCGACCTGTCGAGCGAGGCGCATGACGCCGTTGAAGTGTTGATGTCGGTCCAGCTGGGTGGCGGCACCGACATCGCATCGGCGATGGAATATTGCGAAGGGCTGGTGACCCAGCCGACACGGACCATCTTCGTCCTGATCAGCGATTTCGAGGAGGGCGGTTCGGTTGCCCGGATGCTTGCCGCGACGCGGCGCATGGCGTCGGCGCGCGTCACCCTTTTGGGACTCGGCGCACTCAGCGACGATGCCGCGCCGGTCTATGACCGCCGGATGGCCGAGCGCCTGTCGGGTAACGGGATGAAGATCGCGGCGCTGACGCCCGACCGTTTCGCCGAGTGGATCGGCAGCGTGATCGCATGATCGATCCCGCGCTCCGCGAGGCGCTCGTCGGCTTCGACGATGCGGCGCTGGCGACACTCGCCAATCCCGGCCTCGTGCGCCGGGCGCATCGCGACGTCGAGGAGGGCAAGCTTCGCCTGCTGTCGGCTTCGGCGGGAAAGGCAGTGATCGAGGCCGACGGGCAGCGCGTCGAAATCGATACGCGCGGGCCGGGCGCGGCGGATTGCGCCTGCCGTTCGGTGGCAATCTGCCGGCATCGCATCGCGGCGACGATCTTCCTCCTGTCGCATGAAGGTGCCGAAACCGAAGGCAGCACAGAAGCCGCCGCCGAAGACGCGCAACCCGTGGACGGTGCGGACTTCGTCGCCTCGATCGATATCGCCCGGCTGGAAAAATGGGCCGGCAAGGCGGGCTGGCGCGCCGCTGTCGAGGTGGCCGGAACCGCGACGGCGGTCGAACCGTCGCCGGGCGGCATCGCTGTCGGCTTCCCGGACATCGACGGGCCGGTCCGGATCCTGCGCGGGCAGGGATTCGACGGCATCGTTTCCAAAGCGTCGAAGTCGCGTCTCAAGGCCTATCATGCCGCCGCGGTGCTCGCGGTGCTTCGCCATTTCGGCCAGTCCGTACCCGACGCTGGCGAGGAGGTCGAACAGGCTGCCGCGGTCGTCGAAATCGATCCAGCCTTCCTCGCCCGCATCGCGACCAGCCTTGGCGAAGTGGCTGCGCTCGGCATGAACCTCGCGCCTTTGCCGCTGGAGGAGGCGTTGTTCGAACTATCGGTGTCGTCGCGCGCCGACAGCCTGCCGCGGCTCGCCGCATTGCTCCGCGCCGTCGCCGCCCAAATGCGTCTCCGCCGCGCCCGCGCGCTCGATTTCGACCCCGACCGCATGCTCGAACTGGCGGCGACCGCCTTTGCACTGGTCCGGGCGCTCGCTGGATCGGACCCCGAACGGCGGATCGCGCTGGCGGGCAAGGTGCGGCGCGACTTCGCTCCGTCGGAACCGCTGCAACTGGTCGGTTGCGGTGGCGAGCGGTGGACAACGGCGTCGGGCGCACGCGGCGTGACCGCCTGGTTCATCGAACTGACGACGGGGCGCTGGCTTTCGACCAGCCTCGCGCGCGGCGCGGGGCAGGACCCGACCTTTGCGCCGACCGAGGCATGGCGCAATCAGCCGCTATGGCAATCCGAGCCGCTCGCGGTGCTCGCGCACGCGCGGATCGCGCTCGAAGGATCGCGCCGGTCGGCCGACAACCGGTTATCGGCGCCCGCGAGTGCGCGCGCGACGATCGTCGCGCGCGACGTGCGTGCCGATCCCCACTGGCCCGGCGTGCTCAACGACTGGGACGGGCTCGCCCGGAACTGGATCGATCAGGTGGGATCGGGGCTCGACGGAAGCGAGACGCCGACCGCCTGCCTGATCGCCCCGACGCGCATCGCGCCGCCCTATTTCGACGATCTCGCTCAGCAGCTCGTGTGGCCGGTTCAGGACAGCCGGGGCCAGTGGCTTGCCCTGACGATCGACCATGAGGAGCCCGTCTCGACGGCGATCGAAGCGCTCGAAGCAACGGTGCGGAGCGGTTGGCAGGGCATGATCCTGGTACGGATGGAACGCGAGGGCGATCGGCTCGCGCTGCGCCCCGTCACCCTGTTCGGCGATGGCGACCCGGTCGACCTGTCCTTATGGTCGCGGCCCTGGCGAGCGGGGGGCGAACGATCCGCGGTTCGCGATTGGCTCGCGCGCCTGCGTCCGGCGGCAGGGCGCCGCTTCGTCGCGGTGCCGCGGAGCGGGACGGCAGCGGCGCTGGCGCAGGCCTGGCGGCATTTGCTCGATCGCGCCGAGGTCGGGCCTTCGCTCGCGGGCTCGCTCGACGGCGATCGTGCGGCCCTTGTCCAGCGCCTCGAAGCCTATGGCCTGCCGCAACTCGCCGCGCGGCTCGATCAGGGCGGTGCCGGCGAGGAGCTGCTCGCCGCGGCCTATGCGCTCCTGCTCGCGCGGCAGCAGCGCTGCGCGGTGCCGCTGCTGCAATAGGCTTACCAGGGGCAGATCTTCTCCCATTCGGGGTCGAATGCGCCCTTGGCGGCGACGGCGTGATAATCGGCCCAGCATTCGGCGAGCATTACCGGCGGCACGTCCTTCAGGCGAAAGACGCCGCGCTGGCCGAGCTTGCCGAAGCGCAGCTCCTTCAGCGCGACCGGGTTGTTTTCGTCGACGGCGTGGGACCCGGTGTGAAAGATCGTCGCGGTGATGCCGTGGCTCGGGAATTTCTTCTCATATTCATGGCATCCGCCGCCATCGCGCATCACCCGCTCATAACCGCGCTTTTCGGCGACGCCGCGGAAGGTCAGGCTGTCGGACTTCCATCCCTGACGATCGACGAGGAACTCGGCCTCGCCCTGCTCGGCCGAGAGCGGGGCGCGGAGCGTATCGAACTGGGCAAGGAAGGGCGAAACCTCATAGTCCTTGAGGTGGGCCGTCCACGCGCGGCACGTCTCGTCATCGACGAGCGCGCCGTGCGCGAGGCGGAGGCGGGCGAACCGGTCGATATCGACCGCCGCGTCCGCAGCATCGCTGAAATCGCCTTCCTGCGTCGGGCGGAACAGCCCGAGCGGCGCGCCCTCCGCGTCGAGCCCCTGCCAGACAAGGCGCTCGATCAGGCGGCGCATGACCGGATGCTCGTGAAAGGCGAGCCGCCAGTCGGCGACCGGCCAGTCGCGTTCGACACACATCGCCTCGAACAGGCGCGTCCCTTGCAGCTCGACGACCTGCGCCAGTTCCTTCTTGGCGGTGGAAAAGGCCTTTTTCGATTCCTTCGTATTGTCGTCGTCGCCGGCCGGAAGGCTTTTGAGCGGCTTGCCTTCGGGATTGAACAGGTGGATCGCGAGCTGCGCGTCGAGCCGCGCGCTATAGGGTTTTGCATCGTCGCCGCACGGCAGTTCGAGCACGCCGTCGTCGTCGAAACCGGCGCTCGGCACCGTGCGATCGGCCAGCTCGTCGAAGCTCCAGCCACGGTCTTCGGCATAGCGCTGCGCGATTTCGGTGGCGCGCGCCTGCGTGCTCTTCTGCTTCAGGCGGGCCGAGGCCGCGATGACGACCTGCAACGCGGCGGGCTGCGCCGTCCCCGCCAGCGCTTCGAGAAGCGCCATCGCCTGGTTCGATCGGCGCCCGTGCTTCTTCATGAACCAGCGCACGCGGTTCGCCGCGAACACCGGATCGGCGCGGCAGGCGAGCGCGAGCATGCCCTTGGTGTCCGAACCCGAATTGAGCGGCTCGCCCGTCTTTTCCTTGACGATGTGCGCGATGATTTCCTCGCGCAGTCCGGGGGGCTTGGTCGAACGGTACATCCACGAAAAATGCTGCTGATAATTCGCGATGGCATAGGCGGTCGCTTCTTCGAGCGAAAAAGCGTGCGTGTCATAAGTGATCCATGCATCGAGGACCCAGTTCGAAAAGGCGCGCGCGTCGCTTTCGAGCAGCTGGTCGAGGTAGATTCCGAACTGGCCGCTCGCGCCGGGGTCCTTCAGGCGGATCGCCAGCGCCAGCCAATGCTGGACGACCGTCGCCGGCACGGTCGAACCGTCGCCGAAATGCGGCACGGGAAGGCCGTTCGCCGCAATCCATTCGGGAAGGGCGGGCGGTGCCTTGGCAGCCGCCGCCTCGGCTTCGGCGATCAGGACCGCGGGGCCGATGATGTCGGACAGGTCGGCGCCGAGACGCTGGAGGCTTTCGATCAGCGCGGCGCGAACCGGGTCGGATTTTTCCTTTTTGAGCCGTTTGCGCAACGCGCCCTCGCTCGCGGTCGAGCGGATGTCGGCCAGCCAGGTCGCGGCGTTGCTCCGCACCGGCTGGCGCTTGTCGTCGAGCAGCGCTTCGAGGCGGACGGCGAGGTCGCGCGCGTCGCGCAAAAGCGCCATTGCGCGGCGGCGCAGCGGGCGCTTTTCCGATACCGCTATGTCGAGCAGCTTCGCGAAGTAACGCTGCGGCGCTTGCGGCAACAGCTCCAGCGCCTCCATCCCACGGTCGAGCGGCAGCGGCTTGTCGGTCGGCTTCAAACCGAAGATTTCGTCGAATACGTCGATATTCGATGCGATCCATGGCCACACGGCTTCGGCGTCGAGGCCCTGCAGGGGCGCCAGCGCCCCCCGTTCGTGGTAACCATAGATCTGACGACCAAGAAGAGCGCGCAGATGGTCGGCCGACGCCAGATCGCGAAGGTCGAGCCGGCCTTCCGCGAGCCAATGCTGCAAAATGTCGGGACCGAAGCGTTGGTCCTCCCGATAGACATAGCCGGACCCGATCAACCCGCCGATATCGTCGAAACCGCTGGCCTTGAGCGCGTGGAGCGCCGCGGCGACCGGCAGGCGGTCGAGCACATCGCGCAGCCATGCCTGCCCCTCGGGGTGAAAGCGGACCGAATGCATCAACTGGAACAGCTGCTGCGCCTGATGCGCCAACATGCTTTCGGGGCGCTTCCGCCCTTCGGTCAGACCGGCGAACGCCGCCTCCACGATCTCCGGGGGATAGCGCGTGGGTGGCGCGGCGCTCGGCTGCGACGAACGGTTTTTCTCCAGATAGGCCGCATGGGCATCGATCCTGCGCTGCTCGATCAATTCGATCAGGTCGACGAAGGCGACGCACGCCGCGTCGGTCGGCGGGATCGGCGTATCGTCGCCGAGATCCTTTCGGGCGGGCAGGGTGACGGTGCTGCCGTCGATCGCGGCATAGGCCGACAGGCCATCGGCGCCGTCCGCCGGCACGTCTTCGACGGCATCGGTTTCGAGAATCGCCTCGATGGCTGCTTTGACCTTCGCGGCCTTTTCCACCTTGCCGCGCTCGGCAAGCAGGGCGAAAATTTCGCCGCTGCCGCTGCGACCCGCCGCCTGTACGAGGCCAAGGCGCGTGTCGATATCCGCGACAGGCAATTCGCGTCCGAGGAGAGCAAGCAATTGCGCGGGTTCGAGCCGGGCCAGCGCGGAGGTTGCGATCTCGCGGTCATTCTTGTCGAAGGGCTTGGCCAGCATCGCGACCAGCAGCGCCTCGATCTCGGGCGCTGCGGTTGCGTCGGTTTGCTCGGCCAGCTTGAGCGCGTTGGCGCGGAAATTGGGGCTGTTGCGGCGGATCGCCTCAGCCAGCGCCGCCGGATAGGTCCGCACATATTCGGCGAATTTGGCGCTCGCAGGCCAGCTTCCTTCGGTCATCCACCGAACTTCGTCGCGGCGCAGGACCAGCGCGAAGAAGTCGGTGATCTTGCCGCCGGCCGCCTTGATATGCGCCAGCAGGGTTTCGGTCGCCATGATCGAAGCCCACTGCACCTTGTAATCGATCTGGGTGCGATTGACCCCGCCAAGGACCATTTGCGCGAAGGCGGGGAGTATCATGTCCTCGACGCTCATCGGCGGACCATGCGGACGGCTCACCCGGCCGGTGGCGATGCGGATCTGCATCAATCGCGGAATTTCAGGACCCGGTTCGATTTCGCCGGTCACCAGCGCGACATCGGTTGCGCCCTCCACCGCGTTGAAGGCGATGTTGTCGCTGAAATAGGGCGACGAATAGCGATTGATCGCTTTGCAATGCGCTTCGATCTTGCCGACGATATCGGCGCGTTCGCCGCTCGCGACGAATCGGCTGGCCTCGCGGTCGAGGCCGGGTTGCAGGAGATGGAGGCGCTGCAGTTCCGCGGCTATCGCGCCGTGCAATGGCGACGACGATTGCGACAAGCCCGATGACATGCTGTCCCCGGCCATCCGGCCAAATAATTTTCGCAACATGTGCTTCCGGCCCTACCCCGCTGTCGATTTCCCGGAAGGCGAATTAGCTGAAAGGGATAAATAAATTCCCAAGATAGTCTTGGGCGATAGGGAAAATCCGCGGGCCGGAGGAGCAGCGATATTCGAAAACCCGTCGGGGCGTCGTCACGCCGCTCGCCCCCGTCGCAAGGGGACCGGATTGCTCCGCTGATGATGGTGCCGGCTGTCAGACTCGAACTGACGACCTACCGCTTACAAGGCGGTTGCTCTACCAACTGAGCTAAGCCGGCGCCTGTCGGCCCCCTAAGCATTTTTTGGCGTAATGGAAATATCCGACGACCGAAATTTCAGCCGGCCGTCAGACGATGCCAAAGGTCCAGCCCTCGGTCTGGGCAAGACGATCGGTCAGCGGGGCGGGGCACCAGGGCGCCGCATCCGCCGCGATCGAGCGCAGCCATGCGGTGGTGAGCAGCGCGTCGGCGGCGTGGTCGCTGACCGGGCCGCGAGCACGCACGGGCGGCGAGTCCAGCTTGACCAGTGCCGCGTCGAGCGCTTCGCCGTCGCGAATCTTGCTCCGTCCCGGCGGCAGGCCGGCAGCCCGCGCGGCGAGGCTGGTATAGATTTCGACCAGCAGCGGTCCGGTTCGGGGCACCGGATCGAGCGGCCAGAGCGGTATCCGCCCGCGCAGTCGATGGAGCAGGCGCATCCCCGACAGGCTGGCCTTGCCGACTTGTGCCGCGCCGACGAGGTTGAAATTGCTGACGCTCGCCGCCTGCCGCGTTTCGCGTTGATATTGCTCGACGATGCGCAGCCGCCCGCCGCCGGGTTGAAACAGGTCGCCGACGTCGCCGCGGCCATGACGAAAATGCCGCCGCGCTTCGCCATGGGCAAGGAAGCTTCGCGCTTCATAATGGGGATCCGTGGACGCCAGCCGTTCGACCAGCGCCCACAGACGCGGCATATCTTCCGGGCTTTCGGTCCATTCGGGGAAATAGGAGCCCCGGTCGACGAAAGCGAAGGCGGCCGAAAAGTCGAAACCGATCAGCATATCGTCGCCGGCGGCTGCAACATCTTCAAGCCAGCCTAGGATGTCGGCGCGCGACCAGATATGTCCCGGCCGGACCAATGCCGGGGCGGCTCTGCCGCTCGCGACCGCCAGCGCGATCCCGCGCTGTCGTTCGCCGCGGGCGCCCGACCAGTCGAGGGCGGCGAAATGGGTAAAGCGGCGCATCGGCCCACTGTAGCGCATGCATGTCATCTTGCACAAAGCCTTGCTCCGCCCCACATGCGGCGCATGCTGATCGAAACCGAATCGACGCCCAATCCCGCGACGCTCAAATTCCTGCCCGGCCGGGCGGTGATGGAGACCGGCACGCGAGACTTTGCGAGCCCCGAAGAGGCCGAGGCGTCGCCGCTTGCGAGTGCGCTCTTTTCGCTCGGCGATGTGACGGGCGTGTTTTTCGGCCGCGAATTTGTGTCGGTCACGATCGCGCCCGGCGCCGAATGGGCCGATGTGAAGCCCGATGTGCTGGGCATCGTGATGGACCATTTCCTTGCGGACGTGCCATTGTTCAACGCCGCGAGCGCGGGTTTTTCGGTTCCGGCGGAGGATGCGGGCTTCGCCGACGACCCCGCCGATGCCGATATCATCGAGCAGATCAAGGAACTCATCGAAACGCGTGTCCGCCCCGCGGTCGCGAACGATGGCGGCGACATCGTCTATCGCGGTTTCGACAAGGGCAATGTCTATCTCAAGATGCAGGGCGCCTGCGCCGGATGCCCGTCGTCGACCGCAACTTTGAAAAATGGCATCGAGTCCCTCTTGAAACATTATGTTCCCGAGGTAACGGCAGTTCACGCCGTCTGACCAATCCAATTCAGGAGATGCCCCATGAGCGAGCCGCTTTCCGACAGCGCTCTCGACCAGCTGTTTCGTACCGCGCGCACCTATAACGGCTATCTCGACCAGCCCGTCTCGGAAACGCAGCTTCACGCGATCTGGGATCTGGTGAAATTCGGTCCGACCAGCGCGAACAGCCTGCCGGCGCGGATCGTCTGGTGCGTTACCGCCGAGGCGAAGGCGAAGCTTGCGGCGCTGGCGCTGCCCGCGAACGCCGAAAAGATCCTTGCGGCGCCGGTCACTGCGATCATCGCCGCCGACAATGAATTTTACGAACATCTGCCCGAACTGTTCCCGCATACCGATGCCCGCAGCTGGTTCGTCGGCAACGATGCGTTGGCGGCGACGACGGCATTTCGCAATTCGAGCCTGCAGGGCGCCTATTTCATCCTCGCCGCGCGTGCGCTCGGGCTCGATACCGGGCCGATGTCGGGCTTCAACAATGCCGCGGTCGACGAGGCCTTTTTCGCCGACCAGCCGCATGTGAAGAGCAATTTCATCTTGACGCTCGGCTATGGCGACCCCGCGACGATTTTCGAGCGCAGCCCGCGCCCGGACTTCGCCCGCTTCAACCGTATCGCCTGACGGCCCTTATTCCTCCATGCGGTATCTGGTCATCGATTCGGCGAGTGAAGCCTGCTCGGTGGCGTTGCTGGAGGATGGAGCGGTCGTCGATCATCGTCATGAAGTCATCGGCCGCGGCCATGCCGAACGGCTCGTTCCGCTGATTGCCGAACTGGCGGATGGCGGCCGCGCGGATGTCGTCATCGCAGGGTGCGGACCGGGGAGCTTTGCCGGCGTGCGGATCGGCGTCGCGGCGGCGCGCGCGCTCGCGCTCGGCTGGCAGGTGCCGGTGCAGGGCTTTTCGACGCTCGCTCTCGTCGCGGCGAGCGCCGCCGACGACATCGCGGCTGCGGGCGGCGCGCTTGTCGTGATGGAGGGTGGCCATGGCCAATGGTTCGTCCAGCCCTTTGCCGCCGACCTGTCGCCGCGCGGCGAGGTGCGTTCGCTCTTGCCTGACGATGCCGTCCTGCTCGGCGACGAACTGGTCGTCGGCAATCGCGCCGATGCTTTTGTGGCGCGCCGCGGCTCGGGGCGTGCGCTTCCGCTGCTGCCCGACGCGCGGGCCTTCCTCCGCCTTCCTTCCTCGGCGCTGATCGTTCAGCCGAGCCCGATCTATGGACGCGCGCCCGACGCCAAGCCGATGACGCCGGCATGACGGAGGATGTTCGTCTTGCCACCGCGCGCGTCGCCGACCTTGCGGCGGTCATGCGCGTGATGGATGCCGCCTTCGATCCCGCGTATGGCGAAGCGTGGAGCGGCGCGCAGCTGCTGACCCTGTTCGCGCTGCCGTCGGCGCGCGTCTGCGTTGCATGGGACGGTGAGCGCCCCTGCGGCTTTTCGGCGGCGCGTATTGCTGGCCCCGAAAGCGAATTATTGTTGCTGGCAGTCGACCCCGATTATCGCGGCTGCGGTATTGGTGCGTTATTGATGAGCGATTGGCAGGCATGGGCTACCGATCAGGGAGCTGAAGAATATTTTCTGGAAATGCGGGCAGATAATGATGCGGTCTATCTGTATCGCCGGTCGGGTTTTTCGGAATGCGGTCGGCGGCCGGCCTATTATCGTGGCAATGATGGCGTCGTTCGCGATGCGGTTACGATGCGCCGGCTCCGTCATAGCTGAAAAACCGGCGGATCGGTCATTGCGGATTTGCATCCAAAGTGGCAGTAATCCGCGCGGCGGAAGAAAAAATCCAATATTCGCTGTTCACTCTTCTGGGTAATAAAAACAAGGAATAGTCTCATGTCCGATCAAGCCGATACCAATGAGATGCTTGTTACACTGACCGCCGACATTGTCGCGGCGCACGTCAGCAACAACAGTGTCGCCATTTCGGATCTCTCCATTCTGATCAACAATGTCCATGCCGCGCTGTCGGGCCTGGGCGGCGAACCGGTGGTCGAAGAAAAGCTGGTGCCGGCGGTGTCGATCCGCACCTCGGTCAAGCCCGACTTCATCGTCTGTCTCGAGGACGGCAAGAAGCTGAAGATGCTGCGCCGCCACCTGATGACGCATTATGGCATGACCCCCGACGACTATCGCGCGAAGTGGGGCCTGCCCGCCGACTATCCGATGGTCGCGCCCAATTATGCCGAAAAGCGCCGCGCGCTGGCGAAGGAAATCGGCCTCGGCACCAAGGGCCGCGGCGGCGGGCGCAAGCGCAAGAAGGCCTGACCCGCGCGCCGATGCGCCTTGGTAGGGAACTTGGGGGCGGTGCCGGCGGGTGCCGCCCTTGTCCTATCGGCGGCGTGACCCTATACTCTTGTCATAACAAAGACGCGGCTGCATTTTGCAGGAAAGGCGAGCATGTCCGGTACCATCGATCTCGAAGCATTGTGCCACGAAAAGGGGCTGCGCATTACCGAGCAGCGCCGCATCATCGCGCGCGTCATCTCGGATTCGGAAGACCATCCCGACGTCGAGACGCTGTATGAGCGCGCGTCCAAGGTCGACAGCGGCATCTCTATCGCCACTGTTTACCGCACTGTCCGCCTGTTCGAAGAAGCGGGAATCCTCGACCGTCACGATTTCGGCGACGGCCGCTCGCGCTACGAAGCGGCGCCCGAGGCGCATCACGACCATCTGATCGACGTCGAGACCGGCAAGGTCATCGAATTCGTCGATCCCGAACTCGAAGCGTTGCAGAAGGTGATCGCCGAACGGCTGGGTTTCCGCCTCGTCGACCATCGCATGGAGCTTTACGGTGTCGCCCTCGATCGCAAGCGCGACTGATCGCGCATCGATTACCTGGCGGACGGTCGCCCGTCTCGCCCTGATGGTGCTGACGCTTCTTTTCCTGATCGTCCCGCATCTTTTCTATCGCGCCGTCGGCCGGCCCTCTCCGATGGTCATGGCGTTCCTCAACGCCGTTGGCTGGATTGCGGGCCTGCGCATCCGCACCACGGGGACGCGGCTCCGGCGCGATGTGCTTTTCGTCTCGAACCATGTCAGCTGGCTCGACATTCTCGCGCTCGGCGGCGCCGCGCGCTCGGCGTTCGTGTCGAAGGCCGAGATCGGCTCCGCCCCGCTCGTCGGCTGGCTCGCCGACCAGAACCACACCGTCTATGTCCAGCGCGAGGCGCGGCGCGAAATCCACAATCAGGCGAACGACTTGCGCAATGCGCTCGCGCGCGGGCGCCCGGTGACCTTGTTTCCCGAAGGCACGACGGGCCCGGGCGACGGCCTGCTGCCCTTCCGCGCCTCGCTGTTCCAGGCGGTGATCCCGACGCCGCCGAAGCTGCGCGTCCAGCCGGTCTTTCTCGACTATGGCCCCGAGGCGAACGATATCGCCTGGCTCGACCCCGAATCGGGGCTCGGCAATTTCAAGCGGCTGCTCGCGCGCAAGCGCGCCATCCACCTGACGATCCACTATCTCGATCCGCTTCCCGACATCGTCGAAGGCGACCGCAAGTTGCTTGCGGAAGCGGCGCGCGCGACGATCGCGGCGGAAATCGCCCGCTCTTCCGCCGGCGCGCCGCATCGCCTATAGGGCGCCGATGAAATCCGACTCTCCTAAAACATTCCACGTCAAATCCTTCGGCTGCCAGATGAACGTCTATGACGGCGAACGCATGGCCGAGATGCTCGGCGCCGAGGGTTATGTCGCGGCGGCCGACGGCGCCGACGCCGATCTCGTCGTGCTCAACACCTGTCACATCCGCGAAAAGGCGGCCGAGAAGGTCTATTCGGACATCGGCCGGCTGAAGCGCGCCGACGGCAGCACGCCGACGATCGCCGTGGCCGGCTGCGTCGCGCAGGCGGAGGGCGCCGAAATCGCGCGCCGCGCGCCCAGCGTCAACGTCGTCGTCGGCCCGCAGGCCTATCACCGCCTGCCCGACCTCATCGCGCGCGCCGCAAAGGGTGAGAAGGCGGTCGACCTCGACATGCCGCTCGAAAGCAAGTTCGGCGCATTGCCGAAACGCGCCGGCGGCCAGCGCCCGACCGCCTTCCTGACCGTGCAGGAAGGCTGCGACAAATTCTGCACCTATTGCGTCGTGCCTTACACGCGCGGTGCCGAGATCAGCCGGCCGTTCGCCGACCTGATCGCCGAGGCGCGCGCATTGGTGGTGGGCGGGGTGCGCGAAATCACCTTGCTCGGACAGAACGTCAACGCGTGGGACGGTGAGGATGACAGGGGCCGCGCGATCGGCCTCGATGGCCTGATCCGCGAACTCGCGCGCGAGGACGGGCTCGAACGCATCCGCTACACGACCAGCCACCCCAACGACATGACCGACGGGCTGATCGCTGCGCATGGCGAAGTCGACAAGCTGATGCCCTTCCTCCACCTGCCGGTACAGGCGGGCAGCGACCGCATCCTCGCGGCGATGAACCGCAGCCATTCGGTCGAAAGCTATCTGAAGGTCATCGAGCGCGTTCGCGCCGTGCGTCCCGACATCGCGATCTCGGGCGACTTCATCGTTGGCTTCCCGGGCGAGAGCGAGGAGGATTTCCTCGCGACGCTCGATATCGTCCGCGCCACCAACTATGCGATGGCGTACAGCTTCAAATATTCGCGTCGCCCCGGCACCCCCGCCGCGACGATGGATGGCCAGATTTCCGAAGCCGAAATGAACGACCGGCTCCAGCGGCTGCAGGCGCTCCTCAATGAACAGCAGCAGGCGTTCAACGAAGCGACCGTCGGTCGCACGACACGCCTGCTTCTCGAACGCAAGGGCAAGCTGGAAGGCCAGTTGATCGGCAAGTCGCCGTGGCTCCAGTCGGTGCATGTCATCGCGCCGGGGCTCAGGATCGGCGATATGATCGATGTGCGCATCACCTCGGCCGGCGCGAACAGCGTCGGCGCCGAAGCTTTGACGGAAGAGGTCGCCTAGTGCACCTCGCGGAAGCTGTCTCCCCGAAGACACACTCCGCCTCCTTCCGTCGCATTCGCAGCCTGCAAGTCATGGACTCCCGTCAAGGCGGGAGTACAGTTGTGTCGTCGATCGAAGGAGCCTTGCTTATATGTCCAAACGCCCGCTGACCGCCTCCACCCCCGCCGAACCCGGCGACCGCGTCCGACTGACCGCGGAATTCGAGCGAACGCAGCTTTTGGGCATTCTCTTCGGCGAGTTCGACCGCAACCTCGTCGCGATCGAAAACCGGCTCGGCGTCTATATTTCGGCGCGGGGCAACCGCGTGCAGATCGAGGGCGAGGCCGAAGCCGCGGCGCGCGCCCGCGACGTGCTCACCGAACTCTATAATCGCATCGAACAGGGGCAGGAGGTCGATGCCGGCCTCGTCGACGGGGTGATCGCCATGTCGGCGCAGCCGACGCTTGCCGGCATCATCCGTCACGACACCGATGCCGCGCCGCCGATCATGATCCGCACGCGCAAGAAGACGATCGTTCCGCGCGCGCCGTCGCAGGTCCCCTATATGCAGGCGCTCGCCCGCGACGACGTGATTTTCGCGCTCGGCCCGGCGGGCACCGGCAAGACCTATCTCGCGGTCGCGCAGGCCGTGGCGCAGCTCATCACCGGAAGCGTCCAGCGCCTCATCCTCTCGCGCCCTGCGGTCGAAGCAGGGGAAAAGCTCGGCTTCCTCCCCGGCGACATGAAGGAAAAGGTCGATCCCTATCTCCGCCCGCTCTACGACGCGCTCCACGACTGCCTGCCGGCCGAACAGGTCGAGCGCCGCATCGCGAGCGGCGAGATCGAGATTGCGCCGCTCGCCTTCATGCGCGGTCGCACGCTCGCCGACGCCTTCATCATCCTCGACGAGGCGCAGAATACCACGATCCCGCAGATGAAGATGTTCCTGACGCGCTTCGGCATGAACAGCCGGATGGTGATCTGCGGCGACCCCAAACAGGTCGACTTGCCGGTCCCCGCGACGTCGGGGCTCGCCGACGCGGTCGCGCGGCTCGAGGGGCTCGAAGGGATCAACGTCAGCCGCTTCACCAGCGCCGACGTCGTGCGTCACCCGATCGTCGGGCGGATCGTCGAGGCCTATGAGGGGCCGGGCAGCTAAGCCGCGCGTCAGCCGGCCTTGCGGCCGAACATCCGGCGCACGCCAAAACCGGTCGGCTGCGCGGGAGGCGTTGCGCCCGGCTGCGGGTTTCGCGCGCGCACCTCGAACCGGCCGCCGATGCCTTCGGCCATCGCGCGCTTCGCTTCCCATTCGTCGATCAGCTCTTCGCGTTCGCTGGTGGCGACGGGCATCAGGTCGGCGGGCGGGGAGCGGTCGTCGAACACGCGCTCGCGCGGGACATAGCTTTCGGCCTGAAAACCATATTCGCGGTGGAGCAGGGGTTCGAGCTCGTAAAGCGCTGCATCGTCGTCGCTCGCGGGAATGTGGCGAACGCGGTACGACAGGCTGTGATCTTCGGGGCCGAAGGTGTCGTTGTCGGGGATGATATAGCCGTTCGACGTCGTTGCGACGCGCAGGAAGGCAAGGATCGTCTCGAAATTCGCCGCCCACGGCAGCTCACTCGGTTCGATGCGGATTTCGCGGTCGATAAAATGGCTGGCGCCGAAGGTGCGAATGCCCGCCAGTGCCTTGCCGTTCGGTCCTTCCCCGCCGCCATAAAGATACGGATGGACATAGAGCGGCCCGGGTGTGCTGCCCGCGGCCAGCGCGTCGAACATCTCTCCGGGGATCAACTGGTCGCTCTGCGTCCAGTGGACGACGCTCGCCGGAACCGCATCCATCGCGAGGCGCGACAGCAACGCACAGGCTTCGAGCCGGCGGATGAACTGCGGCAGCGTCGCGCCGGGTTTCTGATAACCGATCTGCGCCAGCATCCGGTCGATGTCGGGCGTCGACGGGATCGTACCTTCCGACACACCGATCAGGATATGCGATTTGTGCCGCATCAGCCGCTCGCCCATCTCGGGGCAATAGATGCGCGTGATCGCCGAACTCATCGCCGGCTTGAACACGTCGGCTTTGGCCGGCGCCGCGATATATTCGAGCGTGACCATCAATTCGCCGCCGCCGAACAGGCGATAGAAGACGCCGGGCTTCGCTTCGACCAGATTATAGCCGACGCCGGTGCGCGCGGTCTCGATCTGGACGAAGCTGCGCATCACGGCTTCGAGATGATGGACAGGCGCATCGAACAGCAGCGCGGACTGGATATCGTGCGGAAACAGCATGGCGGGCTCACGATCGGTTGGTCAAAACCGTCTTATCGCGCCTTTGGCTTGAACTTTGGTTAATTCGCGGCCGTCGCGATGGCTGATGCTCTCCCCGCAATTACGCAAACGATTCTCAATAGCATAATGCTTGACCCCTTCCGCCTGCGCGCCTAGGGCGGCGCTATTGCGAGTCAGTCGCAATCAAATAGGGGAAGAAAATTGATCAGTTCGCGTGTCTCGTCCGTCACCCGCCTTGCCGCAGGAAGCGCGCTGGGCCTCGCGCTCGCCGCCGCCGCGACGCCGGCCTTTGCCCAGGACAATGACGGCGAATATTGGGTGTCGCTGAAGGACCGCATCGTCGTCACCGCAACGCGCACCGCGGCGAAGGCCGAAGATATCCCGGTTACCATCACCGTGAAGAGCGACGAGCAGATCGCCGACGAACTCGTCACCGACATCCGCGATCTCATCCGTTTCGAACCCGGCGTCAGCGTCCAGCGCCAACCCGCGCGCTTCGGCGCCGCGCTTGGCACCACGGGCCGCGCGGGCAACGACAGTTTCAACATTCGCGGCATCGGCGGAAACCGCGTGCTGGTGCAGGTCGACGGCGTGCGCGTTCCCGACGGCTTCACCTTCGGCGCGCAGGCGGCGGGGCGTGGCGACTATGTCGACCTTGGCCTCGTCAAGTCGGTCGAAATCCTGCGCGGTCCGTCGTCGGCGCTCTATGGCAGCGATGGCCTTGCGGGTGCGGTCAGCTTCATCACGTCCGACCCGGTCGATTTTCTCGAACCCGGCAAGAATGTCGGCGGACTCCTCCGCGCGGCGTACAGCAGCGCCGACGAAGAGTTCAGCGAAACCGCGATCCTCGCGGGGCGCAGCGGCGACTGGTCGATCATGGCCGCCTATACGCGCCGCGATCACAAGGAACTCGACAACAAGGGCGATGTCGCCGGCGGCATCTATTTCGATGGCGTCGCGGGCACCTCGGGCAAGGATGCGAACACCGGCCCGCTGCGCACCTTGCCCAACCCGCAGGATGGCCATTCGAACGCCGCGCTCGCGCGGATCGTCTACGATCCTGCCAACGGCCACAAGTTCCGCCTGACCGGCGAATATCTCGACACCGATCTCTACACCAACGGCCTCACGGGCGTGACCGCGACGCGAAGCGCGCTGAACGTCGTCACCGCCAGCGTCGACCGGCTCGAAGCGTGGGACAGCGGAACACGCAAGCGCGTCTCGCTCGACTGGAGCTGGGAAGGCGAGGGGGCGATCGATTTCGCGCGCGTCGCGCTATACTGGCAGGACGGCGAGGATAATCAATATACCGAGGAAGACCGCACGCCGGCGGCCGACCGGTCGCGCCTCAACACCTTCGAAAACCGCGTGATCGGTGCTGCCGCCGATGCGCGCGCCGACTTTGCGACGGGGGCGATCAAGCACCGCCTCGTTTTCGGCGGCGACATCAGCCAGACGCGACAGCGCGGCCTGCGCGACGGGACCGTGCCGCCGTTCGGCGAGGTCTATCCGACGCGCGCTTTCCCGACCACCGACTTCACCCGCGCCGGCCTGTTCGTCGGCGACGAGATCAGCATCGCCGACGGCCGCCTGATCCTCTATCCGGCGCTGCGCTTCGACTGGTTCGACCTGTCGCCCGACAACGATCCGCTGCTTCCGAGCTTTGCCGGGGCGAAGCAGGACGGCTCGCGCCTGTCGCCAAAGTTCGGCGCGGTGTGGAAAATCACCGACGAGTTCCGCCTGTTCGCCAACTATGCGACGGGCTTCAAGGCGCCCGAGCCGGGGCAGGTGAACCAGTTCTTCTCGAACCTCGCGTCGGGCTACACCTCGATCCCCAACCCCGAGCTCGGCCCCGAACGCAGCGAAAGCATCGAGGGCGGCATCCGCTTTTCGAGCGACACGATCAGCCTCGACGTCACGGGCTTTTCGGCGCGCTACAAGGATTTCATCAGTCAGGAGCAGGTCGACGGCAGCTTTCTGCCGAACGATCCTGCCATCTTCCAATTCGTGAATCTCGATCGCGTCCGGGTCAAAGGGGCCGAGGCGCGGTTCGAGGGGCGAGCGTCGTCCGGCCTGTATACGACGCTCGCCCTATCCTATGCGAAGGGCGACATCATCGATCCCGACGGCGCGCGCTCGCCGCTCGAATCGATCGATCCGCTCAAGCTCGTCGCCGGCATCGGCTATCGCCAGCCGCAGGGGCGTTTCGGCGGCCAGCTCATCATGACGCACAGCGCGCGCAAGGAAGCGTCGCGCACCAACGGCGGTTACCGCCCCGACGGTTTCACGATCCTCGACGCGACCGCTTACGTCCGCCTGACCGAGGGGCTGACGCTGCGCGGCGGCGTCTTCAACATCCTCGACAAGAAATACGCTTGGTGGAGCGATACGCGCGGCCTTGCCAACACCGTGCTCGTCGGCGGACGCAGCCTGCCGATTGCGGTGATCGCCGACGCCTATACCCAGCCCGGCCGCAACGCGAGCGTGTCGCTGAGCTTCCGCTTCTAAATAAGACAGAAGGACTGCACCGATGAAGACCTATCGCAAGATCGCCGCCGGCTTGCTGCTGCTGACCGCCGCACTGCCGGTCGCCGCTTCGGCTCATCCGCCGATCGCCGCCGAAGCCGCCGCCGCCAATTTCGAACAGGACCGCGCCGACATTCTCGCGATGGCGGGCAATTACCGCGTTAGCTTCAACATGCAGGAATCGACGCGCTGGGACCCGAATTATGAGGTGCTCGAACCCAAACGGTCGGGCGGCAACGAGGTCGTGCGCGTGATCGAGGACACCGGCCGCAAGATCGTGCTCCAGCACATGCTCGTCATCACCGGCGACGACGACAAGAGCATGATTATCAAGCATTGGCGGCAGGATTGGGAATATGAACCCGCCAAAATCCTCGCCTATTCGGACCGCAACACCTGGTCGTGGGAAGATGTGCCCGAAAAGATGCGTACCGGCCGCTGGTCGCAGACCGTCTATCAGGTCGACGATAGTCCGCGCTACGCCGGCTGGGGCCAGTTCGAAACGCAGGGCGGCATCCGTCGCTGGCGTTCGAGCTGGACCTGGCGCCCGCTCGCGCGCCGCGATGCGGTTCGCAATCCGGTTTACGACCGCTATCTCTCGATCAACCGCCACCAGCCCTCGCCCGATGGCTGGGTCCACTGGCAGGACAATACCAAGATGGGGATCAAGGACGGCAAGCTCGTTCCGATCGTCCAGGAATATGTCCTCAACACCTATATCAAATACGACCAATATGATGTGAAGGCGGCCGACGACTATTGGGCCGCGACCAAGGATTATTGGGCGGCGGTGCGCGCCGAATGGGACCGCGTCGCTTCGGCCAAGGGCGGCATCGCGATCGACGAGCGGGCCGACACCGGCACCGTCATCAGCGGACGCCTGCTCGAAATGGCCGACGAGGTTCAGGAAAAGAAGCTGACCACTGCGAAGGCGATCGACGAAGCGAAAAGGCTGATCGAGACGAACACGCGCAAGCTCTGACGACCTTCACCATGTGAAGCCCGAAACTGGGGCGGTCCGCGAGGGCCGCCCCGCTTTTGTACCGGCGATCAGCTCTTGCCGCGGCTGTGGCGGAGCAGATTGTCGCGCAGTTCGGCGATCGTCTGCTGCATCGGGAGGAAATCGTCGCCGAGCCCCGTCGCTTCGAACAGGATCGCGCCCGGGTCCTTGTCGAGCAGGGCCTGCCCGGCAGGAAGCAGGCTGACCCGCACCACCCGTTCGTCCGACGGATCGCGGCGGCGCGTGACATAGCCGAGCGATTCCAGCTTTTTGAGGATCGGCGTCAGCGTGTTCGATTCGAGGAACAGCCGCTCGCCGAGTTCGCCGACCGTCTGTTCGTCTTGCTCGGCGAGTGCGACCATCGCGATATATTGCGTATAGGTCAGGCCCAGTTCGTCGAGGATCGGCTTATAGGCGCGCCCGAACGCCAGATTGGCCGAATAGACGGCAAAGCACAGAAAGTTCGAAAGCGGCCGGGATTTGCCGGACGCCGCAGCGGAAGGGGGCATGATCGTCTCCACAGGATGTCACCTCCTATATATATCGTATGCGATTAAATCGCAACCATCGTCGTGTTCGGCCGGCTTAGCCGGTGGGCGCGGCAAAGACATGATTTGATAACCGGTCCGTGCAAAACTCCGCGTCGATAGTGTATCGGATACAGCATGTCCCTTCAAAGCCAGGAGGATAGCGTCATCAGCGCAAGCTGGCGGACGGCGGCGGCAAGGCTCGAGTTCGCGCTTTTGCCGTTGCTGTTCGTTGCCGGACATGGCGCGCTTCTGGTCGTCAGTGGCGCGCACGCCTGGCTGGTTTCGCTGATCTTCCTCACCTTGGCGCCGCTGACGGCAGGGGCCGCCTGCCTCTATCGCGCGCGGCGTTCGGGCTACGCGCGAGGATGGGCCGCACTTTCGTTCGCACTGCTGCTGTGGGCAGCGGGAATGGCGGGCAATCTCTACAGCGGGCTTGTCCTCGACAGCTGGTCGGGAGTCGGCACGCTCAGCATGTTGCTGTTCATCCTTTACGGCGTCCCGATCATCCTCGTGCTTGCGGCTCCCGAACAGGAACATTGGCTGATGCGGCTGATCGATGCCCTGCTGGCGTGCGGGCTCGGCTATCTCTTCTTTCGCTACACCGCAGCCTTTGCGGCGGCGGCGGAGGTGAACCCCGAAAATCTCGTCCGCCTGCGCCTGATGTTCGACATCGAGAATCTGTTCATCATGCTGTTTGCGCTGATCCGTTTCCATGTCAGCCGCGACCGGGCGCAGCACCGTTTTTTCGGGTGTCTCTCGGTCTATTCGATCCTCTATCTGGCGACGGCGGCCTTCATCAACCATCTGCATTCGGACGTCTATTATGGCCATTGGCCCGACATGGTGATCGGGCTGCCGTTCCTCGTGCTCGTGGGGCTGGCGCTCGGTGAACCCGGACGAGCGGAGAATTTTCCGCGGGCGTCCTTCGTCTTCGAACGCGCGGTGCGCGTGGGCGGGGCGCTGATATTGCCCACCATGCTCCTGATCGTATCGGCGCTGCTCGTGCGTTCGCATCCGCTCCATGCGATCGCGGGCTGCGCGGCGGCGATCCTCGGCTATGGCTTTCGCGCCACCTTTGTCCAGATGCGCAGCCTGAACGCGCACGAACGGCTCGAGCGGCTGACGCTGGTCGACGCGCTCACGGGACTTGCGAACCGGCGCGAGTTCGATGCCAGCCTGCGCCGCGAATGGAGCCGCGCGCACCGGACGGGCGAGGGGCTGGCGCTGTTGATGATCGACATCGACCATTTCAAGCTGCTCAACGACAGCTTCGGCCATCCCGCCGGCGACCGCAAACTGCACGACGTCGCGCAGGCGCTCGCGGCGTGTGCCAAGCGCCCCTCAGAGCTCGTCGCGCGCTATGGCGGCGAGGAGTTTGCCGCGATCCTGCCGGGCGTAACGCCGGCGCAGGCGGTGACAATCGCCGAAACGATGCGCGCGGCGGTCGAGCGGCTCGACCTGCGGTCGCCCGCGCCCGCCGGCCATGTCACGGTCAGCATCGGCGTCGGCCACATCGATCAGGTCGGGGATCGCGACGTGGCGGCGCTGATCGCCGCTGCCGACGCGGCGCTTTACGAAGCGAAGCAGGGCGGGCGGAACCGCACGATGGCGCATTCGGCCATCGCCGCGAGTTAGCCGCTACCCGTTAGCTGCCGGGCGATGCGGAACGGCGCTATTTCCGGGCGCCCTCGACGCTCCAGATTCCCGCGCCGCGCGTCGCGATGAACAGGAAGATGAAGCAATAGAGGATGATCGTCTCGCCGCCGTTGACGATCGGGTAAAGCCCTTTGGGCGCGTGCGCGGTCCAATAGCCGACCGCCGACATGCCGCTGGCGATGAAGGCGGCAGGGCGGGTGAAGAGGCCGATGACGATCAGGCCGCCCGCAACCAGCTCGATGATGCCCGCGCCCTGCAGCATCGGATTGAGCGGCATGGGGAAGGCGACGGGAAAGCCCAGGAATTTCTGCACGCCATGCGCGAGAAACAGGACACCTGCGACGATGCGCAGCAGCGCATAGGCTTGCCCGCTGAATCCATCGAGAAACTTCATGGTCGATCCCCTCATGTTGGACGGTGACGGCGAAGCTAGTGCAATGGCAAGGCGCGCGAAAGCGCATTATGTGAAACGGTGCGTTTCCATGGCTTTGCTGCAACTTCGCTCGAAAAAGGATCGGCGAAAGAAGAAAAATTCATGCCGCATGTCACATTGGCGACCCCTGTTTCGTCATGTCGGTACAACCCCTTTAAGGAGATACGATATGACCAAGGTTACCGACCCCTATGCCGCCGCACCGACGCTGATGAAGCAGTGGATGGCGGTCTCGATCGCTGCGCAGAACAGCCTTGAGGCGAGCCTGATCGAGTTGGTGAAGATCCGCTCGTCGATCCTCAACGGCTGCGCCAACTGCATCAACATGCACACGATCGAAGCGCGCGCGAAGGGCGAGACCGAGCAGCGCATCTACCTTCTCGCGGCCTGGCACGAAGCCCCGGTCTATACGCCCCGCGAACGCGCCGCGCTCGCCTGGACCGACGCCTTGACCAAGCTGTCCGAAGGGCACACACAAAAGGCGGCGAAGGACGCGCTCGAGGCGCATTTCACTCCGGAGGAACAGGTGAACCTGACGGTGATGATCAATGTCATCAATGGCTGGAACCGTATCGCGGTCGGCTTCGACCTCTGGTACGAAAACGGCGCGGTGGTCAAGGCCGCCTGATGACGCCCGAAGGCATCCGCGGCGGCCTCGATGCAACGGACGCGGCGGTCAGTTTCGACCCGCTGCGCCCGCTGCTCACCCGTGTCGCTTACCGCATGCTCGGTTCGGTCGCCGATGCCGAGGATGTGGTGCAGGATGCCTTCATCCGCTGGCTCGGCACCGACCGCGGCGCGGTGCGCGAGCCCGCGGCCTTCCTCCGCCGCACCGTCACGCGGCTCTGCCTCGATCAGCTCAAATCGGCGCGCGCGCAGCGCGAGACCTATGTCGGCCCCTGGCTTCCCGACCCGCTTGTCGAGGAGGAGGAAGAAGAGGATGATGTCACGCTGCCGCTGATGCTCGCGCTCGAACGGCTCTCCCCGCTGGAACGCGCCGCGTTCCTGCTCCACGACGTCTTCGGGGTCGGGTTCGACGAGGTCGCAAAGACGATCGACCGCGATCCCGCCGCGACGCGCCAGCTCGCCGCGCGCGCGCGCGCCCACGTCCGCGAGGCGCGTCCGCGCTACAAGCTCGAAAAGGAAAAGGGCCTCGAAATCGCCAACGCCTTTTTTGCGGCATCGCGCAGCGGCGACATGGGCGCGCTCGGCGCATTGCTCGCCGCCGATGTCGGCATGTGGGCGGACGGTGGCGGCAAACGGCCCGCCGCGATGGGGCCGGTTCTTGGCCATGACATCGTGCTGAAACTGCATCGCAGCCTGGCGGTGCTGTTCGGCAAATATGGCTCGACGCTCGTTCACACGGGCATGATCAACGGCCTGCCGGGCTTCGTCACGCGCGAGGCCGACGGCGAGTTCCAGACGACCGCGCTCGAGATCGAGGACGGCAAGGTCACCGGCATCTATGTGATGCGAAACCCCGACAAGCTTAAGCATATGCACTGACGTCAGGCGTCAGAATTCCCGAATTGCCTTGCATGAAAAATCGGCATCCCGGTTTGTATGTTGCGCGATCCCTGCGGGGTATTAAGGTCATGCGCGAAACGGGCTGCTCTGGGGGGACGGCGATGATCGGACGGGTATTGCTTGCATTGGGGCTGGCCGGGGCGGCGGCGGCGGTGCTGGCGCAGGGCGATACGGGCGGAGATGTCGATCTCGATACGCTGTCCAACGTGAAAATCAGCCAGTCCCGTGTCAACAAAATGGTAAACGGGGAGTCGGTCCCGATGAATCGCCATATATTGGGCTTCGAACCATCTTCTGAACTCTACTATGTATATTTTGACACACCCGATGGAGTTTCATCGCAGCCCGTCGACGTGAATTATGTTTTTTCGCTGAATAAGGGGCGTGACTGCGGCGAAGGTCACGCGCTTTTGCGCGCGCTGGCGCGAAAAAATGGCTTCGATATCACTTCGTTTCAGCGGCATGTGTGCAAGCCAGGCCGGAACGGAGGCACAAGCAGCGATGGACGGATGACGATCGCCAAACTTGGTGCTGCTCCGAAAGAAAATACCTCACACTGCAAATCCGACGCCTATCTCGGCGCGTGGCAGCGCAAGGGTGAGGGCGGGCAAAAGCCGCAGGTGCAGATCGTCTTTGCCACCGAACGCGGCGCCAGCGCGCCCGTCGGGTCGACGCGCGGCTTCGCCTCGGCGCCCTATGGCGACGGCACGGTCGTCGCCTCGCGGATCCGGCAGGTCAAGGACAGCTGCACCTTCGACGCGCAATGCGGGTCGAACCTGTCGTCGGCCAACGCGTGCAAGCTGGTCATCGATCCCGCGAACAACACGCTGAAGGTCGAGGGCGGGTCGCAGATGTTCGTTTCCGATCGCGTCTGGACGCGCACGACGCCGATGGCGGCCGAGACGGTGTGCAGCCGCGAGGATGTCGAGGGCGACTGGCGGCGCAGCGACGGCGCGAACGTCCCGATCGTCGGGGTCCATGTCTTCAAAAATGGGCCCGGCGGCAACGCGCTGCTGTTCAACCATCCCGAGGGCTGGTGGCCCAAGGGGCAGACCAAATTCACCGGCATCTATCGCGAGGGCGGCGACCGTAGCTGCAAGCTCAAGGCGACCTGCGCGACCTATGACCGCACGGCCAGCGGCAATATCGTCCGCCGCGAACGCGCCTGCACGCTTACCATCGACCCGGTGAAAAAACGCATGACCGAAAGCGGATCGAGCCTGTTCTACACCCGCGACGGCGCGGCGAAAGCGGCGCCCGCGAAGCCCGAGGCGGCCGCCGCAGTGCCGACGGCGCCATCGGCCGAGGAGCAGGCGGCGACGAGTTCGCTCAACGCGCAGCAGGCGGCGACCGCAAAGCGCGAAATCGCCGAATATGAGGCGCAGAAAAAACGAATCGCCGACGAACAGGCGGCAAAGGAGGCCGCCTATCGCAAGGCATTGGCCGACCGCGATGCCCTGATCGCCGAAAATGAGCGTAAGGCACGGGAAGCAAGGGCCAAATGGGAAGCTGCCGCCGCCGCGTGCAGGGCCGGCGATCAAAGCCAATGCGCGCCGACGCCCAAATAGAGCGAGCATCGATTTGAAGAATATGGGCGGGGCCAAGTCCATGCGTCGGCAGGATTTTTTGCGTCTTGTTCGGCCTTGTTCGGAATAGGGGGCCGCATTGCCGGTTTTTGACCTTTTCCTTTCATGATAGGCTGGCGCAGCTGTTGATGGTTCGCCTTCGGGGAAGAGGGGAATATTGATGCGCCGACCGTTCAAAGTCGCGGCGATCGTCGCCGCCGGATTTTCGCTTTCGAGTCTTGCCCAGCCATCCGGTTTTTCGATCGCGGCGCTCGATGCGCTCGATCCCAGCCGGCTCGCGGCCTTCTCTTGCGGGGCGCAGCGTGCGGGCTCCGGTCTCGTGCAAAATCTGCTTGTCGCGACCGCCTATGCTGCGCCGGCCAGCGAGGGCCGGACGATACCGCTCTTTGCCGACCTCACGACATCGCGATTCCCCGTTTCGACGCGCGACGCGCAGGCGCGGCAGTTTTTCAGCCAGGGCTTGCTGCTCACCTATGGTTTCAACCATGCGGGGGCGGTGCGCTCGTTCCGCGAGGCACAGCGCCGCGACCCCGGCTGCGCGATGTGCTGGTGGGGTGAAGCGGTCGCGCTTGGGCCGAATATCAACGCGCCGATGGACGACCGCGATCATGGCGCGGCGCTCGATGCGATGGACCGCGCGGTGGCGCTGCGTGCCGGCGCGACCCCGCTGGAACGCGCGCTGATCGAAGCCGTCGCGCGCCGCTATTCGCGCGACCCGGCTGCCGACCGTGCGGCGCTCGACGCGGCCTATGCCGATGCGATGCTCGATGTCGCGCGCCGGTTTCCGGGCGACGACGATGTCGCGGTGCTCGCTGCGGAGGCGGCGATGGACACCAGCCCGTGGAATTATTGGGAAACCGACAAGCGCACATCGGTGGGCCGCAGCGGCGAGGCGGTGCGGCTCGTCGAGACGGTGCTGCGCCGCAATCCCGACCATGTGCAGGCCAATCATCTCTATATCCACCTGATGGAATCGGTCGATCCGCAGCGCGCGGAGGCGGCAGCCGACCGGCTCGGCAATCCACGGGCGCCCAGTGCCGCGCATCTCGTCCATATGCCGGGTCACATCTACCAGCTGCGCGGACGCCACGCCGATTCCATCCGCGTCAACGTCGCCGCGGCGCGCGCCGACGAGGCGTTCATCCGCGATGCCGGCGACAATGGCTTGGTGCGCTACGGCTATTATCCGCACAATATCCATTTCATCGTGACCTCGGCGCAGATGGCGGGCGACATGCCGACCGCCGTGCGCGAAGCGCAGCGGCTGCGCACCGTGCTCGATCCGGCCACGTCGGAACGGATCGCGTGGATCCAGGCGATCGATGCGGCGCCCTATCTGGCGATGGCCCAGTTCGCCGCGCCGAAGGCGATCCTCGCGATGCCCGCGCCCGACGCACGGCTCGCCTATCCGACCGCGATGCGCCATTATGCGCGCGCCATCGCCTATGCGCAGCAGCGCAACCGGACGGGCTTCGATCGCGAGCTGGCTGCGATGGAAAAGATCCGCGGCTCCGACGCGATGAAGGCGATGATCGATCAGGGGGTGCCGGCGGCCGATCTCGTGACGCTAGCCGAACAGGTCGCGCGCGGCCGCTTCGCCTTCGCGCGGGGCCGTTATCGCGACGCCGTCGCCTTCTACCAACAGGCGGTCGAGACGGAAGGCCGGCTTCCCTATCAGGAGCCGACCTATTGGTATTATCCGGTCAAGCAGTCGCTCGGCGCCGCGCTGTTCCAGATGAAGCGCTATGGCGAGGCCAGCGAGGCGTTCCGCGGCGCGTTGGCGCAGGCACCCAATAATGGCTGGGCGCTCTATGGGCTCAAGCGCAGCGAGGCGGCGCAGGGGAACAAGCTCGAAGCCGCGGCCGCGGACCGGGCCTTGGCGAAGGCATGGCTCGGCGACGCGCGCTGGCTTCGCATGGACCGATTATAGGCGCCGGGGCTGATCCCAACTTTTCGCTGTCCTACAATGCCGCGCCGCGATAGCGTCGCCGCACCATCCAGTTGAGGACCGCTACGGCCACATATATGCGATTTGCGAGTATAGTTGCGCAGTTTTCTGCCGTTTTTCTCCGGCGTCATTTTCCATGCTGAGCGTCGAAACCCATGAGGCCCAGCCCTGGCCCGATGCGCTCGACTGGGAAGCGCGCGCCGGCGAAGCGGCGGCGGCGGCGCTGGCATTGACGCCCTTCGCGAGCCTCGCCGACGCGGCGCCGCTGGTCGAGATTGCCATCCGCCTGACCGACGACGACGAGGTGCACAATCTTAACCGCGATTTCCGCGGCAAGGACAAGCCGACCAACGTGCTGTCCTTTCCGCAGGTCCAGCCCGACCTGCTCGAAGGCCTGTCGAACAGCGACGATGGGGAGATCCTGCTCGGCGACATCGTGCTCGCGCGCGAAACCTGCGCGCGCGAGGCCGACGAGAAGGGGGTTTCGCTGGCGGATCATGCGACGCACTTGATCGTCCATGGCACGCTGCATCTCGTTGGATACGATCATATGGACGATGCTTCGGCCGCCGCGATGGAGGCGCTCGAAGTGAAAGCGCTTGCATCGCTGGGCATCGCCAATCCATATGCGGATCAGGATTAACAGGGAAAAGCCATATCTATGCCCGACGACCAGGGATCTTCGAGCCGATCGGAAGAGGACAGTAGTAGACCCGGACTCTTGTCCGGGCTGAAAAACCTGTTGTTCGGGGGCGACAAGGAACCGTCGCTGCGCGAACAGATCGAAGAGGTCATCGACGAGGCGGAGGAAGAGGGCGACGACCGTCGCGGCAGCAACATCGTCGGCGACCTGTCGCAGATAGAGCGCAAGATGCTGCGCAATCTGCTCCACTTCGGCGAACAGACGGTCGACGACGTCGCGGTGCCGCGTGCCGACATCATCGCCATCCCCGAAAGCGCGAGCTTTACCGAGGTCGTCGCCTTGTTCGCCGAGGCCGGACACAGCCGCTTGCCGGTCTATCGCGACAATCTCGACGAAGTCGTCGGCATGATCCACGTCAAGGACGTGTTCGCGGTGCTGGCCGAGGGGCGTGCGCCTCCGCCGCTGCTCGACCTCATTCGCCAGCCGCTCTATGTCCCGCAGTCGATGGGCGTGCTCGACCTGCTCGCCGAGATGCGCGCGAAGCGCACGCATCTTGCCATCGTCATCGACGAATATTCGGGCACCGAAGGCCTGCTCACGATCGAGGATCTGGTCGAGGAAATCGTCGGCGAGATCGAGGATGAGCATGACGACGAGCCGACGGCGCTGTTCGTGGCTGCCGCGGACGGCTGCTGGGATGCCGATGCGCGCGCCGAACTCGACGATGTCGGCGAAGCGATCGACCCGCAGCTCGCCGAGGTCGACGAAGATGTCGACACGCTCGGTGGCCTCGCCGCGGTTCTGGCAGGCCATGTGCCCGAGGTCGGCGAAATCCTCGTCCACCCGAGCGGCTGGCGCATCGAGGTGACCGAGGCCGACGAGCGCCGCGTCCACCGCCTTCGCCTGCATCCGCCGGTCGTGATCGACCTCGAAGCACCGTCGGAGCGCAGCGACGAGTTCTGATATAATTGCCTTTGCGGGGTTAAAGGATTAGGCGAGGCCGGATGGAAGTTTCCGACCTTCGCATCGCCCTTTTCAGCGGCAATTACAACATGACCACCGATGGTGCGAACAAGGCGCTCAATCGCCTCGTCGGCTATCTGCTGGCGCACGGTGCCCAGGTGCGTGTCTACTCGCCCACGGTCGCGAACCCCGATTTCGAGCCGACCGGCGATCTCGTCAGCGTGCCGTCGGTGGCGATTCCGGGGCGCAGCGAATATCGCATCCCCGTTTCCTTCTCTTCGCGGGTTCGCGAGGATATCACCCGTTTCGCGCCGAACATCGTCCATATCTCGAGCCCCGACCGCGTATCGCGGCAGGCGGCGGCATGGGCGCGGCGGCGGCGGCTTCCGGTTGCCTGTTCGGTGCACACGCGTTTCGAGACCTATTTCCGCTACTATAATCTGTCGTTCCTCGAACCCGTCGTCGTCGCCTGGCTTCGCAAGCTTTACCGCAAGTGCGACGCGCTGATCGCGCCGTCCGAAAGCTTTGCGCAGGTGCTGCGTGACCAGCGGATGAACTATGACATCGGCATCTGGACCCGCGGCGTCGAACAGGGGATATTCAATCCGGGGCGCCGCGATATGGCGTGGCGGCGCGAACTCGGCATAGAGGACGACGTTCCCGCGATCGCTTTCCTTGGCCGGCTGGTGATGGAAAAGGGGCTCGACGTCTTTGCCGACGCGATTGACGTGCTCCAGCGGCGCGGTGTGGCGCACAAGGTCGTCGTGATCGGCGAGGGACCTGCGGGCGAATGGTTCGAATCGCGACTACCGGATGCGAAATTCGTCGGATTTCAGGGCGGCGCCGACCTAGCCCGCGCGCTGGCGTCGTGCGACATCTTCTTCAATCCCTCGGTGACCGAGACCTTCGGCAATGTGACGCTCGAGGCAATGGCGTGCGGTCTGCCTGTCGTTGCCGCGCGCGCGACGGGTAGCGCGAGCATCGTCAAGCACGGCCAGACGGGCTATCTGGTCTCGCCCGGATCGATCACCGGTTTTGCCGACCATCTCCAGCGCTATTGCCGCGACATCGCGCTTCGCGCCGAACATGGTGCTGCGGCCGTGCTCGAAAGCGGCGCCTATCAATGGGACGCGATCAACCGGACGGTCGCCGACACCTATATCCGCCTGATCCGCCAGAAACAGCGGCATCGGGGGTGATCTCGATGGCCGGGGACTTGTTCGGCGAAGACGCGCCCCGGACGCAGGGCGCCGCCGTTTCGGGGCCGGTCCCGCTCGCTGAGCGTCTTCGTCCGCATGTCCTCGCCGATGTCGTCGGGCAGGAGCATTTGACGGGCCCCGAGGGCGCGATCGGCCGCATGGTCGCTGCCGGGCAATTGTCGTCGATCATCCTTTGGGGTCCGCCGGGGACGGGGAAAACCACGATCGCGCGCCTGCTCGCCGAGGCGGTAGGGCTACGCTTCGCGCCGTTATCGGCTGTGTTTTCGGGCGTCGCTGACCTGCGACAGGCCTTTGCGGATGCCGAGAAAATGGCTGCGGCCGGCAAGCGCACCTTGCTCTTCGTCGACGAAATCCATCGTTTCAATCGGGCGCAGCAGGACGGCTTCCTGCCCTATGTCGAACGCGGTACGGTGGTGCTGGTCGGCGCGACCACCGAAAATCCCAGCTTCGCGCTCAACGCGGCGCTGCTGTCGCGCGCGCAGGTGCTCGTGCTCAACCGGCTCGGCGAAGAGCCGCTTGCGACGTTGGTGGCACGCGCCCAGGCTGACATGGGACGCGGCCTGCCGGTAACGGACGATGCGAAAGCGGCCTTGATCGCGAGCGCCGATGGCGATGGACGATTCCTGCTCAACCAGATTGAAACCCTGTTCGCCGCGGCCATCGACACGCCGCTCGATCCCGCCGAACTGGCACAGTTTCTCCACCGGCGCATGCCCGTGTACGACAAGGACCGCGACGGACACTACAACCTCATTTCCGCGCTGCACAAGGCGCTGCGCGGGTCCGATTCGCAGGCCGCGCTCTATTATATGGCGCGAATGCTCGTGGCGGGCGAAGAACCGCTCTATGTGCTGCGCCGGCTCGTACGCTTCGCGAGCGAGGATGTCGGTCTCGCCGACCCGCAAGCTCTCGTGCAATGTCTGGCAGCCAAGGATGCCTATCAATTCCTCGGTTCGCCCGAAGGCGAACTCGCGATCGTGCAGGCCTGTCTCTATCTGGCGACGGCGCCCAAATCGAACGCCGCCTACGCCGCGCAGAAAGAGGCCTTTGCTTCGGCGCGCGATACCGGCTCGCTCGCACCGCCCGCCAATATCCTCAATGCGCCGACGAAGCTGATGAAGGATATCGGCTATGGCGCGGGCTATGAATATGACCATGACGCGCCCGAGGGGTTTTCGGGCGCCGATTACTGGCCCGACGGCATGGGCGCGCAAGTCTATTACAGGCCGACCGATCGCGGCTTTGAAAAACGGATCGCCGAACGCATCGCCTGGTGGGACGAACAACGCCGGGTGCGGCGCGGAACATGACGCCGCGCTTCGACAGCTGGGACGACGTGATCGCCTTTGCCTGCGCGTTACCCGACGTCGAAATGCTGCCCTTTTATGGCACCCCCTGTCCCAAGCTCAACGGCAAGGCGTTGGCGTCGCCGGGCCGCGAGCCTGGGAGTTTTGCGGTGATGTGCAAGCCCGACGAAAAGGAGATCCTGCTTGAAACCGATCCCGACACCTTTTGGCAAACCGCGCATTATGAAGGCTGGCATGCGCTGCTCGTCCGTTTCGGTTCGGATGATCCCGAACGCGTCGGCAACGTCATCCGCCGCGCTTGGTGGGATCGCGCGAAAAAGGCGCAGCATCAGGCTTTTGGCGAGCGGCCCTGACATGATGTTTCGGTTGGGCTTGGGCGCTTTGCTGGCGACGGCTACGTTGCCCGTACAGGCGGCAGACACGAATGCCGAAATCCATCGCGCGTGGGCGGCGGGATATCGCGCTGCCTTCACCTGTTCGTCGCTGTGGAACGGCAGCGGCAAGACGCTCGCCGATATCGAGCGTGACGAACTGACCGGCATCTATTCCGAAATTGAGCCTGACGTTCGCGCGTTGAAGGCCGAGGTCGATGACAAGGCGAAACGCGTAAGTGTCCGTTATCGCGACGATCGGCCGCCGCGGATCGCTGAATGGAATGCTCGCGAAGGTTGTATTACCTTGCCGATCGGTGCGCAGGCGGGTCCGCCGAGCCGGACGGTTCCGGCCCCGCGCCCCAACCTTGACCACCAAAACTGGCCGCTCGGCGATCGCTATATTCGCGTGGGTATGCCTGCCGGCCTGTCGCCCTTTACCGAAGTTTCGATGGATCGCGAGAGCTTTGGCGGTCGCACCAGTTCGCTGCTGATCGTCAAGGACGGGCGGATCGTTGCAGAATGGTACCAGCCGGGGCACGGCCCGCATACCGCGCAGCGGACCTTCTCGGTTGCGAAGTCGATGGCCGCGACGCTGATCGGCCATGCTGCGTTCAAGCGCCAGATCGATGTGACCAAAGCCGCGATGATTGCGGAGTGGCAGACGCCCGGCGATCCACGCGTCGCGATCACGACCGAACAGTTGATGCGTATGGCGAGCGGGCTGACGAGCGACACTGCAGGTAATCGTACTGACGCCATCTATATGGGCGGCGCGTCAGTGCGCCAGTGGACGACCCAGTGGCCGCTGCTGAACGTGCCGAACACGCGCTATCGCTATGCCAACAACGACACGATGCTCGCCATCCTGTCGCTCAAGGCCGCACAGGCCAAGGCCGGGGAAGCACCCGACCCCGCCGCCTTCTTCGACCGTATCGGCATGACGCGCACCTTTGCCGAACATGACAAGGACGGAGATTATATCCTGTCCAGCCAGGTGTGGACGACGGCGCGCGATCTCGCCCGGCTCGGGTTGCTCTATCAACGCGACGGCGAATGGAATGGCGAGCGCCTGCTGCCGAAGGACTGGCGCAGCTTCGTCACGACGCCCAGCGGTCCGCAGCCCGACGGTCCGTTCGGCTATGGCGCGGGCTTCTGGCTCTTTAACAAGTCGGACGGGATTCCTGCCGACGCCTTTGGCGCCTTCGGCAATCGCGGCCAATATCTTGTCATCGTTCCGTCGCGACGGCTGGTGATCGTCCGTCAGGGCTATGACGACGACAAGAACCGCCTCGACATTGCAGCGCTCGTCAAGGCGATTATCGCTGCCGACGACCGCGGCTGATCATTCGAAGGGCGGATAGCGTTCGAACGTCGGAAGCGTATCGAGCTTCTCCATCCAGCCGATACGTTCCGCGGTCTGGATCTGCGCCTGCGCCGGGATAAGGTCGGGGTCGTCGAGCGTCGCGACCTGCACATCGATCTGGCCGGGGAAAATGGCATCGTTGGTGTAGAAGAGTCCCGTGCCGCAATCGCCGCAGAAATGGCGGCGGCCATGTTCTGACGAGGCATAGACTTTTGCCGTCCCGTCGATGTCGATCGCATCCTGTCCGACGAGGGCCCAGCCGACCATCGGCGCGCCCGAATGGCGACGGCAATCGCTGCAATGGCACAGCGCGTGATGCTCGACCGCAGTGGGCATCGAATAACGGATTGCGCCGCAATGGCATTGGCCGCTGGCACGCGGGCTCGAATCGGTCATGATCATCTCCTCATCTCAGTGATGAGAACATATCATAAACATTGCGTGCGAAGCAATTACCCGACGCGTCAATCGCCCAGATCGACCTGATGGCTCTGCGCCCATTGCTGATACTGGCCGCGTGGGTTCGACGACGGCTGGGCTAGGATCGCCGGCATGTCGGCGCGCAACGCGCCCAGATCGAGCGACCGGATCATCGCCTTGACCGGCCCGACCCCCGCCGGGGTGATCGAGAGCCGCTCGATCCCGACCCCGAGCAGTGCCATGGCTTCGAGCGGGCGTCCGCCCATCTCACCGCACACGCCGAGCGCGACCTTGCTTCCCGATACCGTCCGTACCACGCGCGCAAGATAACGCATGACGGTCGGCGACAACCAGTCGTAGCGCTCGGCCAGCCGCGGGTGTGCACGGTCGGCGGCGAACAGGAACTGGGTGAGGTCGTTCGTGCCGATCGACAGGAAGTCGAGGTGCGGCAGCATCAGGTCGAGCGTTTCGACCAGCCCCGGCACTTCGAGCATCGCGCCATAGCGAATTGCCACCGGCAGCTTCTTGTTGTGGCTTGCCAGCCATGCGCGCTGGCCGACGAACAACTGGCGTGCCGCCTCATATTCCCATGGTTCGGAGACCATCGGGAACATGACGTTGAGCGTCCGGCCCGCGGCCGCTTCCATCAGCGCGCGCGCCTGAACCTTGAGCAGCCCTTCGCGTTCGAGCGCGAGGCGCAGCGCGCGCCAGCCCATGGCGGGATTTTCTTCCTGCGCGCTGTCGCCGACATTCATGTAAGGCAGCGCCTTGTCGCCGCCGATGTCGACGGTGCGGAAGATGACGGGACGATCGCCCGCCGCGTCGAGCACGTCGCGATAGAGACGCTGCTGCCGGTCGCGCGCCGGCAGCGTCGCCGATACGAGGAACTGGAATTCGGTACGGAACAATCCGATCCCGCGCGCGCCGGTCAGGTCGAGCGCGGCGACATCTTCGCGCAGCCCCGCGTTGATCATCAATTCGATCGGGATACCGTCTTTCGTGACGGCGGGCAGGTCGCGCAGCGAAGCCAGATTGGCACGGCGCTTCTGGGAAATTTCGAGCTTGGCGTCGAACGCGTCCTGCACCGCCTGCGTCGGGCGGACATGCAGCTGGCCTGCCGCCGCGTCGAGCAGCAGCAGGTCGCCCTCGCGGATCGAGGCGCGCACATCGCTGACGCGGCCGAGCACTGGCACCCCCATCGCACGCGCGACGATGATGACATGTGCCGTGAGCGACCCTTCCTCGAGCACGACGCCTTTCAGGCGGCGGCGATCATATTCGAGCAGTTCGGCGGGGCCGAGGTTGCGCGCGATCAAGATCGAGTCCTGCCGGAGGCCCATTTGCGCCGCAGTACCCATCTGTCCCGACACGATGCGGATCAACCGGTTCGACAGATCCTCCAGGTCGTGCATCCGGTCGCGGAGCAGCGGATCGTCGATCTGGCGCATCCGCATCCGGGTGCGCTGCTGGACGCGCTCGATCGCCGCTTCGGCGGTGAGGCCGCTGTCGATCGCTTCGTTGATCCGCCGCGACCACCCTTCGTCATAGGCGAACATCTTGTAAGTCTCGATGACCTCTTCATGCTCGCCGCCGACCCCGAAATCGGCCTGGCTTGCCATGCGGTCGATCTGTTCGCGCATCTTGTCAAACGCGGCATAGACGCGGTGGCGTTCGGCTTCGGTGTCGTCCGCAACAGTGTGTTCGATCGTGATGCGCGGTTGGTGGAAAACCGCCACCCCGGCGCCCATGCCGTCGACCAGCTTCTGTCCGTTCAGCCGCTGGGCCGACTGGTCGGTCGCCGCGGCGTCGGTGCGCGCGGCGGTGTCGACAAGATCGGCGTTGGCGATCAATTCGGACAGCACCATCGCGACGGTCTGCAACGTCTCGATCTCGATGTCGTCATAGCGGCGCGGATCGGCGTGCTGGACGCAGAGTACCCCCACAGCGCGTTCGCGGCGGATGATCGGGACGCCGGCAAAGCTGTGGAACAATTCTTCGCCCGTTTCGGGTCGATAGGAAAAGTCGGGATGTGCCGCGGCTTCGTCGAGGTTCAGCGTTTCGATCTGGTCGGCGATCGTTCCCACCAGCCCTTCACCGAGGCCGAGACGCGTGACGTGCACGGCTTCCTGCTTCAGCCCGCGCGTCGCATAAAGTTCGAGCGCGCCCTCGCGCAGCAGGTAGATCGAACAGACCTCGCTATCGAGGCATTCGCCGATGATGCCAACCACCTGGTTCAGCTTGCCCTGTGCGTTTGCGCGCGAGGCCATGACTTCATGGAGCCGGGTCAGGATGGTGCGCGCCGACTGGGCGGCCGAAGAGGGCGGTGGCGGGGCGTTGGTCATTGCAACCCTGCTAACAGAAGGATGCGACTGGCGCCAATACCCCGCGCACGATTGTTCATTTCACCGGTGCGTCGACGCGTTCCGGCTTCAGTGGTTTCCCGTCGGTGCCGTCGGGCCGATCGCGACCGGCCCCGGCGTGCTCACGTTCGTGACCGTCGGGGCGACGGGAGCAGGGGCGCTCATGATCGGCGGTGGGGGCGCATATTTTGCGTCCCATGCGACGACATCGGTCTGATATTTGGCATAGGCTTCATAGAAATCATGAAACGGCTGGTCGAGCCGCGCGAGATGTGCGGGGGCCTGTTCGACAAGCTGGGCGGTCGGCGTCGAGGAAACCAGCTGCGCAATTTCGTTCGCGCGGATGCAGAAGTCGCGCTGCGCCGGCGGCTGCGCGAAATAGTTGAACAATTGCGTCGACAGGCGATCGCGTGGGGCGATGCCGTTGTTCTTGTTCTCCTTGCCGAGCTGGGTGATCACGCTTTTCTCGGTCGATTTGATGACCTTGCCATGGGTTTTGATGATATTGTTATAGGCCGAAACGAGCGAGGTTTCCTCAAGGCCGCGGCAACCGATCGCCGCGACATTGAGCCCGATCTTGAGCTGCCAGAAAGCCTTGTCGCCGGTCACGCCGCTGTTTGCGGTGACGAAGCGGCCATCGATCCCGCGTCCGGGCAGGATCTGCGTCAACGACGCATTGCCCGGCGGCATCGGCCGCGGCGGGATCACCACGACCGGCGGCGGCGGCGGCGGCGGCGGGGGAGGCGGCGGGGGCGCCTTGGTGCAAGCGGCAACGCTCGCGAGCAGCCCGGCGACGATAATCTTGCGCGACAAATTCATGATCCACTCCCCAACCGCAAATATGCGGCGTCAATCCCGTGCGTGCAACGCGCTTTCGGCCTGTTGCACCAAAGTTGCGATGATATCGGCAACGCCCTCTTCCCCGGATACCATACCGACAGATTGCCCTGCCATTAACGACCCATTCTCGACGTCGCCGTCGATCACCGCGCGGCGCAGCGCGCCGGCCCAATAATGTTCGATTTCGAGCTGCGCCGCCATCATGTCGACTTCGCCGGCGTCGAGCTTGTTGGCGACCTCGCGCTGTTTTGCCGTAAAGGCTTCGGTCCCGGCATTTTTGAGCGCACGCACGGGGATGACGGGCAGGCGTGGATCGATCTGAACGCTCGCGACCGCCTCGCGCGCCGACGCGCGGATAAAGGCCTTTTTGAAATTGGGATGGGCGATGCTTTCGGTCGCGCAGACGAAGCGTGTGCCGAGCTGGACGCCCGACGCGCCCATTTCCAAATAGGCCGCGATCGCCTCGCCGCGCCCGATACCCCCGGCAACGAAGATCGGGACTTCGGTCGCGAGCGACGGCAGGATTTCCTGCGCCAGCACGCTGGTCGACACGGGGCCGATATGACCGCCGGCCTCCATGCCCTCGATGACCAGCGCATCGACGCCCGAACGGACGAGCTTCTTCGCAAGCGCGAGGGTCGGCGCGAAGCAGATAACCTTCGCCCCCGATGCCTTGATCGCTTCAAGGCTGCCTTTGGGCGGCAGCCCCCCGGCGAGGACGACGTGACCGACGCCATGCTTGGCGCATACATCGATCAAGTCGAACAGCTGCGGGTGCATCGTGATCAGGTTGACGCCGAAATTGCGGGTTGCCAACGCTTTCGTCGCGGCGATTTCGGCATCGAGCAGTTCGGGCGTCATCGCGCCGCACGCAATGACGCCAAACCCTCCGGCATTGCTGATCGCGCTCACCAGATGGCGCTCGGAAACCCAGCTCATGGCGCCACACAGGATGGCATAGTCGCTACCGAGAAGTTCGGTGCCGCGGGCCATCAGATCGTCAATTTTGCTCATTGAAAGCGCCTTTGCCAGCACTGGGACTCGGGCGCAATCCCTAGCGTCCTTCTTGTCGATGGTTCGGTCAGTCGACGAATCCTTCGGCGCGATCCATCCGGCGCAGCAACCGAACCTTTGAGCGCAGAAAGCAAAACAATCATTGTCTACTAAAAAACTTGATATAGGTTGCGACACGACTCCAGAAGGGAAGGGAAAAATGATGAACCAACCGAAAGAGCCGGCGAAAAGCGAGCCCGAAACGGCGTCGCGCGCCGTGCAGACGGTACTCGACGCGCTGGCGAAACTGCGTTTCGGCGCGATCCAGCTGACCGTCCACGAAGGCCGGCTGGTGCAGGTCGATGTGACCGAACGGCATCGTTACCCCAACTGATTTCGGCAGTCCCGAACGGGGCCAATTCTCATCTTTCACGCCGCAGACCGGACCACCGGATGGGGCGATTTTCGTGCAGCATTAAAAAAGCAGGGAAAAATCGCCATGACCGCAAAATATCCGTCGATCCGCCGCCGCGTGCAGGCTTCGTCACTGACATTGTCGCTTCTCCTCGCGCTCGGCGCGACGCCGGCGCTCGCCGCAGAAACCGCCGCAGAGAATGCGGAAGGCAGCGCTATCGCCACCGCAGCTGCCGGAACGGTCGATGCGGCCGATCAGGCCGATGATGTCAGCCGCGGCGATATCATCATCGTCACCGCCCGGCGTCGTCAGGAAACCGCGCAGGAAGTGCCCGTGGCCATTTCGGTGATCCGCGGCGATTCGATCGAAGCGACGGGCAATTTCAACGTCGTGAAGCTGCAGCAGCTCGCGCCGACATTGCAGGTCTACACGTCGAACCCGCGCAACACCTCGGTCAACATCCGCGGTCTCGGCGTGCCCTTCGGCCTGACCAGCGACGGATTCGAACAAGGTGTCGGCATCTATGTCGACGACGTCTATAATTCGCGCGTCGCCGCTGCGACGTTCGACTTCCTCGACGTCGACCAGGTCGAAGTCCTGCGCGGGCCGCAGGGTTCGCTGTACGGCAAGAACACGACCGCCGGGGCGATCAACATCACGACGAACCAGCCGACCTTCGACTTCGAAGGCCGCGCCGAGGTCAGCGTCGGCAACCTCAACTACCGGCAGGCCAAGGCTGCGATTTCGGGCCCGCTGTCGGAAACGATTGCGGCGCGTATCGCGATCGCGGCGACGAGCCGGCGCGGTACGCTCTACAATGTCGTCAGTGATCGCTGGATCAACGAACAGGACAATTTGGGCCTTCGCGGCCAATTGTTGTTCAAACCGAACGACGATCTCAGCATCACGCTGGCCGGCGATTACAGCCGGCAGGATCCCGAATGCTGCGGCACCGCCTTCGTTCGCGTCGGTCGGACGCAGCGCGCGATTACGCGCCAGTATGACGCGCTCGTTGCGGCCTATAACGCCGCCAATCCGACCCAGCCTTATGCGGTCCCCAGCCGCAACGTCTATGATCGACTGACCGACATCGATGCCAGCCTCAACGCGGGTAACAAGATCGGCGGCGTTTCGGCGCGCGTGAAGTGGGACGTCGGCCCCGGCACCTTCACCTCGATCACCGCCTGGCGGTTCTGGGACTGGAAGCCCGAGAATGATCGCGATTTTACCGGGCTGTCGATCGTCTCCAAATCGCAAAATCCATCGCAACAGGATCAATATAGCCAGGAGTTCCGCTATAATTACGAAGGCGATAGCGTCGACTTCGTCGTCGGCCTGTTCGGCTTCAAGCAGCGGATCGATACGCAGGGCACCGAACAGCAGGGTCCCGACGCCAGCCGTTGGAGTCTGACCAACGCGGCGCAGATAAACGCCAATATCCTCAACGGCCTGACGGCGCGCAACATCCAGTATCTGAAATCGACGAGCGCTGCTTTGTTCGGGCAAGTCAGCTGGAAGGTCACCGACGCGCTGACCATCCAGCCGGGCGCTCGCATCAATTACGACAAGAAATCGGGCTATTACCAGCGCCGCGTCTTCACCGGCGCGGGCGTCGAGATCAGCTGTCCGTCGACCGACGCCGTCACCGCGGCACAATGCGGCGTCTACACGCCGCAGCTCAGCGCGCCGTCCGCCAGCGATTGGAATTTCAGCTATGACCTCAACGTCAATTACAAGCTCGCGTCCGACGTGCTCGCCTACGCGACCTACGCCAAGAGTTTCAAGACGGTGGGCATCAACCAGAACGGCCTCCCGACCGATGCCGCCGGCATCCCGATCGCGGCCGCCGGCACGGTGAAGCCGGAATCGGTCAATCATTATGAAATCGGCCTGAAGACCCAGTTCTGGGATCGGCGCGCCACCTTCAACCTGACCGCATTCCGTACCGATATCAAAAATTTCCAGGTGACGGTGACGAACGGGCAGTTCGGCGTCCTGCGCGGCTATTTGGCCAATGCCGGAAAGGTCCGTTCGCAGGGTATCGAGGCCGATTTCAAGATTGTGGCGAGCGACCGGTTCACCGCTTACGCCAACGGCGCTTATACCGACGCGAAATACAAGAAATTCGTCGATGCACCGTGCCCGCCCGAATTGGCCGGCGGTTCGATTCCCAATTGTGACATCTCGGGCCAGCGCCTGCCGGGCGTGTCGAAATGGGCCTTTTCCTATGGTGCGGAAGCCAATGCCCCGGTGTCGCTGCTGGCGAAAGATGGTCAGCTCTATTTCGGCGTCGACGGCAATTATCGCTCGCACTGGAATTCGAACGCGTCGCCGTCGATCTACACCGACGTCAAGGGCTATGCCTTGACGAACTTCCGCTTGGGCTTTCGAAGCGATGGCCTTGACGTCTTCGGATGGGTGCGCAACGCTTTCGACGTGAAATATATCGAATTGCTTCAGGTCGCGCCCGGAAATGTCGGCCTGATCGCCGGCACCCCCGGTGACGAACGCACCTGGGGCGGGACCGTCAAGTTCAGCTTCTGAACTTTCGCGCCGTCGACAAAAGAAAAGGGCCGCCCGCCCAAAGGATATGGGGGGCGGCCCTTTCTCATGCAGGCTGACGGTGTCAGCGCTGCTGCGGGCTCTGCCGGCCCTGATCGGGGCGCTGGTCGCTGCCGGGCTGGCGCTGTTGGCCGCCCTGCTGTTGCTGCTGGCGATCGCGGTCCGACTGCGGTCGTTTTTCATTCTGCTGGTTGGGGTTGTTAGCCACTTTCCATCTCCTTTTGCCGCGCATGAATTGCGGCGCGGCATCCGACCAACCCGCTGCTGCGACCGATGTTGCGTGGCCATCGTCGGGGCGTGGCCGATGCGGGACGGGCCACGCCGCATACAGGCAACCGGTGCGCGCTTGATCGGTTCATTCGATGACTGAATTCATCTTATTCGTTTAGGTCGATGGGGCGGGGGCGCATATCCTTCACTCAACAGAACGAAAGGAGATGCACCCGACTCGACGCGGTTTGCGCCGAACGTCCCGATGAAGAACTCGCCGGCTGCGCGTCATGCGCGCGTCACCGTATCGCATCATGTTTTGCCAATAATCACACAGAGGAGAGACTGCATGAACGACCAGACCCCCATCGGCAGCGGTTGCCCGGTCCATCAACCCGGCGGCGTCCGCGCCCTGCTCGGCCAGACCAACAAGGATTGGTGGCCCGACATGCTGGCGACCGAGATCCTCAATCCGAATGGCTCGTCGAACCCGCTCGGCGTCGATTTCGATTATGCCGCGGCGTTCAAGTCGCTCGACTATCAGGCGCTGAAGGACGATCTGACCGCGCTGATGACCGACAGCCAGCCCTGGTGGCCGGCCGACTATGGTCATTATGGTCCCTTCTTCATCCGCATGGCGTGGCACGCCGCGGGCACCTATCGCACCGCCGACGGCCGCGGCGGCGCCAACAGCGGGCAACAGCGTTTTGCGCCGCTCGACAGCTGGCCCGACAACGGCAACCTCGACAAGGCACGCCGCCTGCTGTGGCCGATCAAGCAGAAATATGGCAACAAGATCAGCTGGGCCGACCTGTTCATCCTGACCGGCAATGTCGCGATCGAAAGCATGGGCGGGCCGGTGTTCGGCTTCGGCGGCGGCCGCGCCGACGTGTTCGAACCCGAGCGCGATATTTATTGGGGCAGCGAAGACAAATGGGTCAACCAGGGCGTCCAGACGCGCATCGACCCCGACAAGAATATGGTCATTGAAGGGCCGCTCGCCGCGATCCAGATGGGGCTGATCTACGTCAATCCCGAAGGGCCGCAGGGCAATCCGCACAATGACGAGGGCATGGCTCGCGACATGAAGGAAACCTTTGATCGCATGGCGATGAATTCGGAAGAAACCGTCGCGCTGACCGCCGGCGGCCACACTTTCGGTAAGGCGCATGGCAATGGCGATGCGTCGCTGCTCGGCAATGCGCCGTCGGGCGGCGATCTTGCCGCGCAGGGCTTTGGCTGGGTCAGCAGCCATGAAAGCGGCGGCATCGGCGAGCATACGGTGACCAGCGGCATCGAGGGCGCGTGGACCAACACGCCGCGCGAGTGGACGGAGAATTATTTCCGCCTGCTGTTCGACTATGATTACGAGCTGGTGCAGTCGCCCGCGGGCGCCAACCAGTGGCAGCCGATCGGTCAGAAGGAGGAGGATATGGCGCCCGACGCGCATGTCCCCGGCAAGAAGGTGCCGACGATGATGACCACCGCCGACATGGCGCTGAAGCGCGATCCCGAATTCCGCGCGATCAGCGAGAAGTTCCGCGACGATCATGAAGCGTTCAAGGATGCCTTCGCCCGCGCCTGGTTCAAGCTGACCCACCGCGACATGGGTCCGAAGGTTCGCTACCTTGGCCCCGAAGTCCCCGCCGAAGACCTGATCTGGCAGGATCCGATCCCCGCCGGCTCGAAGCCCTCGGACGCCGATGTCGCCGCGGTGAAGGCGGCGATCGCGGGCAGCGGCCTGACGGTGAGCCAGCTGGTCAAGACGGCTTGGGCGTCGGCGAGCACCTATCGCAAGTCGGACTATCGCGGCGGCGCCAATGGCGCGCGCGTTGCACTCGCGCCGCAGAAGGATTGGGAGGTCAACGAGCCGGCCGCCCTCGCCAAGGTGATCGATACGCTGAACGGGCTGCGCGGCTCGATGTCGCTGGCCGATGTCATCGTCCTCGGCGGCGTGGTCGGGCTGGAAAAGGCGGGCGCCACCAACGTGCCCTTCACCGGCGGCCGCGGCGATGCGACGGCCGAACAGACCGACGCCGACAGCTTCGCGGTGATGGAGCCCGAGGCCGACGCCTTCCGCAACTATGTTGGAAGCAAGAAGCTGGCCGTGAAGGTCGAGGAAATGATGCTCGACCGCGCCTCGCTGCTCGGCCTGTCGGTGCCCGAAATGACCGTGCTGGTCGGCGGCCTGCGTGTCCTCGGCGCCAATCATGGCGAGCGCGGCCACGGGCATTTCACCAAGCGGTCGGGGCAGCTGACGAACGACTATTTCGTCAACCTGCTCGACATGACCAATGTGTGGAAGTCGGTGGAGGGATCGGACGATCAGGAATATGTCGCGACCGACCGCACCAGCGGCGGTGAGACCTGGCGCGCGACGCGCGCCGATCTGATCTTTGGATCGAACGCCGAACTCCGCGCCGTCGCCGAAGTCTATGCCGAGAGCGGCCATGAGGAGAAGTTCGTGAAGGACTTCGTCAAGGCGTGGACCAAGGTGATGAACGCCGACCGTTTCGACCTCGCCTGATCCGGCGCCCGGGCCCCGCATCATGCCGCGGGGCCGGGGCGGCCAAAGGACGACGGGTCGCGACCCGCCCCCGGGGACATGGGCCCGGGGGCGGGTCTTTCCTTCGGGCTCAAGGCCAAGAAAGCTCCGCGCAGGGTCCCGGCGTCGCTCGAAAACCACTGCAAGAGCTTTCGGCTGCTTGACTCCCGCGTCGCCCCACCCGATGTCGGCGCGACGAAAATCCCCTCAAGCAAAGGATGCCGACCATGACGATCCAGACCGGAGACAAGCTGCCTGACGCGACCTTCGTGAAGGTCACCGAAAACGGACCCGAACAGGTCAATACCGCTGATTATTTCAAGGGCCGCAAGGTCGCGCTCTTCTCGGTTCCCGGCGCCTTCACCCCGACCTGCTCGGCCAAGCACCTGCCGGGCTTCGTCGACAAGGCTGACGAGCTCAAGGCCAAGGGCGTCGACGAAATCGTGTGCACCGCGGTCAACGACGCCTTCGTCATGGGCGCATGGGGCAAGAGCGCGAGCGCCGGCGACAGCGTCACGATGCTCGCCGACGGCAATGGCGCCTTCGCCGAAGCGGTCGGCCTTACCATGGACGGCACCGCTTTCGGCATGGGCAAGCGCGGCCAGCGTTTCTCGATGATCGTCAACGACGGCGTCGTCGAGCAGCTCAACGTCGAAGCCCCCGGCGAATTCAAGGTGTCGAGCGCCGACCATATGCTCGAACAGCTCTAAGCCCTTTTCTGCGCCCGCCGGCCGGCGCGCTGTGGCCCGAAGGCCACAGTCGCCGGTGATTCGTACCCGGCAGGCGCGCTCCTCTCATCCGAATTGTTTTTCAGTGCGTTGCTGACGCGGCCACCCTGATCGGGCGGCCGCTCAACCATGCCCTAAAAAACAGCAGGAGGAGAGGATTATGACCCAGTTCCAGCATTTTGCACGATCCGGAACGGCCGGGATCGCCATCGCGGCGGCGCTCGCTTGCGCCGCCCCCGGATACGCCCAGCAAACACCCCCCAGTCCGCAGGACGAGACCGCCGCGGCGCCCGGCGATACCATCGTCGTCACCGGTTCGCGCATCCGCCGCGACCCGCTCGACCAGGACGCGCCGATCGCCTTCATCGGACAGGAAGATATCGCGAAGACCGGCCTCAATTCGGTCAATGACGTGCTCCAGCGCCTGCCGAGTTCGGGCGGCGGCCTCAACAGCAAGTTCAACAACAGCGGCAATCTCGGCAATCCGCCCGACGGCGGCGGAGTCGGCGCCGGCGCGGCCGAAATCGACCTGCGCTACCTCGGATCGCGCCGCGTCCTTGTGCTCGTCGACGGCATCCGCTACGTGAACGGCGCCTCGGCCAGCGGCGTCCCCGGCTCGACCGACCTCAACTCGATCCCCGAAAGCGCGATCGAACGCGTCGAGGTGCTGCAGGACGGCGCGTCGGCGATCTATGGATCGGACGCGATCGCCGGGGTCGTCAACATCATCACCAAGCGCAGCCAGGAGGGTCTCCGCGCCAGCGCGCAGGTCGGCGGCTTCGGCCAGGGCGACGGCTTTACCAAAAGCGCGCGGCTCAGCTGGGGCAACGGTCGCGGCCCGACGCAGATCGTCGTCGGCGCCAATTATGTCGATCAGGGCGGCGTCTTTGCGGGCAGCCGCGACATCTCGCGTTTCCCCGCACCTTACTCCAGCACCTGCCTCGACGGCGGCTGCTCGGGCTTCGTGCCGCTCGGGCGCTTCGCGGTGTTCGGCAACGACCTGACCTTGCGCGGCCCGGTCATCGGCCGCACCCCCGTTTACAACGCCGGCAACCCGACCGATCCGGCTAGCGACTTCAAAGCCTTTGGCGACGCCGACCGCTTCAACTTCGGCCCGTTCAACTATCTCCAGATTCCGGTCGAACGCTATGGCGCCTTCGTCAACGCGCGGCAGGAAATCAGCGACAGCATCAACTTCTCGCTGCGCGGCATCTGGAACCGCCGCAAGTCGAAAAACCAGGCCGCGCCGCTGCCCTTCGGCTTCGGTGTCGCGGCGGGGCTGACCCCGGTGCTCGACGCGATCACGGTCGATGCCAGCAATCCGTTCAACCCGTTCGGGGTGACGCTCGATTCGACCAACACCGATTTTGTCTACCGCCGTTTCGTCGAGGGCGGCCCGCGCCGCTTCAACCAGACGGTCACGACGATCTATGGTGTCGCGACGCTCGACGGCAGCTTCGACGTCGGCGGCGGGCGCAAATGGTATTGGGACATCAACGCCGCCTATGGTCGCAACAAGGCGCGGCAGACGATGTACGGCAACATCAATTCCGACCGCCTGCGCCGCGCGCTCGGGCCGGTCGCCGACTGCACCGGCGACTGCGTGCCGTTCAACATCTTCGGCGGGGTCGGCTCGATCACCCAGCCGATGCTCGACTATGTCATGTTCACCCAGCGCGACCGCAGCCGCCAGTCGACCTTCAGCGCCTCGGCGAACCTGACCGGCAGCCTGTTCGACCTGCCCGGCGGCCCGCTCGGCGTCGCGGTCGGGGTCGAATATCGCAAACTGAAAGGAAGCTTCGATCCCGATCCGATCGTCGCCGCGGGCTTCAGTTCGGACATCCCGGCGCTGCCGACGCGCGGCAGTTACAATGTCAAGGAAGCCTATGCCGAACTCAGCGCGCCGATCCTGTCCGACACCGCCTTTTTCGACCTGCTCGAACTGACCGGTGCGGTGCGCTGGTCGGATTATTCGACCTCGGGCTCGACGACGACGCTGAAGGGCGGGGTCAACTGGAAACCGGTGGAGGACCTGCGCCTCCGCGCTTCCTATGCCGAGGGCTTCCGTGCCCCCTCGATCGGCGAGCTGTTCGGCACCCAGTCGCGCTTCGACCAGTCGATCAACGACCCCTGCTCGACCTCGACGACGACGGGACAGAATTGGACGAACAATACGACCGTCCGCAACAATTGCATCGCGCAGGGCGTCCCCACGGCGGGCTATGCGCAGGCCAACCCGCAAATCTCGGTGCTCGTCGGCGGCAACCAGGACCTCGCTCCCGAAAGCTCGCGCAGCTGGATCTTCGGCGGCGTCTACAGCCCCTCGTTCGTCCCCGGCCTGTCGCTCGAGGCCAATTATTACGACATCAAGGTCAAGGGCGCGATCCAGGCGGTGAATGCCGAGATCACGCTGGCGCAATGCGTCGGACAGAATGACCCCGCCGCCTGCGGCCTCGTCACCCGCGCGCCGGGCGGCCAGCTCACGTTCGTCGAGGGACTGCTCCAGAATATCGCCGGCATCCGTACCAAGGGCGTCGACGTCAACCTCAGCTATCGGACGCAGGAAACCGCGGCCGGACGCTTCGCCTTCACCTGGAACAACAGTTTCCTCACCCAATATGACGTGCTCGTGCCGACCGCCGACGGCCAGCTCGTCGTCAGCCGCGAGGGGACCGAACAGGGCAGCCCCAGCCAGACCTTCCCCAAATGGAAGTCGGTCGGCATCCTCGACTGGGACGGCAAATCGATCGGCGCGACGCTGACCGGCCGCTATGTCTCGGCGATCCGCGAGCCGCTCGCCAACGACAACCGGATGAAGGCGCGCTTCTACACCGACTTCCAGTTGCGCTGGTTCCCGGCCGACGATCCCGACGCCTTCGGCTTCGCGCTCGGCGTCAACAACCTGTTCGACGTCAAGGCGCCGGGGTGCATCAGCTGCGACCTCAACAATTTCGATCCGACCGCTTACGACCTGCCCGGACGCTATTATTACGTCCGCGCCAGCTTCAAGATGTAACAAAGGGGGCGGCGGCGCGGCCCGAAAGGCCGCGCCGCCATCATTTCCGGTCGCCCTTTTCTTTTGTCACAATTTCGTGCAACAGCGACGCGATGACATCCAACGCATCGCAAGAAACCACAGACCCCACCGCGCTCGTCGACGACATCATCGCCGAACTTCAAACGCGCTTCCGCACGTCGGTCTCCAACCTCAAATCCGCCATCGCCGACTATGTCCGCGACCGCACGCTGCCGCCGACGGATGCCGCCGCGACCGGATTGTTCGACTATCCGGCGATCCGCCTCACCACGACGGGCGAACAGCGCGAAGGACAAAAGGGCCACAACCTCGCCTTCGGCCGTTTCGAACGCGCGGGCGTGTTCGAAACGACGGTGACGCGCCCGGACCTGTTCGCCGACTATCTGCGCGACCAGCTCACGCTGCTCGCGCGCCACTATGACATCGGTCTCGAAGTCACACGCACCGGCCAGCAGATCCCCTTTCCCTATGTGCTCGACGCCAGCGACGGGTCGGACATGGGCGGCGTCACCCCGCTCGAACTCGCGCGCCACTTCCCGACTACGGAATTGGCCGACATCGGCGACGAACTTGCCGACGGCCTGTTCGGACAGGACCCCGCAGAGGCACAGCCGCTCGCGCTGTTCGATGCGCTCCGCACCGACTTCAGCCTCGCACGCCTTCGCCACTATACCGGCACCGCGCCCGAGCATTTCCAGCGCTATATCCTCTTCACCAACTATCATCGCTACGTCGACGAATTCGTCGCCTGGGCGGGCGCGCAGGTCGGGCAGGGTCGCTACACCGCGCTCGCGGGCGCCGCGGGCCTCTATGTCGACCAGCCCGGCGTCAATGCGAGCGCGCTCGTCGCCGACAGCGCCTGGCGGCGGCACCAGATGCCCGCCTATCACCTCATCGCCCCCGACGGCGGCGGCATCACCCTCGTCAACATCGGTGTCGGTCCGTCGAACGCCAAGACGATCTGCGACCATCTCGCGGTGCTGCGGCCCGAGGCCTGGCTGATGATCGGCCACTGCGGCGGCCTCCGCCCCAGCCAGCGCATCGGCGATTATGTTCTCGCCCACGCGTACCTGCGCGACGATCACATTCTCGACGCGGTGCTGCCGGTCGAAATCCCGATTCCACCGATCGCCGAGGTGCAGGTGGCGCTGGCGAGTGCCGCCGAAGCGGTGTCGGGCGCCACCGGCGCCGACCTCAAGAAGCGCATGCGCACTGGCACCGTCGTCACCACCGACGACCGCAATTGGGAACTGCGCTACACCGACAGCGCGCTCCGCTTCTCCCAATCGCGCGCGATCGGCATCGACATGGAGAGCGCGACGATCGCCGCGCAGGGCTACCGCTTCCGCGTTCCCTACGGCACGTTGCTCTGCGTCAGCGACAAGCCGCTCCACGGCGAACTCAAGCTGCCCGGACAGGCGAACCGCTTCTACGAGGAAGCGATCGCCGCGCACCTCCAGATCGGCATCCGCGCGTGCGAGACGATGCGCGACGAGGGCGCCAAGCTCCACAGCCGCAAATTGCGCGCGTTCAACGAGCCGCCGTTCCGGTGATCGCGCTGTCGCGCTCGATCGCTGGCCGCGTCGCGATCGTCACCGGCGCGGCGAGCGGCATGGGCCGCGCGACCGCGCTGCTGCTCGCGAGCGAAGGCGCGAAGGTCGCGGTCACCGATCTCGACCTCGCCGCCTGCGAGGCCGTTGCCGCCGAGGCCGGTCCCGATGCCAAAGCCTTCGCGCTCGACGTCGCCGACGGTGAGGCGATCAAGGCGACCGTTGCCGCCATCGCGGCGCATTTCGGCAGCATCGACATCCTCATCAACAACGCCGGGGTCTCAAGCTTCGCCCCGCTCGACGCCGGGGATGAATATGAGGCGATCTGGCACCGCGCGCTCGCGGTGATGCTGACCGCGCACCAGCGCATGGTCCGCGCCGCGCTGCCGTATCTGCGCCAAAGCGACGCCGCGCGCATCGTCAACATCGCCTCGACCGAAGGCCTCGGCGCGACCCCCGGCGACACCCCTTACGTCGCTGCCAAAACCGGCGTCACCGGCCTGACCCGCGGCCTCGCGGTCGATCTCGGCCGCGATGGCATCACGGTCAACTGCATCTGTCCCGGCCCGATCCGCACCGGCATGACCGACAAGGTGCTCGAAGAGGACAAAGCCGTCTTCGCCAAACGCCGCACCGCGCTCCGCCGCTATGGCGAACCCGAAGAGGTCGCGCATGTGACGCTCAGCCTCGTGCTACCCGCGGCGAGCTATATCACCGGCGCTGTGATCCCGGTCGATGGCGGGCTGATGGCGCGGAATGCGTGAGCAGCTCTTTTTAATCTACACAAACGGCTGTTACCGGACTTCGTTCAGGTCCCGGCCGTAACCAGATCCGCCCGGGGTTGCATATTGCCGACCCGCTGCAGCTCCGATTTCAGGCGCTGTTCGTCGAAGGCATGCTGGGCGAAATCGCCGTCGCGCTCGACCCAGAACAGGAAGAGGTGCGCCGACCATCGGTTGGGGTTTGGCATCGTCCGCCCATGACGCAGGTCGATGCCGCGGTACAGCACGGCGTCGCCGGGCTGCATCGCCACCGCGGTGAAAGGTTCGTCGCCGAAATCATCTAAGCACGGGCCCTCGCCGTCGACGCGAACCGAGCCGACTTCGAGCGGCCAGGGCCGATCGTCACTATAAGCCAGCGTGAGCGAGACGCTGTGTTCGCACGACGGACGGTCCGAATGGACGCGGCAGATATCGTCCTTTTGATAGATACGGAAATAGTCGTAGCTTGGCAGCAGGTCGGCCCCGGTCAGTTTGCTGACGATCGGGGTAAGGCCCCAGAGGAAAGTGGTCAGCGGGCGGTAGAAATGGCCCGAGATATCGACCGTGCGCTGCTTCGACAGCGGGTGCGACTTGGCAAAGGTGTCGAAGGATTTTCCCGCACCCTGCAGGTCCATCTGCAATTGCTTGAAGAGATTTGCCGCTACTTCTGGAGGGATCAGGCCCCTGATCGTCGCATAACCATCTTCCGCATAATTGCCTTCTACTCGCATGATATCCTCTGTCTGGCTTTGGGCTGGTCCCGAGGCCCGGTGTTCGATGCGCGGCGTTGCAGCGCAGATGCGGGTCTGCAACCAATTGTTTTCGATGAACTTCCCGATTTTTTCGGCTAATGCGCATCCTTGGGCGCGGGGCCGCCGATCGGCGGTGGCTTGCAGAAGGGCACCATCACCAGCGCGGCGAGGAACAGATACGCCATCAGGCGGAAGACGTCGTCGAAGGCGAGCGTCAGCGCCTCGCGCCAGACGATTCGGCCGAGCGTTCCCTCCGCCATTTGCTGTGCAAGCGCAGGATCCGAGACATAGCGGCCGATATGCTGCGCCAGCCCCGCTGCTGCCTCGTTCGCGGCGTCGGCCGAGCGGCCCAAGGCTTCGGACAAGCGCAGCATATGGATGCGCAGATTGTCGCCGAGCCAGGTGTTGACCAGCGCGATGCCGATCGCACCGCCGAGGTTGCGCATCAGGTTGAACAGCCCGGAGGCGTAGCGCAGTTCGGGCCCTTCGAAATTGCCGAGCGCGAGCCCGACCGAGGGTACGATGCAGAGCATGATCGCGAAGCTGCGCACGACCTGCGGCCAGAAGAGCGCGGCGAAGCCCCATTCGGGGGTCATGAAGCTGAACATCCAGAGGCCGATTGCGAACAGGGTCAGGCCAAAGGTGATGACGATGCGCTGGTCGACCTTCTGCGACAGCGCCGCGGCGATCGGCACGCCCATCAGCTGCGCGAGGCCGGAGACGAAAACCGTCGTGCCGATTTCGGCGGCATTGTAACCCTGCACGCGACCGAGGAAGATCGGGACGAGATAGGTGCTGGCGTAGAGACCGAAGCCGATCACGACGTTGAACACGCAGGCGAAGACGAAGGTCGGCTTGCGGAACGGGGTGAGCTTCACGATCGGCCCGTCCGAGCGGAAGGAGCGTTCGAGGAAGAGCCCGAAAGCGACGAACGACACCCACGCGCCGATCGCGATTTCGGGCTCGTTGAACCAGTCGTGCTTCGGGCCTTCCTCGAGCACGAACTCCAGCCCCGCGAGGAACACCGCCATCGAGGCGAGATGCACCCAGTCGATCTGGCGCAGCATCGGCAGGTTCGGCTTGTCGATGCGGACAAGCGCGAGGATCGCGAGCGTCACCATCGCGCCGGGCAGGACGTTGATGAAAAAGACCCAGCGCCAGCCCATCGCGTCGGTGATCCAGCCGCCGACCGTCGGGCCGAGCGTCGGCGCGAGCACGGACACCATGCCGAGGATCGCAGGGATCATCGCGCGCTGCTTGCCTTCGAACAGCATATAGCCGGTGGCGAACACCGTCGGGATCATCGCGCCGCCGACGAAGCCCTGCACCGCGCGGAACAGGATCATCGATTCGATGCTCCACGCAAGGCCGCACAGCACGCTCGCGATCGTGAAGAGACCCGCCGACGCCGCGAACAGCCAGCGCGTCGAGAGCGCCTGCGCGAGGAAGGCGGAGAAGGGGATCATCACCAGCTCGGCCATCAGATAGGCGGTCTGCACCCAGCTGATTTCGTCGGGGCCGGCGCTCAGTCCCGCCTGCACCTCGTTGAGCGACGCCGCGACGATCTGGATGTCGATCAGCGCCATGAACTGGCCAAAGGCCATGACCGCAAAGATCAGATATTTGCGCGCGTCGGGCATCGCCGCCGGGTTGAACGGCGGGTCTGCTGCTGCGGGGGAAAGCGGGATGGAGGCCATGGGTCTTGTGTCCTGTCGACTTTATATTATATGCGTCATATAAAAGGAGACGCAAGTGCGCTATTCAACCGAGCACAAGGCAGAAACCCGCGCGCGGGTGCTGAAGGAGGCCGCGAAGGAGATTCGCGCGAAAGGCCCCGACAATGTCGCCGTCGCGGGCATCATGGCGCGTGCGGGACTGACGCACGGCGGCTTCTATGCACATTTTTCGTCGAAGGACGCGCTGGTGAAGGAGGCGATCGGAACGATGTTCGCCGATGCGCGGGCGCGGACCGAGAAGATCGACGCAAAGGGCGATCCGCGCGCCGTGCTGCGTGCCTATGTCGATTTCTATCTGTCGCCCGCCCACCGCGACAGCCGCGATCGCGGTTGCCCGCTGCCGACGCTCTCGGGCGATTTCGCGCGCTCGCAGCCTGCAACGCGCGATCGCTTCGGCACAGGCGTCGAAGGGATAGCGACCCGCCTCGCGGCGCCGCTGGCGACGCTTGGCTATGCCGATGCCGAGGCGGAATCGCACGCGCTGCTCGCGCAGCTTGTCGGCGGTGTCGCGCTCGCCCGCGCGGTCGGCGACCCGGCGCTGTCCGACGCGCTGCTCGCCGACACGCACGCCAGTATCGTCGCGCGTTACGGACTGGGGGTCGTGCAATGACGCTCGCTCGCGTGCAGGGGCTGATCGCCACGGGCGGACGTCCGCCGATCGGGCATACGTTGGGCTTCCAGCTCGTCGATGCCGGCGACGGCTGGGCGGCGTTCGAGGGCGTGCCCGGGCCCGAACATTATAACCCGCAAGGGACCGTCCATGGCGGTTATGCCGCGACCCTGCTCGATTCCGCCTGCGGGATCGCGGTCGTCACCAAGCTCGAGGATGGCCAGTCGATGACGACGCTCGAACTCAAGACCTCGTACCTCAAGGCAATGACCGAGAAGACCGGCAAGGTGCGCGCCGAAGGGCGGGTGATCTCGATCGGCCGCCGCGTCGCCTATACCGAGGCGAAGATCACCGACGAGGCGGGGCGCGTCCTTGCGACCGCAACCTCGACGCTGCTGGTGATCAACCCGTGAACGTACAGGCTGCTATCGAGGCCGGAGCGCCGGCCGGAGAAGCTCGGACGCGCCGGATCGCGCTGCCGAAAAAGGCATGGAAGATTGGCTTGGTTGCGCTCGTCGTCGCCGCCGTCGGGACATGGTGGATCCTGTCGCCGCGCAGCGCCGAGTCGACCGACAATGCCTATCTGCAGGCCGATGCGAGCGAGGTCGCGCCGCGTGTCGGCGGGCTCGTCACCGCGGTGCTGGTAAAGGACAATCAGGCGGTGCGAACCGGCGATCCGCTCGTCCGCATCGACGTGCGCGATTATGACTCGCGGTTGATGGCGGCCGAAGCTGCGGTCGCCGACGCCGATGCGAAGGTCGCGACCGCGCGCGCGACGCTCGCCTCGCTGGGTGCCGAGCAGCAGCTTGCAGCGGCGCAGATCCGGTCGGTGCGGACGCAGATCGCCGCCGCCGACGCCGAATATGCGCGCGCGAGCGAGGATCGGCGGCGCTACAATGCGCTGCTCGTCGACGGGTTTGTGACGAAGCGCGATGCCGAACAGGTGTCGGCGACCGCGGTCGGCGCGGCGTCGGCGGCGCAGCGCTCGCGCGCCGACCTTGGCGCGAGCTTCGAGGCGGCGGCAGTGACGCAGGCGAAAGGTCCGATCCTGTCGGCGCAGGTCAAGGCGGCCGAGGCCGAGGCGGCGAAGGCACGCGCCGCGCTGGCGCTCGCGAAGCTCGATCGCGGGCATACGCTGGTCGTCGCGCCGATCGACGGCGTCGTCGGCAACCGCCGTATCCAGGTCGGCGACTATGTCCAGCCGGGCTCGCGGCTGCTGTCGGTCGTGCCGGTGAAGTCGATCTATGTCGTCGCCAATTTCAAGGAAACGCAGACGCGCGCGATGCGCCCCGGGCAGAAGGCCGACGTCTATGTCGACGCGCTGGGCGAGACGCTGCACGGTACGGTCGAAAGCCTCGCGCCGGGGTCGGGCAGCGAGTTCACGCTGCTGCCCTTCGAGCCGGGATCGGGCAATTTCACCAAGATCGTCCAGCGCGTCGGGGTGCGCATAAGGCTCGATCCGGGGCAGCTGGCGCTCGCCGAACTCCGGCCGGGGCTGTCGGTGACGGCGAAGGTTCGCCTGCGCAGCTGATCGCGGCGTAACCGCACTTCACCGCATCCAATGTTAACATCGTCAATTTGTCCTTGACCCCGCGGCTTCCTGGGATCAATGTTTACGTCGATAACATTGAGTCGGAAGGACAGGCAGATGAAAACCTTGCTCTACGCTCTCGGACCGATGCTGTTCGATTCGCTCGGCGTGCTCGTTTTTGCGGTCCTGCTTGTCGCCGGTGCGGGGATATTCCCCGCGACGATCGCGGGTACGGTCGTGGCGCTGGGCGTCGTCGGTTATGAACTGGCGCGCGGGCACCGGGTCGCGGCGCTGCAATGGATCAGCCTTGCGTCGGTGCTGTTCACCGCCGCCGCAACCCTGCTCACCGGCGACCCGCGCTTCGTGATGGCGAAGCCGACGGTGGTCTATCTGATCGTCGGGACGGTGATGCTCCGCCAGGGTTGGCTCAACCGCTATATCCCGCCCGAGCAGATGGCGCTGGTCGGCGACGTGATGGACCGTTTCGGCATGATCTGGGCGGCGCTGATGTTCGCGAGCGCGGGGCTCAATCTGGTGATCGCGCTCTTCTTCACACAGTGGTGGCCGCTGTTCATCGGCGTCTTCCCGCTCGCCTCGAAATTCGGGCTGTTCGCGATCCATATCGCGGTGGTGCATTTCATCGGACAGGCGCGGTTGCGCCGCCGGGCAGCCGTTTCGGTGGTCACGCCGTCCTGATCGCTGCTACGGATCGGGCATGAACTTCAAAGCGAAAATCGAAATCAGGGGCATCAATCCCTATGTCTTGGTGAGCCCGGCGCGGGCGGGGCGGATCAAGGCCGGCTGGAAAAAGCCGATGCCCGTGCTGGTCCAGGTGAACGGCCAGCCCGACCCACCGTGGCGCATCAATATGATGCCGGCGGGCGACGGGAGCTTCTACCTCTATCTCGACGGCGTGGTTCGCAAGGCGTCGGGCACCGATCTGGGTGACATGGTCGATGTGTCGGTCGTCTTTGACGAAGCATATACGGGCGGTCCGCAGCATGAGATGCTGCCCGAATTCGCAGCGCGCCTCGATGCCGAACCATCGGCCAAGGCCCGGTGGGACGGCCTGTCACCCAGCCTGCAGAAAGAGATATTGCGCTATCTCGCCAATCTGAAATCGGACGCGGCGCGGCAACGCAATGTCGAGCGCGCCCTTGCAGTGCTCGGCGGCGCGAAAGAACGCTTCCTTGCGCGCGACTGGAACTGAGCGGCTCCCGGGACCGGCGCCCTATTCTGCGTCGAGCCCGTACGCCGTGTGAAGGACGCGCACCGCGAGTTCGGTCTCGTCCTCGTCGATCAGCACGCTGACCTTGATCTCGCTGGTCGAGATCGCCTGGATGTTGATGCCGCGATCGGCCAATGCGCGGAACATCGTGCTCGCAACGCCCGCGTGGCTCTTCATGCCGACGCCGACGACGCTGACTTTCGCGACCTTGTCGTCGCTGATGATGCGGTTGAAGCCGATCTTGTCCTTCGCGGCTTCGAGCAGGTCGATCGAGCGGAGGAGGTCGGTGCCGGGAACGGTGAAGGTCACGTCGGTCTCGCCCTTTTCGCGGCCGACATTCTGGATGATCATGTCGACGTTGATGCCGGCGGCGGCGAGCGGGCCAAAGATGTTCGCGACCGCGCCCGGCTTGTCGGGGACGCGCGTGACGATGATCTTCGCTTCATTCTTGTCGTGGGCGATGCCGGTGATCAGCTGCCGTTCCATCTGATGTTCCTCTATTTCCTCGTCGCTGACGATCATCGTGCCTTTTTTGGGAGCCTCGTCGCCTTCGACGAAACTCGAGAGGACCTGCACGCGCACGCCCATCTTCATCGCGAGCCCGACCGAGCGCGTCTGGAGCACTTTCGCGCCGACGCTCGCGAGTTCGAGCATCTCCTCATAGGTGACATAATCGAGCTTGCGCGCGCGCGCGACGATGCGCGGGTCGGTCGTATAGACGCCGTCGACGTCGGTGTAGATGTCGCAGCGATCGGCCTTCACGGCAGCGGCAACCGCGACGGCGCTGGTGTCCGACCCGCCGCGACCCAGCGTCGAGACGCGGCCATCGTCCATCATGCCCTGAAAGCCCGGGATCACCGCGACCTCGCCGCGTCCCATCGCGGCGGTCAGCGCGCCGGTGTCGATGTCGATGATGCGCGCGCGCGCATGCGCTTCCTCGGTGCGGATAGGGAGCTGCCAGCCGAGCCAACTGCGCGCTGGGGTGCCCATCGCCTGCAAGGTCAGCGCGAGCAGGCCAGAGGTGATCTGTTCGCCCGCGGCGACGACGACGTCATATTCGGCGGGGTCGTAGCGGGGGTTCGCTTCGCGGCAGAAATTGACGAGCCGGTCGGTCTCGCCCGCCATGGCGGAAACGACGACCGCGACTTCGTTGCCGTTGGCGACTTCGCGCGCGACGAGTTTCGCCACGGTGCGAATCCGCTCGGTGCCCGCCATCGACGTGCCCCCGAATTTCATCACGATCCGCGCCATCTCGCCCCGCTTTCCTGAATCTGGTTTCTGCCGCAACTTCCCGTGGATTTCCGCGGCGCTCGCGTCGTTACGGAAGGGGGCGGGCGATGGCAAGCGTGAGAACCTATGCGTGCGATAGAATTTCTTGCACCCGTGAAGGTGCGGTGCCACATCGCGAAGCATGAGCGCCGCGACGATCAATCCGAATGAAGCCGCCCATTTCGGCGCGCTCGCCGCCGACTGGTGGGATCCACACGGGTCTTCGGCGATGCTGCACAAGCTCAACCCGGTGCGCCTTGCCTATATCCGCGACCAGATCGACGCGCATTGGCAGGTCGATGCGCGTCAGCGCCATGCGCTTGCCGGCCGAACGGCGATCGATGTCGGTTGCGGCGCCGGGCTGCTTGCCGAGCCGCTGGCGCGGATGGGCGCGGCGGTGACGGGTGTCGATGCAGCGCCCGAAAATATCGCGGCGGCGCAGCGCCACGCGGCGGGGCAGGGGCTGGCGATCGCTTATCACGCCGGCGAACTCGCGGCATTGCCGCCCGCGACCTTCGATCTCGTCACCTCGATGGAGGTTGTCGAGCATGTCACCGATCCGGCCGCTTTCGTCGGCGAACTCGCGGCGCGGCTTGCGCCGGGCGGACTGATGATCCTGTCGACGCCGAACCGCACGATGCTGTCGAAATTGCTGCTCGTCGAGGCGGCCGAACGCATCGGTGCGGTGCCGCGCGGGACGCACGACTGGGACCAGTTCCTGAAGCCCGAAGAACTGACGAAATTGCTCGAAGGCGCGGGGCTGGAAGTCGTCGACCGTACGGGCTTGTCGCCATCGGCGGCGAAGGGTTTCAAGCTTGGCGGCAGCGAGGCGCTCAACTATCTGGTCGCCGCGAGGCACACGGCGTGAGCCGCGATCCGCGCGTCGACGATTATATCGCGAAGCGCCAGCCGTTCGCGCAGCCGATCCTGACCCATTTGCGCGAACTGGTGCATAAACATGCGCCTGGCTCGCAAGAAACGCTGAAATGGGGCGTGCCGCATTTCGTGCTGAACGGCCAGAATCTCGCGGGCATGGCCGCGTTCAAGGAGCATGCGACCTTTGGCTTCTGGCGCGACGAGGAGGTGACGGGATCGCCGCGCGATACCGGCGCGATGGGTAGCATGGGGCGCCTGACATCGCTCGCCGACCTGCCCGACGACAAGCAGATGGCGGCGTATATCGTCAAGGCAGCCGCGCTTTGTGCAGAAGGCAAGCCCAAGCGCCCGGCACCGATGCCCAAGGCCGCGCTCGACCTGCCCGCCGATCTCGGAGCGGCGCTCAAGGTCAACGCGGCAGCGCAGGGCCATTGGGACGCCTTCTCGCCGGGCAAGCGCCGCGACTATATCGAATGGGTGCTCGAGGCGAAGCGCGAGGAAACGCGCATCAAACGCATCGAAACGATCGTCGCGCAGGTCGCCGAGGGCAAGGACCGCAACTGGAAATACAAGGGCTGCTAGAAGAATAAACCCGTTCGCCCTGAGCTTGTCGAAGGGCCGTTCTTCCTTCTTGCGATATCAAAGGCAAGGACGGTGCTTCGACAAGCTCAGCACGAACGGAGTGGGGCGTTCATCCGCTCCCCTAGAAGTCCACGTCCTCATAATATTTCGGCGGCGTCACGATTTCCATCCGCTCGGCTAGCAGCGGGCGGAAGCTGGGCCGGGACTTGAGTCCCGAATACCAGCCCTTCGTCTGCTCGTGCCCCGTCCAGTCGATGCCGCCGAGATAGTCGGCAACCGAGATATGCGCCGCGGCGGTGAGGTCGGCGAGGCTCATCGTCGCGCCGGCGAGCCAGGTGCGGTGATCGATCAGATAGTCGACATAGTCGAGGTGGTTGTTCGCCGCCTTCATCGCCTCACGCAGCGCGCCGCCGTCGGGCGGCTGGCGGTGGACGATGCGCTTCTGCATCCGCTCGAACAGCAGCGGGCCCGTGACTTCATAATAGAAGTCATGGTCGAACCACGAGGTCAGCCGGCGGATTTCGGCGCGGTTCGCCGCCGTGCCGTTAATCATCGCCTTGCCTTCGACGGTTTCCTCGAAATATTCGGCGATCGCCATGCTGTCGATCAGCACCTGTCCGCGCGTCTGATCGACCATCACCGGCGTGCGGCCGGCGGGATTGAGGTCGATGAATTCGTCGCGGCGTTCCCACGGCGATTCGCGCACCAATTCGTACCCGACGCCTTTTTCGCCCAGCAACAGGCGAACCTTGCGCGAAAAGGGACAGAGCGGGAATTGATAGAGTTGCCACATACCCCCGGCATAGCGGCAGCAAGGCGCCGGGCGCAACGCCTATGGCGCGCGGCGGTAAAGCGATTGTGGATTAAGCCGTCAGCGGCGCGCCTCCGCGCGCTCCCTTTCCCACTGGGCGGCAAGATCGCGCGCCATGTCCTTGAGGACCGGGGCATAAGCCGCGAGCGCCGATGCTGCGTGGCCCGCCATCCGCGTTCCGGCGCGTACATCGTCACCCATGCGGTTCGCATAGTCGGCACCGCGGCCGGTCACTTCGCCGAGCGTCGCGTCGGGCGGGATATAGGCCGCGTCGGATTCGGGATCGATCTCGGCCACCGCCTTGGCAAGCGGGCCGACCTGCATCTGCATGAGCGCGCCGACAACAGCAGTGATCGTGTCGGCCATGCGGTCCTGCGCTACCGGATCGTTGAGCGTCGCGACGGCCCCCTGCATCTCGCTGGCGGATGCGGGCACGGGCGCGGCGAGCGCGAACAGGGGTAGGGCGAGCAGGGCGAGGCGGGTCATGGCTCGATCCTTTCGAGGGGGACGAGGGGGTTCATCAAAGCCGCGTCCCTAAAGGAAAGACGCTTTCGCTGGGGTGAACGTCGCGCGGCGATGCGACGAAGCGCACCGCCTCCGCGACGGGTCATTCGGCCGCGACGACCTCGACCTCTTCCTCGTTCAGCGGATGCGTCAGGCGGCTCAGCATTTCCTTCGGACACACCTGCCAGAAACGGTCCCGCCAGCGATCCCAGTCGGCGAGGATTTCGGCCGACCATTTGCTGCCCGTCGCCTTGGCATGCTCTTCGACGAGTCCCCTGAGGACGGCTTCCCAATGGCTGCTGGCGAGGCGTTGCCAGACGATCGATTCGCCGTTGGCGCGGCGTTCGAACTGGTCGTCGGTGTCGAGGATGAACGCCATGCCGCCGGTCATGCCTGCCCCGAAGTTCGAGCCGACAGGACCAAGGATCACCGCGGTACCTCCGGTCATATATTCGCAGCCGTTCGCGCCGCAGCCCTCGACGACGACCTTCGCGCCCGAGTTGCGGACCGCGAAACGCTCGCCCGCCTGACCCGCGGCGAGCAAGGTGCCTGCAGTCGCGCCATAAAGGACCGTATTGCCGACGATGCTGTTGTGCTGGCTGACCAGCGGGCTCGAGACGGTCGGGCGCACGACGATGCGGCCGCCCGACAGGCCCTTGCCCACATAGTCGTTGGCGTCGCCGAAGACCTCGAGCGTGACGCCCTGGCACAGGAAGGCGCCGAGCGACTGGCCCGCCGTGCCGCGGAGGCGCACCTGCACATGGTCGTCGGCGAGGCCCTTCATGCCGAAGCGCGCGGTGACCTCGGCCGACAGGCGCGTGCCGACGGCGCGGTGCGTGTTGCGGACATTGTAGGTCAACTGCATCCGCTCGCCGCGCTCGAACAGCGGCTTGGCGTCACTCAGGATCTGCGCGTCGAGGCTGTCGGGCACTGCGTTGCGGAACGTCGGCCCTTGCGAACGGCGCTGATCGTCTGGCGCGTCGACCTTGGCGAGGATCGGATTGAGGTCGAGGTCGTCGAGATGCTCGGCGCCGCGGCTGACCTGGCGCAACAATTCGGTACGGCCGATCACCTCGTCGAGGCTGCGGCAACCGAGCTTGGCAAGGATTTCGCGCACCTCCTCGGCGATGAAGGTCATCAGGTTGATGACCTTCTCGGGCGACCCCGTGAACTTCTGCCGTAGCTTCTCGTCCTGCGTGCAGACGCCGACAGGGCAGGTGTTGCTGTGGCACTGGCGCACCATGATGCAGCCCATCGCGACGAGGCTCAAAGTCCCGATGCCATATTCCTCGGCGCCGAGGATCGCGGCGATCACGATGTCGCGCCCCGTCTTGAGCCCGCCGTCGGTGCGCAGGCGGATACGGTGGCGGAGGCCGTTGAGCGTCAGCACCTGATTGACTTCGCTGAGGCCCATTTCCCACGGCGTGCCGGCATATTTGACGCTGGTCTGCGGGCTGGCACCCGTGCCGCCGGTGTTGCCCGCGACGAGGATGACGTCGGCGTGCGCCTTGGCGACGCCCGCTGCGACGGTGCCGATGCCCGCGCTGGAAACCAGCTTCACGCAGACGCGCGCCTTCGGGTTGATCTGCTTGAGATCATAGATGAGCTGCGCCAGATCCTCGATCGAATAGATGTCGTGATGCGGCGGCGGCGAGATCAACGTCACGCCCGGCGTTGCATGGCGCAGCCGCGCGATGAATTCGGTGACCTTGAAGCCCGGAAGCTGGCCGCCTTCGCCGGGCTTGGCGCCCTGCGCGACCTTGATCTCGATTTCGTCGCACGCGCCGAGATATTCGGCGGTGACGCCGAACCGCCCGCTCGCGATCTGCTTGATGTTGCTGTTGGCATTGTCGCCGTTCGCATAGGGGCGATAACGTTCGCTCGCTTCGCCGCCTTCGCCCGACACCGCCTTCGCACCGATGCGGTTCATCGCGATCGCCAGCGTCTCATGCGCTTCGGGCGACAGCGCACCCAGCGACATGCCCGGCGTGACGAAGCGCTTGCGGATTTCGGTGATCGCCTCGACGCTGTCGAGCGCGACGCCCTGCGCCGGATAGTTGAACTCCATCAGGTCGCGCAGATAGATCGGCGGCAGGTCGGCGACCCCGCGCGCGAACTGCAGATAGGTCGAATAGCTGTCGGTCGCGACTGCGGTTTGCAGCAGGTGCATGAGCTGTGCCGAATAGGCGTGCGCCTCGCCGCCCGCGCGCTGGCGATAGAAACCACCGATCGGCAAGGTGGTGACACGGCTGTCGAACGCCGCCGTGTGCTTGTCGGTCGCGTTGATGAAGAGCGACTGATAGCCCTCGCCCGAAATCTTTGCCGGCATGCCGGGGAAGAGGTCGTTGACGAGCGCGCGCGACAGGCCGACCGCTTCGAAATTATAGCCGCCGCGATAGGAGGAGATCACCGCGATCCCCATCTTGGCGAGGATCTTCAAGAGACCGTCGTCGATCGCTTTGCGGAAGCGGAGGTGACAGTCGTTCAGCGACAGCTCGCCGCCGAACAGGCCGCGCGTCCAGCGGTCGGCGATCGCGGCTTCGGCCAGATAGGCATGGACCGTCGTCGCGCCGACGCCGACGAGCACGGCGAACGCATGCGTGTCGAGCACTTCGGCCGAACGGACGTTGATCGAGGCATAGCTGCGCAGCCCCTTGCGCACGAGATGCGTGTGCACGGCGGCGGCGGCAAGCACCATCGCCATGCCGACGCGCTTCTCGCCAATATTCTGGTCGCTGAGGAAGAGCTCGGAGCGCCCGGCGCGCACGGCCTCCTCGGCCTCGCGGCGGACGCGCGCGATGGCTTCACGTAGCGTCGCGGCGTCGCCGCCGGCGGCAAAGGTGCAGTCGATGTCGGCAACCGCATCGCCGAAATAGGCGCGCAGGCGATCCCAGTCGTCGCCGACGAGCACGGGAGAATCGATCACGAGGACGTGGTCGCTCTGCCCCTTTTCGTCGAGGATGTTCGCGAGGTTCGCGAAGCGCGTCTTGAGGCTCATCACATGCCGTTCGCGTAAGCTGTCGATCGGCGGGTTGGTGACCTGGCTGAAATTCTGGCGGAAGAATTGCGCGACGTGGCGCGGCTTGTCGGAAATGACCGCGAGCGGCGTGTCGTCGCCCATCGACCCGATCGCTTCCTTCGCATCCTCGACCATGGGACTGAGGATCAGTTCCATATCCTCCATGGTGAGGCCCGCGGCGACCTGGCGGCGGAGCAATTCGCTGCGTTCGAAGGTCGGCAGGCTCGACTTGCCGCCCCTGGGCAGGTCGGCCATCGTACGGAAGCCCTTGACGCGCGACGCATAGTCGGCGGCGTCGGCGATCTTGTCCTTGATCGCGAGATCTTCGTAGAGCGTGCCGTCGTCGAGATCGACCGCGATCATCTGACCCGGGCCAAGGCGGCCCTTCTTGCGCACGCTGGCCTCGGGCAGCAGCACCATGCCGCTTTCCGAGCCGACGACGAGCAGATTGTCGGCGGTGAGCGTGTAGCGGAGCGGGCGGAGCGCATTGCGGTCCATCCCGGCGACCGCCCAGCGGCCGTCGGTCATCGCGAGCGCGGCGGGGCCGTCCCACGGTTCCATCACGCTGGCGAGATAGGAGTACATCGCGCGGTGGTTGTCGGGGACATCGCATTCGGTCGTCCACGCCTCGGGGACGAGGATCAGCTTGGCGGTCGGCGCGTCGCGGCCGGCGCGGCACAGTGCCTCGAACACCGCGTCGAGCGCGGCGGTGTCCGATGCGCCAGCGGGGATCACCGGCTTGATGTCTTCCGAATGCTCGCCGAAGGCGAGGCTCGCCATCTTGATCTCGTGGCTCTTCATCCAGTTCTTGTTGCCGCGGATCGTGTTGATCTCGCCATTGTGGGCGAGGCAGCGGAACGGCTGCGCCAGCCACCATTGCGGAAAGGTGTTCGTCGAATAGCGCTGGTGAAAGATCGCGACGCGGCTCTCGAACAGCTTGTTCGTGAGGTCGGGGAAGAAGTCCGCAAGGCTCTCGGCAAGGAACAGGCCCTTGTAGATGATCGAGCGCGCCGACAGGCTGCAGATATAGAAGTCGGCGATCTGCGCCGCGATCACCTTTTTCTCGATGCGGCGGCGGACGAGATAGAGCTGCTTTTCGAACTCGGCGACCGATTGTTCGTCGGGCAGGGGCCCCGCGATCATGATCTGCTCGATCTCGGGGCGCGTGCGCTGCGCCTTGTCGCCGATCACCGAGACGTCGACGGGCACCTGGCGCCAGCCATAGATGGTGAAACCTGCGTCGATGATCTCGGCCTCGACGATCGTGCGGCATTCCTCCTGCGCGCCCAGATCGGTGCGCGGCAGGAAGACCATGCCGACGGCGAGGCGGTTCGGGCGCACCTTGTGCCCTGACGCCGCGATCGCATCGTCGAAGAAACGGACCGGCAGGTCGACATGGATGCCCGCCCCATCCCCGGTCTTGCCGTCGGCGTCGACCGCGCCGCGGTGCCACACGGCACGCAGCGCTTCGATCGCCGCCTCGACGACACGGCGCGACGGCTTGCCGTCGGTCGCCGCGACCATGCCGACGCCGCAGGCATCGGATTCCATGTCGGGGCGATACATGCCCTCGGCTGCGAGCCGCGCATGATCGGGGGTGGGATAGTGGGTCATTAGCTGCTTTGCCTTGAGGTTTTGTCTTCGGATGCGTTCATGAATTCGGCGACGACGCCCTCCACGATCTCGCTGAGCCGCGCGTCTTCTTCGGGCGTACTTTCGTTCGACCAGGCTGCGCCGATCTCGAGCAGCCTTGGATTGAGGGCCGTGATCTTGCGGCCGACGGGGCTCGCGTACATTCGCAGGATATCGCGCTCGCGCTCCTTGGTCATGGTGCGCTTCAAATCGCGCTCGACGCTGTCGGCGACCACAGCATTGAGGTCGCTCGACGTGATCGATGCATTCTCATTCTCGAGCAGATTGGTCATCAGCTTCGACAGATCCGCGCCTTCGCCGATGCTTTCGATCAGCCATTGACCCGTGGGACTGCGATAGAAGGCCAGCATTTCGCGCATTTCGGCATCGGTCATCGCGCTGGCGTAGACCGCCGCCATGCGATCCCACAGCACGGGCAGGCCGCCGATAACCTGCCGTTCGACTTCGGGTCGCATGGCTTCGATCATGCGCTTGATAATACCGGGATATTCGGCTTCGAGCGCCGCCAGGTCGGGATTCGCGGCCAGCGTCGAGGGCATGGTTTCGTCGAAAAGCTTGACCATCTGTCGACTGGTGCTGTCGGCGTTGTTCAGAAGCGACGCGATTTCCACGCCCAGCGCCAACGATCCTTGCGCGGGCGCGGCCGCCGACACCGGCGTGAGCCGGGCCGGCGGCGGTGCGTCGGGCGCGAGGGCCATTGTGAGAAGGAGCGCGAACATCGCTTGGCTTACTCCGTCGGCGGCAGTTTTTTGCGGGCGTTTGCGGCCGCTTCTTCGGCCGCCTGCAGCGCGGCGAGCGACGCGTTTTCGTAGGCGGTCTCAAGGTCCTCGACACGCTTCAGGTCGGCCGCCGACCAGTTGCTGCGGTCATAGGCGGGGTCGTCGACCGCCGCGACGGCGGCATCGGCAGCCGCAGCGGCGGCATCCGCGGCGTCGGCGGCCGCATCGACGGCATAATCGTCGGCGGCTTCGGCCACGTCGGTCGTCGCCGCGTCCTCGGCCGGGCTGTTCCACATGTCGCGCTGTTCCTTCAGCACCTTGACGTCGATCTTCATCAGCTTGGCGAGCTGGCCGAGTTCCTTGTCGCTGAAATCGGACAGCTGCTTTTCTTTCGGCAGCTCCTTCATGTCCTTTTCGATCTGCGGCGCACGATCGATGAATTTGGTGATCAGCGGAGGAACCGCCTTGATGATCGCCAGCATCACTTCGGGGTCGGCTTGCAGCGCCATCCATTCATTGGCGTAGAGCGTGCCAGTCGGCGTCGCGAGAAAGCCGTTGAGGTCGGTGAGCTGCGCCGCGGTGAACTTGCGCGCATAGGCTTTGGACATGCCCTCGCGCATCGGCGGCTCCATGTCGCCCAGCACTTCGCTGATCAGCGGCTTGATCACCTTGGTGATCTGGTCTTCGCGCTCCTTGCGGTGCGGATCGAACATGTCGGCGACCTTGGTTTTCGTCGCTTCGTCGAGCGCGGCGATCTTTTCGCTTTCGACACCGGTCTTGATCGACAGCATCAGGTCCGACTGGCCGCCGAACTCGCCCATGATCGTCTTGAACATCTTGCCGTACAGATTGTCGATCATCTTCTCGAGGCTGCCGCTGGGGATCAGCTGGCCCATCGTCTTTTGCGCGAGCGCAAGGCGCGCGGGTTCGATCGGCGGCAGGTTGCCGGTGTCGAACATCTTTTCGATCAGCGCGATCGCCTCGTCCATTTCCTTCTGCATCTTGGCCTTTTGCTCTTTGGCATAGGCTTCGCTGTCGAAGTCGCTGGCAGGCTCTTCCTCGACCTGCGCTGGTTCGGCGACCATCACCTCGGCGACCGGTGCTTCCTTGGCGGCCTTCTTCGGCGCGGCATGGGCTGCGGCGCCGAACGGCAGCATCGCGGCGGCACCGGCAAGCAGGATCGATTGGAACGACGGCATCATGAATTTTCCTTCCCTGTTGGTCATGCTGCCTTCTTTTCGCTTTTGGCCTTCGCTTTCAACCACTTTGCCATCTGGTCGCTGACATCGCGCCCGTCGCGGATGCCCCAGACGACCAGGCTGGCGCCGCGAACGATGTCGCCGGCGGCGAAAACACCGGGCAGGCTGGTCATCATCGTCTGGTGATCGACGCGCAGCGTGCCCCAGCGCGTGACCGACAGGTCGGGCGAACCGAACAGGTGCGGCAGTTCCTCAGGATCGAAGCCCAGCGCCTTGATCGCCATGTCGGCGGGCACATCGAACTTGCGGCCGGGATCGGCTTCGGGGCTGCGACGACCGCTCGCGTCGGGCGCGCCGAGGCGCATGCCCGCGACCGCGACTTCCTTGACATGCTTGTCGGCGGTGAAGCTTTCGGGCGCCGACAGCCAGACGAATTCGACGCCTTCCTCTTCGGCATTGGCGACCTCGCGCTGCGATCCCGGCATATTTTCGCGGTCGCGGCGGTAGAGGCACTTCACCGACTTCGCACCCTGGCGCACCGCGGTGCGGACGCAGTCCATCGCGGTATCGCCGCCGCCGATGACGACGACATGCTTGTCCTTGGCATCGAGGCGGCCGTCGTCGAACGCCGGCACGTCATCGCCAAAGCTCTTGCGGTTCGACGCGATCAGATAGTCGAGCGCGGCGATCACGCCGTCGGCGCTGTTGCCGGGAACGTTGATCTCGCGCGCCTTGTAGACGCCGGTTGCGATCAGAATCGCGTCATGCTTCTGGCGCAGCGCGTCGAGCGTCGCATCTTCGCCGACGGCAAAGCCGAGATGGAAATGGATGCCGCCCTCGACCAGCCGGTCGATACGGCGCATCACGACATCCTTCTCCAGCTTGAAGCCCGGGATGCCATAGGTGAGGAGGCCGCCGGCGCGGTCGTGGCGATCATAGACATGCACCTCATGCCCCGCGGCGCGCAGATATTCGGCGGCGGTCAGCCCCGCGGGACCTGCGCCGATCACACCGACCGACTGGCCGGTCGCGGCGCCGACATGCAGCGGCTCGACCCAGCCCTCGGCCCACGCGGTGTCGGTGATATATTTCTCGACGCTGCCGATCGTCACCGCGCCATGCCCCGAGAACTCGATCACGCAATTGCCTTCGCACAGGCGGTCCTGCGGGCAGATGCGGCCGCAAATCTCGGGCATCGTCGAGGTTGCGTTCGAAAGCTCATAGGCTTCGCGCAGGCGCCCCTCGGCGGTCAGGCGCAGCCAGTCGGGGATATGGTTGTGGAGCGGGCAGTGCACCGAGCAATAGGGTACGCCGCATTGCGAGCAGCGCGCCGCCTGTGCGTCGGCTTGCGGAGCGGCGTAGCGCTCGGCGATCTCGCGAAAGTCTTGCGCGCGCTCGTCGGCGGAGCGTTTGTCCGGATAGGATTGTTCACGCCCCACAAACTGGAGCATGCGATCGGAAGCCATGCAGTATCCCCTTCGTTGAGCGGGGATTTGCATGGCCCGAAAAGCCCTGTCACGGGCGAAATGCGAGTTAGGTCAGTATTGCTAACCTAAAATAAGGGGCTGATTTGCCTCAAGGCAGCTCTGCGCAATTATCTTTCGTCAATTGATACCGTTTCGGACCTATCTCATGCCGAGCCAGATCAGCGCGGCGACGCCGACGATGATTCGGTACCAGGCAAAGGGGGTGAAGCCGTAGCGCGTCACCACCGCGAGGAAGGCCTTGATCACCGCCCAGGCGACGATGAACGACACAAGCGATCCGACCGCGATCAGGCCAAGGTCGTTCGAGGTGATCGCGTCGCGATGCTTGAACAGTTGGAGCGCGGTCGCGCCGGTCAGCGTCGGCAGCGCAAGGAAGAAGCTGAACTCGGCCGCGGTCTTGCGGTCGACCCCGAACGACATCGCGCCTAGGATCGTCGCGCCCGACCGGCTGACCCCCGGGCTCATCGCGATACACTGGACCAGCCCGACAAGGATCGACTGCCGCGCCGTCACATTGGCGACCCCGCCCACGTCGGTGGTCTTGGCAAAGCGCTCGACCAGCAGGATCGCAAAGCCGCCGATGACGAGCGCCCAGGCGACGACGACGGCATTTTCCAGCAACAGCTCGATATAGTCGCCGAAGGCGAGACCGAGGATGACCGCTGGGAAGAAGGCAAGGAGAAGGTTGCGGACAAAGGCGATTGCCACCGGATCCCGCCGGAAAAAGCCCGTGAACATCTCCCAGAACAGCTTCCGGTACAAAACGACGATCGCGAGGATCGCGCCTGGCTGGATCGCGATATTGAAGATCGCCCAGCGCGAAGCGTCGTAGCCGAGAAGTTCCGTTGCAAGAATCAGGTGCCCCGTCGAGGAGACGGGCAAAAACTCGGTCAGACCCTCGACGATGCCGAGGATGATTGCGGTCAGCCAGATGCCCATTATCGCGAGGCGAGCTCGGCAAAGCGCCCGTTGCGGCGATATTGGACCAGCCAGCCGTCGGCAACCGCGGCAAGCGACGCCGGTGTGATGCCAAGCTGCGCGGCACCTTCGACACCTTCCGCGACGATATTGTCATGCTGCAGCATCAGCCACTGATCCTTGGTGATCGGCGCGCCGGGCGCCCAGCCGAAGCCTCTCGCGAGCGTCGAGGCGACAAAGTCGGGGACGTCAACGAACAGCGGCGAGCGGCCGGTCGCGTCGGCGATCCAGCAGAGGAGCTCGGCCATCGTCAGCACCTGCGGGCCACCGATTTCGAAAGTCTTGCCGGCGGCGGCGTCACCCAATGCCGCGACGACGGCATCGGCGACATCGCCGACATAGACTGGCTGGAACTTCGCATTCGGCGCGATGACCGGCACGACGGGCGAGATGCGCATCAGCGTCGCGAAGCGGTTGATGAACCGGTCCTCGCGTCCGAAGATGATCGACGGGCGCAGGATGGCGGCGTCGGTAAATGCCGCGCGCACCGCGGCTTCGCCGTCGCCCTTGCTGCGGCCATAGGCCGACGCGCTGCCCGCGTCGGCGCCGATCGCCGAGACATGGACGAGCGCTGCCGCGCCCGCCGTCCGCGCAGCCGTCGCGACGTGGCTTGCGCCGTCGGCCTGCACCGCCTGCATGTCGCCAAAGGCGCCGACGAGGTTGATGACGGCGTCGCTGCCCTGAACGGCGCGTGCGACGCTGGCGGCGTCGCGAACGTCGCACGCGACGAACTGCGTCTGGCCGAGACCGCCGAGCGGTTTGAGGAAGGTCGCCGCGCGCGGTTCGCGCTGCGCGACGCGAACGCGCGCGCCGCGTGCGAGCAGGCGTTGCACGACATAGCGACCGAGGAAGCCGCCGCCGCCCAGCACCGTGATCAATTGCCCATCGAGTTTCTGCATGTGCGTCCGCCTGTATCGATTCTCTGGATGGCGCGGGTGCGCCGACGGCCTTCCCCATGCCGCGAAGCGGGAAGGGGGGCAAGGGGCGACGGCGGCAATATGACGCAAAAGCTGACGCTTTGCGATAAAATGCACATTGTGCCCCGCGACGCAGTTGACAAGGCAAGGGACCCGCCGCTAAGCGCCCGCTCCTACCCCGTGCCCAGATGGCGGAATTGGTAGACGCACCAGCTTCAGGTGCTGGCGATCGCAAGGTCGTGGAGGTTCGAGTCCTCTTCTGGGCACCATTTTCCCGTTTGCCGACGGTTGAAGAAACAACGTAAATCTGGGAAAGAGCGCCCGACCTTCTCGGGGAACGGGCGCGTCGTCGCGCTGGCGGCTTTATCGTGCCGAATCCCGATGCCGGTTCGGCCCCTGGAAAGGGGATCCGAGTTGTTGGTGCAGTGCCTGCGGTATTTCGCCAAATATTCGACCTGAAAATGCGATAAACGATCCAGCCCGAAGATCGGGATTGACTTGAAAATATTTGTAATCAAATCATTGCCCTAGCCGGGACTTCCAGTCTGCTCGGCTAGGGGCGCGTCGCATATGTCGTTGATTATAGAGAAAAGAAGTCGGCGGGAATCGAATCTTTCTCCCGATACCCTTGATCTGCCGGACTATGCGCATCAGCGAAATATTGCGGTCGGCTTGCAATAGTCATGGCAATGGGTTTCGGCGCGACGCAGCGCGCTGTTCTGTCTATCTTTATTTCCGGAGCCTTGTGGTTTCCGGTCGCGGCGCAAGAACAGCGGCTCAGCCCGGTGCATGATTCCTACGCGGATCCCGACCTGCCTTTCGAGGCAGAGGCGGGAGAGCCGACGCCGGACGACAGTCTCGCCGCCGCGATCGCAGAGGCGTTCGCTTCCAATCCCGGGCTCGCGTCGCGCCGCTATGATCTTCGCGCTACGGATGACGAAATCGGGATCGCGCTGTCCGGTATCCGGCCCACCGCGCAAATGCAGGTTTCGGGCAATTACGACTATATCCTGCCCGGATCGATCACCCAGGCCGCCCGGCCGATTTCGGACCGGCTGAACGACCCGCATATCCAGCGCGACAATGTGGCGACGCAGCTGGTCATCGACCAGCCGATCACCACCGGCGGGCGCGTGCGCGGTGCCGTCTCTGCCGCGGTCGCGGCGAGCGCCGCCGGGCGCGAGGTGCTGCGCGGGGTCGAGGGCGATCTTCTGGTCGAACTGATCGCGGCCTATAGCGACGTCCGGCGCGACCGGCGGTCGCTCGCTATCCGCCGGAAAAATGTGCGCGTACTCGAAGCGACGCTGGACGAGATCGTCGCGCGCCGCGAAGCGGGCGAATTGACGCGGACCGATATTGCGCAGGCGGAAACGCAGCTTCAGGCGGCGCGGGTGCAGCGCAATGTCGCCGAGGCGCAGCTGGAGGCGAGTACGGCATCCTTCGTCGCCATCGTCGGCCGTGAACCCGGCAACCTTGCGGCCGAACCTGACCTGCCGGGCCTGCCCGCCAGTCCCGACGAGGCCTTTGCCGTTGCCGAAATGGCCAATCCCGATCTGGCGGCCGCGATGGCGACCGAACGGGCGTCGCGCGCGCGGATAGCGGCCGCGCGCGCCGAGGGGAATCCGCAGCTGTCGATCCAGGGGATTGCGGGGACGAACGGCCCGGCCCTGCCGTTCGACGAGCGCGAGCATGATGTGACCTTTACCGGCCGGGCGACGCTGACCATTCCGATCGTGTCGGGCGGGCGCGTCCGCTCGCTTGTCGCGCAGGCCCGGAACCGGCAGAGCGCCGATGCCTTGCGCGTCGATGCGACACGCCGGCAGATGGTGCAGGCGGTGCTCAACGCGTGGAACCAGTGGGTCACCGCGACGCGCAATCTCGAGGCGCAGACGTTGCAGCTGAAGGCGGCGCGCATCTATTATGAAGGCACGTTCGAAGAATATCGCGAAGGGCTGCGGTCGACCTTCGACGTCCTTTATGCGCAAAATTCGCTGCGCGAGACCGAGGTGGCGCTGCTCGCCAGCAAGCGCGACAATTATGTCGCGCAGGCGGTCCTGCTTCGCCAGCTCGGCCAGCTCGAAACGCGGCAGCTGCTTGCCGGGCCGCCGCTCTACGATCCGGCGGAATATACGAAGCGCGCGGCGCGGCGCGGGGGACTGCCCAGCGACGCGGTCTTTCGTGCGATCGACAGCCTCGGCGCGCCGGCGGGGAAGCCGCAACCCGTCGAAGTCCCGGCCCCGGCGACCGATGCGCGGGTCGTTTCGCCCGAGGCAGGTGCGACCGAACCACGGACGCTCATCAAGCATGGCGCGAACCTGCCCGCCGGGGAGGGGCCGCAATGACCGCGCCAGCGCAACCGGGCGATGTGGCCGACGGCCGCGACGACAGCGGCCTTGTCGCCTATGCGACCATTCTCGCGCTGCATCGCATCGCGGTCGATCCGAACCAGCTACGACACGGTGTCGGGCACGACCGCGCCGTCGATGCCGACGATCTGAAGCGGATTGCGAAACGGCAGGACGAGGTCCGGGCAAAATCGCTCCGGACCAGTTATGACAAGCTGGAGCGCACCCCGCTGCCCGCGCTCGCGAACGGCCCCGCGGGTTGGTTCATCATCGCGCGCGTCACCGCCGACGAAGCGCTGATCCAGCCGCCCTGCCGCAGCACCGACGGCGTCCAGCCGCAGGTGATCAAGGTCGAGCGCAGTGCGCTCGAGGCGATGTGGTCGGGCGAACTGCTGCTCGTGACCACGCGTGAAGGCATCGGCGGGGTGACGCGCGCCTTCGACGTCAGCTGGTTCATTCCGCAGATCGTCAAATATCGCCGTTTGATCGGCGAGGTCCTGCTCGTGACGCTTGCGATCAACCTGCTCGGGCTGGCTTCGCCGCTCTTTTTCCAGAATGTGATCGACAAGGTCCTCGTCCACAACACGCTCGATACGCTGACCATCCTCGTGATCGGCTTTGCGGTCGTGTCGATCTGGGAAACATTGTTCGGCTGGCTGCGGACGCGGCTCTATTCCGAAACCAGCCAGAAGATCGACGTCGAACTCGGCGCGAAGCTGTTCCGCCACCTCTTGGGCCTCAACCTTTCCTACTTCGAGGCGCGCCGTGTCGGCGACGTCGCGATGCGGGTGCGGCAGCTCGAAACGATCCGCGAATTCCTGACCAACGCGTCGCTGAGCGTCCTTGTCGATCCGCTGTTCACGATCGTCTTCCTCGTCGTGATGTGGTTCTATTCGGTGCAGCTCTTCATCATCGCGGTGCTGGCGATCCCCTGTTACGTCGCGGTCGCTATCTTCATCACGGGCCCGCTGCGCGCGCGGATCGAGGAGAAGTTCGAGCGGTCGGCCGCCAACAACGCACTGCTGATCGAAAGCATCGGCGGCATCCAGACGGTGAAGGCGGGGGCGGTCGAGCCGCAATGGCAGGATCGCTGGGAACGCCAGCTCGCGGGATACAGCTTCGCGTCGCAGAAGGTTATCAACCTTGGCAATACGGGTAGCCAGCTGATCCAGCTGATTTCGAAGATCAACATGGTGCTGATCCTCTATTTCGGCGCCAAGGCGGTGATCGACAAGGACCTGACCGTGGGCGGGCTGGTCGCGTTCAACATGTTTGCGCAGCGCGTGTCGGGACCCGTCATCCGCATGGCGCAGCTGTGGCAGGATTTCCAACAGGTGCGCATCGCGATCGAACGGCTCGGCGATGTGCTGAACCAGCCGGTCGAGCCGGGCACCGGCAGCCGCGTTGCACTTCCGGCACTGAAGGGCGAGGTCCGGTTCGACGCCGTCAAATTCCGCTACGGGCTTGAGGGACCGTGGACGCTCGAGGATATCGACCTGACCGTGCCTGCGGGGACCACGCTGGGGATTGTCGGATCGTCGGGGTCGGGCAAGTCGACGCTGACCAAATTGCTCCAGCGCATGTATGTGCCGGCGAGCGGGCGGGTGCTGATCGACGGGGTCGACATCGCCCAGATCGATCCGGCCTGGCTGCGCCGGCAGATTGGCGTCGTGTTGCAGGAAAACCTGCTGTTCAATCGTTCGATCCGCGAGAATATCGCGCTGGCGAACCCCGCGATGCCGCTCGAACAGGTGATGGCGGCGGCCAAACTTGCCGGCGCGCACGAATTTATCGTCAAGCTGCCGCAAGGATATGACACGCCGGTCGAGGAGCGGGGGACGAACCTGTCGGGCGGGCAGCGCCAGCGGCTCGCGATCGCGCGTGCGCTGGTGACCCAGCCGCGCATCCTCATCCTCGACGAAGCGACGAGCGCGCTCGACGCCGAGAGCGAGGAGATCATCCAGCGCAATCTGAAAGCGATTTCGGCGGGCCGGACGGTCATCATCATCGCTCACCGCCTGTCCGCGGTGCGCCAGTGCGACAATCTGATCGCGCTGGAAAACGGCCATATCGTCGAACGCGGCTCGCACGAGCAATTGCTTGCGGCGGGCGGTCGCTATGCCGACCTTCATCGCCGGCAGAGCGGGGGGGGGCAGCCATGAGCGGCTGGCGCCACCATTGGGACGTACTGAAGGAAGCGATCCGCGCCGACCGCGAACGGCGCAAGGGCTTCATTCCGACGCAGGAGGCCGATTTCCTTCCCGCCGCGCTCGAAGTCGCCGAGCGCCCGGTATCGCCGACCGCGCGGGTGGTGACATGGGTGCTGGTGATCGGCCTTGCGCTGACCATCGTCTGGACGGTGTTCGGCCGCGTCGACGTCGTCGCATCGGCGCCCGGGACCCTGATCCCGACCGGAAATATCAAACTCGTCCAGTCGCCCGGTGCCGGCGTCGTGCGCGCGATTTACGTGCGCAACGGCGATGCCGTCCGCAAGGGGCAGGCGCTGCTCGATCTCGACCCGACGATCGTCGGCGCCGACCTTGCCGCCGCCGAAAAGGCGCTGGCGACCGCCGAGCTCGATATCGCGCGGAACAGGGCGATCGCCGATGCCCTCTCGGGCAAGGCGCTCCGCTTCGTTGCGCCCCCTGGCACCGCGCCCGAGATCGCCGAAACCCAGCGCCGGCTGATCGCTGCCCAGCTTGCCGAGATCGAGGCGATGTCGGCGAGCCTCGCCGCCGCGCGCGCCACCGCTTTGTCCGACGCCAATGCCGCGCGCGCCAACGCCGCGCGGCTCGCCGACACGGTACCGATCCTCGACCGTCAGATCGACCGGATGAACCGCCTCGATGCCAAGGGCTATGCGCCGGGGCAACGCCTGCTCGAGCTGCAACGCCAGCGGCGCGCAGAAGCGGGCGAGCGCGAAGTCGCGCTGACCCAGATCACGCGCGGCGAGGCCGAGGCGCGCAAGGCGGGCGAACAGATCCGCGAGACGCGCGAGACCGCGCTGCGCACCGCGCTGGCCGACCTTGCCAAGTCCGAAGGTGAGGCGATCCTGCGGCGCGAGGAAGTGACGAAGGCGCGTCAGATGAACCGCTTCCAGCGGCTCGCCGCGCCCGTCGACGGCACCGTGCAGAATCTCGAGGTGCATACGGTGGGCGGTGTGGTCGAGGCTGCGAAGCCGCTGATGACCGTCGTTCCCGCGCGCGGCGCGCTCGAGGTGCAGGCCAAGGTGCTCAACAAGGACATCGGCTTCATCCGCGTCGGGCAGGAGGCGGCGGTCAAACTCGAGGCTTTCTCCTTCACGCGTTATGGCGCGGTTCCCGGGCGTGTCGCGCGGATCAGCCGCGATGCCGTGCAGGACAAGGATCTGGGGCTCGTCTATGTCGTGACGGTCACGCTCGACCGCAGCTTCGTCGACGCCGACGGCCGGCGCTATGCGCTGGCTCCCGGCCTCGCCGCGACGGTCGACGTAAAGACGGGCACGCGGCGAATAGTTAGCTATTTAATCAGTCCGCTCCAGACAAGTATTTCGCAAGCAGGTCGCGAAAGATAATCTCGCGGATTCGGACGGTTTTCTGTCACTTTTTGAAATACTGCCGAATAGGTGGCGAACAATAGTTGACGGCGCCCCGGAAATCGGATTTTCTCTGTCTTAAGAGGTAGATGGGGGCATCTGTCTGTGATCGATTCGGGTCGTTTCCGTTCTGGAAAAGCGGGCATTCTGCCGTTGCTGGCGGTTGCCCTGTCGCTCGGCGCCTGCGCCGCGAACAGCTATATGGGCATTCCGCTCGCGCCCGGCGCGGCAGAGGCCGGTCTCCAGCGAATTGCCGAACGAGCTCGCGACGGAGACAAGCAGGCCCAGCTGGAACTCGGGTTGAAATTCGAGAAGGGTATAGGAGTGCCTTCGGACGCCCATGCAGCTCGAGCTATGTTTGCCCGGGCAGCGCGAGATAGCGGCGGCGTTATCTGGATATATTCGCCGCCGGTTCGGAAAGGCGAGTCGGGCAGGCTGATCTCCGTCGATTCAGGTCCGAAGATACAGGGCCTGCGGGAAGCCAAGGCGCGGCTGGAGAACGTCGATTGAAAGTGCGCCCTGCTCCGTTGATTTCAATGCGCCGATGGCTGGGCAAGCTTTACAGCCTCAGGGTTTCCGCCGGGGTCATCCCGCTAGTGCTCCTATGTTCCTGTAACGCAAATAATATGAAAGATGAATCCAAGATGCGGATTGTCTATCCTTTCTATGAAGATGGAAAGAAAACTTCAAATATTGTCTTGAATGTAGAAAATAGATTCTTGGCGGACAAACTGATTGGGAAATTCGATGGGCCAAGATTGATCGCGTTAAATTACAAAGACGATAGTCCAGCTTCCGATCTTCCTTGGAAATCTAGGGGGAGCATATTGTCATATGCCTTGGTTCCTCCAGAAAAAGTTCCGGGATATAGAAGCAATTTTATAGATCAGCCTATCGGCGAGAATTTCGATTGGTACAAATATGAAGGAAAAAAAGAATTTGGGCTGAAGAATTTTGCATATAAAGTTGTAAATTCTCCAGATTACCCGGAAAGGAATCTTTATCTAGAAGAAAAAGACTTTCACGATTTTTTCCTTCATTGCCCAGATGATCAAGAGATGGAAGAGAAGACGTGCCTGATCGGTAGGCAGGTTGAGCTGAAGTCGAAAGATGGTGGTCTATACCATATTAATTTGTACACTAGAATAAATCCGAATGACCGATCGGACTGGCGTGTCATAGATAGCTCGGTTCGGAACTTTTTTGTTTCTAGAATGGCCGTCGAAAAGCTATAGGACAAAGGTAAAATGCTATGAGCGATAGCGTATACTCTACTCAATTCCGATCGCAGCTTCGAGCCGCCACGGCCCAATCGCGCGCCGAGATCGGAACCAGTTTTAGCTTTTCGGCAAATCGCGCAAAATCATATTATAATATTGCAACCGTCTTGAGGCAGGAAGCTGAGCGCGTTCGACTTAAATATGTTGAGCAGGTTCAAAGCGGAGCGATAAACAATCCATACGCTTATAATGGAAGTGTCTATCAGGTAACGATGGATAATCTATTGGAGGCTGCTTATATACTTGAGACTCAGGCGGAAATTACAACTTACTCGGGGGAAGCCGGCGCAGCGGCCATATTGGGTAACTACAACGCACTTATAAGTAATAAAGGAAGATATGATACACCTCTCGACGTATTTTCTTGGGAAATTGACAGTGCTGTAGTAAATTTCTTTGAGAGAATGGTGGATATAGGTGGTGATTCTGTTTTTAACCAAATATCATCAAATTCCATCTTGGCCGTTGACGGGGTTGTTTGGAACAGTAAAGGGTTGATAAATCATTTCCCGGGCACCGGTTTGGGAATAGATTATACTAAGCTCCCGTCGGACTCCATAGTGTGGAGAATAGCGACGCCCAATGCCCGCAGATATCTTGAGGGGAGGAGCTACGGCGCTCTGGGCTTCTCCCTCATGAACAACGGTATATTTGTTGCTGCGGCCTATGGCACGAGCTGGGGCCAGTCGCTTGGGAAGCGACCCGAAGAGTATAATTTTGCCGGAGGGGCGAGCGGCCTCACAAACGGTCAGATAAGTTCTGATGGGCGATATATTGCGGAAATCGATGGATATGGGCGCAAGATCATCCGGCACAATGTGGCGGGCGGCGCTTATGTATGGGTCGAAAACGGAAGGCCCAGCCTGGGTCTCATGGAGGGGGTCGGGGCATCTGGCGCTGCGGTGGCGCTCGGCCCGACGCTCCTGAGCGAGGGGTTGGACGGCGTATGGGTGAATGTTAACGGTGTGCAAGTCTATCAGCCTTTGGGCTGGCGTAATCGAAACGGGATTCATGGAGCGGACTATATAAAGGATGTCCTCGGTGCCGATTTCGGTTCTGCGGGACTGAGATACCGCCACAATTCAGAAAATGGAGTATTTTATATCGAAGGGTCATCGACAGTCATGTCGGTGTCCCAGTATCTTAATCTGTTTGCAGGCGCAAATGGTACGAAAATTTATGGTGTTCCAACGACGATAAGGCAACCGAATGGCGATATGCTTGTTGGTAATACTATAGTTAATGTTGAAGGAGACAAAAAGACTGTTTATTTTCAAAGGGCTACCGTAAAGGAAAACGGAGATATTGAATATGACTCTTACGGGAGAGTTGAAAAAGAGCCCGATGGTTCCATAAAGATTGTTGCTATTTCTGAGGAAGAAGGCACGGCAATACTCAACATTGCTCAATCCGACGCCGCTGGTTTCGGGTCGTATATTGACGCGATGGTTAATTATGCGGACAACGGCGAAAATGGCGGCCTGGAGAGCCTCGTCGGCGAGATCGACGTTTCGGCTCTGGAAATCCCGAACTTAGAGATCGAATTTGGTGACGAGGAAATCGTCGTTGGCCTGCAGACAGTTTCTGACGCGCCCGTATTTGAAACCGATCCGGAAACGGGGGCCATCCTTCCGACGAATACCATGCTTCGGACTCTTCCTGATGGCTCTGTGGGTAAGGCGGATCGCTACGGGCGATCCGTGGAACTCGTTTTTGTAACGAACGAAGATGGTGTGCCGTTAAATGCCGCGGGAGAGCCGTTGCTCGACGCGGAAGGCAATCTGCGAACGGACATAACGGATACGGCGCCCGTCGTTCGCGAGACGCGCGTATCGGATGGCCAAGGCCGCAATGGCAAGGGCGGCGTCAAGGTCGTTCAGCAGATCGATCCGGACACCCATAAGCCGGTATCGACCGACATCTTGATCGCAGGTAATCCTGTCCCGTTCGATTTTTCCGACATCGGGGCTGCCTTGGGGCAGCAGCTTGGTTACCGAATTGCCGGAAATAATGTGGTTCTATCCATAGGCTCGTCGGCCATCCTGCAAACACTGGGCGACAACATTGGAGATGTCTTGGACGGGTTGATTGGCAATCAATCCGCGACCCAGGCCACCAAGGACGCGTTCTCGACATTTGGGCCCGAGCTGCTTGCCAATCTCAAGTCTGCGGGAGTGGGGGCGCTCTCCTCCTTCCTGACTGCGGAGTTGATCAACGCGGTTGGTCTGGACGGTTTGGCGGGAGAGCTTGCAAATACGACTGCTGGGGCCGTCATAGGGCAGGTTCTCACCAATATCGTGGATGGCGCTGCCCTTTTTGAGGGCGTTAACCTTGCGATGATTGGGAACGCCGTAGGGTCTTTCCTCGGAACCAAGCTCGCTCAGGAAATCATAGGTTTCGAAACCATCGGTGGTCAGATCGGCTCGGCCGTCGGCTCCGCCGTCGCGAGCGCGGGCCTAGCTCTGCTGTTCGCCGAGAAATTTACCATGCTGGGTGGTTTTGCGGGTCCGCTGGGGGCATTCGCCGGCGCATTCCTTGGCTTCATCGTGGGCGGGCTTATCGGCTCCATCTTCGGTGGCACGCCGCGTTCAGGTGCCGATGTCGTATGGGATGGGGTCAACGGTGAATTCAAGGTTGCGAATTCCTATAGCCGAAAGGGAGGTTCAAAATCTGCCGCCGAAGCGCTGGCTTCGAGCGTTGCGGAGACTTTCAACTTTGTCTTGACGGCTTCGGGCGGTCAGCTGTCCAATCCCCAAAATATACAGACCGGCAATTATGGCATGCGCAAGTCGAGCTATGTCTATCGTCCGATGTCGAGCAGGGACAAGGATGCGATAACCTATAAAATATCATCGAAATCAGAAGGAGCTTTTGATCGGATATCGGCGTATGGGATATTCAAAGGAATTACAGATCCAGATTTTCAGATCGTTGGCGGAAGTAACTATGTAAAGCGGGCTATATATGCGTCATTTGAAACGGCAGGAGTGACCGCAGAAAATTTCGAACAGTCTACCTTGATTGGTAATATATCTTCCGCGCGAGCATATGAAAATTACCTGCTTAATAAAATGGTGATTGGGGCACTGGCTTCCGCTGAATCTGATAGTGCATTTTCTCTAGAGACAACCATTAATTTGGTTCGCGCATCTGAACTTGGCCTGACAAGGCGTCACAGGTCGGATTGGTTTGGTGGATTTAACGCAATTCTGGACGAAGCTGGTGCAGTTTCTTCTGAAGTCACATTTAGTTTCGCGTATGATCCGTTCAGCGACAAGATCAGCAGGCGTATTGGATTTGGACAGGTGGCACTGGACGATGCCATCGACGTCGCGGGCCAGACCGTTATCGAAGCCGGGGGCGGCGCGGAGGCCATCGACCTTCGCACCGGAAAACTTGAAAACCAGATCGGCTACACCGTCAACGACCACCTGAACGATGATATTGCTATCACCGGGACGGATTTTACCGCCTTGGCCAACTCGGTGACTTTCGCCGCCAATGCGTTGCGAGCTACCGCCACCGTCGCTTTGGCCAATGACGGAATCACCGAGGCCGTCGAACGGTTCGAGGCGAGCTTAAGCAACGCGGCTGCAATGCAGATTATGGGCGATGCGGCTGTTGCAACAGTGATCGATGGCACCGCGGCGCTGCCGACTTTGCTCGTCGGCGACAGCTATGCTTGGGAAGGCGACGGCTATGCCGTCTTCCGACTGTCGTTGTCGAAGGCCGCGTCGCAGGAAATTACCTTTGCGCTGGCGTTGGCAGATGGCAATGCCAAGGGCGCGGGCGCCGACTATGGCGCCGCCGGCGCCGCTAATATTCAGGTTTCGCTCGATGGCGTGACGTGGTCGAATGCGACGGCCGCAACCTTTGCGGTCGGCGTTAAGGAGCTGTTCGTCCGGACGGCTGTCGTATCCGACAATGCGCATTCGGATGTCGAGGGCAATGAGCGCTTCACCCTATCCGCCACGGTAACCGCAGGCGCTAACGCTCTTGCCAATGGCACACAAACCGTATCGGGTACCGGTACGATCGTCGATGGAGCGGGCGGAGAGCCGCTCGTCTGGATCGACGACGTGATCGTCGACGAGGCGACGGGACAGGCGCGTTTCGTGATTTCGCGCTCGCGTACGATGGCGACTTCCACCACGGTCGGTTTTGCGACGTCGGATCGGCGCTTGCTCGACATCGATATCGCCGCGACTGTCGATGCAGGCGCTGGCGACGACACCGTCTACGCCTCGAACCTCGGTGACAATATCATCGGCGGCGCGGGCAACGACAAGCTCTATGGCGGCCGGCTCGACGACTGGCTGCTCGGCGGCGACGGCGACGACCTGATCAACGCGGGCTCGGACGGCGCCGGCACGCTCGGCGGCGACGGCAATTACCTGGATGGCGGTGCGGGCAACGACCTGCTGATCGGGCGCGAGGGATCCGACTGGCTCGAGGGCGGCGACGGCACCGACACGCTCGAGGGCGGCGACGGCGGCGACGTCCTTGCGGGCGGCGCGGGCGTCGGCGACCAGCTGCGCGGCGGGCGCGGCGACGATCAATATATCTTCCGCATCGGCGATGTCGGCGCGACCGGGATCGGCAATGCGACCGTTTTCGACGAAATCCGCGACGAGAGCGGCATGTCGCTTACCTCGATCGTACAGCAGGCCTATGGCGGCTCGGTCGCGAACAATGCGGCGGCGCTGAACGGATCCTTGTTCCGCGACGGGCGGGGCCTCGACAATTGGCGTGGCGGTGGTGCGCAGGTCACGCCGCAGGGCGTGGCGGCGGGCGGCAATGATGCGCTGGTCCTCGGTGTTGGGATCGGGATCGAGGATATCAAGATCCTGAAATCGGCCGACAACAAGGACCTGATCGTCGAGCTGTGGCCCGACGGAGTCTTCGCCGGCGACCGCGTGATCATGCGCGACTGGTTCACCGGCTTCAACCAGATCGAAACGCTGCGCTTTGCCGACGGCAACGAGATACGGCTCGCCGATTTCGACACCTATATCCTGGGTTCGGATTCGTCGGAGACGATCGTCGGCACCGCCGGCAATGATTTCGTCCATGCGGGCGCCGGCAACGATCTCGTCTATCTGCTCTCGGGCAATGATTTCGGCAACGGCGGGCTTGGCGACGATACGGTATCGGGCGACAGCGGCAACGATATCGTCGCCGGTGCCGATGGCGACGATACGCTTTACGGCGGTGCGGGGCGCGACACGGTCAGCGGGGGGCGCGGCAACGACCGCCTTTCGGGCGACGACGGCAACGACATCCTCGCCGGCGGTGCGGGCAATGACGAGGCGATCGGCGGCAGCGGCGACGATTTGTTCAAGTTCCAGCGCGGCGATGGCCGCGACATCCTCATCGACGCGCTGTCGAACGAATGGGATGTCGTGTGGGTTTCGGGGCAGGGTGGCCAGAACGGCTATGTCGTCAATCCCGACGGGACGATCACGCATGCGACCTATGGCACGCTGTTCGACGGAACCAACTGGGCGGCGCGCACCCGCTATGACATCGAGACGGGAACGCTCTATCTCCACCGTCCGGCCAATGCCGACGCGGTGGTCGCGAACAGCGGCGCCGACTTGCTCGAATTTGGTATCGGTATCGATATCAACGACATCCAGTTCCAGGTCGCGGCGAATGGCAAGGACCTGATCGTTGGCATCGAGGGCAGCGGAAGCGTCACCGCATCCTTTGCGAGCATCGCGGACCAGATCATCCTCAAGGAATGGGTGAGCAACCCGGGCGCCAAGGGCTCGATCGAGAAATTCGCTTTCTTCAACACCGGCGCCGTCAACATGGTGACGACCGATATCGTCGCGGGGACCGACGGCAACGATACGCTGACGGGTAACGCGGCGCGCGAGAATTGGGTCACCGGCGGCGCCGGCGACGACACGCTGTCGGGTGCCGGGCTCAACGACATTATCAACGGGAACAGCGGCGACGACCGGTTGCTCGGCCTCGCGGGGGCCGACGTGCTGCTCGGCGGCGCCGGGAACGATGTGCTGATCGGCGGCGCGGGCGGAACGCGCGACGGCGCGGCGACGGGCGATCTTCTGTTCGGCGGCGACGGACTCGACACCGCGAGTTACGAAACTGCGAGTGCGGCGGTCAAGGCGTCGCTCGCGACGCCGGCGCCGATATCCGACGCGACCGCGGGCGACGCTGCGGGTGACGTCTATGACGGCATCGAAAACTTGCGTGGGTCGGATTTCGCCGACACGCTCGAGGGCGACCTGGGCGAGAATGAACTGACCGGCGGCAAGGGCGACGACCTGCTCAAGGGCGGGTCGGGCGACGACATCTATGTCTTCGGCCGCGGCGACGGAAACGACACGATCCTCGACGTGGCGGCTGCCGGCGAGATCGTTCTCATGGAGAATGGCAAGCTCGCCGAAGGCTATGTCTCGACGGTGCAGCTCGTCGACCGCGAGGGCAACAGCAACATATATGAGCATGTGATCTCGGAAGTTGCGACGGGCGAGGTCGTCTATCGCAAGGAGATCGCCAACCCGGTGGCGCAGGGGCTGAACTTCCAGGCTCCCGGCGTGTTCGCCCGCGATGGCTTCGTGCGCAACCTCGACGGATCGGAGCAGTTCGACTTCGTCAATCTCGACTCCGGCGGCAACACGATCGCCGCCAGCCGGATCACGATTCCCCGCGCCGCGCCCGGCGGCACCGACACGATCCTCCTCCAAGACTATACCGGCGACGCGGGTTTCACGACCGGCAGCCATGTTATCGCCCTGTCCGACCTCAGCTTCGCCTTCACGGGCAACGACCTCGACATCACGCTCAATACCGCGTCCGGTGTGCTGGGCGGAAAGATCACGATCCAGAATTTCCGCAGCGGAGCGGCAGCGAACGCAAACAGCGCGGTCGAAACGATCCAGTTCTCCGACGGCAGTTCGGTCAATCTTGCCGGACTGAAATTCGATGCCAATGGCGTCCTGCTCGCGGCATCGACCGACACGCTGGCAGCGCCCGCGGACGATCTGATCGTCAGCAACGCCGCGACGCTTTCGGGCGGCTTTGGCAACGACACGCTCGTGGGCGGTGCCGGCGCCAACACGCTTCAGGGCGGCGACGGCGACGATATGCTGGTCGGTGGGCTCGGCGCCGACGTGCTCCAGGGCGGCGCTGGCGTTGACACCGTCAGCTATCTCGGTTCGGACGGTTCGACCGGAGTCACGGTGAACCTCACGACCAATGCCGGCAGTGGGGCGGGCAGCGAGGCCGCGGGCGACACCTATAACAGCATAGAAAATGTCATCGGCTCACAGCTCGCCGACACGCTTACCGGCAACGATGCCGACAATGTCCTGAAGGGCAATGGCGGGGACGATGTTCTGAGCGGTGGATCCGGTACCGGACTCGTGAAGGGACTGGGCGCCGACGTCCTGATCGGCGACGATGGAAACGACACGCTGACCGGCGGCGTCCAGGACGACAATCTGGATGGCGGCGCGGGCAATGACGTCCTCGAAGGCGGAGCCGACCGCGATATTCTCGCCGGTGGCGACGGGAACGACATATTGCGCGGCGATACCTATTTCGTCGCTGCCGGGAACGACGCATCCGCCGACGAACAGAGCGCTTATGGTATCGTGAATGCCAGTTTCGAAGTCGCGCTGGATGGATCGGCCGGCGCCGGATGGGCCAGTTCCGAAACACGGCCCGTGGCCTTTGTCACGGGGGGGGTGACGGGGCTTACCGGAACCCGCGCTGTCCATCTCGACGATGGAACCGGCAATATTACGCTGACGCAGGAGATCAAGGGACTGCGCGCGGGTGAAGGGCTATCGCTCGCTTACACCTATGCGGGAATGATCGCTGGTGAAACCAGCGGGTTCGAAATCCTGTGGAATGGCGAAGTCATCGTCAGGTCGGTAAACGGGACCGGGCCGGCCATGACCAATGGCGCCCTTGGCGCGATACCGGCGGCAAAGGTGCTCGAAGGCACAAATACCCTGTCGTTCCGCGCCATCGGTACCGTCGATAGCAATGGGGTGGTGATCGACAATGTCCGGCTGACGCGGACCGGCGGTGGCAACGACCAGCTTGTCGGCGGAGCGGGAAGCGACCGGCTTATCGGCGGCGGCGGCGATGACGTCCTGCTGGGCGGTGACGGCGACGATGCGTCGACGATCAACATCACGGCCGGTGCGGGCGCCGGACAGACGTTCGCTGCCGGGCTCTATGGCGGAGCCGGTAACGATACGCTCGATGGCGGCGCGGGGAACGATACGCTCGACGGCGGCGCGGGGAACGATCGTTATCTTTTCGCTGCGGGAAGCGGCAACGACAGCGTCGTGACCGGCGGCGGTCAGGACGAACTCGTCTTTGACAAGATTGCCCATAACCAGCTTTGGTTGCGGCAGGTCGGTAACGACCTTGAAATCACCGCAATCGGGCTAGGCTCGTCGGTTCTGGTCAAGAACTGGTTCGCGGGCACCGCCAACCAGGCGCGCCGCCTTGTCGCGGCGGACAAGTCGCTGGCGCGCGGCGATGTCCAGGCGCTGGTAGCGGCGATGGCTGCAGTGAGCGCGACCGTTCCGTCGACATGGCCCGCTGCGCCGGCGCAGGCGTTGACCGACGCCCTTACCGATACATGGCAGGACAATGGCGTCTATGTGGATTCGATCGTCTACACCGGCACCTCCGGCGCAGACACGCTCGTCGCCGATCCGACGCTGGCCGGCGGGGCCAAATTCTACGGGCTGGCCGGCAACGACGTCCTGACCGGCGGTGCGGGCAACGATGAATTCCATTTCGGGGTCGACAGCGGCTTCAAGACGATCGACGGCAAGGCCGGTAACGACGTCATCATCGCCGACGTCGACAATGCGACGATCGGGCTGACGTCCACGGCGGCGGCGCCGCTGGCCTCGATCGAGAAGATCAGCGGTAACGGCAAATCCAACGTCGTCGTGAACCTGAACACCGCCGCCACCATCGATCTGACCGCGGTCGTCGTCGAGGGGATCGCACAGATCAACGGGTCGTCGGGTATCGATACGATCATCGGCAGCGCGGCGAACGACTTCATCCTCGGCGCTGGCGGCAACGACGTGCTGAAGGGCGGCCTTGGCAACGACCGGCTGCGCGGCGGCGCGGGCAGCGACAATGTCGACGGCGGCGACGGCATCGACACCTATGACGCGTCGGATATTACCGCAGGGGGCACGATCAGCCTGGTTGCCGGAACGCATGTTCAGGGAAGCGTGATCGACACGCTGGCCAATATCGAAGACGTCATCGGCGGTACGCAGGCCGACACGATCATCGGCTCGGCCGGGGCGAACCGGCTCGACGGTGGCGGAGCGGCCGATAATATTGATGGCGGCGACGGCGACGACATCCTCGTCGGCGGCGCTGGCGGCGACAAGCTCGTCGGCGGCGTCGGCAGCGATACGGCAAGTTATGACACGATGGCGGTTGCCGCCACCGCGACCACCGACGCGACGAGCGGGCTGTCGATCAACGGCGTCAAGGTCGATCTGAAAATCAACAGCTCGACGAACGGCACGACCGCACCGGGCGTCAAGGCAGCGCAGGGCGATGCGGCCGGCGACTGGTTCTATCAGGTCGAGAATCTGACGGGCTCGCAATTCGGCGACATGTTGACCGGCGACGATTCCGCCAACTTGCTGTCGGGCGGGGCCGGCGCCGACGCCCTGTATGGCGGCGCGGGCGACGACAGGTTGAGCGGCGACGCCGGGAACGACTATATCGACGGACAGACCGGCAGTAACACGGCTGTCTATGCGGGTAATTTCGCCGACTATCTGATCGTTGCCGGGGTGCCTTCGACAACCGTGACCGGGGTCGGCGCGCGCGCCGCGGACGGCACCGACACGCTGAAGAATATCCAGTTCATCCAGTTCGCCGATCATCTTGTTTCGCTGGGGATCGACGCGAACAACAAGCCCGTCCTCGGCGTGCCGGGAATGGCCGATCAGTCGATCGAGGACGGCGCGGCGTATAGCTACCAGATCCCGGTGACGGCGTTCATCGACCTCGATCTGGGCGACGCGATGAGCTTCACCGCAACGCTCGCCGACGGATCGACCTTGCCGACCTGGCTAAGCTTCAATCCGGCGACCCGAACCTTCAGCGGCACACCGCCGGTTGCCGCGGTCGGGACCACGATCCAGGTCAAGGTGACCGCCACCGATCAAGGCTATTCGATCTCCGACGGGTTCGAGCTTGATATCACGCTTGCCAAGGGCGCGGACATCAACGGCACGGCTGCCGCCAATACGCTCGCGGGGACTTTCCGCGGCGAAACGATGGTCGGGCTTGCGGGTAACGATGTTTTCACGGGATCGGGCGGCGCGGACCGTATCGACGGCGGCGCCGATATCGACCGGGTCGACTACTCGGCCTCGACGGCGGGTATCGTCATCGATCTCGCGACGGGCAGCGCGGCTGGCGGCGATGCCGAAGGCGACACGCTGATTTCGATTGAAGAAGCCCGGGGATCGGCCTTTGACGACCGCATCACGGGAACCGCCGGCGGAGACAAGCTGTACGGCGGCGGCGTGGAAAGCCAGATCGGAAGCCCCGATACGGTGAGCGGCGCCGATCGCATCGACGGCGGCGGCGGCGACGACCTGATCGCAGGCGGCGACGGCGCCGACATTTTGCTGGGCGGCAGCGGCAACGACCTCATCTATGGCCGAGCCAAAGCCGACGGGACGCTCGAAGACACGGTCGACGGCGGCAGCGGTACCGACGAATTGCGGCTGGGGGGCGACGGAGCGGCCATTCGCGGCAGCGCGTTCGGCGCGGTGCTCGACCTGTCGGCTGCGGGCAGTGGTGCCGTGTCGATCGAGCATGTCGTGGGATCGGCTTATGACGATACGATCACGGGCAACGACTTTGCCAACAACCTGTCGGGCGGACTCGGCAATGACATGCTGTCGGGCGGCGACGGAAATGACAGCCTGAGCGGCAATGACGGCGACGACGCGCTGATCGGCGGCAGGGGCGCCGATATCCTGCGCGGCGACATCGGCAACGACCGGCTTCAGGGCGGTGCGGGCGGCGACCAGCTGTACGGCGGCGCGGGTATCGATACGGTCGATTACCGGACGTCGGAGGCGGGTGTGACCGTCAACCTTACGACGGGCACCGCGAGCGGCGGCGATGCGCAAGGCGACCAGTTCGCCGATGGCCTGATCGAAAATATCGACGGATCGGACTTTGCCGATACGCTGACCGGCTCGTCGGCAGCCAACGTCCTCAAGGGCTTCGGCGGCGACGATGTCCTGCAGGGGGGCGCCGGGAACGACAGTTTCGACGGCGGCGCTGGTTCGGACAAGCTCGTCTACACGGGCAACCGCGCCGACTATGTGATCAACTTTGCTGCGCGTACGATCACCGACACCAATCTGGCCAACGGCGACGACGGCACCGACAGCTATACCGGGCTCGAGTTTGCGCAATTTGCAGACCAGACGATCAGCCTGACCAATCAGGTGCCGGTCACCGGCACGCCGGGACCGGTCAGCCAGAACCCCGTCGACAATGCGGCCTTCTCTTATGCCGTCCCCGCGACGGCTTTTTCCGATCCCGACGGCGACACGCTCACCTATTCGGCAACGCTGTCGAACGGCAGCGCGCTGCCTGCGTGGCTGGTGTTTACCGCCGCGACGCGGACATTCTCCTTCGCAAGCGGTGCGGCAACGGCCTTTATCGGGCAGACCTTCACCGTCCGCGTCACCGCGAGCGACGGTCAGGCCTCGGCGAGCTCGAATTTCGATATCACGATCGCACAGGGCATCGGCGCGACGATCACCGGAACGACCGGGGTCGATACGATCAATGGTACGTTCCGGGTCGAAACGATCAACGCGCTGGCGGGTAACGATATCGTCAACGGGTCGGCGGGCGCCGACACGATCGATGGCGGCGACGGCGTCGACATCATGTCCTATGCGTCCTCGGCGGCAGGCGTCACGATCAGCCTTGCCGGCGGAGCGGGGACTGGCGGCGATGCGGCCGGCGATACGCTCACCAATGTCGAAGACCTGAACGGGTCTGCCTTTGCGGACCAGCTGACCGGAAACACGCTTGCCAACGTCATCGATGCGGGTGCGGGCAATGATACCATATTGGGCGGCAGCGGCGACGACACACTCGTCGGCGGCGCGGGCAATGACACACTGCGCGGCGAGGACGGGAACGACAATCTGTTCGGCGGCTCGGGTGCCGACATCATCGATGGCGGCGCGGGTTCGGACTATGCCAACTATTCCTCATCCTCGCTGCGAACCGGAAACGATCCGGTCACGACGGGCGTTACGGCCGATCTGCAGAACTCGGCGCTGAACACCGGCTTTGCCGCCGGCGACACCTATATCTCCATCGAGCATCTCTATGGCACGGCCTTCGCCGATACGCTGGGCGGCGACGATGCTGCCAATTTCCTCCAGGGTCGCGACGGCAACGACACGCTTCTCGGCCGCGGCGGGGGCGATAACCTCTACGGCGGGCTGGGGAACGACACGCTCGATGGGGGGCTCGGCAACGACTATCTGACCGGCGACGAGGGCAACGATATACTGACGGGCGGTGCGGGCACCGATATCGTCAACGGCGGTGACGGCGACGACCTCATTCACGCACTGGTGGTCGGCGAGGACACGATCGACGGCGGCGCTGGTACCGATACGGCCAGCTTTGCGGCGGCGACGGCGAACCTCTTCATCAACCTTGCCAACGCGGCGCACAAGCTGACCAACATCGAAAATGTCGTCGGCGGCTCGGGGGCGGATAGCATCACCGGCGCGGCCGGGGCGAACCGGCTCGAAGGTGGATTGGGGAACGATATCATCGAAGGGGGCGCGGGGGCCGATGTTCTCATGGGCGGCGACGGCATCGATACGTTGCTTTATTCCGGCTCGGCGGTGGGCACGAATTTCAATTCGGGTTCGATCGGCCAGTCGACTGTCAACGGCGTGGTCATCGTCGCGGCCGTCGACCGCGTCTTGAACGGCGTCAATGTCAACCTGCTGGCGAACAGCGCGACGGGTGCCGACGCCACCGGCGATGTCATCTCGGGTTTCGAGAATCTGACGGGCTCGGCTTTCGGCGACCTGCTGCGCGGCAACTCGGGCAACAGTATCGTCAACGGGCTGACCGGCGACGACGTCATTTACGGCGGCGCGGGCGATGACAAGCTCTATGGCGACATGGGCAACGACATCATTTACGGCGAGGCCGGGGTCGACCAGATCTATGGCGGTGACGGCGACGACCGTCTCTTCGGCGATGGTGCCAGCGACTTCCTCTATGGCGATGCGGGTAACGACCTGCTCGATGCCGGCGATGCCGGCGACTATCTCGACGGCGGTGCGGGCAACGACATCATGATCGGCGGCCAGGGCCAGGATCATTATGTGATCGGTCGCAATTCGGGCGCCGATACTATCTATAATTACGACGATGACAGCGCGCTTGATTCTGTCTCGTACGAAACCGCCGACAACATCGCCTACAGCGAATTGTGGTTCACCAAGGTCGGCAAGGACCTGGTCGTCAAGATTCTCGGTACGACCACCGCGACGACGATCAAGGACTGGTTCGCCAACGCCACGGCGGGCGACTGGACGGCCGCGGATAATTTCTATGTCGACGTCTTTATCGCGGGCAGTCGCGTCAATCGTCAGGTCAATCTTCCCGGCCTGCTGACGACGATGCAGGGCATCACCCAGCCCGCCAACTTCGCCGCACTCACCGCGACGCAGCGGGCGCAGATCGACAACAGCTGGGGCCTCAACCAGATTCCGACGATCACAGCGGTCGCCGGGAACCCGACGACCGTCAACGAGGACGGTTCGATCAACCTCCGCTTTACCGTCGCCGACGCCGAGACCTCTGGCGCCGGCATCTCGGTTGTCGTCACTACCGACGGCGTGTTGCAGACGGTCGTGCCCGCGAGCGATGTGCGGGTGATCGACGCCACCACGCGCGAGGTGACGATCCGGCCCAACGCGAATGCCTTCGGCAGCGGCAATGTTCGCATTCGTGCCTATGACGGCGCGCTCTATTCGGCCGAACTGGTCGTGCCGATTTCGGTCGCCGCGGTGGCCGACGGGGTGACGCTGTCGGGGCCGGCATCGGCGAGCGGAAACACCGGAACCTCGATCAGCCTCGCGGGCATTCTTGCGGGCCTGATCGACACCGACGGGTCCGAGGTGCTCGACATGCTGCGGATCGAAGGGCTGCCAGCGGGGGCGCAGCTGGTGTCGGGCGCGAACAGCGCGACGACCGCGACGGTCGACATCCGTTCGTGGAACCTCTCGACACTCGCCCTCAACCCCGGCGCTTCGGCCACTGACTATGTGCTGACCGTCCGAGCGCGTTCGCGCGAGACGTCGAACAATGCGCTTTCGGCCGAGATCACAAAGACGATCACGGTCACGGTCAACGGCGCTCCAACCGCGGTCAATGTGACCCCGGCGGCGTTCAACGAGAATGTGGCGGGCGCGCTCGTCGCGACGCTCGGCGCGACCGATCCCGACAGCGGCGGCAGCTTCACCTATGCCATCGTCGGTGGGGCCGATGCGGCCAAGTTTGTCATTTCGGGAACGAGCCTGTCGCTGGCGGCCGGCCAGTCGCTCAATTTCGAGAGCGGTCCGGCGACCATCGACATCCGCGTCACCGATCAGGGCGGGCTTTCCTACACGCGAACGGGCGTCCAGATCAGCGCGACCAACGTCAACGAAGCACTCGGGGCGCTGACCGACAACAATGGCGCGGCCAATACGCTGGCGGACGGCTCGGGCGCAGGCACGCTCGTCGGTGTCACGGCGCTTGCGGTCGATCCCGACGGCACCGCGCCGGTCTATTCGATCACCGGCGGCAATTCGCTGGGCTGGTTCACGATCAACGCGAGCACGGGCGTCGTCAGCGTCGTATCGGGTGCGGTGGTGCAATATGAAACCACGTCGTCGGTGACGCTCACCATCCAGGCGAGCGACGGTGTGACGACGCCGGTCAGCGCCAATTTCACGATCAATATCTCGGACGTGAACGAAGCGCCGACGATCACCTCGGCAAACAGCGGGACGCTGGCGGAAAATGCCGCGGCCGGGACGCTGATCCGCACGCTCACATCGTCGGACCCCGACCTTGCGGGCAACAGCTTCGGCAATCCCGCCAATCGGACCTATACGATCATCGCCGGCAATTCGGCGGGCAAGTTCGCGATTTCGGGCGGCAATCTCGTCGTCGCCGCCGGGGCGACATTCGATTACGACAATCCCGCGACGCGCACCTTCAACCTGACGCTGCAGGTGACCGACGGCGGTGGGCTCACGGCGACGCAGGCCTTTACCGTCAACCTGTCGAACATCAACGAGACGCCCTTCGGGCTGGCCGACGTCAATGCGGCAGCGAACCTGCTGACGGAAGGGCAGGGTGCAGGATCGGCGACGGGCGCGACGATGGCCGCGACCGATCCCGACGGCGACGCGCTGACCTATTCGATCACCAGCGATCAATATGGCTGGTTCCAGATCAATCCCACGACGGGTGTCGTGACGATCCGGGCGGGCGCGGTGGTCAATTATGAAACCACGACGAACGGCACGGCGACGGTCAATGTGCAGGCGACCGATGCCGGCGGGCTGTCGGTGGGGATGACGAACCTCACCTTCACGGTGACCGACACGAACGAGGCGCCGACCTTTACCTCCGCCGCTTCGGCGTCGGTGAGCGAAGCGGTGAGCGCTGCGGCCTATATCGCGACGATCAGCACGACCGATCTCGACAAGGACGGACTGGCCTTCGGCGAAGCAGGGCATGTCCTCTATATCTACAGCGGCGATACCTCGCTGTTCGAGCTGCGCGCCACCGCCAACCCGAATGTGAAGGAGTTGTGGAAGAAGGATGGGGTGATCCTCGACTATGACGTCGTGGCGAACCGCACGCACGGCCTGCAGTTCCGCGTCTACGACAATAGCGGGAACAGCGGCTGGCTCGACGCCTACCAGAATTTCACCGTCAACGTGGCCGCGGTCAACGAAAAGCCAACCGCGCCGACGACCGCAATCTGGCCCTCGGCTTATGAAAACGACGCCGCTTCGGCAGCGATTACCGGTTCGGTCGATCCAGACGGAAGCGCCGTCACTTACGCCTTTGCCAGCGGCGGCAACACGGGCGGCCTGTTTGCCATCACGAACCCGTCGGGGGCCGCCGCGCTGACCTTCGTCGGCGGCGTTACGCGCGACTTCGAATGGGTCAAGGCCAATGCGGGCAGCCTCGGCGCCTATGTCGCGCCCAACGATACCTATGCCTATATCCCGGTGACGATCGTGGCGACCGACGGCGTGATGACGTCCGACCCGTTCACCACCTATTTCCATATCTATAACCGGAACGACAATGCGCCGGGAGCGCCCGTCGTTTCGGCGTGGGGCACGACGGCGTTCAACGAGAATAGCGGTGCGGGCTATGTCGTCGCGACGCTGACCGCGGGCGACGCCGATGGCGTGCTCAATCCGCTCAGCTACGAACTGACGAACAATCCCGACGGCATGTTCGAAATCGTCGGCAACCAGGTGCGCGTCATCACCAGTCGCCATTTCGATTATGAACGGCTCGCATCGGGCGGAGCGAGCACCTCGCTGTCGGTCGGCGTCCGTACCGTCGACGGAACCTATGGTTCGGGCACGACCTGGATCGCGGTGCAGATCAACAACACCAATGACAATGCACCGGTGCTGACTGCGCCGACCGTGCTCACGATATCGGAGAATCTCGCGATCGGGACCATCGTCACCACGGTCAACGCGACCGATGCCGACGGAACCGCACCCAGCTATTCGATCGTCGCGGGCAATATCAACAATGCGTTCAGCATCAATTCGTCCGGCCAGATCGTCATTGCGAACGGCGGGGTCGACTATGAATCGGCCAACTGGCTTTCGGATGCGAACGGAAAATATGCGATCCTGTCGGTCGCGGCGTCCGATGGCGCCAATACGAGCGCAACGCGCGACATCCGGATCAACATCACCAACATCAGGAAATATGTCTATAATAACGGTAATATAGACATGAACCTCTATGAAATGCGCTTCCAGAATACCCAGCTGGGCGACGGTCCGCTCGGCTATGATGAGCCCGTAAGATATCCGCAATGGGGGCAACAATCCTGGTTCAATGAATCGTGGCTGGTGGAAAAATCCACTGGAAACATCCTCCTTTACCTTGGCGAATACAGCCAATGGGAAGGGACCACGTCGCGGCCGTTCCCGCACGGCGGGACGCCGGCCGAAGGTTATACCGCCAACCAGCACTGGAATCCGGGCAATGCCTGGCCGGCGCCGCCCTATACGCTCTATGCCGATGACGAGAATATCAACACGAGCCATTGGGGCGTGCCGATGGGCAATCCCTATATGCCGGTCGTGATCGATCTGCTCGGTGATGGCTTCGAGCTTTCCAGCGCCTTCGAAAGCGGGCTCGTGGTCAACCTGTTCGGTGATGCGCGGCGCCAGGTGATGGGATGGGTCAAGGCATCGGACGGGATATTGGCACTCGACCGAAACGGTGACGGCATGGTGCAGGACCTCGACGAAATCAGTTTCGTCAAGGACAGGGAAGGCGCGACGACCGACCTCGAGGGGCTCGTCACCTTCGATACCAATGGCAACTCGCTGCTCGACGAAGGCGACGACGCTTTCGCAACGTTCCGGATATGGCGCGACATCAACCAGGACGGCATCGGGCAGAGCCACGAACTCGTCACGCTCGCTGAAATGGGAATTCGCAGCATCTCGCTCGTCCGAAACGTGCTTGCGACGAGTTTTTCGGGCGTCGCCAACGTCATCAGCGCGACGTCGGTCGTTACCTGGCGCGACGGGTCGACCGGGCAGGCGGGCGACGTCGGACTGGGCTGGGTGCCGCTCCCGGATGCGTCCAATACCGCTTCGCCCGAGGCGCAGGCCGAGCGCCGCGAAGAACTGGCGCGCGCCGCAGCTGCAGCCGTGGCCTCGACCGAGGCAACCCCCGCGGCCGAAGCCGCCGCCCTGACGCCGCAGCCACTGCCGAAAGGCACGTCGCTGGCGCTCGATCGCGATGGCGACGGGGCGATCACGGTCCCGTCGGAGGTGCTGACGCTCGCCGGCGCGATGGCCGAGTTCGACAGCAACGGCGATGCGCTCATCACGGCGCAGGACGCCCGCTATTTCGATCTCCGGCTGTGGGCCGACGCGAACCGGAACGGCCGCGTCGAGGCGACCGAACTCAAGGGACTCGATCAAGCTGGCCTGACCGCGCTGAGCCTCGACGCCATCGATCCCGCCGTCGCGCCGCTGGCCTATTCGGGCAAGGCGAAGCATTACCGGATGGCGGCTGCCAACGGCACGATCCGTATCGTCCCGCGCGAGGTCAAAGGCCCCTTGTCTCCGGATGCCGGACAGATTGGTGAGGCGAGCTATATCTCGTTCGACGGGCGCCGCGTCGGCATGCTTTCGGCGATCCTTGTGGATCTCGATGGCGATGGCCTGGAATCGCGGCGCGCGGGCAAAACGAAGGCTGCGTTCGATATCAACGACGACGGGCAGAATGACGACACCGGATGGATGTCGGGCGGCGACGGCATGCTGGTCATCGACCGCGACGGCGACGGCGCGATCACCAAGGCGACCGAACTGTCGTTCCTGTCCGAGAAGGAGGGCGCGAAGAACAGCTGGGAAGGGCTGGCGACGCTCGACAGCAACCGGGACGGAAAGCTCGACAAGGCCGACACGCGGTTCGCGGAACTCAAGGTCTGGGTCGATCGCAATGGCGACGGCGTGTCGCAGGCGGACGAGATCAACTCGCTCGGCGGCCTCGGGATTACCGAGATCAGCCTTCGCAACCTTGCGACGTCGGACAGCGTCAAGGTGGGCAACAATCTGGCCTTGTCGACGGCGACCTATGCGCGGGCAAACGGGACGACGGCCACCATCGGCGAGGTCGCGTTCGGTTACACGCCATCGCAGCGCGCGGCGCAATCGCCTGCTGCACCGGGTGACGGGCCGGGCACCACGCCCGTCGATGCGGCGCGCGCCGCATCGAACCTCGCGCAGGCGATGAGCCGTTTCGGCACCGATGCGGCCGAGGGCGACTTGCGCAACTTCCCGAAGGATGGGATGGGATCGCATGATTGGTTCGCGGCCGCGGTCGCTTAAGGTCAGGACGATATGAGTAAAAAGACGGGTTCGACGGGCAAGAAGCCGGCCAACGGGGCGGCGGCGGATGCAGCACAGGCGGCACCGCCGACGGTCAGTCACCTTCTGGGTGAAATGACCTGGCTGTTGACACAGTCGCCTCTCCACCGGGCGCTCAGCATCGGTGACCTCGAGTGGCTGGTGATGCCCGCGCTTATCCACCAGCAATTCTACCTGTTCCGCGACGGGCAGCAGCCTGTCGGCCTCGCAATGTGGGCAAAAACCACATCGGCAGGCGCGGCGAAGCTCGACAAGGGCATGATCGAGCCCGAGAACCGGTTGACGCTCGAGGAATGGAACGCCGGCGATCAGGTCTGGCTCGTCGATCTGATTGCGCCTTTCGCCAATGCCGAGAACCGGCAACGCGAACTGATGATCGCTGACCTGATTTCAAAGCCGCTCAAGGGTGTGGAGTTCCGTTTCCACCAGACCGATCCAGCGACCGGAAAACGCGTCGTTCAGACGGTCGCAGCCGATGCCGGCGACAAGCTTGTCGAGGCGATCAAGGAAGCGGCGGGTTCGGCATAATGGCTGCGGCCGGATGAACCGCCGGCCGATCTGCTATAAGGGCGTCGATCTTTTCGTTCCTGCCTGCTAGGGACGGGAACGAAAGGACACAGGTGTTTGATTTCTTCGCCTTTGTGGCGATCATCATCCTGGGCATCTTGCTCCTCGACACACGCGGCCGGCTGAAGCGGGCCGAGAAGACGCTTGCCGAAGCCGCGAAGCGGATCGGTGCGTTGCAGCGCCATACGGGCGTGCATTTGGGTGAGAATGTGTCGCTCGTCGCCGATATCGTGCTGCAACCCGATATTCCTCCGGTCTCATCCGCGGCCCCGCCCGATGATATCGCAATGGCAGAGGTTCCGGTCCGCGCTGCCGCCAAGGCGAGTGCTCCTCTACCTACGATAACGCAGCACGACGTTGCACCGGCCGACCCACCCGAAGCCGAGACCGTTTCGCCGCTTCCGCCGCCAGCGAAATCGGCGCCACCGAAAGTGCCGGCCGCTCCTGCCAACCTCTCGGCGCGTTTCGAAAATCTGTTCGGCAAGACGCTGCCGATATGGGCCGGCGGCATCACGCTCGCCATCGCGGGGGTCCTGATCGTCCGCTATGCGATCGACCTCGGCTTTTTTGCGCGCGTCTTCACGCCGGGCGTCCAAGTGATCGCGGGCATCCTCTTCGGCGTCGCGCTGATCGGCGGCGCCGAGTATGCTTGGCGCAACGAGAGCAGGCTGCGCGACGTGCGCGTGCCGCAGGCCCTGTCGGGCGCGGGTATCGCGACGCTCTATGCCGCGATCGTGGTCGCGGCGAATGTCTATGGCCTGATCGGCCCGCTGTTCGCTTTCGTCCTGCTGGCGCTGATCACGGCGGGGGCACTCGCCCTGTCGCTGCGTTTCGGCTCGCCGAGCGCGCTGCTCGGGCTCGCGGGCGGCCTTGCCGCGCCGGCGCTTGTCGGCGCGCTGGAACCCGACATCCCCTTGCTTGCCATCTATCTGGCGCTGACCATTGCCGCGATGACCGGCGTTGCGCGCATGCGACGCTGGCCGTGGCTCGCGGTCGCGGCGCTCGCCGGCGGGGCGGGGTGGAGCCTGTGGATGATCTTCATCGGCGGCGCGCTCGACGCGGTCGGATCGCTGTCGATCGGCGCCTATGTGTTGCTGCTCGGCGTTGCCCTGCCGCTCTTCGCCTATGAAGGTCCGCGTGCTGTTCTGCTCCGCGCGGCGGCTGCGATCGTCGGTGCGCTGCAACTCGCGCTGCTCGTTGCGCACGCGGGCTTCACCCCGCTCCATTGGGGGCTGTTCGCGCTGCTCGCGGCGGCGGGCCAATGGCTCGCCTGGCGCGAACATCGCCTCGCGATCGTGCGGACAACGAGCCTCGCCTTGTCGATCTTGCTGATGGCCCTCTGGCCCGATCCGACGCCCGTCTGGCTCGCAGCAATCGGGATGGCGCTGGTCCTGATCCACGCGGTACCGTTGCTTGCGCGGTTGTGGGATGCGCCGCCGCACCTGCGCCGGACGCTCGAGCTTTGCCTGCTTGCACTGGTTCCCGCGCCGATCGTTAAGTGGCACATATGGAGTATCGGCGATGGCGTGCTCGCGCTTATCGCACTTGGCGCTGCGCTGTTGCCGGCGATCGGCATCGCGCGCGGCTGGCGCGTCGAAGGCCGCGCGTCGGACAGCCGCTTCGTCTGGCTGACCGGAACCGCCGCCGCGCTGACGGCGCTGGCGCTGGGCCTGCTCCTTCCGTTTTGGCTTGCACCGGTCGCGGTCGCGGGCGTTGCTGCGGCCTTGCTGATCTTCGGCAAGGTGGCGGTCGATCGCCGCATCGAATGGGTGGGAACCGGCTTTCTCGCGATAGCCGTCTTCGCGCTGGTGGCAACGCCGCGCGCCTTTGGCGAACTGCCACGCCTCGCAAGCGGGGCGGGGGCCATCGCCATCGAGGCCTTTATGCGTTGGGCTGCTGTCGCGCTTGCCGGCCTGTTCTTCGCGTTGCGCGCCGAGCGGTCGGTCGTGCGCCGGCTAGGGCAGGCGGTCGCCGCCGCGCTTGCTTATGGGGCCGCGGCGCAGATGCTTCCCGCGACGCTTCTGGTTTTCGTACCCACCGTCGGCGTCGCGGCATTGCTGTTCGCCGCGCGGCGTATCGCCTTCGATCGGCTCGATGCCGGTGCCGCCATGTTCGCCGCGATCGGCCTTGGCTGGGCCGCACTGCCGGTCGCGATCTGGTCGAGCAAGGCATTGCTGTCGCTCGGCGGCGTACCGATGCTGATCGACGGTTCGGCCCTCGCAGTCGGCGAGCTGCTGCGCCGTCTCGCCATTCCGGCGCTCCTTGCCGGTGTGTCGCTCTGGCTCGTCCGCGATCGCCTGCCGCGCTGGGTGTTGTTTGGCGGGCTTGGTGTTACAGGTGCGATCGGCCTGATCGCCCTTCATATGCTCTACCGACTGGGCTTTGCTGCCGTCGCGGGCAGCGATTTCGTCGCGACCGGCGTGGCGCAGCGCCTTGTCTGGGATGCGTTGCTGATCGGTATCGGCTGGCTGCTGTGGCGCCGCGACCTGCGCGTCGGCGCGCTGGTTTTGGCGGTAGCCGGAACTGCGCATGCCGTCCTCTATGGCCTTGTCCTCCACAACCCGCTGTGGACCGAACAGGCAGTCGGCGGCCTGCCATTCCTCAATCTGCTTGCGCCACTGTTCCTCTTGCCATGGCTCGGCGCGCGGCTGTTCTCGACGCTGTCCGGCCAATGGGCAGATCACGCCGACCGCGTCCTCCAGATCGTCACGATGCTGCTCGTCGCACTGTTCGCGTGGGCGAGCCTGCGTCACCTTTTCCATGGCAACCTGCTTGTCGAGCCCGGGGTCGCGCCGACGGAGAATATCCTGCGTTCGCTGCTGATCCTGTTGCTCGCGATCGCCTTCCTGCTCTGGGGCATTCGCGCGCAGCGGCGCGACTGGCGCATCGCTTCGCTCGTCCTGATGCTCGCCGCTGCCGGCAAGGTATTCCTGTTCGATGCGTCGGGGCTCGAAGGGCTGCTTCGTATCGGCTCCTTCGTGGCGCTCGGTTTCAGCCTGATCGGGATCGGCTGGCTTTACAGCCGCCAGCTCGCGCCGTCCGCTTCGGCTCCGTCCGGCACCGATGGCTGAACCAGGCGGCAGCCATGCCGGCGGGTTTGGGGACGGCGATAAGTCTCGGCTTGTCCCCCGAAAGATTTTCTTCGCCGCAAAAAGCGTCGGATGTCGTTGACGAATCTAAAATCAATCGATTAAGTTGACATTGTCATTCGGGACTGGTCGAGACGAATGACGGGCTCTCCCCCTCGACCCGCGGCTTTTGACCGGGAAGCAGCTTGCTCCGCGTTACCAACGGCTAAAGCGCGTGATGCTCGGGCGACAGCGCCAGGCATTGCGTTCCCCCAGAAGGGGTATTGCGATGCATATGTGTAGCACCATCAATTAGATCATCGCCGCGCTCGCGTGGGGTAGCGGACCGACCGCGCCTCGCCGCCCGTTGCGGCATTCCGAAATCTCCAGCCGCGCCTCCCTCACGCGAGACAGTTGCGGCCTGACGTCCGGCACCCGAGCGCCGGCGCGGGGAAATATCATGCCTTTGCTGACCCAATCCGACCTGTCGGATCTGGCTCGCTATCCTGCGTCCTTGCGCAGCGCCGCCCGTGCGCTGTGGGGGGCGGAGCTGGCGGCTGCCCGATCCGGCGCGGCGCACCGCGCCACCATAGATCACATCAAAAAGGGGGCGGGATCCCCGCCCGGGGACCATATCCAATGAACCGTTTCTCTCCCGATCATCACCTGAAGTTTCTCCTTGGCGCGGCGCTGTTGCTGCCGACGACGCCTGCCTTTGCTGCCGAAACCGCCGTCGACGCCGAAGGCGAAGAGGCTGCTACCGCCGCCGCGGTTGCGGCTTCAGCGGCTTCCTATGACGGTGCCGAAATCATCGTGTCGGCGCGGCGCCGCGACGAAAGCGCGCAAGATGTGCCGATCGCGCTGTCGGTCGTCGGTGCCGCGCAGCTCGAGCAGACGGGCAATTATACGCTGACGCAGATCCAGCAGATCGTCCCGAGCCTGCAGGTGTTCAGCTTCAATCCGCGCAACACCAACATCAACATCCGCGGGCTCGGTAGCAATGTCGCGCTGACCAACGACGGGCTCGAGAATGGCGTCGGTTTCTATGTCGACAATGTCTATTTCGGGCGCGTCGGCCAGTCGCAATTCGACCTCGTGGACCTGCAGCAGATCGAGGTGCTGCGCGGGCCGCAGGGGACGCTGTTCGGCAAGAATACCACGTCGGGCGCGATCAACATCAGCTCGCGCAAGCCGAGCTTCGACCCCGAATTCTCGGGCGAGGCGAGCGTCGGCGACTATGGCTATTACCAGCTGCGCGCATCGGCGTCGGGGGCCTTGGTCGACGACCTGCTCGCGGTGCGCGTCAGCGGTTCGGTGACCGAACGCCGCGGTTTCCTCTATAACGACACGCAGAACGAACGCGCGCAGGACTATTCGAACTGGAGCGTGCGCGGGCAATTGCTCTTCACGCCGACCGCCGATCTCGAAGTGCGCATCATCGGCGACTTCGCGCGGCAGAAACAGAACCACGTCCTCAACATCTTCGCCGGCTATTTCGGCACCTACGAAAATGGTGCGGCGATCCCGAACAGCTTTGCCGAACGCGCGGCGCGCTTCCCCGGCTACAGCTTTCCGACGATCGATCCGTTCGCACGGCGCGGCGAAGCTGACAGCCATTATCAGTCGAACATGGACGGCTATGGCGTGTCTGGGCAGGTCGACTGGGATATCGGCTCCGTCAAGCTGACCTCGATTACCGCATATCGCTGGTGGGACTGGAATCCCGCTAACGACGGCGATTCGACTTCGCTCCCGGTGATCACCAAGGCGCAGCAGGCGAACCGCCAGCGCCAGTTCAGCCAGGAGATCCGGCTGGCGTCGGACAGCGACGGGCCGATCGACTATGTCGCCGGCGCCTATTATTTCTGGCAGGTCATTCGCGGCAAGGGCGCGAGTGCCTATGGCCCGGCCGCGGCGCTGTGGAACCGCCCCGCGACCTCGCCGCTCCCGCTTGCCGCATGGGAAGCCGCGCTCGATGGTTTCGAGGCCAATTCGACCTCGGACCCGCGCACCAGAAGCTATGCGCTGTTCGGCCAGCTCGACTGGAAATTCACCGACCGGCTGACGCTGACTGCGGGGCTGCGCTACACGCACGAAAAGAAGAGCGGATCCTTCACGCAGGTCCATGTCGCGGGTATCGACCTGTCGACCCTGCCGGCGTTGCTCGCGGCGCAGGCGGCAGGCATTCGGGCACAATTCAATCCCGTCACCAGCTATTCGACGGGCTTCACGGACAACAGCCTTTCGGGGCTCGCAACATTGTCGTGGCAATTCAGCGACGATGCGCTCGCCTATGCGACCTATTCGCGTGGCAACAAGTCGGGCGGGCTCAACCTCACCAACCTGCCGGCCGGGCTGCGCCCCGAAGATGTCGCCGCGGTCGCGCCCGAGAAGGTCGACAGCTACGAACTCGGCATCAAGTCCGAATGGTTCGACAAGAAGGTGACGCTCAACGTCGCCGGATATTGGACCGAGATCCGCGACTATCAGACCGCGATCACCGAGCAGGTGCAAAATTCGGTCAATGTCCGCCAATATATCGCGAACATCCCGGGCGTGCGATCGCGCGGGGTCGAAGGGGACCTGAGCTTCGCGCCGTCGGAACGTGCGAGCTTCTATGCCTCGGTCGCCTATGCCGACACGACCTACAGCGACTATCCCAACGCACCGCAGGCCCCCGAACGTCTGAATATCAGCGGCATCCAGGACCTGACCGGGGAGCAACTGCCCGGCGTCCCCAAATTTACCTACACGCTCGGCGGCGATGTGTCGGCCCCGCTCGGCAATCTCGGCGGGCGCGACCTGTCACTCTACGCCCATGCCGATTATTCGCACCGATCGTCGTTCAACACCTCGTCGAGCAACAGCATCTACGCCGATGTTCCCGCCTATGGGATCGCGAACGCGCGCATCGGGTTCAGGACCGACGATGGTTTGTTCGACCTGTCGATCTGGGCGCGCAACCTGTTCGACAAGGATTATTTCCAGACGCTGTCGCCGGCGGTCACGGGCATCGTGACCTCGCTGATCGGCGAACCGCGTACGATCGGCGCAACGCTGCGGACGAAGATCTGATGCGTATCGTCATTCCCGAAATTCGCCGCGACGACAGCCGGAACCGGCCGGACGCGCCTGCGCCGAATACCCGCCGTCCAACCCCCAAAGGAGACTGACATGACGGACCTTCACAATAGCTATGCCAATGCCCGCGACAAGACTATCGACCTCGACGTCACCCCCGTGACCGGCACGATCGGCGCGATCGTGAACGGCGTCCAGCTATCGGGCGACCTGCCCGCGGCGACGGTGCAGGCGATCCAGGCGGCACTGGTACGGCACAAGGTGCTTTTCTTTCGCGACCAGCAGCATCTGACCGATCAGGAGCATGAGGATTTCGCCGCCGCGCTCGGCGATCCGGTCGCGCATCCGACGGTGCCCGTCGCCGAAGGGTCGCGCTACCTGCTCGAGCTCGACAGCAAGGAAGGCTATGCGGCGTCGAGCTGGCACACCGACGTGACCTTTGTCGATGCCTATCCCAAGGCATCGATCCTGCGCGCGCTGACGATCCCCGAGGCGGGCGGCGACACGCAATGGGCGAACGGCGAGACCGCCTATGAAGGCCTTCCCGAAGCGCTGCGCCAGCTCGTCAACAACCTGTGGGCAACGCACACCAATCTCTATGATTATGCGGCGATCCTGCAGAGCGCGCCCAATGCCGAAAGCGCGGCACAGCGGATCAAGGAACATCGGAATGTCTTCGCCTCGACGGTGTACGAGACCGAGCATCCGGTGGTGCGCGTCCATCCGGTTAGCGGACAGCGCAGCCTGCTGCTCGGTCATTTCGTCAAACAGTTCGTCGGGCTGAACCAGACCGACAGCGCGCGGCTGTTCCAGACGCTACAGGAACATATCACCAAGCCCGAAAATGTCGTGCGCTGGCGCTGGCGCGCGGGCGATGTCGCCATCTGGGACAATCAGGCAACCCAGCACCGCGCGACCGCCGATTTCGGGCTGCAACGCCGGACACTGCGCCGCGCGACGATCGCCGGCGAAGTGCCGGTGGCGATCGACGGCCGCCGCAGCCGGACGGTCCGCAAGGAAAAGGCGGTTCAATACGAACCCGCCTGACGAAACCCGGCCGGCGCTTGGCTCTCCTCTCCCTTCCTGTGACTGCGCCGGCTTTGTCTGCGGCGCGCCCCGGTTCCATTCGCCGGGGTGCGCCGACCTTTTGCTTTCAAAGGACCCTTTGATGATCCACGGCTCGCGGCCCGGCCGCCTTATCCTCATTGCGCTCGCGGGAGCCTTGGCGGCGATCGCGCCGGTGCAGGCCAAGGAACAGCGGCCGAACCTGCTCGTCATCGTTGCCGACGATCTCGGCTATTCGGACTTGGGCGCGTTCGGCGGCGAAATTCGCACGCCGAACCTCGACCGGCTCGCGTTGAACGGTATCCGGCTCGCAGGTTTCCATACCGCGCCGACCTGTTCGCCGACGCGCTCGATGCTGCTGTCCGGCACCGACAACCATCTCGCTGGGCTCGGGACGATGGCCGAAATGATCCGGCCGAACCAGAAGGGCCAGCCCGGCTATGAAGGCTATTTGCGGAGCGATGTCGCGACGCTGGCCGAGCGTCTCGGGGCCGCCGGATACCGGACCCTGCTTTCGGGAAAATGGCACCTTGGCCTGACGCCCGATCAGGATCCGCACGCACGCGGCTTCGAGCGTAGTTTCGCGCTGCTGCAAGGCGGGCATAATCATTATGGCACCGACATCGACGCCGGCGCCGATCCCGCGACGCGCGGAGTCGCGACCTATCGCGAAGACGGCAAGACGCTCGCGCGACTGCCACGGGATTTCTATTCGAGCGATTATTTCGCGACCCGCCTGATCGATTTTCTCGGTGAACGGCCGGCGACGGGGAAGGGTGGGCGACCCTTCTTTGCCTATCTTGCCTTCACCGCACCGCACTGGCCGCTGCAAGCGCCGCCCGAGGATATCGCACGCTACAAGGGGCGCTACGATGAAGGGTTCGATGTGCTGCGCGAACGGCGGCTGGCGCGGCAGCGCGAACTCGGCATCCTTGCCGCTGATGTCGCGGCACACACACCGCGCAACCGCGACGGGAGCTGGGATTCGCTGACCGCGGAGCAGCAGGCGCTCGCCGCGCGCAACATGGAAATCTATGCCGCGATGGTCGACCGGCTCGACCAGAATGTCGGCCGGGTGATCGAGGCGCTGCGCGCGTCGGGCGAGCTCGACAATACGGTCGTCGTTTTCCTCGCCGACAACGGCGCCGAGGCGCTCGACGTCGAGACGACGGGGGCGCAGATGCTTGCGGGCTCGCTCAAGGGAGCCGACAACAGCCTCGCCAATCGCGGCACGGCGTCGTCATACCTTACCTATGGTGCTGGCTGGGCGCAGGCTGCGACCGCGCCCTCCTGGCTGACCAAGGGCTATCAAAGCGAAGGCGGGACCCGCGCCGTCGCTTTTATCAGCGGCGCGGGCATCGCGCCACGCGATGGCGCCGAGACGCAATATCTGTCGGTCGCCGATATCGCGCCGACGCTGCTCGACCTCGCCGGTGCGGACAGCCGCGCGACGCGGGTCGGCGGCCGGACCGTGCGTCCGATTACCGGCAGGTCGTGGGCGAGCTGGCTCCGCAGCCCCGATGCGCGTGTCTATGGCGCGGACGATGGCGTGGGGGCCGAACTTTTCGGATCGCGCGCCTGGCGGCAGGGCGACTGGAAGCTGACCGATATCGGCGACGGCGCGTGGCGTTTGTTCAATATCGCCCGCGATCCCGGCGAGACGCGCGACCTGTCGGCGCTCGATCCCGACCGCAAGGCGGCACTGGCGGCGGCATGGGACGACTATGCCCGGCGCGTCGGCGTGATACTGCCCGATGCCATACCCTATCGACCCTAGGGACATGATGCGTGGAATGGCGGCCCGTAGCGAAAGGGAGCAAGCTCAACTACGGGCCGCAACAGTATCTCTACTGCTTTGGTAGAGTGGCAGTCGTGCTTTCGTTTTGCTAGACAATGGCGCCTCAAGACAACGCGCCAACCACTCGATTCACCGCCAGATTTTATGACCAGAACCGGACTCATCATCCGCCACGTGCCGCACGAGGGACTGGCCGGATATCGCGACCCGATCGAAGCGGCGGGCTATACGCTTGCGCGCGTCGATGTGACCGACCCGGGGTTCGGTTCGATCGACCTTGGCGAACCCGACCTGCTCATCATGATGGGCGGGCCGATGGGGGTGTATGAACAGGACGCCCATCCATGGATCGCATGCCAGATACGCCGGCTTGCGCGGCGGCTCGACGCCGGCCGGCCGACGCTCGGCGTGTGTTTCGGCGCGCAGATGATCGCTGCCGCGATGGGCGCCCCGGTCTATCCTGGACCCGCAAAGGAAATCGGTTTTCATCCGCTCGATTTTGTCGATCGCGCATCGCCGCTGCGACATCTGGCGAACACGCCGCTGCTCCACTGGCACGGCGATACCTTCGACTTGCCCGACGATGTCGAACTGCTGGCGTCGACCGCAGCCTATCGCCATCAGGCGTTCCGCCGCGGCAGCAACATATTGGCGCTGCAATTCCATGGCGAGATGGGCCTCGACCCGCGTTTCGACGAATGGCTCCGCCAATGGCCCGAGGCGCTGGCCGAAACGGGCGGCAGCGTCGACGAGATGCGCGAGCGTCATCGGCGCCATGGCCCGGCCGCCGTCGCGGCAGGGCGCAACATGATCGCCGAATGGCTTTCGGGCCTGTCCTGACCCGCAGCTTTTCTTTCGTCCCGTCAAACACGGACCGGCTTGCCTCGCTTGCACCCGCGTGCAAGGGCCGCGTCACGGGAGGCCGCAGGAGACGAAGGCGATGCAGTTCGACGTGGTGATTGTGGGTGCGGGGCATGGCGGAGCGCAGGTTGCGGTCATGCTGCGAACGCAGAAGTTCGCCGGCAGCATCGCGATCATCGGCGAAGAGCCCGAGCTTCCTTACGAACGCCCGCCGCTGTCGAAGGAATATTTCGCGGGCGAAAAGGAATTCGAGCGCATCCAACTGCGTCCCGCCAAATATTGGGACGAGCGCGAGGTGGCGATGCTGCTCGGCAAGCGCGTCGTGTCGGTCGATCCGGCGGCGCATACAGTTACCACCTACGACGGCGAGATGATCGGTTACGGCAAGCTCGTCTGGGCGACCGGCGGCCATCCGCGCATGCTGCCGATTCCGGGTGGCGACCTGCCCGGCGTACAGGGCGTGCGCACGCGCGCCGACGCCGATGCGATGAAGGCGGCATCGGAAACCGCGGGGCAGGTCGTCGTGATCGGCGGCGGCTATATCGGGCTCGAAGCCGCGGCGGTGCTCAACAAGGCGGGCAAGAAGGTTGTGCTGCTGGAGGCGCTCGACCGCGTGCTGGCGCGCGTTGCTGGCGTGGACCTCTCGCGCTTCTATGAGAAGGAACATCGCGACCATGGTGTCGACCTGCGGCTCGGCGTCTGCGTCGATGCGATCGAGGGCGTCGACCGCGTCACGGGCGTCCGCCTCGCCGACGGCGAGGTGATCCCCGCCGATCTCGTCATCGTCGGCATCGGTATCGTTCCCGCGGTCGAACCGCTCATTGCGGCGGGCGCCGATTGCGCCAACGGCGTCCGTGTCGATCGCCTGTGCAAGACGAGCCTGCCCGATGTCTATGCGATCGGCGACTGCGCATCGCATGTGAACGATTTTGCCGAAGGCGCCGAAATCCGGCTGGAATCGGTCCAGAATGCCAATGACCAGGCGAATGTCGTGGCGAAGGGTATCGTCGGCGACGAGGCGCCCTATCATGCGATTCCCTGGTTCTGGTCGAACCAATATGACCTCAAGCTCCAGACCGCGGGGCTTTCGACCGGGCACGATCAGGCGGTGCTGCGCGGCGATCCCGCGACGCGCAGCTTCTCGGTCGTCTATTTGAAGGCAGGCAAGGTGATCGCGCTCGACTGCGTCAATGCGACCAGGGATTATGTCCAGGGCCGGATGATCGTCACCGCAGGGCTCGCCGCAACCCCCGAACAGCTCGCCGACACCGAAACGCCGCTCAAGGCGTTGCTCCCCGCCTGACGCTTGTTATCGGGCAGGGCGCGTTACGCGGCCGGGCGATCGGGCGCGGGCGGCAGCGCATCGGGTGGGGCAGGGGCATCGCCCAGCGCGCTCTTCAGGGTCGCCTTGATGTTGCGGAGCAGACGGCGCAGCGCGACGATCACCACGACGGCGGCAATCGCCATCAGGACGGCAATGACGATCGCGAGCGGCGGGTAGGCGATGGCGAGCGCGAGCAGGCCGCCGGTCGCGACATCCTCGCCGGTCGATACCGCCGCATTGCTGAAGGGTTCTGGGCTGACGTTGACGACCGCGCGCGTCGTCGCCTTCGCCCCATGGCTCAGCAGCGCGCCTCCGCCGCCGAGCAGGAACGCGATGACCTGCCAGGCCGGGTCGGACGAATCGACCAGCGCCAGCGCGAGCAACGCGCCGCCGAGCGGGCGGATGATGCTGTGGATCATGTCCCACGCGGAATCGACCCAAGCGATCTTGTCGGCAAAAAACTCCGCGAGCGTACCGACTGCCGCTACGCCCAATACCCACGGGTTCGCGAGTATCTGTAACGCTGCGAGATGTTCGGGAAGTGGCAGCCAGCCGAAATGCATCGCGGTGCCCGTCGCCAATATGGTGAGGTAAAGCCGCCACCCGGCAAGGAGGCTGAGGCTGCCGGCGACACCCAGAATCTCGATGATTCCCAATATGCTGCTCCCGTCCCGTCGTGCCTGCATCTTGCACCCGCGCGCGCCGTCCCGCAATGCCGGGATGACAAGGCTGTGCGGCCCCGTTATCGCCACATGTCATGACCCGCGCCGATCCGCCGTCCGCCCCGCCCGCCAATCTGCCCGAGGGGGCGATTCCCGCGGCGACACTCGTGATCATGCGCCCTTCGGGCAGCGGTGGACCCGACGAGATTCTGATGGTCAAACGGTCGGCGGCCATGGCCTTTGCCGCGGGGGCGGTCGTTTTTCCTGGCGGCAGGATCGATCCCGACGACTATCTGGTCGCGCGCCAGCACGCACCCGAACTCGATGAAGCCGACGGCGCTGCGCGCGTCGCGGCGCTGCGCGAGACGCTGGAAGAAACCGGTCTTGCCGTCGGCTGGCCGGCGCTCGCGGAACAGGATGTCGCCGAGGTGCGGCAGGCGCTGCTTGCGGGCGAGCTGCTTTCCGACCTGCTCGCCGCGCGGGGCGACCGAATCGCGATCGAAGCGCTCGTGCCGTTCGCCCGCTGGTGTCCGAATTTCAAGGAAGCGCGGACGTTCGACACGCGTTTCTACGCGGTCGCCGCGCCGCCGCACGGTCATGAACTGACAGTCGAGGAGGCCGAGCACAGCCATATCTTCTGGGCAAGTGCCGAAGAGACGCTGGCGATGGCAGACCGCGGCGACGTTTCGGTGATTTTTCCGACCCGCCGCAACCTCGAGCGCCTTGCCCTGAGTGCCAATTTTCCAGCGTTTTCGGAGCATTCGTCGCAGTTTCCGGTCGAACTGGTGACGCCATGGATCGAAGATCGCGAAGGGCAGTCCTGGCTCTGTATTCCGGACCATCTGGGCTACCCGGTGACGGGCGAAATCTTCGACCGCGTCCGGCGTGGTTAAAACGGGTTCCGGCGAGCAACTTTTTTGCCTGTTTGCAAATTGCTAAGATTCACAAGGCTAAGGCAAAACGTCGTTGCAATTGCTGGCTGCTGTGCCTAAGAGGGCCCTGCAGAAGCAGATCGGGGAATATTCTTCGATGTGATTCGACAAGACTATCCAGTGGACGGAGAATAAGATGAACCTGCTTAAGAAGGCTGCGATCTCCCTCGCAGCGACCTCGATGGTTGTGGCGCCGGTGGCGGCGTCGGCAGCACCGGCGGCAAGCGCAGCTTCGGCTGTTGACGGCCAGAGCGAACTCGAAGGCAGCACCAGCTGGATCATCGCAGTTCTCGCTCTCGCGGCCATCATCGGCGGCATCATCATCGCGTCGGACAACAACGACGACACCCCGACCAGCCCGTAATTTCGGCTGATCGATACCGATACCAAAGGGCTCCGAGCTTTGCTCGGGGCCTTTTGTGCGTCTTGGTCATTTGTGCCGACCATCGCCCGATTCGCCGCCACCCTTTGGGCAACGGCCTGAACGATATGCCTAAAGTGCGATATTCCGGACGGCGCGCGACCGGCCCAGCGGGATCGATTGCCGGGCGCGATCGCGCGGGGCATCCTCGATCGGCGCCAATGTGACGCGATAGCCGCCGTCACCGGCTGCTGCTGCGCCGGCATCGGCGAGCACGCTGCCCCAAGGATCGACGGCAACGCTGTGGCCATAGGTTTGCCGTCCGTCGGCGTGCGCTCCAGCTTGCGCCGCCGCCACGATATGACACCCCGTTTCGATCGCGCGTGCGCGCATCAGCACATGCCAGTGGGCCTCGCCGGTCGATACGGTGAAGGCAGCGGGGATCGCAATGATCGTCGCCCCGCGATCGACAAGCGCGCGGAACAGTTCGGGGAAACGCAGGTCGTAGCAGATAGCGAGGCCGAGCTGACCCAGCGGCGTATCGACGACATCGATCGATGCGCCGCCTTCGTAAGCGGCCGATTCCTGCCAGTTTTCGCCCGAAGGCAAGGTGACGTCGAACATGTGGATCTTGTCGTAGCGCGCGCGGATGCTGCCATCGGCCGCGATGACATGGCTGCGGTTGACCCGCCGCTCGCCATCCTCCGCAAGCAGCGGGATCGACCCCGAGTGCAGCCACAATCCATGTTTTTCTGCCAGCGCCTGCAGCGCCGCTGGCCAGCGGCTGTCGGCCTCGCGCGTGATATGGGCGGCCGATCGCGCGCGGTCGCGGTCGAGCAGCAGGGACATTTCGGGCAGGAAAGCCATCGCGGCGCCGCCGGCAGCGGCTTCGGCCATCGCACGGTCGATCGTGGCAAGATTGGCGTCGGGATCGATCCCGCTCGTCATCTGCACCAATGCGGCGAGGGGGGGAAGGGGCGACGATCCGGCTGAGATATCCATCCCGAATGGCTAAGCGCCTCCCGGGCCAAGGACAAGCGCCGCGTGACAGTTCAGTGGCCAGCAAGGTTTGAACGCGATAAGATGGGCCAATGTTTCATCTCCCCGCATGCGCGCCGCCCCGTTCCGCCCGATCCTTCTTCCTCGCCGGAGCCGCTGCGGCCCTGCTGCTTGTTCCCGCTGCGACGCTGGCCCAGAGCGCCCCGCCCGCCGCGACCGCGCAGGGCGAAGTCAAAGGCGGCGACTGGCTTTATGCCGGCAGCGACATTCCGCGCGATACGGCATGGAAATTCGGCGTTTTGCCGAATGGCGTCCGTTATGCGGTGCGCAACAACGGCGTGCCGCCGGGGCAGGTATCGATCCGCGTCCGGATGGATGTCGGTTCGATGTTCGAGACCGAACAGGAACGTGGCTTTGCGCATCTTCTCGAGCATCTGACCTTTCGCGGGTCGGAGCATATCCCCGACGGCGAAGCCAAGCGCATCTGGCAGCGTTTCGGCGTCACTTTCGGCAGCGATTCGAACGCGCAGACGACACCGACGCAGACGGTCTACCAGCTCGACCTGCCCAGCATCACGCCGGCGAATCTCGATGAAAGCATGAAACTTCTCTCGGGCATGGTCCGCGAACCGCGGATTTCGGAAGCGGCGGTGACAGCCGAACGCGGGGTTGTCATGTCCGAACTGCGCGAAGCCGACGGTCCGCAGAAGCGCATCGGTGACCGCATGACGGCGCACCTGTTCGCCGGCCAGCTGCTCGGCGATCGCTCGCCGATCGGGACGATCGAATCGCTGACGGCGGCACGGGCCGACACGGTGAAGGCCTTTCACGACCGCTGGTATCGCCCCGATCGGGCCGTCGTCGTCATCTCGGGCGATGGCGACCCGGCCGAATTCGAACGGCTGGTGGCGAAATATTATGGCGACTGGCAAGCGACGGGGGCAGCGCCGCGGCAGCCGGATTTCGGCAAACCCGATCCGAAGGGGCGGGTCGCGACGGTCATCGTCGAACCCAACCAGCCGGTGTCGATCACCCTTGCGATGATCCGCCCGTGGAAGAAACGCATCGACACGGTCGAAAACACGCGGCGGCTCTATCTGGAATATCTGGCGCAGGCCCTCGTGAACCGGCGGCTGGAAAACCGCGCGCGCGACGGCGGCAGCTATCTGCTCGCCGGCGTCTCGCAGGAATATATCAGCCGCAGCGCCGATGTGACCTCGGCCGTCATCTCGCCGATCGGCGACTGGAAGGTCGCGCTTGCCGATGTCCGCGGGGTGATCGCCGACGCCGTGACGACCGCGCCGTCGCAAGCTGATATCGACCGCGAAGCGAACGAGATCGAGGTCGCACTGCGCAAGGAGCTCGAAAATGCGCGCAACGAGCCCGGCGCGCGGCTGGCCGACGACCTGGTCCGTTCGGTCGATATCAACGAAGTGGTGTCGACGCCGCAGGGCCAGGTCGACATGTTCGCCGCCATTCGCGCTTCGGCCACGCCGCAAGTCATGCTGGACATCAGTCGTGCGATTTTCAGCGCGCCCGTCTCGCGCATCGCGCTGACGACGCCGACCCCGATCGCCGGGGGGGAAGGCGCGCTGCTCGCCGCGCTGGCCGCTCCGGCAAAAGTCCGCGATGAACGGCTCGCGACGCTGACCGCCGAATGGAGCCAGCTTCCGCCGATCGGCAAGCCGGGAAGCATCGTATCGGCCACCAATACCGCGGGGCTGATGGCCGAACGGCTCGAATTCGCCAATGGTGTCACCGCGCTGATTTCGGACAACAAGATCGAACCGGGCAAGGTGCGGGTCAATGTCCGGTTCGGCACCGGTTATCGCAGCGTTGCCGCCGACGCACCGAACCTGCTCTGGACGGGCGACTATGCGCTGAATGCCAGCGGCATCGGGCCATGGGGGCTGCGCGAGATCGAGCAGATCACCAACGGTCGCCAGATCCAGATGAATTTCTCGGTCGAGGATGATGCGTTCGAATTTTCGGCGGAAAGCAAACCCGCCGACCTTGCCGACCAGATGAAGCTGATCGCCGCCAAGCTCGCGTTCCCGCGCTGGGATGCGACGGCGGTCGAACGGCTTCGCGTCGGTTATCTGACCGGTTACGACCTGAATGATGCAACGCCGAACGCGGTGATCGATCGCAATTTGAAGGGCTGGCTGACCAATAACGACGCGCGCTGGACGGCGCCCGACAAGGCGGAAATCAGCGCCCTGACGCCTGCCGCTTTCCGCGCTTTCTGGGAACCGCGCCTCGCATCGGGGCCGATCGAGATTCAATTGTTCGGCGACCTGTCGTCGGTCGATTACCGGAAAATCCTGGCGGAGACGATCGGCGCGCTGCCGGCGCGCAAGCCGATCGCACCGTCGTCGGGGCAGGCGGTCGCCTTTGCGACGCATAATGCCACGCCCGCGGTCGCCTATCACCGGGGCGACAAGGGACAGGCGGCGGCGATGACCGCCTGGCCGACCGGCGCGGGCACGGCCAATTCGCGCGACGCACGCGGGATGGAAATTTTGGCGGCAATCTTCAACGACCGGCTCTTCGACCGGTTGCGGGCCGAACAGGGCGCAAGCTATGGCCCCATCGTCGACAGCCACTGGCCCACGGGTTTCGACAACAGCGGGGGGTATCTGCTCGTCGGCAGCCTCCTCGCGCCCAAGGACGTCGATCGTTTCTATGCGACGGCGCGCGATATTGCCGCGGATCTGGTCGCCAACCCGGTGGGGGCCGACGAACTGGCGCGCAACGCGGGCCCGATCTTCGAACAGGTCGCGCGCGCGACGACGGGCAATGCCTATTGGATGCTCCTGCTCGAAGGCGCGACGCGCGATCCGAAGGTGACCGAGGCGGCGCTGTCGATCGGGAAGGACATCAACGGCGTGACGCCTGCCGACGTTCAGCGACTGGCGCGGCAATATCTGACGCCCGGTCGCCAATGGTCGATGGCGATCCTGCCCAAGGGCATGTCGCTGGCCGATGCGTCCGCCCTTGGTACCGCAGCCGCACCGTTGGCACCGGTCGCGCCCGCCGCAGCGGTCGGGCGGTAAAAAGCCGGGCCTACTCGCTGCCGGCGACAGGGCGCCGCGTGCGGCGGATGCGCGGCTCGTGATCCAGCTTGCCCTTCGCCATGATGTCGTGGCGCATCTTCGCGCGGACATCGTGGATAGACGCGATCACGGGCCCCATCGCGACGCCGAGGTCGATCAGCACGGCTTCGGCGAGCTGCAGCGAGCTTTCTAGCGTTTCGGGCACCGCATCGCTCGCCCCCGCCTGATAGAGCGCGCCCGCATGGTCGGCATCGCGCGCGCGGCTGATGATCGGCAGGTCGGGATATTTCTGCCGCAGCTGGCGCGTCATGCGGAGCTGCTGGACCGGATCGTCCATTGTCAGCACGATCGCCTTGGCGTTTTCGATCCCCAGCTTGTCGAGGCTGCCGGGGCGCGCAACGTCGGCGAAGCGGACGCTAAAGCCGTCGCGCCGCGCCGCCGCGACGGTGTCGATGTCGGCGTCGACCGCGATATAGGGCCGGTCATGTTCGCGCAGCAGTTCGGCGACGGTGTGCCCGACGCGGCCAAAGCCGACGATGACGGTGCGACCTTCGGGGGTTTCATCGGCCTGAACGTCGCCTGTGCGCATCTCGATCCGCCGCGCGATATCGTGACCGATACGCGCGAGTAGCGGGGTGATCGTCAGGCCGATTGCGGTGACGAGCTGCCAGAACTCGGCGGTCTCGCGGCTGATGAGCTGCGCCTGCAGCGCAGTCGCGAGCACGATGAGGGTGGTTTCGGACGGGCTCGCCATCAGCAGCCCGACTTCGGCGGCGGTGCCGCGCCGTACTGCGCCCGAGAACCGCAGCAGCGCGGCGGTGACGAATGCCTTGACGAGCACGACGCCGACGACGGCCACGGCCAGCGCTGGCCATTGGCCGGCGATCGTCTGGAGGTTCAGCCCCATGCCGACACTGATCAGGAACACCCCGAGCGCAAGGCCCTTGAACGGTGCGGTAATCGCCTCGACTTCGCCATGATATTCGGTCTCGGCGATCATCAGGCCGGCCAGCAGCGCTCCGACGATCGGCGACAGGCCGACCGCGGCGGTGGCCAGCGCCGCGACGATGACCACGAGCAGGCTCGCCGCGAGGAACAGCTCGGGATCCTTGGCGCGCGCCGCTTGCGCGAAGATTCGTGGCAGCAGGAACCAACCGCCGATCGCGAGCGCGGCGACCACCAGCGCACCTTGCCACAGCGTCGTCAGCAGTAATTCGGCGCTGTCACCCGACGCCGTCGGCGAAAGCGCGGCGAGGACGAAGATGATGGGAACGAGCGCGAGATCCTCGAAAAGGAGCATCGAGAAGGATGCACGGCCCACCGCCGATTTCGTCCCCGCCATCGGCAGGACGAGCGCCGTCGAAGAGAGCGCGAGCGCGATACCGAGCCCATAGGCGGCGGCGGTCGAAAGATTGCCGAGGAATAGCAGCGCGGTCCCGAGGATGGCGCCCGCGATGAAAAGTTCTGCCGCGCCGATCCCGAACACGAGTTTGCGCAATTGCCACAGGCGGCGGAACGAAAGCTCTAGCCCGATCGAGAAGAGCAGCAGGATGATCCCGAACTCGCCGAACAGCGCGATATCCTCGGTCGAGGCAATGGTGACATGTTTCAGCCACGGATAATCGCCCGCGAGCGCGCCGAGCCCCGACGGCCCGACAAGCAGGCCGACAAGGATGAAGCCGATCACCGGCGATATCTTGAAGCGGGCAAAAGCGGGGATGACGATGCCGGCCGCGCCGAGCACCACCAGCGCGTTGCCGATGGCGGAGGTTTCTGTTTCGGATACCATAAGGGCCGACCTTATGCAGGCCGGCCCCGATTGGCTAGATGGCTATCCCAACCTTTTTGGTTGTTATGCGCCCATTTTCTTCTCGAGATTTTCGACGATGGCTTCGAAGAAGCCTTCGGTGGTCAGCCAATTCTGGTCGGGACCGATCAGCAGCGCGAGGTCCTTGGTCATCTTGCCGCTCTCGACGGTCGCGACGCAGACCTTTTCGAGGTCGTCGGCGAACTTCACCAGCGCCGCATTGTCGTCGAGCTTGCCGCGGTGCTTGAGGCCGCCGGTCCAGGCGAAGATCGACGCGATCGGGTTGGTCGAGGTCGCCTTGCCCTGCTGGTGCATGCGATAGTGACGCGTGACGGTGCCGTGCGCGGCTTCCGACTCGACGGTCTGGCCGTCGGGGGTCATCAGCACGCTGGTCATCAGGCCGAGCGAACCGAAGCCCTGCGCGACGGTGTCCGACTGGACGTCGCCGTCATAGTTCTTGCAGGCCCACACGAACTTGCCCGACCATTTGAGCGCCGAGGCGACCATGTCGTCGATCAGGCGATGTTCGTAGACGATGCCGAGCGCGTCGAACTTCGCCTTGAATTCGGCCTGGAACACTTCCTCGAACAGATCCTTGAAGCGGCCGTCATAGGCCTTGAGGATCGTGTTCTTGGTCGACAGATACACCGGCCATTCGCGGGCGAGACCATAGTTCAGGCTGGCGCGTGCGAAGTCGCGGATCGAATCGTCGAGGTTGTACATGCCCATCGCGACGCCCGCCGACGGGAACTGGAACACTTCCTCGTCGATCAGCGTGCCGTCCTCGCCCTCGAACACGAGGCGCAGCTTGCCGGGGCCGGGGACGCGGAAGTCGGTTGCCTTATACTGGTCGCCGAACGCGTGGCGGCCGACGACGATCGGGTCGGTCCAGCCGGGGACGAGCCTGGGCACGTTCTTCATCACGATCGGTTCGCGGAACACGACACCGCCCAGGATGTTGCGGATCGTGCCGTTCGGCGACTTCCACATCTTCTTGAGGCCGAATTCCTCGACGCGCGCTTCGTCGGGGGTGATCGTCGCGCATTTCACGCCGACGCCATATTTCTTGATCGCGTTCGCGGCTTCGACGGTGATCTTGTCGTCGGTGCGGTCGCGTTCCTCGATGCCGAGATCGTAATAGTGGAGGTCGACGTCGAGATAGGGGAGGATCAGGCGTTCGCGGATCCATTGCCAGATGATCCGGGTCATTTCGTCGCCGTCGAGTTCGACGACCGGGTTGGCTACCTTGATCTTGCCCATGCTTTCAGCCTTTTTCCTTGGGGAGTCGGAGTTGCAGCGGGCCTTAGGCAAAGCGGGGCGATTGATCAACCGCCCCGTGGTTTCCACGCCGGCAACGATCGGGCTGCCTTATCCATTGTCAGTATAGAAGCTGCACCCTAGAAGACTGGTCATGTCCAATATCATATCTTCGAACCGGCCCGGTGGCGGCATCAAATGGCACTGGCCCTCGGTGCATCCCGAAGGGCGCAAGTTCCTGTTAATCGCCGGGATCGTGACCCTCTGCTTCTGGCTGCTCGGCTGGGAAATCCTCGGCTGGCTGATGCTGGGCGTCACGGTCTGGGTCGGTGCCTTCTTTCGCGACCCGGTGCGCGTTACCCCGGTCGGCAACGAGCTGATCGTTGCGCCGGCCGACGGGTTGATCACCCAGATTGCCGAAGTTCCGCCGCCGCCCGAAATCGCCGGAGTCGACGGACTTGGCGCCGCACCGATGCTGCGCGTGTCGATTTTCATGAGCGTATTCGATGTCCATATCAACCGCACGCCGATCGCCGGGGTGCTGCGCAAGCTGGTCTATAGTCCCGGCAAGTTCGTGAACGCCGATCTTGACAAGGCGAGCGAAGAGAATGAGCGCCAGCATTTCGTCGTCGAGCGCGCCGACGGCGTCCGCATCGGATTTACGCAGATCGCCGGCCTTGTCGCGCGGCGTATCATGCCGTTCGTCACCATGGGCAACGAACTGTCGACCGGCCAGCGCGTCGGCCTGATCCGCTTCGGCAGCCGTGTCGATGTCTATCTGCCCGCGGGCACGACGCCGCAGGTGCTGCTCGGCCAGCGGACCCTTGCGGGCGAAACCGTGATCGCGCGGATCGGCACCGCCGCAACGATCGAAGGCATCGGGCAGTAGGATGGCGGATGACGAGCTGGTCGCGCCGGATGCCGCCGGGCGCCGCATCGGCGGTATCAGCCTGCGGGCCTTCGCACCCAATGCGATCACCGCGCTCGCGCTCTGCTTCGGTCTGACCGGCGTTCGCTTCGCGATCGGCGAGGAATGGGAAAAGGCGCTCGCGGCGATCATCTTCGCCGGAGTGCTCGACGGCATGGACGGGCGCATCGCGCGGTTGCTCCGCGCGCAGAGCAAGTTCGGCGCCGAACTCGATTCGCTGTCCGACGTGATCGCCTTCGGCGTCGCGCCAGCGATGATCCTGTTCCTCTGGTCGCTGCAATATGCTCCCAAGTTCGGCTGGACCGCGGCGCTCGCGCTGGCGGTGTGCTGCGCGCTGCGCCTTGCGCGCTTCAATTCTCGGATGGATGCCGAGGTGCAACCGCACAAGTCGGCGGGCTTCAATACGGGTATCCCCGCGCCGGCGGGGGCGGGGCTGTCGTTCGTGCCGGTCTATCTGTGGCTGACGACGGGCAACGACCTGTTCCGCGAATGGTATGTCGTGATGCCGTGGGGGCTTGGCGTTGCCATGCTGATGATTTCGGCGATTCCCACCTACAGCTGGTCGTCGATCCGCCTGCGCCGTTCGTGGCGCCTGTTCGCCCTGGCGGGGGTGGGCCTCCTCGGCGCCGCGCTCGTCACCGCGCCCTGGCCGACCCTGCTGGCGGTCTGCGCCGTTTATACCGCGACGCTGCCGTTCGGGGTCGCGAGCTATGCGAAGGTCAGGCGGCGCGGCTGAGCTGCGGCTGGATGCGAGCCGCGGCGCGAACGGGGCGCAGGGCATCGCGGCGCGCCGGTGAACGGCGCAGCGTCACCTTCTGCGATGCCGGACCGGGAAGCGGTGCCGTCTCGACAGGGAAAGCGCCTTCGCCGAGCAGTGCCGAGAGAATCGCATTCTCGTTATTCTTGAGCATGGCCAGGATCACCGTGACGCCGAGTCCGGCGGCGAGGGCGAAGAGGAGAGCGGCTGCGACCTGAACCATGATCTTGTCCTTCCGGCTTTCTTGTGCGAAACCTTCTGTTAACCAGCGACGGTTTCCATGGGCTTTTTGTTCCATGTTCACGTTTTGTTCTCAACTCTTTTGCGACGAACGGAGTCGCTTTGTCGTCGAATTGAGTCTTCGGCGTTGCGGTGAATGGCGTGCCCGTTCGTTATAGACCCCTTGATTTTTCCGGCCCGCGCCGTTAACGGGCCGCCCATTCCACATGGAAGGCGCACATACCGGTGCCGGGATCATCCGCGTGCGGACCTCGGTTCTTGCCTTCCAGAGGACTAACCGGAAGGAGAAAGACTATGGCGGCACCTGTCGTCACGATGCAGAATCTTATCGAAGCTGGCGCCCACTTCGGCCACCAGACCCATCGTTGGAACCCGCGCATGAAGCCGTATATCTTCGGCGCGCGCAACGGCATCCACATTCTCGACCTGTCGCAGACCGTGCCGCTCTTTGCGCGCGCGCTCGACTTCATCGCCTCGACCTCGGCCGCCGGCGGCAAGGTCCTGTTCGTCGGCACCAAGCGCCAGGCGCAGGGCCCGATCGCCGATGCGGCCCGCGCTTCGGGCCAGCATTTCGTCAACCACCGCTGGCTGGGCGGCATGCTCACCAACTGGAAGACGATCTCGAACTCGATCAAGCGCCTCAAGACGCTCGAAGAGCAGCTTTCGGGCGACACCTCGGGCCTCACCAAGAAGGAAGTGCTCAACCGCACCCGCGAACGCGACAAGCTCGAACTGTCGCTCGGCGGCATCCGCGACATGGGCGGCATTCCCGACGTGATGTTCGTGATCGACGCGAACAAGGAAGAGCTGGCGATCAAGGAAGCCAACGTCCTTGGCATCCCCGTCGTCGCGATCCTCGATTCGAACGTTTCGCCCGATGGCATCGCTTTCCCGGTTCCGGCGAACGATGACGCTGCGCGCGCCATCCGCCTCTACTGCGACGCGGTTGCCCAGGCGGCGACCCGTGGCGGCCAGCAGGCCCGCGCAAACCGCGGCGAAGATCTGGGTGCCGCCGTCGAACCGACCGCCGAGCCGGTGCTCGAAGAAGCTGCCGCTCCGGCGACCGAGGACGAACAGGTCCCGGCCGAAGCCGCTGCCGAAACCGAACGTCAGAGCGACGCATAATCGCTCGGGCATGACGGGGCGGCGCGGCAGGTCCACGCCGTCCCTGTCATCCCTTTGACTTATCGCCCCGCCATGCGCGCGGGCGTCCCGCGGGCCAGAAGGGCTCGCCCCTTTTGAAAGGAAGATTCCATGGCTGAAATTACGGCCGCTCTCGTCAAGGAACTGCGCGACCGCACGGGCGCAGGCATGATGGATTGCAAAAAGGCGCTCGCCGAAAACAACGGCGACATCGAAGCGTCGATCGACTGGCTGCGTACCAAGGGTCTCGCCGCCGCCGCGAAGAAGGCCGGCCGCGTTGCCGCCGAAGGTCTTGTCGGTGTCGTCACCGACGGCAACCGCGGCGCGATGGTCGAAGTGAACAGCGAAACCGACTTCGTCGGCAAGAACGAGCAGTTCCAGGACTTCGTTCGCGACGTGACGCAGGTTGCGCTCGCCGGCAACATCTCGGACATCGAAGCGCTCGCAGCTGCGACTTATCCGTCGGGTGGCACCGTCGCCGAAAAGCTGACCAGCAACATCGCGACGATCGGTGAAAACCAGTCGCTGCGCCGCAGCGTCATCGTTTCGGTGAACTCGGGCGTCGTCACGGGCTATGTCCACAACGCGACCGCGCCCGGCATGGGCAAGATCGGCGTGCTCGTCGCGCTCGAATCGACCGCCGGCGCCGACGTTCTCGAACCGCTCGGCAAGCAGCTCGCGATGCACGTCGCCGCCGCGAACCCGCTGGCGCTGAACGGCGACGACCTCGACGCCGACCTCGTCGCGCGCGAACGCGCGATCGCCGAGGAAAAGGCCGCGCAGTCGGGCAAGCCCGCCGACATCGTTTCGAAGATGGTCGACGGCGCGATCGCCAAGTACCGCAAGGAAAACGCGCTGCTGTCGCAGCTGTTCGTGATGGACGGCAAGACCCCGGTCGCCGAAGTCGTGGCCGCTGCCGGCAAGGATGTCGGTGCGACGATCACGCTCAAGGGCTTCGTTCGCTTCCAGCTCGGTGAAGGCATCGAGAAGGAAGAAAGCGATTTCGCGGCGGAAGTCGCGGCAGCCGCTGGCGTCTAAAAGAGAAGATAAGGATTGCCGCGTCCGTCGCGGTAGTCCGCTTGGCAATGGCGCGTGCCCGCTCTAGGGTGCGCGCCATTCGCTTATTCACCGATTGCATGAGGTTCCCCCCGATCATGACTCTGCCCGGCATGAAACGTATCTTGCTGAAACTGTCGGGCGAGGCGCTGATGGGCTCCAGCCCGTTCGGCATCGACCCGGAAACCGTCGCGAGCATGGCCGCCGAAGTGAAGGCGGCAAAGGATCGCGGGCTCGAAATCTGCCTCGTCATCGGCGGCGGCAACATCTTCCGCGGCATGGCGGGCGCAGCGAAGGGTATGGACCGCGCGCAGGCCGATTATATGGGCATGCTCGCGACCGTGATGAACGCGCTCGCGATGCAGAATGCGCTCGAGCAGCTCGGCGTCGAAACGCGCGTCCAGTCAGCGATCGAAATGGACAAGGTGTGCGAGCCGGTGATCCGCCGCCGCGCCGAGCGCCATATGGAAAAGGGGCGTGTGGTGATCTTCGCCGCGGGCGTCGGTGCCCCCTATTTCACGACCGACAGCGGTGCCGCGCTCCGCGCCGCCGAAATGAAGTGCGATGCGCTGCTGAAAGGCACGAGCGTCGATGGCGTGTACAACGCCGATCCCAAGAAGGACCCCACCGCGGTCCGTTACGATACGCTGGGTTATGACCGCGTTCTCGCCGACAATCTGAAGGTGATGGATGCGAGTGCGGTGGCGCTCTGCCGCGACAATCATATCCCGATCGTGGTGTTCAACATTCGCGAACCCGGCAATCTGGCGCGTGTCCTGGCGGGCGAGGGGGTCTCGACCGTCGTCAGCGACGCTGCCGGCAACGCATAAGAGAGGAAAGACAGATGGCGAAATATGACAAGGCCGACCTCGAACGCCGCATGCACGGCGCGGTCGAATCGCTGAAGAGCGATCTCGCCGGCCTGCGCACCGGTCGCGCGCACACCGCGCTGCTCGATCCGGTGACGGTCGAGGTCTATGGCAGCCACATGCCGCTCAATCAGGTCGCCTCGGTCAGCGCGCCCGAACCGCGCATGTTGTCGGTGCAGGTGTGGGACAAGTCGAACGTCGGCCCGGTCGACAAGGCGATTCGTTCGGCGGGCCTCGGCCTCAACCCCATCGTCGACGGCCAGATGCTGCGCCTGCCGATCCCCGAAATGACGCAGGAACGCCGCAAGGAACTGTCGAAGCTCGCCGGCCAATATGCCGAAAAGGCGCGCGTCGCGGTGCGCAACGTCCGCCGTGACGGCATGGACAACCTCAAGGCCGACGAGAATAAGAAGGAAATCAGCGAGGACGACCGCAAGCGGTCGGAAACCGAGGTCCAGAAGCTGACCGACGCGACGATCGCCGAAATCGATGCCGCCGCGACCGCCAAGGAAAAGGAAATCCTGGGCTAGTGGATCGGTCGGTTTCCGGGACGCTGTACATCGCATGACGACTTCAGCCGCCAGCCACGTCGCACGCCATGTCGCCATCATCATGGACGGCAATGGCCGCTGGGCGAAAAAGCGCCTGCTGCCGCGCGTCGCGGGTCATAAGGCCGGCGTCGAGGCCGTCCGCACGATCGTGCGCGCCGCGGGCGACCTCGGTATCGAGGCGATGACGCTTTACGCGTTCAGTTCCGAAAACTGGAAGCGGCCCGAGGAAGAGGTCAGCGACCTGATGGGGCTGATGAAGCGTTTCATCCTGTCCGACCTCGACGAATTCGCCGCGAACGACGTGAAGCTGAAGGTCATCGGCAACTGGCGCGCGCTTGCGCCCGACGTCGTTGGCCTCATCGACAATGCGCTCGAACGCACGTCGGGCAACAAGCGCACGACGCTTGCCGTCGCACTCAACTATGGCGCGCAGGACGAACTGGTGCGCGCGGCCTCCGCTGCCGCGGCGCAGGGTGAAATCACGGCCGAGGCGATCGAGGCGAACCTCGACACCGCCGACATGCCGCCGCTCGACCTGCTTATCCGCACCTCGGGCGAAGTGCGGTTGTCGAATTTCCTGCTCTGGCAGTCGGCCTATGCCGAACTTTATTTCACCGACAAGTTATGGCCGGATTTCAGCCCGGCCGACCTGAAGGCGGCGCTGGATCAATTTGCACGGCGCGATCGCCGTTACGGGGGACTTTGATTATGGCGGCGGGCAAATCGGACCTGTGGGTACGCATCGGTTCGGCGATCGTGCTGTTCGCGATCGCGGGGACCGCGCTCTGGTTCGGCGGCCTCGCGTTCGGTGTGCTGCTCCTCGTCGGCGGCGCGCTCGTCCTCGTCGAATGGTTCGCGCTGGTTCGCGCGATGACGATCGGCAGTGGCGGCAAGGCGGCACTCAATCTGCTCGGGCCCATCCTCGTTCTTGGTGCGATGGCGGGGCTCTGGTTCATTCGCGACCATCTGGGCATGACCGCGGCGCTCTGGGTCTTCGGCATGGTCTGGGCGACCGACATCGGCGCCTATTTCGCTGGCCGCGCTTTTGGCGGGGCACGCCTCGCGCCGAAAATCAGCCCGTCGAAGACCTGGTCGGGCCTCATCGGCGGCATGGTCGCGGCGCTGATCGCCAGTGCGACGATCGGCGACCGTGCGGGCATCATCGGTGTTCCTTTGTGGATCGGCTTGTTCATGGGGCTGCTCGCGCAGCTCGGCGACCTTGCGCAAAGCTGGATGAAGCGCCGCGCCGGGGTCAAGGATTCGGGCAAGCTCATCCCGGGCCACGGCGGCTTGTTCGACCGCGTCGACGGTGTGCTGCCGGTCGCGCTGCTGCTCGGCTTGCTGGCCTTCGTCGGGCAGATCGCCGTGCGGGCGGCTGGCTGACATGACACGCCGCCTCTCGCTCTTCGGTGCGACGGGATCGGTCGGGCAATCGACCCTCGATCTCGTGCGCCGCGACGGCGAGGCGTGGACCGTCGGCGTGTTGACCGCGAACAGCGACGTCGCCGAGCTGGCGAAGCTCGCGAAGGAATTTCGCCCCGACATCGCGGTGATCGCCGATGAAAGCCGCTACGCCGAACTGGCCGAGGCGCTGGCGGGAACCGACATAGTGGCCGCGGCGGGCGCCGATGCGCTGGTCGAGGCGGCGAAGCGGCCGGCAGACCTCGTGATGGCAGCGATCGTCGGCACCGCGGGGTTGGCGCCAACGATGGCGGCGCTCGAGGCGGGCACCGACGTGGCGCTCGCGAACAAGGAGGCGCTCGTTTCGGCGGGCGAACTGATGACCGCTGCCGCACGGCGGTCGGGTGCGACGATCCTGCCCGTCGACAGCGAGCATAATGCGATTTTCCAGTGCCTCGCCGGCGGGCGCATCGATCAGGTGCGGCGGATCATCCTGACCGCGAGCGGCGGGCCGTTCCGCACGATGAGCGCCGCCGACATGGCCCTCGTCACCCCGGCGCAGGCGGTCGCGCATCCGAACTGGTCGATGGGCGCCAAGATCAGCGTCGATTCGGCGACGATGATGAACAAGGGGCTCGAACTGATCGAGGCGCATCACCTGTTCCCGGTCGGGCTCGACCGCATCGAAATCCTCGTCCATCCGCAGTCGGTGATTCATAGTCTGGTCGAATATATCGACTGCTCGACCCTCGCCCAGCTCGGCTCGCCCGACATGCGTATCCCGATCAGCAGCGCACTCGCCTGGCCGCAGCGCATGGCGACGCCCTGCGCCCCGCTCGACCTCGCCAGCATCGCACGGCTCGATTTCGAGGCGCCCGACGAGGTCTGCTTTCCGGCAACCGCGCTCTGCCGCGCCGCGATCGCCGAGGGCGGCGCGCGCCCGGCGCAGCTCAACGCGGCGAACGAGGTGGCGGTCGCCGCGTTTCTCGCCGGCCGTATATCCTTCCCTGCGATCGTCGATATGGTGCACCGCGTGATTGACGCCGATGCGCCGGCGGTGCCGACCTCGCTTCAGGACATATTCAGCGTCGATGCCGCATCCCGCGCGGCCGCGCAGCATTTTGTGGACCAGTACGAACATGCCTAATGTGCCCATCTGGCTATATTTCGTCGCCTTCCTCGCGGTCCTCGGCCCGCTCGTCTTCGTGCATGAATATGGCCATTATATCGTCGGCCGCTGGTGCGGGGTGAAGGCCGACACCTTCTCGATCGGTTTCGGCCGCAAGATTCTCGGCTGGACCGACAAGCGCGGTACCGAATGGAAGATCGGCTGGCTGCCGCTGGGCGGCTATGTCCAGTTCGCGGGCGACCGAGACGCGGTCAGCCAGCCCGATGCCGGGTGGCAGGACCTGCCCGTCGCCGAGCGCTTGCACACCTTCCCGGCGCAGCCGGTATGGAAGCGCGCACTGATCGTCCTCGCGGGCCCGGTGACCAATTTTCTCTTCGCTATCGCGATCTTCGCCGCGCTCTACATGACCTATGGAATCCCGCAGACGCCGCCGGTGATCGGCGCGGTCGAGCCGCAGAGTTCGGCGCAGGAAGCGGGGCTTCGGGTCGGCGACCGTATCGTGTCGATCAACGGCCGCTCGATGGATGTTTTCGACGATATTCCGCAGACTGTCGCCTATGATCTCGGCAAGCCCGCCGATCTCGTGATCGATCGCAGCGGTGAACGCGTCGCCGTGACGCTGCGGCCGCGCATGATTTCGGAGACCGACCGCTTCGGAAACAGGGGCGAGAGGGCGGTTATCGGCATCCGTTCGGGCGCGCCGGTGTATGGCGCGGTCGGTCCGCTGACGGCGCTCCAGACGGGCGCGGCGCAGACCTGGGGCATCGTCCGGCTGACCGGCGACATATTGGGCCAGTTCGTGACCGGCCAGCGTTCGGTCAAGGAAATGGGCGGGCCGATCAAGATTGCCAAACAGTCGGGGGAAATGGCGACGCTCGGCATTGCCACGCTGATCTTCTTCACGGCCTTCATTTCCATCAATCTGGGGTTCATCAATCTCTTGCCATTGCCGATGCTCGATGGCGGTCATCTGGTCTTTTACGCCTATGAGGCGATCCGGCGCCGTCCCGCGCCCCCTGAGGCGCAGGAATGGGCGTTCCGATTCGGTTTCGCAGCGATCGTCACGCTGATGCTGGTCGTGACTTTCAACGATTTGGGCTCAATTGGCGTGTGGGACGGGATCGCCCGCTTGATTGGATAGCGAGTCTGGGGCAGGGAGTTGCGCGCGAACCCGCGGTCAGGCGGGTTTGTCGCTTTTGAGTTATTTTTTCGGGATGAACAGCGTGGCTTCACACAAATTCTCGGCGCGGACCCAGCTGTCGGCCTTCCTCATGGCAGGTACGATGCTCAGCGCGCCGGTGATGGCGCAGCAGGTCGCGCCGCCGACAGTCCCGGCTCCCGCGCCCGAAGCGGCGCCGGCGGCAACGACGGTCCAGTCGATCACCGTTGTCGGCAACCAGCGTCTCGAGGCGCAGACGATCCTGTCCTATCTGCGTTTGCGCGTCGGCCAGCCCTATGACCGCGCGACGCTCGATCAGGCGCTCAAGGACCTCGCCGCAACCGAATTGTTCAAGGATTTCCAGATCACCGACAATGCCGGTGCGCTGCAGATCCAGGTCACCGAGAACCCGGTGATCAACCGCGTCATCCTCGAAGGCAACAAGCGCCTCAAGGAAGACAAGATCCGTCCCGAGATCAAGCTCGCGCCGCGCCAGATCTTCACGCGCTCGAAGGTCCGCGCCGACGTCGCGCGCATCATCGAACTCTACAAGCGGCAGGGTCGCTTCGCCGCGACGGTCGAACCGAAGATGGTGTCGCTCGACCAGAACCGCGTCGACGTCGTGTTCGAAATCAACGAAGGGCCGAAGTCGAAGGTCCGCCAGATCAACATCATCGGCAACGAGAAGTTCAGCGACGGCGACCTCAAGGACGAGATGGCGACCAAGGAATCGGGCCTGCTGACGATCCTGTCGTCGAACACCAGCTACGATCCCGATCGTCTGGCTTATGACCAGCAAAAGCTGCGTCTCTTCTACCTGCAGAACGGCTATGCCGATTTCCGTGTCATTTCGGCGGTCGCCGAGCTGACCAGCAACAAGCAGGACTTCATCATCACCTATGTCGTCGAGGAAGGCGAACGCTACAAGTTCGGCGACGTCGACGTGAAGAGCGAGCTGCGCGACTTCCAGCCCGAAATGCTGAAGAAGCTGCTGCCGATGAAGAAGGACGACTGGTACGACGCGAAGCTGGTCGAAGACACCGTCGAGAGCCTGAGCGAGACCGCGGGCCTGTTCGGCTACGCCTTTGCCGATATCAATCCCGAATTCCGCCGCGATCCCGAAACGCGGACGATGCAGATCACCTTCAACGTCGCCGAAAGCCCGCGTACCTATGTCGAGCGCATCGACGTCAACGGTAACACGCTGACCCACGACAAGGTCGTGCGCCGCGAATTCCGCCTGAACGAAGGCGACGCCTTCAACAGCTTCGGTATCAAACGCACCGAGAACCGCCTGAACAGTCTCGGCTATTTCCAGGAAAATCTGGAAATCGAGCGCAAGGAAGGCAGCGCGCCCGACCGCATCGTCCTCGAAACCAATGTCGAGGAAAAGCCGACCGGCGAACTTTCGCTGTCGGCCGGTTTCTCGTCGATCGAGAATTTCCTGCTCCAGGCGTCGATCCGCCAGCGCAACTTCCGCGGCCTCGGTCAGCAGTTGCAGGCCTCGGTCAACTATTCGAGCTATTCGAAGTCGATCGAACTCGGCTTCACCGAACCTTATCTGTTCGACCGCAACATCTCGGTCGGCGGCAGCATCTATCGCCGCGATCTGAACTCGTTCAACTTCATCAACAACGATCGCCGCACGACCTTCGAACAGGTGACGACGGGCTTCCAGCTCAACGCCGGCGTGCCTCTCACCGAATTCATGTCCTTCTTCGCGCGCTACAGCCTCAATTATGACGATGTAACGCTCGACCGCGGCCTCTATTATTTCGGCGGCGAGTGCGATCCCTTCGTTGCGGGCCGCTATCTCTGCGACGCGATCGGCAAGCGGACGACGTCGCTCGTCGGCTATACGCTGGCCTATGACGACCGCGATAACCGCCTGCGTCCGACGCGCGGCCAGTCGCTTTCGCTCAGCCAGGATTTCGCGGGCCTCGGCGGCAGCGTCAAATATGTCCGCACCCGCGCCAACGCGTCGAAGCACTTCAACCTCGGCAGTCGTTTCATCCTGAACCTGTCGGCCGAGGGCGGTTATATCTATCCGTTCGGCGGCCGTCCGACGCCGACCAGCGACAAGGTCCGCCTGACCGACCGCTTCTTCCTCGGCGAACCGCAGATGCGCGGCTTCGACATCCGCGGCGTCGGCCCGCGCGTCATCCGCTACGGCGTCGACAACACGGACCCTGCGAATCCGAAGGTCATCACCGACGGCAGCGATCGCGGCCAGATCGACGATGCGCTCGGCGGTCGCGCTTATTATCAGGGTCGTCTCGAACTCGATATTCCGCTCGGCACCGGTGCCAAGGAACTGGGCCTGCGGCCGTCGATCTTCCTCGACGTCGGGTCGGTGTTCAGCGTGAAGCGCCCGACGCTGACGACGCTTGCGACTTTCACCGATCCCGCCGACGGCCTGACCAAGAATCTCTGTCGCAACTCGACGACGGGCAGTGTCAGTTTCGGTACGCTGGGCGCACCGATCGACCACGACAACAACCCGGCCACGCCGCCGGTGCCGCAGACGGCCTATACGAACTGCCCCGACGGGACGACGTCGAACCTGTCGCCGTTCGAGGAACGCTTCTTCGGTGATACGTGGATGCCGCGCGTCTCGATCGGCGCCGGTGTCAACTGGAACTCTCCTTTCGGTCCCTTCCGGATCGACTTCGCTTACGCCCTTCGCAAAGAAGAGGGCGATGATACCAAACGCTTCTCATTCAACGTAGGAACCCAATTCTAATGAAGAAAATTCTTGTCGCTTCGGCTCTTGCCGTTGCCGCCGTGTCGGTTTCGCCGATGTTCGCCGCTTCGGCGACGGCTCAGTCGACCAAGGGTTCGGCAGTCGCCGATCTCGAAGTCGCCGTCGCCCAGTCGAACGCCTACAAGACGGCCGTGACCCAGATCGGCACGACCTATAAGACGCAGATCGACCAGGTCGAAGCGCGCAGCCAGACGCTCGAAGCCGAACTCAATGTGCTGCGTGCAAAGGCCAATGAGGAATCGAAGAAGACGCCGCGCAATCAGGCGGCTCTCGATGCCGCGGTCAAGGCGTTCCAGGACAAGTCGGCGGCGGCGCAGCGCGAACTGGGCCAGTTGTCGCAGCCCTATGAAGTCGCGCGTACCTACGCGATCGACCAGATCAGCGTGCGTCTCGACGAGGCGGTCAAGGCCGGCATGACCAAGCGCAAGGTTGACCTCCTGCTCAGCTACAACCCGCAGATCGTTCTCGCCGCCGAAAAGAATGTCGACATCACCGATGCGATCGTCGCCGAACTCAACACGCTTGTTCCGAACGTCCAGATCGTTCCGCCGGCCGGTTATCAGCCCGGCCAGTTGATGCAGCAGAAGAATCAGGCCGCCGCTAACGCGGCCCGCGCTGCGCAGGGTACGGCACCGGCGACGCCGGCAGCGCCCGCCGGCACCGCGCCGACCACGCGCTAAACGCCATGACGGACGGGGAAAACGCGGCAGGGGCGATGGGCCCGGTGGATATCCGCCGGATCCTGACGCTGCTGCCGCATCGTTATCCGATGCTGCTCGTCGACCGGGTGGAATCGATGGTGAAGGATACCTCGATCCACGCGGTCAAGGCGGTGACGATGAACGAGCCCTTTTTTCAGGGGCATTTCCCCGGCCGGCCAATCATGCCCGGCGTCCTCATCGTCGAGGCGCTGGCGCAGGCCGGCGGCATTTTGGCAGTTGAATCGCTCGGCCTCGGCGGCTCGGGCAAGCTGGTCTATTTCATGGGCATCGACGGGGTGAAGTTCCGCAAGCCCGTCGAACCCGGCGTGCTGCTCGACCTGCACGTCACCATCCTTCAGGCGAAGCGGAATATCTGCAAGTTCGAAGGCAAGGCGATGCTGGGCGGCCAGCTGGCGACCGAATGCCAGTTCACCGCGATGATCGCCGATCCGCCGAGCGACTAAGCAACGCTTGCAAATTCAGGCTTTCGTCGTTAGGGGCAGCCGCTTCGCGGGCCCCGTGACGGGGAAAGCATCGACTCAGCTGCCGGTCGGTAACCGGCGGCGCAGGAGCCAAGAGACATGAAAAAAGACACGCACCCCGATTATCACATGATCACGGTCAAGATGACCGATGGCACCGAATATCAGACGCGCTCGACCTGGGGCAAAGAGGGCGACGTGATGACGCTCGAAATCGACCCGACGGCGCACCCGGCATGGACCGGCGGCACGGGCCGTATGCTCGACGCGGGCGGCCAGGTTGCGAAGTTCAACAAGCGCTTCGGTGGTCTCACCCTCAAGCGCTAAGCCGTGCCCCCGCGAAAGGGGGATCGGCTTCAGCCCAAAACCTTTGCAAGCGCGCTTTGCCACCCGGCAAGGCGCGTTTTGCGTTTGGCGGCGTCGAGCGCGGGCGTGAAGCGCGTTGCGGTCCCGCGCATCGCCTTTGCGGCGCTTGCCAGATCGGGATAGAGGCCCGCGCCGGTGGCTGCGAGCATCGCGGCGCCCAGCGCCGTACTCTCGACGAAATCGGGCCGCTCGACGACGATATCGAGCATATCGGCCAGATCCTGCGCCATCCAGTCGTTCGCCGCCATGCCGCCATCGATCCGTACCTCGGCCCAGTCGACGCCGTCGGCGGCGAAGGCCGACTTGAGGTCGTGCGCCTGATAGGCCTGCGCTTCGAGCGCGGCGCGCGCAACATGCGCCTTGCCGGTGGCGAAGCTCAGGCCCGACAGCGCCGCGAGCGCATCGGGGCGCCAGTGCGGGGCGCCGAGACCGGCGAGGGCGGGAACCAGATAGACGCCGCCATTGTCGGCGACCGAGCGCGCGAGGCCCTCGCTCTCGCCGGCACTCGCGAGCAGGCCCAGCCCGTCGCGGAGCCATTTGATCAAGCTGCCCGCGACGAACACCGATCCTTCGAGCGCATAGCTGCGGCTATCGCCTTCCTGCACCAGCACGGTTGCTAGCAGGCGGTTCGTCGATTGGGGGCGCGCGGTGCCGCTCGCCGACAATATGAAGGCGCCGGTGCCGAAGGTCGCCTTGGTTTGCCCCGGCGACAGGCACGCCTGCCCGATCGTCGCCGCCTGCTGGTCGCCCGCCATGCCGCAAATCGGGATGGCGCCGCCGAACAGCGCGGGATCGGTGGTGCCGACCGTCGTTGTACAGCCGGTGATTTCGGGGAGCAGGCCCATCGGCACGCCGAGCAGGTCGCACAGTTCGCTGTCCCAGCCGCCCTTGCCGTTGATGTCCATCAGCAGCGTACGCGATGCATTGCTCGCATCGCTGACATGCACGCCGCCGGTGAGGCGATAGACCAGATAGGATTCGACCGTGCCCACCGCGAGCCGGTCGCCGGCCTCGCGAAGCTGCGGCCAGTTCTCCAGCGCCCAGCCGATCTTCGTTCCCGAAAAATAGGGATCGAGCAGCAGCCCGCTCTTCGCTTGTGCCATCGCTTCATGGCCGGCCTTTTTCAACGCCGCGCAGTCGGCTGCCGAGCGCCTGTCCTGCCACACGATCGCATGCGCCAGCGGTTCGCCGGTCGCGCGGTCCCAGAATACCACCGTCTCGCGCTGGTTGGTGATCCCGATTGCGGCGATCTGGTGGGCGCCGCCGGCTTGCGCGATCATCTCGCGCGTGCAGGCGAGCGTCGCCTCCCAGATTTCGGCCGCGTCATGTTCGACGAGGCCGGGGGCGGGATAATGCTGCCGGATCTCGCGCTGCGCGCTGCCGAGCGGGGTGCCGTCGGCGCCGAAAAGCATCGTGCGCGTCGACGTCGTGCCTTCGTCGATGACGATGATCTTCTCGGCCATGATGCTCTCCCTGTTTCGCATTTGATGACGAAAGAAGGGCGCGGCGACAAGGTGCGCGACACTTACATTCGTAACCGACTTGCAAAATTGCGCCCCATATGCCATATATTGTGCAGCGCAGCATGGCGGGATCACCCGCCGCAACCACCGGCAGCGTGATTTCCCGCCCATATTCAGGCGCGGGCGAGCCGGACCAGCGCTTTGTCCCCAGAGGCACCCTTTCACGCGGGTCGTTTCGAACCCGCGGCCGTGCGCCGTCCGTTCGATCCGAACGGACGTCATGCGCGTCGCCCTATGTGAGTATCTTATGACGACTTTTAACGACTTTGGCCTGCACGCCGACATCAACCGTGCGCTTGCCGCCAAGGACTATACCCAGCCGACCCCGATTCAGACGCAGGCGATTCCGCCGCTGATGAAGGGCCGCGACCTGTGCGGCATCGCGCAGACCGGTACCGGCAAGACTGCGGGCTTTTCGCTGCCCTCGATCCACCACCTGATCACCTATCCGCACAAGACCAATCCGCGCAGCTGCCGGATGCTCGTGCTCGCGCCGACGCGTGAACTCGCGGCGCAGATCGCGCAGAGCTGCCGCGATTACGGCCGCTTTACCAAGCTGCGCGTCTCGACCGTCTTTGGCGGCGTGCCGATCAACAAGCAGATCCGCGACCTCGCGCAGGGCGTCGAAATCCTCGTTGCCACCCCGGGTCGCCTGCTCGACCTGATCGACCAGCGCGCGCTGCGCCTCGACGATGTCGAAATCTTCGTCCTCGATGAAGCCGACCAGATGATGGACATGGGCTTCATCCATTCGCTGCGCCGCATCGCGAAGCTGCTGCCCTCGCGCCGCCAGAACCTCTTCTTCTCGGCGACGATGCCGAAGGAAATCGCGCACCTCGCCGAACAGTTCCTCGAGGATCCGGTGACCGTGTCGGTGACGCCGCAGGCGACCACCGCCGAAAAGATCCGCCAGTTCTCGACCTTCGTCGAGCAGAAGGAAAAGCAGGCGCTGCTCCACCACGTCATCAAGACGTCGGACATCGACCGCGCGCTGATCTTCACCCGCACCAAGCATGGCGCCGACCGCGTCGTCCGCCACCTCAAGGGCGCCGGCATCGAAGCTTTCGCGATTCACGGCAACAAGAGCCAGGCGCAGCGCACGACCGCGCTGCAGGCCTTCCGCTCGGGCCAGGTGCGCCTGCTCGTCGCGACCGACATCGCCGCACGCGGTATCGACGTGTCGGGCGTCAGCCATGTGATCAATTTCGAGATCCCGAATGTTCCCGAACAATATGTCCACCGCATCGGCCGCACCGCGCGCGCCGGCGCCGAGGGCATCGCGATCAGCTTCGTTGCTCCCGACGAGCGGACCTATCTGCGCGATATCGAGCGCGTCACCCGCACCAAGTCCGAACCGATGGCGCTGCCCGAGGGCTTCAACGAACTCGTGCGCAACCTGCCCAAGCCTGCGGCCCCGCCGCGCGACACCGGCAGCAAGGGCCGCAACCCGCAGCGCCAGCGCGACGAAGCGCTCGCCGGGCGCGGAGAGGGCGGTCGTGGCGGCAACCAGCCGAGGGGCGATCGCGGTCCGCGCCGCGATGGTCCCGCCGCCGACGGCCAGCCGCAGCGCAAGCGGCGCTTCCGCCCGCGCAACAAGAGCGTCGGCGCGCACAAGGGCGCGGTCAAGCGCGTCGGTTGACGCTTGCCGTCCATCCGCTAGACCCTTCGCCCGACACGATAACGGGCGAAGGGGTAGCGGATGACGAACGGCGACGACGGGGCGGTAATCGATACCCGGCAGAGCGAGCGCAAGGTCATCCTGGCCTCGTCGCTCGGCACGGTGTTCGAATGGTATGATTTCTACCTCTACGGCCTGCTGGCGACCGTCATCTCGGCGCAATTCTTCTCGGGCGTCAACGAGACTACCGGCTTCATCTTTGCGCTCGCGGCCTTTGCCGCGGGCTTTGCGGTAAGGCCCTTCGGAGCGCTCGTGTTCGGGCGCATCGGCGATCTCGTCGGACGCAAGAACACTTTTCTTGTCACCATGGGGCTGATGGGGGCGTCGACCTTCCTCGTCGGCGTCCTGCCAAGCTACGCCTCGATCGGTGTCGCGGCGCCGATCATGCTGGTGCTGCTTCGCCTGGTTCAAGGGCTCGCGCTTGGCGGCGAATATGGCGGCGCTGCCACCTATGTCGCCGAACATGCACCCGACGGCAAACGTGGGCTTTTCACCAGCTTCATCCAGACGACCGCGACGCTCGGCCTGTTCGCCGCGCTCGGCGTTGTGATTCTGATCCGCTCGGTTCTTGGTGAAACCGCCTTCGCCGACTGGGGCTGGCGCATTCCCTTCCTGATTTCGGTGATCCTCCTCGGCGTGTCGCTCTGGATCCGACTCCAGCTCGAGGAAAGCCCTGTCTTCAAGCAGATGAAGGAAGAGGGCACGACGTCGAAAGCGCCGCTGACCGAAGCCTTTGGCCGCTGGGAAAATCTGAAATGGGTGATCGTCGCCCTGTTCGGGGCCGTCGCGGGGCAGGCGGTGGTCTGGTACTCGGGTCAATTCTATGCGCTCTTCTTCCTGGAAAAGACGCTGAAGGTCGACGGCGCGACCGCGAACATCCTGATCGCCATCGCGCTCGCGCTCGGCACGCCATTCTTCATCTTCTTCGGCTGGCTGAGTGACAAGGTCGGCCGCAAGCCGATCATCCTCGCGGGCTGCGCGCTTGCCGCGCTCACCTATTTCCCCGCCTTCCAGATGCTAACCAGCGCCGCGAACCCTGCGATGGCGAAGGCCCAGCAGAATGCCGCGGTGATCATGGCGGCCGACCCCGATGCCTGCGCCTTCCAGTTCGACCCGATCGGCCGCAACAAGTTCGAAAGCACTGGCTGCGACATCATCAAATCGACGCTGGCAAAGGCGGGCGTCAGCTACACCGCTTTCACGCGCGAGCGGATGACGGGCGACCCGGCGCGGGTACGGATCGGCTCGCGGGTGCTCGCCGCGCCCGACCCCTGGCGGTTGGCCGAGGAGGATCGGGCGAACGCCATCGCATCATTCCGTGCCGAACTCGCCGATGCGCTGACCGACGCTGGCTATCCGGCAAAAGCCGATCCGAAGGCGATCAACAAGCCGCTCGTTGTCGCGATCCTCTTCTACCTCGTGTTGCTGGTGACGATGGTCTACGGCCCGATCGCCGCGCTGTTGGTCGAGCTGTTCCCGAGCCGCATTCGCTACTCCGCCATGTCGCTGCCCTATCATATCGGCAATGGCTGGTTCGGTGGTTTCCTGCCGACGACCGCCTTCGCGATGGTCGCGGCGACGGGCAATATCTATTACGGGCTTTGGTATCCGGTCGTCATCGCGGTGATCACGCTCATTGTCGGCTTGCTCTTCCTGCCCGAAACCTTCCGCCGTTCGATCCATCATTAGGGTCATGACCCTAAAGCTGGATTGACGAGGCGGGCCCTTGCGTTACCATCGCAGGCAGCCTTGAGGGGGGCGTGATGATTGCCGACGACGACGAATTCGATCCGCCGCCACCGCGGCGCCCGCTGCTCCGTCGCAAGCGGGTCCTGATCCCGCTCGGGCTGTTGCTCGCGATCCTTGCCGCTTTCCTCGCGCTTCGCACCTCGGACACCGACCGCGACGAGATGATCGCCAAATATGGCGGACCCGACGCGGCCTTCGTCTCGGGCCCCGCGGGCCAGCGAATCCATTACCGCGATCAGGGCAAGCGCGACGGTCCCGCGATCGTCCTGCTCCACGGGTCGAACAGCAGCCTCGATACATGGGAACCGCTTGTGAAGCGGCTGGGCGGGACATACCGGATCGTCACGCTCGACCTGCCCGGGCATGGCCTGACCGGCAGCACGCCCGACAAGGATTACAGCGCGGCCGGGATGATAGCCGCGGTCGACGTCGTCGCGGCGAAAACCGGGCTCGACCATTTCATTCTCGGCGGCAATTCGATGGGCGGCTGGGTCGCCTGGCGCTACGCGCTCGCGCAGCCCGGACGTGTCGATGCGCTGTTGCTGCTCGATGCCGCTGGCATGCCGCTGCGCAAGGGCGAAAAGGCGCCGCCGTCGAATATCGGGTTCCGCGTGCTCGAATATCCGTTTGGCCGCTGGCTCGCGACGCAAATCACACCGCGCGCGCTGGTCGAGGAATCGCTGCGCGGGTCGGTCGAACGACAGGCGATCGTCGACGATGCGATGATCGATCGTTACTGGGAATTGCTGCGCTTCCCCGGCAATCGCGAGGCGACGGTGCTGCGCGCGCGCATGGACCGCGAACCCGCGATGGCGGCGCGGGTTGGTGAGATCGAGGCGCCGACGCTGATCCTGTTCGGCGACAAGGACCGGTTGATCAATCCGACGGCGGCGAAGACGTTCAACGAACGTATCGCGGGGTCGGAGGTCGTGCTGTTGCCCGGTATCGGCCATTTGCCAATGGAAGAAGCGCCCGACGCCACGGCCCGGACGATCGCCGATTTCCTTACGCGGCGGCTTGCGCCGTCGCCGGCAGGTCCAGAAACGCGCTGATCCGCGCCGCGATCGCGGCCGCGTGGGTAAAGGGAAAGAGGTGCGATCCCGGCACCATTTCGAGCAGCGCGCCGTCGATCTGCTCGGCCAGCATCTGGCCATAACAGGCGGGCATCACGCCATCCTGTTTCCCTGCCAGCACCAGCGTCGGAATATTCTTCAGGCCGGACAGGAAAGCGACGCTCGTCCAACCCGCCATCGCCGCGGTCTGATATGCGATACCAAGCGGCGTCGCGGTCTGGATCTTCAGGCCGCTCGCCAGCATGTCGTCGTCGAACATCGCGGCCCAGCCGATGCCCGGCGCGCCCATGACGGGGGTCGTCGCCATCAATATCATCCGGCGCACGCGGCCCGGAAACTGGATCGCGATCTGCTGCGCCAGCGCGCCGCCCCAACTGAAACCGGCAAGGTCGACCTGCTTGTGGCCCAACCGGTCGGCGATCTCCATCACGACGGCGGCGATCGTCGGCGCGCCGTAGGGGAGAAGCGCGTCGGGCGATCCGCCGACGCCGGGCATGTCGAGTGTCCACACCTCGCGGCCGTGAATCTGGGCGAGCAGCGGAGCGGCGGCCGCGAGATCGGCGCCGATCCCGTTCAGGAACAGCAGCGGCGTACCGGGCGTGCCCTCACGCCAGCGTGCGACCCGCAGCGACAGGCCGTAGACATGCTCGGTGCTGATGGCCGGCCGGCCGCTGATCCTGCTCATGCGCTGTGCCTTCGCATATCCTGATGACAGGCGAAAGGCCGTCGTGGTTCAGCCGGCTCGTTTTGCTGCGTCGGCGGCCGCCTGTTCGTAACGCAGGCAATCGAATATTTTCGCGCCCGCAAGGAATACCGAACCGGTGCAGGCGAGCAGCAACAACTTGCCGCCCGTGCCAGGATATTCATGGATATAGGCCGCACCGCGCGCCATCGCGCCGACCGCCAGCGCATAGATGATGAGGCAGGCCTCGAAACGGGTCTTGATGACGAACAGGCGTCCGATCTTTTTCAGCATCACCATAGCCTAAGCAAGCGCCGTGCCACTGGCGCAAATGCGGGATTCGGCGCGCCGGGCTTATGGTAAACTGTAAGTTAATCCGACAAATTAGGGAAGTGACGCGCAATCCCTACCGCCGCTTCGAGGCGATCGCATCGAGGAGGGCGTCTTCATATCGTTCGGCGATAACAGGCCAGTCGAGGGACGCAGCGGCGGCGAGGCAGGCGGGGCGCTGCGCATCGACGCGGGCGGGGTCGGCGAACAATTCGGCCAGTTTCCCGGCTAGCGTCGCGGCATCGACCCGGTCGAGCCAATATCCCGTCATGCCTTCGTCGATGAGCGCGGGGTCGATGCCCTGCGGGTGCCGGAAGGCGACCACGGGAAGGCCGCAGGCGTGCGCCTCGTGCACCGCGATGCTGCCGCCCCCCTCGCTCGTCGACGGCTGGACGCTGATCCATCCCTCGCGCATCCGGGCAAATGCGGTGCGGGCATCCTCGACCGTCCCGGTAAATTCGACCCGCCCGGCGACACCCAGCGCATCGGCCAGGGCTTCCAGCCGGTCTTGCTCGGACCCGCCGCCGAGAATGGTCAACCGCGCGTCGGGATGGCCGCTCGCCAACAGCGCAAAGGCTTCGATCAGCAGATGCACATTCTTGTGGGGGACCAGCCGGCCCCAATAGACGATCTCGCCAAAACGCCGCACGGTAGGCCCGGTGCCGATGTCGTTCAGCGCGACGCCATTGGGCAGGTCGCGCAGCCTTGCCGGATCGGCCCCCCGTTCCAGCGCTGCCGTGCGCGTCTGCGGCGATATGCACGCGATCATGTCGGCGCGGCGCAAGATCGCGCGCTCGATCGCGCGCCCGACGCCGCCGATCGCCCCGCCATAATAGCTGCGCCAGAATTCCCCCCATACCTCCCAGCAATCGACGATGATAGGGACATGGTGCGGCGTGCGCCACCGGGCGATGAAATAGTGCAGCCATGGCGTCTGGCCGAGCAGCACGACATCGGCCTCGGGCCAGTCGGCGCGATACAGTCCCCACAGGAAACGCGCGGTCCGCCACAGCCCGCGCCGCGGTGTCGAACGCGGCGGCGGTTCGCGTCCGACGCCCGTGACACGCACGCCGCCCGTCATCTGACCGGCCGCGCCATCGTCGCCGACAAGTCCCAGCCAGTCGACCTTCCATCCGCGCGCGGCCAGGCCCTGCGCGATGGCACCGAGCCGGGTCTCGGCGCCGCCCTTTCGCCAGGGCGGCACCCCGTCATAGACGATCAGCACGCGTTGCGGGCGGCTGGCCGCGCCGTCACGCACGATGGAGGTGCGCGATCTCGCTGTGCCGGCCCGATTCCTCGTCGTGGCTTTGCCAGGGCCAGCGGGCGCCGTGGTCGGCGAACCAGCCGATCGTCCGGCGCAGTCCTTCGTCGAGCGGGACCTGCGGCGTCCAGCCGGTCAGCGCGCGGAGCTTCCCGTTGTCGCACCGGATGACATCGATCTCGTTGCGGCGGAACCGCGCTTCGTCGCTGTGCACGACCGGGGTTTCGTGTCCCATCAGCCGTCCGATGCGCTCCGCGAGCGTGCCGATGTCGATCCCGACGCCGGACCCGACATTGACGACATCGCCGGCGGAGGTGGATGCGGTCAGCAACAGGCGCAATGCCTCTGCGCTGTCTTCGACGAAGGTCAGGTCGCGGACGGGGCGAATGTCGCCGATCGACACGTCCGCCGAGTGGTAAAACTGGTCGATCAGTTCGGGAACGATATAGGCGTGGGTTTCGCGCGGGCCATAGCAGTTGAACATGCGGGCGATCAGTGTGGGAACGCCATGTTCCAGCGCGAATGTCTCCATCAGCCGGTCGGCGGCGAGCTTCGACACGGCATAGGTGTTGGCGGCGCCAAGCGTGCTTTCCTCGTCGAGAGCGATGCTCTGGCTGCCATAGACCTCGGCCGTGGACAGGTAGAGGAATTTGACGATTCCCGGTTGCCGGCACGCCTGGAGCAGGTTGAGATGGGCGTCGAGATTATTGCGAAAGAAGCGGGCCGGCGCATGATAGGCGGCGGGGATATAGGTATCACCGATGCAACTGACGACATGCGTCGGCTGGACCTTCATGACCACCGCGCGGATATCTTCCGCGATCGATGCGTCGCATTCGACGATGTTCACCGATGCCGCGACCTCGGCGAGATTGGACCGCGCCCCGGCGAGGAAATTGTCGACGACCGTGACCCGGTGGCCATGCGATACGAGATTCCGGACCAGACTGGAGCCGATAAAGCCTGCGCCTCCGGCAACCAGGATATTCAAACCCATCATGTTTCTCCCCGCGGCAACTTTGCCTAACCCGCGCGGTTTCGCAATATGTCGATGAGCGCGGAGCAGACTTCGTCGACCGTTGCGAGGGGGAGGTCGGCGCCGCAGGGCAGATAAAATCCGGCGTCGGATATCCGCTCGGCAACCGGGAAGGCATTGCCCGCGAAACGACCCTCGCGTTCGAACACGGGCTGGCGGTGCATCGGCCAGAAGAAGGGGCGCGCTTCGATCCCGCGCGCGGCAAGCAGCGCGATCACGCCGTCGACATCGGCGCGGTTCGCATCGCGGAGCAGCATGCCGGCGGCCCAATAGCTGTTCGGTCCCTGCGCGAGCGCCATCGGCGGCAGGACGAGTTCGTCGATATGTTGCAGCCGGTCGCGATAGGCGAGGCCGATCGCACGCTTGCGGGCAAGCCGCGCCTCGAGCCCATCGAGCTGGGCGAGCCCGAACGCTGCGGCAAGGCTGCCAAGTCGGTAATTCCACCCGATGTCGTCATGGACGAAGCGCCGGTCGGGCTGGGCGCCAAGGTCGCGATAGGCGCGCGCGCGCGCTGCGATCGCAGGGTCGTCGGTCAGCACCATGCCGCCTTCGCCGGTGGTGACATTCTTGTTCGCGAAAAAGCTGAAGCTGCTGACCGCGCCGAAACTGCCGCAAGGCCGCTCGCGACAGGTGGCGCCGATCATCTGCGAAGCGTCCTCGACGATGACGATGCCGTGGCGCATCGCGAGCGCCTCGAACGCCTCCATATCGGCCGGCAGCCCGTAAAGGTGCGGCATCATGATTGCACGCGTCCGCGTCGTGATGCGCCGTTCGGCGTCGGCGGGGTCGATGCACCAGCTCGATGGCTCCGAGTCCGCCAGCACCGGGGTCGCGCCGACGCGCAGGATCGCAAGCGCGCAGGAAATGATCGTGTGTGCCGGCAGCACGACCTCGTCGCCCGCGCCGATCCCGAGCGCCGCCAGCGCCACTTCCAGCGCGGCGCTGCCATTGCTGACCGCGATCCCGAAACGCCGTCCGGCGCGCGCGGCCACGGCCGCCTCGAACCGTTCGATCCACGGCCCGCGCGACGAGATCCAGCCTTCCTCAAGGCATTGCTTCAGCAGCCGCTCCTCTTCGCCCGATAGGCTGGGGCTGCTGACGGGAACGGGCCGCTTTTCCGGCATTCGCGATCAGGCGAGTTCGCCGAGATCGAGCCGGTCGAGCAGCGCCGCGCGCGCCTTGCGGACATCGGACGCCAACGCCGCCGAAGCGAGGTCGCCGGGAGCGATCGCCTCGGGCCAATGTTTCGCGACGACCTCCGCGATCCGGTCGAGTTTCGCCTCGTCGGCGATGAAGCGCGGGTCGACCGTCGCTGGATCGGCAACGACGCGCAGGCGAAGGCAGGCGGGACCGCCGCCGTTCGCCATCGACTGACGGACGTTGACCGGCAGTAGCCGGCGGATCGGGCCATTGCCGGCTACATGCGCCTTGAGCCAGTTCCACACGGCGGGCGTGTCCTGCGCCTCGGTCGGCAGCACCAGCCCCATGCCGCCGCCGTCGGGCAGGCTGACCAGCTGGGCGTTGAACAGATAGGATTTGATCGCGTCGGGCAGGGTCACCGCGCTCGCGGGAACTTCGACGATCTCGACCGCAGGGAAGGCCGCGCGGATTTCGGCGTGTGCGCCCTCGCGGTCTTCGAACGCCGTCTCGTGGGTGAACAGCACATGCTCGTTCGCGACCGCAACGACATCGTTATGGAACGCGCCGCCCTGGATCGCAGTATCCGACTGGCGGATGAAGAGCGTGCGCGCGGGATCGAGTCGATGGTGGCGTGCGATCGCTTTCGACGCGTCGAGATGCTGGCGCGCGGGGAAGCGCCCGCCACCGACGCCATAGACGAAGATTTCGACGCCTTGCCCGTCGTGACCGCTGCACAGCCGCATATGGTTCGCCGCGCCCTCGTCGCCGAAGGGCGCTGGGACAGGGGCATGTACGGCAAAGGCGGCGTGCGCGAAAGCCAGACGAAGCTGCGCCAGCGTGCCCGGCCATTCATGGCTGCGATGCGGCATGGTGACGAGGTTCGCGACGGTCAGGTGGCATTTGCCATCGGCGCTGTCGGGGGCGGGCGAGACGGTCGCGGCGTTTGCGGCCCACATCGACGAAGCCGACCAGGCCTGCGCGCGCAAATGACCTTCGGCCTCCTCGGTCGTCGTGCCCAGCGCCTCGAGCCATTTCGCATCGGGACGATCGAGCGGCATGAAGAAACCCTGCGGCAGGCCAAGCGTGAGATTGTGGCGCATCTTTTCGATGCCCTGCAGCGCCGCGGCGCGCGGTTCCGACACATCGCCGGCATTGTTTGCCGACGCGATATTGCCGCGGCTGAGGCCGGCATAATTGTGGCTGGGACCGATGATCCCGTCGAAATTGATCTCGTTGAGCATGGTCTAGCGTCCGATCCAGCTGATTTTGTGGCCGGCTTCGACGTTCAAAATGCGTGCGGTCTCGGCGTCGATCGTGCCGTCGGCACCGACCTTGCCGAAACAGCAACGGAAATCGGCGAGCCGCCCGGTCGCGATCAGCGCATCCTCGCCGCCTTCGGCAACGCCCGCTACCTCGACATGTTTCGCATCGCGGATGCTCGCGACCTGGTCGGTGCGCGCCGTCATCGTCGGACCGCCGTCGAAGATGTCGACGTAATTTTCGAACGCGAAGCCCTCATTCTCCAGCATGCGCATCGCGGCGCGCCCGGTGGGGTGGGGGACGCCGATCACGCTGCGCGCATGATCGCCCAGCATCGCGATATAGACCGGATGCTTCGGCATCAGGTCGGCGATGAACTGGTTGCCGTGCACGGCGTTGAACTGGTCGGCTTCCTGGAAATTCATCCCGAAGAATTTGCCTGCGACCCCATCCCAGAAGGGCGACCCGCCGGCCTCGTCGATGACGCCGCGCAGCTCGGCGAGGATGCGGTCGCCGAAACGTGCGCGGTGGCACGCGATGAAAAGGTAACGCGACCGCGCGAGCAGCAGCCCGAGCCCGCCCGCGCGCGCCGCGGGATGCAGGAACAGCCCGCCAACCTCGCTCGCGCCGTTGAGATCGTTGCTCAGCATCAGCACCTGCGCGTGAAAGGTGCGGCCGAGCTGTTCGCTATGCTTGCTGTCGGTGCCGATGCGATAGGAATAGAAAGGCCAGCGCTGGCCGACCTGCCCGAAGATTTGGCAGGTACCGCGGACTTCGCCGCTGTCGAGGTCTTCGAGCACCATCAGGTAAAGCTCGTCGGCGGGATATTCCTTTTCCGACGCGAAACCGGCTTCGGCGCGTTCGAGCTTGGCGCGCAGCGCCTTCTTGTCGGGGGGCAGGTTGGTGAAGCCGCCACCGGTCAGCTTCGCCATTTCGTAGATGCTCTGCAGGTCGCCCGGCTTGGCCGCCCGGATCACATAATTCACACAGTCCCCCGTTCCGCTATTCTTGTCATGGTGAGTGCCGACAGCTGCGCGCGTTCGGCGAGGCTGCCCGTAATCAGGAATTCGTCTGACGAATGGATCGCGCCGCCGCGCGGACCCATGGTGTCGACTACCGGCACGCCGCACGCGGCGATATTGTTGCCGTCGCACACGCCGCCGGTCGCGTTCCAGCTGATCGGCGGCAGCCCGAGCGCCGCGCCGCAGTCGCGCACCAGTTCGAACAGGCGCATCGCCGCGGCATCGAGCGGTTTGGGCGGGCGGTTGAAGCCGCCATGGACGTGGCAATGCACATCATGCTCGCGCGATATCGCCGCGATCGCGTCGCGCATCGCGGCTTCGGCCGCTGCCATCGCATCGGGCGTCATCGGACGCATGTTGACGCGGAGAATTGCCTGATCGGGGACGATATTATTGGGCCCGCCGCCGTCGATCTTCGCCGGGTTGACCTTTAGCACGTCGGACTTGAGCGCGCCGAGCCGCAACGCGAGGTCGGCGGCGGCGAGCAGCGCGTTGCGGCCGTCCTGCGGGTTGCGCCCGGCATGCGCGGCGCGGCCGTGGACGATCACCGAGAAATTGCCGCTACCCGGCCGCGCCCCCGCCAGCGTGCCGTCGGGCAGCGCGGGTTCATAGGTCAGCGCGGCGGTCTTGCCCTTCGCCAGTTCGGCGATCAGCCGCGCCGATGCCTGGCTCCCCGTTTCTTCGTCGCTGTTGATCATCACGTCATAGCCGATGCGGCTCGCGAGCGGCGATGCCTCCAGCGCGGTCAGCGCCGCAAGGATCACCGAAATGCCCGCCTTCATATCGGCGGTGCCGGGGCCGTTGAGTACGCCGTCCTCCAGCCATTTCAGCGTCTGGAACGGATGGTCGGCGGCGAACACCGTGTCCATGTGCCCGGTCAGCAGCAACTGCACCGGCGCGTTGGGGCGCACGCGGACGTGCAGATGGTCGCCGCGCTGGATCGTATTGACGCGGCCGGCGCTGTCGACGCTCTCGACCGGATCGGCCGCCACGAGCCGGACATCGCCGGGCAATGCGGCAAATGCGTCGGCGAGCAACCCGGCGACGGTTTTCAATCCCGCCAGATTGCCCGTTCCGCTGTTCACCGCGGCCCATTGCTCGACCTGTGCGAGCATCGGCGCGTCAGCGGCGCGCTCGAGCGTCGGTATTTCGGTCGCCTTCAAAATGGTCATCGGGCGGCTATAGCGAGCGGGGAGCGGCTTTGGCACCCCCGGCCGGCACTTTTGTCTTTGGGGTGCGGCAGGTCACTGCCGCTGGCGGCCATTTCGATAGGGACGCGGTCGAATTTCGCCAATGCGCAGCGCATTAACCAAAAGTTCGGAACCGCTTGGTTACCGTGCCTTAACCGATAAGCGAGTGAGCCGATGACTGCCGCCTTTGTGCTTGGCATCAATATGTCCGTCGCCGGCATTTTTGCCGTGGCCTTTGCCGTGGTCGCCGTAACCAATCGTCTGGCCCGCGGGGCTTGGTGGCTCGCCCTTGGCTGCAGCATGGGCATCGTGAACGTCGGGCTCGAATTCCTGCTTCGACAACAGGCGGACCCGGTGCCCGTGAGTGTCGGCATTTTCCTGGTCTTCCTGTCGGCGCTCAGTTTCGCGTTGATCGGCGTCGCGCGTCACTATCGCGTCGAGCCGCCCTGGACCGCGATGACCGCGATCTGGATCGCGACGGTACTGCTGGTGCCCGTCATCTTCAGCATGACCTACGGCACACTACCACGGCTTGCGCTCTATCAGCTGCCCTATTTCGCGATGCAGGGGCTGTTCGGAATCATGATCTGGCGCTCGGGACGCCGGCAGCCGCTCGATCTGCTCCTGGCGGCGCTTCAGGCGGTATCGGCGCTGATCTATCTGCTGAAACCGTTGTTCGCGATGATGGTGGGAACCGCCCGAACGCCGCAGGGCTATATGGAGACAACCTATGCGGCCATCTCGCAAAGCGGCAGCGTGGTGGTACTGATGGCGACCGGGCTCGTTATGCTGCTGGTCACGATGCGTGACACCACGGCGGAGATGATCGCCCGTTCCGAAACCGATCCGCTGTCGGGTGTCCTGAACCGCCGCGGCTTCGAACGCCATGCCGAAAGCGCGCTCGCGCGCGGCAACGACGATATGGTGCTGATCGCCGCCGACCTCGACCATTTCAAACAGATCAACGACAGCTTCGGTCATGCCGCGGGCGACGGCGTCATTGCGCATTTTGCCGCGATGCTGACGAAGGTCGCGCCTCCCGATGCGATCGTCGGCCGCGTCGGCGGCGAGGAGTTCGCGGTCCTGTTGCCCGCTGCGCTGCTGTCCGATGGCCGCCTCTATGCCGAGGCGGTTCGCACGACCTTTGCACAGGTGCAGTTGCCGGTGCTCGGCGTCGATCGCCACTTCACCGCTTCGTTCGGTGTGGCGCAGCTGATGCGGCCCGAAAATTTGCCCGACCTGCTACACCGCGCCGACACGGCGCTCTACCGTGCCAAGGCGGGTGGCCGGAATCAGGTTCGCGTTGCGATTGCCGAACTTGCCCCGGCGCCCGCACTCGGCGTCGCCTGATTTCAGACGGCGAGGAGCGGCGTGTCTTCTTCGCGGGGGGCTGCGGCTTCGAAGCCGGGCAGGGGATCGAACGTCTCTTCGGTCAATTCGATCGATGCCAGCCCGCCAAGCTTGAAATGGCCAAGCCGCGGATCTTCGTCCGACCGCCAATTCTTGTTCAGATTCAGGGCGCTGATAAACAGGTCGCCGTGACGTTCGAAGAGCAGGTGCGGGGCCAGCGTCAGGATCTGACCGTTATAATGGGCGGTGACCATGCGCTTGCGCGCGATGGCTTCCATCAGTTTCAATCGTGTGTCGTCCATGGTTTCCAGGATCGTTCTTGGGGAGAGAATGTTATGTTGTGCGCCGCAGCATATTGTATACGGGCGCGATTGGAAAGGACCCATTGCCAATTAAAACCAATCGCGGCATAGCGCGGCGGCCCTTTCCTCCCCGGATCCACTGGCGCAGCCGCGCCGACCAGAGGGTGTTTACATGACAGAATTTCTCGATCGCTCCGGCCTGTCCGTCGATTCGCGTCTCGCCGATTTCGTCGAGCAGCGCGCACTGCCCGGCACGGGGCTGGACGCTACCAAATTCTGGAATGATTTTGCGGACCTGCTGGGCAAATTTGCACCCGAAAATGCGGCCCTGCTGGCAAAACGCGAGGATTTACAGGCGCAGATCGACGCCTGGCACAAGGGCCGGGAGGGGCAGGCGCATGATGCCGCCGCCTATCAGGCCCTCCTGCGCGAGATCGGCTATCTTGTCCCCGAACCCGCGCCGTTTCAGGTCGGCACGCAGAATGTCGATCCCGAGATTGCGACGATGGCGGGGCCTCAACTCGTCGTGCCGGCATTGAACGCGCGCTTCGCGCTCAACGCCGCCAATGCGCGCTGGGGCAGCCTCTACGATGCCTTTTACGGCACCGACGCGCTCGACGTGCCGCCGGCGAAGCCCGGCGGTTATGATGAAGCGCGCGGCGCGGCGGTGATCGCGCGCGCCAAGGCTTTCCTCGACGAAGCGGTGCCGCTCGCATCGGGAAGCTGGGCCGACTGGCAGGGCGGCCAATTGACCCTTGCCGATCCGGCGCAATGGGTTGGCAGCAAGCCCGGCGGCATATTGCTGCGCCACAACGGCCTGCACATCGAGCTGGTGATCGATTCGGCGAGCGCGATCGGCCGGACCGACCCCGCCGGCATCGCCGACGTGTTGCTCGAAGCCGCGCTGACGACGATCATCGACCTCGAGGACAGTGTGGCGGCGGTCGACGGCGAGGACAAGACGCTCGGCTACGCCAACTGGCTCGGCCTGATGCGCGGCGACCTTGTCGAAAGCTTCGATAAGGGCGGTCGGACCGTCACCCGCGCGATGGACGCCGACCGCGAATGGACTTCGCCGTCGGGCGACGCGTTCACTCTCCACGGCCGCAGCGTGATGTTCGTGCGCAACGTCGGCCATCTGATGACGACGCCGATGATCAAGCTGCCGAACGGCGCCGAGGCGCCCGAAGGGCTGTGCGACGCCGTCATCACCAGCCTTTGCTCGCTCCACGATCTCCAGGGGCTCGGCACGCGCACCAACAGCCGCGCGGGCAGCATCTATATCGTCAAGCCGAAGCAGCATGGACCCGAGGAGTGCGGCTTCACGAACCGCCTGTTCGACGCGGTCGAGGATATGCTCGGCCTCGCGCGCCACACGATCAAGGTCGGCGTCATGGACGAGGAACGCCGCACCTCGGCCAACCTTGCGGCGTGCATCGAGGCGGTGAAGGACCGCATCGTCTTCATCAACACGGGCTTCCTCGATCGCACCGGCGATGAAATCCACACCTCGATGCGCGCGGGGCCGATGATTCCCAAGGGCGAGATGAAGGCGAGCGATTGGATCGCCAGCTACGAGGATCGCAACGTCCGCATCGGGCTCGCCTGCGGGCTCAGCGGCAAGGCGCAGATCGGCAAGGGTATGTGGGCGATGCCCGACCTCATGAAAGCGATGCTCGACGCGAAGATCGGTCATCCCAAGAGCGGCGCGAACACCGCATGGGTGCCGTCGCCGACCGCTGCGACGCTCCACGCACTTCATTATCATCGGGTCGACGTGTTCGCGCGGCAGAAGGAAATCGCGGGTGAGGCGGTGCCATCCCTCGATCGCCTGCTCGCTATCCCCGTCGCCACCGGGCGCAACTGGAGCGAGGCTGAAATCACGCGCGAACTCGACAATAATTGCCAGGGCATCCTAGGCTATGTCGTGCGCTGGGTCGATCAGGGTGTCGGCTGCTCGAAGGTACCCGACATCGACGATGTCGGCCTGATGGAAGACCGCGCGACGCTGCGTATCAGCTCGCAGGCGCTCGCCAACTGGCTGCTCCACGGCGTCTGCACCGAGGCACAGGTCGACGCTGCGCTGGTGCGCATGGCGGCAAAGGTCGACGCGCAGAATGCCGGCGATGCGCTGTACGAAAAGCTGACCCCCGACGGCATCGCATATCGCGCCGCGCGCGCGCTGATCTTGGAGGGCGTGACCCAGCCGTCGGGCTATACCGAGCCGCTGCTCCATAAATATCGGCAGATGAAGAAAGCGGCCTGAGCGGCGGCTCACGATCGGTTGCGGCCGACAGAGATGTGAACCCCGGCGAAAGCCGGGGCCCAGAACTCCGACGCGACCCTAATGTTGCCGCAGTGGGCCCCGGCTTTCGTCGGGGTGCACGAAGGGGAAGCTCACTACCCCAAAGCCGCCATCTATTTCTTCTCGCCCACCTCGACGAGCCCGTGTCCGACACTCACGCGCTCGTCGAAGACGAAGCAGCTGCCGTGCCAGCGGCTGTCGGCTTCAGGAACCTGCTCCAGATAGGCGAGGATGCCGCCCTTCAAGTGAACGACATCCTCGACGCCCTCGTGACGCAGGAAGGCGGTCGATTTTTCGCAGCGGATGCCGCCGGTGCAGAACATCGCGACGCGCTTGCCCGCGAAGCGGTCGGCGTTGGCGCGCCACCAGTCGGGGAAATCGCCGAAACTCTTCGTTTCGGGATCGATCGCCCCCGCGAAGCTGCCATAGCCGACCTCGAAGCCGTTGCGCGTGTCGATCAGCACGGTGTCCGGATCGTCGACCACTGCGTTCCAGTCGGCGGGGTCGACATAGGGCGCGGCATTGCGCGCGGGGTCGAGCCCCGGCACCTTTATCGTGACGATCTCTTTCTTCAAACGCACCTTCATCCGCTGGAACGGCATGGCGGCGGCAGTCGAATATTTGACGTCGAGTTCGGCGCAGTCGGGAAGGCCGCGGATATGCTCCAGTACCGCTGCGATTCCCGCCTCGCTGCCTGCGATCGTCCCGTTCACACCCTCGCGCGCGAGCAGCAATGTGCCCATGACGCCCAGATCGGCGCACAGGTCGACGAGCGGCTGGCGCAAGACGGCGGGATCGTCGAACGACGCAAAACGATAGAGGGCGGCAACCTGAAACATGCGCGCGCCACATAGGCGCGATTACGGCTCAGCGAAAGGGATCGTGCCGACCGGTGGCATATTGCGCCATCGCCATCGTCGTCCATTGCGCGTTGACGCGAATGCAGCTCGGGAAGACGCTCGCGTCGGTGACGAACACATTGGTCGTTTCATGGACGCGGCAATCGAGGTCGACGACGCCGTGCTGCGGATCTTCGTTCATCGCATTGCCGCCGTGCGGATGGCTGCTCGACAGGGTGACATCGTCCTGTTCGCGGATCGCGCCCCGGAAAAAGGCATCGACGTCCATGTCGGGCGTGATCTTTTGCCCCTTGGCCAGCGCGGGATAGCATTCGAGCGCGCCCGCGGCGAAATGCACCTTGGTCAGCGTCGCCATCGCACGGCGCAGCATCGGGAGATCGTCCTGCACATCGAGCCGGAAGGCGAGCTTTCCGTCCTTCACGCGACCGCGCCGGTCGGCGGGGAACAAGATGCCCGCCGAATGGACGCGGCCGAAATTCTTCATCCGCGCCGCATGGTCGCCGAACCAGCCCGGCATCAGCGACGCCATCGACATCGGCGGCTGGAAATGGCTTTCGAGCAGGAAGTCGCCGCAATCGACATAGCTCGACATCTGGTCTTCGTCCCACGCGTCACCACCGACGCCGCCCGGCATCAGCGCGACCACCGGCGAGGCGACGTTGAGCGAGACCTGGTAGCCCGTCCCGTCGATGTCGCTGCGGTCGAGCAGTTTCGACGAGGCGATCGTCCCCGCCGCGACGACGACGCCGACGCGGGCGCGCACGAGCGTCTTCGATCCGTCGGGCAGGATCAATTTGACCGCCTCGGCCTCGCGCCGGCCGTCATAGGCGGTCTGCCAGACGATGCGGTCGGCTTTTGTGTTCGGCAGGATGCGCGCGCCATGATCGCGGCACGCATCGGGCAGATAGGTCTGCGCGATTCCCATCCGCCGGCCATAAGCGCAGCCCGAATTGCAATAGCCGCAATAGGCGCAGGCATTCACCGTGTTTGGCGGCCCGAAATTCTTGGCGAACCAGTCGGTGACGGCGCGCTGTTCGCGCGGGTCGCTCGATGCCGCGGCGTAGGCGCGCCACCCCTCGATCAGATGCGGGCCATTGTGCCGCCCGCTGCGCGGTTCGATCGGCGCGATGCCCAGCCGTTCGCGCACCGCATCATAGCTGGCGTGAAAGGCGGCGACGTCGACCGGCGCGCCGATGCTCGCCCATTTGGCGAGCACGTCCTGCGCGTCGGGGTGGGTGCGTCCCGCTTCGTTGACGCGCAAGCATATCCCGTTGTTGATCGTCGACGACCCGCCGACGCAGCGCCCCTGAAACACCACGAAATCGCGGTTGGTCGAGGTTTGCAGCGCGCCATGCTTGTAGAGATTGGCAATCATGTCGAGTTCGTGATGCGTGATCGCATGGCTGGGATAGAAAGGCCCCGCCTCGACGATCAGCACCTTATAGCCCTGTGCCGCGACATTATGGGCCGCAACGCCGCCGCCCGCGCCCGATCCGATGACAATCACATCATATTCGTCATCGAGGCTGTTCGCGTCGAGGATATGCGTGGGGTCGATCTCGCGATCGCGCACCGGCGTCAACGGCACCTCTGCGGTGCCGCGCTGCCGGAATTTGGGCAGGGTAAAACCGATCTGGCGATGCACCGGATTGGCGGCGTTTGCGTCCTGGTCGCCGGGTTCGAGCCCCGCCTGCCAATGGCCATAATAGCAGGCGTAGATGATGCCGCGCAGCCGGGCCATGTCCTGAAACAGGTCGATCTGGCTGTTCTGGAGCCGGTCGCGGAGCTTTTCGGCACGCCCCGCGACATCGTCCTCGGTAAAGAAGGGGCCGCCGAGCACCAGTTCGGTCGCGGTGAGCGACAGGCGTATCTCGTCGAGCTTCGTGCCGCCCACCTTGGCGAACAGGTCGCAGACGTTGGTGACGACCTGATCGGGCGTGATCGCCATGTCCGCACCGTGGAACAGCGCCTCGGTCAGCGCTTTCAAAAATCTGAGCTGCCCGAAATTGAACGGTGCCGTCATTGCCTGCCCCCTGTTTGCGCACGCCGCAAAATGCCGCGCTATAGCGGGGACAGGCAAGCTGTATTGTACGGGATCGCCAGTTATGCGGTCCGGGCCAGCGCCTCGACCGGCAGGAAGGGCCGCACCGCGGCCATTGCCCGGTCGACATAAGCGGCCTTTTCGCCGACGGGCGCGACATAATGGAGGGCTTCTTCTGCCTCCGCCGTGCCGGCGAGCCGCGCGATGATCCACGCCGCTAGATATTGCGACGCGAGGCAACCGCCGGCGGTCGCGACATTGCCATGCGCGACAAAGGGGGCGTCGAGCACCTCGACCCCCGCCTCGATCACCCAGGGCTTGGTCGTGAGGTCGGTGCACGCCGGAAGGTCTCCGATCAGCCCGAGCTTCGCGAGCAGCAGCGTTCCCGAGCATTGCGCACCGATGAGCTGGCGGGCGGGGTCGAGCCGGATGCGGCCGAGCATCAGCGGATCGGCCGCGATCTCGCGCGTTTCGATACCGCTGCCGATGATCACCGCATCCGCCTTGGCGGCGAAGTCGAGCGGTTGCTGGCGCTCGATCGTCACGCCGTTCATCGATGTGACCTGCGGCGTTGGCGACGTGATATGCGCCTCCCAGCCCTGTCCCCGCAAACGATTGAGGATGGCGGCGGCGACGAACGAATCGAGTTCGTTGAAGCCGTCAAAGGTCAGCACCGCAATCTGCACGTCAAAACTCCTGTAAACCAAGGCCGCCCTATACCGTGCCTTCGAAACCATCCTCAAGCCAGCGCGAGCGCGCTGCATCGTCGCGCGGCGACATCAGATAGCGGCTCCACGCACCGCTTTCATGCGCGACGATTCCGAGCTCCCATACGCAGAAGGTCGGTCGCAGGACACCCGTTTGCGGCGGACAGGCCGGATCGAAGGGCGCGAAGGCTGGCATGTCGCCGTCGCGATACCAGACCGCCTCCCACAGCTCGTTCGAGCCGCGCCAGACCGAGACGAGCAGGAAATAGAAATCGGCGCCGCAGCGATGGAGAAGGACGAACCCGCAGTCGCCCGCCACGAGCGTTTCGTGCGCCCGCTCCGCGAACCAGGCGTCGCATAACAGCGCGACATCGTCCGGCACCGGCGCATCGGCGGCGGTCAGGTGATACAGCTTGAGCGCTGCACCGCCCGCATCGACGCACGCATGATAGCGGGCCCTCTTCGGATAATGGCGATAGGCGGAATCGACGGCGGCGGACATGGTGGGTGCTCCATTTGTACCCTTTATGTTCTATATACTTTTGTCCGTGACGCAATCCCCGTCGTCGATCAGCGCAGCGCGATCGTCAGATGCGCGACCGTCACGATATCCTTCAGACGGTCGCGCAATTCCTCGCACGACACGTCTCCCCTTACCTCGACGATGGCGGCGCGCGCTTCGGGGCCGACGCGCCAGACGTGGAGATCGGTCAGCGTGGCGCCGGCCGCTTCGACGCGGGCGCGGATCGCCGTGGCGGCTTCGTCGTCATTGGTATCGAGCAGAATGGCGGCGGTGTCGCGCATCAGCCCCCACGACCAGCGCGCGATGACGATCGCCCCGACGATCCCCATCGCGGGATCCATCCAGTGCCAGCCGAGATAGCGGCCGGCGAGCAGCGCGCCGATGGCGAAGAGCGAGGTCAGCGCATCGGCCAGCACATGAAAATAGGCCGAGCGGAGATTATTGTCGTGGCCGTGATGATGATGGGCATGGCCATGATGATCATGCACATGCGCATTCCCGTGATCGTGACCATGGTGGTGCCCGCCCATCAGGAGCAGCGCACTGACGATGTTGACCACAAGCCCGAGCACCGCGACGAGCGTCGCGCTCGCGAAATCGACGCGCACGGGATCGATCAGGCGCAGGAACGATTCGACCGCGATCCCGATCGAGAAAATGCCGAGGATCAGCGCCGAGGCGAAGCCCATGAGGTCGCCGACCTTGCCGGTGCCGAAACTGTAGCGCGGGTCGTGGCGATGCTTTTTGGCATAGCGATAGGCGAGCGCCGCGAGCCCGAGCGCGCCCGCATGCGTCGCCATGTGGAAGCCGTCGGCGAGCAATGCCATCGAGCCCGTCCAATACCCCGCCGCGATCTCGCCGACCATCATCACCGCCGTCAGCGCGACCACCCACAGCGTCCGCTTCGCATTCTCGTCGTGCGAAGAACCGAGGAAGTCGTGGAGATGCAGGGTGGGGACGGATTCGGACATGCGCCCTATCTATTTCGCATCGCGGCGAATTCGACAAGGTGCTGCGAAGGCAAAGCGCCAGACGGCTTTCGCCGGGGTGCACATCTATACCTGCAGCAACCGGTCGCTAGCCCACCGTCAACGTATAGGTGACCCGATAGTCGCTGGCATCGCCGTCCAGCGTCTTGGTGAAGGTCCCCGGCGTATCGCCGGGATCGATCGTCCCGATATTGTCGCTGCCGCCGATGTCGTCAAACTCGCGGAGCTGGAAGCTCACCGGTTGTTCGAAAGCGAAATTGCGGTCGACCACCCAGCTTTCGCCGCGCTTGATCGAAAAGATTTCGCGCGATCCTTCGGGAAAGCGTTCGCCGGTGTTGAAACGCAGGAACAGCTGGTCGGGCAGCCCGAGCCCGAGCCGGCCCGTCAGTTTCACCGCCTCGACGCGGACATTCGAGAGGATATATTTCTTCAACGCCGGTGCACTCGCCAGCACCGCGGCCGCGGCGGGCGGCGGCGCCTTCGGGTCCTTGGCGAGCCGCGCGACGCTTTCGTTCGCTTGCGCCGCATATTTCCCGGCCGGAAATTCGGCGAGATAGGCCTTGAACGCACTTTCATTATTCTCGGCGACCGCGCCCTTCCACATCAGGTCTTCGAGTGGGCCGCGATTACCCACCGGGGGCTGCGCCGCGCGCGGGACCAGATAGACGGGCGTGCCTGTGATGCTCGCGCTGACGAACGGCCGCTGGCTGCCCCCCGTCGCCGCGAGCACGTCGTCGCGGATCAGCCCGCCGAGCAATTGCACCGGCGTATCGGGCTGCGGCAGGCGCTTGGCGAGCGACGTGGCAAAGGGCGAATTGCCGCTCGTCCCGTCGGCGGCGGTCTGTCCCGGCGCGGCGGCGAAGATGACGAGCACATCGTCGGCCTCGACTCCCGCGAGCCCGGTCATCACTGCGCGCGTCCCCGACCGCCACGACCGGCCGAACGGATTGTTGCGGCACGAATCGAGGATCACCATGCGGATCTGCGCGCCCGACACCGCCTCCATCATCCGGTCGAGGTTGATCGCCTCATAGGGCAGGTCGAGGTCGGATTTCAGCTGCGCGTCGGTCGGGATCAGCCAGTTCTTGCCCTGCGCCTCGATCCCGTGTCCCGCATAATAGACCATCGCGACCTCGGCGCCGTCGGCCTTGGCTCGGAAATCGCGCATCGCCTTCTGGAAATCGTTGACCGCGAGGTCCGACGCGACGGTGACGTCGTCGAACCCCGCCTGCCGCGCCGACGCCGCGATTATCCGGATATCGTTCGCGGGGTTCGCCAGACGGCCGGTGTTCGCATAATCGCCGTTGCCGATCACCAGCGCGACCTTGCGTGCTTCGGCCGCCGACGGCGCGAACAGGAACAGGAGGGTGACGGTGAGCAGCCAGAAACGGATCATCTCGCAATCCTCTCTTCGTCAGGCGGGCCGCGCGGCTCCATATTCATACCAGCCGAACGGGCGCGGCGTTTTGGGGATATAGGCGGCGGCCTGCCGGTCGACGGCAAAGCCCGCCTTGGCATAGGCATCGGCGATCGGGCGGGTCAGGTGGCAATTGCCGCCGATGCGTTTCCACACCGGTTCGATCCGCCGCTGCCATTTCGCGACGCCGGCATCGGGCGCGGCGCCATGCTCGAGGAACAGCGCGGTGCCGTCCGGTTTCAGCACGCGGCGGATTTCGCTGAGCACCGCAGCCTGATCGGCCACGGAGCAGAGCGTGAAGGTCGTGACGACGGTATCGAACTGCCCGCTTTCGAACGGCATCGCCTCGCCGACGCCTTCGCGAATATTGGCATCGATCCCGCGAGCCGCCGCCGCCGCGACGCTCATCGCCAGCAATTCGGGCGAGGGGTCGAGCCCGCTGAAGCTCTCGATCTGGCCGGGGCGGTAAAATTCCATGTTGATCCCGCCGCCGCAGCCGAGTTCGAGGACATGGCCGCGAGCATGGGGCACGACCTTGCTGCGCACCTTCATGATCTGCCCCTGCGAACAGGCGCATTTGATCAGGCGCGGTGCCCCGTTACGTTCCCACCAGCTGCTCATGGCGTTGTCCCTCCCGCCTCATTCTCGATGCGCCTAGCAACGACCGCAAGCACATTGTCCTGAATATCGCCCAATATGCGCTCGCCCCACCAGCCGGCATAGGCGTTGAACGGGGTGTTCAGGCGATAGTGCGTCCATAGCCGTATCTTCGTTCGGCCATTGCTCAGCGGGATCAGGCGATATCCGCCCGAGTCGATCCATAGATGGCGTCCGTGCGGTTCGATATGCCGGTCGGTGCGTTCGTGGATCGACGGGTCGGGGAAGGCGAAACGCCATTGCAGCGCCTCGCCCGGCCGCCAGTCGGTGATGATTTCCTGAAAGCGGATATCGTCCTGCCAGTATGCGTCGCGCACCGCGCCGGGGCCTTCGCCCGTGAGATGAGCGGCGACCGGGCGCGGCAGGCGGAGCAGGTCCTGACTGACGTTCCAGCGGCCCTCGTCCTCGGCGATCGCCGGGATCGCAAGCAGTCGCGGCCAGACAGCGGTCGCGGGGGCATCGACGACGATCTCGCGAACAACGGTGCGCGTTTCGCGCGGTGGCGGCACCTGCTGATCGATCAGCAGCGCGAGAAAGGGCAGCAACAGTAGGGCATGGGCGCGAAAGGTCGCCGGATCGACCTGCCGCTGGTCGCGCCGATAGAGATAGACGGGCCAGAGCCCGAGATAGCCGAAGGCGATCCAGAAGGGCAGCGCCATCACAAGGCAGACGATACCTTCGCGAAGGAAAACGGCGCCGATGACCGTGGCGGCGAGCGCCAGCCAGATGGGAACGAGCAGGAAGGTGCTGCGCTGCCAGTTGCGGCCCATGCTGCCGGTCCAGGCGATGAAGGCGGTCAGCGCAGCGGGCAGCACGACCATCAGCGCATAACCGATGGCCCCACCCGATCCCGCCTCGGCAAGGATGAAGACCGCCAGCGCCGCAGCGAGCGCGACGATGATCGCGGCAACGAATTTCCAGCTGTCACGCCTCCGCGGTGCCGTTTCGTTCGGCATATCGTTCGTTGTCACGCGGTCTCCCCCTTGGCGCGGAAGGTGAGCCTTGCTAGCGCGGTTGGCAACACCCATCTGTGCCTGTCCGCACAGTCAATGAAAGATCGCCATGCCTGCCGTCCATCACACCAAGATGCTCATCCTCGGTTCCGGTCCCGCCGGCCTGTCGGCCGCCATCTACGCCGCGCGTGCGGGCATGATGCCGATCGTCGTGCAGGGGCTCCAGCCGGGCGGCCAGCTGACGATCACCACCGACGTCGAAAATTATCCGGGCTTTGCCGAAGTCGTGCAGGGCCCCTGGCTGATGGAACAGATGACTGCACAGGCGATGCACGTCGGCACCAGCATGATCTGGGACACGATCGTCGACGTCGATCTGTCGCGCCGCCCGTTCAAGCTGACCGGCGACGGCGGCGACGTCTATATGGCGGAAACGCTGGTGATCGCGACCGGTGCGCAGGCGAAATGGCTCGGCGTTCCGGGCGAGCAGGAACTCGGCGGCAAGGGCGTGTCGGCATGCGCGACGTGTGATGGCTTCTTCTATCGCGGCAAGAAGGTCGTGGTGATCGGCGGCGGCAACACCGCGGTCGAGGAAGCGCTTTACCTCACCAACCACAGCGACGACGTGACCCTGATCCACCGCCGCGATCACCTGCGCGCCGAAAAGATCCTGCAGGACCGGCTGATGGTCAATCCGAAGATCAAGGTTCTGTGGAACAAGCGCGTCGAGCGCTTCGTCGCGGGCGAAGGCCTGATCGGCCTCGTCGGCGTCGACCTGATCGACACGGTCACCGGCGCGGCGAGCCACGAGCCCACCGACGGCGGCTTCGTCGCGATCGGCCACAGCCCGTCGACCGAATTGTTCAAGGGCAAGCTGCCGCTGGACGATGATGGCTATCTTCAGGTGACCCCGGGCACCTCGCTGACGGCGATCCCCGGCGTGTTCGCTGCGGGCGACGTCACCGACAAGGTGTATCGCCAGGCGGTTACCGCAGCGGGCATGGGCTGCATGGCCGCGCTCGACGCCGAACGCTTCCTCGCCGAAGCCGAATATCACGCGATGGCGACCGCCTAGGCGGCGAGCGCCGCCAGGATCCGTACCGCGAGCCATTCGCCATCGTTGCCGGCAAAGCTGTGCGACGCACTGGCGAGGCGCTCGACGCGGACGGTTCCGGGGTTCTTGTCGATATAGGCGAGCGACGGGCCGCAGCTCTCCATAAAGGCCTGCGCGGTCCGGTCGCCTGTCGCGAGCAGGATCGTCACCGGACAGAGCAGTTCGGCGAGCGTGCTGTCGAGCCGGTCGGCAAGGCCGTCAGGGACAGGGGCCTGCGGCGCCTGTTTCAGCGCGGAAAGGCCGCGGAACAGTTTGCGGACGTCGATCTCGCCCTTCAGCAGGCGCAGCAGGCTCTTGGGGTCTTTCAGCCGCGACAGATATCGTGCGCGGATCGCGGAAGCGGGCGGTAGCGCCGGCTCGTCGGCCTCCTCTTCGCTGTCCTCATAGGTCCACGGATTGGCAAGGATCAGCGCATCGAGTGCTAGCGGCTGGTGTAACAACAGCGCGCTCGCGGCGTCGCAATTGCCGAAGGCGACGATACGCGTCACCTGCGGCGCTGCCTGCCGGAAGGCGGCGATGGCGGCCGCGATGTCGGGGCCGCTGGCCGTGTAGCCGCCGTTCGCACCTTCGCTGTCGCCGATCCCCCGCCGGTCGAAACGAAATACCGGATGCCCTGCTGCCGCAACACGCTGTGCCAGCATCGCCATGCCGCGATGCGCGCCGCTGCGGATTTCGTTGCCTCCCGAAACGATCAGCAACCCTGCCGTGCCCGGTGCATCGTCGTGCGTCGCGGCAAGGACGACCCCTTCGCAGGTAAAGCTCAACCGATGCCGCATGTTGTGCTCCATGCGGATATGTCGGCGGCGATCGCTTGGGCCATTGCCGCGTCCTCGCCGGGTTCGGCGCGCAGCCAGAGTGGGGTACCCATGATGCCCTCGGCGCCAAGGGCGACGCTGCGCAGCAGTTCGACGGGCTGCGCCTCGGCGCTCGCCAGCCCCGCGACCATCGCCGGCGACAGCGCGTTACCGGCGAGCAGCAGCGGCGCGCCTTTCGCGTCTTCCTGCAGGCTCTCGAGCGACGATGCCAGCCCTGCCTCACGGTCGGCGGTGACGCGTGCGCGCATCAAGGTGCGGAGCAGCGACGCGCCGCTGACGGGGGCGAGGCGCCACCATGCGGCTGCCTGCGCCCGATGATCGATCAGCGCGCCGCCACGAACCGATGCGACGACGACCGGTCCCTCAATCTCGGCCGCGACCTCGGCCAGCGCGTCCCGCCAGCGATCCAGATCCACTTCGGCCAGCGGAACGAGGCTCTCGTTCTGCCCCGGCAGGTCGGGCAGCAGCGCTGCGAATCCTCCGGCCGCGAGCGCACGCATCGCCAGCACCAACGTGCGGCGCGTGCGGTTCGCTTCCTCGAACAGCGGCGGCACGATCAGCACCGTGGCGCGCGGCGCGCCTGCGGAATGAATATGCAATCGATGTTCGCTCATGCGCGCATCGACGGTCAGCCGGTCACTTTGTGCAGCGAAAAGGCCAGCAAATTGCCATAGGTTTCAAATATTTCGCCGTCGATCTCGTCATCGTCGATCAGGATGCCCAGCCGGTCTTCCATCTCGGTCAGCACCGTCGCGACCGCCATCGAGTCGAACTCGGGCAATTCGCCGAACAGGCCGCTGTCCTCGGTCAGCGCCGCCGCGCGTGCTTCGCCCAGCCCGAGCACATCGGCGAGCAGGGCGCGGAGGGTGGCATCGACGGTATCGGGTGCAGTCACTTTTCTTTCCTCAACAGGGAACGGGCAAATGCCTTGAACGCCGGTCCCCATGCCGCGACACGCGACGGATTGAAAGCCTCGATACGCCACAGCGGATCGTGCCGGTTCATCCAGTCGCGCTTGTACGCGTCGTTACCGGTGCCGAAATCGACGCGCCGGACGCCATCGACATCGATCACATGGCGGAACAGCGCGGCGGACAGCAAGGTGCCGGGGGAGGCTTTCAAACTGTCCTCGACATGCGCGAGCTTGTGGATGAAGGCGGTACCGTCCTCGACCGTCCAGAACTGCGCCGCGACGGGGATGCCGTCGATCCGCGCGATCCCCATGCGCAGTCGCCCGCCCGCGCCCTCGACCTCGGCAAAGGCGCGGAGCAGCGCGGGGTGGCTCTCTTCGGGTTTCCAGCTCGCCGCATAAATCTGTTCATAGGCGGCCCAGCTTCCGGGGTCGAAGGCGGTCAGGAGCTGGAGATCGACGATGCCTTTCTTGGCCTTGCGCTGGACGGTGCTGCGCAGCGCGCCGGGGCGGCTGGCCCACCAGCCATCTTGATCCATATCGCCAAGATCGAGCCAGTGACGATCGCCCGCCCGGCTTTCCTTCATCCACCAGCCGGCGGCGCGCAGCGCCGACGCGATGGCCGGTCGATCCTCGTCGCGTACCGGATAGAGCGAAAGCCGCGCGGCGCGTGTGCGGAGGTCGCGAAAGAGGCGGCAGAGCGCGGCCTCCCGATCGCCTTCGCCCCGGTAAAGCGGCCGGATGGCAAAGCTGTACCAGTTCGTCAGGCCGGCGAGTTGCCCTGGCTTGTCGATGCGGAGCGGAAGGTGGGCGGTCGTCGCGCCGGCTTCCCCGAGCGCGTCGACCCGGCCGTCGCCGGCAAATCCGTGCGCGGCGAGCAGGTCGAACCATGACGCGCGATCGAAGGGCGAGGCAAAGCCTGCGGCACGCGCCACAATATCATTAGCCTGATCTTCACCGTTCCCTTGCATGGTGCGGCCCTCTATCACTCTTGTCCTAACAGCCGATGACCAAAGCCGAAAACCCATCCTCGATGCCGATCGACCATCTCGCCCGCCGCGGCGCGCCCGATGCGGCTGCATTGCTGACCGGCGAGAAGGTCACGACCTTCGCCGAACTCGATGCCGGCGTCGGACGGCTGGCGTCCTGGCTGCTCGAACAGGTGGGCGGTCCCGGCGAGCGCGTTGCGAGCTGGAGCGCCAAGACGCGGCTCGCGTGCCTGATGCCGCTCGCCGCAGCGCGCGCCGGGCTGATCCATGTGCCCGTCAACCCGCTGCTCAAGGGGCCACAGGCCTTGCATATCCTTGCCGACAGCGGCGCACGGCTGCTTGTCACCAACGGCGCGCGTGCCGACATGCTGGGCGATGCACTGCCGGTCGAATGTGCGTTGCAGGACCTGAAGGTCGGCGAGGAAGTGATTGATTCGGGTGGGCAGGGATTGCCGCCGTCGATCGCCGAGTCCGGCGACCTCGCCGCCATCTTGTACACCAGCGGCTCGACCGGCCGCCCCAAGGGCGTGATGCTCAGCCACGCCAATCTCTGGCTCGGCGCCGAAAGCGTGGCGTCCTATCTCGAAATCACGCCCGGCGACCGGGTGCTCGGGGTGCTGCCGCTCAGTTTCGACTATGGCCAGAACCAGCTGCTTTCGAGCTGGTATGCTGGTGCCGCGGTGGCGCCGCTCGATTATCTGACCGCGCGCGACGTCGTGAAGGCGGTCGCGCGGCATGGCGTCACGACGCTCGCCGGGGTGCCTCCGCTCTGGGTGCAGCTGGTCGAGGCCGAATGGCCCGCCGAAACCGCGGAGCATCTAAAACGCCTGACCAATAGCGGCGGCGCGCTCACGCCGTCGCTGATCGAAGCGATACGAAGGACCTTTCCGAAGGCCGATATCTACCCGATGTATGGGCTGACCGAGGCGTTCCGTTCGACCTACCTCGATCCCAAGCTCGTCGCCGATCATCCGACCTCGATGGGCCGCGCGATCCCGCATGCCGAAATCCTGATATGTCGGCCCGACGGCACGATCGCCGCCGACGAAGAGCCCGGCGAACTCGTCCATTGCGGCCCGCTGGTCGCTAAGGGCTATTGGCAGGACGAGGAGCGCACCGCGCAGCGCTTCAAACCTGCGCCGCACGCATCGCGTTATGGCGGCACGGCGGTATGGTCGGGCGACACGGTGCGCCGCGACGCGGACGGGCTGCTCTATTTCGTCGGCCGCGACGATGCGATGATCAAGACAGCGGGCAACCGCGTCAGCCCGACCGAGGTCGAGGATGTCGCGGTCGCGTCGGGGCTGATCTATGAAGCGGTGGCGTTCGGCGTTCCCGACGCGCGGCTCGGCGCCGCGATCATATTGATCGTACGCGGCAAGGGCGGCGGGACCGATGAAGAGGGGCTGGCCGGATATCTTCGCCAGAATCTCCCCAATTTCATGCAGCCGCAGGTCATCGAATGGCGCGGCGAACTGCCGCGCAATCCGAACGGCAAGCTCGATCGCGTGGCGATCGCCGCCGATTGGGCGCACGAGGTGACGGTATGAAGCCCCACGGTCCGGTCCCACCCGGTTTCCGGGCCGATGCGGGCGGCATGCTGCTGATCGGAGGAGATCGCGCCGAGGCGCTTGTCGACGCTGCGGGCGACACCCCGCTGTTCGTCTACGACAGCGCGATGCTGACTGCGCGCGTCGCCGAATGGCGCGCCGCGATGCCCGCCGAGGTCCAGCTTCATTATGCGATGAAAGCCAACCCCTATGCGCCGCTGCTCGCTTTCATGGCGCGGCTGGTCGACGGTTTCGACGTCGCATCGGGCGGCGAACTCAAGGCCGCGCTCGCCAGCGGCATGCCCGCCGGTGACATCAGCTTCGCCGGTCCCGGCAAGCGCGACCGCGAACTCGAGGCGACGATCACCGCGGGCGCGACGCTCAATCTGGAATCCGCCGGCGAAGCCGAACGTGCGCTGTCGATCGCGGAGCATCTCGGCATCGCGCCCAGTCTTGCCGTGCGCGTGAACCCCGACTTCGATCTCAAGGGATCGGGCATGAAAATGGGCGGCGGTGCCAAGCCCTTCGGCGTCGACGCCGAAGAGGTGCCGGCGCTCGTCCGCCGCCTGATCGATGCCGGTGCCGACTGGCAGGGATTCCATATTTTTGCGGGGTCACAGGCGCTTGACGCCACCGCAATCGCTGACACGCAGGCGCAGACCGTCGAACTCGCAGCCCGTCTCGCGAACCGGATCGGCGCGCCGCCGCCGCTGGTGAATCTCGGCGGCGGGATGGGCGTGCCCTATTTCCCCGGCGACACGCCGGTCGATGTGCAGGCGGTCGGCGCCGCGCTCGCCGAGACCCTGGCAGCGCGCGATCCGATCCTCGCCAAGAGCCATTTCGCGATGGAACTCGGCCGCTGGCTCGTGGCGGAGGCGGGCGTTTATCTGACGCGCATTGTCGACCGCAAGACCAGCCATGGCGAGACCTTCCTCGTCACCGACGGTGGGCTCCATCACCAGCTTGCCGCGAGCGGCAATTTCGGGACGGTCATTCGCCGCAATTATCCGATCGCGGTCGCCGGCCGTTTCGGCGCCGAGGCAACCGAAACGGTCTCGGTCGTCGGCTGCCTCTGCACCCCGCTCGACCGCCTCGGCGACCAGGTGGCGCTACCGCACGCCGACGTCGGCGACCTGATCGCGATCTTCCAGGCGGGCGCCTATGGTGCGAGCGCGAGCCCCGCGGCGTTCCTCGGACAGGGGCCGGCGCGCGAAATGCTCGTCTGACGCCGCCAAACCTGTTCCTTATCGGGACATTTTTGTGACAGCGCGGTCCAAACTTAGGTCAATACTAACATTATGTTCACCCTTTTCGAGCAATGGCTGATGCTGACGCAACAGCTGTCGTCGCGGGGATGCGGACCGCGGCAACCCCCGGCGGCTCGAAAGGTTGATTGATTATGGCTTCGTTCTCCTCGCTCCGCGTTGCCCGCGCCGCGCTCGTTTCGGGCATCGCCGCGACCGCGCTGACCGGCTGCGCCGGCGCCGGCGGCCCCGCGCCGCAACTGCCCAGCGCGACCTTCGTCCAGAACCAGGAAGGGCCCGGCGAGGAATATATCATCGGGCCGCTCGACGAGCTCCAGATTTTCGTGTGGCGCAACCCCGAACTCGGCGGGAAGGTGCAGGTGCGGCCCGACGGCCGGATCACCACGCCGCTGATCACCGACATGCCGGCAGTGGGCAAGACGCCGACGATGCTGCAACAGGATATCAAGCTGCAGCTCAGCCAATATATCACCGATCCCATCGTCAGCGTGATCGTCACCAGCTTCAACAGCACCTTCTCGCAGCAGGTGCGCATCGTCGGCGCGACCGAGAAACCGGCGTCGATTCCCTTCCGCGCCAACATGACCGTGCTCGACGCAATGATTGCGGTGGGCGGCCTTGGCGAATATGCGGCTGGAAACAAGGCGCGACTCGTCCGTTTCGACAAGGGCAGCGGCAAGCAGCAGGAGTTCGGCCTGCGGCTCAACGACCTGATCAAGCGCGGCGATATCAAGGCGAATGTGCGGTTGCAGCCCGGCGATGTCATCATCATCCCCGAAAGCATGTTCTGACCTGCCGGCGGCCGATCAACCATCTCCCAAGGACTGAAACGAAGCGATGACCAGCCTTTACGACGAATTCCGGGTGGCGCTGCACAGCGTCTGGACGCGCCGGTGGCTCGTGCTCGCGGTGGCCTGGGGTATCTGCATCCTCGGATGGCTCGCGATCGCTTCGATCCCCAACCGTTATGACTCGCGGGCGCGACTACTGGTCGACATCAACGAAATCCTGCCCGACGATGTGCAGGGCGGATCGATGGGCGGGCGTCAGCAGATCGACCAGATCCGCGAAACGCTGACCAGCGCGCGCAACCTCGAAAAGGTCGCGGCGACCACCGGCCTGCTTCCCGCTGGCGCCGGCGAGCGCGAAAAGGCCGGCGCGGTCGCGATGTTGCAAAAGAATATCAAGGTCGTTCCGCAGCAGGATAACATCTTCGAAATCACCTCGAGCGTCGCGGTGGGCAGTCTCTCGGACGCCGACAATGCCAAGCTCGCATCGGGCGTGCTCGACAGCCTGATCACCGTGTTTCGCGACGACCAGCTGCGCGGCGGCCGGATGAATGCACGCGAGGGGCTGAAGTTCCTCGACGCGCAGATCGCCGACCGCGAAAAGGCGCTGCGCGAAGTCGAGGCGCGCCGCGGTGCGTTCGAGGCGCAGAATATCGGCCTGATCCCTGGCGGTTCGGGTTCGCCGGCGCAGCGCGTCGAAGCCGCGCGCGCCGAACTCAGCCAGATCGACTCGCAGCTCGTATCGGCGCAGGCGCAGCTTGCGGCCGCCAATGGCCAGCTTGCTTCGACGCCGCAGTCGATCCCAGGCGGCGGTGGCGGCGTCGGTGGTGGCGTCGCGCGCCAGCAGCTCGCGGGCGCGCAGAACGAACTTTCGTCGATGCGTTCGCGCGGCCTGACCGATGCGCACCCCGACGTCATCGCGTTGAAGAGCCAGATTGCGTCGCTCAAAGCCATGGCCGACCGCGAAGGTAATGGCGGCGGTGGCGGCGGGATGCAGAACCCCGCTTATGCCTCGCTCGCCGCGATGCGCGCCGAGCGGCAGGCAACGGTCAGCGCGCTGTCGTCGCGCAAGAGCCAGCTGATGGGCGATATCGCCAAGATCACCGCGCAGCAGATCCAGAATCCCGGCATTGCCGCCGAATATGACCGGATCAACGGCGAATATACGGCGTTCAAGGCCCAATATGACAAGCTGCTCGCGCAGCGCGAACAGGTTCGCCTGCGCGGCGAGGTGCAGACCGAAACCGACGCGATCAAGGTCGAACTGCTCGATCCGCCGTCGAAGCCGACCAGCCCCGCGGCGCCCAACCGTCCGCTGTTCCTGACGCTCGTCCTGCTCGCGGGCATCGGCGGCGGGATCGGCGTTGCCTTCGGTCTTGGCCAGGTGCGCACCAGCTATGCGACCGCGGCCAAGCTCGAACGCGCCAGCGGCCTGCCGGTCATCGGTTCGATCACCGAAGTGGTGACGCCCGAACGTCACCTCGACCGGCGCAAGAAACTCGTCTGGCTGGCCGGGGGAGGGGGCGCGCTTGTCGGCCTCTACGCCTTGCTGCTGGTCGCCGAATTCATCCAGCGCGGCATGGTTGCGTGACGGGGGACGATGACATGAACGACCAACGCAAAGTCAAGCGCCCGCCCTCGCTCCTCGAACGCGCGGCCGACATGTTCGGCCTCGATCCCGCAGCCAATGCGCCGACGATCGATCTGTCGAACCTGCCGCCCGAACCCGAGAAGAAGGCGAAAAGGGTCAAGGCCGAGCCCGCAGCCGAAGCGCCGCTTCCCGAAATCCTCGACCCCGTCGTCGAGGCTGCGCCCGCGGTCGAGCCGGCGCCTGCGCCCAAGCCGTCGCCGCGCAAGGATATCGCAAAGGCCGCGCCCGCCGTCGCACCCGCGCGGCAGGGAACGATCGACCGCGACCGTCTCGCGGCGCGCGGCATGATCGTGCCCGGCACGCCCGTCACCGGCATTTCGGAAGAATATCGCATCGTGAAGCGCGAGCTGATCCGCAACTTTGGCGGTACGGGCAATCGCCCGATCCTGCCGCGCGGACACCGCGTGCTGATCGCGTCAGCGAATCCGGGCGAAGGCAAGACCTTCTCGGCCGTCAATCTCGCGCTCAGCCTTGCGGTCGAGGCTGATCACGACGTGCTGCTGATCGATGCCGACATCGCCAAACCGAGCGTGCTCGAAGCGCTGGGGCTGGAGGATGGCCCCGGCCTGATGGACGCGCTCGCCGATCCGCACCTGCCGCTCGGCGAATGCCTGATCCAGACCGATATTCCGGGGCTGAAGGTCATGCCCGCCGGCACCGGTCACATGCACGACACCGAACTCCTCGCCTCGGCGCGGACCGAAGCGCTGCTGGCGCAGCTCGAGGCCGGCGCACCCGGGCGCATCCTGATCCTCGATTCTCCGCCGGTGCTTGCGGCGTCGCCCGCTGCAGTGCTCGCCGGCCATGTCGGCCAGACCATCATGGTCGTGCGTGCCGACACGACGCTCGAATCCGCGCTGCGCGATGCGATCGGCCTGATGGGCGCGTGCCCGCATATCCAGCTGCTCCTCAACGGAGTGAAATACTCGCCCGGCGGTCGCCGCTTCGGGACCTATTACGGACAAGGAGGCGCGTGATGCGCACCACAACCACCATGCGTCATGTGGGGACGCTGGCGGCCCTGCTGCTCGCCGGGACGGCGACGGGCGCGCATGCGCAATTCTCGGGCGATCCGGCTTCCGGCGGGGGCGATGCGCCCTCGGCAGGCGCCCCCGCGGGATCCGAAACCGGCCGTTCGGGCAAGCGCGAAGGCCGGCGTACGGAACGCCGGGTCGATGTCAGCCCCTATCTGGAAGTCGGGCAGGTGCTGACTGCCGACCTCAAAAATGGCGGCGACGTCCTCACCTATTCGACCGTGGCGGCCGGGGTCGACGCCGCGATCGTCACGCGCCGCGCCGAACTGGCGGCGACGCTGCGCTACGAACATCAATTCGGCTGGGGCCGGCAGGGCGACACCGACGTCATCAGCGGCCTTGCACGCGGCCGCTACGAACTGACGCGCGGGCTGAACCTCGAAGGCGGCGCGCTCGCGACACGGACGCGCGCCGATGGTCAGGGCGCCGACAGCGGGCTGTTCATCGGCGACGCCAGCAACGTCGCGAACCTCTATTCGCTTTATGCCGGGCCGACTTTTGCCCGACGTATCGGTGGCCTCGACGTCGGGGCGGGATATCGCTTCGGCTATACCAAGGTCGATGTCGACGAGCCGGCGATCCTCGGTCCCGGCAGCCAGCCGCAGGATATTTTCGACAGCTCGACCAACCATATCGCATGGGCCAGCGTCGGCGCGCGGCCGGGCGACCTGCCGTTCGGCTGGCAGCTTTCCGGCGGCTACGAACGCGAGGATGCGAGTCAGCTCGATCAGAAATTCGAGGGCAAATATGCCCGCGCCGATGTGACGATGCCGATCGGTCCGACGGTCGCGCTGCTCGGCGGCGTCGGTTACGAAGATATCGAAATCGGGCAGCGCGATCCGGTGCTTGACACCAATGGCGTTCCCGTTCGCGACGCCAGTGGCCGCTTCGTCACCGACAAGTCGCAGCCGCGCCGGCTGTCGTTCGATACCGACGGCCTGATCTGGGACGCGGGCGTGATGTGGCAGCCCAGCCGCCGCACCTCGCTGACCGCGCGCGTTGGACGCCGTTATGGCGATACGATTTATACGGGCAGCTTTTCCTATCGCGCCGATCATGCGACCTCGATCCAGATCGGCGTCTATGACGGGCTGTCGAGCCTGGGCCGCGGGCTGTCGGGCGGGCTCGCCGCGCTGCCGACGCAGTTCGACCCGACGCGCAACCCGATCGGCGGCACGATCAATCCGTGCGTCTTTGGGCAGGAAGGCGGCGGTTGCCTCAACAACCAACTCGGCAATGCGACCTCGGCGCAATATCGCAGCCGCGGTGTGCAGGCGACGCTGTCGTCGCGCTTCGGCGGCTGGGCCTATGGCATCGGTCTCGGTTACGACCAACGCAAGCTGCTCGTGCCGCAGCTGTCGCCGATCGCCAACCTCAACGGCATCAAGGACGAGAGCTATTATCTCTTCCTGTCGGCGGGCCGCCAGCTCGACGTCGATTCGGACCTCAGCCTGTCGGGCTACGTCAATTATTTCGACAATGGCGCGCCGAATGCGAGCGACGTCCAGTCGGCCGGGCTTTCGGCCGCTTACTCGCGGCGCTTCTGGCGCGGCCTGACGGGGACGGCCGCGGCCAGCCTCAACGCCTATGATCAGGAAGGCTTCGACAGCCAGCTTATCGGTTCAGCTTTGGTGGGACTGCGTTACAACTTCTGACCAAGCAACGGGAAATATTACGATGTACGATCAGTTCTATGGTTTCACCGGACGTCCGTTCCAGCTGACGCCTGACCCGCATTTCTATTTCGAGAGCGGAACGCACCGCAAGGCGATGTCCTATCTCGGCTATGGGTTGGCTCAGGGCGAAGGCTTCATCGTCATCACCGGCGACGTGGGGGCAGGCAAGACGACGCTCGTCGGCCACCTGATGAACACGATCGACCCGAACCGCCTGACCGCGGTCAAGCTGGTGTCGACGCAGGTCGAAGGCGATGACCTTCTCCGCCTCGTTGCCGAACAGTTCGGCATCGAGTGGGAGGGGCAGAGCAAGGCCGAACTGCTCCGCGCGATGGAACAATATCTGCGCGAACAGGCCCGCGCCGGCCGCCGCACGCTGTTGATCGTCGACGAAGGGCAGAATCTTGCCATCTCGGCGCTCGAAGAGCTGCGCATGCTGTCGAACTTCCAGCTCGGCGGCCACTCGCTGCTGCAAATCTTCCTGCTTGGCCAGCCCGAGTTCCGCCAGACTCTCTTCCATTCGCCGACGCTCGAACAGCTACGCCAGCGCGTGATCGCGACGCACCATCTCGACCCGATGGAGCCCGAAGAGGTCGAACCCTATATCCTGCACCGCCTCCGCAAGGTGGGCTGGACGGGCAATCCCAGCTTCAGCCCCGACGCCTTCGAGGAAATTTTCGACTATAGCGAAGGCGTGCCGCGCAAGCTCAACGTGCTGGTGAGCCGCCTGCTGCTGTACGGTGCGGTCGAGCAGATGACCCGCATCACCGCGCAGAACGTCCGCTCGGTCGTCGCCGAAATCGAAGCCGACCGCGGCATCGATGCCGCGACGCTCGCGCCCCTGCCGGTCGACGAAGTCGTCGCGGCCGCCGCTGCTGCGGTCGCGCCGACTCCTGCGCCCTTTGCTACCCCGGCGCCCGCGAGCGAAGCGCCGCTCGAATGGCCGCAGCGCGCGGCACAGCCCGCCGCCGATGCGCCAGCGCCTTTCGCCGCACCCGCGCCGTCGGCGCAGGTGATCACGCTGACTCCGCCCGAGCCGGCCGAAGCGGGCGACAGTGTTTTCGAACTCGCACCCGAAGCGGCGGTCGAAGCGCCCGCGCCTGCCGCGCCGGCGGTCGCCCCCGAACAGCTCGCGGCGCTCGAAGCGCAGATCGCATCGCTCGAGGAACGCCTCGTCGAACAGGATGCGGCGCTGCGCCGCGTGCTCGACCTGTTGATCGAGTGGGTCGAGCGCGATCCCGAAAATGCACCCAATCCGGCAAATTCGCGGACCTGGGCGGCCTGACAGCGCGGCCAAAATCGGCTATCCTGCTGATGAAGGTGAGGAAAAATGCAGAACGGCCTGTCGGTCGATGTCGAGGACTGGTTCCAGGTCGGCGCCTTTGAGCGCACGATCGACCGCGACGACTGGAATGGGCTCGAATGCCGCGTCGAGGCAAATTGCGACGCGGTGCTGCAGATTTTCGCCGATGCGGGAGCAAAGGGCACTTTCTTCACATTGGGCTGGGTTGCCGAACGCTATCCTGCGCTGATCAAACGCATCGTTGCGGCGGGGCACGAACTCGCAAGCCATGGCTACGACCATAAGCGCGTGTTCAACATGACCGCCGACGAATTTGCGGCCGATCTTAAAAAGACGCAGGCAATCCTCGAGGATATCGGCGGCACCGCAATACGCGGCTATCGCGCGCCCAGCTTTTCGGTCGATACGCGCACGCCCTGGGCGCATGCGGTGCTCGCCGAACAGGGTTACGCCTATTCGTCGAGCGTCGCGCCGGTCGTTCACGATCATTATGGCTGGCCGCAGAGCCCGCGCCACGCCTGGCGTCCGCTTGCCGACAGCGACCTTGTCGAATGGCCCGTCACGACCGCGCGCGTCGCGGGGCGCACGCTGGCGGCGGGCGGGGGCGGTTTCATGCGCCTGCTTCCCTATGGCTTCACGCGCTGGGCGATCGCGCGGATGAACGCCGAGGGACACCCCGCGATCCTCTATTTCCATCCGTGGGAAATCGACCCCGGCCAGCCGCGCGTGGCCGATGCGCCGATCAAGTCGAAAATCCGTCATTACAGCGGCCTGTCTGCGATGGCTGGCAAGCTCAGGAAACTGCTCGCCGACTTTGAATGGACGCGCGCCGATGCGCTGCTTCCCGCGCAGCAGCAGCGCGCGCAGCCGTGGCGCGCGGCGGCGTGAACGCGCCGACACTTCCTGTGAAGGACGGTTTTTCGGGTACGCCGCTATCCGACGCGGCCGAATGGGACGCCTATGTCGCCGCGCATGCCGGCGCGACGCCGTTCCACAGCCGCGCCTGGTGCGAGGCGATCACGAGGGCCACGGGGCATCGCTGCCATCTCGTCACCGCGCGCGATGCGAACGGGGCGCTCACCGGTATCCTCCCGCTTCATCATATCCGCTCGCCGTTGTTCGGACAGGCGCTGGTGGGCAGCGGCTTTGCCGTAGACGGCGGGATTCTGACCGACGATCCGGCGATTGCGGCGACGCTGGCGGAGGGCGCGGCCGCGATGGCGGCATCGCTCGGCGTGCCGTCGGTCGAATTGCGCGGCGGTCCGCAACCGGACGCCGACGGCTGGCTACGCGAGGAGCGTGTCTACGCCGGTTTTGCCCGCAACCTTGCCGCCGATGACGATGCCGAACTTCTCGCCATCCCGCGCAAGCAGCGCGCCGAGGTGCGCAAGGTCCTCGAAAGCGCGCTCAACGTAACCACGGGCCGCGATGCCGCCGAGCGACGCGATCATTATGGCATCTATGCGACCAGCGTCCGCAATCTCGGAACGCCGGTCTTTCCCAAGGCGCTGTTCGATGCGGTGCTCGACGCCTTTGGCGACGCGGCCGACATTCTCACCGTCCGCGAGGATGGCCGGCCGGTTGCAAGCGTGCTCAGCCTGTACTGGCGCGGCACCGTCATGCCCTATTGGGGCGGCGGCACCGCCGATGCGCGCCGCTTGCGTGCCAACGAACTCATGTATTTCGCGCTGATGCGCCATGCGCGCGCGCAGGGCTGCACGCGCTTCGACTTCGGTCGGTCGAAGGTCGGGACGGGGCCCTTCGCCTACAAGAAGAACTGGGGTTTCGAACCGCAGCCGCTTATCTATGCGCGCTGGCTCGCGCCCGGCGAGACCCCCCGCGATACCAACCCCAACAGCGCGAAATATCGCCTCCAAGTCGATCTCTGGAAAAAGCTGCCGCTCTGGGCGGCGAACCGCATCGGGCCGCTGATCGCCCGCGGATTGGGGTGATGGCCGAAATCCTGTTTCTCGTTCACCGCGCGCCCTGGCCCCCGGACCGCGGCGACCGGATCCGTAGCTGGCATATGTTCGAGGCGCTGGCCCGGCTCGCACCCGTGCACGTCGCGACGCTCGCCGACAATGAAGCCGATGCCCTGCTGGCGCGCGACAAGATGGCACCGCTTTGCAAGAGCCTGGCGGTCGAAGTGCGCAGCGTATCGCGTCCGCTCGCATTGATGCACGCGGTCGTGCGCGGCGAGCCGGTGTCGAACCGCCTGTTCCGTAATGCTGCCTTGGCGCACCAAGTCGATGCGCTCGTCAAGCGCGGCGCGATCACCCATATCGTCGCCTTTTCGGGCCAGATGGCGCAATATATCCCCGCCGGTTTCACCGGTCCGGTGCTGATGGATTTCGTCGACGTTGATTCGGCCAAATTCGCCACTTACGCGCAGCAGGACAAGCGCCAGCCGCTGAACTGGATCCACAGACGCGAAGCCCGGACGCTGGGCGCCTATGAGGCCGAAGTCGCGCGCCGCGTCGATGCCAGCCTGTTCGTCAGCGAGGCCGAGGCCGATCTCTTCCGCGGCCGTAGCGGCCTTGGTGCCGATCGGGTGCTTGCGGTCGGGAATGGCATCGACACCGACCGCTTCGATCCGTCGATCATTCTGGAACCCGTCGGAGCGGGCGAGGGACCGCTTGCGGTCTTTACCGGCCAGATGGACTATCGCCCCAATATCGATGCCGTGCGCTGGTTCGCGTCGGAAATCCTGCCTTCGATCCGCGCGCGCCACCCCGACGCGCGCTTTGCGATCGTCGGCCGCGCGCCGACGGACGAGGTGCGCGCGCTCGAAAAACTGCCCGGCGTGATCGTGACGGGCGAAGTGCCCGACGTGCGCCCCTGGCTCGCGGCGGCCGACGCGGTGGTCGCGCCGCTGCTGCTCGCGCGCGGCATCCAGAACAAGCTGCTCGAGGCGATGGCGATGGCGCGCCCGGTGGTCGCAAGCGCCGCCGCGGCGACAGGGATCGATGCGGTGGCGGGCGAGCATCTGCTCGTCGCCGATAGCGCGGATGCCATCGCCGGCGCGGTCGGTGCGCTGTTCGACGATCGCGCGAGGGCGGCTGCGATGGGGCAGGCGGCGCGCGCGCGGATGATCGCGCGCTACGGCTGGGACGCGCGCCTCGCGCCGCTCGGCGACTTGCTGGGGCTGCCCGCATGACGCTTTGGCAACGCCATCTTGGCGCGCTTGCATTGCTTGCGGCGACGATCCTCGCGGTCTTCTGGCGCGATGCCGCCGACATGGCCAGCATCTGGTGGCATAGTTCGACCTTCACCCACTGCCTGCTGATGGTCCCTATGATCGGATGGCTGGTGTCGCAACGCGCTGCGCTCCTCCGTCCGCTCACCCCGGCTTTCTGGTGGCCCGCGCTCGTCTGGATGGCGGGTGGCGGGCTGGTCTGGCTCATCGGCGAAGCGGCGGGGGTCGGGCTGTTCCGGCAACTCGGTCTCGTGCTGATGCTTCAAGCGGCGGTCGGCGCGGCGCTGGGTGAAAAGATGGTGCGCGGGCTCCTGTTTCCGCTCGGCTATGCGCTGCTGCTTGTCCCGTTCGGCGAGGAACTGGTGCCGCTGCTCCAGACCTTCACCGCGAATATCAGCGTCGTCCTGCTTCACCTGTCGGGCATCGCGGCCGAAATGCAGGGCGTGTTCATCACAACCAACGCGGGCTTTTTCGAGGTTGCGGAGGAATGTTCGGGGGTCAATTTCCTCATCGCGATGCTCGCCTATTCGGTGTTCGCCGCGCATCTCTGCTTCAAAAGCTGGACGCGGCGGATCGTCTTCGTCGCTGCCGCACTCGCGACCACGATCCTCGCCAATGCGCTGCGCGCCTATGGGACGATGGTCGCCGCCGAAATCTGGGGGATCGAGGCGGCGGGCGGGATCGATCATATCTTCTATGGCTGGATATTCTTCGGGCTCGTCATCCTGCTCGTCATGCTCGTCGCGATGCGCTGGTTCGATCGCCCGGCGAACGATGTCGCGGTCGATGTCGGTGCGCTGGGCGGTGCGCCGCGCTTTACCGGCGCGGCGCGTGCCGTGCTGCCCGCCGCGCTGGCCTTGCCCTTGCTGTTCGCCGGCTGGGGCCTGCTGGTCGGCGGGCGCAGCGCTCCGCTACCGGACAGCATGACGGTTGCTGCGCCCGCGGGATGGAGCGATGCGCGTGTGGCGGGCACCGCCTGGGCGCCGCGTTTCGACGGCGCCGACCTGCGGCTGCTGCGCCAGTTCGCCGACGGCAAGGGGCAGGTCGTCACCGTCGCGATCGGCGGATATGAGTGGCAGGCCGAAGGGCGCGAGGTCGTTGCCTTTGGGCAGGGCGCGATCGATCTTGACAGCAAATGGGCGTGGAGCGCGGCCTTGCCGGCGGTCGACGGGGCGAAGACCGAGCGGCTGCTGCACCCCGGCCCGGTGCTGCGCGACGCCGCGACATGGTATGTCGTCGGCGGCGAGGTGAGCGGTAATCCGCGCCGCGCCAAGCTCGCAGGCCTGCGGGCGCGGCTGTTCGGCGGCGACCCGCGCGCGCTGACGCTGATCGTGTCGAGCGAGGAGCGGCATGGCGGCCGCAATGCGATAGAGGATTTCGTTTCCGCGTCGGGTGGAGTCAACGCCATGGCTGACCGCGCGCTGAAAAGCCGCTAGACGATCAATATATGTGCGGCATCGCGGGCATTTATCACGTTGAAACGGCAAAGCCCGTCGACCCTGCGCGACTGCGGGCGATGCTGCATCCGATGGCGCATCGCGGCCCGGACGGCTCGGGTGAATGGACCGCGCCCGGCGTCGGGCTTGCGCATCTGCGCCTCTCGATCATCGATATTGCGGGCAGCCCGCAGCCGATGACGAGCGACGACGAGATCGTCACCATCACCTATAATGGCGAAATCTACAATTTCCGCGAGCTGCGCGCCGAGCTCGAGGATCGCGGCCACCGGTTCCGGACCAGCGGCGATACCGAGGTCATCATTGCCGCCTGGCGCCAATGGGGGCCCGATTGCCTGTCGCGGCTCAACGGCATGTTTGCCTTCGCGATCCACGATCACCGGCGCGGATGCCTGTTCCTCGCGCGCGACCGGCTGGGGGTAAAGCCGCTCCACCATGTCCGGCTGTCCGACGGTTCGGTCGCCTTCGCCTCCGAACTCAAGGGCCTGCTCCGCAACCCGCTGCTCCGCCAGGAAGCCAATCTGACGGCGATCGAGGATTTCCTCGCCTTCGGCTATGTCCCCGACGACAATTGCATCGTCGCGGGGGTCGAGAAGTTGGCCGCCGGCCATTATCTGATGCTCGAACGCGGCAAGCCCATAGCTGCGCCGGTGCGCTGGTGGGCGCCCGATTTTTCGAAACGCGTCCGCGCATCGGAAGGCGAGGCGGCCGAGCATCTCGTCCATCTGATGCGCGCCGCGGTGACCGACCGCATGGTCTCCGACGTGCCGCTCGGGGCCTTCCTGTCGGGCGGCGTCGACAGCAGTGCGGTCGTCGCCCTGATGGCCGAAGCGAGCGCGAAGGCGGTCAAGACCTGCACGATCGGTTTCGACCAGGCGGCGCTCGACGAAACCGCCTATGCGGGAGCGATCGCCGAACGTTTCGCGACCGACCACCGTACGCGCACCGTGGCGGCGAGCGATTTTGCGCTCGTCGACCGGATCGCCGACCAGTTCGACGAACCCTTCGCCGACGCCAGCGCGCTGCCGACCTACCGCGTGTGCGAACTCGCACGCGAAGAGGTCACCGTGGCGCTGTCGGGCGACGGCGCCGACGAGGCCTTTGCCGGATACCGCCGGCTCGTTTTCCAGCATCAGGAGGAGCGGCTGCGCGGGCTGATCCCGGGCTTCATGCGCCGCGGGCTGCTCGGGCCGCTGTCGCGTGTCTGGCCGCAGATGGACTGGGCGCCGCGACCGTTGCGCGCACGCGCGACGCTGGCCAGCCTGTCGAAAAGCGGGGCGGAGGGCTATGCCGAAGCCGTCGGCGTGACCGGGGTCCAGCAACGCTCGCGCCTGTTCAACGACGCCGCGCATCGCGCGCTCGGTGACCATGTCGCCGAGGCGCGCTACTGGAAAGCGATGGCGGACGCGCCGGCGCGCGAGGCGCTCGACCGCGCGCAATATGCCGACCTGATGATCTGGCTGCCCGGCGACATCCTGACCAAGACCGACCGGATGAGCATGGCGGTCAGCCTCGAGGCGCGCGAGCCGCTGCTCGACTATCGCCTGATCGAATTCGCCGCGAGCCTGCCCGCGTCGATGCGTGTGAAGGGCAGCACGGGCAAGGCGATCATGAAGCAGGCGATGGAACGCTATCTTCCGCACGATATCCTCTATCGACCCAAGATGGGATTCGTGACGCCGGTGTCGCACTGGTTCCGCGGCCCGCTCGCCCAGCAGGCGAAGGCGCTGGCGACCTCGTCGACACTCGCCCGGTCGGGCTGGTTCGACATGGCCGAAATCGAACGCATCGTCGCTGCGCACCAGTCGGGGCGGCGCGACCATGGCCGGTTGATCTGGCAATTCTTCATGCTCGAAAAATCGCTCGCCAAGCTGTTCGGGATATAGGCTTTTCTCTTCGTTCGGCTGCGGTGCTCCCAAGCGGAATCGCCACGCGTTTTTAACGCTTGGCTGCTAGGCTCGCTGCCGATGACGGTTCATCCTGCCTTTTTGTCCGATCGTACGGCGCTTCCCGCCGAGGGTGCGCCGCTCACGGTGCGCGTCGTCGATCCGCTATCGCTGTCGGACGATCTGGCGGCGGCGTGGGACCGGCTGGCCGACGACGCAAGCGAGCCCAATCCCTTTGCCGAACGCTGGTGCCTGCAATCGGCGCTGCACCTGCTCGACCCCGATCGGCACGCGCGCCTCGTCCTCGTCCGCGACGGCAGCGACGGGCCGGTGATCGGCATCATGCCGATCGCGCCCGTGGCGCGCTACGGGCGCCTGCCGCTACGCCATGTGACGGGGTGGGCGCATCCCAATCATTTCCTCGGGACCCCGCTGGTCCGCGCGGGGTTCGAAAGCTTGTTCTGGTCGATCCTGCTCGGTTGGTGCGACGCGGCGCCCTGGGCGCACACGCTGCTGCACGTCCCGCGCCTGACCGAGGGCGGGCCGCTCCACCGTGCGCTGGTCGACGTCGCCCGCGTGCGCGGCGGCGAGGCCGAGGTCGTCCACCGCGAGGAGCGCGCGCTGCTCGAAAGCCGCCTGTCGCCCGAACAATATTGGGACGCCGCCGTTCGCGCGAAAAAACGCAAGGAACTGCGCCGGCAGGCAAACCGGCTGGCCGAACAGGGCGCTATATCCTTTCGCCGCTGGCAGGCGGGCGAGCCGCTCGATCGCTGGATCGACGGCTTCCTCGATCTCGAAGCGCGCGGGTGGAAAGGGCGTGCCGGGTCGGCGCTCGCCAGCCATGGCGATACCGAAGCCTGGTTCCGCGCGATCCTGACCGGCGCGGCCGATGCGGGGAAGCTAGATATGCGCGCGCTCGACCTCGACGGCCGCCCGCTCGCGATGCTCGTCAATTTCCTCGTTCCGCCCGGCGGCTTTTCGTTCAAGACTGCGTTTGACGAGGACTATGCCCGTTTTTCGCCGGGCGTCCTGCTGCAACAGGTCAATCTCGACCTGCTCGACGATCCGCGCATCAACTGGGTCGACAGCTGCGCCGCGCCGGGGCATCCGATGATCGACAGCGTGTGGCGCGAACGGCGCGCGCTCTTGTGGGTCAATCTTCCGCTGTCGGCACCCGCCGACCGGCTGCGCTTCGCGATGCTGGCGCGCGCCGAACGCCTCTGGCGGCGCCTGAAGGCTGCCCCCGCACCGCAAAATGAAGTAGAAAGCCCATCATGACCGCGCACCAGCCGATTTCCCGGCCCGTTTTTCCTGCCGAAACGCTCGATCGGATGGCCGCGCTCTATCCGCTGCAGGCGGGCTTGCTCCACCATCACCTGCCCGACCATCCGCTGTTGTCGCTCGAAGCGCTCGCGACGCTTGGGGAAAGCCTGCCCGCGAGCGAGGTCGAATATAATCCGGGCGATGTGCCGATCGGCGTGCTGCCGCAGGATATTCCATCGAACGGCCTGTCGATCGGCGAAACGATCCGTACCATCGACAGCAACAACAGCTGGGCGGTGCTCAAGAATATCGAGAATGTCCCCGCCTATCGCACGCTGCTGATGGACCTGCTCGGCGAGCTCGAGCCCGTCGTCGAACCGCGCACGGGCGCCATGCTGACGCCGCAGGGGTTCGTCTTCATCTCGTCGCCGGGATCGATCACGCCGTTCCACTTCGACCCCGAACATAATATCCTGCTGCAACTGCGCGGGACGAAGGTCATGAATGTCTGGCCCGCCGGCGACGAACGCTTTGCGGATCGGCGCGAGCATGAACGCTACCACGGCGGCGGTCATCGCAACCTGCCGTGGAACGACGATTATCGCAGCGACGCGCAGCAGGTCCCGCTCGCCCCCGGCGATGCGGTGCTGATGCCGGTGATGGCGCCGCATTTCGTCGCCAACGGCGATGCGCCGTCGATCTCGCTGTCGATCACCTGGCGCAGCGAATGGAGCTATCGCGAATCCGAAGCGCATGCGGCCAATGCCGCGCTGCGCCGCATCGGGCTCGACCCTGCGATGCCGCCGCGCTGGCCCAGCTATGCCTGGGTGCGCTCGGTCGGCTGGCGCGTCGCGCGAAAGCTGCGGATCGTGCACTGATTGCCTCTTGCCTTGTCGCAACAATTTCATATCGTTGCGGCATTGGGGCAAGGGGTTGCAGGGGCTATGAAAAACCGGGTTTTGGCGTTGCTGTTTGCGGCGGCGTGGGTTGGTGTTCCGTCGAGCGCCGCGGTCGAGGCCGCACCGTCGGCACCGGCGCCGCGGCCGCCGCGCATCCCGACCCTCGACCTTGCGCAGCTTCCCGAAATTTCGAACGCGATGCTGTCGCCGGACGGCACGCGCATCGCGTTTCTGGCGCGTATCGACGGACGGGAGGCGGTTGCCTATCGCGGCGTGCGCGACGGCGTGGTCCAGCGGGTCGACCTGCCCGAAAAGGTCGATTTCAACTGGCTGCGCTGGGCGGGCCCCGATCGCATTCTGTTCAGCGTCGGGCGAAACGTCCCCTATTTCGGCGACGAAGCGCGGCAGACGCTGCTGATCATGAAGGACTTGTCCACCGGTGCGGTCAAGGCGCTGAACCGCGACGGGCAGGGGCTCGAAGGCGACGACGTCCTGTTCGTCGATCCCGACGGCCAATATCTGCTGCTGTCGATCCAGCGGAGCGTCTACGACTATCCCTCGGTGTTCCGCGTGTCGCTGCCCGACGGCAAGATGAGTGAAATCGTGCGCGAACGGGCGCCGGTGTGGGAATGGTATGCTGACAATGCCGGCATCGTGCGCGCGGGCGTCGGCTGGGAAAATCGCAAGACGAAATTCTACTACCGCCGCACCGAGGCTGAAAAATTCGCGATGATCGGCGCGGTGCGGCCCGACGACGAGGACGCCTTTTTCGACATCGCGAATGTCGTGACCGGGTCGGATGACGGCTATGTCCTCAGCGATGAAAAGACGGGGCGGCAGGCGCTCTATAAATTCAACTATCGCACGCGCGAAATCGGTGACCTCGTTTATGCCAACGACCGGTACGACATCGACGATTACTGGCTCAGCAGCGACGGCACGGCGCTCGAGGGCGTGTCCTACACCGACGATCGCAGCCGGGTCGAATGGTTCGACGCCGGTTCGAAAAGCCTGCAGGGAAAGCTCGACCGTGCGATCCCGGACCGTCAGGCATGGGTCACCTCGAAGAGCCGCGATGCGAAGACGATGCTGATTCTCGCCACCGCGCCCGACGAACCCGGACTCTATTATCTTCTCGACCGGGCCAAGGGCGAGATGTCGCCGCTCGCGATGATGATGCGCGGGCTGGCGCCCGAAATGCTCGCCGAGACAAAGGCGGTGACCTATGCGGCGCGCGACGGTACAAAGATCCCGGCCTATCTGACCTTGCCCAAGGGGCGGGCCGCGACCGGCCTGCCGCTGATCGTCTATCCGCACGGCGGGCCATATGGGGTGCGCGACCGGCTGGAATATGATCCGCAGGTCCAATTTTTCGCCAATCGCGGCTATGCGGTGCTCCAGCCCAATTATCGCGGGTCGGGCGGCTATGGCACGGCGTTCGGCGACGCGGGCATCGGGCAGATCGGCCTCAAGATGCAGGACGACCTCGACGACGGCATGGATTGGCTCGTCAAGGACGGCGTCGTCGACAAGGGGCGCGTGTGCGTCGTCGGCGCCTCCTATGGCGGCTATGCGGCGCTATGGGCGGTAGCGCGCAATCCCGAACGATACCGCTGCGCGGCGAGTTTCGCCGGCGTGGCCGACTGGAAGGCAATGCTGAAATATGACGGCCGCTACCTGACCAAGTCCGCCAATGCACAGTGGCAGGCGCGTGTCACCGGGACGGGCGAGCTTGATCTCGTCGCGGTGTCGCCGACGCAGCAGGCGGCGCGTATCGGGCGCCCCGTCCTGATCGGCCATGGCGAAGACGACAGCAACGTGCCGATCAGCCAGTCGAAAAAGCTCGTTGCCGCGCTGAAGGCGGCCGGGAACGCCAATTATGAATATGTCGCCTATCCCGATGAGGGGCATGGCTTTTCCGATCCCGCGCACCAGAAGGACTGGTTCGATCGGCTCGATGCCTTCTTGGCCAAGCATAATCCGGCCGAATGACAGATTGCTTTCAATTGCCGCCAATTGCGGTTATGGGCCCGCATCCTGATATTTTGAGACCCTGAGGATAGATGGCGAAAGAAGAACTTCTGGAAATGCGCGGCCAGGTGGTCGAACTGCTGCCCAACGCGATGTTTCGCGTCAAACTGGAAAACGACCACGAGATTCTGGGCCACACGGCCGGCAAGATGCGCAAGAACCGCATCCGCGTTCTCGTGGGCGACGAGGTGCTCGTCGAACTCACGCCCTATGACCTGACCAAGGGTCGGATCACCTATCGCTTCAAGTGAACGGCGCGGCGACCATGCCTGCGCTTGTTCTGGCTTCGACTTCGCCGCGCCGGCGCGAATTGCTGGCGCGTATCGGCGTGGTCCCGGCCCGCATCGCATCGCCCGACATCGATGAGACGCCGCTGAAGGGCGAGCTGCCGCGCGACTATGTGACGCGCCTTGCTCGCGGCAAGGCGATGGCGGTCGAGCGTGCGGCAGGGGAAGTCGTATTGGCGGGCGACACGACCGTCGCGGTCGGGCGCCGCCTTCTCGAAAAGCCGGTCGACGAAGCCGATCTGCGCCGCATGCTGGGGCTGCTTTCGGGGCGGCGGCACCATGTCTGGTCGGGCATCTGCGTCATCGGGACTGACGGCAAGCCGCGCGTCCGCGCGGTCGATACGATCGTCGCCTTCAAGGTGCTGAGCGCCGCCGAGATCGACTGGTATGTCGAATCGGGCGAAGGCATGGGCAAGGCGGGCGGCTATGCGATCCAGGGGCGCGCCGAAATTTTTGTCCGCTTCCTGTCGGGCAGCCATTCGAACGTCGTCGGCCTGCCGGTCTTCGAAACCGGCACCCTCCTGACCAGCGCGGGAATCCCTCTTGGCTGAATGGCTGTACGAAGCCGGTATCGGCGAAGCGCGGGCGGCGCTGGTCGATCGGGGGGAAATTGTCGAGGCCCGGATCGAACGCGAGGGCGAAGGTCCGCGCCTCGGCGCGATCGTTTCGGCGCGGCTGGCCGAGGTCGGACGAGGCGGGAAGGGGGCATTCGTCACGCTGGATGGCTCCGGCCAGCTCCACGCGACCCTCGCCACGCTTCCGCCGCAAACGTCGATCGGCGCGACGCTGCTTGTCGAAATCACGCGCCTGTCGCTGCGCGAGCGCGGCCGCGACAAGCCGGCGCGGGCCCGGCTCGCGGAGGCGGGTGCTGTCCCCGCCGAAGGCCCCGACCTCCGTGCCCGGATCGCCGCGACGGGACTGCCGGTCACCGAATTGCGCGCGGGCGAGCCCGATCGTCTCGAACAGGCGGGCTGGTCCGAACTGATCGACGCCGTGCGCGCCGGCCATTGGCCCTTCGCGGGCGGCGCGCTGTGGGTCGACGCCACGCCCGCGATGGTGCTGATCGACATCGACGGGGAGGGCGACGCGCTTGCGCTCTCAAAGGCCGGCGCGGCGGCTGCCGCCGCCGTCATACGTTGCTGCGACATCGGCGGTTCGATCGGTATCGATTTTCCCTCGCTTCCCGACCGCGCGGCGCGTGCGGCGGTCGATGCCGCGGTCGATGCAGCGCTCGCGGCGCCGTTCGAGCGCACCGCGGTCAACGGGTTCGGGCTGATGCAGATCATTCGCCGCCGCGACCGGCCCTCGCTGATCGAACAGATCCGCCTAGATCCCCTCGCCACCGATGCCGCGCTGCTGCTGCGTCAGGCCGAGCGCGCCTCGGGCACGGGCGAGCTGACGCTCACCGCGCGCGGCGGCGTGATCGATCGTATCGCAGCGCATCCGGCGTGGGTCGATATGCTGCAAAATCGCACCGGTCGTCCGGTCCGCCTGATCGCGGACGCGGCCGTGAAAGGATCCGGTCATGCCCAGTAAACCGCCGCGCTGCCCCTTGTGCGGCCAGCCGCGCGTCGACGAATTCAAGCCTTTTTGCAGCCGCGGTTGCCGCGACCGCGACCTCCTGAACTGGTTCGGCGAGGACTATCGCGTCCCAGCCGATCAGGCGCCCGACGGCACCGCCGATACCGATCGTTTCGACGAAGGATAAAAGCCTCAGAAAGGTGCTGGACAGGACGCAAAGCCCTGCCTATAGCCGCCGCTCGCCAGCGCGGCCGTCCGGTCGCTGCGGCCTCGCCTGGGTAGCTCAGTTGGTAGAGCATGCGACTGAAAATCGCAGTGTCGGCGGTTCGATCCCGTCCCCAGGCACCATTTCCCCTCATCGAAATTCGCTTTTCTTTGTGACAGCCGGGTTACGTCTTCCGTAGCGTAAACTGTTGCTTTTTAGCCACTAATCGCGCGAAAACCCGGTGCTTCCCGCGCGCGCGCGTTGACGCGGCAGGGCGGTGCGTTACAGCGATGGATCACTGCCGGGCATCTCCCGATAAGCTTTCAGCTGCGCCCGGGTGGTTTTGGAGAGAGACATCATCATGACTTTGCGCAACATCCTGTTGGGCGCTACTATGCTGTGCGCCGCCACGACTCCCGCCATCGCTTTCGCCCAGGACGCCGCCCCCGCCGACGGTGCGGCCGCAGCGACCGATGACACCGATTATGGCAACGACATCATCGTCACCGCGAGCAAGCGTTCGCAGACGCTGCAGGACACGCCCGTCGCTGTTTCGGTGACCTCGGCCGCCGCGCTCGAGGAATCGCAGATCCGCGACCTCATCGACCTTCAGTCGGCAGTTCCCAGCCTCCGCGTGTCGCAGCTCCAGTCGAGCGCCAACACCAACTTCATCATCCGCGGCTTCGGCAACGGGGCGAACAACGCGGGTATCGAACCGTCGGTCGGCGTATTCATCGACGGCGTCTATCGTTCGCGTTCGGCCGCCCAGATCGGTGACCTTCCCAACGTCGAGCGCATCGAAGTGCTGCGCGGCCCGCAGTCGACGCTGTTCGGCAAGAATGCGTCGGCGGGCGTCATCAGCATCGTGACGCAAAAGCCGCAGTTCGAATTTGGCGGCTCTGCCGAAGTCACCTATGGCAATTACGACGCAATCACCGTCAAGGGCGACGTTACCGGCCCGATCAGCGACACCGTCGCCTTCTCGATCGGCGGCAGCTACAACCGCCGCGACGGCTATGCGCAGGACCTGAAGCTGGGCACCGACGTCAACGATCGCAACCGCTGGGGCGTTCGCGGCCAGCTTTTGTTCGAACCGACCGACGCGCTGTCGATCCGCCTGATCGGCGACTATGACAAGATCGACGAAAACTGCTGCATCGCGGGCAATGTCATCGCCGGCCCGACCGTCGCGATCACCAACGCGCTCGCCGGCGGCCCCAGCGTCGACGCGAACAACCCCTTCTCGTACAAGGTCTACAACAACTTCCTGTCGTCGAACGAGATCGCGAACTACGGCGGGTCGGCGCAGATCGACTATGACCTCGGCAATATGGCGCTGACCTCGATCACCGCCTATCGTCAGGTGCGCGCCGACACGAACCAGGATTCGGACTTCTCGGGCGCCGACCTGATCGGCGAGAAGAGCGACTATGTCGACATCGACACCTTCACGCAGGAAGTGCGCCTGACGTCGGACTTCGACGGTCCGCTCAACTTCCTGATCGGCGGCTATTATTTCAACGAAAAGGTCGACCAGACCAGCGCGATCAAGTTCGGGACGCAGTTCCGTCCCTATGGCAATGCGCTGATCCAGGCAGCGAGCGGCGGCGCGCTCAACGTCGGCCTGCTCGAAGGTACGCTCGGCGCGCTTGAAGGCAACCCGGCGAAATATCTCGGCAGCTTCTTCCGCGCCGGCGATGGCCTCGACGAGGGCTACAAGATGAAGAACGAGGCCTTCTCGATCTTCGGCACCGTCGACTTCGAAGTCACCGACCGCCTGACGCTGACCCTCGGTGGCAACTACACCAAGGACCGCAAGCGCTTCTCGACCGACGTCGTCAGCAGCGATGTCTTCTCGGGTATCAACCTCGACGCCGCGGCCTATGCGCCGTTCCGCAACCAGCTGCTGTTCCAGGGCGGCCTCGCGTCGCAGGTCGGCACCGTCCTCGGGCTCGGCCGTTCGGCGACCGCTGCCGAAATCGGCGCGTTCGCCGGTGCGAACCCCGCGGCCTTCGGCCAGATCTCGGCGGGTGTTCAGGCCTTCGCCAACGCCAACCAGAACAATCCGGCGGCGAATCCGCTCAACGGGCTGAAGGCATTCCAGTTCCTGCCGCCCTTCCTCAACGTTCCGAACGCGGTGGAACGCGGCAAGACCAACGACGGCGACTTCTCGTACAGCATTCGCGCCGCCTATGAGCTCACCGACACGGTCAACGTCTATGCGACCTATGCGACGGGCTTCAAGGCGAGCTCGATCAACCTGTCGCGCGACAGCCGTCCGACCGCCGCCGACCTGCCGGCGATCATCGCGGGCGGTCTCGGCACGCCGAACCTCGTTTCGGGTTCGCGCTTCGCCAACCCCGAAGAATCGACCGTCTACGAATTCGGTTTGAAGGGGCAGTGGGACGTCGCCGCCGTGAACGTCGCGGTGTTCAAACAGTCGATCAAGGGTTTCCAGTCGAACGTCTTTACCGGCACCGGCTTCGCGCTGGCGAACGCCGGCAAGCAGTCGACCTTCGGCATCGAGTTCGACGGTTCGGTCCGCCCGGTCGCCGGGCTCAACCTGACGCTCGCGGCGACCTATCTCGACGCGAAATACGACAGCTTCGTCAACTCGGCGTTCGGCGATATCTCGGGCACGACCCCGGCCGGTATCCCCGAACTGTCGCTGTCGATGGGCGGTACCTATACGCACGAGTTCGCCGGCGGGACCAAGGCGATCGCGCATATCGACTATGCCTATGAAAGCCCGGTCCAGATCGTCGAGGGCCTGTCGGGCTTCCCCGCCAGCGTCGCGCAGAATCTGAAGCGCGAAGTGAACTCGCTCAACGCGTCGTTCACGGTTCGCCTGACCAACGGCATCGACGTCGGTGTGTGGGGCCGCAACCTCACCAACGCGCAGTATCTCACGACGGTTTTTCCGGCCGTCGCGCAGGCGGGCAGCGTCTCGGGCTATCCGAGCCAGCCGCGCACCTATGGCGGCACCATCCGCTACAAATTCTGATCGGGGCGGCCGGGGCGGTAACGCGCTCCGGCTACCGGAACGACAGACAAAAGAAACCCCGGCCTCTCGATGGAGAGGCCGGGGCTTTTTTTTCGGCGTTGCCGCCGCGGCTTTTTAGAACTTCACGCCCGCCGCGATGCCATAGCGGCGCGGTTCGAGGGTGAAGATGTTGGTGTAGTTACCCGACGACTGGTCGGTGATGTACAGGCCGGTGACGCTGTTGGCGTCGAAGATATTCTGGATGAAGCCTTTGACATACCATTTGTCGTCGGTGCCGTTCAGCTGCAGCTGGGCGTTGACCTGTGCATAGCCCTTGATGCGGTTGACGTTGCCGTTGAAGATGCTGCCATAGCTTTCACCCGTATAGGCCAGGTCGAAACGGGGGACGAGCGACATGCCGCCGTCGCCCAGCCGCGCCGTATATTGCACGCCCGCGCTGAACTTGTAGTTCGGCGCCTGCGGCAGCTGGTTGCCCTTGATGTTGACCGGGACGCCGGCGGAGAAATAATCGATCCCGCCGAACGCCTGGCCCACCGTGCCCGCCGTCGCTTCCATGACCGAGCAGATGCTGAACGCGCCGGTCGACGCGATGCCGCCGTCGGCCGGGAAGGCCGTCGTCGGTTGCAGGTTCGCGCCGCCCTGTACGCCCGGGATCAGGCCGCCGTTGATCAGCGCCTGGACCTGGTTGACATAGGCGTTGACCTGCGCCGCGCTGCCCGAGCGCGAGGCGACGGCGCAGTTCGCGGCGTTGGTGATATCCTTGATGATCACCGCATCGGCGCGGCCGCCGCCGAAGTCGCGCGGGTTGCTGGTCAGCTTGTCCTCGGTCACCTTGCTGTGCAGGTAGCTGAAGCCGAGGTTGATGACCCAGTCGGGATCGGGGCGGACGATACCTTCGGCCTCGAAACCATAGATGTCGGCGCTGACATTGTCGTTGACCGCGGTGCGGGCGACGATCTTGCTGAGCTGCAGATCCTTATATTTATAATAGAAGGCCGTCAGGTTCAGCTGGAGCGCGCCGCCGCCGAAGGTGTTCTTCGACCCGATTTCGAACGCATCGACCTGTTCGGGCCGGAACGATTCGGGCACCTCGAAAATCGGCTGCAGCGGCGGGTTGATGCCGCCCGATTTATAGCCGCGCGAATAGGAGGCATAGAGGAGATTATCCTCGGTGACCTTGAAGTCGAGCACCACGCGTCCGGTCAGCTTGTTGAACTTGACCGTCCGTGCCTGGATGATCTGGTTGCCCGGCGTGCCGGGATCGGCGTCGAAAGAGGCGACGAACGGCGAATCGAAGACGCTGCCGGTGCCGCCATGCGGGGCGAGGAAGCTCGCCAGCGTCGACCGTGCGGTCACGCTCTTCTTGTCATTGTTGTAGCGCAGGCCGGCGGTCAGTTTCAGCCGGTCGTTGAACTCGAAATAGGCTTCGCCGAACAGGCCGTACGACGTGATCTTCAGATCGTCGGTGTTGTTGCGGAAGAAGGGCGTCGCCAGGAACGAAGGCGGCAGCGGGGCCGCGATCGTCTGGCCCGGATTGTTCGGATCGGGGACGCGGTTCGTGGCCGCGGTGAAGGCCCCGAGAACGCCCGTCAGATAGTCGATCGGGAAGGCATTCACATAATAGCTGTTCTCGGTCAGGTGATAATCGGCATAGATGCCGCCGACGAGGAAGTTGAACGGCCCGTCGAGGTCGCTCGACAAAATGCCTTCGACCGACCAGCTGCTGTTATACTGGTTCGACCGGTCGAACTGGAGCGACTGGTCGCTACAGATCTTCTTGCCGCCAAAGCTGCCGTAGCCCGTCTCTTCGGGCAGCGACGTGCAAAGCTGGCCGTTGGGGCCGTTGGGCATGATCGCCGCGGCGACCGGGCCGAAATAGGCGTTCGACAGGATCGGTCCGTTCGGACCGACACCGAGCGGGATGGGGTTCGCGGCAAAAAAGGCCAGCGTGTTGAGCCCTTGCGCATAGAGCGAACGGTCGCCGACATTGCTGTTGTAATCCTGCGACGCGTCGAGCTTGACCTTCTGATACTGGCCCGAAACCTGCAACGAGACAGGGCCGAAATTATGCTCGATCTGCCCCTGCAGCGTCAGCTCGCTGGTGAAATAGCTCGGCGTATAGGCGGTGTTCACCGTCCGCGGATCGTCGGGGATCGTCGTATTGGCATAGACGTCGGGGCCATAGAGGCTGCCGAGCGCAAAGCCCTGCGGAATGCCGCGGATCGCGAGGAATTCGCGCGAGGTCAGCGCCGCGGTAAAGGTCGCGTTGCCATTGAAGGGCGAATTGTCGAGACGGCTGTTGAGGCAGCCGAGGATGCCGGTCGGGTCGCGCTGGCAAAGCTGTTTCTGGATGCGGGTGCGCTGATCCTTTTCGCGGAAATAGGACGCCATCAGGTCGATGGTCGTGTCCTCGGTAGGCTCCCAGCGGAACGAACCGCGGACCGAATAGAGGTCGCGGTCGTCGATGCGCGTGCCCAGGAAGGCATTTTTCGTATAGCCGTCGCGGTTGAGATAGATGCCCGCGATGCGCAGCCCCATCGTGTCGCCGAGCGGGATGTTGACCATCGCCTTGCCCTTCATGGAATCATAATTCCCATATTCGGCTTCGGCGGCCGCCTCGAAGGCGCCGAGTTTCGGCTTTGCGGTGATCACGTTGACCACGCCCGACGTTGCATTGCGGCCGAACAGCGTGCCCTGCGGTCCGCGCAGTACTTCGATGCGCTCGAGGTCGAAGAATTCGGTTTCGAACAGGCGGGTCGAAAACAGCGGGTCGCCGTTCAGGTGGATCGCGGTCGCGCTGTCGCAGGTCGTGCCGACGCAAAGGTCGCCGATACCGCGGATCGTAAAGCTGGCCCCGGTGAAGTTGGTCTTGGTGAAGGTAACGTTGGGCAGCGTCAGCTGCAGATCCGACGGAGTCTTGATCTGCTGCGCTTCGAGCGCCTCGGTCGAAAAGGCGCTGACCGCGATCGGCACGTCCTGCAGGCGTTCCGACTGGCGCTGCGCCGTGACGACGATTTCGCCGCCGAATGCATCGCGTTCAACTTCATCCGCCGCGTCCTGCGCATAGGCCGGTGTCGCCACCGTCATCGCAAGGATCGAGGTTCCGATCAGTGCCTTGAACTTCATTTATAACCTCCCTTTTTCGAACCCGCGCGATGCGGGAACGCCCAACTTTCAAATTGTGGTAAGGGGAGGGGAATCGACCAGACATGGCAAAGGACACCGGGCCGCGATGGCCGGGTGCGTATTTATGTCCCTCTTGCCAGCTGTGCTGGTCATCGTCCTCTCCCGCCGGCGTCGGGGAAAACGCTCGGCCTCTCCGGATCACGACCCGCTTGGGCGGGTTCTGTAATGCAAGACAAAGGTGCGCCGAGTTGACGAAAGCGTCAAGTCACTTGTTAGGCCCAAAAAAGGACGCGAAACCGCGCCTCTCGGAAAAGTGAAAAAGCTAAGTTTCCGCAACGTAAAGTTGATGGGGGAGGACAATTTCTTTTGGTCCGGCCCTTGCTTATCGGCACCGGGACGTCGAAATGTGCGACATCAAGGCAACAGTGAAAGCGGCGCGATGAGCAACGAAAAGATCGAGTTGGGACCCGATGGCAAGGTGGTGGTACCCGACCATGTTGCGGCTGCCGTGCGCACGCTGATCGAATGGGCGGGCGACGATCCGCAGCGCGAAGGCTTGCTCGATACGCCGCGCCGCGTGGCACGCGCGTGGAAGGAATATTGCTCGGGCTATGCCGACGATCCGGCGATCCATCTGTCGCGGACGTTCGAGGAAGTGGGCGGCTATGACGAGATCGTGCTGCTGCGCGACATCCCGTTCCAGTCGCATTGCGAACATCATATGGCACCGATCACCGGCAAGGCGTCGATCGCCTATCTGCCCAAGGATCGCGTCGTCGGCATTTCGAAGCTCGCGCGTGTGCTCAACGGCTATGCGCGGCGCCTGCAGGTGCAGGAACGCCTGACCGCCGAAGTCGCGAAATGCATCTGGGACAATCTCCACCCGCACGGCGTCGCGGTGGTGATCGACGCGCAGCATGGCTGCATGACCGGCCGCGGCGTCCGCACCCCCGGAGTCGGCATGGTGACCAGCCGCCTGCTCGGCTGCTTCCTCGACGACGAACGCAGCCGCAAGGAAGTGCTGGCGCTGATGGGATATTGAGGCTCCGGAAACTAACCTCTCCATCATCGTCACCCTCGAACGAGATACGTGGCTCGTTCGACTTGATCCGGGGGCCACGACGATGGCGCTGCGATGGATCCCGGATCGAGTCCGGGATGACGAAGGCCTGTAACGGCCTTGATGTGCACCCCGGCGAAAGCCGGGGCCCCGTAGCGCCGTGGGAAGATGGGCCCCAGCTTTCGCCGGGGTACACATAGGGGCAGCTCCCTACCCCAAAACAGCTGCCAGCTGAAACGCCGCAAAAGAAAAGGCCCCGGAACCTAGCGGTCCGGGGCCTTTCTGTTTCTTGCGAAAGCGGGAAGGGGCTTAAGCCTCTTCTTCCTCGTCCGCAGCCGGAGCTTCGGCAGCGACTTCCGAAGGCGGCGTGGCGTCTTCGAATTCGTCTTCGCTGTCGGGTTCCAGCGCCGAAGCGACGGCTTCGGCCTGTTCTTCCTCGAACATCGCGGCGATGACGTCGATGCCCTGCTTCTGCATTTCGGCTTCGTCGGGCGAACGCGCGACGTTGACGCCGACGGTCACGGCGACTTCGGGGTGCAGCTTGACCTTGACGTCGACGAGGCCGAGCGACTTGATCGGACGCTCGAGTTCGACCATCGACTTGGTCACGCCGACGACGCCGTCTTCGGCGAGCGCGTCGACGATGTCACGGACCGAAACCGAACCGTAAAGCTGGCCGGTGTTCGACGCCTGGCGGATCAGGACGACCTGCTTGCCGTCGATATCCTTGGCGCGGCCTTCGGCGTCGGTGCGACGCTCGGCGTTGTCGGCCTCGATCTTCGAACGGTTGGCTTCGAACAGCTTGCGGTTCGCGTCGTTCGCACGAAGCGCCTTGTTGTTCGGGAGCAGGTAGTTGCGGGCAAAGCCGTTCTTGACGGTGACGACGTCGCCGATACCGCCCAGTTTCTCGATACGTTCGAGCAGGATGATTTCCATCGGTCCGCCCTCCTTACTTCACAATGTAGGGGAGCAGGCCGATGTGGCGCGAGCGCTTGATCGCCTTCGCCAGCTCACGCTGCTTCTTGGTGGACACCGCGGTGATCCGCGACGGGACGATCTTGCCACGCTCCGACAGGTAACCCTGGAGCAGGCGGACGTCCTTGTAATCGATGACCGGTGCGTCCTTCGCGCTGAAGGGGCAGGTCTTGCGGCGGCGGAAAAAGGGTCGTGCCATGATCGTTATCCTTATTCTTCGCCGTCGCGGTCACGGCCACGGCCGCCGCGGCGTTCCTGCTTGCGCATCATCACCGACGGACCCTTTTCGAGTTCGTCGACCTTGATGGTGAGCCAGCGGATGATATCTTCGTTGATCGCAGCCTGACGCTCGATCTCTGCGATCGCTTCGCCCGACACTTCGGCCGACAGCATCACATAGTGACCCTTGCGGTTCTTCTGGATCTTGTAGGCGAGCTGCTTGAGGCCCCAGGTCTCGGTCTTGTGGACCGTACCCTTGAACTCGCCGATGACATTGGTGACGGTTTCCGCCAGCGCATCGACCTGAGCCTGGCTCAGGTCCTGACGCGCGATAAAGACATGCTCGTAAAACGGCATGGTTTGCGTCCTTCGATTTGGCCGATCGCTGATTTCGCGCCAATCGCGAAACCCCTCCGGCTGTCGTCCGGCTTTGCGTATTGATGCAAAGCAAACGGGGCGAACGGCACAAGGCCTCGCCCCGAATGAGCGCGCCTATACAGATTCGCGTGCGGAAATCAAGGCTGCGTCCGAAAAGGCTTGCTCCTCCGGCGGTGACGCGCAACATCCTTTGTGGTGATGCGGGGGAATGAGATGCTGGAAATTGCTGCGCTGATCGGTTTGTTCAGTTGGGGGCTGAACAGCGACCGGCTTATGTTGAAGCACGCCGGAGTCATCCTGCTACTGTCGTGCTTGTTCGGAGGACTGGGCGGCCTGATTGCCGGCGGGGACACGGTTCCGGTAGGCGTCGCCATTCTCTTCACGATCGCATTCGAGCTAATCCTCGAGACGATCGTCTTCTTCGTCGGCTTTGGCATCGGGCGTTATCGGGCACGCAAGGCCGGCATCAGCAACATCGAAGATACGTTCAGCTAGCCGAGCCGCGCGAGCAGTTCCTTGCCGAATTCGGTAAGCGTATCGTCGCGCGCGCCGAAGATCAGGATGCGGTCGCCCGGCCTTGCCTCGTCGAGGATCGCCGCGCCGCACGCCGCGCGGGTGGTCAGGTGCACCGCGTCGCCGCCGCCGGCGACGATATCGGCAACCAGCGCTTCGCTGCCGATGCTGCGGTCGACGGTACCGCCGAAATAGACGGGATCGCAGACATAGAGCTTGTCGCCGTCGCGCATCCCGCTTGCGAAACTCGCCGCCAGTTCCTTACCCATCTGGCGCAGCGGCCCGTAACCGTGGGGCTGGAAAAAGATCAGGGCCCGGCCGGAAAGTTCGGCAACGGCGGCGAGTGTCGCGGCGACCTTGTCCGGGTTATGTGCAAAATCGTCGATGACGGTGACGCCGTTCGCCTGACCCAACACCTCGTAACGGCGTGCGAGGCCTGCGAAGCTCGTCAGCGCGTTGACCGCCTCGGCAACCGGGATATCGACCGCGCGCGCGGCGGCGATCGCGGCGAGGGCGTTGGCGGCATTGTGGCGCCCCGGCATGCGAAGCCGGACCTCGTACCGATAGTCGTCGACATAGGCCGCAAAACGGCACCCGTCGGGGAGCGCCTCGAAATCGCCGCCGCGCACGTCCGCGGCGTCGGTGAAGCCGAAGCCCACGACATTGTCGCCGCCGATCAGCGGAGCCGATTCCGCATCGTCGGCATTGACCACCGCGGCGCGCGCTTTCGCAGCAAAATCGCCGAACAGCCGGTGCAGTTCTTCGAGGCTCTTGTGGTCGAGGCTGATGTTGGTGACGACCGCGACGTCGGGGCGATAGAGTGCGATCGACCCGTCGCTTTCGTCGACCTCGCTGACATAGATGGCGGCATCGCCGACCAGCGCGCTGGCAAAGGGCCGGTCCTCGCCCGAGAAATTGCGCATCACCGCGCCGTTCATCACCGTCGGCTTGCGGCCCGTATTCTCGAGGATCCAGCCGATCATCCCCGTGACGGTCGACTTGCCGCTCGTGCCGCCGACGCCGATCGCGTGCTCGGCTGCGTTGAACAGCGCGGCATTGAGGTCGGCGCGCGTCATGCGCGGCAGAGCGAGCGCATTGGCCGCGGCGATATCGGGAACGCTGTCCTCGATCGCGGCCGACGCGACGAGGGTCTGTCCCATACGCGGCCCGCTGCCGTCCTGCGGGTAAAAGGCGATGCCCTGGCTTTCGAGCCAGGCGAATTTTTCGGGCGTCCGGCCCTGGTCGCGGCTGCGATCCGACCCCGACACCGCCGCGCCGCGCGCCGCAACGATCATCGCGAGCGGCAGCATTCCGGACCCGCCGATGCCGCAGAAGAAATAGGATTTGTTTTCGGCCATCGCGGCGCGATATGGCTTTGATCATGGGTTTGCAACCGCGCCCGCCGCAATAACCGCTCGTGTCGGGCGGATCGAGGAACTAGCCAGTCCATGCGTATCGGCATCACAGCCCCGTCGACTCCGATCCTGCCCGACGATGCCGAGGCAGTGCGCGCGCTCGCGAGCCTTGGCTACCCCGATGTCGAGCTGGTTTTCGACCCGCAATGCTTTGCGACGCACGGCCATTTCGCGGGCGAGGACGGGCATCGCTTCGCCGCACTCGTCGAAATGGCGAACCGCTCCGATATCGACGCGGTCTGGTTCGCGCGCGGGGGTTATGGGGCATGCCGGATCGCCGAGGATGCGGTCGCGGCGATGACCGACGTCGCGCGCGGCAAGGCGTTCCTCGGCTATTCGGATCAGGGGAACCTCCTCGGCGCGCTCTATCGCGACGGCTTCGACCATGTCGCGCATGGCCCGATGGTCGCCGATATCCGGCGCGAGGGCGGCGACGCCGCGGTGCTGCGCGCGCTCGACTGGCTCGTCGCGCGCGACCCTGCGGCGTGCGAGCCGGGCTTGCAGCATGGCGCCCGGCACGCGGCGTTCAACCTGATGACGCTGTCGATGCTGCTCGGCACCCCGCTCGAACCCGACCTTGGCGGCCATGTCCTCATCGTCGAGGAGGTCAGCGAATATCTCTATGCCTTCGACCGCGCATTTTTCCATGTCGCGAGCTACTTCGGCCCGCGCGGACTTGCCGGCATCCGTCTCGGCCGCGTCAGCGACATCCCCGAAAACGACCGTCCATTCGGCATGGAAGCCGAAGAAATCGCGCAGGGCTGGTGCGCGCGTGCCGGCATCCCGTGGCTCGGCCGGGCCGACATCGGCCACGATGCGGCGAACAAGGTCGTGCCCTTCGGCTTGCATCGCGCGGGGTGAAGGAATAGGCGCGGCGCAATTCGAAATTACGCTAGGGGACGCAATATGCGCGCATTCATCTTTCCGGGTCAGGGCAGCCAGTCGGTCGGCATGGGCAAGGCGCTTTCCGACGCGTCGCCGGTCGCGCGCGAGGTGTTTCAGGAGGTCGACGACGCGCTCGGCCAGAGCCTGTTCAAGCTGATGAGCGAAGGCCCCGAGGACCAGCTCACCCTCACCGAAAACGCCCAGCCCGCGATCATGGCGAACGCGATCGCGACGCTGCGCGTGCTCGAAAAGGAAGGCGGCGTCACGCTTGCTGCCAAGGCCGATTATGTCGCTGGCCACAGCCTCGGCGAATATAGCGCGCTCTGCGCTGCGGGCGCCTTCGATCTCGCGACGACCGCGCGGCTTCTGAAGACGCGCGGGCAGGCGATGCAGGCGGCCGTGCCCGTCGGCGTGGGCGCGATGGCCGCGCTGCTCGGCGCCGACATCGACACGGCGCAGAAGCTCGCCAATGCCGCGGCCGAGGGTGAGGTCTGCACCGTCGCCAACGACAATGACCCGTCGCAGGTCGTGATTTCGGGCCACAAGGGTGCGGTCGAGCGCGCGGTCGCTCTGGTCAAGGATTATGGCATCAAGCGCGGCGTGCTGCTCCCCGTGTCGGCGCCCTTCCACTGCCCGCTGATGCAGCCCGCCGCCGATGCGATGGCCGAAGCGCTCGGCGCAAACCCGCCCGCGGCGCCGCTGGTGCCCGTCTTCGCCAACGTCACCGCTAGCCCGGTCAGCGATGCCGACACTATTCGCGACCTCCTTGTCCAGCAGGTCACCGGCCGCGTCCGTTGGCGCGAAAGCGTCGCTTCGATGGAAGATATCGGCGTTGGCCAGTTCGTCGAATTCGGCGGCAAGGTGCTGGGCCCGATGGTCAAGCGCAGTGCGAGCGGTGAGGTTGAGGTGACCAGCCTGATCTCGATGGACGATATCGAAGCTTTGCTGAAAAGTATCTGAAATGCAGCGGTTAATGTCGAAGCTCGTGCCGTGGCTTGGGTCAGCGCTCTTCAGCTTGGCTTCAACAAGTGTCGAGGCAGCGGAGAATCTCGCATGTATGGACGCGGGTTATTCCGACACGGAAGTGGCTGCGATGAATCGCTTTGTTGAGAATTATAGCTTGGCGGACTGGCAGGCTGGCAAAGGTCTGCCAAATGAAGTTGAGAATCTGCTGGCTAAGCACGTGCGAAAGTGCGCGGATTCAAACGAATGGCCCTTGAGGGCTGTTGAGCAGGCTGTTTATTACAAAATCAGCGCTCTTACGGCGATGGCCATTGATGCGAATACCCCCTTGAATTCTCAGCAAATGGTTCGGCTCGGCGAGGCTTATTCGACAGCAGATAGAAAACGTTTGGAGTCTATCATGCTGCCTGCTCTCAATGCTATTTTTGCAGTGAAAGCTGTGCCTCCACCTTCGCCAGAGGAAATTGAATATTTGAACGAGAATATTACGCGGAGATCAGGCCTTCCTATAAATACGGAGATCACAAAATACATAGGTGCGTGGCTCCTAACCCGAGGAATGGTAGATTATGCTAAGCAGAGGTTCAGTGAATCTTAGAGACTTTCAGTAGAAAAATGTAACTTATCTTTGAGTTATTTTTTTATTTGGAAAATAATCAACCGTATCCGATGACTAGATGCAGAAATAAGGAATAAGCGAATGTTCGATCTCACCGGCATGACTGCCCTCGTTACCGGCGCCAGCGGCGGTATCGGCTCGGCTATTGCGCAGGCGCTCGCGGCGCAGGGTGCTCGCCTTGCGGTGTCGGGTTCCAACGCCGACAAGCTGAACGCCTTTCGCGATACGCTCGGCGGCGACCATGTCGCGCTGCCGTGCAACCTCGGCGATGGCGCGGCGGTCGACGCGCTCGTACCGTCGGCGGTCGACGCGCTCGGCCAGCTCGACATTCTCGTCAACAACGCCGGGGTCACGCGCGACAACCTCATCCTGCGCATGAAGGACGACGAATGGTCGGACGTCATCCGCATCAACCTCGAAGCCAATTTTCGCCTCGCACGCGCGGCGGCGAAGCCGATGATGAAGGCACGCTTCGGGCGCATCATCTCGATCACCAGCGTCGTCGGCGCGACGGGCAACCCGGGGCAGGCCAATTATGCCGCGTCGAAGGCCGGCGTCACCGGCATGACCAAGGCGCTGGCGCAGGAACTGGCCAGCCGCAACGTCACCGTCAATTGCGTCGCGCCGGGCTTCATCGCGACCGCGATGACTGAAGTGCTGCCCGACGCGCAAAAGGACGCGCTCAACCAGCGCATCCCGGCGGGCCGCATGGGCGAGGGCGGCGATATCGCCGCCGCCGTCGTCTATCTCGCATCGAAGGAAGCGGGCTATGTCACCGGCCAGACGCTGCATGTGAACGGCGGCATGGCGATGCTGTCCTGAACGGGATCGGGCCGGATCCGGTTCAACCGGACCCGGCCCTCGGGACGAGCACAGAGAGGGGTCAGAAGCTCGCCCGGGCCGTCAGGCGGAAATCGCGTCCCGCCAGCGGCACATAATCCTTGGTAAAGCTCGCGTGGCGGCGCGCTTCGACGTCGAAGATATTGTTCGCCGACAGGCTCAGCGTCAGATTCTTCGTGTCGGGCAGCGGGCGCCAGCTCAGCGAAGCGTTGACCAGCGTGAAGCCGTCGGTCGGCGTCTCGAACTGCGCGGTGCGCGTCTGGTCGTCGGTCCATTCGACCTCGACGCGCGCGTCGAGCCGTTCGCCCTGCGCCTCGAGCCCACCGAGGATACGCATCGGCGGGATGCGCGGCACGTTGCGGTCGAGCCCCGCATTCTTGATCTTCGCGCGCGTCATGTCGGCGGTGACGTCGCCGACGATGTTGAAGCCGCCGATCTGCGCCAGCCGCGCGCTCGCTTCGGCCTCGAAACCATAGACGCGCGCGTCGCGCTGGAAATATTGGAAGACGGGCAGTTCATCCTCTTCGGCGCCGGTCGCGGCCGAATAGATGAAATTGTCGAACCAGTTCGAATAGCCCGTCAGGCTGAGGTTGAACGCGTCGGTCTTGAGCTTGAACGAGGCTTCGGCGCCCCAGTTCGACTCGCGCTTCAGGTTCGGGTTGCCGACTTCGAAGCTCTGCGTCGCGATGTGCGGCCCGTTCGACAGCAGCTCTTCGGCCGAGGGCGCGCGGACGGCGCGTGACACCGACAGACCGAATTTCGCGCCCTCGAACAGGTCGTAGGTCGCGCCGAACGCGCCCGAGAAGCTGTCGAAGCTGCGCTCGAAACCGAGCGTCTGCGCGCGCACATTGGTCTTTTCATAACGTGCTGCGGCTTCGAGGCCGAGCGGGCCCGCCGTATATTCCTGCAGCGTGAACAGCGCGAACTGGTCGGTCAGGTTGCGCGGCACAAAGGCTTCGGCGCCGATCGCGTTGAAGTCGCGGTGGCTGTACTGGACGCCGCTCGCGCCGCGCCAGCCGCCATGATCGTTCTGCGCCAGCTCGATCCGGCCCTCGATGCCCTGGTTGGTAAAGACGGTGCCGACCTCGTCGCCTTCGAATTCGGTGTGCTTGTAATCGGCAAAGCCCGCGCGGACGCGCAGCTTGTCGAAAAAGCCGTCGCCCAGTTCGACTTCGCCGCGCAGGTCGGCGCGCCATTGCTTCATGCCGATGGTGACGGGGCTTTCGCCATGGTCGTGGCCGCCTTCTTCCTCTTCGCCTTCATGCGCATGTGCCGTGTTCGGGCGGTCGGGAACGCCATAATTGGTATCGAAATAGCCGACCGAAATGCCGAGTTGGCCGCCGTCGTTGATCAGCGACAGGCCGCCGCCGACGGTCCAGGTCTCGCTCTGCGTATTGTCGATCTTGCCGCGCTTGCCCGCCTGTGCGGTCAGTTCGGCGGCTTCGTCGGTATGGCCCTCTTCGGCTTCATGTTCGGCCAAGTGGAGCAGGTCGTCGCGAATCCCGGGCGCAAAGACAAAGCCGCCGCTCCGCGTATCGCCCGTCTTGCGCCAGCTACCGTCGACGTGAGCGACGACCTGCGGGCTCAGCGCGACGTCGATCGAGCTGCCGATATTGCGGTCGTTCGCGGCGGTCGCATAGCCGCCGATCGCGTCGATATGGACATGGTCGGCGGGAACCTTGCGCGGTATGCGCCGGTCGAACAGGTTGACCGCGCCGCCGATCGCCTGGCTGCCGAACAGCAACACCGCGGGGCCGCGCAGGATTTCGACGCGTTCGACGGTCAGCGGGTCGATCGTGACGGCATGGTCGGCGGAGGTGTTCGACGCGTCGATCGACCCGATGCCGTCGGTCAGGATCTTGACGCGTTCGCCCGAAAAGCCGCGCAGGACGGGGCGCGACGCGCCGGGGGAGAAGCTGGTAGCCGACACGCCCGGCTGGCGCGTCAGCGTGTCGCCGATCTGGCCGCGGATGTCGCGTGCCAGCTCGTCGCCTTCGAGCACCGACACATTGCCGAGGATGTCGAGGCTGCGCACATAGGGTGCGGTGACGACGATCGGTCCGCCGGCGTGCACATCGTCCTCGTTGCTCGGCGCGGCACCGTCCTGCGCAAAGGCGGGGGCAGTCAGGAAGAGGGCAAGGGTGAAGCCGGCGGAGCAAAGCAAACGCATAAGGGGAGAGTCCTGTTGTAATAGCGACCTGTTGGCGCGTCAGTAATGTTATACTGTTACAATGGCAAGCCCCGAGGCGAAATCCGCCTGTCGTTCGTCGGACGCCGATGCCCGTTGGTCGACAAAGGCCGATGATCGGAGGGCCAAGCGAAGCTGTCTTGCGGGGCCGCGAGCGCCGCCCTAGATCATGGCCATGACTATTGCTGCAAACAGCCTCGACCTCATCGGCAACACGCCGCTGGTGCTGCTCAGGGGGCCGAGCGAAGCCACCGGCTGCGAAATCTGGGGCAAGTGCGAATATGCGAACCCCGGCGGGTCGGTGAAGGACCGCGCCGCGCTTTATATCGTTCGCGATGCCGAAGCGAACGGCAGCCTGCGCCCCGGCGGCACGATCGTCGAGGGGACCGCGGGCAACACCGGGATCGGGCTCGCGCTCGTCGGCAATGCCTTGGGGTACAAGACGATCATCGTCATGCCCGACAACCAGAGCGCCGAAAAAATGGCGACGATCCGCGCGCTCGGCGCCGAACTGGTGCTCGTCCCGCCCGCGCCCTTCGCCAACCCCGGTCATTTCGTCCACACCTCGCGCCGGATCGCCGAGGAAACCGAAAATGCGATCTGGGCGAACCAGTTCGACAATATCGCCAACCGCAAGTCGCACATCTTCGGCACCGCCGAGGAGATATGGGCGCAGATGGACGGGCGCATCGACGGCTTCACCTGCGCCGCAGGGACCGGCGGCACGATCGCCGGGACCGGGCTCGGGCTCAAGGCAAAGAATAGCGACATCGTCGTCGCGCTCACCGATCCGCACGGCGCCGGGCTCTATAATTATTACCAGTGCGGCGAATTGAAGCCCGAAGGCAACAGTGTCGCCGAAGGGATCGGCCAGAACCGCATCACCGGCAATCTCGACGGGGCGCCGATCGATACGCAGTTCCGCATCTCCGATGCCGAGGGGCTCGCGGTCGTCCGCCAGCTCCTCGACGAGGAGGGGCTGTGCCTCGGCCTGTCGTCGGGGATAAATGTCGCGGGCGCGATGGCGCTTGCGCGGCAGCTCGGCCCTGGCAAGCGCATTGCAACCATCCTGTGCGACAGCGGGTTTCGCTATCTTTCGACGCTCTTCAACCCCGAATGGCTGGCGAGCAAGGGGCTTGCGGATGCGCCTGAGGAGGTCAGGGCATGAAGGACATGCGGATCGACAATGGCATCGCGCCCAAACCGGCGGCCGCGCATGCGCCGCCGCCGGTGAACGACACGATGCGAAGGTTGCAGATCGGCATCGCCGGGGTGCTCACGGTCCTGCTGCTGGTCGGCATGGCGGGGCTGATCGGCGATCGCGCGCGCCAGAACGCAGCCGCCGACGCCGCCACCGCGACCGAGGTCAAGATGCCGGGCGACGAGCAGGCGAGCAGCGGCGCGCCGCTCGAGGAGCTGGGTGTCCAGCCGGTGTCGCCTTCGTCGAAGGATGAAAATGCCGCAACCCCGGTGAAGGTGCCGCAGGCGGCGCCATCGACCGTCCCCGACCTCGAACCCGACCCCGCCCTCCAGCGCGCGCGCCAGTCGAAACAGTGACGGCGCCTCCGCGCGGGCCGGTGCTGCGCGCTCTTGCCGTCGCGATCCTCACGATCGGATTGTGCTGGATCCTCGGCGGGCAGGCGCTGCTCGGCCGTATAGACCCCGCGCTTTCGGTTCCGCTCCTCGCCGTCCCGATGCTCGCGCTTGGCTGGTGGCAGCAGCACGAGCCCGCGCCGATCCGCCGGCGCACCGCGCTTCTTTCCCTTGTCTGTGTCGCGGTGGCTCAGGCGCTGCTGGCCTATTGTCTCGCCGGATCGGCGGGCTGGTCGCAACTTGCCCTCGTGGCCGGTGCCGGCGCGGTCGCAGCCCTTGTTGCCGACCGGATCGTCCAGTGGCGCCCCGCCTTCCGGTTGCTGCCCTGGCTGGCGGGGCTGCTGCTCGTCGCCGGCTGGTTCGGGGCAGGGCACGGCCTGCTCGCGTTTCTCTATCGCCCCGCGGTCGCTCCGGCGGGATCGCCCGTCGTCACGATCCTGACCGGCCTGCCGCTGCGCTGGCCCGGCGGCAGCGATATGGCGGCGATGATCGCCGAGGGGACGCAGGACGATCCGGCTTTGGTACGGATCGAGGCGGCGGGCCCCGTATCACTCGTCGACAGCCTCGTCGATCATGTCCCGCCGTCCGGCGGGGCCTTGCTCGTCGCGCACCCGCGCGCGCTGGCGCCGCGCGAGCTGGTTGCGATCGATGCCTTTGTGCGCGGCGGCGGCCGCGCGGTCGTCCTCGCCGATGCGCTCTCGGGCTGGCCGGCGCGGCATCCGCTCGGCGATCCGCGCAATCCGCCGGTGACGAGCCTGCTCACCCCGCTGCTCGACCATTGGGGCATTGTCCTTGGCGCCGCATCCGCCGACGAGATCGCGCCGCAGGCGGCCGATATCGGGGGCACCCGTCTGCACCTGTTCAGCGCGGGCCGATTTGTGCGCCTGTCGCAACAATGTCGCGCCTATGCGCAGCACGGCATTCTCCAATGCCGCGTGGGGGCCGGCGAGGTCTGGCTGGTCGGCGACGCCGATCTGCTCTTCGCACCCTTGTGGCAACCGCTCGTTCCGGGCGCCGGTCATCTGCGGCAAGCCGACACGATGGAATGGCTGACGGTGCGCTTGTGGCCCGGCGCCGGAGAGCGCCTGTTCCACCCGCTGTGGATTCGCAGCCGCACCATTTGAGTCGGGCTCCGCCCCATTTCACCCCGAAAATATCTCGCTCCGTTGCGGCGCCTTGCCCGCTGCGGCCGTTTTTTGGTCGCTGATTCAGTTATTTTGCGATGAATAGGGGGTAGAATCCCTATTTCACCCTAAATTACCCCTTTCCACCCCGATCTATAGTTGATACTCAGGAATCGGAGAGGGGCAATCTCCACCCGTGCCGAACCATCTGGAATCATGCGATTCCGGGGACGGGAAAGTTTTGCCCGGTGGCGCGAATACGGGGGGCAGAGCGATGGCGATTGTGACGCCCGGCCAGTATGCGGGCACCAATTTCGCCGCGATCGATGGCAAGGGACGCATCGCCGTCCCCTCACAGTTCCGCAACAATGTGCCCCTCACTGCGGACGGCCAGCGCGTGCTCTGGGTCGGTTTTCACGAAAAACTGCCCTGTCTGGTGGCCTATGGCCAGGACCAGTATGACCGGCTGAACGGCGAGATCGAACGCGACCGCGAAACCGCGCGGCTGCGCAACCTCGACTTCGACGAGGATGCCGAGTTCAAGAAGCGCTTCAGCTACACCGAGCCCTATACGCTCGACGACAGTGGTCGCTTCCTTCCCAGCTTCATCCACCGCGACCGCGTCGGCGATGCCGGCGCGACGGCTTTTGTGGGCTCGGGGCGTCGCCTCGAAATCTGGTGGCTGCCGACGCTGGCCGAATGTGCCGAGGCCGACCCGGTGCTCCAGCGGCTCGCCGCTTCGTGGGATGCCACGAAAGGGAAGGGGCGCAAGTGACCGACCTTTCCCCCGACCTCCCTCGGGATCCCCGTCACGATCCGGTCCTCCGTGAAGAAGTCATCGCCGCTCTCGCCATCGCCCCGGGTGAGCGCCATGTCGATGCGACCTTCGGTGCTGGGGGCTACACGCGCGCGATGCTCGCTGCGGGCGCCGACGTCGTCGCCTGCGACCGCGACCCCGATGCGATCGCCGAAGGGCAGGCGCTGGTCGAGCAGGCCGGCGGCAAGCTCACGCTGATCCATGGCCGGTTCGGCGAGATCGACCGGCTGCTCGCCGAGCGCGGGATCGATGCGGTCGACGGCATCACCTTCGACATCGGCGTGTCGTCGATGCAGCTCGATCGCGACGAGCGCGGCTTTTCCTTCCAGAAGGACGGCCCGCTCGACATGCGCATGGCGCAGGAGGGCGAAAGCGCCGCCGACTGGCTGAACCGCGCCGACGAGGGCGAGATCGCTGATGTGCTTTTCCATTATGGCGACGAGCGCCAGTCGCGCCGCGTCGCGCGCGCGATCGTTGCGGCGCGTCCGCTGACGCGCACCGCCGAACTCGCGACGGTGATCCGCAAGGCGCTTCGTCATCCGCCGGGCGCGCCCAAGGATCCGTCGACCAAAAGCTTTCAGGCGATCCGCATCCACATCAATAGCGAACTCGACGAACTGGTTGCGGGGCTCAATGCCGCCGAACGCCTGCTGCGTCCCGGTGGCCGCCTCGCCGTCGTCAGCTTTCACAGCACCGAGGACCGGATTGTGAAGAATTTCCTGCGCGAACGCAGCGGAGGCGATGCCGCTGGTTCGCGCCACCGGCCCGCGCCGACCTCTCAGGCGCGGGCCGCAACATTCGAGACCCCGGCGCGCAAGGTGCGGCCGGGCAAGGAAGAGGAAGCGCGCAATCCGCGTGCGCGCTCGGCGACGTTGCGCAGCGCGGTGCGGACCGCTGCGCCGGCGCATTCAACGATGAAGGAGGCGATGTCATGCTGATGGCGGCCCGCAAGCTCCAGGGGATCGGCCTGGTCCTGCTCGTGCTCATCTTTGCGATGATGCTCTACCCCGTGTCGCTGAAAGTCGCGGCAACGCGTAGCGAACTGACGCGCATCGAGCGCCAGATCGACCGGACGCGCGACAATATCCGCTATCTTGAATCCGAACTCGCGGTGCGTGCCTCGATGCGCCAGCTCGAACAGTGGAATGCCGACACCTTCGGCTATTCGGCGCCCGACGCCGGCCAGTATCTCGCGAACGAGCGCCAGCTCGCCTCGCTCGACCGCCTGCCGCGTGCGCGCGGCGCGAACGAAGTGGCGCCGGTGCTGATGGCGATGGTCTCGCCGGTCGGTGCGCCCGTCGCGCCGGCGGACGACGCGCCGAAGCCCGTCCCTGCTGCGGCGAAGCCGACCGCCAAGCCCGTCGTGCTCGCACAGGCCGAAAGCGGGGTCCGCAGCGACACGCCGCCGCGGATGGCGCCGACGCGCCGGCGCGAACAGTTGAAGATGATCGAGGATCAGCTGCTCGCCGAATCGACGCTCGCCGATCTCAAGCGCGCGGCCGCCGCCGAAGCGGCCGGAGGCAAGTCCGGCCGATGAACACGCTGGTCGTCCGTCCGACCCGGGTTCGAACCGCTGGTGTGCGGCAGCAGATATTGCTGACCGCACAACAGCGTTTGATGATGTTGATGCTGCTGTTCGCGGCGGCATTTTTCGTCGTGTCGGTGCGCCTGCTGTTTTTTGCGCTGTTCGATACCTCGTCGGGTAATCACGCCGCGACGGCCTTCATTCCCGCCCGCGCCGATATTGTGGACCGCAACGGCGTGCCGCTCGCGCGCACGATCGATGGCTATTCGATCCGCGTCGTGCCGTCGAAACTTCTCAACAACCGCCAATATCTGGCCGACGAGCTGCACAAGATTTTTCCCGACACGCCGCGCGAAGTGCTGCTTGCCAAGCTCAGCGGGCCGCGTCCCACCTATATCCGCCGTCGTGCGCTGCCCGACCAGGTCGCGGCGGTGAACGCGATCGGCGACGTCGGTTTCGATTTCCCGCGCGAAAAGGAACGCCTCTATCCGCAGTTGACGCTCGCGGCGCATGTGCTCGGCTTCACCGATGCCGAAGGGCATGGCGTGACTGGTGTCGAGGGGGCGTTCGACCAGCGGCTGATCGACAAGGCGACCCGCGGCGACCCGCTGGCGCTGTCGATCGACGCGCGCGTGCAGGGTGTGCTCGAAAGCGAACTCGGCGCCGCGGTCGCCAATCTGGAAGCCATTGGCGGCGCAGGCGTGATCCTCGATGTCCACACCGGCGAAGTCGCCGCGATGACCTCGCTGCCGACCTTCAACCCGAACAAGCTGACCGGCAGCGACCCGGCGACGCGGCGCAACGCCTTCACCTATAATCTTTACGAGCTTGGCTCGACCTTCAAGCCGCTCTCGATCGCCGCCGCGATCGACGACGGCGTGGTGACGAACATGGCGCGCCGCTATGATGCGACCGCGCCGCTGCCGATCGCCGGCTTCCGCATCCGCGACAGCCACCCCGGCCGCTGGTACAATGTGCCCGAAACGCTGATCGAAAGCTCGAACATCGCGACCGCGCGTATCGCCGACGAACTCGGCCGCGAAAATCTGGAACGGCTTTTCCGCAACCTCGATTTCGACAAGCGTCCGCAAATCGACCTCAAGGAACGCGCATTCCCGCTCTGGCCCCGCGACTGGGGCCGCGTGACGACGATGACGACGAGCTACGGTCACGGCATCGCCGTCACCCCGATGCATCTCGCCAGCGCCTATGCCGCGCTCGTCAACGGCGGCATCTATCGCCCCGCGACGCTGATGAAGCTCGGCGACAAGGCGCCGCCGCAGGGGCGCCGCGTGTTCAAGGCGGCGACCAGCGCGCGGATGCGCCAGCTGCTCCGCCTCATCGTCTCCGACGGCACCGGCAAACAGGCGAATGCCCCGGGTTTCCGCGTCGGCGGCAAGACCGGATCGGCCGAAAAGCCGGGCGCGGGGGGGTATCGTCGCCATTCGCTCGTCTCGACCTTTGCCGCGGCTTTCCCGATGGACAATCCGCGCTATGTGGTGATCGTGATGATCGACGAGCCCAAGGGCAACGCCTACAGCTCGGGCCAGCGTACCGCCGGCTGGACCGCGGCGCCGGTCGTGCGCAAGGTGGTGACGCGCGCGGGTCCGATGCTCGGCGTCTTCCCCGACGAAAGCCGCGACGTCGACGTGTCGGAACTCCTCCCGTTGCTGCGTCGGGGCGAGGAAACGCACTGATGCGTCTCGCCACGCTGCTCGACAATCGGGAACTGGAGGGCAGCGATCCCGTCGTCACGGGGCTCGCGATCGATCATCGCAAGGTTGCGCCGGGTACCGTCTTCGGCGCCTTCGTCGGCGAAAAATTCAATGGCGAGGATTTCATCGCGGCCGCTGTCGACGCCGGCGCGGTCGCGATCGTCGCGCGCCCCGAAGCCGTGGTAAAGGGCGCCGTGCATATCGCCGACGCCAACCCGCGCCGCGCTTTTGCACATATCGCGGCGCGCTTCTTTCACCGTTTTCCCGCAACCTGCGTTGCGGTGACGGGCACCAACGGCAAGACCTCGACCGTCGAAATGACGCGCCAGCTTTGGCGGATGGCGGGGTTCAACGCCGCTTCGGTCGGCACGCTCGGTATCACGACCTCGCTCGAGAGCGCCTCGACCGGCCTGACCACACCCGACATCGTGACCTTCCTGTCGAACATGTCGGGGCTCGCCATCGAAGGCGTGACCCATGCGGCGTTCGAGGCCTCCAGCCATGGCCTCGATCAGTATCGCACCGAGGGGCTGCCGGTGAAGGCGGCCGCCTTCACCAATCTCAGCCACGATCATCTCGACTATCATGGGACGATGGAGGCCTATCTCGCCGCCAAGCTGCGGCTCTTTTCGGAGGTCGTCGAACCCGGCGGGTCGGCGGTTGTGTGGGCAGACGACGCCTATTCGTCCGCGGTGATCGACGCGGTCGCGGCGCGCGGCGTGCGCTTGATGACCGTCGGCGCCGGCGGCGAAGCGCTCCGCCTCGTTTCGCGCGAGCCGACCCAGCTCGGCCAGTCGCTCGTCATCGCCGCGGGCGACCTCACGCAGAAAGTCGATCTGCCGCTGATCGGCGCCTATCAGGTCGCCAACGCGCTCGTCTCGGCGGGCCTCGTCATCGCGACCGGCGGCGATGTGGCACAGACGCTCGGCAATCTCGCGCGGCTCCAGCCGGTACGCGGCCGGCTGGAGCGCGCGGCGATCGCCCGGACCGGCGCGCCGATCTATGTCGATTATGCGCATACGCCCGATGCGATCGAGGCCGCCCTCGACGCGCTGCGCCCACATGCGACGGGCCGGCTGATCCTCGTTTTCGGTGCCGGCGGCGACCGCGATCAGGCGAAGCGCCCCGAAATGGGCAAGGTCGCGGCGGCCAAGGCCGACCTGCTCTTCATTACCGACGACAATCCGCGAGGCGAAGACCCAGCGACGATCCGTACCGCCATCGCTGCCGCGGCGCCGGGGGCAGAGGTGATCGGCGACCGCCGCGCCGCCATCGCCGCCGCCATCGCCGCCGCGGGCGCCGACGATATCGTCTGCATCGCGGGCAAGGGGCACGAACAGGGCCAGATCGTCGGGCGCGGCGACGCGATGCGCGTCATCCCGTTCGACGATGTCGCGGTCGCGCGCGAGGAGGCGGCATGAACCCGCTCTGGACCGCGCGCGCCATTGCTGCCGCCACCGGGGGCGCCGCCAGCGCCGACTTCACCGTGCAGGGCGTCGCCTTCGACTCGCGTGAAGTGACGAGGGGCGACCTCTTCGTTGCGATGAAGGGCGAAGTCGCCGATGGCCACGCCTTCATCGACAAGGCGATTGCTGCCGGGGCCGCGGGCATCGTCTGCGAAACCGCGATCGATCATCCGCACGTCCGCGTCGCCGACAGCGCGCTCGCGTTGAATGCGCTCGGCACCGCATCGCGCGCGCGCAGCCATGGCCGCATCATCGGCGTCACCGGCTCGGCGGGCAAGACGGGTACGAAAGAGGCGCTGTTCGCCGCGCTCGACCGCTTCCGTCCGGGTAAGGCGCACCGCTCGGTCAAAAGCTACAACAACCATGTCGGCGTGCCCCTGAGCCTCGCCCGCATGCCGTCGACCGCCGATTTCGGCGTGTTCGAGATGGGGATGAACCACGCGGGCGAGCTTGCCGACCTCACGCGGATGGTGCGCCCGCACGTCGCCATCGTCACGACCATCGCCCCCGCGCATATGGAATTTTTCAGCGGCGAGGAGGCGATCGCCGACGCCAAGGGCGAGATTTTCGAAGGGCTCGAAACCGGCGGCACCGCGATCGTGCCGTTCGACAGCCCGCATTATGCGCGCCTGCGAGCCAAGGCCGAACGCCATGCCGCGCATATCGTCAGCTTCGGGCTGAAGGACGGCGCCGACGTCCGCGCGGTCGACTGGCTGCCCGACGGGCGGGGCGGTTCGCTCGTCACGGCGCAGGTGCAGGATTCGCTACTCTGCTTCACCATCGCGCAGGCGGGGGCGCATTGGGTCGCCAACTCGCTCGCGGTGCTCGCCGCGGTCAAGGCGGTCGGCGGCGACCTGCCGGCGGCGGGGCTGGCCTTCGCCGAAATGGGCGGGCTTGCCGGGCGCGGCGCGCGCCACCGCGTCGCGGTGCCGGGCGGCCACATCCTCGTCATCGATGAAAGTTACAACGCCAATCCGGCGTCGATGGCCGCGACGATCGGCCAGCTCGCGACCGAATCCGCCGACCGCAAGGTCGCGATTCTCGGCGCGATGAAGGAACTGGGGCCGGGCGGCGAGGCCTATCACGCCGACCTTGCGGCTCCGCTCGTCGCGGCGGGAGTGCAATTCGCCCTGCTTGTCGGCGACGAGATGGCGCCGCTCGCCAAAGCGCTTGAGGGGCGCATCGATTTCGAGCATGTGGCCGCCCACTCGGCTGCGACGGCGCGGCTCAAGGATCTGATCCGTCCGGGCGACGCCGTGCTGGTCAAGGGGTCGAACAGCGTCGGCCTGTCGCATGTCGTGACGGCGCTGACCAACGGGGATTATTGATGTTATACTGGCTGGCGGAATGGCTTGGCTTTCCGGGGGTTCTCAACCTCATTCGTTACCTGAGCTTCCGTTCGGGCGCGGCGATCGCGACCGCGCTGATCATCGGGCTGTGGATCGGCCCGCGCTTCATCCTGATGCTGCGCATGCGGCAGGGCAAGGGACAGCCGATCCGCGACGACGGCCCGCAAAGCCACCTCGCCAAAAAGGGCACGCCGACGATGGGCGGGCTGATGATCCTGATTTCGCTGATGATCTCCGCGCTGCTCTGGATGGACCTGTCGAACCGCTTCGTCTGGGCGTGTATCTTCGTCACCGGCGGCTTTGCTGCGGTCGGTTTTCTCGACGATCTCGACAAGGTCACCAAGGCCAGCCACCGCGGGATTCCGGGGCGCGTGCGCCTGCTCATCGAATTCCTGATCGCGGGCGTCGCGGTGTTCCTGATCGTGTCGCGCACCGGCACCGACCTTTATCTGCCGTTCCTCAGCGGTACCGTGCTCGAACTCGGGCCGCTCTATTATGTCTTTGCGATGGTGCTGATCGTCGGCTTCGGCAATGCGGTGAACCTCACCGACGGTCTCGACGGCCTCGCGACCTTCCCCGTCGTCATCGCCAGCATGGCGATGCTGCTAATCGTCTATTTGTCGGGCAACGCCGTCTTCGCGCGCTATCTCGGCATTCCGCACGTCCCCGGCGCGGGCGAACTCGCGATCTTCGCTGCTGCGATCATCGGCGCCTGCCTCGCCTTCCTGTGGTTCAACGCGCCCCCCGCCGCGGTCTTCATGGGCGACACGGGCAGCCTCGCACTCGGCGGTGCGCTCGCGACGATCGCGGTCACCGCGCAACATGAACTTGTGCTCGTCATCATCGGCGGGCTGTTCGTGGTCGAGGCGCTGTCGGTGATCATCCAGGTCTTCTGGTACAAAAGGACGGGCAAACGCGTCTTCCGAATGGCGCCGATCCACCATCATTTCGAGCAATTGGGCTGGCCCGAATCCACCGTCGTCATCCGTTTCTGGATCGTCTCGATCGTCCTCGCACTCGCCGGACTCGCGACCTTGAAGCTGCGGTGATCACCTCGCGCGCCTTTGCTGGCCGCCGCTATGCGGTGCTCGGACTGGCGCGCTCGGGTCTCGCGACGGTCGAGGCGTTGATCGCGAGCGGCGCGGGCGTCACCGCGTGGGATGACCGCGAGGAAGCGCGCGACGACGCGATGGCGCTCGGCGCCGACATCGGCAACCCGACCGAGATCGACCTGATCGGTTTCGCGGGCGTCGTCGTTTCGCCGGGCGTTCCGCTCAACCGGCATCCGATCGCCGCGCATGCACGCGAAGCGCATGTCCCGGTCATCGGCGACGTCGAGCTGTTCGCCGAAGCGCGCGGAGACATGCCACCGCACAAGGTCGTCGGCATCACCGGCACCAACGGCAAGTCGACCGTCACCGCACTGATCACCCACATGCTCGAAAGCGCGGGGCTCCCGACGCTGATGGGCGGCAATATCGGCCTGCCGATCCTGACACGCGAGCCGCTTCCGGAAGGCGGCGTCTATGTGCTCGAACTGTCGAGCTACCAGATCGACCTGTCGCACAGCCTTGCGTGCGACGTCGCGGTGCTCACCAACCTGACGCCCGACCATCTCGATCGCTACGACGGTTTTGCGGGCTATGCCGCGTCGAAGGCGCGGCTGTTCGGCCTCCAGCATCGGGATCAGGTCGCGATCGTCGCGGTCGACGACGACCCGTCGAAGATGATCGCGGGGCGCATCAATCACCGGCTCCACCGCGTGTCGGGCAGGGATATCGACCCGGTCGACCAGGCGCGCTGGCCCGCGTTGCAGGGGCCGCACAACGCCCAGAACGCCGTCTGCGCGATCGCGGTGTGCCGCGTGCTGGGTTTGAACGACGAACAGATCGAACGCGGCCTTGCGACCTACAAGTCGCTGCCGCACCGCATGGAATTGGTCGGCGAAGTCGGGGGGGTCAGCTGGTTCAACGACAGCAAGGCTACCAACGCGGCTTCCGCTGCACCGGCGCTGGCGGCGTTCCCGCCGGCGCCGGACCAGCGTATCCACTGGATCGCCGGCGGGCAGGCGAAGGGTGACGGGCTCGCGGCGTGCCGCCCCTGGTTCGGCCATGTCAAACGCGCCTATCTGATCGGCGAAGCGATGGCGCCTTTTGCGGCCGAGATCGGCGATGCGTTGCCGGTCGATCTGGCGGGCGACATGGCGACCGCGGTCGCCCATGCCGCCGCGGCGGCCAGGCCGGGCGATATCGTCCTGCTGTCGCCGGCGTGCGCGTCGTTCGACCAGTTCAAGGATTATGAGCAGCGCGGCGATGTCTTCCGCGCGGCGGTACAGGCGCTCGATACATGAGCGGGGGGACGGACAATATGGACGCGACGACCGAAAGGCCGGTGATCGCCACCACGACGCGCACGGTCAAGCGGCGCGGCCCGCGCCTCAGCCGCGCCGACCGCACGCCGCTCGGCCTGTGGTTCTGGGAAATCGATCGCGTCCTGCTGCTCCTCGTTTCGATCCTCGTCGCGATCGGGCTCGTCGCGGTCGCCGCTGCCTCGCCCGTCGCCGCGCAGAAACTCTCGACCTCGACCGCGTCGCTCGATCCGCTCTATTATTTCTATCGTCAGCTGATGTGGGTGATGGTCGGCGTTCCCGTGATGCTCGCGGTGTCGATGCTGCCCAAGCCGCAGGCGCGGCGCTTCGCTATCTATGGCACGATCGCCTTCCTGTTCCTGCTCTTCCTCGTGCCGCTGGTCGGGACGTCGGTGAACGGCGCGCAGCGCTGGATCGGAAGCGGCGTGTTCCGCCTCCAGCCCTCCGAATTCCTGAAGCCCTTCTTCGCGGTCGCGCTCGCATGGGTGTTGTCGCTGCGGCTGCACGACCAGAGCCTGCCCGTCGTGCCGCTGGCGCTCGCGCTCACGGGCGTGATCGCGCTGCTCCTCATGGGTCAGCCCGATCTCGGGCAGACGGTCATTTTCGTCGCGACCTGGCTGGTGCTGGTGATGGTCGCGGGGCTGTCGATGCGCATCCTCGCCGGACTTGCGGCGTCGGGTGTCGTCGGGCTCGTGCTCGCCTATTTCTTCTATCCGGTCGCGCAGCAGCGCATCAACATCTGGCTCTTTGCCGAAGGCGACAGCTTTCAGGTCGACAAGGCGCATGCGACGCTCACCGCGGGCGGTCTCATCGGCACCGGCCCGGGCGCGGGTCTCGCCAAATTCCAGCTCCCCGAAGCGCACACCGACTATATCTTCTCGGTCATCGGCGAAGAATTCGGGATGATCGCGTGCATCGCGATCGCGATCCTCTATCTCGCGATCATCGTCCGCGTCCTCGTTCGCCTGCTCGACGAAGAGGACAGCTTCCTGATCCTCGCCGTCGCCGGCCTGATCGCGCAGTTCGGCGGACAGGCGGTGATCAACATGGCGGTGAACACGCAGATCTTCCCGTCGAAGGGGATGACCTTGCCCTTCATCAGCTATGGCGGCTCGTCGTTCATCGCTTTGTCGATCGGCATGGGTTTGCTCTTGTCGCTGACCCGGCGAAACCCCTATGCGGCTCGGGTATCGATGACCCGAAACTGGAACAAGAAATGACCGCAACCCGCCACTTCCTTCTCGCCGCCGGCGGGACGGGGGGACATATGCTGCCCGCCTACGCCCTTGCCGGCGAGCTGATCGCGCGCGGGCACCGCGTCGCGCTGGTCAGCGACGATCGCGGGCTCAGGATTCCGGGGGCTCCCGCGGACATGGAAACGCATGTCCTTCCCGCGGGCCGCGTATCGGGCGGACCCGTCGGCTGGCTCAAGGCCGCGCTCGCGATCCGCAAGGGGCGCCGCATGGCGATCGACCTGATCGATGAATTCGACCCCGCCGTCGTCGTCGGTTTCGGCGGCTACCCGTCGCTGCCCAGCCTGCTCGCGGCGGGCGCGACCAAGCGTCCGCGCGTGCTCCACGAACAAAATGCCGTGCTCGGCCGCGTCAACCGGCTGATGGCGCCGCGCGTCGATGCGGTCGCGGTCGCCTATCGTAATATCCAGCGTTTCCCGGCGGGGCATGAGGCCAAGCTGCACATCACCGGCAACCCGGTGCGCGAAGAGATTGTCGCGATCCGCGAAGATGGCTTCCCCCCGTTGCCGGAGGACGGCATCTTTCGTCTGCTCGTCGTCGGCGGCAGCCTTGGCGCCACGGTGCTTAGCGAAGTTGTGCCCGCGGCGATCGCGATGCTTCCGCGCGCGCTGCTCGACCGGTTGCAGGTCGTGCAGCAGTGCCGCGAGGACGATATCGAGGCCGTCCGCGCCAAATATGCCGAACTCGGCGTCGCCGCCGAATGCGCCTCCTACATCACCGATTTTCCCGAACGGTTGCGCTGGGCGCATATGGTCATCGCGCGCGCGGGCGCTTCGACCGTCGCCGAACTCGCCTGCGCCGGGCGCCCGGCGATCTTCGTGCCCTATCCCAGCGCGATGGACGATCACCAGACTTATAATGTCGTCGACCTGGTCCAGGCGGGCGGGGCGATTTCGTTCCAGCAGCCTGATTTCACCGCCGCCGAGGTCGCCAAACATATCCAGCGCATGGCGCTCGAACCCGGCGTGCTCGAAGACGCCGCCGAACGTGCGGCAGGTTGCGGCCTTCCCAACGCGACGCGCGATCTGGCCGAACTGGTCGAATCGCTTGCCGCGCCGCCGATGATGGATGTGATCCGCGTCGGCGCCGCATCGCGTTCGGCTGCGGTCGCTGGCGGCGTCGCCGCCACCCGCGCAGGAGACAAATGATGCGCGGCGTTGCGACCGACATCGGTACCATCCATTTCATCGGCATCGGCGGCATCGGCATGTCGGGCATTGCCGAGGTGATGCACAATCTCGGCTATCAGGTGCAGGGCAGCGACATCGCCGACTCCTATGTCGTCGAAGGACTGCGGGGGCGCGGGATCAAGGTTGCGATCGGGCATGAAGCGTCGAACGTCGACGGCGTCGCAGTCGTCGTCACCTCGACCGCGGTCAAGCGCGGCAATCCCGAGGTCGAGGCCGCGCTCGCGCAGCGTATCCCCATCGTCCGCCGCGCCGAAATGCTCGCCGAACTGATGCGGCTGAAATCGACCGTCGCTATCGCCGGCACGCACGGCAAGACGACGACGACCAGCCTCGTCGCGGCGCTGCTCGACGCTGGCGGGATCGACCCAACCGTCATCAACGGCGGCATCATCAACAATTACGGCTCGAACGCTCGCCTCGGCGCGTCGGACTGGATGGTGGTCGAGGCCGACGAGAGCGACGGCAGCTTCCTGCGCCTCGATGGCACGATCGCGGTCGTCACCAACATCGACCCCGAACATCTCGATCATTATGGCAGCTTCGACGCGATCAAGGACGCGTTCGTCGAGTTTATCGAGAATGTGCCCTTCTATGGCGCCGCGATGCTCTGCCTCGACCATCCCGAGGTGCAGGCGATCATCCCGCGCATCCGCGACCGCCGGATCGTCACCTACGGCTTCTCGGCGCAAGCCGACGTGCGCGGCACCAATGTCACGCCCGGCCCCGACGGCAACCGCTTCGACGTTGTCGTGCGCGACCGCGACGGGAACAGCCGGACGATCGAGGGCATCCATTTGCCGATGTCGGGCCGCCACAATGTCCAGAATGCGCTCGCAGCGATTGCCGTCGCGCTCCACATGGGTGTCGGCGACGACAAGATCGTCTCGGGCTTCAACGGCTTTGCGGGGGTCAAGCGCCGCTTCACCAAGGTCGGCGAGATCGCCGCGGGCGAGGGCGTCGTCACCGTGATCGACGATTATGCGCACCACCCCGTCGAAATCCGCGCCGTGCTATCCGCCGCGCGCGAAGGGGCGGGGGCAGGGCGCGTCGTCGGTGTCGTCCAGCCGCACCGTTTCACGCGCCTCCGCGATCATATGGACGATTTCCAGCAGGCGTTTAACGACGCCGACATGGTGCTCGCGCTCCCCGTCTACACGGCCGGCGAGGCCCCCATCGAAGGCGTGACGTCGGACGCGCTCGTACAGGGGTTGCGCGATCGCGGCCACCGCCATGCGTCGACCGTCGCCGACGCCGGCGCGCTGGCAGCAACCGTCGCCGACGCGATCCGCGCGGGCAACCTTGGCGCGGGCGACATGATCATCTGTCTCGGCGCGGGCGATATCACCAAGATCGCGGCGGGTCTCGCCACGGCGGTGGAGGCAGCATGAGCGCGGCTGACACACTTCCCGCCGTACGCGGCAAGCTGACGGCAAAGGCGCCGCTGGCGCCGCTCGTCTGGTTCAAGTCGGGCGGCCCGGCCGACTGGCTGTTCGAGCCGAAGGACACCGACGACCTCGCCGATTTCCTGCGCGATCTCGATCCCGCCGTGCCGGTGATGGCGCTCGGGCTCGGGTCGAACCTCATTGTCCGCGACGGCGGCTTCCCCGGCGTCGTCGTCCGCCTCGGCAAGGCCTTCGCCAAGGTGGTGATTGAGGATGGGCAGACGCTAAGCTGCGGCGGCGGCGCTTCTGGCATTCTGGTCTCTTCGACGGCCCGGGATGCCGGTGTCGGCGGCCTCGAGTTCCTTCGTTCCATTCCTGGCACCGTTGGCGGATTCGTCCGTATGAATGGCGGAGCCTACGGCCGCGAGGTGAAGGACATTTTGATCAGTTGCGAGGTCGTCCTGCGGTCAGGTCAGCGCAAATTCCTTGGCCTGGAAGACCTTGGCTATACCTACCGCCATAGCGAACTGCCTGAAGGCGCCGTCGTTGTTGGCGCCACATTTCGCGGCTATCGGGACGATCCCGCCGCCATCCAGGCCGAAATGGACCGCATCTCGGCCAGCCGCGAAGCGTCGCAGCCACTGCGTTCGAAGACCGGCGGCTCGACCTTCAAGAACCCCGACGGGCACAAGGCCTGGCAGCTTGTCGACGAGGCGGGGTGCCGCGGCTTCGCGGTCGGCGGCGCGCAGGTCAGCGAAAAGCACACCAACTTCCTCATCAACACGGGTGAGGCGACGAGCGCCGACATCGAGGCGCTCGGCGAGGAAGTCCGCCGCCGCGTCAAGGACAAGAGCGGCATCGAACTGCAATGGGAAATACAGCGCGTAGGAGTGAAGAAGTGAGCCTGGGTCCTTGGCATGTTGCCGTCCTGATGGGCGGTTGGTCCGCCGAACGCGAAGTGTCGCTGATGAGCGGCAATGACGTCGCCGACGCGCTCGAAAGCCGCGGCCACAAGGTCACGCGCATCGATATGGACCGCGACGTTGCTTTGCGGCTCGCCGAGGCGAAGCCCGACGTCGTGTTCAACGCGCTCCACGGTGTCCCGGGCGAGGACGGCACCGTGCAGGGCATGCTCGACCTGATGGGCCTCAAATATACCCACAGTGGCCTCGTCACCTCGGTGATCGCGATCGACAAGGAATTGACGAAACAGGCGCTCGTGCCGCATGGTATTCCCATGCCGACGGGGACCATGGTCGACAGCGAGAGCCTCTTTACAGTCGACCCTCTGCCGCGCCCTTATGTCCTGAAACCCGTCAACGAAGGCTCGTCGGTCGGGATTGCAATCGTCAAGGACGACAGCAATTACGGCAACCCGATTGCGCGCGATGCGGTCGGTCCTTGGCAGAAGTTCGACCGCCTGCTCGCCGAACCCTTTATCAAGGGGCGCGAACTCACGGTCGCGGTGCTCGGCGATCAGGCGCTCGCGGTCACCGAGCTGCGCGTCAAGTCGGGCTTCTACGACTATGACGCCAAATATACCCCGGGCCTAACCGAGCATATCTGCCCCGCCGACGTCCCCGCCGACGTCGCGCAGCGGATGAAGGATCTGGCGCTGCAATCGCACCGCCTGCTCGGCTGCAAGGGCGCCTCGCGCTCGGATTTTCGCTGGGACGACGAGCATGGCCTCGCGGGCATTTTCCTGCTCGAGGTCAACACCCAGCCCGGCATGACGCCGCTCAGCCTTGTGCCCGAACAGGGGCGCGCCGTCGGCATGGATTATGCCGAACTCGTCGAACGCATCGTGGGGGAAGCGCTGACATGAGCAGTACCAAGATCAAGCGCGCAAAGGCGCCGCCCCGGCGGCCCGCGCGCGCACCGAAAAAACGGCGCAAGGTCCAGCAGTCGCGCCTCAACGCGATCATGAACGCGCTGCCCGTCAGCCCGCAGCGGCTGCAAAAGATCGCCAACTGGACGGTGGGGCTCAGCCTCTGCGCGGTCGCGGCCATCGCCGCGCATGCGACCGGGGTGACCGCCAAGATCCATGAGGAATATGCGCAGGCGGTCGGCCGTGCGGGTTTCCAGGTCAGGAAGGTCGAAGTCGTCGGCGCCGACCGCATCGACCGGCTCAAGGTTTATGACATCGCGCTCGCGCAGAAAGACCGCTCGATGGCCGCGGTCGATCTCGAGGATGTGCGCGGCGACCTGATGAAATATGGCTGGATCAAGGATGCGCGCGTGTCGCGTCGCCTGCCCGACACGCTCGTCGTCGACATCGTCGAGCGTACCCCGGCGGCAATCTGGCAGCATAATAATCGCCTGTCGCTGATCGACGAGAAGGGCGTCGTGCTTGAACCCGTCACCGTCGCGACGATGCCCGACCTGCCGCTCGTCATCGGGCCGAAGGCCAACCAGCGCTCGCAGGATCTCGACCGCTTGCTCGCCGAGGCGAGCAGCCTCAAGGAATTGCTCGCCGGCGCGACCTGGGTCGGCAACCGCCGCTGGGATCTGCGCTTTCGCAGCGGCGAGACGCTCTCGCTGCCCGAAGGCGAGGTGCAGGCGAAGGCCGCGCTCGCCAAATTCGCGCATATGGACGGCGCCAACCGCCTGCTCGGCCGCGGTATCCTCCGCTTCGATATGCGCGATCCCGACCGTTTCGTGCTGCGCCTGCCGCACGAGGGGCAGGTCGCGCCCGCGAAGCTCGACGATGCGCGCGCCGCGGTCGATGCGGTCGCCTCGGCGACGTCGAACGAGGGATAGCGCCATGCCGCCGCCGCGCATCGAAAAGATATTCACCGCACTCGATGTCGGGTCGTGGAAAGTCTGCGCGCTCATCGCGGGGCAGACCGCCGACGGCCAGCTCCATGTGCTCGGCACCGGCCAGCGCGAAAGCCGCGGCGTCCAGCGCGGCTATGTCGCCGACATGGAACAGACCGAGCATATCGTGCGCGAGGCGATCGAACAGGCCGAGCGTATCGCGGGGCTCAACATCGACGATGTCTGGGTCAGCTTCTCGGCGGGCGGATTGCTCAGCGACGTCGCCCCGATCGAAAGCGAACTCGGCGGCCACCGCATCGAGCAGGAGGATATCGACGACCTCCTTGCCGCGGGCCGCGCGGGCATCGATCCCGAAGGCCGCATGATCCTCCATGCGCAGCCGGCGCTCTATACGCTCGACGGCCTCACCGGGGTCAAGAATCCGATCGGCCTCCACGCCGACCGGCTCGGCGTCGACATCCACATCATCATGGCCGACGGCGCGCCGGTGCGGAACCTCGAAGCCGCGGTCCGGCAGGCGCATCTCGACGTCAATGCGGTCGTGGCGTCACCGATCGCGGCGGGGCTTGCCTGCCTCTCCGACGAAGAGCGCGACCTTGGCGTCGCGCTCGTCGAACTCGGCGCCGCGGTGACGACCGTCTCGCTCTATGCCGGCGGCATGCTCGTCGAAATGGTGTCGCTGCCCTTCGGTGCGAGCGACATCACCGACGATATCGCCTCGGCCTTCGGCATCCGGCGCAGCCAGGCGCAGCGGCTCCAGAGCTTCTACGGCTCGGCGTCGGCCAGCCCGCGCGACAATAACGAGATCATCGAGCTCGAGCCCGGCGCGCCGTCGGGCAGCGATTCCCCGCGCATCACCCGGGCCCAGCTCGTCACGGTGATCCGTCAGCGTCTCGACGCGATGATGGGCGAGATCGGCAGGACGTTGAAAGACCTGCATTTCGTCGGCCCGATCGGGCGCCAGGTCGTCCTCGTCGGCGGCGGCGCCGACCTCAAGGGCATCGCCGATTATACGCAAGTCGCGCTCGGCCGTGCCGCGCGCGTCGGGCGACCGCGCGGCTTGCACGGTCTGCCCGATGCGCACAGCGGCCCGGCTTTCGCGACGCTCGCCGGTCTGGTTCTCTATGCGGCGTCGGACCCGGTCGATCTGCGCGATCTGCCGATGATGGCACAGGATGTGTACAAGCCGGCGGGGACTTCGATCCTTCACCGGCTGATGGCCGCATTGAAAAGCAGTTTTTAGTTGCCGCAACGGCAAAAAGGTTAATTTTTTGGGTGATTCCGGCGTCACAATAGTGCAATGCGGTGACAGGAATCCGGACGGCAGGACCACCGTCCGTCTGGGTCGCATGGTGAGGGAAGCGGCACCGGTTCGCCGCTGCAGGGAGACTGATTGATGAGCATCAATATTGGCCCGCCGCAGGTCGATGAGCTGAAGCCGCGCATCGCGGTGATCGGCGTCGGCGGCGCGGGCGGCAATGCCATCGCCAATATGATCGCGGCGCGCGTCGAGGGTGTCGATTTCGTCGTCGCCAACACCGACGCGCAGGCGCTGAACGCTTCGCCGGCCGAACGGCGCATCCAGCTGGGGACGCAGATCACCCAGGGGCTGGGCGCGGGTTCGCGGCCCGAGGTCGGCCGTGCGGCCGCCGAGGAAAGCATCGCGCAGGTCGAAGAGGCGCTGAACGGCGCGCATATGTGCTTCGTTGCGGCCGGCATGGGCGGCGGCACCGGCACCGGCGCGGCCCCGGTCATCGCCAAGGCGGCGCGCGACCGCGGCATCCTCACCGTCGGCGTCGTGACCAAGCCCTTTACCTTCGAAGGCCAGCGCCGCATGCGGTCTGCCGAGGCCGGCATCGCCGAGCTGCAGGACCATGTCGATACGCTGATCGTCATTCCGAACCAGAATCTCTTCCTCGTCGCGAACCCGAACACGACCTTCAAGGAAGCCTTCACCATGGCGGATGAAGTGCTCCAGCAGGGCGTGCGCGGCATCACCGACCTGATGGTCATGCCCGGCCTCATCAACCTCGACTTCGCCGACGTGCGCAGCGTGATGCGCGAAATGGGCAAGGCGATGATGGGCACCGGCGAAGCCGAAGGCGACGGCCGCGCACTCGAAGCCGCGCAAAAGGCGATCGCGAACCCGCTGCTCGACGGTGTGTCGATGGCCGGCGCCAAGGGTGTCATCATCTCGATCACCGGCGGCGAGGACATGCGCCTGATGGAAGTCGACGAGGCCGCGAACCATATTCGCGAACTGGTCGACCCCGACGCCAACATCATCTGGGGCAGCGCCTTCAACGACAATCTCGACGGCAAGATCCGCGTCTCGGTCGTCGCGACGGGCATCGACGGCACGGGCGAAAATGCGCAGGCCGCGCCCGCGACGCGCAGCTTCTCCTTTGCTCCCGCGCGCGCCGCGGCGCCCGCACCGGTGGCCGAGGAAGTGGTCGAACCCGAAGTTCATGAAGAACCGCTGGTTCAGCCCGAACCGGCCGCACAGGACAATGAACCGGCTCCCGGCTTTTCGCTGGGCGATGCCGCCGAAGCTGCGGTTGCCGAGGAGGAGCCGATGGAATTGTCGCAGGTCGCCGCGACCTATGACGATACCGCCGACGAACTGGTCCTCGATGCGCCCGAAGCCGCGCCGGCCGACTATCGCGCGGCACCCGCTGCCGATGCGGCACCCGCGGCCGAGCCTGCTTCGCGCGGCATTGGCGGCGGCACATTGTTCGAACGCATGTCGCGCCTGTCGCGTGGGGCGACACCGCCCGAAGGCGAACAGGATGACAAGGAGGACGGGGTCGATATCCCGCGTTTCCTGGGGCGCCAGAACAACCAGTAACGGGGCATCGAACGGCTGCCCGCTTGGGCACGGCAGGCCGGAAATCGGGATGATTTGCCCATGCGGCAGGTGAAATTGACGGCGAAGCCGGGACGCGCACGGCGAATGGCCGGCGCGCTCGGCGCGCTGTTGCTCGGGACCGTCGCTATTTCGCCTGCCCATGCGATACAGGCGACGCCGCCCGATGCGGCGACGCGCGCTGCGATGGAAAAGCGGACGACGGCACGCACCCTGCTGTCGTCGGCGCTCGCGCGCATCGCCGCGAACGGCAGCGATACCGTCGCGCTGCTCGATGCGGGCCGGGCCTCGATCGATCTCGAGGATTATCGCGCCGCGCTCGGTTTCCTCGTTCGCGCCGAACAGGCGAACCCGCGCGACGGCGCGGTCAAGGCCGCGCTGGGTTCGGCGATGGTCCATATGGAAAACCCGACACGCGCGCTCGATTATTTCGGCGAGGCGCAGCTGATGGGCGCATCCGAGCGGCTTTTCCTTGCCGATCGCGCCCTGGCACGCGACCTGCTCGGGCAACAGGATGCTGCGCAGCGCGACTATCAGCTCGCGCTGTCGATCACCCCCAATGACGAACTGACGCGGCGCTATGCGCTGTCGCTCGGGATCAGCGGCGACGCCGACCGCGCGATCGCGATGCTGACCCCGCAGCTGCGCGCGCAGGATCGCGGAGCATGGCGGCTCCGCGCGATGATCCTCGCGATGAACGGGCGCGACAAGGAAGCGACCGAAATCGTCAATGCGACGATGCCCCCGGCGATGGCGCAGAATATCCTGCCCTATCTGACCCAGATGGACCGGCTCAACCCGGCGCAGCAGGCGGCAGCCGCGCATTTCGGCCGCTTCCCCAACGGCCAGCTCGGGCCGAAACGCAAGCCGGTGCAGGTCGCCGCGGCGACCCCGGCGCCGGCCGCGCCGACCCCCGCCGCGACGACCAGGCGGCCCCCTGCTGATAGCAGGCGGCAACCGGCCGCGACCCCTACACCGAAACCCGCGCCCGCGGCTCCCGTCGCGGTGACGCGCAAACCCGACGTGGCGGGAAAACCGCCGGTCACCGCGGCCACGCCGGCAAGCGTGCCCGCCGCCGTGGCCGCGCGGCCGCCGGCCACGCCGCCCACAACGGCGGCTCCGGCAACGCCGCCCTTGGCCACCCCGGCAACGCCGCCGGCGGCATCGCAGGTGGTCGCGGCGACAGCGCCCGCGGCAGCAACGCCGACGCCGATCGGGACTGCGATCGACGATAGCAAGGGGCCGATCGGCCCGGGCTTTTCGATCGCCGACATGGGGCGCACGACGCCGTCCACCTCGGCGCCGGCTTCGGCCGCCCCGGCCACGCCGCCCGCGACCGCCCCGGCGACGCCGGCCGCGCCCGCTGCCGCCGTACCGGCGCCCGTGGAGAATGGCGCCGCTTCGGTGCCACCGGCCAATGCGCCCGCCGCCGTGCCCGCTCCCGCTCCGGCGGCGGCCGCCCCGCTCGCCTCGCTCGCCGATATCGTCGGCTCGATCGAGATTCCGGCGGAGGAATTGAGCCGCCCCGACAACGCCATCGGCGCCGATACGCTCGCCAAGCTGCTTGAGGACAAGCGCAAGGCCGAAGCGGCGGAAGACGCAAAGCGGGAGAAGGAAGCCGCGGCGGCGAAGGTCAAGGCCGAAGCCGACGCCAAGGCGAAAGCCGAAGCGGCCGAAAAAAAGGCCAATCCCGCCCGCATCTGGGTGCAGGTCGCGACCGGCGCCAATGCCAAGGCGCTCGCGACCGACTTCGGCAAATTCGCGAAGAAAAGCCCTGCGCTGTTCAAGGGCAAGTCCGGCGCGACGGCCGAATGGGGCAAGACGCGCCGTCTGCTTGTCGGGCCGTTCAAGGACCGCAAGGCGGCGCAGGATTGGCTCGGCGACTATAAAAAGGCGGGCGGCGACGGCTTCCTCTTCAACAGCGAGGCGGGCCAGTCCGTCGATCCGGTCAAGTGAGCGTCCGCGATTGCGCCAGCGACCCCGCGCACAGCCGTGGTCGCCGCTTTGAAGAACTCGGCCGCGTCGTGCGCGGGCCGCGCGACGATTTTCAGCGCGACCGCGACCGCATCATCCATTCGATCGCCTTCCGCCGCCTGCGCCACAAGACGCAGGTGTTCGTCGCCCCCGACGGCGATCATTATCGCGTCCGGCTAACGCACAGTATCGAGGTCGCGCAGATCGGCCGCGGCATCGCGCGCGCGCTCGGGCTCAACGAGGATCTGACCGAGGCGCTGTGCCTTGCGCACGATATCGGCCACCCGCCCTTCGGCCACGCGGGGGAGGATGCGCTGAAGGCCGCGATGGCCGCGCATGGCGGCTTCGACCATAATGGCCATACGCTCCGCACGCTCGCGCGGCTCGAATGTCCCTATCCGCGTTTCGACGGGCTCAACCTGACGTGGGAGACATTGGAGGGGCTCGCCAAGCATAATGGCCCGGTGACGAACCCTGGTTGGGCGCTTGCGGAAATCGATGCCGACTTCGGGCTCGACCTCGCCAGCCACGCCAGCCTCGAGGCACAGATCGCCGCGATCGCCGACGATATCGCCTATGACAATCACGACATCGACGACGGCCTCCGCGCCGGGCTGCTCGATCTCGACCAGTTGATGGAACAGCCCTTCGTCGCCGCCAATTTCCGCGCCGTCGAAGGCCGCTTCCCCGGCGCGCCGCGCGACCGACTGCTCCGCGAACTCGTCCGCGACCAGATCGGCGTGATGGTCAACGACGTCATCGCGGCGACCATGGCCCATGTCGCAGAAGCGGGCGTCGCCAGCGTCGAAGAAGTCCGCTCCGCCGGCCGCATGCTCGGCGGCTTCTCGGCCGGACTGGCGGCCGAGGAACGCGAACTCAAACGCTTCATGTACGCCAACCTCTATCACCACCCCGAACAGCTCGCCGCTGCCGAGGCCGCGAACAAGGTGGTGGGCGACCTCTTCGCCGCCTATGCCGCCGACCCGCGCCTGATGGGCGGCGACTGGCCGGCGCGGCTGCCGGGCGAAGAATGCGCGACAAACCGGCATATCGGTGATTATATCGCGGGCATGACCGACCGCTTCGCCATCGACCGCTATGCCGAAATATTCGGCCGCGCCGCCGTACCTGCGGCGCTCGCGCATGCCTGACGCGCTGATCGTCGGCGCGACCGGGATGGTCGGACGCGCGGTGATCGATCGGTTCGGCGCGGCGCCCGTTACCATATTGGCGCGCCGCGAGGTCGACGGGCTCGCATCGCACCACCGGCAGATCGTCGCACCGTCCGAGGGCTGGGGCGACCTCGTTGCCGCCGAAAAGCCATCGGTCCTGATCTGCTGCCTCGGCACGACGATCCGGCAGGCGGGGTCGCAGGCGGCGTTCCGCGCGGTCGATCACGATCTTGTCCTCTCTTCCGCACGCGGCGCGCGGGCCGGGGGCACACCGCACATGATCGCAGTCAGCTCGGTCGGTGCATCGGCAAAGAGCGCCAATTTCTACTTGCGCACCAAGGGCGAGACCGAGGACGATCTTGTGGCGCTCGGCTTCGACCGGCTCGACCTCATTCGTCCGGGGCTGCTGCGCGGCGACCGCCCGGGGCCGCAACGGCTGGGCGAGGGGCTGGCGACGATCGCCGCACCGCTGACCGACGCTTTGCTCCACGGCAGCTTCCGCCGCTACCGCTCGATATCGGGCGATAGCGTCGCTGCCGCGATCGTCCGGCTCGCGGGGCAGGGCGGTTCGGGCGTGCATATCCACGAAAACGACGCGATCCGCGTGCTCGCCGATTGACTCCTTAAAGGGGCAGCGCCAAGGCTCGCAGCGTCTGTCGGGTCCCGCAAGAGATTCGACCGGCCGCGCGGGAGAGCGTGAGGGCAGGGCAACCGGCGCCTCACCACCGAAGGAGCAACCGCCCCGGAAACTCTCAGGTCAATCGGACCGCGCAGGCTGGAACGGACACTCTGGAAAGCGTTCCGGCCAAAACCGGAACCACCGAAGGGGTAACCCCATGATATGGGGGAAAACTCTCAGGTTCCCGTGACAGAGGGGGCATGGCGACAGGGCGCGGCACCGGGCTGCGCTACGCCGTGCAACCGCGGGAGACTGGCATGACCGACACGGAATTTACGGGCGACGAAGCGGCGATCGAGACCGCGACGCTGCCGCTCGACGCCTGGCACCGTGCGAAGGGTGGCCGGATGGTCGAATTCGCCGGCTACTGGATGCCCATCCAGTATGAAGGCATCATGGCCGAACATCTGTGGGTGCGTGAAAGCGCCGGCCTGTTCGACGTCAGCCATATGGGCCAATTGTCGCTCTCGGGCGACAAGGTTGCCGAGGCGCTCGAAACGCTCCTTCCCGGCGATATCTCTGCGCTGAAGCCCGGCCGGATGCGCTATTCGCTGCTGCTCGATGAAGACGGCGGCATCCTCGACGATCTGATGATCACCAACGAAGGCGACCAATATGGTATCGTCGTCAACGGTGCCGTGAAGTGGGAAGATATCGGGCATCTGCGCGAAAACCTGCCCGACGATATCACGCTCAATCACAATGAGGACTATGGTCTCCTCGCGTTGCAGGGGCCGAAGGCGGTCGACGCGCTCGCGCGGCTGGTACCCGAGGCCGCGAGCCTCGTCTTCATGCAGGCGGCGCGCGCGACGTGGAACGGCCATGCGATCGCGCTTAGCCGCTCGGGCTATACCGGCGAGGATGGGTTCGAGATTTCGCTGCCGAACGAGGCGCTGACCGCCTTCGCCGACGCGCTCTGCGCGATGGAAGAGGTCAAGCCGATCGGTCTCGGCGCGCGCGACTCGCTGCGGCTTGAAGCCGGACTGCCGCTCTACGGCCACGACCTCACCCCGGCGATCGACCCTGCCGAGGCCGACCTCGGTTTCGCGGTCAGCAAACGCCGGCGCGAGGAAGAGAATTTCCCTGGCGCGGCGCGCATCCTCGGTCATCTCGAAGACGGCCCGCCGCGCAAACGCGTCGGCCTGCTCGTCGACGGCAAGTTGCCGGTGCGCGAAGGTGCCAAGCTGTTCGATGGCGAGGACGAGATCGGCGTCGTGACCTCGGGCGGCTTTGCGCCCAGCGTCGGTGCGCCGATCGCGATGGGCTATGTTCCGCGCGACCACGCCGTTGCCGGCACCGCGATTGCCGCCGAAGTTCGCGGCAAGCTTGTCCATTGCACCGTCACGGCGATGCCGTTCGTCCCGCACCGATATGTTCGTAAAACAGGAGGTTGACTGATGCCGCGTTATTTTACCGAAGAGCATGAGTGGATCGACGTCGACGGCGATGTCGCGACGGTCGGTATCACCGACTTCGCGCAGGGCCAGCTTGGCGACATCGTGTTCGTCGAGGTTCCCGACACCGGCGCCGAACTCAGCAAGGGCGGCGATGCGGCCGTCGTCGAATCGGTAAAGGCCGCGAGCGACGTTTACGCGCCCGTCGACGGCACCGTGACCGAAGGCAATGGCCAGCTCGAGGAAGATCCCGCGCTCGTCAATTCGGACCCCGAAGGCGAAGGCTGGTTCTTCCGCATGACGCTCGGCGACAAGAGCCAGCTCGACGGGCTGATGGACGCTGCTGCCTACAAGGCGTTCTGCGACGCCCTGTAAGCGATCGCCCCTCCCGCGGGCGGGAGGGGGAGGGACAAGATGACCGACACCGCACTCGCCAATTGCCGCCTGATGGTGGCGACGCCGATCTATGAGGGCGCGCAGGGCACCTATGTCCGCGCGGCGCTCGATCTTGCGCTGCGTGCGCAAGCGATCGGCATGCCGGTGCGTTTCGAATTCATCCTCTACCAGCCGTCGATCACGCGCGCGCGCAACACGCTGACGGCGATGTTCCTTGCGAGCGACTGTACGCATATGCTGTTCATCGACGCCGACATCGATTTTTCGTCCGACGACGTCTTTTCGATGATCCGCGTGATGGAGGGGCATCCGCAATGCGGGGTGCTCGGCGGCGCCTATCCGCGGCGGATGATCAACTGGCGCAACGTTGCGCGCGCGGTCGAAATGGGGATGGTAAAGGATAATCCCGACGACCTCGCGCGCTATTCGGGCGATTTCGCGCTGCACTTCCTGCATCCCGACCAGAATTTCAGGATGACCGATCTGGTCGAGCTGTCGCGTCTGGGCACGGCGATGATGCTGATCCGCCGCGAGGTGCTCGAGGGGATGCGCAGCGCGATGCCCGAACTCGTCTTCCGACCCGACCCCGCCGAGCGGCAGGCGCACGGGATCGGGGACATCGCGCCCGCCTTTTTCTGCCCGCTGATCGATTCCGAAACGAAGGCCCTGCTGTCCGACGATTATGCCTTTTGCCAGCGCGTCCGCGACGCCGGTTTCCGCATCTGGCTCGCGCCGTGGATCCGCACGACGCACGCCGGCCCGACGGTCTTCACCGGCGCGTTGACCGACACCGCGCAACTTTTTTCCGCAAAACCCGAATCTTCTCCGGAGTAGTCCATGCGTTATCTCCCTCTTACATCCGATGATCGCGCCGCGATGCTCGCGACCGTCGGCGCATCGTCGATCGACGACCTGTTCGTCGATGTGCCTGCCGAGGCACGCCTCGACGGCCCGATCGCCGGCCTGCCGATGCAGGCGAGCGAACTGGCGGTCGAGCGTCATATGGCGGCCCTGTCGCGCCGGAACCGCGCGGCGGGCGACGGCCCCTTCTTCCTCGGCGCCGGCGCCTATCGCCACCATGTGCCCGCCAGCGTCGATCATCTGATCCAGCGCGGCGAATTCCTGACCGCCTACACGCCGTACCAGCCCGAAATTGCGCAGGGCACGCTGCAGATGCTGTTCGAATTCCAGTCGCAGGTCGCGCGCCTGCTCGGCACCGACGTCGCCAATGCGTCGATGTACGACGGCTCGACCGCCTGCTGGGAAGCGATCGTCATGGCGCGCCGGATCACCAAGCGTGCGAAGGCACTGCTGTCGACCGGGCTCCACCCGCATTACCGCAGCGTCGCGCGCACGATGGCCAAATATACCGGCGACCTGCTCGTCGACGGCGATCCGAGCCTCGAGGCCGGGACCGACTGGGCGGCGCTGGCGGACAGCATCGACAAGGACACCAGCTGCGTCGTCGTCCAATATCCCGACATTCTTGGCCGTATCGACGATATGACGAAGCTGGCCGAGGCCTGCCAGGCCGCCGGCGCGCTGCTCATCGCCGTCGTCACCGAACCCGTCGCGCTTGGCCTGATCAAATCGCCCGGCGAAATGGGCGCCGACATCGTGGTGGGCGAGGGGCAGTCGCTCGGCGTGGGGCTGCAATTCGGCGGGCCCTATGTCGGCCTCTTCGCGTGCAAGACCAAATATGTCCGTCAGATGCCGGGCCGCCTCTGCGGCGAAACCGTCGACGCGAACGGCAAGCGCGGCTTCGTGCTCACGCTCTCGACGCGCGAACAGCATATCCGCCGCGAAAAGGCGACGAGCAATATCTGCACGAACTCGGGCCTTTGCGCGCTGGCCTTCAGCATTCACATGACCTTGCTCGGCGAGGCCGGCCTGCGCCAGCTTGCCGCCATCAACCATGGCCGTGCCAAGGCGGCCGCCGCCGAACTCGCGAAGATTCCCGGCGTGTCGGTACTCAACACCAGCTTCTTCAACGAATTTACGCTGCGGCTCCCGACCGCGGCGCGGCCCGTGATCCATAAGCTGGCGGAGAAGGATATCCTCGGCGGCGTGTCGCTCGGCCGTCTTTATCCCGACAACGCCGGCCTCGAGAACGGCCTTGTCGTGGCCGTAACCGAAACCGTCACCGAAGCGGATATTTCCGCCTTCGCCGCTGCCCTGAAGGAGGTGCTGGCATGACCGCGCTCAACCGCGCCGGCTGGCGCCCCGAAATGAATGGTGCCGGTGGTGCCGACGACAATGTCACCTTCACCGGCAACCGCGCGCTGATGCTCGAAGAACCGCTGATCTTCGAAATCGGTGGCTTCGACACCACGGGGGTCGATTTCGACGAAGCCGCGCCCGCCGCCGACCTCGGCGCCCTCGCGCGCACCGCGCCGATCGGCCTGCCGGGGCTCAGCGAGTCCGAAACGGTGCGTCACTACACGCGCCTGTCGCGCCAGAATTACGCGATCGACCTCGGCCTCTTCCCGCTCGGCAGCTGCACGATGAAGCATAACCCGCGCCTCAATGAAAAGGTCGCGCGGATGCCCGGCTTTGCCGACGCGCACCCGCTGCAGCCGCAGGAAACGGTGCAGGGCGCCTATGCGGTGATCCACGAACTCGCCGAATGGCTGATCACGCTGACCGGCATGCACAGCGTCGCAATGTCGCCCAAGGCGGGCGCGCATGGCGAACTGTGCGGCATCCTCTGCATCAAGGCGGCGCTCGAGGCGCGCGGCGAGGACCGCCGCGTCATTCTGGTCCCCGAAAGCGCGCACGGCACCAACCCCGCGACCGCCGCCTTCGCCGGCTTTACCGTCGAGGATATCCCGGCGACCGAGGAAGGGCGCGTGAATCTGGAAGCGCTGAAAGCGCGCCTCGGCCCCGACGTCGCCGGCGTGATGATCACCAATCCCAATACCTGCGGCCTGTTCGAGCGCGACATGAAGGCGATCTCGGACGCGGTCCACGCTGCGGGCGGCTATGTCTATTGCGACGGCGCGAATTTCAACGCGATCGTCGGGCGCGTGCGCCCCGGCGACCTCGGCGTCGATGCGATGCACATCAACCTGCACAAGACCTTCTCGACCCCGCACGGTGGCGGCGGCCCCGGTTCGGGACCGGTCGTGCTGTCCGAAGCGCTCGCGCCCTTCGCACCCTTGCCCTTCGTGACGAAGCAGGGCGATGCGTTCCGTCTGATCGAGGAAGAAAATGCGGGCGAGGATCATCCACAGACCTTCGGCCGCATGACCGCTTTCCATGGTCAGATGGGCATGTTCACCCGCGCACTGGCCTATATCCTCAGCCACGGCGCCGACGGGCTCAAGCAGGTTGCCGAGGACGCGGTGCTCAACGCCAATTATGTGCTGCGCAGCCTGACCGATGTGCTAGATGCGCCGTTCGCGGCATCGGGTCCGTGCATGCACGAGGCGCTTTTCAGCGACAAGGGCCTCGCCGAAGGCTTCTCGACGCTCGACATCGCCAAGGGGCTGATCGACGAGGGCTATCATCCGATGACGGTCTATTTCCCGCTCGTCGTCCATGGCGCGATGCTCGTCGAGCCGACCGAGACGGAGAGCAAGGCGGTGCTCGACCAGTTCATCGGCGCGCTGCGCAGCATCGCGCTGCGTGCGAAGAACGGTGACCCCGCGCTCAAGACCGCACCGCATTTCGCGCCGCGCGCACGGCTCGACGAGACGCTGGCGGCACGCAAACCCGTCCTCGCCTGGGAGGATTGATGACCGAACCCGCGCCCGGCCCCGATCGCCCCGAACCGCGCTCCGGCGCCGGGTGCGTCGCGGCCGGCGCGCTGTTCGCGATCGTTGCGATCCTCGGCTGGCTGATCGCGATCACGGCTTATGGCCTCGTCGTCGAGCAATGGGGCATGATCGAGGTCCGCCGCGAGTTCAGCTATGACTGGGTATTCCTCTACGCTCCCATGTTCGCGATCGGCTTCGGTCTCGTAGCCGCTTTTCTTGCATCGCGCCGTGCATCGGCGGCGCGAATGGCCTTGCTGATCACCATCACCGGCGCCATTGCATTGCTTGCGGGCGTCGTCCTTTTCGGGCTCGGCGGATTGATCTGACAGGGCGGGGAGCAACGGATGAGCTGGGACAATATCTTTCTATTCGCCAACTACTGGGCCTTTGCGGGATGGATCGCGCTGGCTTTCCTGCCGCGCAGCCCGCGAATTCTTGCAGCGATCCTTTATGCCGGCGTGTTCCTGCTCTGCCTCGCCTATACCGTGCTGATCGTCGGCTTCATGACCGGCGGCATCGACTCGGGCGGCGCGGGGGGCGCTGATTTCACAACGCTGAAGGGCGTTATGAAATTGTTCGACAGCCCGGGCGGAACGACGATGGGGTGGATCCATTATCTGGCGTTCGACCTGTTCACCGGCATGTGGATCGCGCGCGACGCCGACCAGAAGGGCTTCAGCCGTATCGTCCAATTTCCCTTCCTCTTCCTGACGCTGATGGTCGGCCCGGTCGGGCTGTTCGCATGGCTGATCGTTCGCGAGCGCCGCGCGCGGGCGCTGGCCAAAAAGTGACACCGCAGCCATGGATGCCGGGTGACGGCGCTGCCGCCGAAAAGCGGCACGCGCCCGCGACGCTGCGTAATCGCGATGCCATTGCGGACGCGCTTGCCGACTGGTTGCCCGCGACCGGCACGGTGCTGGAGGTCGCGAGCGGGTCGGGCGAGCATATCGTGCACTTCGCTGCCGCTTTCCCGTATCTCGACTGGCAGCCGAGCGACCCCGATCCGGCGGGTCTGACGTCGATCGCGGCCTGGCGCGCCGAAGCCGGCCTTGCGAATATCGCGCGCCCGCTGGCGCTCGATGCCGCGGCCGACCGCTGGCCGGTCGATCGCGCCGATGCGATCCTTTGCATCAACATGGTGCATATCAGCCCGTGGGCGGCGACGCTCGGCCTGTTCGCGGGCGCTGCGAGACTGCTCGCATCGGGGATGCCGCTGATCCTTTATGGTCCCTATGTCGAACCCGATGTGCCGACAGCCGAGAGCAACCTTGCCTTCGATGCAAATCTGCGCGCGCGCGATTCGGCATGGGGGCTGCGCGATACCGGGGCGGTCAAGGCCGCGGCGGCGGACGCCGGCCTGGCCTTCGCCGAGCGCCGCGCGATGCCGGCGAACAACCTGATGCTGCTGTTCCACCGCACCTGACGGACCTGACAGGATCGACGATCGGCGCTTTACCTCGCGGGTAGAGGCGCTAGCCTTCCTCCAATTGCGCGCAAACGACGCGATTCGAGGAGAGAGAGGCGATGGGCCGCGACGTTTCGGACCTTTTTACATTCGACGAATTCCTGACCCATTGGGCCGGCGAACGCCCCGATCGGGTGGCGATGCGCGAGGAGGATCGCGTCTACAGCTATGCCGAGCTCGACGATCTGACGGCTCGGGCCGCGTCGGCGCTGATCGCCGCGGGGCTGAAAAAGGGCGACCGCATCGCGTGGATCGGCAAGAATAGCGATCTCTATTTCACCCTATTCTATGGCGCTGCACGCGCGGGTATCGTGATGGCGCCGATCGGCTGGCGCCTCTCGCCGACCGAATGGGCGTTTATCGTCAACGATACGCAGGCGAAGATCGTCTTTGCCGGCCCGGGTTTCGACGGCGTCGCCGAACAACTCGCAGGCAAGCTCCAGCATGCGCCTGCAATCGTTGGCGCGACCGAGGCATGGGCGATGATCGAAGGCGCCGAGCGTGAAGCGTTCGAGCCCTCGGCGACGAACGACGCGGTGCTCCAGCTCTATACCTCGGGCACTACCGGCAATCCCAAGGGCGCGGTGCTGTCGAACCGCAACCTCTTCGCGCTGCGCAAACATTCGAACACGCTCGATCTCCCCTACACCAAATGGGAAGATGACGAGGCGGTGCTGGTCGCGATGCCCTGCGCGCATATCGGCGGCACCGGGCTTGGCATCATGGCGCTTGCGGCGGGGCTTCCCGGGGTGGTGCTCGCCGAATTCAACCCCGACGGCGTGTTCGACGCGGTCGAACAGCATGGCGTCACGCGCTTTTTCATGGTGCCCGCGGCGCTCCAGATGCTGCTGATGCACCCGCGCTGCGCCAGCGTCGATTATAGCCGCCTCAAATATATCCTTTATGGCGCCGCGCCGATCCCGCTCGAACTGCTGCGCCAGTGCATCCAGGTCTTCGGCGCCCAGTTCATTCAGGCCTATGGCATGACCGAAACCACGGGCACCATCTCGATGCTGCCGCCCGAGGATCATGATCCGGCGGGCAACGCGCGCATGCGTTCGGCGGGCAAGGCGCTTCCCGGGGTCGAAATCGTCATCCTCGGCCCCGACGGTCAATCGGTCCCGACGGGCGAGGTGGGCGAGGTGGTGACGCGCTCGTCGAACAATATGCTCGGTTACTGGAACCTGCCCGACGCGACCTCGAAAACGATGACCGACGACGGCTGGATTCGTACCGGCGACGCGGGGTTCCTCGACGCCGACGGCTATCTCTTCATCCACGACCGGATGAAGGACATGATCATCACCGGCGGCGAAAATGTCTATCCGGCCGAAGTCGAAAGCGCGATCTTCGGCCACCCCGCGGTGCAGGAGGTGGCGGTCATCGGCATCCCCGACCAGAAATGGGGGGAGACGGTGAAGGCGGTCGTCGTCGCGAAGCCCGGCACGACGGTCGAGGAAGCCGACATCATCGCCTGGGCGCGCGAGCGTATCGCGCCGTTCAAATGCCCGCGCAGTATCGACGTGATCGAGGCGCTGCCGCGCAATGCCAGCGGCAAGATCCTGCGCAAGGATCTGCGCGCGCCCTATTGGGCCGGTTACGAGCGGATGGTGAACTGACCCGCCGGACTTCGTTGCATCAGCGAAGCTTGCGGTCCATTTCTGCCGGAATGTCGCGGCCCCGGCGCTCGAGTTCGTCCAGCGTTGCCCGCGCTATCGCGCGATAGGCGGGCAGCAGGTCGGGGCTGAACGCGCCCAGCGCATCCAGATGATCGCCGATCGTGTGGTGGTCGCCGCGCAGCAGCGGTCCCGACAATCCGGCAAAGCCTTGCGCAAGGCTGTTTTCGAGCGCGGCACGGACGAGCGGAGCGAGCAGCGCGGCGGGATCGTCGATCCCCGCATCGCTCAGCGCATCCGACGCGCCCGCAATCAATGTCACCAGATGGTTCGACGCATGGCAGAGCGCGGCGTGATAGAGCGCGCGCCGCTCCTCGGCGATCTCGACCGCGACGCCGCCGAGCAACGATACCGTCTCATGCGCCCATGCCGTCGCATCGGGTGCCGACCCGGTGATCGCGAACCGCGCTCCCGCCATGCGCCGGACTTCGCTTTCCGGGTCGCCCGTAAAGGTCATCGCGGGATGGATGGCGGCGGTCGACGCGCCCGCGGCGCGCAGGGGGGCGAGCACGGCTGCCCCGCTCCGTCCGCTCACATGAAAGACAAAGGGCGTATGGCCCGACGGGACAAGCGCCGCCATATCGGCGACGACGTCCGCAAGGGCGTCGTCGGACACCGCGATGGCGACAGCATCGCACCTGGCGAGAATCTGGCTGAGGTCCTGCGCCGCAGCGCCGCCTATGTCCGTCACGGCGGTGCGGACATGTTCGGAAGATCGCCCCCACAACAGTGGCGGGGCGGCCGAATGCGGCGCGAATCCGAGCGCGAACGCTCGCGCGACGCGGCCCGACCCGACGATACCGAACTGCTGGAAACTGGGCTTGTCCATCATATCGCCTCTAGCGCAGCCGGGCGGGCGCCGCCAACGGCGGCTCAGCCCTTCTGTCGCTCGCGTGCCCGTTTGAAGCCGTCGCGCGCCATGCAGCGGCCGAGCCATATCTTCGTCGCTTCGCCCAGCACATCGTCGGCGCCGAGCGTCGTCGCGAGAAACGCGGCATAGCCGATCACGATATCGGCAGTGGTGAAGCGTCCCGCGACCAGCCAGTCGCGCCCGTCGGCCAGCGCCGCTTCGATGCTCTTCGCGCGGCCGCCGAAAAAGGCCTTATAGTCGTCGACGGCCTGCGCCAGTCGCCGTTCTGGGGCCTCGACGCGCGTGTAACGGATCATGATCGCAAGCGGGAAGGTCAGCGTCGCATCGCTGCGGTGCAGCCAGTTGCGCCATGCCCAATAATCGGCCTCGTCGCGGCGAACCTCCAGTGGCGTTCCCTCGGCGATGCGTTCGCAGATCGCCGCCGATTCGGTCATCAGCCGCCCGTCCTCGACCCAGCCGGGGATCGTCATCAGCGGATTGACCGCGCGATAGTCGGGCTCGAACGCGCGCGGCGGGAATTTGAGCAGGCGCAGGTCGACATCGATCCCCGCCTCCTCGACCGCCCACAGGCAGCGCAGCGATCGCGCGTCGGGACAATGGTACAGGATCGGCCGGGTGTTCTGGCTCGTCATGCGGCAACCTCCTTCGGACGCTCGATATGGCGGCGATGTTCGCGCCAGGCGATGAACAGGCCCGACGCGATGATCAACGGCGCGCCGACCCATGTCGTGTCGGCGGGCAGCGTGCCGAAGAACCACCAGCCCGCGGCGATCGCCCACAGCAGGCTCGAATAATCCATCGGGATCACTACCGATACGGGGGCGAGGCGCAGCGCGCCGGTCAGCGACATCTGGACGATCGCGCCGAGGAAGCCGAGCCCGATCAGCAGCAGCCAGTCGTGCAGGCTGTGCGGGGTAAAGACAAAGGGCAGGGCGATCCCCAGCGGTATCATCGAAAGAAGGCTGAACCAGAAGACGATCGTTGCCGCATTTTCGGTACGGCCAAGGTCGCGCACGGCAATGGTGATCAGCGCGGTCATGATCGCGCCGGTCAGCGCGACGAGCGTGCCGATTCCGTGGGTGCCACCAAAGCCGCCGGCGAAACTCGCCAGCGGGTCGAGCACGACGAGTACGCCGATAAAGCCGACGATCACCGCGCTCCACCGCTGCCATCCCGTCGCCTCGCCAAGGATCAGCGCGGCAAAGATCACCGCAAAGATCGGCACCGACAGGCTGATCGTCGTCGCCTCGGCCATCGGCAGCAGGATCATCGCGCCGAAATTGCACGCCATGCCGGTCAGCCCCATCAGCATCCGCCGGCCATGCGCCCCGATCCGCGTCGTCTTCAGCGAGGACAGCCCGCTCGTCGCCACCACCCACGCGAGCAGGAAGGGCAGGACGAGCGCCTGCCGCCAGAACAGGCTCTCGACGATATGGATACCCGCCGCGTCGATGTTTTTGACGAGGACGAACATCAGCGACAGGCTGATCATCGCCAGCAGGCGTAGCCCGATCCCGCCCAGATAATTTTGCGGCGGGCCGTCGGGGGCGGCGGGGGAGGCGGCGGCGCTCATGCAAAATTGCGCATATCAGTCCGGCTGGTGCGTGCAACCCGTGATCCCTCTTGCCGGGACCGCTCAATCCGGCTAGTGGCGCACTCCGGCCTAGGGGTATAGCTCAGTTGGTAGAGCATCGGTCTCCAAAACCGAGGGTCGCGGGTTCGAGTCCTGCTGCCCCTGCCAGGCCCGCCTCAGAGGGCCCGGAGGCGGTTCGGCGAATGACGCGCTATGGACGCGTCGATCAAGGCCGGTTCATTGGCTATGACAATGATCAGTTTTTACCGGATCACTATCGTGCTCGGGCGGAAGTAGAGGCGGCTGGCGTAATCGGCGGGCGTCCGTTCTCAGATTGGTCGATGGCCTCTACTCACGCCTGTGGGGCAGTTTCACGAAGTTTGCCCGGGACGAAAAAGGCCAGGAGGGTTCCTGCTGGATGACGACCGACAAGGCGCACGCTTTCGGCTGGTATCGCAAGCGGCTTTCCGAGGGGAAATGGGACAAGTTCCCGCTCGAAAGCTGGCAGCCTTCAAAAGGAACGGTCCTCAAATCGGAACCTTGGCCGCCGATGTAGCAGCGCTGCTCCCCTTGTCTGGGCCGGATATCGGTCAGGCAAAAAAGACGGCGCGAGAGGGACCAGTCTGCTCGCGCCGCCCTCTTAATGCCGCACGCGTTTGTGGGGGACGCGCGGCATCGTCGTATAATCCTATCGTTTTCGGCTCCGGCGCATCTTTGTGACGCGAAGCCCCGGCACCCCGGCGCGGTCGATTGTGCGCCGCCAGCTTTCTACTTCTTCCAGGCTGAGGCGATATTTCTGACAGGCTTCTTCGAGCCCGATGAGCCCGCCGTCGATCGCAGCAAGAAGCTCGGCCTTGCGCCGGGCGACCCAATGCGTCGCGCATGACGACGGCAGGTCGGCCATCGTGATCGGACCCACCGGGCCCGCGACCGATGCCGGTCTCGTTTCCAATTCGAGCACCGCGAACTCTCCATTCGCGCGGCTGAAGCCGCTTGATGTGCCCCCCCGCGCAAAACATGCGCGGTCGAGGTTAATGAAATCTTGCCAAGTGCCTCCATATGCGACCAACGGTTGGTCGCGAGATCATCAGCGACCGACATCTCCGATCAGTGAAAATGGCGCCCAGGCGCTCGGATGTGACCAACTCTTGAGATAGGGATCGTCGCGCGTGTCGTTGCGGATTTCGCGCTCGACGCGCTGGAGTGCTTCGGCGCGCGACAGGCGTGGATCGGCCCGCAAAATCTCGAACAGGCGAACTGTCAGCACGGCCGCGACGTCGTCGCGGACCGGCCAGTGCGAGGCGAGCAGGCTTTCCGATCCCGCGAAGAAGAAGGCGCGAGCGAGGCCGGAGAGGCCGGGCGCTCCGGCCCGGCCGTCGCCCGCCGCAGTGTTGCAGGCCGACAGGATCACCCAGCCCGCGCCGATGCGGAGCGCTGCCACCTCGCTCGCGGTCAGCAATCCATCGTCCGCTGCGCTGGCGGCTGCCGGCGGTGTGAAGACGAGTCCCGGCTCGCCAATCTCGCCGACTTCGCCGGCGACGAGTCCGTGGGTCGCGAGAAACAGGACCGAGGAGGACGCGAGGTCAGCCGCCTTCAAATTCGATTCCGTTGCTGCGCCTGCCAGGAACAGCTTCGTCTGCGTAGACCCGAGGAGCGCCTCCATGGCTTTCAGTTCCCTCTCCGTCCCGGGAAGCCGTGCGAGCCGGCGCAGAGCTGCGGGATCGGCGAGCTGCGTCCCGCCGCTCGACGCGCGCCACATGCTGCTGGCGAGCGGCATGCTGCCGCCTCGCGCTGCGCGGACGCGCCCCCCGACGCCGCGCGTCGCGGCATTGCCCTCGAGCAGGGGGTCGCCAAAGCCGATCATGCTGCTTCCTGTCGGAGCGTCGCGGCCCGCAACCGCCCGTATGAGCTGTAGTGACTGGAGCGACGGCAACTGTACGATCGCGGCCTTGTCGGCGAACCAGGGTGTAGCTCTTAATGCGGCGGGATCGCCGTCGATGCCTACCGGCTTCTCGGTTACCAGGATGCCGAGGGGCAGCGAGGAGATCGAACCCGTTGCGGCCGTGAACAGATGCCGTTTGCCGGCAAGCGCCGCGCTCACGGGCGCGATCAATTCTTCGTAGAGGCGGAAGGCCGTGCCGCGATCGAAAGGGAAATCGCCTTCGCCTTCGGCAGACCAGCGCTCTTCTTCTTCGGGCGTCACATCGATGTTCGCGCCGACATCCCAAAGCAGTCGGCGGACATGGCGGGTCAGCTCCGCTTCGGTCATTTCGGAACGGTGCCATTCAATGCCCTCTCGCGTCACGACGAGGCTGTGCGTTCCGCGCGGCGTTGGCACAATCGTCACAAAGGCCTCGTCATCTGCCAGCAGGGCCCGAGCGGACGGCTCGTCGAGGAGCGCCGGCTTCACCAGTTCGAAATAGCCCGGCGTTGCTGCCGTCAGCCGGGCATCTATTGTCTCCAGCGCTGCATTGGCCGTGCCGATTTCCTGCCACAGGGCCCTATCGGCGTCGCTGCCCGCTCTTACGCTCTCGCTCCGGGCGAAGAGCGCGGCGAGTTCGGACGTTTTGGCGTCGCGCTCGGCGGCAAGTCCGGCGGCTCCCGATAGGCCTGCGGCCTGTGTCGCCGCCGAGCGCGCCAGCGCGCGCGAGGTCCGGCCCGCCATAATGTCCTGGAGAACAAGAAGTGCGTCGGCCTTGCCTGCGGGGGTCTTCTGGCCGGATTCCCAAAGCATGTCGGCGTAGAGGCGCGACCACTCCGCGAACGTCTCCTCTCCGGTGTGGCTGGACGGATCCTTTTCGGCGAGTTCGACCATTTGTTCATCGAGCACGCCAACCCCGAAGCCTCGACGATAGGCAAGGGAAGACGCAGCCGCGATACGGGCGGATGCCAGCGCCGACGCCGCATCGCCGTTATCGAGCGCGAGTTTCGCGTGCGCGGCGGCCGCCATGCCGAGTGCTTTTCCTTCCACCGTGCGGCCGCGCGGCACCGTGTGCTCGGCCGCGTCGGCCAAGGTCGTGCCACCGTCCCATGCTCCAAGCACATCGGCCAATATCTTTGCCGCATCGGCTTTTCGTCCGCCCTCGGACAGCGAGTGGGCGAGCGCGCGCGCCGCGTAGAGCGTATCGCTCGATCGATCGCCCTGTATCTTCCGGCGAATGGCGAGGGCGCGGGCGCGAAGCGTGGCATCTTCCGTCCAGCGCTTCGCCGAATAATATTCGAAAGCGAGAAGCTGGAGAGCGTCGGCATGCGCGACGCTGTCTTCGCCGTGATATTGGCCGATGATCGCGGCGCGTTCGGCGAGCAGCATCATGCGTGCGGCCTTGTCTTCATAAGAGAGTGCGCTTTGGCGGCGCCGGAGGTCCGACATGCGCTTGTCGAAATCGGCTTTGCGCGCCTCCTCCTGTGCTTCGGGCTGCGCGTGAGCGGGCGGTGAAAGGCTTATCACACAGGCTGTCGCCGCAAGCCGTCCCAAAAATCTCCACATCTTTATCCGCCCCCGCTGATCTGCAATCTGCTAGCCGCCGATTGCGAGCGCGGCAATGCAGCGCCGCCGATTTGGCGTTTCGGTACAATCGCATCCCGGATCCTGGCCCTAACAGCCGCCGCGCGACCCAGGAGAGCTCGACCTCGCAAGAGGACGAATTCTTCATCTGGCGCCCGCTCGGTCCAACCTGAGCGGGCGCCTCTTTTTTGTCGATACGAGGCTGCCGATTACCGGCGCGCGACGGCGACGATCGAGGTGGACGGATCAACGCCAGCGGCGTGTGGCTGCCGATGATACGCGCAGAGCCCTGATCCGGTAGCGGGCCGCCACGCCGCGCCGGCCTTCAAGCCCGTCCAGAGCGACCCCGAAGGTATCCCAATGGCCCCGAAATCGACCCCGGATCCCGCGTGAGAGCTAGAATTTGACGCTCAACCCGGCGGTGATCCGCCGGTCGGTGAGACCCTGGAAGCACAGCAGCGCCTTGTTGTTCACGCAATATTGGTTCTGGTCGCCGCGCAGCAGGTTGATACCCTCGACCCCGACATTGATATTGTCGGTGATGTCGTAGTTGATGCTGGCATTGAGCTGTCCGCGCGCCCCGTTGATCAGCGGCAGGCCGAAGAAGAAGGGATCGTTCGACACATAGCTCGACCGCCATGTGTAGCGCACGCGGGCGTTCAGGCCATATTTGTCGTAGAACAGCGTCGCGTTATAGGCATATTTCGACAGGTTGGTCAGGGTGATCAGATCGCGCGAATTCGGGAAACCCAGCTGGGTGAACACCGTCCGCGGGCCGTCGGCGGCGCGATATTCGCGCGCCGATCCGCCGGTCTTCTGATAAGTAAAATTGCCGATCACGCCAAAGCCCGAGGCGAAGCCGAGCGTGTCTTCCCACGCCGACAGATCGTGCTGGAAGGCGATTTCGACGCCGGTCTGCGTCGTGCTGCCGGGCACGTTGAAGGTCGAACTGCGCGGGACGCAGATGCCGACGCCCTGGATCGGGTTGTTGATGTTGCGATTGGCGATCGGGTTGTAGATGCCGCCGCCGGGGCAGGCGGGGTCGATCGAGATGTTGAGATTGCCGTTCGCGTCGAGGTTCGGCGCAGGATCCTCCTGCCGCTGCGCAAACAAATTGGTGCGGCTCTTGTGGAAGAAGCCGATGCTGACCAGGCTCGACGGCGCGAAATAATATTCGCCCGACAGGTCGAACGACCACACCGCCTCGGGAACGAGCTCGGGGTTGCCGACCGCGACCGGCGTGTTGGCTCCCGTGCCGAAGGAGAAGGACGTCGACAGCGTGTCGAAATTGGGCCGGCGGATATCGCGCGCGATGCCTGCGCGGACGAGGAATTTGTCGGCGGGTTCGAGGACGAGGCTGAAGCGCGGTAGCAGGAAGTTGTACGAGCTTTTCGCGACCGTCTGGCCGGTGACCGTGCCGTTCGCGATATTGTTGCCCGTCGACGACAATTCGGTGCGCAGCCAGCGGAAACCCGCGTTGCCGCGTACCGGCATGCCCGCGATCTCGCCTTCCATATTGGCTTGGAAATAGGCGGCGTTCGTCGTTTCCTTGATCTTGAAGAAGCCCGCGAAGGATTCGGTTGGCGTCGCGAGCGAAGCGACCGGCGGTCCCTGCGTGCGTGCGGCATTGCTCGCCGCGATCGCGTCGTTGAGCGCCGCGAGCACGGCCGCCGGATCGCGGAAAGCGAGGCCGCCGTCGATCAGCAGGAAGTCGGGGAAATAGAGCCGGCGCCCGTCGGCGGCGTTGAAGTTGCTCGGCCCGGGGATCAATATGTCGGAGAAAAGGTCGCCCGACGGCCGGTTCCACGCCGTGGTCGTGTTGGTCAGGCTGACATTGTTGGAAAACTCGCTGTTCTCGGCCGAGGTGCGGTTCCAGCGCCAGCCGAAGTCGATCGAGGTCACGAAGGGGTTGAGGTCGCTCGTATCGTAGCTGAAGTCGAGTCGCGCTGCGCGTTCTTCATTGTCGGTCGAATTCGCGCCCTGCGTCACCTGTTGCAGCTGGTAGTTGGCGGGATCGAGCAATTGTGCGCTCGTCGGCGCAACGGGGCTCGACTGGTCGATCCCGAATTGCAGCGTGCCGCCGCGCAGGTCGAATTCGATCGGCACGCCATTGTCGATGCTGCGCCCGATCACCGGCTGCGGCCCGTTGGGGTTGATGAAATCGAGCGTGGTCGAGAAATTGGGGAAATCGGATTTGGACGTCGACAATGACAGTTCGGCGCGCATGCTGAGCTTGTCGGTCACCTGCCATTCGGTGCCGAGGTCGAACACGCGGCTCTTGGTCACGCGCGCGCCGGTATCGCTCGATGCGCGCAAATTGGGATCGATCACCGTGCCCGTCGAGCCGCCGATACCGATCGTGCCTGCCAGTGCGGCCTGCACCGTGCCGAGATCGATCGGACCGTTCGGCCCGTCGAGCGTACCGAAATCGACGGCTTCGAAAGCGCTGTTGTTCATCGCGTCGACCACCGACGGCGTCGCGGTGCCCGAAATCTGGATGCGGTGGCTCTGTTGTCCGCGCCGCTGGTTGTTCAGCGTCGCGTCGAAATAGAATTTCAGGTCGTCATTGGGCTTCCACTCGAGCGCGGCGGTGCCATTGTAAGTTTCATATTCGTAGTTCTCGAGCCCCTGCTGGAGGAACTGGATGCGCAGGAAAGGGAAGGCTTCGGCGCTCGGACCCGAACCCGGCAGGACGAGTGCGTCGCGGTCGACGCGTGGTTTGAACGCCGCGACATCCTGCCGCGCATAGCTGCCGCTCACCACGACGCCGATCTCGCCGATGCCGGTATCCCAGCGATTGCCGAGCGTCGCCGAGACGCGCGGCAGCGTCGATTTGGAAAGGTCGCTATTCTCCATCTGCACGCGCGCGGCGATCAGCGGGTCCTTGAGGTCGAGCGGACGGATCGTGCGCAAATTGATCGTGCCGCCGACCGATCCTTCGATCGTCTGCGCGGTCGGCACCTTGGTCACTTCGACCGAGGCGATCAGCGCGGCGGGCAAATCCTCGAAGCTGATGCCCGAGCGGCCCGCGCCCGATCCGACGGTCGACACGCCGTTGATCTCGGTGCGGTTGGCATCGGTGCCGCGGATCTGCACCGCATTGCCGACGCCGGCCTGGCGGGTGATCTGGACCCCGGTGACATTTTCCAGCACTTCGGCGAGGTTCTGGTCGGGCAGCTTGCCGATATCCTCGGCCTGGATAACCTCGACGATATTGTCCGATGTGCGCTTTTCGCCCAGCGCGGTGGCAAGGGAGCTGCGGATGCCCGATACGACGATCGTGTCATCACCCGCCGCGTCGGTAGCGGCACCGTCCTGTGCGGCACTGTCCTGCGCAAAGGCGGGGACGCCGAGCAGCGCTGTCGTGCCCAGTAACGTCGCCGCGAAATTCATCTTGCCGCGCGAAACGCGCATCAGGCTGCCCCGAATCATGTCCCTCTCCCTCCCAGGTATTGTTTGGCCCAAGGCTCCTCCTGTCAGGCCAATATGTCAACCCATGATTCAGACCAAAACCGGGTTGTTATTGTCCTACCTGTTGTATAGACCAGTGAGCGAGAATCAGAAAATGGGTGAGGCATGGTGCAGATAAGGGCGGTTCTAACGGCAGCTTTGCTGGTCTCGGCGGCGCATCCGGCGCTGGCGCGCGACCTGCTCGTCACCGATCAGGCACAATATGAGGCTGCGGTCAAAAAGGCGCAGCCGGGCGACACCATCGTCCTCGCCGACGGCGAATGGCGCGATTTCCAGATCGTCTTCACCGGCACCGGCACTGCCGCCAAGCCGATCGCGCTGACCGCGCAGACCAAGGGCAAGGTGCTGCTTACCGGCCAGTCGAACCTGCGTATCGGCGGAAAGCATCTGCTCGTCTCGGGCCTCGTCTTCAAAAATGGCGCGAGCCCAACCGATCAGGTCATCAGCTTCCGCCGCGATTCCAAAACGCTCGCAACCGACACCCGCGTGACCGAGGTCGTCATCGACGGCTTCAGCAAGGCCGACCGCCGCGCCGAGGATATCTGGGTCGCGCTCTACGGCACCGGCAACCGCGTCGACCATTCGCATTTCGAGGGCAAAACGAATAGCGGCGTCACGCTCGCGGTGATCCGCCGCGCGGGCGACCCGCTCGATAACCGCCACCGCATCGATCATAATTATTTCGGCCCGCGCCCGCCCTTGGGGTCGAACGGCGGCGAGACGATCCGCATCGGCACCAGCGAGGAATCGCTGTCGGCATCGAACAGCATCGTCGAGCGCAACATTTTCGACCGTACGAGCGGCGAGGTCGAGATCGTCTCGGTCAAGTCGGGCGGCAATATCATCCGCGAAAATCTCGTGCTCGAAGCGCAGGGCGCTTTCGTGCTCCGCCACGGCAACGGCAACCTCGTCGAACGCAATATCTTCCTTGGCAAAGGCGTGCCCGATACGGGCGGCGTACGTGTGATCAACCGCGACCAGATCGTCCGCGGCAATTATTTCGAGGGGCTCGCGGGCAGCTCGTTCAAGAGCGCGATCAGCGTGATGAACGGCGTGCCCAATTCGGTGATCAACCGCTATCATCAGGTCGCGAACGCGCGGATCGAGAATAACAGCATCATCGACAGCGCACGGATCACGCTCGCGGCCGGGGCCGATGCCGAACGCTCGGCGGCGCCCGTCGACAGCAAGTTCGAGCGCAATCTGATCGTCGGCACGAAGGGCGAGGACCCGTTCCGCGCCGAGGGCGAGATCGGCGGCATCGCGCTCGCCGGCAATGTCGAGGCGCGGGTCGCGAAGCCGCTGCTCGGCGTCGGCGTCGAACAGCGCGAAGTGACGCTTGAGCGCGCCGCGAACGGCTTGCTCTATCCGACCGACCCGGCGTTCGCCGCGGTCGGTGCACCGCGCGACCTCAAACCCGTGACGCGCGCCGAGGTCGGCGCCAGCTGGTACCGCGGCGATGCCCCCGAGGCGAGGTTCGGTGCGGGGACGACGCAGGCGCTCGCCGTCGGCGCCTCGCTCGCCGAGGCGGTGACCGATAGCGGGGCCGGCGATACGCTTACGCTCGCAACGGGCACATACGAAGTCGTCGCGCCGCTCGCGCTGCGCCACCGGCTGACGATCGCCGGCGCGAAGGATGCCAAGCCCGTGCTGCGCGTCGCGTCGGGGCTCGCGCGGGTCGAGCGCGGCGGCGGGCTGCGGCTCGAAAATCTGGCGATCGACGCGGGGGCCGCGACGGGGGAGGGCGCGCTGATCGCGGTCGGTCCCGGCGTTGCGCCCAATTACAGCCTGTCATTCGACGGCGTTTCGGTGGCCGGCCCCGGCAAAGGCCGGCTAAACGGAATCACTATGGCGCGCGGCACCTTTGCCGACGATGTGACCATCACGAACAGCAATTTCGCCGGGATGGGCGTCGTCGTCGCCGCGACCGGCGAGCAGGAGCCGAAGGGCTGGTACCCGATGGAGCGGCTGACAATCGCGGGCAGCAATTTCGCGCGCGTCGCGATGGTCGCCGACCTGCTGCGCAAAGGCAGTGACGAAAGCACCTTCGGCCCCTGGTTTTCGATGACCGGTTCGAGCGTCGCCGACAGTGGCGCCGACGGCGCATCGCTACGTATCTCGGGTGCCCAGCACACCGACATCGTGCGGAACAATTTCGCCAAGTCCGACGGCATCCTCGTGATCCATTCGGTCGGCGCGCCCGAAACGCGCATCGCGTCGAACGCCCTCGCTGCGACGCCTGCGCCGCGGATCGAGGAACTCGCATGGAAAGGCCCGCCGCGCGGGCTGGTCGAAAATAATGTGGAGGCGCGCCCGTGACCCGAACGCTTGCATTCCTGCTCGCCGCCGCAACGCTGTCGCCGACCGCAGCGCAGGCGCAAACCCCGCCCGCCGCGTCGCCGCAGGCCTACGCCCCACTCTTCGCCGGCGAGGTCGAGCGCGCGCGGCGCGACGTCGACGCGTCGATCAAGGCCGGCATCAACGTGCCCGTGCCCAAGGATCCCGGCGGCGGCTTCACCCACGAACAGCACAAGCGCAATTACCGCGTCATTTTCGAGGGTGGGCAGCTTTTCCGCCTGACCGGCGACGCGCGCTACCGCGACCATGTCCGCGACATGCTGCTCGCTTATGCCGACCTCTATCCTGGACTCGGGCCGCATCCGGCCAAGGCGAACCAGACCGCGGGCCGCCTCTTCTGGCAGAGCCTCAACGACAGCGTCTTTCTCGTCAATGCCGTGCAGGGCTATGCCGAAATCCGCGGCGCGCTGTCCCCGGCCGACCGCCAGCGCATCGACGACAAGGTGATCCGTCCGATGGCGCATTTCCTGTCGGACGGCTCGCCCGAGGTGATCGACCGCATACACAATCACGCGACATGGGCCGCGGCGGGCGTCGGCCTCTCGGGCTATCTGCTCGGCGACCGCGACCTCGTCGACAAGGCGCTGCTCGGGCTCGACAAGAGCGGCAAGGCGGGCTTCCTGCGCCAGCTCGACCTGCTCTTTTCGCCCGACGGCTATTATGCCGAAGGCCCCTATTATCAGCGCTATGCATTGCAACCCTTCGTCGTCTTCGCGGCGGCGATTGCGGCGAACGATCCGGGCCGCAAGATTTTCGAGTATCGCGGCGGCATCGTGCTGAAGGCGATCCGCACCGCGATCGACGTCACCCACGACGGCACTTTCCTGCCGATCAACGACGCGATGCCCGACAAGAGCCTGCGCACCGAAGAACTCTATCACGCCGTCGCCATCGCCTATGCCGCGACCAGGGACCCGGCCTTCCTGTCGATCGCCGACTGGCAGGGGCGCACCGTGCTGACGCCCGCAGGACAGGCGATGGCCGCCGACCTTGCGGCGGGCAAGGCCAAGCCTTGGCCGTTCGGCTCACGGCTGCTCTCCGACGGCCCCGATGGCAAGGGCGGCGCGCTCGTCCTCCTGCGCACCAAGCCCGATCCGATCGGGCCGCTGCTCGTCGCCAAGAACACCGTGCAGGGCATGGGGCACGGCCATTTCGACCGGCTCGGCTGGCTCTATTATGACGAGACCGGCGCGGTGGTGACCGACTATGGCGCCGCGCGCTTCCTCAACGTCGAGGCGAAGCGCGGCGGGCGCTACCTCCCCGAAAACGACAGCTGGGCGAGCGCGACGATCGCGCACAACACGCTTGTCGTCGACGAGCAAAGCCATTTCGCAGGCGACTGGAAAGCCGGAGAAAAATACGGGACACGCCAGCTCGCCGCATCGCTCGAAGGCCCGACCCGCTACACGATCGGCGAAATCGACAGCGCGTACAAGGATGTGAAAATCCGCCGCGCGCTGCTGCTCGTCGAAGTCGACGGCCTCGCCAATCCTCTCACGCTCGATATCCTCCACGCCGCTGGCAGCGACAGGCATCGCTATGACCTGCCGCTGCACTTTTCCGGGCATATCATCGACAGCGACATCGCGTTCGACCGCAAGATCGCCGAACGCCCGGTGCTGGGCAAGGCGAACGGCTACCAGCATCTGTGGGTCGACGGCGAAGGGACGAAGGCGGGCAAGGCACGGCTGACGTGGATGCAGGGCAGCCGCTTCTACAGCTACCATATGCTGCCGCCCGCAGGCGCGCGCTTCATCGTCGCCGAAAGCGGCGCGAACGATCCCGAGTTCAACCTCCGCCGCGAACCCGCGCTGATCCAGCGCGTCGACGGGGCGGCGGATGCGACTTTCGTCAGCCTGCTCGAACCGCATGGCGCCTATGACGCCTCGGCCGAAACGGTCGTAGCGAGCAGCGCGCGCGTCGCAGGTATCGAGCATCGCCGCGAAAGCGGCGCGGACCTCGTCCTCGTCACTCTCGTCGACGGCCGCCGCATCGCCATCGCGGTCGCCGACGATGTCGCCGCCGATGCGAAGCACAGCCTCGCCGTCGACGGCCGCGCCCTCGCATGGACCGGCCCCGTCGGTCGCCTCGACCTCGCCAAGACCGGAGCGAAGAAATGAGCAATATCAAGGGCCGCTTCCGCTGGGGCGTGATCTCGCTGATCGCGCTCGCCACCGTCATCAATTACATCGACCGCAACGCGCTCGCGGTGATGTGGCCCGAGGTGTCGAAGGAAATCGGCGCCACCAAGGAAGATTACGCGCTGCTGGTGACGATCTTCATGATCTTCTACGCCTTCGGCCAGTCGCTCTTCGGGCGAATCTTCGACGCGATCGGGACAAGGATGGGCTTCACCATCTCGATCGTCGTCTGGTCGCTGTCGATCGCGGCGCATGCACTGGTGCGTTCGATGCCGTTGCTCCTCGTCCTGCGCGCGACGCTGGGGATCAGCGAGGCGGGCAACTGGCCCGGCGCCGCCAAGGCGAACGCGCTCTGGTTCCCCTCGCGCGAACGCGCGCTGGCGCAGGGCATCTTCAACGCCGGCGCTTCGCTCGGCGGCATCGTCTCGGCGCCGCTCATCGCATTGCTCTTCGTCCAGTTCGGCTGGCACGGCACCTTCCTTTTGATCGGTGTGCTCGGCTTCGTCTGGCTTGTCCCCTGGCTCTGGTTCTACAAGGCCGACCCCGAAAAGCACCCGGGGCTGAGCGAGGAAGAGCGCCAATATATCCTGACCGGCCGCACCGAGGCGGGCCGCGACGACAGCCGCCGCGTACCGCTCGGCGAACTGCTGCGCTACCGCCAGAGCTGGGGCGTCATCCTGTCGCGCTTCTTCCTCGATCCCGTGTGGTGGCTCTTCGTCTCGTGGCTGCCGATCTATCTCGCCGAAACCTTCGGCTTCGATGTCAAGCAGATCGGCCTCTTCGCCTGGGTGCCCTTCGTCGGCGCGATGCTCGGCAGCCTGTTCGGCGGCTGGTTCGCAGGAAGGATCATCAGCAAGGGCGGCGGCGTCCACAAGGCGCGCACGCTGACCATCGCGATCGGCTGCGCGATCATGCTGCCCGCGCTGCTCTTCACCATCGGGGCGAGCGATCCGCTGACCGCGGTGCTGCTGATCGCGTGCATCCTCTTCGGGTTCCAGATGGCGATCGGCAATATCCAGACGTTGCCCAGCGACTATTTCGGGGGCGGCGCGGTCGGCAGTCTTGCCGGGATCAGCGGTACCGCCGCGGTCGCGGGCACGCTGATCACCACCTGGCTCGTGCCGGTGCTTACCGAGACGAGCTACGCGCCGATCTTCGCACTCTCCGCGGCGATCGTGCCCATCTCTTTCCTGTGCTTCTGGCTGGTCGGCGGCCGCGTCGCACCGGTCACCGTCAAACCCGCCAACAATCAAGAATAAGGAATAGCATCACATGAACCTTCAGGGGAAAACCGCGCTAGTCACCGGCGGCGGCCGCGACATCGGCCGTTCGGTCTCGATCGCGCTCGCGCGCGCCGGCGTCCGCGTCGCGATCAACTACAACAGCGGTCGCGAAGCCGCCGAGGACACGCTGAAGACGATCAAGGACGCGGGCGGCGACGCCTTCTTGGTGCAGGCCGACGTCACCGACAGCAGCGCGGTGAAGGCGATGCTCGAAGAGGTCGGCATCGCGTTCAGCGGCCGGCTCGACATCCTCGTCAACCTCGCGGGCGGCATGGTCGCGCGCAAGACGCTGAGCGAGATGGACGAAGCTTTCTTCGACCATGTCATGACGCTCAACCTCAAGTCGGCTTTCCTCGTGTTGCAGGCATCGCTGCCCTTCCTCGGCGAAGGCTCGGCGGTCGTGAACGTCTCGTCGCTTGCCGGCCGCGACGGTGGCGGCCCCGGCGCGTCGGTCTATGCGACCGCAAAGGGCGCGCTGATGACCTATACGCGCTCGATGGCGAAGGAACTCGGGCCGCAGGGCATCCGCGTCAACGCGGTCTGCCCCGGACTGATCGGCACCAGCTTCCACGATATCTTCTCGAAGCCCGAGGGCCGCGCCGCGACGGCGAACAACACGCCGCTCCGCCGCGAAGGCCATCCCGACGAGGTTGCCGACACGATCGTCTATCTCGCCTCGCCCGCGGCGAGCTTCCTCGCGGGCGTCTGCCTCGACATCAACGGCGGGCTGGCTTTCTCATGATCCGGCTGCTCGCCACCGCCGCGGCGGCCGCCCTGCTCGCGAGCGGGGCGCAGGCGCAGACGCGCGAGCGGACCGACGCGCCGCCGCTCGAGCCGTACAAGATCATCCTCGTCGGCGATTCGACGATGGCGCCGCACAGCGGCTGGGGCGGGGCGTTCTGCGCGCGCCACGTCAAATCGTCGGTCGCGTGCGTCAACGCCGGGCGCGGCGGCCGCAGCACGCGCAGCTATCGGCAGGAGGGCGGCTGGGACATCGCGCTCGCCGAGGCGAAGGTGCCGGGATATCGCGGCACCTGGGTCCTCATCCAGTTCGCGCACAACGACCAGTCCTCGAAGTCCGAGCGCTGGACCGACGAGACGACCGAATTTCCCGCCAACCTCCGCCGCTTCGTCGAAGAGGTGCGGGCGGCGGGGGCGACCCCGGTGCTCGTGACGCCGCTGACGCGCCGCGAGTTCAAGGACGGCAAGCTGAAGAACACGCTCGCGAGCTGGTCCGATCAGGTGCGCGCCGTAGCCAAGGCGATGGACGTGCCGCTCGTCGACCTCAACGCGCTGAGCGCACGCCAGGCGCAGGAGATGGGCGCCGAGACGGCGACCAAGCTCGCGCAGGAACCGCCGACGGCCGAAGAGCTCGCCGCCGCGCAAGCCGGAACGACGCTGACCGCGCGCCCGGCGCCGCCTCCGCCGCCGCCGATCGCCGGCGACGGCGCGCGCGGGCAGGTGACGCGCAAGTTCGACTATACCCACCTCGGCGACGTCGGCGCCGAGTTGACCGCGAAACTGGTGACACAGGCGCTCGCCCGCGCCGTGCCGGGGCTGCGGAGTCAGCTGGTTCGCTGACGAAAAGGATGTATGGCAATTTGGACTAACCAATTTGCCATACACAATTGTTGACAAATTGGCCGCCATGCTTGAGAGCATTGGTCAGAACAGAATCGACTTCAAGGGAGAGATCAGGTGAATTCTCGCAATCCGATCCGCGCGCGCAGCTTGCGCGCCGCGTTGCTGGCTGGTGCCGGTTCGACGCTGCTCGTCGCTGCAGTGCCGGCGATGGCGCAGGACACGCCGCCCGAGGCGGCCGGCGAAGAAGATGCGATCATCGTCACGGGTATCCGCGAGACGATCCAGAATTCGATCAACACCAAACGCGCCGAAACCGCGATCGTCGACGCTTTGTCGTCGGACGACATCGGCGACATTCCGGCGATCTCGGTCGGGCAGGCGATCCAGACGATCACCGGCGCGACGACGCACCGCGAAAAGGGCGACGCCTCCGAAATCGCGCTGCGCGGGCTTGGGCCCTTCCTGTCGAACGCGACTTTCAACGGCCGCGACGCGACGAACGGCAGCGGCGACCGCTCGGTGAACTTCAACCAGTTCCCTTCCGAACTCGTCAACAACATCAAGATCTACAAGACGCAGCAGGCGAGCCTCGTCGAAGGCGGCGTCGCGGGAACGATCGAGATCGGCACGCTGCGCCCGCTCGATTTCGGCAAGCGCCGCCTCCAGGGCGAGATCAAGGCGCAGTATAACCCCTATGGCGACCGCGTCGTCGGTACCGGCGGCGGCGTCGGCTGGCGCGGGACCTTGAGCTATGTCGACCAGTTCGCGAACGACACGATCGGCATCTCGCTCGGCTTCCAGCGCAACGACACGAACAATCCCGAGGAAACCTACGCGGCGAGCTCGACCTGGACCGCATGCCGTGCCGACATCACCGTCACCAACAACAATTGCACCGAACTCGCTCGCGAAGACTATGGGTCGGACATTCCCTATTATCTGGTACCCAACAGCCATATCTTTCGTCAGATCAGCGAGACCGACAAGCGCGACGCGGCGTTCGGCGCGATCCAGTGGCGCCCGTCGGACCGGTTCAACATCAACCTCGACGTCCAATATTCGGACCGCACCTTCGTCGAAAGCCGCCGCGACCTGACCTTGTCGGAGGCGCGACGCAGCCTGACCAATGTCGAATATGACGAAAATGGAGTCATCCGCCACCTCGAGGGACAGAGCTCGCTCGAATCGAATGGCTCCGAACTGTCGCGGTCGGAGGAATATCTCGGCGGCGGCTTGTCGGTCGAATGGCAGCCGAACGACCGGCTGACGCTGACCGTCGACGGCAGCTATTCGCGGACGATCCGCAAGGAAATCGAACGCAACTTCCGCCTGCGCACCGACCCGATGGACGTCAATGGCGTGCGTACGGTGTTCAACAACATGCGCATTCCCTACACCTACGACCTCGCGCCGGGCAGCTTTGTCCCGACGATCACGATCGACCCGCGCTTCGACCTCAACAACCACGACCTCTTCTGGGACGATGCGCGCTTCCGCCGCGACGAGAGCAAGCGCCGCAACGAGATCATCGCGGGGCGTTTCGATGCCGCATATGAGATGGACGGCTTCTTCAGCCGGATTTCGGCGGGTGCGCGCTGGTCGGAACTCACCTTTCGCGACTATGACCTGCGCAACGGCGACTTCAACCTGAACCCGGCGATCGCCGAGGATCGCCGTATCAACAATCTCTGCCGCACGGCCTTTCCGCAGACCGATTATCTGTCTGCGGCCAAGGGCAACAGCATCCACAGCTGGGCGACCTTCGACGTCGACTGCCTGTTCGATGCCTATCTGGGCACCGTCGACCCGGGGCTGCCCGACGAACGGCGCGCGGCCGCCAATCGCGACGTGACCGAACGCACGCTGGCGGCTTATGTGATGGCCGAATATGATGCCGATCTGGGCAACATGCCCGTCCGCGGCAATTTCGGCGTCCGCGTCGTCAAGACCGACGTCACATCGAACGGACTGCGTAGCGACCTCGTTCTCGTCCCGGACCCCGCCGACCCCGGCCGGTTCACGCTCGAGGAGACCGGCGATTTCCAGGCGGTGCGGATCAAGAGCAGCAGCACGCGCATCTTGCCGAGCATCAACGCGATCTTCGAGGTCGCGCCCGACACGCTGGTACGCCTTGCGGGCTATCGCGCGATGTCGCGCCCCAACCCCAGCGCGCTCGGCGCCGGGCGTACCTTCACGCTCGGCGACGGTGACGAAGGCGGCTTCACTTCGATCGAAGAAGCCATCGACAATGTCCGCGCCAACGGCAGCCCGCGGCTCAAGCCTTTGATGTCGTGGAACGCCGATGCGGCGATCGAATGGTACCCGAACAAGGACAGCCTCCTGTCGGCGACCGTCTATTACAAGCAGTTCAACGGCGGCTTCCAGCCGGTGGTCTATAACGAGGATTTCACGATCAACGGCGAAACGGTCAACGTCCCGGTGACGCAGACGCGCAACAGCCCCGACAAGTCGCGCATCTATGGCCTCGAACTCACCGCCGCGACGCGTTTCAGCTTCCTGCCCAAACCGCTCGACGGCCTCGGCGCAAAGGTCAGCTACAATTACGCCAATTCGAACTTCAAAAATCAGGACATCAACCTTGGCGACCAATATGATCCGGAAACCGACACCGTCTCGCCGGGGCTGATCGCGGCGGCGGGCCTGTCGGGCTATTCGAAGCATGTGCTGTCGGCGCAGGCCTATTATGAAATCGGGCCCGTCTCGCTGCAGGCGATCTATAATTACCGCTCGAAATATTATCAGGACTTTGTCGGCGGGAACAGCCAGCTGCGCTATGTCGGCCCCAGCGAAACCGTCGATTTCCGGGCATCGCTCGACCTGATGAAGGGCGTGTCGCTGCGCTTCGAGGCGCTCAACATCTTCAACGAACCAAAGGCGACCTATATGCCGGTCTATGGCAGCAGCCGTCAGTATCATTATTATGGCGCGAAATATTTCATCGGCATCCGGGCGCGAATTTAGAAACTAACTTCGGTCATGGGCTTCAAACTTGTCATACCGGATTGTATGGACTTCCTGACGCCGATGCGGGGAGAAGATTGACCATGGCCGAACGCCGCCTTTTCGAAGATGTCGCCGATACGATCCGGCGCCTGATTCTCGACGGGACCTTCCCGCCCGGAACGCGGCTGCCCGGCGAGCGCGAGCTGTCCGAGCGGTTCGAGGTGAGCCGGGTGACGATCCGCGAGGCGGAGATCGCGCTGCAGGCGACGGGATGGATCCATATCCGCACCGGCGCGGGCGCTTATGTCGAGGCGATCCTGCCCGGCGACAATGCCGTCCTGCCCAAGGTCAGCGCCTTCGAACTCACCGAGGCGCGTTCGCTGTTCGAAGCCGAAGCGGCGGCGCTCGCCGCGCCGACCATCTCGGGCGAGACGCTCGAAAAGCTCGACGAATTGCTCGAAGCGATGGCCGACGACAACAAGAGCGAGGAAGAGATCAGCGCGATCGACCGCGAGTTTCACATGACGATCGCCGCCGCGTCGAGCAACAAGGCGATCATCCATGTGATCGAAAGCCTGTGGCGGATGCGTATGGAACTGCCCGAGGTGCGGAGCAGCCATTCGCTCGTTTGCCGCAAGGACGGATCGGCGCGCCAGGCCGAACATGCCGACGTCGTCGCGGCGCTGCGCAACCGCGATGCGACCGGCGCCCGGCTCGCGATGCGGCGCCACTTCAACCGGCTGCTCGAGTCGATGCTCGACGAAACCGAGGAGCGCGCGATGGTCGAACTGCGCCGCCAGTCGGCCGAAAGCCGCCAGCGCTATTTGCTGAGCGCCAAGCTCGCCTGATGCCGCATGGGCCCGATCCGGCCGCGGCGCTCCTCGCCGCGCGGCTCTCGGGCCAGGCGCTCCCCGCCTTTCCGGCGCCGGTCCCCGCGACGCTGGCGGATGCCTATGATATCCAGCAGCGGCTTACCGCGGCGCTCGGTGCGCCCGTACGCGGCTGGAAGGTCGGGCGTATCCCGCCGGCCCTGATCGAAACGCTCGGCGCCGAACGCGTCGCGGGCCCGGTGCTGCGTATCGCCGAACTCGGCGACGCCATGGGCGAGGCGCGGGTCTTCGACGGCGGCGCGGGGGCGATCGAGGCCGAGGTGATGCTCCGTCTCCGCGCGGTCCCCGACGCCGACGTGAACGGCAGCGACGACGGTGCCGCATGGATCGACGATATCCGCGCGGGCTTCGAGGTCGCGAGTTCGCCCGCGCCCGACGTTCACGCCCATGCCCCGTTCGGCATCGTCGCCGACATCGGCATCAACAACGGCCTGCTGCTCGGGCCGTCGCTCGACCGTGCCGATTTCGCGGAGTTGGCGGTCGAAACGCGGGTCGCGGGCGAGTTGGTCGGCACCGGTCGCGCGATCGACGTCCTCGACGGCCCGTGGGGGTCGCTGAACTTCCTCCTTGGCCTGCACCGCCGCGGTGTCATCACGCTTGCCCCCGGCCAGTGGATTTCGGCCGGCGCGATCACCGGCGTCCATCCGATCGCTATCGGCCAGCACGCGGAGGCGCGCTTCGGTGCCGCCGCGCGGATCGCCTGCACGGCTGTTACGGAGACCGGATTCCAGTCATGACTGCACCCGACGGCACCATCGCCTGTTTCGGCGAGATCGTTATGCGCGTCTCGGTCCCGCACGGCGAGCTCCCGCTGCAATCGGCGCGTTTCGACGCTTGTGTCGGCGGCGCCGAGGCCAATGTCGCGGTCGCGCTCGCCGCGCTCGGCCGCGCCACTTCGATGATCAGCGCCGTCCCCGGCGGGCCGATCGGCGATGGCGTTCTCGGCGAACTGCGCCGGCATGGCGTCGATGTCGCACCGGTCCTTCGCCCGGCGGGCCGGATGGGGCTCTATTATCACCTGCCCGGCGGAGCGATGCGCCCCGCCGAGGTGATTTACGACCGCGCGGGATCGGCCTTTGCCGAAGCGGCGCCCGAAGACTGGAACTGGGACGCGCTCCTCGACGGCGCCGGCTGGCTGCATTTGTCGGGCGTCACTCCCGCGCTCGGCCCGCGCAGCGCGGCCGCCGCGCTGGAGGCAGCGACGCGCGCCCGCGCGGCGGGGATCGGCGTGTCGTTCGACGGCAATTGGCGCGGGCGCCTGTGGGAACGCTGGCAGCCCGATCCGGCCGCCATATTGAAACCGATCATCGCCCAGGCGACGCTGCTGTTCGGCAATCACCGCGATGCGGCGCTGCTGCTCGGCCGCGATTTTTCGGGCGACGGCGCGGAACGCCGTCGCGATGCGGCGCTCGCCTTGCTCGAAGCCTTTCCCGCGCTCGAATATGTCGCGTCGACGGCGCGCGATATCGTCAGCCCCGATACGCACCGCCTGACCGCGCGTATCGATACAAGGGCGGAGGGCGGCGCGGGGGAGCCGGCGATCATCACGCCGGTCGTCGACCGCATCGGCACCGGCGACGCCTTTGCCGCGGGCGTTTTGGACGGGCTGTGGCAGGGCAGGGATCTGGTCGGCGCCGCGACGAACGGCCTTGCACTGGCGGGGCTCAAACATGGACTGCGGGGGGATTTTGCGCCGCTGTCCCGCGCCGCGCTCGACGGCGCGTCCGCCGGTGCCCGGGATGTCGCGCGCTGAAAAGGCCGCGCCAACGCAAAGTCAGCCCTTTGCCGGCCGTCAGTTGCTGGTGGCGATCAGTGTGAAGGGCGCCCAGGCGGCAGGATGCGCCCAGTCGCTCGTCCAGCCTTCGATCGCCGATCCGTCGTCGCGTTTGCCGGTCCGGATGGCGCGCATCGCGGATTGAAGGGCGGCGGCTTTGCCCGCGGCCGGATGCTGCCGGGCATGGAGGAGCGTTTCCACGGTCAGCGCGGCGGTGACCTTGTCGCCGACGCGCCAGCGGCTCGCCAGCAGCGCGTCGGCCCCGGCATAGAGGAAAGCACGCGCGAGCCCCGACAAGGCGTCGCCGCCGCCGGGCCCCTCGGTGGTGCCGGTATTGCACGCCGACAGGATGACCCACTCGGCCGACAGGTCGAGCCCGGCGGCTTCGGCGGCGGTCAATATGCCGTCGTCGGCCGGCGTCGCGCGCCCGGGCGGGGTAAAGATCAGTCCCGGTTGGGCAAAGCCCTCGATCTCACCGGGCAGGATGCCGTGTGTCGCGAAAGCGACGATCCGCGCGTCGCGCAGTCGGTCGTTGCTACGCACCGCCGCCTCCGTCGCCGCCGCGCCCAGGTGGATGGCGCTGGGCTCGGCGCCGAGTATGCGCGCCATCGCGTTGAGTTCGACCTCGGTCCCCGGCAGCGAGCGGAGCGCGCGCAGTCGCGCGGGATCGGCGAGTTCCGTGCCGGACTTGCCCGCGTGCGGCGCCAGGCCCCCCGTAACCGCGCGCCCGCTTCCAGCCTCGGCGAGCACAGGCGCGCCGTAACCGATGAAGGGGCGCGAGCCGGGCTTCGCCGGTTGCGGCGCGCCGGCGCGCAGCGCTTCGACCGAGGGCAGGTTGACGATCGCGAACCGGTCGCCGAGCCATGGCGACGCGGCGAGCGCGGCGTCGCTGTCCTCGCCCTGCGGTTCGGCGGTGATAAACGCTGCGAACGGCAGGTCGGCGAGCGGACCCGACGTCGTGACATAGAGCGTCTTCACATCCTTGAGCAACGCCTCATGCGGCTGGACGAGGAAGCGGTAGAGGTCCCAGGCATAGCGGCGCTCGAACAGCGGCGAGGCGGTCCAGATGCCCGAACAGGTCTGCGGATCGACCTCGCAGCGGAACGCCTCGATCGTACCGCGCAGAAAGGCCTGCAGCCGCGGCACCGCATTCCAGCTCGCGCCGTCGGGGGTGACGACGAAGGTGAAATCATACAGCTCGCCCTCGGTCACAAGGAGCAGCGCTTCACCCGGCCGCAGCCGGCGGCGCACCTCCGCCTCGCTCAGCGATTGCGGGACCGCGAGGCGTGCATAGTCGGGATGGGCGTCGCGGAGCTGCGCTTCGACGGCGGCAAGGTCACGGCCGAGCATGGCGATCCGGTCCTTCATGCCCGCCGCGTCGTCGGGCGCGCCGATCATCATGGTGCCGAGCCGCCGGTTGAGGCCGCGGATTTCGAGGGCGAGGTCCTGCTGGCGCCGGACCAGCCGCGCGAGCGGCGTATCGCCGAGCGCCTCGCGCGCGACGATGCCGGCGAGCGAACGCGTGGCGGCGCTCGACGTCGAATCCTGTGCGATGCGAAAGGATTCGGCGCGCAAAGCCTCTTCCTCGCTGCGGACGGTGGTTGCGTGGCTCGCATTGAGGGTGAGGGCGAGGGCGAAGACGCCGGCGCCGGGGCCGTCGGACCAATCGTCGTTGCTGATCGCGGCGGCGACGGCGCGCTCGCCCGCATTGGTTCCGGACACATCGGTCGCCGACAGCACCCGCGTCCGCTCGTCGCGCGCGCGGTCGACCGCCCCGCGCATCAGCTCGACATATTCGTCCGATTCGGGCGCCGTTCGCGCGAGCGAGCGGGCGAGTGCCATCGACGCGATCGCGACATAGGGGTGGCCGGGATCGAGCGTATCGGTGGCGAGCGTCAGCGCGCGGCGCTGATAATCGATCGCGGCATCGACCTTGCCCTGCTTCGACAGGATATCGCCCATCCGCCCGAGGTCGGCGATTGCTTCCTCGCGATTGCGTTCGGGCAGGGCCGACCGCAGCGCGATGACGCGTGTTTGCAGCGCGCCCGCCTCGTCATATTTTCCGCCCTTGATGAGCAGGCCGACGAGATTACCGAGCGACCGGAGCGTATCGGGATTGCCCGGCCCGAGCTCGCGTTCGCGGATCGCAATCGCCTGACGCAGCCGGACTTCGGCCTCGAGCGCCTTGTCCTGCCGGTCGAGATTGTTCGACAGCAGCGCGAGCGTGCGCGCGGTTTCAAGGCTGCCGCGCCCTTTCGCGCGGACGAGCAGGTCGAGATTGCGGCGATAGATCGCCTCGGCGCCTTCGACGTCGCCCATCTCCTCGCGGTTCAGCGCGAAGCCATTATATTCCTCGACCACGAACGCATCGTCGTCGCCGAACGCCGCTTTGGCATGGTCGATTGCCTTCTGCATCGCGGTCGATGCTTCGGGGCGGCGGCGCTGCCCGGCGAGGATCTCGCCCAATGTGCCCCAAGCCGCCGATAGCGAGCGCGTCTCGCCGTCCAGCGGCTCGACCAGCTCGATCGCGCGGCGGGCGTGGGTTTCGGCGGCGGCATATTGGCCGCGGGCGGACAGCACCAGCGCGAGGCGCCGCAACGCCGCGGACAACGCCTTGGGGTCGCGGCGGCGCTCGCGGATGGCGACCGCCTCGCGCATCAGCGTTTCGGCGGTGTCGGCGCGCCCCGTCAGGTACAGGATGTTGGCGAGCAATTCCTTGTCCGTCGCCGCCGCGGCCGAGCGGGCGTCCGACCGCTGCCGGGCCATCCGCGCGCGAACCGCGGTCTCCGCCCGGGCGAACCGGCCGCGATCGATCAGCCGGCGGACATCCTCGTCGCTTTCCGCCGGCGCCGCGTCGTCGGCTTGGCCGGACAGCGCCGCACCGGGCAGCGCGCGCGCCTCGTCGGCGCGGCGGAGCATCGTCGCAAGCTGGTAGAGCGATGCGCGCGTATCTCCATGGTCGCGCCCGAGCGTCCGCGCCTGTATCGCATAAGCCTCTTCGGCGATCGTGGCGGCTTCGTCGATCTCGCCTTGCCGCGCGAGGTAGAGCGAGAGGAGGTAGAGTTCGCCCGCGGTTTCCGGGCTGTCGGGCGCGGTCGCTTCGGCGACCGCCGCGACCTTGCGGCGCTGCGCCGCGGTGCGCTCGCGATAGGCCGACATCGCCGCTTCGGCCTCGGCAGATTTCCGGGCGTCCATCGCGCTGTCGGCCGCTGGCGCCTTTTGTCCATCCTGCGCCCGCAACGGTCCCGCCTGCGCCAGGATCGCGATGCAGGACAGCCAGCAAAGGCAATGGAAGACGCGGCGCACGCAATTCCCCGATTTGACCGCCCGTGCAAAGCAAGCGGCTTGTCGGGCTGGAACAGTCCGGCGCCAAATTGGTTCCCGGCGGGGGCGATGGCAGAATCCGCCACGTTTACCGGACCCTGTATAGCTCTGCGGGGCGAAAGGCGCCGCCTTCCTCGCGCTCGCCGGTGCCTTCGATCCAGCCCGCATCGAGCATCCGGCGGCGAAAGGCGGGCTTGTTGAGCGGGCTGCCGAGGATCGCCTCGTGAACCTGTTGCAGTGCGCGCAAAGTGAAGCGCGATGGCAAGAGCGCAAAGGCGATCGGCGCATAATCGAGCTTGCCGCGCAGGCGCGCGGCGGCGTGATCGACGATGCTGCGGTGGTCGAAGGCGAGCCCGGGCAGTGCGTCCAGCGGCGCCAGCGTCAGGTCGGCGCGACCGGCGAGCGCATCGCGCAACCGGTGCTCGGGCAACAGCGCGAAATAGGCGATGGTAACGACGCGCATTCGCGGATCGCGAGCCGGATCGCCAAAGCTGTAGAGCTGTTCGAGCCAGCCTCCGGTCATCCCGGCTTTGTCGGCAAGGATGCGCTGCGCCGCATCGTCGAGGCTTTCAGCCGCGCCGACGAAACCGCCGGGGAGCGCCCAGTCGCCCTTGTGCGGATCCTCACTGCGGCGCTGCAGCAGGACCGCCAGATGGCCATCCTGTACCGTCATCAACACAAGGTCGACCGTCACCGCGAGGGGCGGGAAGGCCGCGGGATCATAGGGTTCGGACATGGCGCGTACTTATATCTTGACTAGATATATGTCAAATGAATATAAGATGGTCAGCGACACCGAGTCGGGGTCGCCTTCATCCCGGGGAGGCCGGGAATGAAAAGGATCGAGGGAGCCTCGAACGATGAAAAAAGCAGATTTCGGCGTCTTTATCGGACGCTTCCAGCCGCTGCATATCGGGCATGAACATGTCATCCGGCAGGCGCTGGAACAGGTCGGCCGGCTCATCATCCTCGTCGGCTCGGCGAATGTCGCGCGCGATCCGCGCAATCCCTTCACCTTCGACGAGCGCGCCGCGATGCTGCGCGCCGCGTTCCGCCACGAAATGGCCGAGGAACGGCTGATCGTCGAACCGCTCGACGACCATCTCTATTCGGACACCGCCTGGGTGACCGAGGTGCAGCGCCGCGTGAACCGCATCATCCTCGACGTCGGCAACGGGCACGGCTTCGGCAGCCACGGGCTTGCCGATTTCAAGGTCGCGCTGACGGGCTATGGCAAGGATGCCTCCTCCTATTATCTTCGCCTGTTTCCCGAGTGGGACAATATCCAGATCGACAGCCAGTACGGCACCTTCAGCTCGACCGACGTCCGGCGCCGCTATTTTCAGCGCATCCCGGAAGTGCCCGCTTCGATCCTGACTCCTGACGTGGCGGCATGGCTCGACGCATTCAAGCTCGGCGAGACGTTCCGCACCTTGCTCGAGGAAAGCGAATATCTCGCCGACTATCCGAAGCAATGGGGCAAGGGCCCGTTCGTCACCGCCGATGCGGTCGTCGTCCAGTCCGGCCATATCCTGCTCGTCGAGCGCGGGCGGCTGCCCGGCAAAGGCCTGCTCGCGCTGCCCGGCGGCTTCGTCGACGCGGGCGAGCGCATCCGCGATGCCGCGATCCGCGAGCTGCGCGAGGAAACGGGGATCAGCGACGGCAAGGGCCAGATCCCGCCCGCAATGCTCGGCAGCTTCATCGAGGATCATCGCACGCGCGTGTTCGACGCCCCGAACCGCAGCCTGCGTGGCCGCGTCATCACGCACGCCTATCTGTTCCGGCTGCCCGAGCGGCGCAAGCTGTTCGCGGTCAAGGGCGGCGACGATGCGGCGCATGCGCGCTGGTACCGCCTCGGCGACCTCCGCCCCGAAATGTTTTTCGAAGACCATTGGTCGATCATCGAAGAGATGGCCGACCTGTAAACCCGCGGCGGGGGAGTCCTGCCTACAAGCAAGAATGTGAGGAGTTCACATCATGAAAAACCCGATCCTGGCGACCGACAGCTACAAGCAGAGCCACTATCTGCAATATCCGCCCGAGGCGCGCATCATCAGCGCCTATGTCGAGGCGCGGCCGAACCCCTTTTCCGGCGCAATCGTCTTCCTCGGGCTGCAGCCGCTGCTGGTCGACTATTTCAGCCAGCCGATCGCGGCGGCGGACATCGACGAGGCCGAGGCGATCTGCGTCGCGCACGGCGTTCCGTTCAACCGCGCGGGATGGGAGGCGATCGTCGCCGACCATGGCGGCTATCTGCCGCTCGAGATCAAGGCGCTGCCCGAAGGAACGATCGTTCCCGCCGGGGTGCCGATGGTCCAGCTCGAAAACACCGATCCGCGCATGCCCTGGCTTACGACCTTCATCGAAACCGCGATGCTGCGCGCGATCTGGTATCCGACGACGGTCGCGACGCTGAGCTGGAAGTGCAAGCAGGTGATCCGCGCCGGGCTGGAAAAGACGTCCGACGATGTGGAGGGCCAGCTCCCCTTCAAGCTCCACGATTTCGGCGCGCGCGGGGTGTCCTCTGCCGAGAGCGCGGGGCTGGGCGGGCTCGCGCATCTCGTCAATTTCCAGGGCACCGATACGATGGAGGCGCTGGTCGCGGCGCGGCGTTACTATGGCGCCGACATGGCGGGCTTTTCCATCCCCGCCGCCGAGCACAGCACGATGACGAGCTGGGGCCGCGAGCGCGAGGAAGACGCCTATCGCAACATGCTCGACCGGTTCGAGGGCGAGGGGCGGATCGTCGCGGTCGTCTCCGACAGCTATGACCTCGATGCCGCGGTCGCCGACATCTGGGGCGGCAGCCTGCGTGAAAAAGTGCTGGGGCGGCAGGGCACGCTCGTCGTGCGCCCCGACAGCGGCGACCCGATCGAAACGCCGCTGCGCACGGTGAAGACTTTGTGGGAGAAGTTCGGCGGGACCGTGAACAGCAAGGGCTACCGCGTGCTCGACCCGCATGTCCGTGTGATCCAGGGCGACGGGATGACGGTCGACAGCATCGGGACGCTGGTGGCGCGGATGATCGAGGAAGGCTTTGCGATCGACAATATCGCCTTCGGCATGGGCGGCGGGATGCTGCAGCACGTCAACCGCGACACGCTGCGCTTCGCGATGAAGGCGAATGCGATGCTGGGCAGCGACGGCGTCTGGCACGATGTGTTCAAGATGCCGAGCACCGACCCCGGCAAGGCGAGCAAGGCCGGACGACAGGCGGTCGTGATGAAGGATGGCCGGATGGCCGCGGCGAGGCTCGATACGCTCGGCGCGGGAGAGGACCTGCTGGTGCCCGTGTGGCGCAACGGCGAACTGCTCGTGCGGCACGATTTCGATACGGTGCGTGCGCGGTCCGAAGGAAAATGAAGGCCGAGCGGAGCGATAAGCGGATTTTGCCATAAAGTTGCGACAAAGTCGTGATGGCTTGGCCCGATGCGACAGACCGGGGTGTCGCACCGCAAAAGTTTTTGGCAGGTCTGTCCCATGCTCGCTTCGCTCCGCCTGCTTCTCGTCGCGCTTCTTTTCGCGCTGGCGGGGGTGCCGGGCGCCGCCCAGACGATGTATTCGGCGAACGTCGAGGTTTCGCTGGTCCCGATGCACCAATGGGCCGCCCCCGGATCGACCGCGATCGTCGCGGTGCGTCAGGATATCAAACCCGGCTGGCACACCTATTGGCGCAATCCCGGGGACTCGGGCGGCGCTACCGAGCTCACATGGTCGCTTCCGGCCGGCGTATCCGCGGGGCCGATCCTGTGGCCGCTGCCCGAACGCCAGCCGGTTAAGGGGCTGATGAACTATGGCTATTCGCGGCAGGTCTATCTGCCGGTGCCGATCGAGGTGCCGCGATCGGCGAAAGCGGGGACGACCCTGTCGCTCGCGGTCACGGTCCTCTCTATGGTCTGCAGCGAGGATATGTGCGTTCCCGACGAGCGGACGGTCAAATTCGATCTTCCCGTTCGCGATGGCGTGCCGCCGCTCGCCGGTACCGAAGGCGCCGCGATCGAGCGCGTCGTCGAGGCCGCGCCGCGCCCGGCCGACATCGCGGCGCATGTCGCGCAGGACGGCGCCGACCTCATACTCCGCCTCCGCGGTGCCGCCTTGCGCGAAGGTGCCGCCGCGGACGCCTATTTCTTTCCCTTCGACGGGGGCATCGTCGACCACCCCGCCGTCCAGAACGCCGAGTGGAAGGGCGGCGAGCTGGTCCTCCGGATGAAGGCCGGCGGAGCCGTCCTCGCGAGCGGCCTCGGCAAGCCGCTGGGGGGCGTGATCGCGACGCCGGGCGGCGCGTGGGAAGTGGTCGCCGACACGGCGGCGGCGCCCGCAGCCGGGGGTGGTGAGACGAGCCTCCTTCTCTTCGGCCAGGCCGCCCTGTTCGCGCTGATCGGTGGCCTCATCCTCAATCTCATGCCGTGCGTCTTCCCGATCCTCGCGATGAAGGCCGCGTCGCTGTCGGCGTCGGCACACACGCCGCGAGCGGCGCGACGCGACGGGATCGCCTTCCTCTTTGGCGTGCTCGCGACCTTCATCCTGCTCGCGGGCACCCTGCTCGCGCTGCGCGGGGCGGGCGAGGCCGCGGGCTGGGGTTTCCAGCTCCAGAACCCGGCCGTCACCGGCCTGCTTGCGCTGCTCATGCTCGCGGTCGGGCTCAATCTTTCGGGCGTTTTCGAGGTCGGCCTTTCGGGCGGCGGCGCGGGCAGCAGGCTGACGCGCCTGCCCGGCGGTGCGGGGGCCTTTTTCACCGGCATGCTCGCGGTGGTCGTCGCGGCGCCCTGCACGGCGCCGTTCATGGCCTTCGCGCTGGGTGCGGCGCTCGTCATGCCCGCACCGATGGCGCTCGCCGTGTTCGCGATGCTCGGGCTCGGGCTCGCGCTTCCCTATCTGGTCATCAGCCTGTCGCCACGGATCCTCCGCCGCTTCCCAAGGCCGGGTCCGTGGATGGACCGCCTCAAATCGATCCTCGCCTTTCCGATGTATGGCGCCGCGCTCTGGCTGCTCTGGGTGTTCGCGCGGCAGACGGGCGGCGAAGCGCTGGCTTTGATCCTCGCCGGCTCTCTCTTCCTCGCCTTCGGGCTGACGCTCTGGGGCTGGCGCCAGGCCGCGCGCATGGCGGGGCGCCGGGCGCTCTGGACGACGGCGGTATCGGCATTGTCGTCGATCGCGGCGGTCGCCGTTACATTGTCCGCCGCGTCGTTCGGACCCGGGGCGGAAGCCGCGGGGTCGCAAAGCGCTTCGGACACGCGCTGGTCGGTGGACGCGGTCGCCGCGGCGCGCGCGGAGGGCAAGGTCGTCTTCGTCAATTTCACCGCCGACTGGTGCGTCACCTGCAAGGTGAACGAGCGCGCGGCGCTGGCGAATGACGCGACGCGCGCCTTGTTCGCCGGTCCCGACGCCGTCTATATGGTCGCCGACTGGACGCGGCGCGACGATGTGATCGCGCGCGAACTCGAGCGGTTCGGCCGGTCGGGCGTCCCGCTTTACCTCGTCTATTCGCCGGACAAGGCGGCGCCCGAAATCCTGCCGCAACTGCTCACGCCGGGGATCGTGGCCGACGCCGTCAGGCGCGCGGGCGCAAAGGGTTCAACATGACGATGACCGAGAGGAGATTAGCCGTGAAACATCTGTTGCTTTCGATCGCCGCGACGTCGGCCTTGCTGCTTGCCGGGTGCGGGCAGGGTGCCGACAAGACCGCCGAAGCGCCTGCCGCAACCGAAAAGGCCGCGGCGGCCGGGGGGCAGGTCGCGCCCGCCTTCCAGCTTGCCAATGCCAATGGCGAGCAGGTCTCGCTCGCCGATTTTCGCGGCAAGACCGTCGTCCTCGAATGGACGAACGAGGACTGCCCCTATGTGAAGAAACATTATAGCGGCGCGATGCAGGCGCTGCAGAAAGAGGCGGTCGGCGACGGCGTCGTCTGGCTGACGATCATTTCGTCCGCCCCCGGCGAACAGGGTTTCGTCGAAGGCGATCGCGCGAAAAACTGGGGACAGCGCTTCAACGCCGGCTTCACCCACCTTCTCCTCGATCCGACGGGCGCGACGGGCAAGGCCTATGGCGCCAAGACGACCCCCGACATGCGGGTGATCGATGGCGAGGGCCGGATCATCTACGCCGGCGGGATCGACGACAAGCCGACCAACAAGGTCGAGGATCTTGCGGGCGCGAAGAATTTCGTGCGCGCCGCGCTTGACGATCAAGCGGCGGGGCGTCCGGTCGCGACGGCCTTTGCGCAGCCCTATGGCTGCTCGATCAAATATGCCGATGGTGCCGTTGCCGCGCCCAAGAAAGGCTGATCGCGCCGCCACCAGCCGTTTCGGCTAGCCGGCCGGCGCTGCGTTGGACCATCCGCCCCGCGAAGCGCCGGTCACGCCGTTTGTTGCAACTCATTCTCAATTGCGCTAGCCGCGCGTCCCTCAGCAGGGGATGTGAGAATGATTCGCAAGATGATGCTCGGGCTGTCGATGTCGACCGCCCTGATCGCGCCGGACGCCTATGCCGAAGACGGCGCCGACGCTGCGGCCGAGGCCGCCGCCGACGAAATCATCGTCACCGGCCGCGTCGCGAAACTCTATCGCATCGAGGAAACGGCGAGCGGCAAGATGCCGACCGAACCGCTGGCATCGTCGCAATCGATCACCGTCCTCACCGAGCAGCTGATCGACGATCAGGGCGCGCGCGACGCGCAGGATCTCTATCGCAATATCTCGGGGGTCAGCGTCTTCTCCTACGCCGGCGTCACCGCACGCGGCTTCCGCCAGCAGGAGAATTTCTACGACGGGCTGCGCGGCGACCCCTATATCGGTTTCGCCGTCCCGCAGCTCTTCAACATCGAGCGGGTCGAGTTCCTGAAGGGACCGGCGGGCATGCTCTACGGCCAGACCGCGCCGGGCGGCCTCTTCAACTATGTGACCAAGAAACCGTCGCAGACCTTCGCCGCATCGGCGCGGATCGTCGCAGGGACCGAGGATCGCTACGGCGGGCAGGTCGAGGTGACAGGCCCGGTGAACGACGTCATCGCGCTGCGCGGCGGTGCCTTTTTCGAGGATCGCGACCTGCCGCGGTACCATGCGGGCAACCGGTCGCTGCTGCTCGATGCCGGCGCCAGCTTCGACCTCGGCATCGCGAAGCTGACGACGCAGGTCTGGCGGATCGAACAGGACCTCGCGGCGAACCGCCTGCGCGGGATCGCGGTCGACGCCGACGGGCATTTCCTTGCAAACCGGCGCTGGAATCATAACGAGCCGAGCGATTTCCTCGACCTGCGTTCGACCGCCGTGCAGGCGAAGCTCGAGTTCGAGCCGACCGAAAATCTCAAGCTGGACGTCGCGGGGCGCCGCATCGACGCATCGGAAAAGCAGAAATATCACGAACCGATCGCGCTGCTCGATCGCAACGCCGACGGCCGTTTCGACGCGGTCGCGCGCCAGTATCGCGACCAGTATCGCGGGACGAAAAGCTGGTCGTTCGGGGGCAACGCCGTCTGGTCGGCGCAGATTTCGGACACGGTCTCGAACCGCGTGCTCGCCGGGTTCGATTACAGCACCGAGGATGCGACCTCGACCGCCTCGCAGCTCACCGGGCGCGCGACCGCGGCGGCGGGCCTGCCATGTCCGCTCGACTTCGCGAATCCCGTCTACCGCGCCTGCGATCCGACGCTGTACAATATGCCCGCTGCGACGACCACGTTCACCGAGACGAAGCGCAACGGCTTTTACCTGCTGAACGAGCTGACGCTGGGCCGGCTGATCGCGGTCGCGGGCATCCGCACCGACAGTTTCGAGGACGTCAGCATCGCCGCCAACGGCACGCGGACGCGCTTCAAGGATCGCGACGAAAGCTATCGCGTCGGCCTCGTCTGGCGCGTTCGCGACGATCTGTCGCTGTTCGGTCAATATGCGACAAGCTTCGAACCGCAATCGGCCTCGGCGCAGGATCCGCGCGCCGGCGGGCCGTTCCCGCCGACGACGGGCGACATGTTCGAGGGCGGCGTGAAGACCGCGCTGCTCGGCGGACGGATCCAGAGCAGCCTGTCGGTATACCGGATCAAGCGGCAGAATTTGCTGCAGGCCGACCCCGGCGGTGATACCGATACTCCCCCGGACGGCATCAACAACTCGTTGGCGTTCGGCGAAGTTACGTCAAAGGGCGTCGACGTCGATATCGCGGCCGACATCACCGACAATTGGGTGCTGACGCTGACTTACGCCTATAATGACACGAAGGTGACCAAGTCGACGACGGTCTCCAACGGCGGCATCACCAATGTCGTCCCCGGCGGCCGCTTCGCCAACGCGCCGAAGAACAAGCTCGGCTTCTGGACGCGCTACCAGATCCCGAGCACGGGTCTCGCCTTCGCGCTCGGCGGCGACTATGTGTCGAAGCGGATCAGCCTGTCGAACCAGCCGGTAAACCCCTATTTCGTCTTCGACGGATCGGTCAGCTGGACGCGCGGTCCGTGGGACGTGCGGCTGCGCGTCGACAATATCTTCGACAAGACCTATGCCGCTTCGGGCTTCAACGACCGCGGCGGGCATTTCCCGGGAAGGCCGCGGTCGGCCTTCGTCGAGCTGGGGTATAAATTCTGACCGCGCAGGCCGCAAAACCCAAGGCAAAAAAGGCGAGCGGGCGGCGCCTCTGGTGGGCCGTCCATCAATGGGTCGGGCTGAAGCTGTCGCTCTTCCTCGCCTTCGTCCTGTTCACGGGAACGCTCGCGGTGCTCAGCGCCGAGATCGACTGGCTGCTGCACCCGACGCTGCGCGTGGCGCCCTCGTCGGTCGAGGGTGCGCCGCGCTGGGACCTTATCGCCGAAAATGCGGCGCGCTATCCCGGCGTCGCGACGATCAACTATATCGCGCGGCCGCACGCGGGCGCCTTTGCGGCGCGCGTCGCGTTCCAGCGCGCGGACAAGAGCCGCGGCTATCTGCACGTCCATCCGACCACGGGGCGCGTGCAGGGCGAACAGGGCTTCATCGACAGCCAGCGCGTGCTGCGCAACCTCCACCGGCACCTCAACCTGCCGGTCAAATATGGCGTGCCGATCGTCGGGTCCTTGTCGTTCCTGCTGCTGATCAGCCTCGTCACATCGTTCGTCGTCTACCGCAAATGGTGGCGCGGCTTCTTCAAGCCGATCCGCTGGCGCGATGTCCGCACAGCATGGGGCGATTTCCACCGCCTCACCGGGGTGTGGAGCCTGTGGTTCGTCGCGCTGATCGCGCTGACGGGGCTCTGGTACCTTGTCGAACAATTGGGCGGTGACGCGCCCGACCTGCCCGAACCGAAGGGCGCGATCGTCGAACGCCCGCCGGCGGATATGGTCGCCGCGGCACATTCGCTCGCGGCCAGCCTCGCCGCGGTTCGCGGTGCCGATCCCGCGCTCGATATCGAGATGGTCCAGTTTCCCGACAAGGAATCGGGGGCCTTCGTCTTTCAGGGGCAACGGAGCGCCTGGCTCGTCCGGCCGCGCGCCAATGCGGTCTGGGTCGATGCCGCGACCGCGCGCGTCGTCATGGCGAGCGACGGGCGCAGCCTCGATGTCCACCAGCGTATCTCGGAGATGGCCGACCCGCTGCATTTCGGGACCTTCGCCGGCTATTGGACGCGCATACCCTGGTTCGTCTTCGGGCTGCTGATGACCGGGCTCGCGCTGTCGGGGGCCGCGATCTATTCGCACCGTATCGCGCACAGCGCCCGCGCTGCCGTCGTGGAACGGCCGATATGGAACGGCATCTGGCGCGGCATGGGCGGCTGGCGCTGGCTTTCCGCGGCGCTGGTCGCGACCGGCGCCGTCATGATCGGCTGGATGTTCTACAAGGGCTAGGACGCCAAGGCGCCCGCCCGCTCAGAAGCCGAGGTTGCGGAACGCGATGCGGAACGAGAAGCTGTTGCCGCGCCGGGCGTCGCCGGTGTCGGCATAGTCGCGGCGCCAGGTCAGCGCGATCGACAGGCATTCATCGTCATAGGCGACGCCCAGACGGTGGCGGATCGGTTCGAAGCCGTCGGCCGAACTCAGCGGATCGTCGCTGCGCTGCGTCAGGTCGACGATCGCCGACCCGAAGACTGACCAGTTCTTCGCAACCGCGACGCGTCCGCCTGCGCGCACTTCCTCGCGATCCTGCAGATCCTCGCCGAGCAGCAATATGTCGCGGTTGAGCCGCGAATAGCCGAGCACGGCATAGGTCGAGCGGCCGCCGATCGTCGCGTCGAACTCGTTGCGGCGGATCGCCAGACTGTCCTTGTCCAGCCGGAACCGGTGCGTCAGCCGCAGGAAATCGCGATAGGCGACGGTCGTTCGCCCGACGATATCCGACGTGCGGTCGGTCAGCCCGGTGCCGTCGGGAAACAGGCTGGGCTTGTCCGACAGGCGATAGCTCTGCCCGATTACGCTGCTGATGTTGAAGCCCGGCCGGCTGAAATTCCATTCGATCCCATAGGTGATGCGCGCGCCGTCCTCGAACCGGTCGTAACCGTTGAAGCGGTTGATCGAAAAGAGATTGCCGTCCTCGAGGTCGAAGGCGCGCGAGTCTTCGTTCGGAATGTCGAGATTCTTGATCGGCGGGGTGGCGACGATCTGGACGCGCGGGGTCAGCGTCTGCGTGCCGCCCAGGAATTCGCCGACGAAGGGCCAGCGCATGTCGGCGGCGACGGCGGCGATCCCGCGCCCCTGCCACCCCGATTTGCCGCGATAGCCGGGAATGGCGGTCAGCAGATTCTCGTCGCTGTGATAGACGTCGCCGCGAACCAGCGCGGTCAGCGTCACTTCCTGACCAAGGCCGGTCAGGCCGCGCAGGTCCCAGCGCGCGCCGGCAAAGGCGCGCTGCGTGTCCTGCCCTTGGGTCCGCCCGATCGCGAGCGTGTTGAGCTGCAATTCCAGCTGCCCGCCCAGCAGCGGATCGTCGAACCGCTGGCGATAATCGATGATCGGCAGCGCGATCGGCTGCTGGCCCTGTTCGTCGTTGCGGCGCAGCGTCTGCGTCGCCCAGCCGGCGATCGAGAGATAGCTCTGGTTGCCGATGCGTTCGAGTTCGAAGGTCGAACGCAGCCGGTCGTCGCGGCTGATATCGTACCGCCGCATGAAAGTGCGGTCGGTCGCGATGCGGCCCGAATAGGTCAGGCTCCAGCGCGGATCGAACTGGAACTTGCCCGCGCTTTCAAGATAGCCGCGAAAGCGCTTCTCGGTATCGGGATCGTCGCCGGTCAGCGGCACCAGCGAGCCATAGGTCGCATAGCCGTTGATACGGAACGAACCGATGTCGGTCAGCGCGCGAAACTCGCCTTCCAGCATCGGCGCTGCGCTCGTGTAGATATGCGGCGTGATCGTGATGTCGCGGTCGGGCGCGATGCGCAGATAATAGGGCACGGCGATTTCGAAGCCGTTGCTGCGGTCGAGCCGGATCTCGGGCACCAATATGCCGCTTCCGGCCTCGCTGTTCGCGGGATGGCTGAGCCCCGGCAGCGGGATCAGCGGCAGGCCGAAAATTTCGACGCGTGCGCCCTTGTACCGGATCTTGTTCTTCGCCCGGTCGTACATCACGCGGACGGCGCGAATCTGCCAGCTCGGGTTCTTGGGGCAGCCTGCGTCATCCTCGACGGGGCAGGGGGTGTAGGCGGCGTTTTCCAGCTCGATATTGCCATTGTCGAAGCGCGTGCCCTTGATCGCCGCCAGCCGCGATCCGTTGTCGAGCACGACGAGCAGATTCTCGACGACGCCGTCGCGCAACGTATCGGTCAGCTCGATCTTGTCGCCATAGGCGGTGTCGCCTTCGGGATTCTTGATGACGACATTGCCCTCGGCGAAAACCTGGCCCGTCTTGCGGTTCCACGTCACCTTGTCCGCGCGCATCTCGATCGCTTCGCGGTTCATCTGGACATTGCCCTCGGCAATGACGATTTCGGTATCGCTGTCGTAGTTCAGGTTATCGGCGGCAAAGCCGATCTGTTCCTCGCCCTTGACGTCGGGCGCGTCCGAACCGGTCGGCACGACGTCGGGCGTCTGCAAATCGGGTTCGCCGGCGACCTCGGCCGACTGGGCCGGATTCGCCTCGCTCTGGGCCAGCACCGGGCTGGCCGCCAATGCGGCACCGCTCGCCGTCGCCAGCCAGAACGGCCGCGCACGCGCCGCTTGTTGGAACAAAGCCCAGCTCATTTAATCCCTTTGTCCCGAACCCTATATCGACATTCGCCGGCTTGGACCGGCCGCTTTGTTTTTGCAACTCGCAAGCGAAACCCCTATCGGTCCGCCACGTTCCAATCAATCATCGCATAAGAAAGTTAAGGCATGGACATTCAGTTTGTCGCGCAAATCGATGCGTCTGCCGACGTCGTCGCTTTTCCGGTCCGCAAGGGCGAAGCCGGCGCGCTCGGCGCGCTGCTCGGTGCCGCGGCGGCGCAGGCGCGCTTCGACGGTACGGCGGGGACGATCGCCGAAACCGCGACCATCGACGGCGGCGTGGCCAAGCGCCTGCTGCTCGTCGGGATCGGCGAAGGCGGCGAGCACGACCTCGAACGCGGCGGCGCGGCGCTGACCGCGAAGCTCCAGACCAGCGGCGTGACCGCGGTCCATGTCGATTTCGCCAGCGCCGGGCAGAGCGACGCCGACGACGTCCTAGCCTTTGCGATGGGCGCGCTGCTGCGCAACTGGCGCCTCGATACCTATCGCACGCGCCTTTCGGACAAGGCGAAGCCGAGCCTGAAGGCGGTGACGATCGCGTCGTCGCACGGCGACCTCTCGCCGCGCTGGGCGGAAAATCAGGCGATCGCCGATGGTGTCGCCTTTACCCAGACGCTCGTCGCCGAGCCGCCGAACATCCTCTATCCCGAAAGCTTCGTCGAACGCTGCCAGCATCTCGCCGACCTCGGTGTCGAGCTCGAAATACTCGACGAACGCCAGATGAAGGCGCTCGGCATGGGCGCGCTGCTTGGCGTCGCGCAGGGCTCGACGCGCCCGCCGCGGCTGCTCGCGATGCGCTGGAACGGCGGTCAGCCGGGCGCGAAGCCGATCGCCTTCGTCGGCAAGGGCGTGACCTTCGACACCGGCGGCATCAGCATCAAGCCCGCCGCGGGCATGGACATGATGAAATGGGACATGGGCGGCGCGGGCGCCGTCGCGGGCGCGATGAAGGCGATCGCGGGGCGCAAGGCTAAGGCGAATGTCGTCGGCATCGTCGGGCTCGTCGAAAATATGCCCGACGGCAATGCGATGCGCCCCGGCGATGTCGTGTCGACCATGTCGGGCCAGACGGTCGAGGTGCTCAACACCGACGCCGAAGGGCGCCTCGTGCTTTGCGACGCCGTCACCTGGACGCAGCAGGTCTACGAACCCTCGGTGATCGTCGACCTCGCGACGCTGACCGGCGCGATGGTGATTTCGCTCGGCCATGAATATGCGGGCATCTTCGCCAACGACGACGGCCTCGCCGACCAGCTGATCGCCGCGGGCGAGGCGTCGAACAACAAGCTGTGGCGTTTCCCGCTGTCGCCCGCCTACGACAAGCTGATCGACAGCCCGATCGCCGACATGAAGAACGTCGGCCCGCGCGAGGGCGGCTCGATCACTGCGGCGCAGTTCATCAAGCGCTTCGTCGACGAAGGCGTCAAATGGGCGCATCTCGATATCGCGGGCATGGCCTGGCACGACAAGGACGGCCCGGTCTACGCCAAGGGCGCGACCGGCTACGGCGTGCGCCTGCTCGACCGCTATATCGCCGCCAACCACGAAGGCTGAGGGCGCAGGGGCAGGGGAGCATGGCGCGCGTCGACTTCTACCGGCTGACCCGCGATCCCGCCGAACGCGTGCTCCCCGCCCTCGCGACGCGAATCCTCGCGAACGGCGACCGCCTGCTGGTGGTCGCCGCGCCGGCGATGCAGCGGCAGGCGATCGACGCCGCGCTCTGGTCGCTCCAGCCGGCGAGCTTCCTGCCGCACGGGGCTGCCGGCTCGCCCGATGAGGAGATCGAGCCGATCCTGATCGCGGGCACGCTCGATCCGTCGCCGCCGAACCGCGCGACATATCTTGCGCTCGCTGACGGCGAATGGCGCGACGAGGCGCTCGGGTTCGAGCGCGTCTTCCTGCTGTTCGACAACAGCCGCATCGACGATGCGCGCGCGCTGTGGCGCACGCTGGCGGCGCGCGACGATGTCGACAACCGCTTCTGGAAACAGGACGAAAACGGCCGCTGGTCCGAAGGGCCCTAGGCGGCTGTGACATATGTCACCGACAGGGCGCGCGGCGCCCGCCAGAGCGGCCGGGCTTTCGTTTCAGCAGGAGCCTTCGATATGACGACGATCCGCCCCACTCCCTCCCTCTGCGCTGCGCTCGCCGCCGCGACGCTGCTCCTCGCCGGCTGCGGCTCCAGCCCGGAAACCGAGGTCGCGAGCGGCACCTATACCGATCCCGAAACCGGCAAGACCGCCGATTATAGTATCAGCAGCAGTGAGGATGGCGAAAACGACAAGGTCACGATCAAGACCGAAGATGGCGAAGTGCAGTTCGGTGGCGCGGCGAAGCTGCCCGCGGGCCTGACGCCCTTTCCGGGATCGAAGATGACCGGCGGTTTCGCCGGGTCGGGCAAGGACGGCAAGGGCGGTCTCGCGAGCTTCGAGGTCAAGGGCAGGGCGGCCGAGGTGGTCGCCCATTATCGCCGCCAGATCGAGGCCGCCGGTCTCAAGGTGAAGTCCGAAATGACCGCCGAGGATACGGTCATCATCAGCGCCGAAAAGCCCGACGATACGAAAACCTCGATCCAGGTGACCGCGACCCAGACCGGCGACATGGTCGAAGGCGCGATAACCTATGGCAGCGGCGCATAGCCGCCGACTGCGCTCTGTCCTTGCGGCGCGGCGAAAGCGCGGCTAGAGGCGCGCGCATCGCAGACCATAATAACACAGGAGCTTCCCCCATGGCGGTTACTCGCACCTTTTCGATCATCAAGCCCGACGCCACGCGTCGCAACCTCACCGGCGCCGTCACCAAGATGCTGGAAGACGCCGGCCTGCGCGTCGTCGCGTCGAAGCGCATCCACATGAGCCGCGAACAGGCCGAAGGCTTCTACGCGGTCCACAAGGAACGCCCCTTCTTCGGCGAACTCGTCGACTTCATGATCAGCGGCCCCGTCGTCGTCCAGGTCCTCGAAGGCGAAAACGCCATGCAGGCGAACCGCGACATCATGGGCGCGACCAACCCCAAGGATGCTGCACCCGGCACGATCCGCAAGGAACTGGCCGAAAGCATCGAGGCGAACACGGTTCACGGCAGCGACAGCGACGAGAATGCGGCGATCGAAATCGCCTATTTCTTCAAGCCCGAAGAAATCGTCGGCTAAACGACACAGGCAGCAAGGTCGACAAGAGGCCGCCGGAGCGATCCGGCGGCCTTTTTTCGTAAATTAGGTCCTTTAGTCGAGGCGCTCGCGAACCCATCGGAACCGCAGCAGTTTCGACGGATGCGGACGGCTCGGGGCGGCGGCGGCGCGCAGCGCGTCCTGCGACGCCGGACGGCATTTCTCGTCGAACCCCGCAAAGCGCTGTTTCACGACGGGCGTCGCATTCCGCTCTTCGGCCGCGCTTTTATAATCGATCATCGTGCCGCACATGACGGGCCATAGGGCGATGGACTTGAGCTTGTCGCCGCCGGCCGGATTGTCGAACGCCATGAACATATAGGTCGGACCGTCCCACTCGGTTTCGGCGTCTTTGAAGCCGACCTGCATCAGCCCGATCTTGCCGCCGACGAACAGGATATCGTTTTCGAGCGGCTTGACCGTCGGCATGGTTCCGCCCGATGGTTCGGACCACTGGCCATCGCGATGCTCCACCCAGCTGGCACAGGCGGGCCAGCGCGACACGGGCAGGGCGATATCGACGCGGCAGGCAGGATCGTCTTTCATCAGCCAGACGCCATCGGCAAGCACTGGCGCCCCCGCCGTATCAGCCGCAGTAAACATCGGTTTTTCGGAAACCGCCATGCCGCAGCCGCCAAGCAACAGGATCAACAGACAAGCGAACAATCGCGTCATCGTCAGAACTCCTCCGCCACCCCCATCAGTCCCGCCAGCTTCTTCGGCGCCACTGCCAGCCAGCTCTTGCGCAGCCACTCGCCGATTGCATCCCAATCGGTGTCGCCAAGATCGAGCCGGATGCCGATCCAGCCGTCGCCGAAATAGGCGGGGCGGTAATAGCGGTCCGCGTCGAGCTCGATCAGCATCGCCTGCTCCTCGGCGCCGCTGATCTTCACCAGCAGCGCGATTTTGCCGTCGCCATGATGGTCCTCGGTGAAATAGGCGAATTTCTTGCCTTTGGCGATACCGAAGCACGGCATGCCGTGCGAGGTGACTTCGTCGGCTTCGGGCAGCGCCATCGCAAGGTCGCGGACGCGGGTGCGCAAATAGTCGGGCGACCGTTCGCGCGTCACGAAAGCGGCGAGCGTCGCGGGATAGAGCTGATGCTCGGCGAACTGCACGCGCCGCGCCAGCGTTTCGACCGTGTCGCCGGGAAGGATCGCGACCGGCGTTTGTGCCAGAACCGGGCCATCGTCGACGCCCGCCGTCACGATATGGACGCTGCATCCGCCGAATTTGTCGCTTGCTTCGATCGCTTGGGCGTGGGTGTTCAACCCCTTGTAGAGCGGCAGCAGGCTGGGGTGGATGTTGATCATCCTGCCCGCCCAGCGGGCGACGAAATCGTCGGACAGGATTCGCATATAACCCGCGAGTGCGACGAACTCGGCGCCCGCCGCGCGCAATTGTTCGTCGACCAGCGCGTCGAACGCGTCGCGGTTCATACCCTTGTGCGAAAACGCCCAGGTCGCGATGCCTTCGGCTGCGGCGATTTTCAGGCCCGGCGCGTCGGGATCGTTGCTGCCGACGAGCACCAGTTCATAGGGGCAGTTTCCGGCCTTCGCCGCATAAAGCAGCGCCGCCATATTGGTGCCGGCGCCCGATATCAGGACGGCGACACGCGCCTTAGCCATTATGCGTGGCGCTCCATGACCCCATCGCGCTCCATGTCTCAGCGCTGCCCGTTACGGTGCAGCCCTTTTCGCCCTCGGCGATATGGCCGATCCGGTGCACCGTCTCGCCCGCGGCTTCGAGCGCCGCCGTCACTTCGGCGACATCGCCTTCGGCAACGACCACCGCCATGCCGATCCCGCAGTTGAAGGTGCGCGCCATTTCCTCGGGCTCGATATGGCCCTGCGCCTGCAGATACGCCATCAGCCGCGGCTGCTCCCAAGCATCGGCATCGACATGCGCGTGCAGCGTTTTGGGCAGGATGCGCGGGATATTCTCGAGCAGTCCCCCGCCGGTGATATGCGCGAGTGCGTGGATCCGGCCGGTCTTCACGAGCGGGAGCAGGCTCTTCACATAGATGCGCGTCGGCGCCATCAGCGCGTCGATCAGCAGGATATTCTGGTCGAACAGCGCTGGACGCTCAAGTTTCCAGCCCTTGTCAGCAGCGAGCCGGCGAACGAGCGAAAAGCCGTTCGAATGCACCCCCGACGAGGCAAGCCCGAGGATGACGTCGCCCGCCGCGACCTTGTCGGCGGTCAGCACCTGATCGCGCTCGACCGCGCCGACGCAAAAGCCCGCGAGGTCATAGTCGCCGTCCGAATACATGCCCGGCATTTCGGCGGTCTCGCCGCCGATCAGCGCGCAGCCGGCCTGCTTGCACCCTTCGGCGATGCTCGCGACGACTTCGGTCGCGACGTCATTGTCGAGCTTGCCGGTGGCATAATAGTCGAGGAAAAACAGCGGCTCGGCGCCCTGCACGATCAAATCGTTCGCGCACATGGCGACAAGATCGATCCCGACGCCGTCATGCTTGCCCGATTCGATGGCGAGCTTGAGCTTGGTGCCGACGCCGTCGTTCGCGGCGACGAGCAAGGGATCGTTGAACCCCGCGGCTTTGAGGTCGAAGAAACCGCCAAAGCCGCCAAGGTCGGCGTCGGCGCCGGGGCGGCGCGTCGCACGGGCGAGCGGGGCAATGGCACGGACCAGCGCGTTGCCGGTCTCGATCGATACGCCGGCCTCGGCATAAGTGTAGGAGGCGGGTTGGTTGTGCTTGGAATCCATGGCCAGCGCGACTAACGACTCTGGCCACGAAATGCCATGATTTCCTTGTCCGGGGCCACGCTTTTGGGCAAAGCATAGAGAAGATATGATTTCGGCCGCTTTCCCCCGCTTCGCCCCGAGCTTTTCCTTTGACCTGCTGCGCGGCCGTGACTGGCGCTGGGCCGCACTTTTTGGCCTGTTTTTCGCGATTCTGCTCGTCGGCGTGGTCGAGGGGCAGATCAGCCGCGGCGATCGCGGCATCACCCCGATCAACAGCAGCGGCGATTTCCTTGCCAGCGGCATCATGGTCGACGTCACCGGCGACAATGCCGACGACGCCCGCGAAAAGGGCTGGCGCGAGGCGCAGCGCCTCGGCTGGGCGCAACTCTATCGCAAATTGAATGGCAGCGACGGCCCCAAGCTCGGCGATTCGGTGCTCGACGGCATCGTCACCGCGATCGTCGTAGAGGAAGAACAGATCGGCCCGCGTCGTTATGTCGCTAAGCTCGGTGTGCAATTCGACCGCGTCCGCGCGGGCCAGATTCTCGGCGTCAGCGGGCGGACTTTGCGCTCGCCGCCGCTGCTCGTCATCCCCGTCTATTCGATCGACGGCATTCCGCAGGTGTTCGAACAGCGCAGCGCCTGGCAGCGCGCATGGGCCGAATATAATACGGGGCAGAGCGCGATCGACTATGTCCGCACTGCGGGCACCGGCGCCGATACGCTGCTGATCAACGCGGGGCAGACCGGCCGCCGCGGCCGCGTCTGGTGGCGCGTGATCCTCGACCAATATGGCGCCGCCGACGTGTTGACCCCGATCGCGCGGGTCGAATATTCCTATCCCGGCGGCCCGATCAAAGGCTATTTCACCGCGCGCTTCGGTCCCGACAGCAAGCTGATTTCCAGCTTCACGATGACCGGCCCCAGCCCCGCGGCGCTGCCCGACATGATGGAAAAGGCGGTCGCGCGGATGGACCGCATTTATATCGACGCGCTCGCGGCCGGCGTCCTGCGGACCGATACCTATCTCGTCCTCGAAAAACCGGTCGAAAAGGAAGACCTGCCCGAAGAGGTCGCGACCGACGAAGAGGCGCTGCCGACCGAAACCGACGCGAGCGTGCCGACGACCGCACCGGTCGGGGTACAAAGCTTCACCGTCCAGTACAGCTCGCCCGACGTCGATTCGGTGACCGCGACCGAACGCGCGGTGGGCGGCATCGCGGGGGTCCAGTCGGCTTCGACCACCAGCCTTGCGCTTGGCGGCACGTCGGTGATGCGCGTGACCTTCCGCGGCGATATCGGCGCGCTCAAGGCGGCGCTCGCCGGACGCGGGTACAAGGTGCAGGAAGGCGGCAGCACGCTCAGGATCAGTCGCTGATGGCAAGGACATCGGGACAGATCGCCCTGCCGCTCGATTGGAGCGCGGGCGGGTCGAACGACGGGCCGTTGATCGTCGGGACCAGCAACGCCGATGCGGTGCGCTATCTGCGCCATGTCGCGACCTGGCCGGTACGGACCGCCGTGCTCACCGGGCCGCGCGGATCGGGACGCAGCCTGATGGGCCGGCTTTTCGCCGCCGAAACCGGCGGCCGGGTGATCGACGGCCATGACAGCGTGCCGGAAGAGGAAATCTTTCACGCCTGGAACGCCGCGCAGCAGGGCGGTACGCCACTGCTGATCGTCGCCGATGCGCCGCCGTCGGACTGGAATGTCGCGCTTCCCGACCTTCGGTCGCGCCTCGCCGCGGTCCCCGTGCTGACGATCGGCGACCCCGACGATTGCCTTGCGCGCGATCTGATCGAGGCGCTGTTCGCGCAGCGCGGCATCGCGCTCGCGCCCGGCGTCGCCTCCTATATCGTGCCGCGGATGGAGCGCAGCTATGCCGCGATCCTCCGGGTCGTTGCTGCGCTCGATGCTGCGTCGCTCGAAAAGGGCGGCGGCATCGGCATCCGTCTTACGCGTGAAACATTACTGTCACAGGGGCTGATCGATCCCGATCTCCTCGAACGACAGGATGCCGCCACATGTCGCTAACCGGACAGCCCCTTCGCGCCGACAATGATGCAGAAACGGCGTCGACGCCGCCGACATTCGGTCCCGAACGCTTCTTCAACCGCGAACTCTCCTGGCTCGCTTTCAACCGGCGGGTGATGGAGGAAGCGCGCAACCCCGCGCATCCGCTGCTCGAACGCCTGCGTTTCCTGTCGATCTCGGGCAGCAACCTCGACGAATTCTTCATGGTCCGCGTCGCGGGACTGAAGGGCCAGCAACTGCAGGGCATCGACGATCCCTCGGCCGACGGCCGCTCGCCCGGACAGCAACTCGCCGAGATCGAGGCCGAGGTGAACCGCCTCGTCGACCAGCAGCAGAGCGAATGGCAATTGCTGCACCGCCTGCTCGCCGAACAGGGCATTGTCGTCCACGGCACCGGGTCGAACAAGGAGGCGCTGCGCACCGCGCTCCGCCAATATTTCATCGACCAGATTTTCCCGATCCTGACGCCGCAGGTGCTCGACCCGGCGCATCCGTTTCCCTTCATCCCGAACCGTGGGCTGGGGGTGATCTTCGACCTGCAGCGCAAGGCGAGCGGCGAGACGATCCGCGAACTGGTGATGATCCCCGCCTCGCTCGCGCGCTTCGTGCCGGTGCCGGGGCAGCCCGGGCATTTCGTGCCGATCGAATATCTGATCGAACTGTTCGGCGACCTGCTTTTCCCCGGCTTCGCGATCCGCTCATTGGGCGTGTTTCGCATCATTCGCGACAGCGATATCGAGCTCGAGGAAGAGGCCGAGGATCTTGTGCGCCTGTTCCGCACCGCGATCCGCCGCCGTCGCCGCGGCCGCGTGATCCTCCTCGAACTCGAAGCCGACATGCCCGGCGAAATCGCCGAGGTGCTGAATGCCGATATTCAGGGGCATGAGGCGATCGTTGCCAAGATCGGCGGCTTTATCGGGCTCGCCGCTCTCTCCGCGCTCGTCGACGTGGACCGTCCCGACCTCAAATTCCCCGCCTATTCGGCGCGTTTTCCCGAACGGATTCGCGAACATGGCGGCGATTGTTTCGCGGCGATCCGTTCGAAGGACATCGTCGTCCATCATCCGTACGAGAGCTTCGATGTCGTGCTCTCCTTCCTCCGGCAGGCGGCGGCCGACCCCGACGTCGTCGCGATCAAGCAGACGCTCTACCGCGCCGGCAACCAGTCGCCGGTGATCCGCGCGCTGATCGAGGCGGCCGAGGCGGGCAAGTCGGTGACCGCGGTCGTCGAACTCAAGGCGCGTTTCGACGAGGAGCAGAATCTCCTCTGGGCGAACCAGCTCGAGCGCGCCGGCGTGCAGGTCGTCTACGGCTTCATCGAGTGGAAGACGCACGCCAAGATTTCGATGGTCGTCCGCCGCGAGGGGCAGGGGTACCGCACCTATTGCCACTTCGGCACCGGCAATTACCACCCCGTCACCGCGCGCATCTATACCGATTTGAGCTTCTTCACCGCCGATCCGCGCGCGGGGCGCGATGCGGCGCAGCTGTTCAATTATATCACCGGCTATGTCGAACCCGAACGGCTCGACCTGATCACGATGTCGCCGCTCAACATGCGCGCGCACCTGTCCGAACTGATCGACGCCGAAACCGCGGCGGCGAAGGCAGGGCTGCCGTCGGGCGTGTGGGCCAAGATGAACAGTCTGGTCGATCCCGACATCATCGACAAACTCTATGAGGCAAGTGCGGCGGGGGTGCCGATCGAACTGATCGTGCGCGGCATCTGCTGCCTGCGTCCGGGGGTTCCGGGGCTGTCGGAGACGATCCGCGTCAAATCGGTGGTCGGCCGCTTCCTCGAACATAGCCGCGTCTGGGCCTTTGCGAACGGCGCCCCGCTGCCGCACCGCGGGGCGAAGCTCTATATTTCGAGCGCCGACTGGATGCCGCGCAACTTCGACCGCCGCGTCGAATATATGATCCCGATCGAAAATCCGACGGTCCACGACCAGATCCTCGACCAGGTGCTGGTGGCGAACCTGATCGACAATGAACAAAGCTGGATATTGCAACCCGATGGCACCTCGGTGCGCGTGAGTTCGGGAGACAAGCCATTCAATTTGCACCATTATTTCATGAACAACCCGTCGCTTTCGGGCCGCGGAACCGCACTTCACAAGCGTCAGGACGTCCCGACGCTCGCATTCGATGTGCGCGAAGATTGAGAAAATAGACTTGGGTTTGCTACGCTCCTCGAAACAGGCGGTCCACCGTTCTGCGGTCATCGACATCGGCTCCAACTCGGTGCGTATCGTCGTCTATGAAGGCCCCGCGCGCGCGCCGGCGGTGATCTTCAACGAAAAGGTTGCGGCCGGCCTCGGCCGCGGGCTCGCGATCGACGGCCGCATCGCCGAAGAGGATGCCGAACGCGGGCTGACCGCGCTGCGCCGCTATGCGCTGCTCGCCCGGCATATGGAGGTCAAGGACCTGCAATGCGTGGCCACCGCGGCGGTTCGCGACGCCGCGAATGGCCCGGACTTTATCGCCGCTGCGGCCGAGGCCGGGCTCAAGATACGCCTGCTGTCGGGCGAGGAAGAAGCCGAAGCGGCGGGCTATGGCGTGCTGGCGGCCATTCCCGATGCGCGCGGCATCGCGGTCGACCTTGGCGGCGGCAGCCTCGAACTCGCCGAAGTATCCGACGGACAGGTCGGACGGCGCGCATCCTTCCCGCTCGGCGTGTTGCGCCTGCCGGCGCTGCGCAAGGACGGGCAACAGGCTTTCGAGCGCGCGGTCCGCAAGATGCTCCGCGACGCCGGCTGGCCCGGCGGTCTGACCGGCCTTCCGCTCTATCTCGTCGGTGGTTCCTGGCGTGCGCTGTCGCGCCTCGACCTCGAACTGACGCACGACCCGCTTGCCGTGCTCGACCAGCATACCCTCCCGCGGACGGCGCTGCGCCGCCTTGTCCGCGCGACCAAGCGGCTGAGTTTCGAGGAGCTACGCGCGATCCCGGGCATGGCGTCGAACCGCGCCGCCGCCTTGCCCGACGCCGCCGCCTTGCTCGCCGCGCTCGCCAACATCATCGATATCCCCGAAATGACCGTGTCGTCGTCGGGCTTGCGCGAAGGCCTGCTGTATCAGGCACTCGACGCGGAAACGCGGGCGCAGGATCCTCTGATCGTCGCCGCCGAGTTCGAGGGGCGCCGGCTGGCGCGTTTCGCGCCGCATGGGCGCGCGATCACCGAATGGATCGCGCCGCTGTTCGCGGGTGAGGCAGCAGCCGACAGCCGTGTCCGTCTGGCCGCGAGCCTGCTCAGCGACGTGGCCTGGTCCGCCAATCCCGATTTCCGCGCCGAACGCGGCACAGAAATTGGTCTTCATGGCAATTGGCGCGGCATCGATATTCCGGGCCGCATTCTGCTGGCCCGCGCGCTTCATGCCGGCTTCGGCGGCGCCGACAGCGATTTTCCGGCGATGGGCGACCTCGTCGGGTCGGACAGGCTGGCGCGGGCGCGGCAATGGGGTTTGGCGATCCGGCTCGCGCAGCGCCTGACCGGCGGCGTCGAGGCACCGTTGAAAGCGAGCAGCATTGCCCTCGTCGACGGAAAATTGCAGCTCAGCCTCGATCGCGGCTGGCATCATCTCGCAGGCGAATCGGTCGAACGCCGCTTGCGCTCGCTGGCGCAGGCGCTCGACGCCAAAGCGGAATTGGTGCTGCTCTAGCGGACGATCAGTCTGCGCCGGCCGCGGCGTCGATCTCGCTCATCACCAGCTTGCCATTCTTGACCGCGAAGCCCATCCGGCCTTCGACAAGGTCGAGCGCGGCATGGCCGAAAACATCGTAGCGCCAGCCCTGCATCATCGCGATGCCCTCGCGACCGCCCGCCGCCAGCGCTTCAAGGTCGTCGCTGCGCGCGATCAGCCGGGCCGCGACATTGAGTTCGCGTGCCCGGATCTTGAGCAGCAGCTTCAGCAGGTCCGCGACAAGCACGCCCTCCTTGCCGAGCCCCGGGCCGCGCGGCGCGCGGTCGGGCATGTCGTCCTTGGACAGCGGCTTCGCATTGGCGAGCGCGTCGATCAGCCGCGCGCCGATATCGTTCGTGCGCCAGGTCGCCGACAGCCCGCGGACGCGGCCGAGCCCGTCCTGGTCCTTCGGCGGGTGCGCGGCCAGATCGGCGAGCGTCTCGTCCTTGACGATGCGGCCGCGCGGCAGATTCTTGTTGCGCGCCTCGCGCTCGCGCCATGCCGCGAGCGCCTGCAGCCGGCCTAGGACGTCGGGCTTGCGCGAGGGGATCTTGATCCGCTGCCACGCCTTGTCGGGATCGACGCTGTAATTGGCGGGGTCCGCCAGTTTTTCCATCTCTTCGTCCAGCCAGTGGCCGCGGCCCGTCTTGATCAGCTTGTCGAGCATCATCGGGAAAATCTTGGCGAGATGGGTGACGTCGCCGATCGCATAGTCGATCTGGCGCTTGTCGAGCGGACGACGACTCCAGTCGGTAAAGCGCGCGCCCTTGTCGAGTTGCAGCCCGATCCATGCCTCGACGAGGTTCGAATAGCCGACCTGTTCGGCCTGGCCGATCGCCATCTGGCCGATCTGCGTGTCGAAGATCGGGTGCGGCGTCTTGCCGGTCAGGTTGAAGATGATTTCGACATCCTGTCCGCCGGCATGGAAGACTTTCAACATGTCTTCATTATCGACGAGCAGGTCGAGCAGGGGTTTCAGATCGATGCCCGGCGCCATCGGATCGATCGCTGCGGCATGGGCGCGGTCGGCCACCTGGATCAGGCAAAGCTCTGGCCAGAAAGTGTTTTCGCGCATGAATTCGGTATCGACCGCGATGAAATCGCTGTTCCGGATGAGGTCGCAGAATTCGACGAGCGCGGCGTTGGTTTCGATCAACGGATGGACTTGCATAGCGCGCCTATACAGCTAGTTGAAAGGAACGGGCAGGAAAAATTGCCCTAGCTCTTCGGGTCGCAGAGTCGGAACACCGGCCGGGGAAAAGACGAAGGGGCTTTTGGCATGATTTGGCTTGGTTGGGCGCTCGCTGCGCTCGGTTTTGCGCTGCTTTTCGGCCAGTATCTGGCAGGGCAGGCGGATATTTTCCTGTCGATCGCCAATCCGCGCCCGCTCGACGAGGAAAAGATGGTCGTGACGCTGAAGGGCTGGGGATTCGCGGCAGAGGCCGCACAGCCTTTCGTGACGCCCGAGTCCGACCATGGGCTGTGCGATGTGCGTATGTTCGCGACACGCCGCCAGATGCTCGTCGCGATCGCCACCTTTGGCTTCCTGCGCCCCGTCACCATCGCCTGGCGCGCGCATGCCGGCATCCTGCCGCTGGGAGACGCCTGATGCCGATCGTCAAGCTCGGCGCCGAAGGCCGCTGGACCAACTATCATGGGACGGGAACCTGCGAGGCGGCGACGCGCTTCGCGCTGCGCAGCGGCGACGCCGAGCGCGGACGCGACGAGATCGCGATCGCGGCAAGATCGGTGCAGGACTGGCTCGCACAGGCAGCCGCGGCGAAACGTCGCGTCCGGCCGCTCGGCGCGGGCTGGTCGCCGTCGAACGTCAATATCAGCTCGCAAAGCTGGCTGCTCCACACGCGCCGCTTTAATCGCTGCTTCCGTATCGGCGCCGACGATGTGCGGCCGGGCATCGACGCGGGCGCCCTGATGCTTGTCGAAGCGGGCGCGCTCGTTGACGAGGTATCGGACAAGTTCGAGGAACAGGGACGCTCGCTGTGGACGAGCGGCGCAGGCAACGGCCAGACTTTCGCGGGTGCTGCTGCCACCGGCACCCACGGATCGATGATCGCGCGCGGAGGCATCCAGGACCATATCCGCGCGTTGCAGGTCGTCACGCCTGCCGGCATCCATTGGATCGAGCCCGATGCGGGCGTGATGAGCGATGCCTTTGTCGCCGCGACGGGATCGACCCCGCTGCGCGACGACGCGATGTTCGCCGCCGCACAGCTTCCGGTGGGGGCGCTCGGCATCGTCACCGCGCTCGTCGTCGACAGCGTCCCGAAATTCCTCGTTCGCCCGATCCAGAATCTGCGCAAGGTCGATGCGGCGGCGCTGGGCTGGCTTGCTGCGGGTGATTTCCGGCGCTTTTCGGCTGCCTATGCACTCGATGAGGATCCCGATTTCGTCCAGATGATCGTCAACCCCTACAAGCCGTTCAAACGGCCGGCGATGCTGCGGTTCCTCTATCGCGAGCCATGGCGCGACGATTATCCGCGCGCGACGCCCGGCCAGCTTGGCGCGGGTTATGACGCGCTCAGCCTGCTCGGCCGCCTGCTCAACGACTATCCATGGGCGCGCGGACCCTTGCTGCAATTCGCGATGAAGCAGGGCTATGCGGCTGGCCCCGACGTTGATGACCCGCCGGTCTTTGGCAGCTGGGGGGAGGGGCTCGACACGCACCGGCCGCTCGCCGACCTTTTCAATGCGTCGGTCACCATCGACCGCGCGGACCTCGCACGCGCCTTTGAACGCATCTGCGCGGTCTATGCCAAACATGGCGGCTCGACGGTTGTCACCGTGCGCTTCATGGAGCGCGCCGAGGGGCTGCTCGCTCCAGCGCGCTTTACGCATAACGCCGTGATCGATTTCGACGGCCCGCGCAGCCAGCGCACCGCCGACGCCTATGCCCGCGTCGTCGAATGCCTCGATGCGGAAGGGATCGGATTTACCCGCCACTGGGCGAAAAGCTGCCACCTCGACGCCGCGCGCGTCGCCGCCGACTATGGCGAGGATTTTCGCCGCTGGCGCGCGGCGCAGGGCCGGCTTCTTCCCGATCCGGCGCATCGCGCGCTGTTCGGCAGCGCGGTGCTCGACGGCCTCGGACTGACCTGCTGATTTGGGCTTCAACCCTTGACAAATGGCGCGCCGCGCTGCCTTAGGCGCGGCCATAATTTCAACTTTTTGTTGAACGCCTCCATCTTTGAAAGACGATAAAATGCACGCCTATCGCACCCACACATGCGCAGACCTTCGCGCCGCCAACGTCGGTGAGGAAGTCCGTCTTTCGGGCTGGGTGCACCGCACGCGCGAACATGCGAATGTGCTCTTCGTCGATCTTCGCGACCATTATGGCATCACCCAGATCGTCGTCGAAACCGGTTCGGACCTCTATCCCATCGTCAACGCGCAGGGTCCCGAGTCCGTGCTGACCTTCACCGGCAAGGTCGCGGCGCGCTCGGCCGAGACGCTGAACCCGAAGCTCGCGACAGGTGAGATCGAAATCTATCCGAACGCGGTGACGGTGCAGTCGTCGGCCGACCGCCTGCCGTTGCCGGTGTTCGGCGAAACCGACTATCCCGAGGAAGTCCGCCTCACCAACCGCTTCCTCGATCTCCGCCGCGAACGGCTGCACAAGAATATCGTGCTGCGCTCGAACGTGATCTCGTCGCTGCGCCGCCGGATGATCGATCAGGGCTTCACCGAATTCCAGACGCCGATCCTGACCGCGAGCAGCCCCGAGGGCGCACGCGACTATCTGGTGCCCAGCCGCGTCCACCCCGGCAAATTCTACGCGCTGCCGCAGGCACCGCAGATGTTCAAGCAGCTGCTGATGGTCGCGGGCTTCGACCGCTATTTCCAGATCGCGCCCTGCTTCCGCGACGAGGATGCGCGCGCCGACCGCTCGCCCGGCGAATTCTACCAGCTCGATTTCGAAATGAGCTTCGTCACGCAGGACGATGTCTTCAACGCCATCGAACCCGTCCTGCACGGCGTATTCGAGGAGTTCGCCGACTTCGACGGCAAAGACCGCACCGTCTCGCCGCTGCCGTTCAAGCGCATTCCCTACCGCGAATCGATGCTGAAATATGGCAGCGACAAACCCGATTTGCGCAACCCGCTGCTCGTCCATGACGTCGGCGACTTCTTCAAGGGGTCGGGCTTCGGCCGCTTCGCGACGATGGTCGAGGAAGGGCAGGTCGTCCGCGCCGTCGCCGCGCCCGAGACGCACGAGAAGAGCCGCAAATTCTTCGACGAGATGAACAGCTGGGCGCAGTCGGAAGGTTTCCCGGGCCTCGGCTATGCGACGCAGAAGGACGGCGTGTTCGGCGGCCCGATCGCCAACAACCATGGCCAGGACGGCATGAAGGCGATCGCCGACGCGATGGGTCTCGGCCCGAACGACGGCATCTTCTTCGCCGCTGGCGTCGAGGCGAAGGCGGCGAAGCTCGCCGGCCTCGCGCGCACGCGCGTCGCCGACCAGCTCGATCTGATCGACAAGAGCCGCTTCGAATTCTGCTGGATCGTCGACTTCCCGATGTTCGAGGCCGACGAGGACACCGGCAAGATCGATTTCAGCCACAATCCCTTCTCGATGCCGCAGGGCGAGATGGACGCGCTGACGAACAAGGATCCGCTCGATATCCTCGCTTACCAGTATGACATCGTGTGCAACGGCGTCGAACTGTCGTCGGGTGCGATCCGGAACCATCGTCCGGACATCATGTACAAGGCGTTCGAAATCGCCGGCTATTCGCAGGCCGACGTCGACGCGAACTTCAGCGGCATGATCAACGCCTTCAAATTCGGCGCGCCGCCGCACGGCGGGTCGGCGCCGGGCGTCGACCGTATCGTGATGCTGCTCGCCGACGAACCGAACATCCGCGAAGTGATCGTCTTCCCGATGACGCAAAAGGCCGAGGATCTGATGATGGGCGCCCCGGCGCCGGTCAGCGAAAAACAGCTCAAGGAACTGAGCATCCGGCTCGTCGACGGCCCGAAGAGCTAAGGCATGAGCGAACCCCGGGAGCACCGGCTGGAAACGCCGGAAGGCGATATCTGCTGGTTCGAATGGGGTGAGCGCGGGCAGGGGCCGTCGCTGCTCCTGCTCCACGCGACGGGCTTTCACGCCCGCCTCTGGGATCGGGTCGTCGCGGCGCTGCCCGCAGGAACGCATGTCGTCGCGCCCGACCATCGCGGCCATGGGCGCAGCTTCCGTCCCGCGACGCTCGCCAACTGGGCGGCGACCGCCGATGTGCTGTTGCCATTGCTCGACGGGCTCGGCGGCCACCCGCTTGTCGGCGTCGGTCACAGCATGGGTGCCTATGTCCTGACCCGGCTCGCGTCGCAGCGGCCGGCCGCGTTCGGCCGTCTCGTGCTGATTGATCCGGTGATCATGGCCCCCGAATTTTACGAAGGCGAGGCGGCCCGGCCGATCCCCGATGCCGCCGAGCATCCCGTCGCGCGCCGCCGCAACAGCTGGGCGAGCGTGGAGGAGATGCAGGCGCGTTTCGCCGATCGCCCGCCCTATGCCAATTGGGACGCCCGGGTCCTCGCCGACTATTGCACTCACGGCCTGCTTCCCGCCGATGGCGAGGGGCTGGAACTCGCCTGTCCCCCGGCGCTCGAAGCATCGGTCTATCAGAATGCGCTGCGCACCAGCCCGCACGAGTGGCTGCACTATCTGGCCGTGCCTTCGGCGGTGATCCGCGCGCCGACGGGCGAACGCGGTGGCCCGCTAGATTTTTCGCTGAGCCCGACCTGGACCGGGCTGGGTCCTGCAATCGGTGCCGATCGCGACGAGCTCTGGGCCGACCAGAGTCACTTCATCCCGATGGAAAATCCGGCCCGCGTCGCCGCGCTGATCGCGGAATATCTCTGACGGCTCTGCTGCCCGTGTGTAACGAGGCGGCGATCGATTGTGCCAGAACATGACATCGGCTTATCGCGCTTGGTAGGAGGGCTTTGCTTGCGCTAGGAAGCCTGCATGAGCATTTCCCTTTCCGATCATGAAACCGGCGCCCGCTACGACGGCGACTATTCCGACGCGCTCAAGGTGCTGGAGGACCGGCTCGAACGGCTTCAGGCGGCGCACATCATCAACGGCCAGCGCAGCATCATCATGTTCGAAGGCTGGGACGCGGCGGGGAAGGGCGGGATCATCCAGCGGCTGACCGCATCGCTCGACCCCCGCTATTTCGAGGTATGGCCGATCAGTGCGCCGAACGAGGAAGAAAGGGCGCGTCATTTCCTCTGGCGTTTCTGGAAACGCCTGCCCGGAAACCGCGAAATCTCGATCTTTGATCGCAGCTGGTACGGCCGCGTCCTCGTCGAGCGGGTTGAGGGCTATGCAACCGAAGCCGAGTGGCGCAAGGGCTATGACGAAATCAACGAGTTCGAGGCGCAACTGACCGGCAGCCGCACCAACCTCGTCAAATTGTTCATCCACATCACGCAGGACGAGCAAGACCGGCGCTTTGCCGACCGGCTCGACGATCCGTGGAAGCGGTGGAAGACCGGCACCGAGGATTATCGGAACCGGTCGAAGCGCAAACATTATCTCGCCGCGATGGACGAGATGTTCGCGCAGACCAACACGCGCTGGGCGCCGTGGAAGGTCATCGATGGCAACAACAAGAAGGCCGCGCGCATCGCGGCGTTGACGCATATCGTCGAAACGCTCGAGAGCGCGGTGCCGATGACGCCGGCCGAACTCGATCCCGCCGTGGTCAAGCTGGCGTCCAAGGCCTTCGGCTACAAGCCCAAAGACTAGGTTTTTAGCCCCGCTCGGCTAGCAATTCGTGCCCTCCGCCGCTACATGGGGGTGATGAGCCGCGCCAAGAGATCCGACGATTGGGGTTTTCCCCGCTGGCGCCCCTATGGCTCGTCGCGCGAGGCGCAGAAGGTTCGCCTCTGCGACCGTCATGGCTGCACCAATCCCGGAAATTGCCCCGCACCCAAGTCGCCGAACAGCCCCGAGCGCTGGTATTTCTGCGAAACGCACGCCGCCGAATATAATCGCGGCTGGGACTATTTCGCGGGCCTGTCCGCCGAGGATGCCGCGGCGCGCGCCGCTGAAGAGGCGCAAGGCGCGCGCAGCTACGCCCGCGCGCAACATTATGCGTGGGGCGGATCTGGCGACGGCAGTCGCAGCGCCGACGAGATGCGCGCGCTCGAACTGCTCGGTCTCGATCCCGACGCCGATTTCGATGCGACGAAGAAGGCGTGGCGGGCCTATGCCAAGGAATGCCATCCCGATGTAAAGCCCGACGACGCCGAAGCCGCGAAGCGCTTTGCGGCCGGGCAGGCGGCGTTCGAGGTGCTCAAACAGGCCGAAGAGCGGAAAAGCTGGAAACCGGCCTAGCCGGCGTGGGCAGCGGCTCGATCATGTAAAATTCCGATTGATTCTATGTTATATATTTTTAACATGGAGTCGTTCAGAACGAACATGGGGGTACCGGCGATATGCGAACCTTGATTGCGATGCTGCTTGCTGCGGCGTTGACCACACCGTCCCTGGCGCAGTCGGTGGGCTTTCGCGATCAAGCGGGCGGTCGCACCGAAGGCATTGTCGGCGCTTCCTTCACACTCCCCCTTGGCGGCGGTCGGAAGACGGAGGCACCACGCCTCGAACTGCGTCTTGCACGCGACACGGTCAATATCGACGGCAGCCGCCAGTCGGATCGCATGGACCGGCGTTTCGAAAGCCGGATCGGTATCGCGTTAGACGGCAAGCAGAGTCTGCTTCTCAACGGCCGTCCGTTCGAACGGAAACAGCGGAACAATATCTCGACCGAGGCGGGGATCGCGATCGGCGTCGTCGCGGTTCTGGTGATCGGCGGGCTGCTCGTCGCCGACGCGGCCCGCGATGCGTCGGAATAGCGTCGCGGCCTATTTATAAACGCATGCGTCCAGCCCGTCGCGCCGCACCTGTCCGACGCGCGCGGTGATCGTGTTGCCATAGCGACGGGTGAACCCCGACGGGCTCACTGCCTCGCGCTTCTTGGGCAGCGGCAGGATCGCCGCGATCCGCGCGGCCTCGCGCGGCGTCAGCTTGTCCGCGCCATGCTTGAAATAGCGCTGCGCTCCGGCCTCGACGCCATAGGTGCCGATCCCCGTTTCGGCGACGTTGAGATAGACCTCCATGATCCGGCGCTTGCCCCAGATTTTTTCGATCAGGAAGGTGAACCACACCTCGGGCACCTTGCGGACATAGCGCGTCCAGCCGCTGCCCTGCCACAGGAAGACATTTTTGGCCGTCTGCTGGCTGACCGTCGATCCGCCGCGCATCCTTTTGCCCTTGGCGTTGCGTTCGATCGCCTGTTCGATCGCGTCGCGGTCGAAGCCGTCGTGCGAACAGAATTTCCCGTCCTCGGCCGCGATCACCGCGCGCACCATGTTCCGGTCGATACGGGACAGGCTTTCCCAATCCTTGGTGATCCCGTTGCCGTCGGTCAGCATCGTCAGCGTCACCGGGGGCGGCACAACGGCATAGACGAGCACCCACAGGACCGAAATCGCGATAAACCACAAAAGCCATTTGAACGGGCGAAGATACCAGGGGAGTTTGCGCTTCTTCGCGCGGGATGAGGTTGCCATGCGCGGCAAACTAGCCGCTTGCGGGCCGGAGGCAAGCGGGCTTGATCGATCGGCCGACTTCCGGGACAAGTTTGCGAAAGGGGAGAGCCAAATGTCGCTTCGTACCGTCCTGCTGCTCGCCATGATCGCTTTCGCCGTGCCCGCCGCAGGGCAGGAGGCGCGCCGCGATCTCTGTCCCGACCGGCCGGGGCTCGGAACCCCCGCCTGTACGCTCGACGCGGGCGCTGTGATGCTCGAGGTCGGGATCGCCGACTGGACACTCGACCGTAGCGCCGACAGCCGTACCGACGCATTCGCCTTTGGCGATATGTTGCTGCGGGCCGGGATCACGCCGTCGCTCGAGGTGCAACTTGGCTGGACCATGGTCGGCCATATGCGCGAGCGCGACCGGACGAGCGGCGACCTGACGCGCCGGACGCGGACGGGCGACGTGACGCTCGCGCTGCGGCAAAATCTGCACAGTCCCGACGGGTCCGGCTTTGCGGCGGCCGTCATGCCCTATGCGACGCTACCGGTGGGCGGCGAAGGCGTCGGCGCAGGCGATTGGGGCGCCGGGCTGATCGTGCCGGTCAGCTTCGAACTGGGCGCGGTGTCGCTCGGCTTTTCGCCGCATATCGATGCGGCGGTCGACGGCGATGGCGACGGGCGCCACCTGTCCTGGGGTAGCGTCGCCGGCATCGGCTTCGGCGTCTCCGACGATCTGTCGATGACCGCCGAGCTGTCGCTGACCCGCGACCGCGATCCGGGCGGCCATTCGACCGAGGCGCTCGCGGGGCTCTCGGCCGGCTGGCAGGTCGATGACGACAGCCAGTGGGACGTGGGCGCCAACATCGGGCTCAACCGCGACAGCCCCGACCTCGAGCTCTATTTCGGCTATGCGCGCCGGTTCTGAGCGTGGATGCGCCCGCTGCTAACAAATGGCGGGTCGCGTACTTCAACTCGATGCGGCCCACAGCATCACTGCGACGCTTTTCGTTCGTCCGAAAACCAGCCGGAAAGGATCGATGTCATCTTGCGTTTTGTATCATATTCGCAAACATTTGGACTGAATTTCATGTTCGAAAGATAGCCGTCGGCCGAAACTTCCGAGTAATTTTCGTCGAATTCGATGACCGGACTCATGAGTTCTTCAAGCGTTGGCATGGACCTTTCGGAGTACCATTCGATATTCCTCTTTTCGGTATAATATTTGAGGTCATTTTCGTTTGGCGAATTCCACAGGCAGCAAGGGGACCCGTCGGATACCTGATAGATCATGTATCTGTTCGAAGCGACGCCTGGGGGTATGTTCTGCAAATGGCCTTTCAGGAAAATCGATCCCAATGGACCTTCGCATGCCGATTCTTTGCCGGTTTCAGCCAGTCGATCAAATTCATCGAGGGACAGCTCTCGCTTTCCACAGGCATAAAATCGATTCGATCCGACGCGATCGACGACAAAGCGTTCGCTGCCCCATGTCGACTCGAACGCCACCAAATCCAGCGGGCAGTCCTTCAAATTCATCGGCTTGACGAGCTCGATCAGGGCAATGCCAACCGGTATGCCGAGCGTCAAAGCAGCAATGCCCCAAGAAAGAGCGGCTAGTTTTTTCTGGCGGCGGCGCCGCTGCCAAATTGCATCGAAAGAGACGCCGATCAGCCCCGCCGCGATCCTTGCAAAAATTCGCTCACGAGACTCGCTGCCCCGGCGGGCATCGATCCACAGCGGTTCATTCAAAAGGCCTTCAACCGCGGGGGGAAAAGCGCCAATGCTGCTTCCATCCCGATGAAAAGCCGGATCGCCATCGATAAGAACAAGGAAAATCTGGTCGCTGCGACCAAGCTTTGAAAAATGCTCGATCTCCCGGTTTACCCAATGCGAAGCTGCGGCTTGGGGAGAGCATATGACGATCAGCGCGCGCGAATTTTCGAGGGCCGAACATATGGATTTGGTCAAGTCACTCGAAGCGGAGAGTTCGTCGACATCCCGGAAGACCGGGCGTAACGGCCATTTGGAGGCGCTGGCCAAGTCGGGGCGGATTGCCGGAAACCTCAGGCTTTCAAGTTTCCGATGCAGCCATTTGGCGAATTTTTCGTCGCGCCGACTATAGCTGATGAACGCAGCATATTGAAATTCCTGAACCGGGATCGCGCCATTTTCTATGTCGTTTTCAGACAAGCGCCCCTCCATTTATATAGCTATCATAATTGATCGGGCACCCTGCGGCCGCGTCGCCGAAGGCTGGTGCTGGCCCGGACCAGCCTCAGCCTTCCCGCGGCTTGTCGTCGGTCTGATCCTTTGCCGCGTCGCTTGCATCGGCGGCCATCGAACGCATCTTTGCCTCGACTTCGGCCTCCCTGCCGCTCATCACCAGCCACGCCATGGCGGCGGCGGCGATCAGCGAGAATAGCGCCAACCAATATCCGATTTCCCAATTCACCTGGATCATCGCCAGCGCCGCACGGTCGATGTCGCCGTTCGACCCGCTCTTCGCCGCCTCGGCAAGGATCGCGTCCTTGCTGTAACGATAGGTGCCGATGAAGATCAGTATGAACGCGGCCGCCGAGGTGCCGAGGACCAGCTTTGCGGCTTCACGCCCACGCAGGAAAAGGAGCGCCAGTCCGCCCACGATCGCGATAATCGCAAGGATCAGCCACAGATTGAGCGACGCGCCGTCGCTCGCTTCGGCGACCCGTCCCATCGCGGTAACCCGGCCAAAGGCAAGGCCGAAACCGCTCGCTTCGACCAGCTTCTGATCGGAACAGCTGACCGTCATCCATGGTAGCAGGAATGCCAGCAGCGCGATGCCCTTGGGAATCCGGATCCATTTCCACATGAAAAATCCCCCTTCGGCCGATCCGAAGGGGGAGGCTGGTCCTTTTGGGCCCGCGTGTCAAATCGCGGGCAAGGCAGGGTCAGGCGCCGACGAGGCGCCGGTCGCCGGCGAGCTTCAGCATCGCCTTCTGCAGCTTTTCGAACGCGCGCACCTCGATCTGGCGGACGCGCTCGCGGCTGACGTCATAGACCTGGCTCAAATCTTCGAGCGTCTTGGGATCGTCGGTCAGGCGGCGTTCGGTCAGGATGTGGCGCTCGCGCTCGTTCAGCGTTTCGAGCGCTTCGTTGAGCAGCGCATGCCGCACATCGCGTTCCTCGGCTTCGGCGACGCGTTCGTCCTGCAATGGGCCTTCGTCGCCCAACAGGTCCTGCCACTGGCTGTCGCCATCCTCGCCCATCGGGACGTTCAGCGACGTGTCGCCGCCCATCGCCATGCGGCGGTTCATGCTGATCACTTCTTCCTCGGTGACGCCAAGGTCGGTTGCGATCTTGGCGACATGTTCGGGGCTGAGGTCGCCGTCCTCGAACGCGGCGAGATTGTTCTTCATCCGGCGAAGGTTGAAGAACAGCTTCTTCTGCGCCGCGGTGGTGCCCATCTTGACGAGGCTCCACGAGCGCAGGATGAATTCCTGGATCGAGGCGCGGATCCACCACATCGCATAGGTGGCGAGGCGGAAGCCGCGTTCGGGGTCGAACTTCTTCACGCCCTGCATCAGGCCGATATTGCCTTCGCTGATCAGCTCGCTGACCGGCAGGCCATAGCCGCGATAGCCCATCGCGATCTTCGCGACGAGGCGGAGGTGGCTGGTGACGAGCTGCGCCGCAGCTTCATTGTCGCCATGCTCCTGGAATCGCTTGGCGAGCATATATTCCTGCTCGGGCGTCAGAAGGGGGAATTTGCGGATTTCGGCCAGGTAGCGGTTCAGGCTCGCCTCACCGCCGAGCGCGGGCACCACTGCCGGAACATTGCTTTTGTTAGCCATTATTGGAGACTTTCCCTTATTTTCAGAGGAGAAATATGCCGCGGTTGGGTCCGGCGGTCAAAATAGATTTTCATTCGAAACCTAAACGCGCAATTCATCGATCAGTTCCCGCATGTCGGCTGGGAGTTCGCTGTCGAGCGCGATTTCGTTACCGGTCACCGGATGAATAAAACCCAAATGGGCCGCATGCAACGCCTGACGTACGAAATTCCGCGCCCGGAGGATATCGGACAAGGGTTTGCGTTGGCGGCCATAGACGGGGTCGCCCACCAGCGGATGGCCGATATGCGCCATATGGACGCGCACCTGATGCGTGCGCCCGGTCTCGAGCCGGCATTCGACCAAAGTCGCATTCTTCAGCGGCGCGATCGTCCGGTAATGGGTGATCGCATGCTTGCCGCGCCCTTCGGCGACGACCGCCATCTTCTTGCGATTGGTCGTCGACCGGGCGAGCCACGCATTGACGGTGCCGTTCGCGGGCATCGGCCGGCCGGTGGCGATCGCGATATAGCGGCGGTCGATGCTGTGCGCGGCGAACTGCTTTGCCAGACCCTCATGCGCCTTGTCATGCTTCGCCGCGACGATCAGCCCGCTCGTATCCTTGTCGATCCGGTGGACGATGCCGGGGCGGGCGACGCCGCCGATCCCCGAGAGCTGCCCCGCGCAATGATGGAGCAGCGCGTTGACCATCGTGCCGTCGAGATTGCCCGCCGCGGGGTGGACGACCATCCCCGCGGGCTTGTCGACGACGATCAGATGCTCGTCTTCATAAGCGATGACGAGGTCCATGTCCTGCGCGATATTATGCGCCGGTGCCGCCACCGGCACGCGGACGCCGATCGTCGCGGGCGCACTCGCCTTGGTCGAGGGATCCCACAGGATATTGCCGCCGGCATCGGTGACGCGGCCGCCCTTGATCAGCGTCTTCAACCGTTCGCGCGACAGGCTGGGCAGGGCTTCGGCCAGCGCGCGGTCGAGCCGCAAGCCTGCCGCGCTGTCTTCCAGCGTCACGGTCAAAATCTCGTCATCCCCCTGCATTGATCGCGATATGGTCCCGAAACCCCGAAATTCAAGGGGCTCGGCTCGCCGTATCCCGCTTGTCTCGGGCGAATCGGTGGCTTAGGGAGCAGGCGCGAGCCGGAAACATCCGGCCCTGCGGGGAGCCTGTTCATAAATGACCGACGATCGCGTCGATTTCGCCTCGATGCTGGCCTCGCGCCTGTGTCACGACCTGTTGAGCCCGGTAGGGGCGTTCGCCAACGGCCTCGAACTGCTTGCCGACGAGCAGGATCCGGCGATGCGCGAGCGCTGTTTCGAGTTGCTCGAACAAAGCGCGCGAACCTCGGCGAACAAGCTCAAATTCTTTCGCCTCGCGTTCGGATCGGCGGGCGGGTTCGGTGAACTCGTCCCGGCCGACGAAGCCAAATCGGCGATCCACGGCATCATCGGCGACCGCGCGATCGACCTCAACTGGATGATCGGGACCGACCCGCTGCCCAAGCCGGCGGTGAAGATCATCCTCAACCTGTCGCTCCTCCTCGTCGATGCGCTGGTGCGCGGCGGCCGGCTCGACGTCGGTTGCGAAAAACAGGGTGAGGGCATCGAGATCGCCTTGCATGTCGAGGCCGAGCGCATCTTCCTCGACGCCGATGTCGAACGCATCCTCGCCGAGGGCGAAGGCGCGAGCCCGATGACCTCGCGCACCGCGCCCGCCGTCCTAGTGCAGGCGGTCGCGCGGCAGAACGAGGGGACGGTCATGCTCGCGCGCGAAACGCCGACGTCGTTGCTCGTCGGCGCGGTACTCAGGGGGCGCTGAGGGGCTTCTCCCGCGACGGCGTCATCCGGCCGGGGCTGATGGCCCGCGGTCTGTCGTCGGCACAACCAGTTCGACCCGCCGGTTCTTTGCGCGCCCGGCGGGGTCGTCGCCGCCAGCCGCATTTTCGTTGGGCGCGATCGGCGCGGTTTCGCCCCGTCCCGACACCAGCAGTTCGCGCTGGCGAACGCCGACCTGCTCGCGAAGCCAGTCCGCAACGCTGTTCGCGCGCGCTTCGGAAAGCGTCTGGTTATACGCTTCGTCGCCCTTGCTGTCGGTATGTCCGATCACCCGTATCGCCCCGGGCGGGCCGCGGCGGATCATTTCGGCCGCCTTGCGCAGTTCGACCTCGGCCGCCGGCGTCAGCACCGCCTTGTCATATTCGAACAACGCGTCGGCGGGCAGGTCGATGATCGTGCCCATGTCGGTGACCCGCGTCTGGAGCCCGCTCACCGTGCCGGTGAGCGGGCTGACTTTTGCGCTCAGGGCCGGGGACGCTCGTGGCGGGGCCGTGTCACCGGAAGGCGCCGAGGTCGCGGTCGGGCTTTCGTCGTCGCCGGCACTATCGGCCGGGGCGTTCGCCGAACAGCCGCCAATCGAAACGGCCGCGACGATCGCCAGGAGCACCCGCTTCATCGCTGGACGGCTATGCCGTCGAACGGCGCGACCCCCGGAAGGTTGATCGAAACCGTAGGGCTGGTGGCCGGCGGTGCCGGGAATTTGGCCCACATCACGCCCGGCTTGGCCGTGCAATCGACCATCATATTGTCATTGTCCGGGCTGCCGCTGCGGTTGAGGTTCGACACCAACGCATTGCCTTCATTGTCCTTCAGCACGCCGATGCGCTGCGAGGTGGCATCGTCGATCACGCTGACCTGGGCGACGCGGATCGATTCGCGATTATATCGCTCGGCGCTCGAACAGCGCAGGGTGACGGTCAGGATATCGCCCGTGACCTTCACCGACAGCAGGTCGACCTGCGATCCGTCGGGGCCGGGCTGCGACTGGATCACCGTCGCGGCGGGCATCGGCGTAACAGGCGGTGTTTCCGGCTCGGCCTTGGCCTCCTCGCGGACGACGCCGCCGGTGGGGGCGCTTGTCCCGTCGTCCTGTGTTGGCTCTTCCTTCGTCGTGCACGCAGCGAGCGCCAAGGCGGCCGCACCTGTCAGCGTAAATATCTTCAATCGCATGCAATTCCTCCCGGTCGGCTCGTGCCGAATACGCGCGACCGTCGGCAGGGTTCCGCGCATCGCCCGCCGACCGCGGCAAGCGGGTGTGAAAGAAGGGTTTGGCGCCCCGCGTTCGCATCGCCGAACGGTCCGAGTAAAGCCTCCCTTAACCATTGTCCGCCATGGTGCAGCCTCAGTTTTTGGGGCGCACCGGTACGGCGATGGACGATCTGCTGAACGACTTCCTGGCCGAAACGGCCGAAATCCTCGCCGAAGCCGGCGGGGCGATCGTCGCATGGGAAGCCGATCACGCCGACCGCGCCCAGCTCGACGCGATTTTTCGCCTCGTCCACACGATCAAGGGCAGCTCGGGTTTCCTCGCGCTGCCGCGCGTCACCGCCCTGTCGCACGCGGCCGAAGATGCGCTCGATCAGGTCCGCCGCGGCAACCGTGAGGCGAATGCCGCGCTGGTCAGCGGCGTGCTCGGCATCCTCGACCGGCTGAACGATCTTTGCGGCGCGCTCGGACAGCATGGCGTCGAGCCCGCCGGCGACGACCGCGACGTGATCGGCGCCCTGTCCGGACAGGCGGCACCTGCCGATGCGCCGTTCGAAGTGGCGGGCGTGCCGCTCCGCCGCGACGATGATTTCAGCGCCGATCTGCAAAGCTGGCGGTCGATCCGCGTGCCGCTGCCCTTGCTCGACAGCGTGATGACCGGGGTGACCGACATCGTGCTCGCGCGCAACGAATTCGCCCGGATGCTGCGCGAATCGGGTGCCAATCCGTCGCTGATCGCCTCGTTCGATCGCCTGTCGGACTCGATCGCGGGCATGCGCCAGTCGGTCAGCCAGATGCGGATGCAGCGGATCGACAAATTGTTCGCGCCGCTGCCACGCATCGTGCGCGACTTGGCGCAGGACATGGGCAAGAAGATCGCGTTCCAGACGAGCGGCGGCGAGGTCGAACTCGACCGCGAGATGATGGAGAATATTCGCGACCCGCTGATCCATATCGTCCGCAACGCGATCGACCATGGCATCGAACCGCTCGAGGACCGCGTCGCGGCGGGCAAGGATATCACCGCGACGATTTCGGTCTCGGCGCGCCAGTCGGGCAACCAGATCGAAATCGAGATCGGCGACGACGGCCGCGGGCTGTCGCCCGATGCGCTCGTCGCGAAGGCGATCGCGTCGCGTGCCGTGACCGCGAGCGAAGCGCGGGCGCTCGGGCCGAAAGAGAAGCTCGACCTCATCTTCCGCCCCGGTTTTTCGACCGCAGCGAAGGTGACGTCGGTGTCGGGGCGCGGGGTCGGCATGGATATCGTCAAGGCCAATGTCGAAAAGATCGGCGGCGTCGTCGAACTGCGCAACGACGAGGGGCGCGGGCTGACGATCCTGCTTCGCGTGCCGATGACGCTGACGATCATTTCGGGGCTGATGGTGCGCGCGGCCGGACAATATTTTGCCATTCCGCGCGGCGCGGTGCGCGAAATCCTGCTCGAAAGCGGCGATACGGTGCGGATCGACCGCGTCGGCGGCGGCGAATTCGCCACCGTGCGCGGCGAACAATATCCGCTGCTCCGGCTCGAAACGGTGCTGGGGCGCGGCCGCCATCATGGCGACGATGTCGATGACCGCGCGCTCGTGATCGTCCGGCCGGGGCAGGGCCAAAGCTATGCGCTCAGCGTTGCGGCGATCCATGACCATGAGGAACTGGTGATCAAGCCCGCGGCGCCGATGATCATGGCGACCGGGCTCTATGCGGGCACGACATTGCCCGACAATGGTCGTCCGGTGTTGCTGCTCGACGTGCAGGGGATGCTCGCGGCGGCGGCGATCGACGCACGCGAGGCAGGGCGAAGCCACGACCGCATGGCGGAAGCAGAGGCAGAGGTTGTGGCGGCGCGCAATGCCGCGCAGCTGCTCCTGTTCCGCGATATCGGCGGCCGTATGCGCGGGGTTCGCCTGTCGGTAATCGAACGGGTCGAGGAAGTGCCGGCGCCGGCGCTGTTCGAAAGCGCCGGACGCGTCCAGGCGCGGATCGGCGACGATATTTTTGTCGTTCATGCCGCAAAGGCGCCCGAGGGCGAGGGCACGCAAAAGCTGCTGCGGCTCTACGATGGCCGTTCGGTGCTTTGCTATCCGATCGCCGAGGTGATCGACATCGTCCGCCTGCCCGATGCGGTGCAGCCCTCGGCGGCGCCGGGGCTGGTCGCCGGCGTCGTGCTGATCGGCGACGATGCCGTCGAACTGATCGATCCCTTCTGGCTGATGGAGCAATATGCCGGTGGCGTTGCCCCGACAGCGGAGCGTCTGCCGCTCTGCCGCATCGCCGATGATCATGACGGCTGGGGGCAGAATTTCCTCGCGCCGATCCTGCGCAGCGCCGGCTATCGCGTCGCCTCGGAGGGTGCCGATGCGGGCGAATCGCATGATGTGCTGCTGTGCCTCACCGAAGACGGCGCACCGCAACCGGGTGCCGTGGGCGACGTGCCCGTGATCCGCCTGCGCAGTTCGGTCGCCGCAACCGGGCCGGGCGACGACACCGTCTATCGTTACGACCGCCAGGCGCTGCTCGATGCCCTGCGCCGTCAGGTCGGGGGAGAACGCCGATGATGGAAAAACTCTATCTTGTGGCGCGCATCGCCGACACGCGCGTCGCGCTCCGCAGCCGCGCGATCAATTCGGTCGTCACCGTCGGGACGCCGGTCGAAGTGCCGTGCGCGCCGCCGCATGTCGCCGGCCTGTTCGCGCTGCGCAGCCGCGTCTTCACATTGATCGACCCGCATGTCGTAATCGGCCTGCCCGCCGTTCCGGTCGCCGCGGGGCAGCGCGTGATCGTCGTCGACGTCGCCGAACATGGTTATGCGTTGCTGGCCGACGAGATCGAGGATGTCTGTTTCATCGACGCGCCCGAAACGCGCATCACGGGCAAGCTGCTGCCCGGCTGGGCGCGCGTCGCCGACGCGATGATCGAACATGCCGGCGCTTCGCTGCTCGTCGTCGATCCGTCGCATTTCATTGTCTTGCCGGCCTTAAAGGCAGCGTGATTGCTGCCGTTTATTAACGGGCTGAATACCCCTTCGCCGTAAACATGCCCAAACAATGGGGGTCGGAGTTAAATTGATGTCGAAATCTTGCCTGGTGGTCGACGACAGCAAAGTCATTCGCAAGGTCGCGCGCCATATTCTTGAAAGCATGTCCTTTGCCGTCGAAGAGGCGGCTGACGGGCAGGAGGCGCTGACCTTTTGCCGCGCCAACCGGCCCGACGTGATCCTGCTCGACTGGAACATGCCGGTGATGAGCGGGATGGAGTTTCTCGGGGCGTTCAACGACCTCGACTATGGGCATGAAGAACGGCCGCGTGTCGTCTTCTGCACCACCGAAAACAGCATCGATCATATCCGCGCCGCGATCGAGGCGGGGGCCGACGAATATGTGATGAAGCCGTTCGATCGCGAAACGCTGGAAGGAAAATTGCAGCTCGTCGGCATCGCGTGAGTTTTTTTGTTTGAGGTCTTTTGAGTGGCTCGACCGCAACCCCTGATACCCGACCCGGAGCCGTCGGCGCGGACGGTACGGGTGATGCTCGTCGACGACAGCCTCGTCGTTCGCAGCATTCTCGAGCGTATCGTCGACCAGCGACCGGGGCTCGAAATTTGCGCGTCGGTCGCGTCGGCGCAGGACGCGCTCGATTATCTGGCGCGCGAGCCGGTCGACGTCGTCGTGCTCGACATCGAGATGCCCGGAATGAACGGGATCGACGCGCTGCCGCATATATTGGCGCGCGCCGAAAAGGCCCGCGTACTGATCCTCTCGTCGAACTGCGTCGAAGGAGGCCCCGCCGCGATCGATGCGCTGGCGCTCGGGGCGAGCGACACGCTTGCGAAGCCGGGGCGCGGCAGCTTTTCGGGCCGGTTCGCCGAAGTGCTGACCGATCGCATCATGACGCTCGGTCACCGGCGCGATTTTCCGGTGCCGGTTCCTGTTGCGGAGCGCCGCGTTTCCGAACCCGCCGCGCTCGCGATCGACACCGACCAGCCGATCGAATGTATCGCGGTCGCCGCGTCGACCGGCGGCATTCCGGCCTTCACCAACTTCCTGACCAATCTCGACCCGCGCATCACTGCGCCGATCCTGCTGACGCAGCATCTGCCCGACGCCTTCATGGAATTTTACGCCAAACAGATTGCGACGATGACGACGCGCCGCGTTCATGTCGCCGCCGCGGGCATGATCGTCGAGCCCGGCCATATCTACCTCGCCCCCGGCGATGCGCATTTGCTGGTCGTCGCCAATGGGCGCCGCCACGAAATCGCGCTCGATCGCCGCCCCGTCGAGAATGGGTGCTGCCCATCGGCCGATCCGATGCTCGACGCGGTCGCCGACGTCTATGGCAAGGGCGGGGTTGCGGTCATCCTCAGCGGGATGGGCCGCGACGGGGTGATCGGCGCCGGTCGCTTGAAGGAAGCGGGCGGCACCGTCTTCGCGCAGGCGCCCGAAAGCTGTGTCATCTGGGGCATGCCCGGTGCGGTTGCCAAGGCGGGCCTCGCGGCCGCGACGCTCAATCCGGACGCGATCGCGCTGATGCTCGGCAGCTTCCTTCCGCGGCGGCGCCCGTCATGATGGGGGCGAGCGCCAGCGAGTCGGCCTATCGCGTGCTGATGGGCGTGCTCGAATCGCGGACCGGGCAAACGCTGTCGCCGAACCGCATCTGGCGTATCGAAATGTCGCTGAAACCCGTGATGCAGCGTCACGGCATCGCCGATCTCGACGCGCTGGTTGCGGCGCTCGTGACCTCGAACAGCCGGCAACTGCTCGACGATACCGTCGATGCAATGCTGAACAACGAAACCTATTTCTACCGCGAATACAGCGTTTTCGACGACATAGCTGCGACAGCATTGGAACGGATTCGTGAAATCAATGCGCTTCGCCGGCGGGTGACGATCTGGCATTGCGGCGTGTCGACCGGGCAGGAAGCCTATTCGCTGGCGATGCTGATCGCCGAACAGGGCGAAAAATGGGCGGGCTGGCAGGTCGATATCGTCGGGACCGACGTCAGCTATCATGCGATCGGCCGCGCGCGTGTCGGGCTCTACAGCCAGTTCGAGATCCAGCGCGGCCTGCCGGTGCAGCGCATGGTGCGCTGGTTCGACCAGACCGAGGGCGGTTGGCTGGCCAAGGCCGACCTCCGGCGCCGGATCGATTTTTCGGTGCAGAACATGCTCACCGACCGGCCGCCGCTGGCAAGTCCCGCCGACCTCATCTTCTGCCGCAACCTGCTGCTCTATTTCTCGGCGCCGATGCGGCAAAAGGCCTTCGCGCGGCTGCGCGCGATGGCGGCGCCGCAGAGTTTTCTGGTGCTCGGGGCCGGCGAAACCGTGCTCGGGCAGACCGACCAGTTCGTGGCCAGCCCGCGCCTGCGCGGCCTGTACGAACCCGCCGACCAGCAGGTGCGCCGCGCCGCGGCCGCCTAGGTCGACAGGGTCCGCCTTGCTTTTTATGCGCCGCTGGCGCAATCGACGGCTTGGCAAGGACAGGATGGGCCTCAAAAGCGAATGAGCGATTTTATCGAACGCTGGTCTCCCAATCTCGACGAGCGCGCTCTGCCCATCTCGATGATCGTCCTGCACTATACCGGCATGAAGACGGGTGCCGAGGCGATCGACCGGCTCGCCGACCCCGAAGCCAAGGTATCGGCCCATTATGTCGTCAGCGAGGACGGCCAGATCACCCATATGGTGCCCGAAGAAAAGCGCGCCTGGCACGCCGGCAAATCGCATTGGCGCGGGGTCAGCGACATCAATTCGGCCAGCGTCGGGATCGAGATCGTCAATCCGGGGCACGAATGGGGCTATGTTCCCTTTCCCGACCCGCAGGTCGCGTCGGTCGTCCGGCTGGTCCATATGATCAAGGACCGTCATTCGATCACGCGCGGCAATGTCGTCGGCCATTCGGACATCGCGCCGACACGCAAGCAGGATCCGGGCGAACTCTTCCCGTGGGAAGAGCTGGCACGCCGCCGCCTCGCGCTGCCGCGGCCGACGCGCAAGCTGACCGACCCGCTGTGGACCGACGCGGGCTTCCTGCTCGCGCTCGAACGTTTCGGATATGATGTGACCGACGGATTTGCCGCGACGGTGGCCTTTCAGCGGCGCTTTCGCCCCGAATTGATCGACGGCACCATCGATGGCGAATGCCGCGCGATCCTGCTCGCGCTGCTGCTCCCCCAGCCCGAAGGCGACCCTGCAAAGCCGTAGGGGAAAACGGGACGCGAACGAGGCAGTTCGTGCCCCGTTCGGGGCGGGCTGCAACGAAGCTGTTGCAAATAGGTCACAAAAGAGCAGGAAAATTCCGTCGCGGTTCGAAACCGCTTTACCGACTCGTCTCACAGGCGCATCGCCCGCGCCGGGGAGGGCGATGCTGGGTTGCAATCCTTCCCTTGGTGCCGTCCTCGCCGATTCTGCCATAAAGCAGCGAGGACACTGCACTGTGAAAAAGACTTATCTCCCCCGGTTAAAATGGACCGCCGCGCCGCTCGTGCTGAGCGTCGTGATGATTTCGGCCCCCGTGCACGCACAGGATGCCGCTGCCGCCGATGAAGCGAGCGAAGACACGATCGTCGTCACCGGCTCGCGCATTGCGCGCCCCGACCTCGAGGGCGCGACTCCCGTTCAGGTGCTGAGTGCGGCTTCGATCGTGCAGCAGGGTTCGCAGAATGTTGCGGACATTTTGAACGAGATGCCGTCGGTCGGCACGGGGATGGGGCGTACCAACACCAACTTCGCGACGAGCGGTAACGGTGTCGCCCAGGTCAATCTGCGCAACCTTGGCGCCAACCGCACGCTGGTGCTGGTCAACGGCCGCCGCGTCGTTGCGGGTATCGGTGGCACCTCCGCGGTCGACATCAACAACATCCCGACCGACCTGCTCGAACGCGTCGAAGTCCTGACCGGCGGTTCGTCGGCCGTCTATGGTTCGGAAGCGATGGCGGGCGTCGTCAACTTCATCCTGAAGGACGATTTCGAAGGTATTCGCGGCCGCGTCCAGGCCGGCATCACCGACGAAGGCGACAACGGCCGCCAGCTGGTCGGCCTCACCATCGGCAAGAATTTCGCCGAGGGCCGCGGTAACATCACGCTCGCCGGCCAATATGACCGTGACACCGGTCTGCGTTCCTACAAGCGTGCTATCTCGGCCGAAGACGTTCCGTTCCGCAGCAGCTTCGTGCCGCAGGGCCTGTTCTTCGTCGGTGAAGAAGGCGTGTACACCTATGATCCGCAGGGGAACCTCAAGGAAGGTTTCGACAACGCGGTTGACGGCTACAACCGCAACGGCGACCGCTACATCGCGGTTCCGCTGGAACGCTATCTGTTCAACGGACTGGCGCATTTCGATTTCAGCGATTCGCTGACCTTCTTCGCCGAGGGCACCTATGCAAAGGTGAAGTCGCGTTCGCGCCTCGAGCCTTATGCATTCGACAATTCGGATGCGCAGCTGCCCGACGGAACGATCCTGCCGGGCATTTCGATCGACAATCCCTTCGTTCCGCAAACGATCCGCGATGCCGCGATCGCGGCCGGCGAGGACACGATCGGCTTCACCAAGCGTTCGAACGGCATCTTCGACCGCTCGAACCGCGCCGAACGTGAATTCTATCGCGCCGTTGCGGGCTTCCGCGGCACGGTCTTCAACGACTGGAGCTGGGACGCCTATTACAACCGCAGCCAGACGATCGAAAATACGGCTTCGGAAACCGCGCTGCGCGACCGGCTCTACTATGCTCTCGACGCCGTCGGTGCCGATCCCGCCACCGCGGTCTGCCGCGATGCAGGAGCGCGCGCTGCCGGCTGCCGTCCGCTTAACATCTTCGGTGCCAATTCGGCGTCGCCCGAATCGATCGCCTACATCACCAATGATGGCCAGCTTTCGACCTATCGCGCGAAGATCAACCAGGACGTGTTCGCCGCGAACATCTCGGGTTCGCTCTTCCGCCTTCCGGGCGGCGATGTGAAGGTCGCTGCGGGCGTCGAGCACCGCACCGAACGCAGCAGCGAAGTCTATGACGCCGCGACGCAGGCGGGCAATACGCTGAGCAACGCGCTGACGAACACCACGGGCAAATATCGTGTATTCGAAGCCTATGGCGAAACCGTCGTTCCGATCCTGTCGGACGTGCCGTTCGCCGAATATCTCGGTATCGAAGCCGCCGTACGGTACGGCGATTACTACGACACCGTCGGTTCGGTTTGGAGCTACAAGATCGGCGGCGACTGGGCTCCGACGCCCGACGTTCGTTTCCGTGCGGTCTATTCGCGCGCGACCCGCGCGCCGAATATCGGCGAACTGTTCCAGGGCGCGTCGCAGACCTTCCCGTCGGGCCTGACCGATCCTTGCGAGGGCGTCACCGCGACCTCGAACCGCGCCAACTCGAACGACGATTATTGCCGTTCGATCGCAGGCATTGCACAGCAGATCGCGGCCAATGGCGTCTTCACTTATGACGACAATCGCGATCGTCAGAGCATCGAGGGCGAGGACAGCGGCAACGTCAACCTGAAGGAAGAAACCGCGAAGACCTGGACCGCCGGCGTCGTGCTGACGCCGCGTTTCGTTCCCGGCCTCAGCCTCACGGTCGACTATTTCAACATCAAGGTGAAAGATGCGATCCAGCTGATCCCGCGGCAGAGCTCGATCAACGAGTGCGTCATGTCGGGCGGTACGTCGGCGCTTTGCGACCTGATCGTCCGCGAAGACGTCGGTACGCCGCGTCCGCGTACGCCGGGAACGCTCTACCAGATCGACGCCTTCCCGATTAACTCGGCGAATATCGAAACCGCAGGTATCGACGTCCAGGCCCGTTACAAGACGAGCTGGGGCGAAGACAGCAGCCTCGATATCGCGCTCTACTACACCTATCTCGACAAGCTTACGCTTCAGTCGTTTGCGGGTGGGGACGTCCAGAACAACCGCGGCCAGCTCGATGGCGACGGTCGTCTCGGCGCGGGGTTCAAGCATCGCGCGAACCTGTCGGTCACCTACCAGACCGGGCCTTTCAGCCTGAACTGGCGGACCAACTACCAGAGCAAGATCAAGGACACGCTGGGTCCGGATGCCGACTCGCCGCTGGGTGACAGCACGAACAGCATCAAGGCCTATTGGTACCACGACTTCCAGGCGCGCTTTGCGGTCGAAAAGGACCGTCTGGAATTCTACGCCGGTATCGACAATGTGTTCGACAAGAAGCCGCCGGTGATCAACCAGAACGGCGCTTCGAACATCACCGGTACCGAAACGGCGGCGGACAGCTTCGATCCGTTCGGTCGCAACCTGTACGTCGGGGCGGTTTTCCGCTTCTAAACGGCATCGGGTCCCGGTTCGCCGGGACCCGCAAAAAAAGAAAGGGGCGGCTCCTCGCGGGGCCGCCCCTTTTCTTTGGGGTTCAGCCGAGTATGTCGGTCAGCACGCGCTGCCAGTTGCCGCCCATGACCTTGTCGACATCGCGCGCGGCGAAGCCCGCCTTGTGCAACGCCGCGGCGATCGCCGCCATGCGGCCGATATTGTTGAGCTCGGGAATTACCACATGCTCGGGCGTCCAGTCGAACCCGGCAATTTCCTGGCCGCGCATCGCCCGCCACCAGGGCAGATATTCCTTCACGCCCTCCGCATTGTCGTTGCTCAACGCCACCAGGTTGGTCTGGCCCGCCATCGGGAAATCGTTGGAAATGCCGACCGCCTCGATCCCTGCGACATTTGCGACGTGGCGGATCTGCGCGACGAGATGGTCGACCGTCGGAACCGGGTCGCGCGTCAGCCAGAAACTCATCATGAAGATGCCCATCATGCCGCCCTTGTCGGCGATCGCCCGGATCACGGTGTCGGATGCGCAGCGGGGGTGATCGACGATCGCCTTGCACGCGCCGTGCGACAGCAGGATCGGCGTCGCGCTGCGCCGCGCGGCCTCCAGCATCGTCGGTTCGGAGCCGTGCGAGACGTCGGGAATGATGCCGACCCGGTTCATTTCGGCCAGCCCCTCGATACCGAGCGGGGTCAGTCCGCTCCATTCGCGTTCGAGCGCGCCGCCAGCGAAGAGATTATTATTGTGATGCGTGAATTGCAGGATGCGCAGCCCGCGGCGGTGGAAGTCGGCGATGCGCGTCAGGTCGGTGCCGACGGGCTCGCACGACTGGAATTGCAGGAAGGTCGCGCAGCCCGGGCGCGAACCGATGTCCGATCCCTTGAGCGCGACGAACGCTTCGGGCCGCCCCGCGAGCCTTTTGACGGTCGCGTCGAGCGCGGCGCTGCATTTTTCGAAGGTCCGCAGATAACGGGGGACGCCATCCTTGTCGCGAACCTCCTCGATCTCCGAAATGTCGCAGATCATGCCGCCGAGTCCCGCCGCGCGAAGCTCGGCAAGGTCTTCGGGCAGGAAGCTGAGCCCATCCATCATCAGCCGCGGCTTCGTGGCGGCATGGGCGCCAAGGCCGTGCGCCGCCGCGACGGCGGCACCGGCGGCAAGGAAGGATCGGCGGTTCATCAGGGGGAGGCGGGGCGGCGTCATTCTTCACTCCTGTACGGTCTTGTGGCCGGATGGGTCGCCGCTCCTTACGACCGCCGGCCGGCAAAGCGCGAGGCCTTTCGTAGCGCTCGCAAAACGCGCGCAACATTGCTATAGTCATGGCCGCCAGAGGGTCGGGCGATCGCCGCCGGTGGGGTATCCCGCCGGGGGAGGAAAGTCCGGGCTCCACGGAAATCACGGTGCCGGATAACGTCCGGCGGATCGGGCCTCGGCCAGGTTCAGGGAAAGTGCCACAGAGAGAAGACCGCCAAAGGCTTCGGCCCGGCGAAAGGTGAAAGGGTGCGGTAAGAGCGCACCGCGCGGACGGTAACGGACGCGGCACGGCAAACCCCACCGGGAGCAAGGTCGAATAGGGATGGCACGAGGTAACTCAGGGCTGGTTCCGGCCCCGCCGTCCGGGTTGACTGCTCGAGCGTTCGGGTAACCGTTCGCCTAGAGGAATGATCGCACAGTCCCCGCAAGGGGATGGACAGAACCCGGCTTATAGACCCTCTGGCATCTCTCCCCGAAACCGCGAACGGGAACCGCCCGCGCGCGGCCCGCGTTCTACACGGACCAGACGAAGGGAGACGCACCATGAAAGTCGTCGATGACCATGTCGAAGTGACCGAAACCGAGGCGAGCAGCGGGGTAAAGGGACATAATGTTCGCTATGTGCTGGCTTTCTCGCTGATCGCGGCGATCGTCGTGCTGTCCGCGGTCTGGATCGTCCCCGCGCTGCTGCCCTGATTTTCGGCTATTTCGCCTTGGTAGCGCCGACCAGTTCCTCTTCGGCGCCCGGCGTATCCTCCATATAGATCGTCCGCACCGGGCGTTTGAACTTGCGCGTGTAGAGTTTGTCGTAAGTCCGGTCTTCGCCGGTACCCTTGACCTTCAGCAAGGTCGTGATCGTGTCCCCCGTTGCGACGTTCCAGCTCATCTCGTCGCCGTCATGCGCCCAGGTGCGGCTGTAGACCGTCGCGTCGAGCCCGATCAGCCGCATCCGCGGACCGTCTTTCGTCGTCACCGCGCGATAGCGATAGGTCGCCGACAGTGCGGTCGTGCCGCCGGTCAGGTCACGGATCGTCAGCACGCCCTTGGCGATCGACAGATCGGCGGGGCCAAGCGGATCGGGTTCGAGCTTGAAATCGCCCGCGGGCTGGTGCCCGATGTCGACTTCGCCGCGATAGCTCATCACGACATACAGGTGCCGCTCGTCGGGGCTGGAAACGACAAATACCGTATCGGGATCGCCGTCGCCGTTCAGGTCGCCGTCGACGCGTCCCTCGATTTCCTCGCCGAGTTCGAGCTGGTCGAGCAGGAACTGGTCGGTGATCGGCGGCAGTGGGGGACGATCCTGCGCCGCGTGCGCCGTCCCCGACAGCAAAAGCGCGGCAACCAACAGCAAGTTTCGCATCGCTCATTCTCCCTCGCGCGATCCCGATCATCAGCTGCTATCACATCGCGCCGCCGCCGCCAGTGCTCCGGCGCACAGTCCAGTTTCCGCTTTCCTACATCCTTCCGCCGACCTAGCGTCATCTTGGGGTCGACGGAGGTCGCAATGATGCGAATCCGGAGTGAAGTTGCGCAGATTTCCGCCACTGTTCGCGCGAATCTGACAAAAGGCCGGGGGGCGGGCAAGTGAGAAAATCGTTACGGATCGGTGCGCTGGCGGCTGCGCTCATGGGCATGGCGTGCCTCGCGCCGCCGGCGATGGCCGAGGCGGCGGAGGCCTGCGGCACCGCGCCGCTGCGGGGCGATCGCGTCGCGCTGCTGATCGGCAACAGCGCCTATAACGACTGGGAATGGCCATCGCTCAGGAATGCGGTGAACGACATCGACTATGTCTGCGATGCGTTCGCGAAGGCCGGCATCGCGCCGCGGATCGTCCGCAACGCCGACATGGCGTCGCTCGACGCCGCGCTCACACGTTTCGCCGGAGAGGCGGCGGGCGCGAAATCGGTGATCATCTATTATGCCGGCCATGGTTTCGAATATGGCGGGCGCAACTGGCTCGTGCCGATGGACGCGCCGCCGGCGACGCGCCGCGGCGACGTCGAAAAACGCTATTTGTCGATCGAAGCCGCAGTGCGGCGCGTGGTGCCCGCCGGCGCCTTCACGCTGGTGTTCGTCGACGCCTGTCGCACCACCGATCCGGTCGTGCGGATCGAAGACGCCGATGTCGCAAAGGGCGAGGCGGGTTCGGCACCGCTCGGCCTTCTCGACATCGGGCAGGGCGCGGTCTTCTATTCGACCGCCAAGGGGCGCCCGGCGCTCGACTTCGCGCCGGTCGGATCGCCCGTCAGCCCGTTCGCGGCGGCGGTGGTCAAGGAACTCGCGATCCCGGGCCTCGAAATCGGCGATTATTTCAAGGTCGTCGCGCGCGAAGTATATCGGCGGACGCGCGAGATGGAGCTGGGGCCGCAGCAGCCGTTCCATTACGGCAGCTGGTTCGACGATTATTATCTCGTCGCGCCGCCTGAATTGCCGGCGGCGGCTGCGACACCCTCGCCGGCCCCGTCCGCGCGCGCAGCATCTTCGGACGGCGCGCCGCGCGGCGCCGCGATCCCGGCGGCCGATCCGCTCGCCGACATTTCGCTCGACCGGCTGGCGATCGAGGACGAGCCCGTGCTCATCGCCGATGTGCTGTCGCGCCATCCGGCAAGCGAGATCGTCGCGCTCGCCGACGGCGGGCATCCGCTCGCGCAGCAACTCGCCGGATATATGTTCTCGCTCGGCGTCGGGGTGAAACAGGATGTCGCGCGCGCGCGCACCTACCTCGAAAAGTCCGCCGAACAGGGTTTCCCGGCGGGGCAAACCGAATTCGCCTATCTGCTCCTCGCGTCGGACCCGTCGGCGGCGGGCAAGGATCGGGCGCAGTCGCTCTATCGTGCGGCGTCCGAAGCGGGTTTTTCGAAAGCGAAAACGCATCTCGCCTATCATCTTGCCCGGGGAAGCTTCGGTCCGCCCGATTTTGCCGCGTCGCGAACGCTCTATTCCGAAGCGGCGGCCCAGGGGCACCCGGCGGCGATGTTCGCGCTCACCTATTTCCCGGATCTTCGTGCGGCGAACATGGCCCGGCTGCGTGCGCTCGCCGACGCGGGCAATCCCGAAGGCAATCATTGGCTCTGCGAGGCGCATTTCGACGGCAAGCGGCTGACCGGCGGCGCCGAGGATTGCGCCATCGCCGCGCGCGCCGGTTTTGCGGGGTCGCGCGCGCTTCTCGCCCACGCCTATGCTATGGGCGAGGGTGTGACCGCCGATGCAAGCGAAGCCGCGCACTGGGCGCGGCTCGCGCGCGACCTGCCCGAACTCAGGCCGGATCAGCGCGCGTTGATCGCAGGGATCGGCGAGTGACGGTCAGGGATAGCTGACCGCGATCACTTCCCATTCCTTGGGCCCCGCGGGAAGCTGCACGGTACGCAGGTCGCCGATCGCGGCGCCGCGCAGCGAGCGGGCGAGGGGGCTGTTCCAGCCGATCCGGCCGGCGCCTGCCTCGGCCTCGTCGTCGCCGACCAGTGTCACGATACGGCGCGCGTCATCATCGTCGGCCAGCTCGACCGTCGCGCCGAACCAGATGCGGCTCTTGTCGGGCTGCTCGGCTGGGTCGACGACGCGCGCCGCCTTCATCCGCCGGGCGAGGAAGGACAGGCGCCGGTCGATTTCGCGCAGCCGCTTGCGGCCATAGATATAGTCGCCATTCTCGCTGCGGTCGCCATTGCCCGCCGCCCAGCTGATCGTTTCGACCAGCTTCGGCCGTTCGTCGGCGAACAAGGCGTCATATTCGGCGCGCAACGCCGCGAAGCCCGCCGGGCTGATGATGTTCGTCTTTTCCCCCGCCACGTCCCTGAACCCTTAATCCGTCATCCCGGCGCAGGCCGGGATCTCACCCTCGCGTTCGGATGCCCCGACGAGATCCCGGCCTTCGCCGGGATGACGACAAGAAGGTGGCATTTGCAGACTCAACCCGGCGTGCGTTTGCCGAGATAGAAGCTCAAAGGCGCCTGCTGCCGCGATCCGCCGCCGTCGCGCAGCGTGTCGTAAACGACCGCATTTTCGAGCACGCGCTGCACATAGTTGCGCGTTTCGAAAATCGGGATGGCTTCGATCCAGTCGACCATTTCGATGCCGCCGCCGCGTGGATCGCCGTTGGCGCGCAGCCATTTGTTCACATTGCCCGGGCCGGCGTTATACGCCGCGACCGCCAGCGGATAGCTGCCGCCGAAATAGCGCAGCATCTGCTGGAAATAGGTCGAACCCAGCATCATGTTGTAATTGGTGTCGGTGGTCAGCGACCCGGCGTCATAGCTCATCCCCAGCTTGCCCGCGACTTCGCGCGCGGTGCCGGGCATCAGCTGCATCATGCCGCGCGCGCCGGCGTGGCTGATCGCGGCGCGGTCGAACTGGCTTTCCTGCCGCGTGATCGCGTGGATGAAGGTCCAGTTACTTTCATGGCCTGCGGGGACGCGGACGGTCGGGAAGCCCGAGACTTCGACCGCGTCGAGGCTGTTCGCCTGTGCGCTGCGGCCGATCATCACACCCAGGTCGGGGCGGCCGATCTGCGACGCCAGCTTTCCGGCGAGCACATGGTCGGCTGGCGAGGTTGCCTTTTGCGCCAGCGCACGCAGGAACAGCGACTGTTCGCGCCAGGCGCCGATTTCGCCGAGTGCGCGCGCGGCGCGGACCAGCCGGTCGTCCTCGAAATTGCGGCGCTCGTCGTTGCTGACCTGGATGGTCGGGTTCGGCGTCGGCTTGGGCTGCGGGCGGTTCAGCCGTTCGAGCGACAATTGGCCGTAGAATTGGTCATAATGCTGCGCCGCGTCGGCGAAATGGGCATTCGCCGCCTCGCGGTCGCCCGCGGCAAGCGCCGCACGGCCTGCCCAGTAAAAGCCTTTCGTGCGCGTCTGCGCCGAACGTGCGGCTTCGCCATAGGCGCGGTACAGGCGCACCGCTTCGGCCGGGCGCCGCAGGTCGCGATAGGCCAGCTGGCCGGCGAGCCATGCCAGCGAGGTATAATCGTCGCGCACGCCGAGCGGCGTTTCGCGGATCACCGTCCCCGGCGGAAAGCTGTCGTCGAGCTGGCGCGCGATGTTATAGGCGGTCGACTTGTCGCCGCCGTCGCTCGCCTGCCGGGCATTGGTGAGCAGGGTTTCGAGCCACTCTTCAGGATCGGTCGGGGCCTTCGCCAGCGATCGCGGCGACGCGAGCAGCGCGCGCGCCTCGCCGACGCGGCCCGACTTGCGCAGCCAGGTCGCCTTGTCGGTTATGTAGCCGGCGTCGCTGCGGACCAGCGCCGGGTTGGCGCTTTCGACCGCCGATGCCTGGAAGGCTGCGTCGACCGATGCGTTGCGCATCGCTAGGCGCGCGGCGAACACCGCGCGCTTGTCGGGCGAGGTAAAGGCGAGCTGGCGGCTGGCGGCGGCGGTTGCGCCCGACCAGAGCAGGCGGTCCATGCGCGCATCATGATCGGCGGGGGTGATCGCGCCAGGGAACATGGCGAGCGCGCGGCTCGTTTCGAAATCGTCGAGCGTGCCGCTCGTCCACGCGCGGCGGACCGCGGCATTGGCATCCTCGCGCCGGCCCGCGGCGTTGAGCGCGAGCGCATAGCGCAGGTGCCCGCTCGCCGTCTGCGGCGGATAGGACTGGAAATAGGCGAGGGTGCGCTGGGGGTCGTAACTGTCGAGCGAGATCGATTTTTCGGCGCGCGTGCGCATCTTGTCGGCGTCGGGCCAGCCCTTGTTCGCCATCAGGAAGCGCGACAGCTGGTCGAACGAGGCACCCGTATTGGCGGTGAGCCGGCGCCATTCCATCACTGCGTCGCCGACCGAACTGGTTGCCGGCGGCGAGCCCGAGGCCGACGCAAGGCCCATCTGGGCGCGGTACCAGGCCATTTGTTCGGGGGTCAATTCGCTGGCATGCGTCGCGGTTGGAATGAGAAGGGCCGCGGCGAGCGCGAGGCGGGAAATATGGGGCAGCGAGATCATGGCGGCCATGCTAGTGCCAAACTCCTTGCGGGGCGCTGAATAGGCGTCCATTAGCGGCGCGCCGACGGGACTCTACCGGCCGGAGCGCGTTTTTGTAAAGGAGCGGAGCATGTTTTCGGGGTCGATTCCCGCCTTGGTGACGCCATTTCGCGATGGGGCGTTCGACGCCCCGGTCTTCGCGCGCCTCGTGGACTGGCAGATCAAAGAGGGCACCAGCGCACTGGTGCCGTGCGGCACGACCGGTGAAAGCCCGACGCTCGGCTTCGACGAACATTATCGGGTCATCGACACCTGCATCGAGGCGGCGGCGGGCCGCGTGCCCGTGATCGCGGGCTGCGGATCGAACGACACGGCGACCGCGATCCGCCACATGCGGCATGCGCAGGCCGCCGGCGCCGCGGCGGCGCTGATCGTCGCGCCCTATTACAACAAGCCGAGCCAGGCAGGGCTGATCGCGCATTACAAGGCGCTGGCGGATGCCAGCGACCTGCCGATCGTCGTCTATAACGTCCCCGGCCGCACCGTCGCCGACATCAGCGCCGAAACGATGTGCAAGCTCTCCGAAATCCCGACCGTCGTCGCGACGAAGGATGCGAGCGGCGACCTCGCCCGCGTGACGATGCACCGCGCGGGGGCGGGCAACGACTTCTGTCAGCTTTCGGGCAACGACGACCTCTGGCTGCCGCACGCTGTGCTGGGCGGGGTCGGCTGCATCTCGGTCACCGCAAACGTCGCGCCGCGCCTTTGCGCTGATTTCGCCGCCGCTGCCGCCGCGGGCGACTGGGCGCGCGCGCTGGCGCTGCACGACCGGCTGTTCGGCCTGCACCAGGCGATGTTTTCGGACACCTCGCCGGGACCGGTGAAATATGCGCTGTCGCGCGTCCATGACTGGTTTTCGCCCGAAGTGCGCCTACCTATCATCCCGGCGTCCGAGGCATCGTGCAGGGCCGTCGATGCCGCACTGTCCGCGGCCGGAGTGATTTAGGTCCCGCAATGGCTCGTCCCCAGTCCGCTGCCGAGTTCGACAAGAAGAAGGTCGTCGCCGAAAACCGGCGCGCGCGCTTCGACTATGCCATCGAGCAGGTGTTCGAGGCCGGCATCGCCTTGCAGGGAACCGAAGTGAAATCGCTCCGCTTCGGCGAGGGCACGATTGCTGAAAGCTATGCCGAGGTGACCGGCGGTGAAGTGTGGCTGATCAACGCCAACATCCCCGAATTCAGCCACGGCAACCGCTTCAACCACGAACCCAAGCGTCCGCGCAAGCTGTTGCTCAACTGGCGCGAGATCAACAAGCTGCACGCCGGCGTGATGCGCCAAGGCATGACGCTCGTCCCCTTGAGCGTCTATTTCAACAGCCGCGGCCGCGCGAAGGTCGAACTTGCGCTCGCCAAGGGCAAGAAGGCGCACGACAAGCGCGAGTCGATCAAGGAACGCGACTGGAAGCGCGACAAGCAGCGCCTGATGAAGGACCGCGGATGAGCGGCGGCGGCTCCCGAGACCCCCGCACGCGGGACAAGGCGACGGTGATGAACTGGATTCGCCGCAATTCGCCGACGCGCGAGGAACTGCTCGAAAGCCGCTTCATCAAGCCGTTCGCGCACCGCGTCGCGCACAGCCATTTGTGGCGCTTCACGCGCACATCGGTCCGGCGCGGCACCGCGCTCGGGCTGTTCGTCGGCATCTTCTTCCTGATCCCCGGCGTGCAGATTTTGGGCGTCGCGCTGCTCGCGCTGCCGTTCCGCGCCAATATCCCGATCGGCGCGGCGATGACCTTCCTGTCGAACCCCGTGACGACCCCGCTGATCCTCGCGGCATCGGTGTGGCTGGGCAGCTTCCTGTTCGGGCTGCACACCAATGTGTCGAACCTCTATATCCTCTATGACGAGGGGGCCTCGCTGGTCGAATGGTGGCACTGGTTCACCGCCAATGCGGGCACCGCGCTGCTCGGCGGGCTCGCCGGTTTGTTCGTGATTTCGGTCGCATCGGCGGTGATCGGCTATGTCCTCGCGTCGGTCATCTGGGACAATTGGATTCGCCTCCGCTGGCGCCGCAAGGTCCGCCGTGCGCGCGACCAACGACTTGAGGCATCGACGAGCGACACCGCCGCCGGTTGAACCGGGCCGGGGCAGGCGTATAGCTGTCGCATCGCTAACCTGCGCCATATGGCGCGGGTTTTCGCTTCAAATCGATGACCGGGGAATATCATGACTCGTTTGCACATTTCTTCGCGCCTGCTCGCGACTGCGGCGCTGGGCGCCCTGATGCTTGCCGTTCCTGCGATGGCAAAGGACAAGGCGGCCACCGCGCCCGCTGCCGAAAGCACCGCAAAGCCCGAAATCGGCGATTTCGGTTTCGACCAGGCCGGCATGGACAAGAGCGTCCAGCCGGGCGACGACTTCTACGCCTATGCCAATGGCACCTGGGCGAAAAATACCCAGATTCCGGCTGACAAGTCGAACTATGGCATGTTCACCGCGCTCAACGACCTGTCGCAGACGCGCACGCGCGAAATCCTCGACACCGCAAAGGGCGACCCGAACAGCATGATCGGCCGCGCCTATGCGTCCTATCTCGACAGCGCGACGGTCGAGGCGAAGGGCCTCGCGCCGATCCAGCCCTGGCTGAACAAGATCCGCGCCGTCGAAAAGCCGGGTCTCGCCGCGCTGCTCGCCGAAGCCGACCGCAGCGGCGTCCAGCATTTCTTCGGCGGCTATGTCGGACAGGACGACAAGAATCCCGACGTCTATACCTACATCATCTTCCAGGGCGGCATCGGCATGCCCGACCGCGATTTCTACCTGAAGGACAATGAACGGAACACCGCGCTGCAGGCGGCGTATCTCAAGCATCTCGAAAATGTCCTGACGCTCGCCGGCGAAACCAACGCCGCGGCGCGCGCCAAGGCGATCTACGATTTCGAAAAGCAGGTCGCAACGGTTCACTGGGACAAGAACGATAGCAGCGACGCGACCAAGGCCTATAACAAGATGACGGTCGCCGACCTCGCCAAGGCCGCGCCCGGCTTCGACTGGCCGACCTTCATCCGCGGCCTCGGGGTCAAGGAAGACACGCTGATCGTGTCGCAGCCGAGCGCCTTTACCGGCGAAGCGAAGCTGCTTGCCGATGCGCCGATCGCGGTGATCCGCGACCTCTTGATCGTGCGCAGCCTCGACAGCTTCTCAGGCGTCCTGCCCGATGCCGTCGCGCAGGAAGCCTTCTCCTTCTACAGCACCGCGCTGTCGGGCACCCCGCAGATGGAAGAGCGGTGGAAACGCGCGGTCGACTTCACCACGGGCAATCTCGGCGATGCGGTCGGCAAGGATTATGTCGCGAAATATTTCCCGCCCGAAACCAAGGCGGCGATGGACACGCTCGTGAAGAATGTCCTCGCCGCGATGGGCCGCCGCATCGACGGGCTGACGTGGATGCAGCCGCAGACAAAGGTCAAGGCACGGGAAAAGCTCGCCAACTTCACCACCAAGATCGGCTACCCCGATCAGTGGAAGGATTATGGCAAGCTGGAAATCCGCGCCGACGACCTGTTCGGCAACGCGCTCCGCTCGAACCAGTTCGCGCATGACGACAATATCGGCCACCTCGGCGGCCCGATCCGTCGCTGGGAATGGTTCATGACGCCGATGACGATCAACGCTTACGCCAATTTCGGCATGAACGAGATCGTCTTCCCCGCCGCGATCCTCCAGCCGCCCTTCTTCGACCCGCACGCTGACGCGGCGGTCAATTATGGTGGTATCGGCGCCGTCATCGGCCACGAAGTCAGCCATCATTTCGACGATCAGGGCGCGAAATATGATGAGACCGGCAAGCTCGCCGACTGGTGGACGCCCGAGGACGTCAAGGCGTTCGAGGAAGCGGGCGCCGCGCTGATCGCGCAGTATAACGCCTATGAAATCCTGCCCGGCGAACATATCGACGGCAAGTTCACGCTGGGCGAAAATATCGGCGACCTCGCGGGCCTGACCGTCGCCTATGATGCGTACAAGGCGTCGCTGGGCGGCAAGGAAGCCCCGGTGATCGACGGCCTGACCGGCGACCAGCGCTTCTTCCTTGGCTGGGCACAGGTGTGGCGCCGCAACTATCGCGAGCAGAATCTGTCGCAGCGCATCACGACCGACCCGCATTCGCCCTCGATCCAGCGGACTTGGGTCTCGCGCAATCTTGACCCTTGGTATAAGGCTTATCAGATCAAGCAGGGTCAGAAGCTCTATCTGGCGCCGAAGGATCGTGTCCGCATCTGGTGATGCGCCAATCGGAAAGTTAAAAATTGACCGCGCAAAGCCTGCCCTCCGCTGATGGTGATTTCATCAGGGGGGCAGGCCCCGCCGGGCCCTTGTCGGCTCCGGCGGGCCTGTCGCGGGTCGACATGGCGCTGCTCGCCGGCCTCGCCCTGTTGTCGACAGCGCTGCTGTTCTGGGCGACGGGCAATACGATCCTCGCGGCGGGCTTCCTTGCCGGCCTTGCGGTCGCGGTCGGCGGCGTGTTGCTCGCGCGGCGGCTGTTTCCCGCAACCACCGTCGGCGAGGCGGCTGCGCCCGACTGGACGATGCTGCGTCAGGCGGTCAGCCACGACGATGTCGCGATTGCGGTCACCGATCGCGCCGGGCGCATGGTTTGCGCGAACGATCTGTTCGGGACGTGGATGGGCGGTTTCGTCACGCCACCGGGTCTGCCGCTCGAAGGCCGCGGCGCCGAGGCACTCAAAAATGCCGGCCGCGTCGCGTGGCGCGATGGCGAGGGGCAGGCCGACGACATCGCGGTCGGTCCGCTACAGCTTCGCGCGCAGGTCACCCGGACCGGACAGGCCGAAGATTATCTCGTCTGGCGCTTCTCGGCGGTCGAGCGGCTCGATCTGGTGTCCGAAATCGTCCGCCACCTCGACGGCCCGGCGGGCCGCACGCTGGGGCATGCCGGGGTGATGGCGGCGCTCGTCAGTGCCGAGGGGCGGCTGCGCGTCGCCAATCAGGCCTTCCTGCTCCGCGCGCTCGGAGAGGGCGATGCGCGCCATTATGCGGGGCGCGACGTCGCGCCGATGATCCGTCTCGACGACGGCGGCGCGCTGTATTTCGCGCGCGAAGGCGACCGGGCGACGCCGGTGCGGATGATACAGATCCCGCTCGCACCCGCCGATACGAACGCGCCGATGCTGCTCGCGATGCTCGATGAGGAGATGGGGCCGGCGGACCGCGGCACGGCGCAAACCTATGTAGAAACCCTGCTGTCGCTGCTCCCCTTCGGGCTCGCGATGGTCGATCGCGACGGGCGCTTCCTCTATATGAACCGGGCGTTCGTGCGCGCGGCGAATTTGGGCGAGGGGAAGATGCCGCGTTATCCCGGCGATATCGTCGTCGGCGAAGACAAGGGCGCGCTGGCCGACATGATCCGGCGACACAGCAGCGGACAGCAGGTTGGCGGCGACATGTCGATCCGTCTCGCGGGACAAAGCGCCGAGCCGGTGTCGATGCGCGTCGTCGGCGTGCGTGGGCTCGGCGAAGCGGCGGTGCTGCTCAGCCTCAAGGATTCGAGCGAGGAATCACGGCTGAAGCGGCAGGTCGCGCAGGCGTCGAAGATGCAGGCGGTCGGCCAGCTCGCCGGCGGCGTCGCGCATGATTTCAACAATATCCTGACCGCGGTGCTCGGCAGCTGCGACCTGATGCTGATGCGCCATACGCCCGGCGACAGCGACTATGACGATATCCAGCAGATTCGCAGCAATGCGAACCGCGCTGCCAGCCTGACGCGGCAATTGCTGGCCTTCTCGCGGCAGCAGACGCTCCGCCCGCAAATCTTGCAGCTGCCCGACGTGATTTCGGAAGTGTCGCATCTGCTCAAGCGGCTGATCGGTGAGACCGTTCAGCTGTCGGTGCATCATGGCCGCGGCCTCGGCGCAGTGCGCGCCGACCCGGGGCAGCTCGAACAGGTCATCATCAACCTTGCGGTCAATGCGCGCGATGCGATGCCGGGCGGCGGCACGCTGACGATCGAAACCTATCCGGTATCGTCGGCCGAGGTGCGGCAGATGGGCAATGAGTTTATGCCGCCCGCCGATTATTGCGCGCTCAAGGTCAGCGACACGGGGACGGGTATTCCGCCCGATGTCCTGCCCAAGATATTCGAACCCTTCTTCACCACCAAGGATGTTGGCAAGGGCACGGGGCTCGGGCTCTCGACCGTGTATGGCATCATCAAGCAGTCGGCGGGCTTCATTTTCGCCGACAGCAAGCCGGGGGAGGGAACCAGCTTCTCGATCTATCTCCCCGTCCACCGGGTCGAGGGCGATGCGCCCGTGGTCGTGCCGCCGCCGGTCAAACCGAAGAAAAGCCAATGGGGCACCGGAACGATCCTGCTCGTCGAGGACGAGGATATGGTGCGCGCCGTCGCGGAACGCGCGCTCACCCGCGCGGGTTATAGCGTCGTCACCGCCGCACAGGGCGAGGAGGGGCTGGAACGGTTCGCGCAGATGGAGAAGGTCGATTTGATTATCAGCGATGTCGTGATGCCGACGATGGACGGCCCGGCGATGGTTCGCGCGATGCGTGCGAAGCGGCCCGACCTGCCCGTCCTGTTCATGTCGGGCTATGCCGAGGAGCAGCTTCGCCAGTCGATCGACATCGACCATGTCGCCTTCCTGCCCAAACCTTTCTCGGTCGCGCAACTCGCCGAAGCGACGTCAGCTGCCCTCGACGACGCGTCGCATCGGGTGTCCGATGACCGGTGATCGCCGCATCCTGCTCGTCGAGGACGATGTGCTGATCGGCATGATGCTGGTCGACATGTTCGACGCGCTCGACCTTCCCGAACCCGCGCAGGCGACCAGCAATGACGAGGCGCTGGCCTTCATCGCCGCCGAACAATTCGCCGGGGCGCTCGTCGATATCAACCTCGGCGATGAAAAGGGCTGGCCGGTCGCCGACGCGCTTGCCGCCAAAAACATTCCCTTCGCCTTCACCTCGGGCGGCGGCGACGTGATCCCGGCGGCGCATGCGCACCGCAAGCTGATCAGCAAGCCGTTCCGGATCAGTGATATCGAGGCGGCGCTGGACGAATTCGGCGTTTCATAAACCTTCACCGGAAATATTTTGTTCCCCACTTGTTCCATGAGAACAAATGCCGTACACGGGTTCGGCGTTGCGATGCTTCTGCTGTCGCTCTAGAGCTGGAAAGGGACGGTTATGGCCGGACAATTGTCACTCGTCGAATCGGGGAAATCAGTGAACAACACGGACAGGCAGAAGGCGCTCGACGCCGCACTCGCGCAGATTGATCGCGCGTTCGGCAAGGGCTCGGTAATGAAATTGGGCCAGAAGGAAGCCATGCAGGTCGAAGCGATCTCGACCGGCTCGCTCGGCCTCGACATCGCGCTCGGCGTCGGCGGCCTGCCGCGCGGCCGCGTCATCGAAATTTACGGCCCCGAAAGCTCGGGCAAGACCACGCTCGCACTGCACACGCTGGCCGAGGCGCAGAAGACCGGCGGCACCGTCGCCTTCGTCGACGCCGAACATGCGCTCGACCCCGTCTATGCGCGCAAGCTCGGCGTCAACATCGACGAACTCATCGTGTCGCAGCCCGACACGGGCGAACAGGCGCTCGAAATCGTCGACACGCTCGTGCGCTCGAATGCGATCGACGTGCTCGTCGTCGACTCGGTCGCCGCGCTCGTGCCGCGCGCCGAAATCGAAGGTGAGATGGGCGACAGCCATGTCGGGCTTCAGGCGCGTCTGATGTCGCAGTCGCTGCGCAAGCTCACCGGCTCGATCAGCCGCTCGCGCTGCATGGTGATCTTCATCAACCAGCTGCGCATGAAGATCGGCGTGATGTACGGAAACCCCGAAACCACGACCGGCGGTAACGCGCTCAAATTCTACGCCTCGGTCCGTCTCGATATCCGTCGTACCGGCCAGATCAAGAATGGCGACGAAATCGTCGGCAACACGACGCGCGTCAAGGTCGTCAAGAACAAGGTCGCGCCGCCGTTCAAGCAGGTCGAATTCGACATCATGTACGGGCAGGGCATTTCGAAGATCGGCGAGATCCTCGATATCGGCGTCAAGGCCGGGCTCGTCGAAAAATCGGGTGCATGGTTCAGCTATGACTCGATCCGCATCGGGCAGGGCCGCGAAAATGCGAAGAATTTCCTGACCGAAAATCCCGAACTCAAGGAACGGCTCGAAGCCGCGATCCGCACCCGCACCGATGCGGTGGCCGAAGAAATGATGGCCGGCCCCGACGACGAGGGCGACGACGACAATTGATTGCCATCCGGCCGGTTCGCTTTCGCGGATCGGACGGCGAACGGCGGCGGGTCTCCAACCCCCTCCTTGCCCCTTTGGGGTGCCTGCATTCCCTCTCCCCTGCAGGTCGGCCCGCCCGCCGTTGATCCTTGCGCCGCTTCGGCCAGCGGCTACAAGCGGCGCATGCCCGCGATCCGCCTCTTCGGCCTGCCCACCGATATCAACAGCAGCTTCGAACGCGGCGCTGCCGCCGGTCCCGCTGCGATCCGCGCGGCTTTGTGGAGCGACCGCGGCAATATGGCGAGCGAACTCGGTCCCGAGATCGGCGTCGATATCATGCTCAACGACGACGGCGACCTCCCCCTGACCGAGGACAGCGCGCTCGACGACGCCGCGATCCGCCGCCATGTGGCGTATGTGCGCGAAGATGGTGAAATTCCACTCGCCCTCGGCGGCGACCACGCCGTGACCTTCCCGCTTGTCGAAGCCGCGGCGACCTGCTTCGGGCCGGTGAATATCCTTCACATCGACGCGCATCCCGACCTCTACGCCGACTTCGCCAGCAATCCGCGCAGCCACGCCTCGCCCTTTGCCCGTATCTGTGAGGCGGGCCACGCCAAAAGGCTGGTACAGGTCGGAATCCGGACGATGAACAGGCATTGCCGTGAACAGGCTGCGCGCTTCGGGGTCGAAGTGATACCGATGGCGGATTTTACGCCTGACCGCGTGCCGGTGCTCGAAGGACCGCTTTATATTTCGATCGACCTCGACGGGATCGACCCGTCGGCGGCGCCCGGGGTCGCGCACCCCGAGCCGGGTGGGCTGACAGTGCGCGAACTGCTCGCGGTACTGCACAAGCAGACAGCGCCGATCGTCGGTGCCGATATCGTCGAACATCACCCCGGCCGCGATGTCGGAGACGTCACGGCGATTCTCGGCGCCAAGCTCATTCGTGAACTTGTGGCGCTGATCGATCGCAACGGCCCCGCAAAAACTACACTATAGGAGAGCGCCATGAGCCTGATCGTCCATCACTTGAACAACAGCCGGTCGCAGCGCATTTTGTGGCTGCTCGAGGAAATCGGCGTGCCGTACGAGATCAAATATTATGATCGCGACCCCGTCACCAACCTCGCGCCGCCTGAATTGCTTGCGATCCACCCGCTCGGCAAGTCGCCGGTGATCGAGGATGACGGCCGCGTGATTACCGAATCGGGGGCGATCACCGAATATCTGTGCGAACGCCATGGCGGCGGGCAACTGGTGCCCGAACGCGGCAGCGACGCGCATATCAGCCACCTTGAGTGGCTGCATTTCGCCGAAGGGTCCGCGATGACGCCGATCCTGCTGCGCATCTATACCGCCCGCTTGGGCGAAGCCGCAGCCCCGCTCGAGCCCCGTATCGCCCAGCAACTCGATGCGCATTTCGCATATATGGAAAGCCGCGTCGGCGAGAATGGGCATTTTATCGGCGACGGCCTGTCGGCGGCCGACATCATGCTGAGCTTTCCGGCGGAGATCGCGATCATGCAGGGCATGGCGCCGCGCTACCCGAAACTCGCGGCATTTGTGAACGCCTGCCACGACCGTCCTGCCTGGCGGCGCGCGAGGGAGAAGGGCGGCGCCTATTATGGCTATTGACCGCCTGTTGCTTGCTGGCGCGGCGATGCTCGGGACAATTTCGGGTGTCGAGGCCGCGCCACAAGCGCTCGCGCCTGAGGTCGAGCGCGCGGTGATCGTGCCCGAAGGAAAAACGTTCGTACCATCGGCAAACGACGAAGAAGGCGCAATCGACCGGTTCTCCGCATATACGCTCGCGCTTGAAAAGCGCGATTTTGCGGCTGCCTATGCGATGCTGCGTCTGTCGTTTCAGGCATCGAACCCACGGCTCGAATGGGAGATGAACCTGCGCAAACGGACGGCCCTTTGGGCCGACGGCCGTATCCGTCCGTTGCGCCTCAGCTGGTATCTCGATCCGGCCGGACAACCGTCGGGGCTGTATGCCGCATTCGATTTCCGCGGTGATCGTAGCGACGGGACGATGGATTGCGGCTATGTCGTCGTTCACCGCGTAGCGCCGGGCAGTGGCTGGACGGTGGTGCGCATCGATACGTCGGAAGTTCCGGCCGAACTGATCGAGGACGGCGTGCCCAAGGCCGATGTGCTGCGGCAACTGCCCTGTTATCTTGGCAAGGGGATCGCAACGGCCTTGTGATCCCAATCGAAATTTGGGCTTGTTTGTCGGCGCACCCCTGCGCCCGGCTGTGGGCGGGGGCGCCAGGATCGAATCGCGGCGCGAAACGCGGCGTCCAGGAGGACGGCGCAAACTGGCGGGGAACTGGATATGGCGGCAATTCTCATGGCGATGCTGTTGGCGACGGCGCCGGCCGTACCCGAAATCAAGATCGAGACCGTGTCCGGTCGCGGCTATGTCGCGACGGTTCCGGTGATCGACGAGAACCAATATAACCCGGTTATCGAGCGCATGAAGGTGCTGGCGGCCGAACGGTGCGGGCGGCTGAGCGTCCGGTTCGGTCGTTTCTATTTCGACAACCAGATCGATGTCGAGCGCGGTGTGACCGTCATCAAGGATTTTCGCCAGAATTTCTCCTGCTTCGACCCCGCCACCGATCCCTACAAGCCCGTTCCGGCCAACTGGAAAGCAAGCGCTGCCGAAACGGCCGCTGCGACGCAATATGTGACGCGCTTCCTGAGCAATCTGGACGCCGGCAATGGACGCGCGCTGGCTGCGATGATGGACCCGCAGCTCGAGGCGACGACCGAAGACATGAACCGGTTCAGCCGCGAAGCGAAGATGCATCAGACGGGAACCGGCAGTTTCACGGGACGGCTCGATGCCTGGATGAACAATCCTCCCGATGCGAGCTACCCCGGAGCCTATGCCTATTTCGCCGTCCTCAGTTCGCATCCCGGAATTGCCGGAACTTGCGGCGGGCTGCTGCTGTACCGCGTCAGCGACGGGAAATATCAGGTCGCACAATATGACGTCCGCTATATTTCGCAGAAGCTGGTCGACGAGGAAGGGATGAGCGACGAGGAGCTCGATCGGCTCTGCCGGCGCTAGCGAGCGGCGCCGCCTGCGTGCATCACGCTTGAGAAACGCGCCGTTCCACACTAGATCGCGCGCATGACATCGACCAACGACATTCGCCGCTCTTTCCTCGACTATTTTTCGGGGACGGGCCACCATATCGAACCGTCGGCGCCGCTGGTGCCGTACAACGACCCCACGTTGATGTTCGTCAACGCGGGCATGGTGCCGTTCAAGAATGTCTTCACCGGTCTGGAGAAGCGTCCCTACAGCACCGCTGCCTCGTCGCAGAAGTGCGTGCGCGCCGGCGGCAAGCACAACGACCTCGACAATGTCGGCTATACGGCTCGGCATCACACCTTCTTTGAAATGCTGGGGAATTTCTCCTTCGGCGATTATTTCAAGGAGCAGGCGATCCACCATGCCTGGAACCTGATCACGAAGACCTGGGGGTTGGCGCCCGAGAAGCTGACCGCGACCGTCTATCACACCGACGACGAGGCGTTCGACCTGTGGAAGAAGATCGCGGGCCTGCCCGATGATCGCATCATCCGCATCCCGACCAGCGACAATTTCTGGTCGATGGGCGACACGGGACCGTGCGGGCCGTGCAGCGAAATCTTCTATGACCATGGCGACCATATCTGGGGCGGCCCGCCGGGATCGCCGGAGGAAGATGGCGATCGTTTCGTCGAGATCTGGAATCTGGTGTTCATGCAGTATGAACAGCTGCCGGGCGGCGAACGCGTCGACCTGCCGCGTCCGAGCATCGACACCGGCATGGGGCTCGAGCGTGTCGCGGCGGTGCTTCAGGGCGTCCATGACAATTACGACACCGACACGTTCAAGGCGCTGATCGCCGCATCGGTCGATTTGACCGGCGTACCGGCCGAAGGCGCGACGCAGGCCAGCCACCGCGTGATCGCCGACCACCTGCGTGCGTCGAGCTTCCTCGTCGCCGACGGGGTGCTGCCGTCGAACGAAGGCCGCGGTTATGTGCTGCGCCGGATCATGCGCCGCGCGATGCGCCATGCGCATCTGCTCGGCGCGAAGGATCCGCTGATGCACCGGCTGCTGCCGTCGCTGACCGCCGAAATGGGCGCCGCCTATCCTGAGTTGATCCGCGCGCAGCCGCTGATCGCCGAGACTTTGGAGCGTGAAGAAACCAAGTTCCGCCAGACGCTCGATAAGGGCTTGCGTCTGCTCGACGAAGCGACCGTCGACATGAGCAAGGGCGACACCTTGCCCGGCGAGGTCGCCTTCAAGCTCTACGACACCTTCGGTTTCCCCTACGACCTGACCGAGGATGCCCTGCGCGCCAACGACATCGCGGTCGATCGTGCCGGCTTCGATGCGGCGATGGCGCAGCAAAAAGCGGCGGCACGTGCGGCGTGGAAGGGGAGCGGCGAAAAGGCGTCGGACGAAATCTGGTTCGACCTCGCCGAGACCAATGGCAGCACCGAATTCACCGGTTATACCTCGACCGCGGGCGAGGCGACGGTGATCGGACTGGTCAAGGACGGCAAGCCGGTCAACGAAGCCAAGGCGGGCGACGAAGTCGTCGTGCTGACCAACCAGACGCCCTTCTACGGCGAAAGCGGCGGCCAGATGGGCGACGCCGGTACGATCGCGACGCTGGAGGGCGCCAAGGCGTCGGTCAGCGACACGGGCAAGCCGCTCGGCCGCCTGCACACGCATCAGGCGAAACTGGAGGCGGGAACGCTGAAGGTCGGCGATACGGTGCAGCTGACCGTCGACGCCGAACGCCGCGACCGCATCCGCGCCAACCACAGCGCGACGCACCTGTTGCATGCGGCACTCCGCAATCGGCTTGGCGGGCATGTGACGCAGAAGGGCAGCCTTGTCGCCGAGGATCGCTTCCGTTTCGACTTCTCGCATCCCAAAGCGCTGACCGCCGACGAGATCGCCCAGATCGAAGCCGATGTGAACGCGCAAGTTCGCGGCAACGAGGCGGTGTCGACGCGGCTGATGACGCCCGACGATGCCGTTGCGGCTGGGGCGCTGGCGCTGTTCGGCGAGAAATATGGCGACGAGGTCCGGGTGCTCAGCATGGGGGCGGCCGATGACCATCATTATTCGGTCGAGCTTTGCGGCGGCACCCACGTCCGCGCGCTGGGCGACATCGCACTGTTCAAGATCGTTAGCGAAAGCGCGGTCTCTTCGGGCGTGCGGCGTATCGAGGCGCTGACCGGCGAGGCAGCGCGCCAATGGCTGAACGGCCGCGACGAGGCGCTGAAGGCCGCGGCAGCGGCGCTCAAGACCTCTCCTGACGAGGTGCCGGCGCGCGTCGCTGCGCTGGCCGAGCAACTCAAGAAGGCTGAGCGCGAGCTGGCCGATGCCAAGAAGGCGCTCGCGATGGGCGGCGGTGGTGCGGCAACGGGCCCAGCAGTCGAGCAGGTCGGCGATGTCGCCTTCCTTGCGCAGGTCGTCGACGGGCTCGATCCCAAGGAGCTGCGCGGCACGGTCGATGGCCTGAAGAAGCAGGTCGGCAGCGGCGTCGCGATGCTCGTCGCGGTCAACGACGGGCGCGCCTCGGTCGCGGTCGGGGTGACCGACGACAAGACGGGCAGCCACAGCGCGGTCGATCTGGTCAAGGCCGCGGTCGCGGCGCTTGGCGGACAGGGCGGCGGCGGCCGCCCCGATATGGCGCAGGGCGGCGGCCCGAATGGCAGCTCGGCGAATGATGCCGTGGCAGCCGTCAAAGCCGCGCTCGCCTGAAAACGATCGACTTGAAACCGACCAAGAAGACGCGGCGCACCGATCATGCCGAGCGGCTGATCGCGGCGCCGCTGGTCGATGTATTCGCGGCCTTTACTAGTGCTGCGAAGCTCGCGCGCTGGCTGCCTCCCGAAGGCGCGACCGGCGCGTTCGACCATTGCGACCTCAGCGAGGGCGGCGGCTTCCGGATGCGGCTCACGTTCGACGACCCCGATACCGAGACGAAGAGCGACGATGAGAGCGACATCGTCGAAGTGCATATTCCGGTGCTCGACGACGGACGGTTGATCGTTTGGGAAGTCGAGTTCGAATCCGACGATCCGCGTTTTTCGGGAACGATGGAGATGCACTGGTATCTGTCGCGCAAGGGCGGCGGCACGCTGGTGACGATCGATGCGCACCATGTGCCGCCGGGGATTTCCGCCAAGGATCATGTGGCGGGGTTGAACAGCTCGCTCGCCAATCTGGCCGCGGTGGTCGAGGCCTAGGCCTCGACGCCCTTCGCTTTGCCCCACGCCCGCGCCGCGGTGTAGCCGAGATAGCCGGTCCCGAAGAGCGCGTAGAGCGGTTCCGGGATGCCCGCGAGATAGGCGTTCATTCCGTCGGCGATGCCCTTTGCCATCTCGGGCCGCGCCGCCGCGATCAGGCCCATCGGGATCGCCCAGAGCAGCAGTGCATACATGACGTAGAGGAAGCTCGGCCGGGCGCGGCTGGTCCAGGGGTCGGCGCTGCCGGCCTCGGCGACGATCGCGGCCATGCGGGTCTTGATCGCTTCCATTTCCTGGCTGCCCTCGAGCTTGAGCAACTCGAGCTTCGCGCGGTCACGTGCTTCGGGGTCGGGTATGATCTTGTCGATCAGCTTGGCGACGGGGCCGATCAGGCCTTCGATGATGCTCATTTCAATGTCTCCTGTTGGTTGGAAGGTCACAAAGGTCACGCTACATCCCCCTTCTTTCAGAGGGCTCAGGCTTCCCCGATGCGATTGGCGAGCCAGCCATAGAGAAAGGCCTCCTGGCTCGGACGGCGTTCGGCGAGCGCGATGTAGCGTTCGCCCTGCAGCGCCTCCATTGCGCGGAGCAGGACGGTTTCGCCGCCCTTGCCGCGCACCTTCAGAAATCCGTCGAGCGCCGACAGGGTGCGCGGGCCGACTTCGCGGTCGACCGCGATGTCGGGATAATCGCGCGCGGCGCGGTTGAGCGCGTTGAGCGCGCGCTGAAGGAAGCCCGCGGCGGTGCCGGTGCCCATGTTGACGCCGGTGTCGAAGAGTTCGGCGGCGATTTTCGGCGCGCGCAGCGCGACTTTGTCGAAGCCCGGCCGCAGCCAGTAGAGGCGGCGATAGATCGATGCCGCCTCTGCACGCGGCAGGTCGCGCATCGCGCCGGCATAGCCCTCAGCGCGTGCGACCGCCTCGGTAATGCCCCAGCAGGTCGGGCCGCCGCGGTCGGCGGGGTGGTTTACATATCGGCCTTCGCGGTCGATGACGGCATCGATCATCGCATCGGCGGCGGAGATCAAGGGGTCGGGTCTTGGCATGATTCGCTCCTTCTGGTTGGTTCGGATGCCAAAACGAACCATATTGGGATATTGTAGGAAAGGGTTTTTACCGATGCGGGCTCTTCAGGTGCGCGAGCTGCTTCCCGGCCATGAGGGAGCAGCCATCGTCGAACTGCCGATCCCGGAGCCGGGGCCCGGCGAGGTGCGCGTGCGCGTGCGCGCGGCGGCGGTGAACTTTCCCGACCTGTTGATGACGCGCGGCGGATATCAGCTGAAGCCCGAGCTGCCGTTCGTGTCGGGGCTGGAATTTGCGGGCGAGGTCGATGCCGTGGGGGACGGTACGGACGATTGGCGCGTCGGCGATGCGGTGGTCGGCGGCAACCGCTTCGGCGCGATGGCCGAATATTGCGTCGTTCCGGCGGCGGCGCTGCGGCGTAAGCCCGACGCGCTGGGCTGGGAAGAGGCGGCTGCTTATCCCGTCGCCTATCTGACTGCCTATGTCGCGCTCGTCCGCTGCGCGCGCGTTGCGGCGGGCGAAACGGTGCTGGTGCATGGCGCGGCGGGCGGGGTCGGTCTGGCGACGGTCGATCTGGCAAAGGCGCTTGGGGCGCGAGTGATCGCGGCGGCGAGTAGCGCCGGAAAGCGCGACACGATCGCACAGCTTTATGCGCCCGATGCGCTGATCGCCGCCGATCCGGGCTTTCGCGAAGAGGTGAAGACGCTGACCGGCGGGAAGGGGGCGGACGTGATTTTCGATCCGGTCGGCGGCGACGTGTTCGACGAATCGACGCGCTGCATTGCCTTTGACGGGCGGCTGCTGGTGATCGGCTTTGCGTCGGGGCGCATCCCCGAGGTTTCGGCGAACATGCCGCTGATCAAGGGGTTCTCGGTCGTGGGCGTGCGCGCGGGCGAATATGGGCGGCGCTTTCCCGAACGCGGGGCCGAGAATATCGCGGTGATCGATGCGCTGGCGGCGACCGGCAGGATCCGGCCGCACGTTCACGCATCGCTGGACCTCGCCGACTGGCGCGAAGGTTTCGCGATGCTCGAAAGGCGCGAGGTGGTCGGCAAGGTCGTGCTGAAACCGTGACGGTCCGAGGAACGCCGACATAGTTTTGCGACACACTGTCTGGCATGTCGGCTTCGGGGCGTCCCGGCGCTATTGCCGATATCACCGAAGGACATGAAATGAAGAAATCGACGATGATCGCCGCGAGCTTCGCGCTGGCGGTTCCAGCCGTGTGCGCCGCCCAGCCGCCACAGGATGGCGGCCGGATGTTTGCGATGATGGATGCCAACGGCGATGGCAAGCTGGACAAGGCCGAAGTCGCAAAGATGGCGGAGATGCGCGCGAAACGACAGGGCGATCCGACGCTGGCGTCGCCGGAAAAGGTCGATGCCTTTTTCAAGCATCTCGATGCCAACGGTGACGGCGTGATCGACAAGGCCGAAATGGCTGCGCGGCAAAGGGCACGAGCGATGCCGCCGCCGCCCGAGGAGGAGGAGGGGCAGCCCTAAAAAAGCGTCCAGAGCGGGTTTGCGGGGTCGGCGAGCAGCTTTGCGGTCAAGGCAAAGGACATGACCACGAGCAGGGGCCGCACCCCGCGCCCGCCGAAACGGATCGCGAGCCGCGCGCCGAGCTGGTTGCCGGCGACGTTCGCGGCCGCCATCGACAGGCCGAGCAGCCAGAGGACATGGCCGCCCACGATCATTGTTAGCAAGCCGGCAATATTGGTCGCGAGATTGAGAAATTTCGTGTTGCCGATCGCGCGCACGAGCCCGAGGCCGCCGAGCGCGACGAGTGTGAGCGTCAGGAACGAGCCCGTGCCGGGGCCGAAAAAGCCGTCGTAGAAACCGAGTGCCGCGACGATCAGGGTGAGACCGAGCGGGCCGATGCGCGCATGCCGATCGACGCTGCTCATCGGGGGCGCGAGCAGGAAATAGAGGCCCATCGCGATCAAGAGGAGCGGGACGAGCGCGGCGAGGAAGTCCGACCGGACATATTGCACCGCCGACGCACCGAGCACCGAACCGGCGAAGGCGCCGGCTGCGGGCCATGCGAAGCGGCGGAGGTCGACGTGCCCTTCGCGCCAAAAAGTCAGGAAAGCCGATGAGGTTCCCACCGTGCTTTGCAGCTTGTTGGTCGCGAGCGCGGCAATGGGAGGCACGCCCGCTGCCATCAGCGCGGGAATGGTGAGAAGGCCGCCGCCGCCGGCCATCGCATCGACCGTGCCCGCAAGGAATGCGACGCCAATCAGAAAAACGAGAATTTCGGGCGCAAACTCCATGGGGCGCTCCTAGGTTCGATCCCCCGGTTTGGCCAGCGGGAGCTGGTCGCATAGCAATGCGGCCGGTTTTGTATCAGGCTGGCGTATCGAGATCGGCAAGGCGGCGCGGCAGCGCGAAGCCAGCGGCGAAACGGTCGCCGGCCTCTGCAATCATCTCGCTGCGCCCCGAATACCAGGCCTGCCCGCTGACCCGCACGCGCGACCGCGCGTCGAGTCCTGTGCCGTCGGTAGCGGCGAGCGTTCCGATGAAGCCTTCGCCCGAAACGCCGCGAATCTTGCAGCTGTCGCCAACCTGCATTTCGCCTTTCGAAGCGGCGAGTGCGATGCGGGCGGTCACCCCGCTGCCGGTAGGCGAGCGGTCGATCTGTCCGTCGGCGAAGATGCAGAGATTGTGGCTGGGCTGGCCGCCATGCGCGCCGAGGGCCACATCGTCGGTCAGGATCGTGCCATAGAGGAAACCCAGATCGGGTTCGTCCGGATGGACGATCGGGGCGCCGGCGCGGATTGCCGCGGTGATCGCGGTTGCCGCCTCGACGAGCTTGGCGAGCGGGGTGTCCATCAACGACAGGCCGAGACGGCTGGCAGGGAGGATCGCGTAAAAGGCGCCGCCGAAGGCGATGTCGACGCGGAGCCGGCCGAAGCCGGGAACCTGGACCTCGCGGTCGAACGCGTTTGCGAAGGATATGACGCTTTCGAACGCGACCCGCGCAAGGCCGTCCGCGCCCGCTTCAACATCGACGCGGATCACGCCGCAGGGCGCTTCGAGGCCAAAGCTGGCCTTGCCGTCTACCAGCGCGATCCGCCCGCTGTCGACCGCCCAGCGGCCGATCGCGATCGTCGCATGGCCGCACATCGTGCTGTACCCTTCCTGATGGGTGAACAGCACGGCAAGATCGGCGCCGGTGGCGCAAGGCTCGGTCGGAATGACGCCATACATGCCATCATGCCCGCGCGGTTCGAGCATGAGCATGGTGCGCAGGTGATCGAGGCGGGTCAGCGCGTCCCGCCGCTTTTCGAGGATCGTATCGCCGACGAGCGGCGGGAAGCCCGATTCTGCGATCCGGACGGGTTCGCCCGCGGTGTGCATGTCGATCACGCGGATGATGGTGGTGTCTCGATTCGGTGTCATCCGTTCAGCTTAGGGCGATCTGCGCCGCCTGGAAGAGGAAGGTGGCGCCGATGATCGTCACGATCCAGCGTCGGCTGCTGCGGAAATGCGCGTCGCTGATGCGGTCGAGGACATAGCCGCCGACCATGATGCCAGCCATCGACGCAATGATCGCGATCGCCGTCACGGATAGCGGGACGATCTCGCGCGCCGAGGCGCTGAGTAGCAAGCCGCCATAGACGAGGATTTTCGAGGCATGGCCGATCGCCTGCATCACCGCCTTGGTCGCGACCACCTGATGCCGGTTGAGCTTTGTGTGGATGAAGAGAAGGTCGGTCACGGGCCCCGACACGCCCGAGACGAGAGCGAGCCCGGTCGAAACAAAGCCGCCGCCCAGCGCATGCCAGCGATTGGTCGCGTCGAGCGCCAGCCAGCGTTCGGGCAGCCAGACGAGAATTGGCATCAATCCTAGTCCGAGGAAGACATAGAATTTGGTCGGCGCGAAGATGACCAGCGAGAAGAAGCCGACCGAGACGGCCGCACCGATCCCGAACCAGAGCAGGACCGGCCAGGCGACATGCATCCGGTGCAACATGACGCGCCAGGCGTTCGATGCGAACTGGATGACGCCGTGAAGTGCGAGTGCGGTGGCGACGGGCAGGATCCAGGCAAGAATGCCCATGAAGACGAGCCCGCCGGCCATGCCGAATATACCCGACAGGATGGAGGTCAGAAAAGCAGCGGCGACGATCAGAAGGCCTGCCTGCATATCCTCCGCTTCTTCAGGTCATGCGCATGGTCGCGCGTTGAAGGCACAGCGACGCCGGGCGCGCCCTGTGCGGCCCCGATGACGGCCTATCCTGTCAGGATGCTGTCAAAGTCAAATTGTTCGTTGAATTGGTCGGGACGAGAGGATTCGAACCTCCGACCCCCACACCCCCAGTGTGATGCGCTACCAGGCTGCGCTACGTCCCGACCGGCCCTTTCGGGCGAGCGAGGCCCCTAGCGCGGGTTGGCGGGCGATGCAAGCGGCGATGGCTGTGTTGTTGCGATGTTCGAGGTCGCGACCTTGATCTGCCGACGATCCTTCCCATTTCGGCGAGGCTTGCCAAGGGGGAGGGCGCGCACGACCGGTTGCACGCAAGTCCCCTGCGTGATAGGCGCCGCGCCATATTTGCGTGCCGGTTCCGTGGGGAATTGGCTATGCTGCAAACAGAAAGTCTTTTCACCCATGTCGATGCAATTGCTTCTGGCCCAGGCGGCCGGATCGGGCGGCGGAACCGCCGGTCTCCTGATGCTGGTGCCCTATCTGCTGATTTTTGCCGTTTTCTGGTTCTTCCTGATTCGTCCCCAGCAGGTGCGCGCGAAGGAGCATCGCACCAAGGTCGCGGCGGTAAAGCCGCGCGACCAGGTCGTGACCGGTGGCGGGATCGTTGGCAAGGTGACGCGCGTCGATGACGATTTCGTCGATGTCGAAATTGCGCAGGGCGTGAAGATCAAGGTCGTGAAGTCGACCCTCGCCGACGTTATGCAGCCCGGCGGCAAGCCCGCCAACGACTGACGCGGCGGGGTCCGCGTCCCGCGCGGTCCCGCTCTTGCAATCGGACTTTAGACCATGCTCGATTTCCCGCGCTGGAAAACCATCGGCATCAGCATCATCCTGCTGCTCGGTATCCTCTTTTCCATTCCCAGCTTCCTTCCCGAAAAGATGCGGGACAGCCTGCCGTCCGTCACGCAGGCGAAGGTCAATCTGGGTCTCGACCTTGCCGGCGGCAGCCATCTGTTGCTCGAGGCCGACGTCGCCGACCTTCGGAAGACCCAGCTGACCAATATGGAAAAGACGGTACGCACCGCGATGCGCGGCGAGCGCGGGCCCGACGATGACATTGCGATCGGTGAATTGTCGACCGCCGGCGGCAAGATCAGCTTCCTCGTCCGCGATCAGGCGAAGCTCGACGAAGCGCGCGAGCGGCTGTTCAGCGAAACGCAGGGCGCCGGGCTGACCGGCCAGCGCGACTGGAGCATCAGCGTCGTCGATTCACAGCGGATCGTCATGACGCCGACGAGCGCAGGGCAGACGCAGGCAGTCGCCAATGCGATGGACACCGCGCGCGACATCATTGCGAAGCGCGTCGACGATCTGGGCACGCGCGAGCCGACGATCATTCGCGAAGGCACCGACCGTATCGTCGTGCAGGTCCCCGGCCTGCAGGATCCGGCCGCCCTCAAGGAGCTGATCGGCAAGACCGCGCGGCTGGAATTCCGCATGGTCGATACCAATGCCGACCCGAACGAAGCCGCCGCCGGCCGCGTCCCCGTGGGCAGCGAGATCGTCCCCTACGCCGAGGGCGAAGGCAATGGCGCGTCGTTCGAAGTGCTGCGCCGTCAGGTCATGATCAGCGGCGAACAGCTGATCAACGCCCAGCAAAGCTATGACCAGCAGAACAACCAGCCGGTCGTTTCGATCCGGTTCGATTCGGGCGGGTCGAGCACCTTTGCGAAGGTCACCGCGCAGAATGTCGGCAAGCGTTTTGCGATGGTTCTCGACGGCAAAGTGTTGTCGGCGCCGTCGATCAACGAGCCGATCCTGGGCGGTAGTGCGCAGATTTCGGGCAGCTTCAGCGTCGCGAGCGCCAATGCGTTGGCGATTTCGCTGCGTTCGGGCGCGCTGCCGGTCAAGATGACGGTGGTCGAGGAACGCACCGTCACCCCCGAACTCGGCAAAGATTCGATTCGCAAGGGCGCGATCGCGGGCATCATCGCCACGGTCTCGGTCCTTGTGCTCATGCTTGTCGTCTATGGCCGTTTCGGCGTCTATGCCTGCGTCGCGCTGGTCTTCAACGTCTTCCTGATCATCGCGATCATGGCGGCGTTCAATGCAACGCTGACGCTGCCGGGCATCGCGGGCTTCGTGTTGACGATCGGCGCGGCGGTCGACGCGAACGTGCTGATCAACGAACGCATACGCGAGGAACTCGCGAGGGGACGGAAAGTGTTCCAGGCGGTCGAACTCGGTTATACCGAAGCGAGCCGCGCGATTTTCGACGCCAACGTCACCAACGTCATCGCCGCGGCACTGATGTTCTGGTTCGGGTCCGGCCCGATCAAGGGTTTTGCCGTGGTCCTGACCATCGGCATCGTCACCAGCGTCTTCACCGCCGTTACCGTCACGCGCATGTTCGTCGCCCATTGGCTGCGGACCAAGCGTCCGACGACCATCAACATTTGAGCAAGGGAGCGAAACGATGCGCTTGCTGAAACTCGTCCCTGACAACACCAATATCGATTTCCTGCGCTGGCGGAAATTGGCCTCGTTCATGAGCTTTTTCCTCGTGGCCGTGTCGATCGCGCTGGTCGCGACCAAGGGGCTCAACCTTGGCGTCGACTTCGTCGGCGGCCAGTCGGTCCGCGTGGAATTCACGCAGGAAATGCCGCCGATCGACGAAATTCGCGAGAAGGTCGGTGAGATCGGCCTTGGCGAGGCGACGATCCAGCAGTTCGGATCGGACAAGGCGGTGTCGATCCGTACCGCGCTGCCCGAAGGCGACAAGTCCGCCGCCGAGCGCGCCGGGCAGCAACTGGTGTCGGGTATCCAGAAGGCCTTTCCCACCGCGAAGACCGGATCGGTCGAGACCGTGTCGGGCAAGGTGTCGGGCGAATTGATCCGGACCGGCGCGATCAGCCTTGGTCTCGCGATCATCGGCATCTCCATTTACATCTGGATACGCTTCGAGTGGCAGTTCGGCGTCGGGGCGCTCGGCCGCCTGTTCCACGAAGTGTCGCTGACCTTTGGCCTGTTCGCGGTGACGCAGATGCAGTTCGACCTGAACAGCGTCGCGGCGCTGCTCACGATTGTCGGCTATTCGCTGAACGATACGATCGTCGTCTATGACCGAATACGCGAGAATCTGAAGAAATATCGCAAGATGGACATCATTCCGCTGCTGAACCTCAGCATCAACGAGACGCTGTCGCGTACCGTGATGACCACGGTTGCGATGGTGCTGGCGCTGGGCATGTTGCTGATCTTCGGCCCCGACGTGATCTTCGGTTTCACCGCGGCGATGCTGTTCGGCGTGTTCATCGGCGGCTATTCGTCGGTGCTGATGTCGACGCCGGTGCTCGTGTGGCTGAAGGTCGGCCCCGACAGCTTCGTCCCGCGCACGACGACCGGGATCGGCGGCGGCGAGCGTGTCGAGCGGAAGGACGACGGCGCGGTCGTCTGAGGCCGTTCAATTTGTGAACGTCGACGCCGGTCCGCTTTTTAGAGCGGGCCGGCGTTGCCGTATCTAGGGTCCTGACCCTAGCGACCGGCGCAGCGGCGCAGATGTGCGGCGAGCTCAAGGCCGTTGCGATCCCAATCGAAGCGCCCGCCGAGGCTGGCGGCGACATCGGCCGGCGACGGGGCGGCCGCCAAGAGGGCCTGCACGGCTTCGGCGATGGCGGCCGGTGTGCGGTCGACGATGCGGCCGGCGACGGGCGAGGTGACCAGTTCGGCGGCGCCGCCCGCGTCGCTGATGATGATCGGGGTGCCGCACGCGAGCGCTTCGACCCATGCGTTGGCGAGGCCTTCACTGACCGATGGCATTACGACCGCATCGGCCGCGCGATAGAGCTCCGGCAGGTCGGCATTGGCGACCGGCCCCATGAAATGAACGCGGCTCTCAAGGCCGAGCCTTGCTGCGAGGGCGCGATACGCGCCTTCGGCTTCGCCGGCACCGGCGAGCCAGTAATGCACGCCGGGCAGCGCTGGTAGCGCCTCGATCACCAGAGCCTGCCCTTTGCGCGGGATCAGCGCGCCGACAGACAGGATGGCTTTGGCGCTATCCATGCCGAGCGCCGCGCGCGCTGTGGTGCGATCGCCGGGATGGAAGCGTGCGGTGTCGATGCCGGTATAGTGGACGGCGATTTTTGCCGGATCGATCCCGATGGCGGCCATGTCGCCACGCATCGCCGCGGAAACGGCGAGCAGTCCGGCGGCTTTCAAGCCCGCTTCGATCACCTGCGCCCTTGTTGCCCGAACATGGCCGAAATGGCTGATATCGGCGCCGCGCGCTTTTGCCGAGAAGGGGAGGCCAAGCGCGTCCGCAACACGCATCGCCGCGGGACCGTCGGGGTAGAAGAATTGCGCATCGACGATGTCGAATTCGCGCCCCTTTATGGCGGCAAGGACGGCGCGCGCGACCTTCGCCGGGTTCGATTTTGCACCGATCTGCGGGATCAGCGTAAAGCGCGGACGCAGGACGGTAAGGCCATTCCAGCTCTCGGTTCGTGGCAGCGCGCGCAGCGCGCGATAACGCTTGTGCAGCGACAGCGGAAAGGGCGGTAGTCCGACGGGCGCGACGATCGTCAGCGCGATTCCGGGCTGTGCCGCGAGCGCGCGCAGGCTCTTCTCGACGAACAGCCCGAAGTTCGGCCGCGCAGCGTCGGGAAAGAGCGTCGCGATCGACAGGACGCGCAAAGGATGTGCAGAGGGCATTCAGAGCGTGCGGAGCAAACGGACGGCGACGGCGGCCCACGGCGGGTTGCTCACGACCTGTTGGCGCTGGCCGGTGCCGAGCGGGAGCAGGTGCAGCTTTTCGCCGTCGACGTTGAGCAGGCGGGCAAAGAAGAAGCGGCCGGCCGGGCGCGGCACGAGGAGGTCACGGTTGAGCGCGCCGGCCCAGTCGCTTTCGATCCGGCGACACCAGATTTCGTCGCCGGCGCGATAGTCGCCGATCGACGAGGTGACGCGTACCGCCACCATATCCTCACCCGGGCGGGCTGTGAGCGCCTGTTCGGTGCGTGTGGGTGCCTGTGCACCCTCGGCACCGAGAAACGCCGTGATCGTGAGCTGCGTATCCTGCGGCAGTTGGACGAGTTCGGCGGCCTCGACGCCGAGCGCCTTGGCGATGCGGTTCATCCAGCCGAGCGACAATGTCCGCGTGCCGGTTTCGAGCCGCCCGATCGTCTGCGCCGTGGTCGGCGGATCGCAGCGTTGGCCGACCTCCTCGAGTGTCAGGCCCTTGGCGCGGCGGACGGAACGGATGCTGTTGATCATGGCGGATCCTTGAATAACCAAATCGGTTTCTTCTTTCCTACAAAATAATCCAGTGTCAAGTCCGGCGTGCAGCAAGGAGAATCGCATGGCCGCTCGCCGATTTGAAACGCAGGTTCACCCCGATGATCGGATCGACCCGGGCAAGGCGGGGCCGCGGGTGATGCGCCATGTGACGGTAAATGTCGGCGAAAGCCCGATCGCCTGGCTCGCGGCGCGCGGCATGCTCACGGCCGCGCAACTGGCGGCGGGCGAGCGGTTGCGCAGCGATTACGAGCGCGCGGGGCTGGCGGCGCGGGTCACGATGCGCTGGGACGCCGCGCCGCCGGGGAAGAGCCGCGGCGGCGCACGGGCGTCGGACGCGTCGCTGGCGCGCATCGACGCGCACCGGCGTTTTCATGCCGCGCTCGATGCGGCAGGGCCGGGGCTCGCCGACATCTGCTGGCGGGTGATCTGCGCGGGCGAGGGGATTGGCGGCGCGGAAAAGGGGCTCGGCTGGCCGGCCCGCTCGGGCAAGCTCGTGCTGGGGCTGGCGCTCGACCGGCTGGCGCGCTTTTACGGGACGGGGTAAAGCGAGTTAGCCGAAGATGCGCTCGGTCTCCGAAACATCCTTGAGATAGGTATTGGCTACACGCCGCGATCTCAGCAAATAGGCTGACCATAGGGCGGGCGAGATGGCCGAGCGTAGCAGTTCCAATATGAGCCATTGCGTAAGATAGGTTCTGGCAGCCTCGGAGAACAACACGAGACCGAAGGCAACGTCGATCAAGGTCGGTAGCATCGCGATGGCCCACAGCCCGCCGATGGCTATGGCGACTGTCGACCTGCGTTGCACATATACCAGTCGCCAAGCGACAAGCAGCGTCAATGAGACTGTCGCCGCTGCGAGAACCCAAGATAGAATTTCGTAAATCTGCCAGTTTGGCCCGATTTGGCTCTTAACTGCGCTTTCGACGTTGAGCCCAGCTGCGGTTGTCAGCAATATGCGAATTGGCGAGATGATGGTCAGCATAAAGACGAGGAAGCCTAGCCAGCCACCCAATCCGTGTAGGTCCGATCTTTCCGCTTTGCCAGTCATATGCCCCCACGTCGTTTATGGCTGACCCATCTATTTGGGGCAAGAGAGCGGGCGCTTTCCGAACAGGGCGAGAACCAGCGGGGAGGTGAAGGCAGTTGGGAGAGCTATTGAAGCCCCTCGACCTCTTCGGCGAGTGCCAGCCAGCGGTCTTCCGCCGCCGTCTTCTCGTCGCGCAGTGTATCGAGCTTGCCTGTCAACGCGGTGAAGCGGGCGTTGTCGCGCGTGAAGAGGGTGCCGTCGGAGAGTTCGGTTTCGATCTTCGCCATTTCGCCTTCGATCTCCTCGATCCGGGTCGGCAGGAGGTCATAGTCGCGCTGGTCCTTGTAGGAGAGCTTCTTGCGCGCTTGCGGGGGCGGGGGCGGGGCGGCGGTCCCGGCGGCCTTGGCCTTGGCGCTGTTGGGCTTGACCCGCTTCGCTTCCCAGTCGGCATAACCGCCTGCGACGATGTCGACCTTGCCCGACCCGTCGAGGCCGAGCGTTACGGTGACCGTACGGTCGAGGAAATCGCGGTCGTGGCTGACGAGCAGCACGGTGCCGGCATAGTCGGCGATGACCTCTTGCAAGAGGTCGAGCGTCTCCAAGTCGAGGTCGTTGGTCGGCTCGTCGAGCACGAGCAGGTTCGATTCGCGGGCGAACTCGCGCGCAAGCAGCAGGCGCGAGCGTTCGCCGCCCGACAGCGCGCCGACGCTCGCCTCGACGACGCCGGGATCGAAGAGGAATTCCTTGAGATAGCCCTGGATATGCTTTTTGACGCCGCGCACCTCGACCCAGTCGCCGCCGTCGGCGAGGATGTCGCGGACGCGCTTTTCGGGCGACATCAGGCTGCGCTGCTGGTCGATGATGATGCCGTCGAGCGTCGGGGCGAGCGTGATGCTGCCTTCGTCGGGCTGGATCTCGCCGGTGAGCAGCTTGAGCAGGGTCGATTTGCCCGCGCCGTTCGCGCCGACGATGCCGATGCGGTCGCCGCGCTGGACGCGGAAATCGAGATTTTTGATGATCGTGCGGTCGCCGAAGCTTTTCGACACGCGCTCGGCGACGATCACCGATTTCGAGCGGACGTCGTCGTTAGCGAGGCCGAGCTTCGCGACGCCGGGGCCGCCGATCATCGCGGCACGCGTTGCGCGCATTTCCTTGAGCTTCTCGAGCCGGCCCTGATTGCGCTTGCGGCGCGCGGTGACCCCCCGTTCGAGCCAGTGCGCTTCGAGCCGCAGCTTCGAATCGAGCTTTTGTGCCGCGCGTGCCTCCTCGGCGGCGACCGCGTCGCTCCATTCCTCGAAACCGCCGAAGCCGATTTCCTTGCGGCGGATACTGCCGCGGTCGAGCCACAGCGTCTGGCGCGTGAGGCGGGTGAGGAAGGTGCGGTCGTGGCTGATCACGACGAAGGCGCCAGTATAGCGCGCAAGCCAGCTTTCGAGCCAGTCGATCGCGGCGAGGTCGAGATGGTTGGTCGGCTCGTCGAGCAGCAGTACGTCGGGATTCTGCGCGAGCGCACGCGCAAGCGCGGCGCGGCGGCGTTCGCCGCCCGACGCACTGGACGCGGTGCGGGCCATGTCGATGCCGAGTTGGTCCGCTATCGCGGCGACCCCATGTTCGGTTGGGCCGTCGGTCCCCGCGACCGCGAAATCCATCAGCGTCGCGAACGGCCGAAAATCGGGTTCCTGTTCGAGCATCACGACATGGGTACCGGGAACGATCACGCGCTTGCCCTTGTCGGCGTCGATCTGGCCCGCGAGTAGCTTGAGCAGCGTGGTCTTGCCAGCGCCGTTGCGGCCGATGAGCGCCAGCCGGTCGCGTTCGCCGACATAGATGTCGAGGTCCTCGAACAGCCAGCCGCTGCCCTGCACAAGGCCGAGGCCTTCATAAGATAAGATCGGTGCTGCCATGATGAACGGCGCGCTACCACACGTTCAGCCTGATGCAAGCGCCACGGGAGCAAAGGCCGGAACGGGTCTGCTCCGTCTGCGTTACGGGGCGGAGATCAGAAAAGACCGGAAGCCCGGTTCACAGGAGAATGAAATGACGAAGCAAATGTTCGCCGTTATGGCAACCGGACTGGCGCTGATGGCGGCAACGCCCGCGCTCGCGCAGCAGGGAGGTTCGACGGTGACGACAGCAACGACGCAGGGACCGATCCTGACTTTTGCGGTGAGCGAAGAAGTGCGTTCGCGCCCCGATCAGGCGACCGTCGGCGCCGGCGTGACGACCACCGCGCCGACCGCGGTCGAGGCGATGCGTGCCAATGCCACCGCGATGGACAAGCTGATCGCCGCTGCCAAGGCGCGCGGGATCAAGGCCGAGGATATCCAGACCAGTGGCATCAACCTGTCGCCGCAATATGACTATAATAATCAGACGCCGGGCCAGCCGCCGCGCTTCCTTGGCTATCAGGTGTCGAACAGCGTCCGCGCGACGACGTCGAAGATCGACGATATCGGACCGCTGCTCGACGCGCTGGTTGCCGCGGGCGGCACCAATGTCGACGGTCCCTGGTTCGGCATGAAGGATCCCGATGCGCAGCTCGTCGGCGCGCGCGGCGCCGCGATCAAATCGGCCGAGGCAAAAGCGCAGGATTATGCCCGCCTTGCCGGTTTCCGCGGCGTCGAACTGGTGTCGATCAGCGAAGGCGGCAGCTTCGGGCCGCAGCCGCCGATGCCGATGGTACGCAACATGGCGATGGACGCCGGCGCCAAGGCAACCCCGGTCGAGCCGGGTCAGGTCGCGAACACGCTGACGCTGAATTTCCAGTATCGGCTGGTGAAGTAAAAGCGGGCGGGGGCTGGCCTAAGCCAGCTCCCCCTCGGCCCACGGCCAGGGGCGCTCGCGAAACCATTTGGTGATGATATATTTGCGCCCCTTGCGCACCTTCATTCCGTGGTGGAGTGTGTCGGGGTTCGCGGTGCCGTCGGTCCGCACATTGTTCCACGCGAGCAGCTTGCCCACCTCGGGCTGGTGCATCTTGCCGGTCGCGAGAAAGCGCGTTGCGCCGCCGGCACCCGGTTCGTTGAGATAGATCATCAGCGTCCAGCTGCGCTGCCCGGGGATGGCACAATAGGTTTCCCAATCGGCGCCGTGCGGGTCGAAATAGTCGGTGTGCGCCTTGAATTCCTGTCCGACGTCGTAACGCTGGCCCTGCATCGGCTCGCCATATTCGCGCGGAATGCCGGTCAATTCATGGAGACGATCGTTCACCGCGATCACCAGCGGGTCGCGGTGGTCGAGATCGCAGGTCGTGCTGGTGCGGAACGCGTCGTCGCCGTTCGGGTCGGCGATCGTCGACGGGCGGACATCGCGGTCGATCTGCGCGATCAGCGCAGCACACGTGTCGGTGTCGAGAAAGCCGGACAGCATGAACTGCTGGAGCTTGGGCGTTGGAGCCCGCCGGATGCCGGGGACGGCAGCGAGTCGGTCGGCGGTGCGGTCGGCGCCCGAGGTCGCCATGTCGACATGTTCGTTACCAGCCATGGCGCGCTTTTAGTGGCGTCTGCACGCGCGAACAATGCTTGACGAAGGGGGAGGGCGCGCCTATCGCCGCGCGCTGTCGCAGGCGGTTTCGCCGGACATGTGGCGACCATAGCTCAGTTGGTTAGAGCGCCGGTTTGTGGTACCGGAGGTCGCGGGTTCGAGCCCCGTTGGTCGCCCCATTTTCTCTATCATTGCGCATAGACGCTTTTGGGGTGACTCGCTGCGCCCGTTGCATTATTGCTCGCCCACGTAATTTTTTAACGTGAGGATGAAATATGTCCGCTGTCTGGGATTTCGCCGATTTCGACGATCATGAGCATGTCCACATGTTCCGCGACCGGAAGAGCGGGCTGACGGCGGTCATTGCCGTCCACTCGACGCACCTCGGCCCCGGCGCGGGCGGCGTCCGCTATTGGCATTATCCGCAGCGCGCCGCGGCGATCACCGACGCGCTGCGCCTGTCGCGCGGCATGAGCTACAAAAATGCGATGGCGGGCCTGCCGATGGGCGGCGCCAAGGGCGTGATCCTCGCCGACGAGAATGGCGTCAAGACCCCCGAATTGCTCGCGGCATTCGGCCGTGCGGTCGATTCGCTGGGTGGTGCCTATGTGACCGCCGAAGATGTCGGCATGTCGGTCGCCGACATCGTCGCGATTTCGCACCAGACCAAACATGTCAGCGGCTTGCCCGTCGCGGGCGACGAGGTCGGCGGCGATCCGGGCCCGCAGACCGCGCTCGGCGTCTATCTGGGCATCCTCGCCGCTATCAGGCAGGGACTCGGCACCGATAGCGCAAAAGGCGTGCGCGTCGCGATCCAGGGCGTGGGCAGCGTCGGCGGCGGCGTCGCGCGGCGTTTGGCCGCCGATGGCGCGATCCTGACGCTCGCCGACGTCAATCTGACGCGCGCGAAGGCGCTCGCCGACGAACTGGGTGCCGAGCTCGCCGATTCGGCGGCGATCATGGAGATCGAGGCCGATGTGCTGAGCCCCAATGCGCTCGGCGCGATCCTGACCGAAGAGAGCATCGCCAGGCTCAACGTCCCGATCGTCGCCGGCGGCGCGAACAACCAGCTCGCGACCGCGGCCGACGGCCAGCGCGTCCATGATCGCGGTATCGTCTATGCCCCCGATTATGTGATCAACGCGGGCGGTATCATCAACGTCGCGCTCGAATATCTCGGGCAGAGCAGCCGCGAGGAAGTCGAAAGCCGCATTCGCCAGATTCCCGGCCGCCTTGCCGAAATCTGGGCCGAGAGCAAAGCGAGCGGCACGCCCGCGTCGGTCGTCGCCGACCGGATGGCGCAGAAGCTGATCGGGCGCGGCTGATATCTTCGAGGGCTGGCGCGGGATGCGAATTCCGCTAAGCCAGCCATCGATGAAACGGCATTTTTATCTGGTCGCAGGCTGGGCTTCGCTGGGACTCGGCGCGATCGGCGCTTTCCTGCCGTTGCTGCCGACGGTGCCGTTCGTCATCCTTGCCGCCTTCTGCTTTGCGCGATCGTCGCCGCGGCTCGAGACCTGGCTGCTCACCCACCCCCATTTCGGGCATCATATCGTCGCGTGGCGCGAGAAGGGCGCGATCAGCCGCAAGGGCAAGATCGCCGCGACCGCCGCCTTTGCGCTCAGCATCGTGCTGGCGGCGATCTTTTCGCCCTGGCCGTGGGTGATGCTCCCGGTGATCGCCGCGGTCGTCACCGGCAGCTGGATCTGGACGAGGCCGGAAGCCTAGCGTCCTGACCCTGGCCCCCGGCCTTGTCCGTTCACCCATGGCGGCCGGTCAGAAGTCGACCGACAGGCGTCCATAGACGAATCGGCCGCTGAAGCCGAACGGCGACTGCGACGAATAGGGCAGGAAGCTGTTGTTCAGCCCGAAGTTGAAGCCGTCCACCGTGCCGAACGGCAGGCGATCGGGATATTCGTCGAGCAGGTTGTTCGCGCCGATAGCCAGCTGCACCGGTTCGACCGGACGGAAACGCAATTCCAGATCGACGACCCATTTGGGGGTGAGCGTGACGTCTCCCGGCGCCGCGCCCTTGGGCACGGTGATGTCGAGGCTGGGGCCCGGCAGGAACACCTTGCCATAGCGGTTCGCCCGCAGCGTCAGCCCCGCCGGTCCCGATTCCCAGTCGAGCGCGACGTTGAGCTTGTTCGACGGCTGACCATCGGTCAGGCGGAAGCTTTCGGGGCGTGCGAACAGGCGCTGCGCGGTGAAACCGCTGAACGTCCGGCGGTCGGTGATCTTCGTGTCGTTGAGATTGTAGCCGGCGGTCAGCGTCACCTTGCCGACCCCGAAGTCGGGCAGGCGGTAGCTGCCGACGATGTCGAGCCCCTGCGTTCGCGTGTCGATGCCGTTGATGAAGAAGCGGGCCGAGGTGCCCGGTACGCCCGCCGCCTGCAGGATCGCAACCACGTCGGCGCCCTGAAGATTTTCGGTCAGCGTGATGCGGTCCTTGATCTTGATACGGTAGTAGTCGACCGTCAGGCTGAGCCCCGGCACCAGGTTGAACGCCACGCCGCCGCCGAAATTGACCGACTTTTCAGGTTCCAGCGGTTCGGCGCCAAGCGCTACGGCAATCGGCGATCCGACGGGGAAGGTGCCGATTTCGATCAGTGTGCCGTTCACATTGTTGGTCGAGGTGGTCGAAAAATATTGCTGCGCCATGCCGGGAGCCCGGAAGCCGGTCGATATCGACCCGCGTAGCGCGATGCCTTCGACGGGCTCGATGCGCGCCGCGATCTTGCCGTTTACCGTATCGCCGAAGTCCGAAAAATGTTCGTAGCGGCCCGCGGCCTGGATGTTGAATATCTCGCTGATATCGGCGTCGAGTTCGACATAGCCGGCGAAACTGTCGCGCGACTTGTCGACCGCGGTTGTCGGCGAAAAGCCAGGGAAGACCTGCGCCCCCGGGGCGGCGCCATTGGTGAAGGTGAACGGGCCGGCGACATAGCTTTCCAGCTGACCGGGGACGATCCGGTAATTTTCGTTCCGCCATTCGCCGCCGAGCGCGAGCGTCGTGTCGCCGATGCCGAGGTCGATCCCGTGCGTCGCGTCGAAGTTTACCGAGGTTTGACCCGAACGCAGTCCGCCCGCGTCGAACCTGCGCGGACTGGCAAGCCCGCCGAGCGAGGTGTTGAACGTATTCTCGACCCCATAGTCGAGGCGGTTGGAACCATAGTTGACCGAAAGGTCGAGGTTCCACCCGCCGGTTTCGCCGCGAATGCCGCCGGCGATCGCAATATCCTCGATCCGGCTCGTGATCAGCGGCAGGAAACCGTCGGGGTAGAAGGGCTGGCCGCCATTCGCCCAGTCGGCGTTGCGGGGATCGAGTGCGCGGCGATAGAAGCCCGCGCCGTTGGCGTCGCGGATGCCATAGCTGCCGAAACTGTAGAGTTCCCAGTCGGTGCCGACGTCCATCCCGCCGTTGAAGAAGAAGTTGAGATCCTTTGATTCGCCATCGCCGAAGCGGTGCGAGTAGCGGTTGAAGCTCGTCTCGCGCGGGTCGCCGATCCCGGCATACTGGCGGCGGATGTCGGCCCCCGAGCGATTGGACGGCGAGCGATCCTTATATTCGGCGGTGAAATTGAAATAACCGCCCTCGCCGATCGGCAGGCCGACATTGGTCGCAAACGTATAGGTGTCGCCGTCGCGGCGCTTGCGGTCCTTGCCGGTGAAGGTGATGGCCGGGTCGACGCCGGCCGCGGTCGTCGGTGCGACGCTGGCGACCTCTGAGACATCTTCCATCATCGTAATATATTTGCCGAAGCTGATCTGCGCCCGGCCGCCTTCGCGTTTCTTGAGCTGGATATTGATGACGCCGGCAATGGCGTCCGAGCCATATTGCGACGCCGCGCCGTCGCGCAGCACTTCGATCCGTTCGATGGCAAGCGGCGGGATGGCGTTCATGTCGACGCCCGCCGATCCGCGGCCGATCGAGCCATTCAGGTTGAGCAGCGAGGAAAGGTGGCGGCGCTTGCCGTTGACGAGCACCAGCACCTGATCGGGGGCGAGGCCGCGCAGCGTTGCCGGGCGCAGCGAGTCGGTGCCGTCGGTCAGCGACGGCTGCGGGAAGTTGAACGAGGGGACGAGATTGTTGAGCAGGCGGTTGGTTTCGGTCGTGCCGCTATTCTGCAACGATTCACTGGAGATCACGTCGATCGGTACGGTGCTGTCGGCGACGGTCCGGTCGGTACGGCGCGTGCCGGTGACGATGATCGTCGCGCCGTCGGAGGCTTCGGCCGCCCCTTCCTGCGCAAAGGTCGGGACGCTCCAGCCACCGGCGACGAGCGCGACGGCGAGAGCGAGCGAGGAGATTTGAGCGGGTTTATACATATGGCGGCCCCTGTCCTTGTTGTTGACGAAGCGAGGCTTCCACGCGGATGGCCGCGATGCCAGCGCAATTCGCACAGATTATTTCCTTTTTTTGCAGATTGTTGCAATTATGACGCTATTGATTGCATTACTAAGTAATTTAATTTCCAAATTTGTACGGTATCGATACCAAAGTTGCGGGTGGCGGGTGCAATTGGCTGGACCGCCGCCGCGTGCTGGCTTAAGGCTCGGCGCGCGATGCACGCCTACGCCAATCCCACGCGCTTTCTTGCGATCGCCAAGCCGCTGACGCCGTGGTTGCTCGGCGTCGGGCTGTTGCTCGTGCTCGCGGGCGCTTTCGCTGGATTGACGATGGTTCCCGGCGATTACAAGCAGGGCGAAACTGCGCGAATCCTGTACGTTCACGTCCCGTCGGCCTGGCTCGGCATGGGCGGCTGGACCTCGCTCGCGATCGCGGGCCTTATCCAGCTCGTCTGGCGCCATCCGCTGTCGGGCATCGCGGCGCGCGCGATCGCGGTGCCGGGGATGCTGTTTACTGCGCTCTGCCTTGCGACCGGATCGATCTGGGGGCGCCCGACCTGGGGAACCTGGTGGGAATGGGACGGCCGGATGACCTCGATGCTCGTCCTGCTGTTCCTCTACGCGGGCTTCATCGCGTTGACGAGCGGCGACGACGGGCAAAGGCAGGGCGGGTCGCTGTCGCGCGGCGCTGCGATCTATGCACTGGTCGGCGCGATCAATATCCCGATCATCAACCGCAGCGTCGTGTGGTGGAACAGCCTGCATCAGGGACCGAGCATCACGCTGCGCGGGTCGAGCATCGACGGGGCGCTACTGTGGCCGTTGGGCTTGACCGTTGTCGGCTTTTCGTTGCTATTCGGGGCTATCGTGCTGATGCGGATGCGGCGGATCATCGCCGACAATCGGGTCGCGGCGCGATTGCGGCGATTGGCCGACGAGGAGGACTGACGCGTGACGGGGGTGATCAGCGGGGGCGGCCAGTGGGCGTTCGTTGCCGCGGCCTATGGACTGACGGCCGTGCTGACCGGCGCGGTGCTGTGGGCGAGCTGGCGCGCGATGAAAAAGGCCGAAAAGCGCAGCGACGCGCTGCGAAAGGATCGTAAGTGAAGGCCAAGCATCAACGGCTGATCCTGGCGCTGGTCGCGCTGGGCGGCGTTGCCGGCGCGGGCGTGCTGGCAGCGAGCGCGCTGCGCGACGAGGCGGCCTATTTCCGTACACCGGTCGAGATCGAGGGTGGCAAGGCCGCGGTGGGTGAGGCGATGCGGCTGGGCGGCATGGTCGCCAAGGGCAGCATCGAGCGGCAGGCCGATGGCCTGACGATCCGTTTCGTCGCGACCGACGGCAAGGCGTCGGTGCCGGTCGAATATAAGGGCATCGCGCCCGACCTGTTCGGCGAGGAAAGCGGCATGGTGGCCGACGGCCGGATGCGCGCCGACGGGACCTTCGTCGCCGACCGCATCCTCGCCAAGCATGACGAACGCTATATGCCGCCGCAGATGGGCGACATGCCCAAGGATATGAAGGCGCCGGCGGGGGTATGAGCGACGTTCATTCGATCGTCATCCCGGCGAAGGCCGGGATCTCAACGGCGCATATAAACGCCAAGGGCGAGACCCCGGCCTTCGCCGGGGTGACGGAGGTTGGGTCGTGATCGCCGAACTCGGTCTGGCCCTGCTGTGGATCGCGGCGGCGCTTGCGTGCCTTTCGCTGGTTGCGGGGACGCTGTTCCTGCGCGGCGGACCCAAGGATCTGGCGGCGCTCGTGCGGCCGGCGAGCGTCGCGCAGGGCGTGCTGACCGCGGTCGCCTTCGCCTTGTTGATCGCGCTGTTCGTGCGGTCGGACATGTCGGTCGAACTGGTCGCGCGCAACAGCAACAGCCTGAAACCGATGATCTTCAAGGTCGCCGGGACGTGGGGAAACCACGAAGGATCGATGCTGTTGTGGCTGATGATCCTGTCGCTGTCGGGCGGCTTGATCGCGATCTTCGAGAAACGGCTGCGCGAGGATACGCTGATCGCGACCTTGGCCGCGCAGGCGGCGCTGAGCCTTGGCTTCTTTGCCTTCCTGCTCTTTTCGTCGAACCCGTTCAAGCGGCTGCCGGTCGCACCGCCTGACGGGCAGGGGCTCAATCCGCTGTTGCAGGATATCGGTCTCGCCTTCCATCCGCCGACGCTTTACGTCGGCTATGTCGGGCTGTCGGTCGCGTTCAGCTTTGCCGTCGGCGCGCTGATCACGCGCGAGATCGGCCCCGCCTTTGCCCGCGCGATGCGGCCGTGGGTGCTCGGGAGCTGGATTTTCCTGACGCTCGGCATCACCGCGGGTAGCTATTGGGCCTATTATGAGCTCGGCTGGGGGGGCTGGTGGTTCTGGGACCCGGTCGAGAATGTTTCGCTGGTCCCGTGGCTCGCGGGTGCGGCGCTGCTCCATTCGGTCGCGGTGACGGCGACGCGCAATGCCCTGCGCGCCTGGACGGTGATGCTCGCGGTGATCGGCTTCTCGATGTCGATGGTCGGCACCTTCATCGTCCGGTCGGGGCTGCTCACCAGCGTTCACAGCTTCGCCGTCGATCCCGAGCGCGGGACCTTCCTGCTCGCGCTGATGGCGATCTATATCGGCGGGGCGCTGACCTTGTTCGCGCTGCGCGCGGGCTCGGTCGCCGAGGGCAAGAAATTCGCGCTGCTGAGCCGCGAGGGGTCGCTGGTCATCAACAACCTGCTGCTGACGACGATCCTCGCGCTCGTGCTGCTCGGCACGCTCTACCCGATCGTCGCCGAGGCGATGGGCGAGAAGATTTCGGTCGGGCCGCCCTATTATAACAAGGTCGCGGGGCCGCTCGCGCTGATCCTGTGCCTCGTCATGGTCGCGGGGCCGCTGCTGAGCTGGCGCAAGGACGACGGCAAGAAACTCTGGTCGCGGCTGCCGCTCGCGATCTTCGCCGGGACGGCGGTGCTGTTCGCGTTGATCCTGTTCGGCGGCAAGGTCGGCATATTGCCGCTGCTCGGCATGACCGTCGCGGGCATCGTCGCGGTGGCGAGCCTTGCGCCGCTGTGGGGGCGAAACCTGCGCCGCACGCCGCTGCCGACATGGGGTATGGTGATCGCGCATTTCGGCGTCGCGGTGTGCCTCGCCGGCATGGGCGCCGAAAGCGCCTTCATCAAGGAGCGACTGGTCGCCGCGGCACCGGGTGAGGTGATCAAGATCGGCGATTTCGCCGTCAAATTCGCTGGCGTCAAACCGATCGCGGGGCCGAATTATACGGCGATCGAAGGCACGCTGGTGGCGACCACATCGTCGGGGAGCAGCTTTACGATGAAGCCCGAGGCGCGGACATTCCCCGGCCTGATGGGCACTGCGCCGACCGAGACCAACGAGGCGGCGTTGCTGACGCGGCCGGGCGGACAGCTTTATGCGGTGCTGGGGCAACCGGTGACGAGCGACGACGGCCGTGCCGACCGTTACCAGATCCGCCTGTGGTGGAAACCGCTGGTGTGGTGGATATGGCTCGGCGGCGCGCTGATCGCGATCGGTGCGGCGCTGTCGATGCTGGGCCGCGCGCAATTGCTGGCGATCTGGCGCGCGCGCCGTGCGCGTAAGGCAGAGGAACGTTTCGCATGAGGAACCGCTGGGTCCTGTTCGTGCCGCTGGCGATCATGGGATTGCTGTTCGGCGCCTTCGTCTATCGGCTGGTGACGCCGGGCGAGACGCTGATCCAGTCGCAGTGGATCGACAAGCCGATGCCGCTGTTCGACCTGCCGCCCGCGACCGCGGGTGTCGCGGGGCTGAAAAGCAGCCAGCTCGCCGACGGGCGGCCGCGGCTCGTCAATGTGTTCGCGAGCTGGTGCATCCCGTGCCGCGCCGAGGCGCCGCAACTCGAGGCGCTGAAGGCGGCCGGCGTGCCGATCGACGGCATCGCGATCCGCGACCGGCCCGAGGACGTCGCGATGTTCCTGAAGGAATATGGCAATCCGTTCGACCGTATCGGGGCGGACATGCAGTCGAGCGTGCAGATCGCGCTGGGATCGTCGGGCGTGCCCGAAACTTTCCTGATCGACGGCAAGGGGATCATCCGCGAACAGATCCAGGGCGTCATCCTCGCCGATCAGGTGCCCGAGATCGTCGCGAAGCTCGAGGCGATGAAATGACGCTGCGGCTTGTCTTCCTCTGCCTGCTGGGGGCGCTTGCGTTGCCGCTGGCCGCGCAGGACCGGTTGCCGCCGGCGCCCTATGCCTATCAGCAGCTGAAGGACCCCGCGCAGGAAGCGCGCGCCAAGGCGCTGATGGAAGAACTGCGCTGTCTCGTCTGTCAGGGCCAGTCGATCGCCGATTCGGATGCGCCGCTGGCGGGCGATATGCGCCACGAGGTGCGCAGCAAGATCGCCGAGGGCGAGAGCCCGGCCGAAATCAAGGCATGGCTCGTCGCGCGCTATGGCAATTGGGTGAGTTACGATCCGCCGTTCGACATGGCGACGGCCTTCCTGTGGCTGGGGCCGTTGCTGTTCCTCGCGCTCGGCGGCTGGCTGGCGTTCGGGCGGTTTCGCGGGAACGAGAACGACGGCGAGGATGCGGCATGATCTGGATATGGATATTGCTGGCAGCCGCAGTGACGATCGGCGGTATTTTCTGGCTGGGCAAACTGCCCGCCGCGGCGCGGCCGCTGGCGGGGGCGGCGATCATGCTGGGGCTGGCGGGCTATGCGTTGCAGGGCAGCCCATCGCTGCCCGGCAAGCCGGTGGCGGTACCCGACGAGCCCGAAGGGTTCGGCGAGGCGATCACCGACCAGCGGCAGGGCATGTCCGAACGTTTCGGTCCCGCCGCGCAGTGGCTGGGCATGTCCGACGGTTTCGCGCGGACGGGCAAGACCGAGCTTGCGGCCAAAACCCTTGAAAAGGGCCTCGAAAAATATCCCGACAATGTCGACCTGTGGGTCGGGCTGGGCAATGCGCTTGCCGCGCACAGCGGCGGGATGATGTCGCCCGCGGCGGCGCTGGCGTTCGACGAGGCGGCGAAGCGCGACCCGACGCATCCGGCGCCGCCGTTCTTCGCGGGTCTTGCGCTCGCGCAGGGCGGCGACCTCAAAGGCGCCGAGGCGGTGTGGAGCCAGCTGCTGGCGCGCAGCCCTGCCGATGCGCCCTGGCGGCGCGACCTCGAGATGCGGCTCGGGCAATTGCGGCAGGCGCTGGGGCCGCAGCTTCCCCTGGAGGCCCCGGCCGATGCACCGGCCGGGGACGTCCCGAATTGAAACCTATTCCAAAGGCTCCGGCTCGTCTAAAGGCGCGCGATGACTGCTGAGTCGCAACAGGCGGCCGAAGGCGCATCGAGCGCCGTTCCGGCCACCGCCGATACGGCCCATATAGGGCATGGACATCATGGCGATAGCAGGCTGAAGCTTGCTGTCGGCGCCGTCGGCGTCGTCTTCGGCGACATCGGTACCAGCCCGCTCTATGCGTTTCGCGAAACCTTTGCCGGGCATCACCCGATCGAGGCCGACCGGCTGCATATCTATGGCGTGCTGAGCCTCGTCTTCTGGTCGATGATGCTGGTCGTCACCTTCAAATATGTGCTGACGATCATGAAGGCCGACAACAAGGGCGAGGGCGGCAGCCTCGCGCTGCTCGCGCTGATCAGCCGGTCGTCGGAGGGCAAGCGCTGGACTTGGCCGATCGTGCTGCTCGGCGTGTTCGCGACCGCGCTCTTCTATGGCGACAGCATGATCACCCCGGCGATGTCGGTGCTCTCGGCGACCGAGGGACTGAGCTACGTCAACAAGGGCTTCGAGCCCTATATCGTGCCGATCGCGCTCGCGATCCTGATCGGGCTGTTCGCAATCCAGTCGCGCGGGACGGCGAAGGTCGGGATGTTGTTCGGGCCGATCATGCTCGCCTATTTCACGATGCTTGCGGTGCTCGGCCTGATCCATATCGTCGATCATCCGGGGATCATCCTCGAAACGCTGAACCCGGTGAACGCGCTGCGCTTCTTTTACGTCGACGGGTTTACAGCCTTCATCGCGCTGGGGGCCGTCGTGCTCGCGGTGACAGGGGCCGAGGCGCTTTATGCCGACATGGGGCATTTCGGGCGCGGCCCGATCGGGCTCAGCTGGCTGACCTTCGTGCTGCCGGCATTGATGCTCAACTATATGGGGCAGGGCGCAATGGTGCTCGAAGCTGACATGGGGCCGCGCAGCGACCTGATCGCCGATCCGTTCTTCCAGATGATGCCCGAAGCCTGGCAGGTGCCGGTCGTGATCCTCGCCATCCTTGCGACGATCATCGCGAGCCAGGCGGTGATTTCGGGCGCCTTCTCGCTGACGCAGCAGGCGATCCAATTGGGCTTCATGCCGCGCCTGCGCGTCGAACACACCAGCGCGTCGGCGCAGGGGCAGATCTATATCCCGATGGTCAATTGGGGACTGATGGTGATGGTGATCATCCTCGTCCTCTTCTTCGGGTCGTCGAGCAATCTTGCCGCCGCCTATGGCATCGCGGTGACGGGGGCGATGTTCATCGACACCTGCCTGCTGTCGGTCGTGCTCTTCACCTTGTGGAAATGGCCGGCGTGGAAGGCGCTGCCGGTCCTGGCGGTGTTTTTCGTCGTCGACATTGCCTATTTCGGCGCGAACCTGATCAAGGTGCCCGATGGCGGCTGGGTCCCACTGGCGATCGGCCTCACCATCTTCACGCTGCTGACCACCTGGTCGCGCGGGCGCAAGCTGATGCAGCAGGAAATGGCCGAGGGCGCGATGCCGATCCCGGTCTTCGTCAAGTCGGCGGCGAACAGCGCGACGCGCGTGCCGGGGACCGCGGTGTTCATGACGTCGAGCAGCGACGGCGTGCCGCACGCGCTGCTGCACAACCTCAAGCACAACAAGGTGCTGCACCAGCGGATCATCCTGCTGACGATCAAGATTGCCGACGTGCCCTATGTCCGCGCGGAAAATCACTGCGCGCTCGACGATCTGGGGCAGGGGTTCCACCGGCTGATCCTGAATTACGGCTTCATGCAGCCGATCGACGTGCCCGACGCGCTGAAGCGCGTCACGAGCTGCGGCGGCGAGTTCAAAATGCTCGAGACGAGTTTCTTCCTGTCGCGCCAGACGCTGATCGCCGCGAGCAAGCCCGGGATGCCGATCTGGCGCGAAAAATTGTTCGCCTGGATGCTCCGCAATTCGGAAAGCGCGATGGAATATTTCCGCCTGCCGACCAACCGCGTCGTCGAACTGGGGAGCCAGGTCGCGATCTGACCGGGATTGCCGAGGTTAACTTCGCGACATGTCCGAATAAGCGTTTGAACATCGCGGCAAGTCTTGCAATGCAAGGGCGACCCAGAAAAGGCCGCGCAACACGATGGATGTCGGCAATAGCGACGCTCTGATCCTGCCGGTTCCACCGGAACCCTTCGCCCTGATCGTCGGCGCGGTGAAACAGGATAGATCGGGAGAGACGGTCGAAGCTTCGCTGCGCCGCATGGGGTTGAAGCCCGAACGAATCGTCCAGGAAGGCGGCGATATCGCCGAGCGGATCGCGGTGCCGCGTTTTCGCCTGCGTTTCGGGGCGTTGTCGGTTCTCGCCGGCCCCGCCGCGGAAGCTGCGCTCGACTTCGCCGATCCCGGGCATCCGTCGACGAGCCTGCTGGCGGCGAGCCTTCCGCAAAAATGGGGTGAGAACGGGTCGTGTTGGCTCTTTGTCCCGGAACGCGAGCCCGGGGCTCCGGAGACATCGACCGAGCAGCCGACACGGATGCGCGAATTTTTCAAGATGATGGTGCTGCTGATCGACCTGTTCGAGGCCAGCCATATCTTCTGGTCGCCGGCGCGACTGTGGTCCGATGCACCGCAATTCCGTGCATCGATCGCCGAAATGCTGGCGAGCGGGATGCCGCCGATACTGCATCTTGTCGCGTTCCGGCGGCACGACGTCGGAGACGGCGCGAGCATCGGCACTCGCGGGCTTGCGCTGTTTGCCGGACAGGAGCTGGAAGCACGCATACCGGGCGGCTGGACGGTCGCCGAAATGGTCAAGCGGCTGTCGCGGCTCGCGCTCGACATGATGCTCAACGGACCCGTCCAATATCCACGGACGATGCGCGGCATCGAGGCGGGCGAGTGGATCGAGATATTGCCCCCACCGGAGAATGCGGGCCGGCGATCGACCGTGATTGTCGAATTCGGCCGTAGCTGATGCCGGGCGGGGGCTGGAATGGAGCGCCACCGCCGCAAACCGGTTTCCAGCGCCACCATCTGATACCGGTCGCGCTGCTGCGACGTCCGCAAATGGCGGAGCTGTTCGATCATCTGCAGGCCGAAGGTTTCGCGCTCCAGCAATTCGCGCGGAACGGGCTGATGCTGCCGGCGTGCGAAGCGGCGGCGCTGCGATCGGGCTATGCGCTGCATCGCGGGCCGCATCACGGCTATAGCGAGGTCGTCGCGGCGCGGGTCGAGAAGGTTCGCGCGCATTTCGTCCTGCACGCCCCCGCCGACCTGCGCACGGCGCGGCGCACCGCGGTCATGCGGCTGCGGTTGTTGCAGGATACGACGCGGCGGGCGCTGACCGACCGGCACGGCTGCGGCTTCTGGCTCAACCGCCGCGATCCGATGCGGCTGTTCGCCGATCGCCCCTATCTGGACGAAGCGATCGACAAGCTGTTCGGCGCAGAGGTCAGAGTCTGACCTTCGCCTCCAGTTCGCGGCGCGCGGCGAGATATTGTTCCTCGAGTTCGGCGACGAAGTCGGCGACGGGGCGGACGGCGGTGACCGGGCCGATACCCTGACCCGAGCCCCAGATGTCCTTCCACGCCTTCGCCTTGGTGTTGCCGCCCGAACCGAAGTTCATCGTCTTGAGATCGCCTTCGGGCAGGTTGTCGGGATCCATGCCCGCCGAGACGATCGACTGGCGGAGGTAATTGCCGTGCACACCGGTAAACAGGTTCGAATAGACGATGTCGGCGGCGCGGCCCTCTACGATACCGTCCTTGTATCCCTGATCGGCATTGGCTTCGGTGGTCGCGATGAAGGCGCTGCCGATATAGGCGAGGTCGGCGCCGCACGCCTGCGCGGCAAGGATCGAGCGGCCGTGGCCGATCGCGCCCGACAGCGCGACGGGGCCGTCGAACCATTCGCGGATTTCCTGCACCAGTGCGAAAGGCGATTGCCGGCCGGCGTGCCCGCCGGCGCCCGCCGCGACGGGGATCAGACCGTCGGCACCCTTTTCGACCGCCTTCCGCGCGAAGCGGTCGTCGATGACGTCGTGGAGCGTGATGCCGCCCCAGCTGTGGACGGCCTGATTGAGTTCCTCGCGCGCGCCTAATGAGGTGATCGTAATCGGCACCTTCCACTTGGCACAGGTCGCGATATCCTGTTCGAGCCGGTCGTTCGATTTATGGACGATCTGGTTGACGGCATAAGGCGCCGACAGGCGATCGGGATTATCGCGGTCCCATGCGGCGAGCTCTTCGGTGATCTGGTGCAGCCATTCGTCGAGCAAGGATTGCGGGCGCGCGTTCAATGCGGGGAAGCTGCCGACGACGCCGGCCTTGCACTGCGCGATGACGAGTTCGGGGCCCGACACGATGAAGAGCGGCGAACCGATGACGGGCAGGCGCAGGCGGTCGAAAATCGGGGGAAGGGCCATGAATCAGTCTCTCCGGTTGCGGTTTGAAACTGACCTTAACGTAAACGGAAGGTAGCGCAAGATGCTTGGGTCAGGACCCTAGTCGAACGCGGGGCCTTTGAGTTCGACGATATTGCCTTCGGGGTCGCTGATATAGATCGACGGTCCCTCGCCCTCGGCGCCGTAGCGCGGGCCGGCCTGTTCGACGGCGACGCCGTGGCGGTCGAGGTGGACGCGAATGGCATCCTCGTCGAACGGCGCAACGGCAATTGCGAAATGGTCGACATTGCGGCCTTCGGCTCCCGGCGCCGCACCGCCCATCGCGCCGAGTTTGCCGTCGATGGTGACGAGGTCGATCAGCGAGCTTCCGGCACGCAATTGATAGAGGCCGATTTCCGATTGGGTGCGCTCGTCGGTGCAGCCGAGGACATCGCGGTAAAAGCCGGCCATGCGATCGATATCGACGACCCGAAGCACCACATGGTCGATAGCGCGAAGGGCAAAGGGGGGATGCATGGATTTCGCTCCTCAAAACGCCGCGCCGATGGCATCCGGCCGGGGAGCCGTTCTAGTCGGCGTGCGCTGCGGTTGTCCATCGACGCGCAGCCGATGTTCGTCCGGTGGCGGTTGCGGTCCGTTGCCGGGCCCGACAGGATGCGGCGATGCAGTTGCTCCGGCCGAGCCTGTTGCCCGCCGCGACCGATATCGCGCGCCACCATCATCGCGAACCCTATGCCACGCTCGTACTGGCGGGCGCCTATGAGGAAGCGGGTGATGCCGGGCGCATCGCGGCATACGAAGGCGAAATATTGCTTCATGGTCCGTTTTCGGCGCACCGCGATCGCATTTCGGCAAAGCGGACGGTCGTGCTCGACCTGCCGTTGCCGTTCGACGGGCGCGATTGGCCGGCGCGCGCGCAGGTCGCCGATCCCGATCATATCGTCCGGCTGGCCGAATGCGATGCGGTCGAGGCGGTTGCCGCGCTGCTCGACTGCCTCGCTCCGGCCTTGGCCGCGGAAGACGACGATCTGCCCGACCGGTTGTCGGCGGCGCTGCGCACGGCAGAATCGCCACGGATCGGCGAATGGGCTGCGGCGCACGGGCAGTCGCGCGAACATGTCTCGCGCAGCTTCGAGAAGCTCTATGGCGTGTCGCCTGCCGCCTATCGTGCCGATTGCCGGGCGAAGCGCGCCTGGCGGATGATCGTCGCGGGCGATGATTGTCTCGCCGGGGTTGCGGTCGAGGCGGGCTACGCCGATCAGGCGCATATGACGCGCGCGGTGACGAAGCTCACCGGGATGTCGCCGCGGCGATGGCGGACGGGGATGGTCTAGCGGAGGTCTGCTTCGCCGGGGGGCAAATCTCTATCGGCGGCATCCCTCTCTCCGTCATCCCGGGCTTGACCCGGGACCCGCCTTTTCCTTCAAGACAGGCAGGCCCCGGATCAAGTCCGGGGTGACGACAAAAAAGCGCGGCAGCAATGCTCGAACCTCGCCCCGCACATCACATCCGTTCAAGAAGTGGGGGACGCTTCGCGCCTAGATGCGGTGCATGACAAGTCTCTCCCCCACTTCGCTGCGCCCGTTTGTGGCGCTTTCCGGTTTCCGCTTCCGCCTGTGGCCGATCGTGCTGGCCGCGGTGCTGATGCAGGTCCTCCTCGAACTCGGCCGTATTCCCGCGCGCGAAATCTATCGTGCGGGGCTGCCGCTCTGGGATGGCCATGTGTCGGTCTTCCTCCTTCTAGCGATTGCCTTTCAGGCGCTGCTTGGACTCGCCGCGATCCTCGTCATGCGCCGATTGCTGCCCGCTGCCGATCCGCATCTGCGTTGGCCGCCGGGTGCGAGCTATGCCGGGGTCGCGGCGCTGATCGGTGTCGGCATGGGGCTGGTGATGCTGGTCGCCGATTATTGGCCCGCGTTGGCGATGCAGACGCCGCCCGACATGAGCTATTCGAAAGCACCGCTCGATTCCGCAGGCTTCCTGCTCGGGATGATCACGACGGGGCTGGCGGAGGAGACGATCTTTCGCGGGTTGCTTGTCGGGATGCTTGTCGTGCTGGTGCCGGGGCGGCTGCGGATCGGGGCGCTCGACCTGCCCGTCGCTGCCTATCTGGTCGCGCTGATGTTCGGGTTGGCACACTGGAAGTCGTTCACTGTCGATCCCTTCTATCAGGCGATGGCGCAGCAGATTTACGCGTTCGTCTGGGGCCTCGTATATGTCTGGCTGATGGAGCGATCGCGGAGCCTGCTCGCACCGATCGTCGCGCACGGGCTGGGCAATTTTACCGAAGTCGGGATCGTGATCATGCTCAACGCCATGTGGTTCTGACGCGACAAGGGCGGCCTTGGAGGCCGCCCTTGGGTCGCTTCGGGGACGGTCAGGCCGCGATCGGACGGCGGCTCGCCTTGACCGCGAGATATCCGAAGAGGATCGCCGCGAGGAGGAGGGCGCCCTGTGCCGCGGCGAAGGGCGGTTCGGTGCCGTTCGGGGCGAGTGCGTTGAGTGCGGGCACCTTCAGGAAGGACTGCACGACCAGCACGAACATGTTGAGGTAGAGCGCGAAGGTCGCCGTCACGGCATAGACCGTTGCGGCGCGGCCCGCGAGCCTGTGGCGATACCAGGCCGAAAAGGTCGCGATGAGGATCAGTGTCGAGAGGATGCCGAAGCCGAGTGCCGGGGTGAAGGCGACGATCGGGAAGAGGAAGCCGGTGAGGCTGGTCAGGAGCGTTGCCCAGAGGAAGATGTCGGTGGTGCGGCGGAGAATGCGGCCGCGGGCGAAGGCGGGAAGGGCGATGAGGCCCGCACCGATGCCGATCAGGCTGATCGCGACATGGAGCGCGGTGAACTGCGGAATGGTGAGGCCGAGGATCATGACACGTCTCCTTATCTTGGTGAGGAGGCGCGGTCGGGGGCCCGCGCCTCTTACCTATCAGCTGTTGATGAAGTCGAGAAGATCGGCGTTGAACCGGTCCTGTTCGGTGACTGTGAGGCCGTGGCTGCCGCCCTTGTAGACTTTGAGCACCGCCTGCTTGACGATCTTCACGGTCGAGAGCGCCGCGGCGCCGATCGGTACGATCTGGTCGTCGTCGCCGTGGAGGACGAGCGTCGGCTTGTCGAACTTCTTCAAATCTTCGTTGAAGTCGCTTTCCGAAAAGGCGCGGATGCTGTCGAGCAGGCCCTTGAGGCCGCCGTTCATGCCCTGCCGCACGAATTCGTCGCGCACCGCTTCGCTCACCACCGCGCCGTCGCGGTTATAGCCGTAGAAGGGCAGCGTGAGATCCTTGAAGAATTGCGGGCGGTTGTCGAACGTGCCCTTGCGGATGCCGTCGAAGACGTCGAGCGGCAGGCCGCCGGGGTTGGCTTCGGTCTTGAGCATCAGCGGCGGGACGGCGCCGATCAGCGCGACCTTGGCGATGCGGGCGGTGCCGTGGCGGCCGATATAGCGGGTGACTTCGCCGCCGCCGGTCGAATGGCCGACGAGGATGACGTCCTTGAGGTCGAGCTGTTCGATCAGTTCGGCGAGGTCGTCGGCATATTGGTCCATATTATTATTGTCCCAGACTTGGTCCGAACGGCCGTGGCTGCGGCGGTCGTGGGCGATGGTGCGGAAGCCCTGGTTGGCGAAAAAGACCATCTGGGCGTCCCATGCGTCGGCCGACAGCGGCCAGCCGTGCGAGAAGACGATCGGCTGTCCGTCCTTCGGGCCCCAATCCTTGAAGAAGATGTTGGTGCCGTCCTTGGTGGTGATGGTGGTCATGATATGGTTCCTTTCGATGTGGAGGGCGGGGTGTCCGTCCCGGTGAAAAAGGAAATAGGCGGGCTCGCCCTTGCGCGGGATTGGCGGACCCGACATTATGCGGGCCGATTCCGACATATGTGCGATTGGGGAGCCGCAATGCCCAAACTGAAGGTGCCGGACGCGGCCGATATGCCGCTGATCGAGGTCGGGATGATGACCTATCCCGACTGCCAGATGGGCATGGTGCACGGGATCACTGACCTGTTCGACGTCGCGGGGCGCTTTGCGGTCGAGCATGGGCGGCAGCCGATCCGGGCCAGCCATTGGCGGTTGCAGGAGGGTGGCGGCTTTGCCCGCTGGTACGACAGTCACCCGGGTGAAGCGGCGGGCAATTCGCCCGCGGTGCTGATCGCGCCGGGGAGCTTGCACAAGCTGCTCGAACCCGGCGAGGTCGAACCCTATGCGCGCTGGCTGCTCGACCGGCATGCGCATGGCGCGGTGCTGGCGTCGAATTGCGGCGGTGCCTTTGCGCTCGCGGCGACGGGATTGCTCGCGGGGCGGCCGGCGACGACGCACTGGTTTTTTGCCGAGGAGTTCAGGGCGCGCTTTCCGGACGTGCGGATGGAGGCCGACCGGATGGTGGTCGACGATGGCGACATCGTCACTGCGGGCGGGCTGATGGCGTGGACCGACCTGGGGCTGCGCATCGTCGAGCGATTGCTAGGCCCGACGGTGATGATGGAGACCGCGCGCTTCCTGCTGATCGATCCGTCGGGGCGCGAGCAGAAGAATTACGCGAGCTTTGCGCCGAAGCTGAACCATGGCGACGAGGCGATATTGAAGGTCCAGCACTGGTTGCAGGGGCGGGGCGCGGGTCCGGTTGCGGTCGCCGAAATGGCGGGTGAGGCCGGAATGGAGGAGCGCACCTTCCAGCGGCGTTTCAAGGCCGCGACGGCGATGACGCCGGTCGAATATGTCCAGCATCTGCGTGTCGGCAAGGCGCGCGAGCTGCTGGAATTCACAAAGCGCACGGTCGACCAGGTCGCATGGAGCGTCGGCTATGAGGATGCGGCCGCCTTCCGCAAATTGTTCCACCGCCTGATCGGCCTGTCACCGCACGAATATCGGCAGCGTTTTTCGACGCCGCAGTCGCTGGAACAGGTCGCCTGAAATTTTTTTCGTACCTCGTGTCGATTTGGCGACGGCTCGTTCGTCGTCTGGGTACGAGCCGCTGTTTGGCCCGATCAAAAGGAGATGGAAAATGCGCGTGATGGTTTTTGTGAAAGCGACCGAAGACAGCGAAAAGGGCCTGCCGCCGACCGAGGACATGACCGCGATGTTCGAGGCGATGGGCAAGTTCAACGAGGAACTGGTCAACGCCGGCGTGATGGTCGACGGCGACGGGCTCAAGCCCTCTTCGCACGGCAAGCGCATCGCGTTCGACGGGCCGAACCGGTCGGTGATCGACGGGCCGTTCGCCGAGACGCGCGAACTGGTCGCGGGCTATTGGGTCTGGGAAGTCAAGGATATGGACGAAGCCGTCGCCTGGGCCAAGCGCTGCCCCAATCCGATGCCGGGGCCGAGCGAGCTCGAAATTCGTCCCTTTTATGAAATGGAGGATTTCGGCGATGCGCTGACCCCCGAACTCGCCGAACAGGAACAGAAGTTGCGCGAGCGGCTGAGCGGCGAATAAGCCATGTCTACCGTCATGCTTGCCTCCCCGGCTCCCTTGCCCGAGAAGGCAGGCATGGCGAAAGACGAGACCCATCGGGCGATCGAAGCGGTGTTCCGGATCGAGCGGGCGCGGCTGATCGCCACGCTCGCGCGGATGACGCGCGACGTCGACCGGGCCGAGGAGCTGGCGCAGGAGGCGCTGCTGATCGCGCTCACCGAATGGCCGAAGTCGGGCGTGCCCGACAAGCCGGGCGCCTGGCTGACCGCCGCGGCGAAACGGCGGCTGATCGACGGTGCGCGGCATGAAGCGATGCGGACGCGCAAGCAGGCCGAAATCGCCCGCGAGCTGGACGAGGAGCCGGATATGCGTGTGGAAGCCGTCGAGGCGGCGATCGACGATCCGCTGGGCGACGAACTGCTCGGGCTGATCTTTGCCGCCTGCCATCCCGTGATTTCTCCCGAGGCGCGCGCCGCGCTGACGCTGCGGCTGGTCGGCGGGCTGACCGTCGAGGAAATCGCGCGTGCCTTCCTGTCGAACGACGCTGCGGTCGCGGCGCGGATCACGCGCGCCAAAAAGGCGATCGCCAAGGCCGGCGTCCAGTTCGAAGTGCCGCGCGGGGCCGAACTCACCGCGCGGCTCGGCTCGGTGCTCGAGGTCATCTATCTGATCTTCAACGAAGGCTATGCCGCGACGACCGGACCGTCGCTCGTCCGTCCGCCGCTTTGCGCCGAGGCACAGCGGCTGGCGCGCATCCTTGCCGGGCTGATGCCCGAACAGCCCGAGGTTTTGGGACTGCTTGCGCTCGTCGAGATCCAGGCGTCGCGGCTGGCGGCGCGTGCGGGACCCGACGGGCGGTTCGTGCCGCTGACCGAGCAAAATCGCGCGCGCTGGGACCAGTTGCTGATCCGCCGCGGGCTGAATGCGCTGGCACGCGCCGAGGCGCTGGACGGCGCCGACGGGCCCTATGCGCTGCAAGCCGCGCTGGCCGCCTGCCACGCGCGGGCGCGATCGGCCGAGGAAACCGACTGGGTGCGGATCGCCGCTTTGTACGACCGGCTGGGTCGGGCGATGCCGTCGCCGGTGGTCGAGCTCAATCGCGCGGTCGCGTACAGCATGGCGTTCGGCCCCGAGGCCGGATTGCGGCTGGTCGATGCGATCGCCGATGCGGCGGCGCTGCGCCATTATGCACCGCTTCCGGCGGCGCGAGGCGATTTCCTGTTTCGCGCCGGACGGACCGACGAAGCCCGGGCGCAGTTCGAGGCGGCGGCGGCGCTTTCGGGCAACGAACGCGAGCGCGACTTCCTGCTGGCGCGCGCTGCGGCTTGCGCACCATGACCGCATTCCGCGTCGAAAGCATCGGCGCCGACGCGCAGCCGCTGGCGATCGTCGACGATTTCGCGCCCGACCCGGATGCGTTGCGGCGTAGCGCCGGGGCCGCGGGTTTCGTCCCTGCGCTCCACCATTATCCGGGCGTTCGCGCCGAACTGCCCGCCGATTATCTTTCGAACCAGCTGCCGGTGATCGCAGCCGTCGCGGCCCAAGCCTTCGGTCGCTCCGGCCCGGTCAGCGTCGTCGATGCGAGCTTTTCGATCGTCTCGACCCCCGCCGATGCGCTTTCCATTCCGCAGCGCCTGCCGCATGTCGATGCCTTCACCGCCGACCGCATCGCGCTCGTCCATTATCTGTCGCCCGAGGACGGCGACGGAACCGCCTTCTATCGCCACCGGGCGACGGGGTTCGAGCGGGTGGACGCGGCGCGGCGCGATTTGTTCTTTCGCCATCTGGACACCGAAATCCGTTACGGCGGGCCGCCGCCGCCCGGATATGTGCTCGGCGATACCCCGCTGTTCGAATGCGTCCGCAGCGAACCCGCGCGCTATAACCGGGCGCTGCTCTATCGCAGCTGGAGCCTTCATAGCGGCGCGATCTCGCCGGACAGCCGGCTGTCGGCGGACCCCGGCGCGGGGCGGTTGACGGTGACCGCCTTCCTGTCGATCGGCTGAGCCGGGCTCGCCGCATTTTTGCCACGGCTGCGCGGTATGGAAGCGCGTTTGTTTCATTACGGGACAACGCTTTATCGCACTTCGGTGTAAGAGCATCGGTGAACGCCCTATGGGCGCGCGCGCCTTCCCTTCGATTATGGATACCAAGACAGTGGCTTTTTCGACCCGCATCCTGTTCCCCGTCGCGCTCGCCGCGACCGTGATGACGCCCGTGTTCGCGCAAGGCAGCACGATCACCGGCATCGATGCGCTGCGCGAATGGAATCTCGTCGTGCTCGGCAACCTGCAATCCTCGTCCGAAGTCGAGGGGCGCACCTTTGTCGGCGGCAACCTGACCGGCAATTCGTCGAATTACGGTATCCGTGCGACGACCTCGCCGAACGGCCAGCCGGGGCTGACCGTCGTCGGCAACGTCACCGGTAGCCACAAGAATCTGAACAACGGGTCGGGCGCGGTCGTCGGCGGCAATGTGTCGAGCGGCTTCAACCTCAATGGGCCGAACCAGACGGTGAAGGTCGGCGGGTCGATCAGCAACACCAACGTCAACCAGAATACGGTGATCTCGAACCTCGATGCCAGCAACCCGGCGTTCGGTCTCGGCCTGCAACAGCAGAAATCGGACCTCAAGAGCAGCATGGGCAGCCTGTCGTTCGACATGGGCACGCTCGCCGCAAACAGCCAGCTGACGGTGCAGGGCAACCGCGGGACGTTCAATGCGCAGCCCAATGCGCAGGGGCTCGCGGTGTTCAACATCACCGCCGCCGACCTCGACAAGATCGGCGAGATCCAGTTCAACCTGAACGGCGCCGACACTGCGATCGTCAACGTCAGCGGCCGGTCGGTGACCCTCAACGACAATTTCCTCGGCGGCACCAACAACCTCGGCGAAAATGTCATCTGGAACTTCCCCGATGCCGAGGAACTGAAGCTGAGCACGGCGTGGGGCGGATCGGTCCTCGCGCCGCTCGCCGATGCCGAAACGCGCAACTATATCCAGGGTTCGGCGGTGTTCGGGAACCTGAAGCAGGACGGCGAGATGCATATCGGCACCTTCAATGGCGGTTATGTCACCCCGCCGTCGGGCGGCACATCGACCGGCGGCGACAGCTCGACGGGTGGCGGCACGTCGAGCGGTGGCGGGACCAGCTCGGGCGGCGCGACGCCGGTGCCCGAACCCGGCATGTTCGGCCTGTTCGGGCTGGGCGTCGGCGGGCTGATCCTGTGGCGCCGCCGCCGCGCGAAGCGGGACGCCGAATAGGGCGACCCGCGAACGGGCCGCCCCGGCGTCGGCGTCAGAAGCGCTCGCCGACCATTTCTTCGCTCTTCGCCCACAGCGCCTTGGCGTTGTCGGGGTCGATCGCATAGGCGCGCACGCCTGCGCGCAGCCCTTCGTCATTGGCGAGCTCGGCGACATGGCAATCCTCGAGATAGCGCCCGCCGACCTCGGCCGGATCGGCGACCGCGGCGGCCCAGACCGAGGTCGCGGCGCCCTGCGGGATCGACTTGAACTCGAATTCCTCGCCGCCCGTGGCGCGCGCGGTCGCGTTGATCTGTTCGAGCAGCGTTTCGAGCGCGCCGTCGTCGAGGTGACGGCCAAGCTCGGTGTGGATGCCGCCCGGGTGGAGCGCGATGCCGCGCACGCCGCGGTCCTTGTGGCGGCGGTCGAATTCGACGGCGAAGAGGATATTCGCGGTCTTCGAACGGCCATAGGCAGCCCAAGGTTCATAATCGCCGTTGTCGAAGTTCGGATCGGCGAGATTGACGTCCGAGAAGCGGTGCCCCGACGAGGCGAGGCTGACGAAACGCCCGCCGTCGCTGATCAAGGACGCGATGCGGTTGACGAAGGTGAAGTGGCCGAGGTGATTGGTGCCGAACTGCGTCTCGAACCCGTCCTCGGTCTTGCCGAAGGGGGCGGCCATCACGCCGGCATTGGCGATGACGACGTCGAACTGGCGGCCGTCGGCGACGAGCGCATCGGCGGCGGCGCGGACGCTGGCGAGCGAGGCGAGGTCGAGCTGGATGAGCTCGAAGCTGCCGCCGCCGGCCTTGGCGGCGTCGCGGACGGCGGCGGTGGCGCCTTCGGCCTTGGTCAGGTCGCGCGCGGCGCCGACGACATCGGCGCCATGCGCGGCGAGCGCGCGGGCGGTCTCGACGCCGAGCCCGGCCGAGACGCCGGTGACGAGGAAGCGCTTGCCCGACAGGTCGACGCCCGAAAGCACGTCGTCGGTGGTCGATTTGGCATTGAACCGGGTCATGATGAACTCCTTGGATGGGGCAGGGCGGAGGGGGATGCCCTGACCCGGTCAAGATAGGCGCGGCGCCCGCGGCTTCGCTGCCCGATCATGGCATGTGCTTGCCTGATCCTCTCAAAGCGGCGGCGCCCGTGCGGCTGCTCCTTGCGCGCGGGCGCGCGGCGTCCGATGTTGGGTCCATGCAAGACAGGCTCGACTCGATATGCGCGCAGGTGCTGCGCCACGCGGTTTCTCCCTATTATGAGACGCCGGTGCCGCGGCTGGTCGTCGCGACGCAATGCGCGCCGACGAGCGGGGTTGCGACCGTCTATGAACCCGTGACCTGCCTGATCCTGCAAGGGACGAAGCAGGTCGTGATCGGCGACCAGGTGCTGCGATACGATGCGTCGAGCTATTTCGTCGCCTCGCTCGACCTGCCCGCAGTCGGCCGCGTGGTCGAGGCGAGCCCCGACAAACCCTATGTCGCCGCGGCGCTGCGCATCGACCGCGGCGCGCTGGCCGACCTGATCGCCAGCATGGGCCCCGCAAGCATCGGCCACACGCCGCCGGGCGACCTCGCGGGCTTTGCCGTCGCGTCGGTGACCGAGGAACTGGTCGAAGCCTGGGCCGGGCTGCTCGGACTGCTCGACCGGCCGGGCGACGTCGCGATGCTGGCGCCGATGCGCGAGCGCGAGATCCTCTATCGCCTGCTGCAGGGGCCGCTGGGGCATCAGCTGTGCGCCATTGCGCAGGAGGACAGCCGGCTGTCGCGGGTGCGGCGCGCGATCCTGTGGATGCACGAGCATTTCGACAAGATGTTGCCGACCGCGACGCTGGCCGAGATTGCGGGGATGAGCACGGCCTCCTTCCATCGGCATTTCAAGGCAGCGACCGCGATGAGCCCGCTGCAGTTCCAGAAGACGCTGCGCTTGCACGCGGCGCGGCGGCTGCTCGCGGGCGGCAGCGAGGCGAGCCGCGCCGCCTATTCGGTCGGTTACGAGAGCGCGTCGCAGTTCAGCCGCGAATATGCCCGCGCCTTCGGCCTGCCGCCGTCGCGCGATGCCGAACGGCTGCGCGGGGTGGTGCAGGTCGGGGTGGGGGCGGTTTAGCTTCTTTTCTCTTGCCTCGTCATTCCCGCGAAAGCGGGAACCCAGTTGCGAGGTTGCCGCACGGCGCTGCCGCGCCGTTTCTTAAGGTTTCGCTGGGTTCCCGCTTTCGCGGGAATGACGAATGGGGAGAGGATCTAACCACTCGCCGATTTCCGTGCTTTTCCACTCTCCGGCGCGGGATCGTTGGCGGGGTCGGGTAGCGCGAAGAAGGCGCGGCGGGCGGCTTCGCCGGCGATGCGCAGCGGCGCGAAGGCTTCGGTTCGGGCGGCGTCCCACGCCTCTTCCTCGTCGGGGGCGAGCGTGCGGGCATAATATTGGTCGCCGAATTCGCCTTCCTCGATGCCCAGATAATCGTCGGGCGGCGGGAAATTGGTGCGCAGCTCTCCGGTCGCATGGCTGCGCCAGACGGTCATCGTCGCCGCCTCCTGCTCGGCGGTCCGTCCCTCCTCGTCGGCGCTTTCCGGGTCGGCGTCGAAATCGGCGGAAAACTGCGAAACTTCATTCGCGATTCCACTGTCGTGCCAGAGGGCCGCGAGCGGGTTGGCGCGGTTGTCGCGGGCGGCGAGCCAGAGCGCGAGCGCGGCGGCCATGCCTTCGGGCGCGGGTGCGGGGGCGGTTTCGGCGGTGCCTTCGGGCGTCTCTTCGGATGCGGCGTCGGCGGCGACGGTGCGCGCGGCTTCGCCCCTGCCGCTTGCGGCTTGGGCGGCATCGAAGAGCGAGAGGAAACCCGGCCAGTCGCCGGCGATGGTCTGCGCCAGCATCTCCTTGCCAGCTTTCGCCTGCGTTTCGACCATGCGGTCGAGCCGCGCGAGCATCGCGAGGCCGAGGCGGCTGTCGATGCGGCGGCGCTTGTAAAGGCTGCGGTCCTCCTCGCGATAGACGGTGGTCATCTCGTCATGCCCCCAGATCGCGCGGTCGAGCAGCTCGTCGACGAGCCGCCCGCGCGCGATCAGCAGCGCCGCGGCGCAGCCGAGCCGGAACGCCGCGCCCTCGGGCCGCTGCTTGAGCTGATAGACGGCGCCGGGCGACATGCAGACCTTCGCCGCCGAAATCTTCACCGACCCGTTGGTGGCGAACGCCTCCAGAAATTCGCGCTGGAGCCGCGGCGTCCAGTGATAGCTGCCGGGGGCGGGGATATAGGCAGGGTGGTTCTGGGGATCGTGCGTGGAGTCTTCCATCGATTCGTCCTTTCGGTTTGGTGAAACCGAAATAATGAACCATATAGGTGAAATGTAGGAAAGAAGAAAGTCGCTAGAATTTGAAGCGACCACTGACAAAGAAGCTGCGGCCCGGTTCAGGGAATCCGTCGGTTAGCACGTAATTGTCATCGAACAGGTTGCGCGCGGCGACGCCGATCTCGATTCCCTCGCCGATTTCGTAATCGATGCGAAGGTTGGCGACGACATAGCTGCCAGTGTCATAATAGACCGGCGTGGCCGCGGTGGTCGACGTCTTGCGATCGGAGGCGATATCGACGCTGGGCAGGATCCGGAGGCCGGGCAGGGGGCGCCAACTGGCATAAGCGAAACCCTTGTGCGGCGGGACGCCGGTGAGGGCGAAGACCGGAACGATGGTGCCGGGCGCGGCGCCGGTGATGTCGAACGTGCGATGGATATAGGTGTAGTTTGCGCCGAGTTCGAGCGACGACGAGAGGGCGGCGGTCAGGGCGATTTCGCCGCCGTAATATTTCGCGTCGCCCAGATTCTGCCGCTGCGTGCTGTTGGCGGGAAAGCCCGCCGGTCGGACCGACACGATCGCGTCGCGGATGTCGCTATAGAATAGCGCGCCCTCCAGCTTGACCCTGCCGAACTGGCGATTGACGCCGAGTTCGTAATTGATCGCACGTTCGGAATTTAGCCCGGGGTTCGACGCTGCGGTCCCGAACTGCGTGCTGAAACGTTCGAAGATCGTTGGAAATCGCGTGCGGGACGACACGCTGAGATTGACGCGAGTGTCGGCGTCGGGCGTCCAAACCAACTGTGCCTGACCGTTGAGCGCATTGGCGTTGCGCAGGGGATAGCTGAAAATGGCGCTGGCGCCGCCGCCCGGTGGCGTCCCGAATTCCTCCGCGCGTTTCAGATCGCGCCAGTCGTAACTGACTCCTGCCGTCAGGCTGATCGCGGGCGTAATGGTCAGCCGGTTTTCGGCGGCAATGCTGTATGTATCCTCGACATTGGTCTGTCGCGGCTCGGTGGTTCCGGCGGGAAAGCTTTGTTGCCATTCGACATGCTTGTCGCGGCGATAATGCACGGCGAGGGTGAGCCGGTCGGCGTCGCTGACGTCGACGCCGAGTTCGGCCGAGCCGCCCCATGCGGTGTCCGCATAATAGCTGTTGAACGCGCGGCCGAGCATCTGCGTCGTCTGCGTCCGGTCGTTGAAGGAGCGCAGCAAATTGTCGAAACTGTTACGATAGATGCGCGTCTTGAGCGTCGCGCGGTCGCCGAGCGCGGTGGTCGACAGGAAGTAGATGCTGTCGATATTCCAATAGGGCCAGGTCCAGAAGCGCTGCGCCGAAAGCGGGTCGGTGACGTGCAGGGGAGCGTTTTTCGACCCTTCCTGACGCGTATAGCTGATCGAATATTCGTCGGTGGCGTTGGGTGTGAAACCGGCCTTTACGTTGATCCGCCAGTCCGCCTTGCGCGAAAAATCGCGTGCGCCGCCATCCTCCGCCGAGCCGGCCGTCGGCGCGTAGCCATCGGCGAGGTCCCAATGGTCCTGAAAATTGCGCGCATAGGATGCCTGAGCATACCAGCGCTCGTGCGACGTGCCGAGGCGGCCGTAGACGGTGTAGCCGGCATAGTCGCCGCTGGAATCGAGGTTCAGCGTGCCGCGCGCCTCGCCCTCGATCGCGCGGGTCGGTTTGCTGGTCACCAGATTGATCGCGCCGCCCATGGCGCCGGGGCCGTCGAGGACCGACGCATAGCCCTTTGCGACCTGAACCTCCGCAATGTCGGGGGTCAGGAAGCGGCCGAAGTCGAGCCGGTTGTCGGCGGGCAGATAGACGCGGATTCCGTCGATCGACAGCGGGACCTGAAACCGGTCGAAACCGCGGACGAAGATCAGGCGCTCGTTACGCGAACCGCCGCTGTTCGATGCCGCGACGCCCGGCATGATGCCGACCGCGTCGTCGAGGGTCGGGCGGTTGAAGGCGTAGATCGCCTCTGCCGTCAGCGTTTCGCCGCTGATCTCTATTCCCTCTGAGCGGGGTGCTGTGACGATGATCTGGCCAAGCGTGAAGGGGCTGTCTTCGGCGGGCGCGTCCGCTTCCCGGGCGAGCGCGGTTGCCGGCATGGCGGTGCTGGCCGCCAAGGCCATAAGCGATATCAGGCGCATCGATTTCCCCCAAGTTTCCTCTGTTGCCGGCTGCCCTATATACAGAGGAATATAGCTGGACAAGCGCAGCTTCGGGTAAGGCGGGTAAACCTGTTTTATCGAGAGATCAGGGCTTTTGGCTCGGTTTGGGTGCGGCGCGCAGGGCATCGGCCAGCACATCATAGGCCGACAATTGTGACGCGGCTGCCAGTTCCTGTTGCAGGGCGCGGTATTCGGCGAGGATGGTTTCGCCGAATGGCGACACGCGCGCGCCGCCGCCGCTGGCGTTGCCCGGCAGGGTCTCGACGAGCGGTTCGCGCCACGTCCGGTTCATCGTATCGACAAGCAGCCACGCCCGCCGGTAGCTCATGTCCAGCGCGCGCGCGGCGGCGGAAATCGAGCCATGGGCGCGGATGGCGTCGAGCAGGTCGGCCTTCCCCGGCCCCATGGCGATCTCGTCACCGCTGTAGAGGCGGACGTGGATTTTGATCGCAGCGGACTGTGACATAGGCACGTATTATCCGCGCATCGGCGGCGGGACGCAATCGCCGCTCGTCAGCTGGCCCCATTCGCCGCCGACAAAATCGCCCGCACACTCGCGGTCGCTACGTCCGTATCCAGCCCGCACCCGAACAGGCTCTTCCCGTCGGCGGTGCGGCATTCGACATAGGCGGCGGCCTGCACGTTGCTGCCCTGGCCGATCGCGTGCTCGCTATAGTCGACGATGTCCATCACCGGGCCGCCGCTTTCGCTGAGCGCGGCGATGACGCTCGACATCAGGCCGTTGCCGCGGCCGCTGACGCTGCGCGGGGTGCCGTCGATGGTGAGCTTGCCGGCGAAGATGCGGTCGGTGCCCGAGTGCGTCTCCGACCAGTCGACGAGCTGGAAGCGTTTGGCTTCGGTCGCCAGATACTGGCCCTCGAACGCGTGCCAGATATCCTCGGCGCCGAGTTCGCGGCTCGTCTCGTCGGCGAGTGCCTGGACGACATGGCTGAAGCTTGCCTGCATCTTCTTGGGCAGTTTCAGGCCCTTGTCCTGTTCAAGCACCCAGGCGACGCCGCCCTTGCCCGACTGGCTGTTGACGCGGATCACCGCTTCATAGCTGCGGCCGAGGTCGGCGGGGTCGATGGGCAGGTAGGGGACTTCCCAGCGCTCGTCATTCTGGCGCTCGCGCGCGGCGAAGCCCTTTTTGATCGCGTCCTGATGGCTGCCCGAAAAGGCGGTGTAGACGAGCTCGCCGCCATAGGGGTGGCGCGGGTGGACGGGCAAATTGTTGCAATATTCGACCGTCTGGATGACCTCGTCGATGTTCGAGAAGTCGAGCTGCGGGTCGACGCCCTGCGTGTACATGTTGAGCGCGATGGTGACGAGGCAGGTGTTGCCGGTGCGCTCGCCATTGCCGAACAGGCAGCCCTCGACGCGGTCGGCGCCCGCGAGCAGGCCGAGCTCGGCCGCCGCGACGCCGGTGCCGCGGTCGTTGTGGGTGTGCAGACTGATGATCGCGCGGTCGCGGTTCGGCAAATTCTTGCAGAAATATTCGATCTGGTCGGCGTAGATGTTCGCCGTCGACGCCTCGACCGTCGCGGGCAGGTTGAGGATGATCGGCTTGTCGGTCGTCGGCTGGAGGATGTCCATCACCGCCTCGCAGCAGGCGATGCTGAAATCGAGCTCGGCGGTCGAGAAGGTTTCGGGGCTATATTCGAAGCGCCAGTCGGTGCCGGGCAGACGCGCGGCATTGTCGCGGAGCTGCTTTGCGCCCTCGATCGCGATGCCCTTGATCTCGTCCATCTCCATGCCGAAGACGATCTTGCGCCATGCCGGGCTGACCGCGTTATAGACGTGGACGATCGCGGTCTTGGCGCCTTCGAGGCTGTCGAAGCTGGTGCGGATGAGGTCGGCGCGGCTTTGCGTCAGGACTTGCGGCGTGACGTCGCCCGGGATGCGGCCGTTCTTCACGAGCCCCGAGATGAAGTCGAATTCGGTCGCGCCCGCGCTGGGGAAGCCGACCTCGATCTCCTTGAACCCGCAGCGGACGAGCAGGTCGAAGAAGCGGGCCTTTTTCTCGGCATCCATCGGGTCGATCAGCGACTGGTTGCCGTCGCGCATGTCGGTGGAGAGCCAGATCGGCGCGCTCGTGGTGACGCGCGAGGGCCATTCGCGGTTCGCGAGCGGAACCTGCGGGAAGGCGCTGTACTTGACCGAGGGGTCGCGGAGCATGGTCATGGTCTGAAAACTTCTTCTGCTGTCGGTTGCGGTGCTTGTCGGTCGGACCCTTGAGCGGGTGGCCGCGACTAGCGCGCAGCCAGTGTCACGCCCAAGGGCGTGTAAGTCGCAGAAGAAGAAGGGCGTTGCCGCGCATGGCCGCCCTAGTGATGCAAAATGTCGCGCTTGGCAAGGGGGGAGTGCGAAAATTGCGTGGGGGTGCGGGGTCAGCCCGTCACCCACTCGACCTTCGGATCGTTGAAATCGACGACGTCGGCGAGTTCGAGCACGTTCGGATAGCCATAGCCGACGAGGTTGATGAAGGTCTGGATATTGAGCGCGAGCGGCGCCGATTTGAGCGGCACGGGGCTCTGATGGTTCGAGAAATTATTGTTGCAATAGATGAGGATGGGGCGGCCGGGGTTCGCGCCGATCACCGCGGCGAGACTCTCGGCGGTGAAATCGGTGAGCGGCAGGTTGACCGCGCCCTTGATATGGCCGCGCTGGAAGGCGTCTTTCGAGCGGGCGTCGAGGAGGAGGGTGCCGGGTTTCGCGGCCTCGGCCTTGAAGGCGTCGAAGGCGATCAGGCGGGTGGCGCGCGTCGGCGCGACGCTGGCGGTGAGCGCCTGGAAGGCGGGATAGTCGATTTGCGGATTGGCCTGCGCCAGCGCGGGCGTGGCGGTGAGGGCGACTATGGGGACGAAAGCGAGAAGCAGGCTGCGCATGAGAATCCTCCCTTGAATATGGGGAGGCTACGCCGCCTTGGCTGGCTGTGCGATGAACCGAAAAATGGCGCCGGGCCGCAAGCTGGCCTTGCGGCCCGGCGCAGTGCAGGGGAACGTCGGAGAGAAGGGTCAGGCGGCCTCGCTCTCGCTGTCTTCCTCGTCCCAGGGCTCGAACACCTCGTCCTCGACCATATTGTCGACGGCGTGGATGCGCACGCCGATGACCCAGTCCTCGAACGGGCCTTCCCACGCGGCCTCGACGTCGGTCAGCGCCTCGCCGGCGGCGTCGGCGGGGCGGTCGCCGACGAGGTCGAAGTCCTGAAACCCGTCCTCGGGCGGGGTGATATAGACATGCGGGTCGAGCCGGACATTGGCCCAGCCCGTGGTGGGGGCGAGGCCCTCGACCTCGACCGTCAACAGCGGATTTTCCTCGTCGCCGCCGATGAAGGCGCTCACTTCGACAATTTCGCGGACCAGTTCGCTCATCACATGGCTCCTGTACGAAAAGGGGCGGGGCCATCGCTGGTCCCGCCCCGTTTCATACGCGGTGCGTGTGACAGATTGAGGAGCGTCTGTTTGGAAATGCGCCTGACGGCGCATTTCGGCGGTACCGGCCCGCTCCCCCTCCCGGCCTCCCCAACGATAGTAACCTAGGGAGGCCGGGAGGGGGAGCGGGCCGGTGCCGCGCTCTTTAAGACGCTTACTGCTTTTCGAACGCGGCGTGGATTTCGAGTTCGACGGCGTCGCTGACCGCGGGGATGCCGTAGACGATGCCGAAATCGCTGCGCTTGATCGTCGTTTCGGCCTGGAAACCGACGGTCGCCTTCTTGTTATAGGGGTTCGTGCCCGCGCCGTGGAAATCGACGTCGAGCGTCACCGGCTTGGTCACGCCGTTGAGCGTGAGGTTGCCCGTCACCTTGGCTTCGTCGCCATCGTCGTCGAGGACGACGGCGGTCGAGACGAATTTGGCGTCGGCGGGGGCGGCGCCGAAGAAGTCGGGCTTGCCGCCGTCCTTGCCCGCGCGCAGCAGGTGGCTTGTCAGGCCGGCGCTGGCGGTCGTGACCTTCGACACGGGGATCGTCACCTCGACCTTCGCCGCGGCGGGGTTGGCGGGATCGATGACGAGCGTGCCGGCGACGTCGCCGAAAATGCCCGAATATTTGCTGAAGCCGAAATGGTCGACTTCCCAGACGACCATCGTGTGGCCGGGATCGGCGACATAGGTGCCGGCGGCGACGCGCGACTTGTCGCGGGCACCGGGGGCCGAGGCGCCCTGCGCGAGGACGATCGGGGTCGCGACGACGGCGACGAGCGCGGCGGCGGCGTAGGGGAGGATGCGGCGCATGGGAAATCTCCTGTTGGGGACGGCGAAGCTAAGCCAAGCGGCGGGAGGGCGTCAATAAGGCCCATAGAAACGCAGCGTTTCGGTTCGCGGTTCCGACATCATGTCGTCGCAAGTCGCTTGTACGCGACAAATATTCATGCTGCAAAGTGGCCGAAACATGAGGGCGGGGGCCTGACGACATGGATGCGCTGTTCGCTCGTGAGGCGGGCGAGGTCGAAAACGCCTTTCTGGCGGCGCCGTTCGGCGCGGGCGGCTGGGACGCCGCGCTGCGCCTGCTCGCGCGCCGGACGGGGGCGACGCAGGCGCAACTGATCGGCATCGGCGGCGACGCGACCCTGTTCAATTTCATGCCCGACGTCGACGCCGCCTATCAGCGCGAATTCATCGAGCTGGAGGCCTGGCGGCCCGAGGTGAACTGGCGCGTCGCGGCGAGCGGCCGGCCGCTCGAGATATTGAGCGAGGCGCATTATGACGTCGCGCGCCAATATAGCGGCACCGACGCCTATGAAGAGCATGTTCGCCGCTGGGACGGGCTGAACGGATGCCAGACCGCACTGATCGCGGGCGAGGGGCTGCTCGTCGGGCTGGCGGCGCTGCGGTCCGAGCGCGACGGCCGGACGGGCAAGCGCGACCGCAAGCTCTTTGCCGCGGGCGCGGCGCATGCGCTGGCAGCGGTACGGATGCAGCGCGCGATGGCGGGGCGTGCCGCCGAAATGACCGTTGGCGCGTTCGACGCGATCGGCGTCGCGGCGTTCCTGATCGACCGCAACGACCGGGTCGCGGCGCTGTCGGCCGCCGCCGAAGCGATCGTCGGCGACCGCGCCGACGGCGCGCTGTGCCTGCGCCATGGCCGGCTGGGCGCGACGCGGCGCGACGCCGATGCGCAGTTGCAGGCGGCGATTGGCCGGGCGCAGCGCGGCGCGGCGATGCAGCAATATTGGATCGCCGCGCCGCGCGAGGGCGCGCCGGGCATCCTGTGCGAATTGTTCCGCCTGCCGCAGCGCGAATGGGATTTCGGGTTCGAGCCGCGCCTATTGGTCGTCGCGCGGCGCGCAGCGGATATTCCCGCGGCGCGGACCGCGCCGTTGCGCGCGGCGCTGGGCCTGACCGCCGCCGAGGCAGAGATTGCGCTGCGGCTGGCGAATGGCGACGCGCGCGAGCATATCGCCGCGACGCGCGGTACGAGCACGCAGACGCTGGGCACGCAGATCAAGTCGATCCTGCGCAAGAGCGACGTCGGCCGCGAGGCCGAACTGACCGCGCTGATCAACCGTTTGCTGCGATAATCGCGCCGCCGCGCGGCTTTCCGTCGATGCGGAAAGGATATCGGCGGCGGGTCGCAGCCGCCGATATCCCCCAGCCGGACGCATCCGTCATTGGAACGCGCGCATCCGGTTTACGATTGCCCCCACGCAACCTGCCCACAGGTCACGCTCCCCTGGGCGCCGGATATCAGCGATTTATCGATAGGGCATACCCCGGGCGGGGTATGAAGCGCCGGCGGGCGAGGGCCGGTCAGGGCGCGCGGCGTGCCTCGAACCATTGGCGGAGCGCCGCAGCGGCGCAGCCGGTGAAACCATATGAGCCGACCGGCGAGCAACTGTTCGGACGGCCCGCTGCCGCGGCGCCGTTGGTATAGCCGTCGACCGCCGAGGCCCAGCTGCCGCCGCCGACCACCTCATCCTCCTTCAGTTCCTCGCGCAATTCCTTGGGGACGCGATAGCGTTCGGATTCGGGCTGCTGCGCGCAGACGACGATTTCGTCGCCCTTGGGCTCGGGGCAGGGTTCGTCGCCATAGGTGTAGAGAACCGACGTGCGCTGGGGTGGCTGGCCCGACTGCGCGAGATCCTCGTCCTGCGCGAGCGCGGGCGCGGCAAAGGCGAGTGCCGCGAAAAGGGGGAAGAGGAGGCCGGCTTTTTTCGTCATCACAGATCGCATTCCCAGATCCCCAGATCCCCGCGGCGCAGATTGGCGCGCGGAGATGAACCTAAGCCGAACCCGCGCCGTAACCGATTGCCTTTTGGGCGCGAACCGGGGTGCGACGGGGGCCGGCACGGGGCCGATCCCTTTGACATGGAGATTGATCGTGAAAAACCAAGCCCTCTTTGCCCTGCTCGCCGCCGTGGTGGCGCCGCTGTCCTTCGCGGCCTTTACGCCGGACGCCTATGCGCGGCCGGTCTATGTCGGTGTTGACGGTGGCAACATTGCCGTCAGCGGCTATGACACGATCAGCTATTTCGAGGGCGACGGCGTGCCGGTGAAGGGCGAGGCGGCCTTTGCCGTCGAGCATGACGGCGCGGTCTATCATTTCGCCAATGCCGCCAATGCGGCGCGGTTCCAGGCCAATCCCGAGGCGTTCATGCCGCGTTATGGCGGGCATTGCGCATGGGCGATGTCGCGCGGCTATCTCGCGCCGGGCGACCCGCTCGCTTATGCGATCGTCGACGGCAAACTGTACCTGAACTTCAACCAGGAGGTGAAGGCGAAGTGGGATGAAGACCGTGCGGGGTTCATCGCGTCGGCGGAGAAGAATTGGGCGGCGATGCCCGACGATGCGAAATTCGGGGGGTGAAGGCGAGCGTTGGGTTTGGGGTGGGAAGGTGCCACTCCCAATATTCGTCATCCCCGCGAAAGCGGGGACCCAGAGTATGCGTAAGCTGACCCCACACTGGGTTCCCGCTTTCGCGGGAATGACGAAGTTATGAGAACCGAAACGGCAACTTCCGGTCGAAAACGGCCGCCGCCCTAGACCGCGTCCAGCGACGCCCCGATCGCGCTCCACAGCTGTCCCAGCTCCTCGGCGGTGATGCAATAGGGCGGCATGACGTAGAGCGTGTTGCCGAGCGGGCGGAGGAGGACGCCGTGGTCGCGATAAAAGGCGATCAGGCGCGGGGCGAGGTTCGAGAGATAGCCGGCGTCGGAGGCGACGATGTCGAACGCGGCGATCGTGCCGAGGCGGCGGGGGTTTTGGGCGCGCGGGTCGTGGCCGAGCAGCGACAGATGCGCGGCCTGCGCGTCGGCGAGCGCGTCGATGCGTTGCTGCACCGGCTCGTCGCGCCAGATTTCGAGGTTGGCGTTCGCGGCGGCGCAGGCGATCGGGTTGGCGGTATAACTGCTTGAATGATAGAAGGTCTTGGCGCGGTCGATCGAGAAATGGGCTTCGTAGATCGCCTCGATGCAGAGTGTGACCGCGAGCGGCAGGCTGCCGCCGGTCAGGCCCTTCGACAGGCAGACGATGTCGGGGATCACGCCCGCCTGATCGCACGCGAAGCGCGTGCCGGTGCGGCCCCAGCCGGTCATCACCTCGTCGGCGATGAACAGCACATTGTGGCGCGCGCAGATGCTGCGCATTTCGGCGAGCACCCACGCAGGATAGATGAGCATCCCGCCCGCGCCGAGGATGAGCGGTTCGACGATGAAGGCGGCAGGCTTTTGGGCGCAGGCCGCTTCGAGCGCGTCGAGCGTCGCCTGCTCCAAACCCTCGTGCGGGAAGGGGATGGTGTCGACGTCGAAGAGCAAAGGCTGCCAGGCGCGGTTGTAGACGCCGCGTTCGCCGACCGACATCGTGCCGATCGTGTCGCCGTGATAGCTGTGCTCGAGGACGAGGATGCGGCCGCGCGGCTCGCCGATGTTGAACCAGTAGCCGAGCGCCATCTTCAATGCGACCTCGACGCTGGTCGAGCCCGAGTCCGAGAAGAAGACGCGCGTCAGCGGGGCGGGGGTGATGCGGATGAGTTCGGCGGCGAGGCTCTCGGCGGGTTCGTGCGTCCAGCCGGCGAAGATGAGCTGGTCGAGCTTTTCGGATTGTTTGGCGATCGCGGCCATGATGCGCGGGTGCGCGTGGCCGTGCGTCGTGACCCACCAGCTGGAGATGCCGTCGATCCAGCCGTTGCCGTCGGCGTCGTAGAGTTTCGCATCTTTGGCGTGTGAAATCAGCGGGATGGGATCGCCGAGGCCGTGCTGGGTGAAGGGGTGCCAGACGGGGGAGGTCATGCGAAATCCGCGATGTCGAAGTTCGCCCTGAACGCCGCTGCCAGCATTTCGCTGCTCAGCGGATCGATCTTCGGCAGGCGTCCGAGGCGGCGGACGCCGCCGATTTCGGCGATGATCGCCTCGCTGTCCTCCACCGCGTCGCCGAGGAAGGCGAGGCCGTGGATCGGGACGCCGCGCGACTTGAGCGCTTCGATCGTGAGCAGGCTGTGGTTGATCGTGCCGAGTGCGGTGCGCGCGCAGACGATCACCGGGATCTGCCATTTCGCGAAGAGGTCGGCGTAGAGGGTCTGCCGCGTGACGGGGACGAGCGCGCCGCCGGCGCCCTCGACAATCAGGTCGCCGGGCGGTGGCGCGAGCGTTTCGATGTCGATGTTAACGCCGTCAATTTCGGCGGCGAGATGCGGCGAGGCGGGGGTGACGAGGCGCCAGGCTTCGGGGCGGATCGGGACGCCCGCGAGGCGCGCGACCACCTCGCTGTCGGTTTCCTCTTCGAGGCCCGACTGGATCGGTTTCCAGTAGGGCGTGGCGGTCGCCTGCGCCAAGCCCGCGGAAAAGATGGTTTTTCCGATACCCGTGTCGGTACCGGTGACGACGAAGCGCGTCATGCTGCGGCCATTGCAGAGGCAAGCGCGTCGGCCATGGCGTCGATGTTAGCTTCGTCAACATTGAGCGTGATCGCGATGCGGAGACGGGCGGTGCCTTGCGCCACCGTCGGCGGGCGGATGCCGCGAATGTCGAAGCCGGCATCGCGCAGACTGCCCGCGATGCGCATCGTGCGATCATTGTCGCCGATGATGACGGGCAGGATCTGCGTGCCGCTGGCGGGGATGCCGAGCGGCACGAGGCGTTCGGCGGCGTGGCGGACGAGGCTGTGGAGGCGCGCCTGCCGCTCGGGCTCGTTCGCGACGATCTCGATCGCCTGCCGCACCATCCACGCGATGAGCGGCGACGGCGCGGTCGAGAAGATGAAGGGGCGGCCGCGGTTGATGACGAAGTCGCGGACGATCTGCGGGCCGCAGAGCAAAGCGCCTTCGCCGCCGAGCGCCTTGCCGCAGGTGTGCAGCGTGACGAGGTTGTCGCGGCGCACAAGGTCGAGCGCGAGCCCCGCGCCGCCGGCGCCGAACACGCCGGTCGCGTGCGCCTCGTCGACGACGAGGATCGCGTCGTGGCGCGCGGCGACGGCGGCAAGCGCGGCGAGCGGGGCGCGGTCGCCGTCCATCGAATAGAGGCTTTCGACCGCGATCCACGGCGTTCCCGCGCCGCCGCCGGCGCGCCAGCGCGCGATGATGTCGTCGAAGGCGCCGGCATCGTTATGCGCGGCGGCGACATGGCCGGCGCGGCCGAGCTTCATCCCGTCGTGCGCGCTCGCGTGGATCAGCTCGTCGTGGACGATGAGGTCGCCGCGCTGCGGCAGCGTCGCGAACAGCGCGGCATTGGCGGCAAAGCCGGTCGAGAAGAAGAGCGCCGCCTCGCTACCATAATGGCGCGCGGCATGGACTTCGAGCGCTTCATGTTCGGCGTGGTTGCCGCGCAGCAGGCGCGAGCCGCCCGAGCCCGCGGGCAGGCCGCGCTCGATGCCCGCCGCGAGTGCGGCGCGCAGCGCTTCGCTATCGGCGAGGCCGAGATAGTCGTTCGACGCAAAATCGCGGCCGGCGCGCGATGCGAGCGCGCGGCGGCGGTTGTCGGCCGCGAGCGCGGCGAGATCGGCGTGATGGGCGGAGAAAGGAGAGAGGCCCGGCATCGGGGCTCCTTAGGACATGCGATCGAAATGACAAAGGCGTGCGTGCCGGCTCAGCCGCGGCGCAGCGCAAGCATTTCTTCGCCGGTCAATCGGTGAGGTTTGGCGATCGGTTCGAGGGTCGTCGCGTCGAACAGCGGGCAGCGCCGCCGATTTCCCGAAAGCAGGTCCCGGATCATGCGCGGGAAGAAGCGGCGCATCAGCTGGCCCATGCTCATTTCCGGAAGCGCGCTCGTGTCGCCGATACCGTCCTGCGTAAAAAGATGACCGCGCGGCGGCCCGACCAGCGCGTCGCGCGTCGCCGGATCGCAGGCGGCGAGCTGGGTCGTGATGTAGGGGAGCTTGCCGTTCGCATAGGTGTTGAACAGCGGCATGCCGCAGCAGGATGCGTACCAGCGCAGCGTCGGCTTGTCGGTGAGGTGGACGCAGGCGAGCCGCTCGCGGCCGGTGTCGATGCGCAGACGCGCGCAGCGCGACTGGTAGAGCGCGCTGCCGCCATGCGCGTCGAGCACGCGGTCGGCGTGGCCGAGATGGCGCGTCAAGTCCTGACAGTCGGTGCAATGGCAGACGACATGGTCGCCCTGACCGGGACCGACATCGAGAAGGGTGCCGGAGACGGCGCCGCAGGCGCAGGCGAAGGGGAGGTTGGAGGACATGCCCCGGTCCTAGCGCTTCGCCCGCGAATGTGGAAGGCCATGAAGCCTCCCCATCGCTTCGCGACAGGGAGGATTTTCGCCGTCAGTTCTTCGTCTTGTCGACCAGCTGGTTCTTCGCGATCCACGGCATCATCGCACGCAGTTCGGCGCCGGTCTTTTCGAGCTGGTGCGCGGCGGCGGCCTTGCGGCTCGCCTTCAGCTCGGGCTGGCCGGCCTGGTTGTCGAGCACGAAGTCCTTCACGAAGCGGCCCGACTGGATGTCGGCGAGGACGCGCTTCATTTCGGCCTTGGTCTCGTCGGTGATGATGCGCGGGCCGGTCTTGATATCGCCATATTCAGCGGTGTTCGAGATCGAGTAGCGCATGTTCGCGATGCCGCCTTCATAGAGGAGGTCGACGATCAGCTTGGTTTCGTGGAGGCACTCGAAATAGGCCATTTCGGGGGCGTAGCCCGCCTCGACCAGCGTTTCGAACCCGGCCTGGATCAGGTGGGTGATGCCGCCGCAGAGCACGGCCTGTTCGCCGAAAAGGTCGGTTTCGCACTCTTCCTTGAAGGTCGTCTCGATGATGCCGCTGCGGCCGCCGCCGACGGCACTGGCATAGGAGAGGGCGAGCGCCTTGGCATAGCCGTTACCCGACGACCCGGCACCCTGCGCTTCCTGCGCGACCGCGATCAGGCAGGGGACGCCGCCGCCCTTCTGATATTCGCTGCGCACCGTGTGGCCGGGGCCCTTGGGCGCGACCATGAAGACGTCGATGTCGGGGCGCGCTTCGATCAGCCCGAAGTGGATGTTGAGGCCGTGCGCGAAGGCGAGCGCGGCGCCGGGCTTCATGTTCGGGCCGATGTCGTCGGCGTAGATCTTCGCCTGATGTTCGTCGGGGGCGGCGATCATGATCACGTCGGCCCATTCGGCGGCTTCCTTGTTCGACAGCACCTTGAAGCCGGCGGCTTCGGCCTTCTTGGCGGTGGCCGATCCGGGACGAAGCGCGATCGCGACTTCCTTGACGCCGCTGTCGCGCATATTCTGCGCGTGGGCATGGCCCTGGCTGCCATAGCCGAGGACGGCGACCTTCTTGCCCTTGATCAGATCCTGGTCGGCGTCGCGATCGTAATAAACCTGCATGTTCTTCTTCCCTATTCGTCTTCTCACCCCGGATGCGATCCGGGGTGACGAAGGTTGGACCGTCATTCCTGTTAAAACTCTAGAGCGCCTCCGACCCGCGGGCGATGGCGACGACGCCGGTGCGGCCGACCTCGACCAGCCCGCATTCGCGCATCAGCGCGATGAAGCGGTCGACCTTGTCGCTCGTCCCGGTGATTTCGAAGATGAAGCTCGACAGCGTCGTGTCGACGACCTTCGCGCGGAAGACGTCGGCCATGCGCAGCGCCTCGATCCGCTTGTCGCCCGTGCCCGCGACCTTCACGAGCGCGATCTCGCGCTCGACATGCGCCTCGCCCGCGTCGTTGAGGTCGACGACCTTGTGCACGGGCACGAGCCGGTCGAGCTGCGCGATGATCTGGTCGATGATCGGCGGCGGGCCCGAGGTGACGATGGTGATGCGCGACAGGGCGTGATCGGCGGTAATATCGGCCACCGTCAGGCTTTCGATATTATAGCCGCGCGCCGTGAACAGCCCGGTGATCTTGGCGAGCACCCCGGCCTCGTTGTCGACGGTGATGGCGAGCACATGGCGCTCGCCGGCTTCGGTCTTGATTTTCATGAGGTTACACCAGTGCCTTGGCTTCGTCATCCATCGTGCCGGTGATATCGTTCGGCTGGAGGATCATGTCGGTGTGCGCGGCGCCCGAGGGGATCATCGGGAAGCAATTCGCGAGCTGCGCGACGCGGCAGTCGACGATCACCGGGCCCGGAGTCTCGATCATCGTCCGGATGCCGGCTTCGAGCTCGCCGAGCGTGTCGATGCGCAGGCCCGTCCACCCGTAAGCGTCCGCGAGCTTCACGAAATCGGGCAGGCTGTCCGAATAGCTGTTCGAATAGCGGCTTTCGTAGGTCAGTTCCTGCCACTGGCGGACCATCCCCATCCATTCATTGTTGAGGATGAAGATCTTCACCGGGAGGCGGTACTGCGCGACGGTGCCCATTTCCTGGATGTTCATCTGGAGGCTGGCTTCGCCCGCGATGCAGATAACGAGGCGGTCGGGGTGCGCGATCTGCGCGCCGACCGCGGCGGGGAAGCCATAGCCCATCGTGCCGAGCCCGCCCGAGGTGAGCCAGCGGTTGGGCGCCGCAAAACCGAAATGCTGCGCCGCCCACATCTGGTGCTGGCCGACCTCGGTGGTGATGATCGGGTCGCGGCCGCGCGTCGCGTCGAAGAGCGCCTTGACCGCGCGCTGCGGCATGATCGCGGCGTCCGCTTCCTTCTTTTCGGGGAAATCGAGGCAGCGCGTCGCGCGCCAGCCGTCGATACGGCGCCACCATTCGCCAAGGTCGCGTGCCTTGTGGCCCCTCGCGGCCCAGCCGGCGATCAGCGCGTCGAGCGCGCGGCCCGCGTCGCCGACCACCGCGAGGTCGACGGGCACGATCTTGTTGATCGAGCTGCGGTCGATATCGATGTGGATCTTCTTCGAATCGGGCGAAAAAGCGTCGAGGCGGCCCGTCACGCGGTCGTCGAAGCGCGCGCCGACCGCGATGATCAGGTCGGCGCGGTTCATCGCCATGTTCGATTCATAGGTGCCGTGCATGCCGAGCATGCCGAGCCATTTCGGATCGTCCGACGGGAAGGCGCCGAGCCCCATCAGGGTCGAGGTCACGGGCGCGCCGGTGAGCGATACGAGCTGGCGCAGCGCCGCGCTGGCATCGGGGCCGGCGTTGATCACGCCGCCGCCGGTGTAGAAGATCGGGCGTTCGGCCGCGGCGATCATGTCGATCGCCTGCGCAATCGCATTGGCATCGGGGTCGACCTGCGGGCGATAGCTGTTGTGCTGGATGAATTCGGGCACCGAATAGGTGCCGGTCGCGACCTGCACATTCTTCGGGATGTCGATCACCACCGGGCCGGGGCGGCCGTGCGTCGCGATATGGAAGGCCTCGTGCATGATCGGGCCGAGGCGGTCGGGGTCCATCACGAGATAATTATGCTTGGTGCAATGGCGCGTGATGCCGACGGTATCGCATTCCTGGAAGGCGTCGGTGCCGATCAGCGTCGTCGGCACCTGCCCGGTGAGCACGACCATCGGGATAGAGTCGAGCAGCGCGTCGGTGATGCCGGTGACCGCATTGGTCGCGCCGGGCCCCGAGGTGACGAGCACGACGCCCGGCTTGCCGGTCGAGCGCGCATAGCCTTCGGCCGCGTGCGTCGCCGCCTGTTCGTGGCGGACGAGAATGTGCTTGATCGTCGGGTGCTTGTAGAGCGCGTCATAGATGGGAAGGACCGCGCCGCCCGGATAGCCGAACACCGTGTCGACCCCGAGGTCGACCAGCGCCTGAACCACCATGTCGGCACCGCTCATTTCCGTCACGACAAAACTCCTTCCGATACAAAAAGGGCAGCGCTTGTGCGCTGCAACAGGGTGCGGGCAATAGGTATATGATTCTATCCTGTCAACAGCTTATCACGTAATATTATTGCCAAATGCTTGATGGAATCGATGTTTAATGACTCTTCGTGGCGCGGCCAGTCGGCCGGCGGCTGGTGGCGGAACCACGTAAATTGGCGTTTTGCATATTGGCGCGTGGCCGCCTGCGTCTGTTCGAGCGCGTCGGCGCGACCGATGTCACCTGCGAGGTAGGCGGCGATTTGCGGCACGCCGATCGCACGCATCGCGGGGAGATCGGGATCGAGGCCGCGCGCGAGCAGCGCCTCGACCTCTTCGATCGCGCCCGACGCGAACATCGCCACGAGCCGCCGGTCGCAGCGTTCGCGCAGCCAGTCGCGCGGGGGCAGGAGGATCAGCGGGGCGAGCGCGATATCGCCCGCGATGCCGCCTTCGCGCGCCCGTTGCCAGTCGGCAAGCGTACGCCCGGTCGAGAGCACCACTTCGAGTGCGCGGGCGACGCGCGTCGTGTCGGCGGGGTTGAGGCGCAGGGCGGCGTCGGGGTCGGCGACGGCGAGTGCGGCATGCGCATCGGCCACCGGCAGCGTGCGCACGGCGGCGCGAACGGCGGGATCGATTTCGGGTACGGGGGCGATGCCGTAGAGCAGGGTGCGCAGGTAAAGCCCGGTGCCACCGACGAGAACGGGAACCTTCCCCGCGGCATGCGCGTGGGAAATGACGCCGCGCGCCTCGTCGGACCAGCGCGCGGCATTATGCGCTTGCGATGCGTCGACATGGCCGAAGAGCCGGTGGGGCACGCCTCCCATCTCTTCTTCGTCCGGGCGCGCCGACAGGATGGCGAGGTCGGCATAGACCTGGCTCGCGTCGGCGTTGACGACGACGGCGTCGCCCGCCATCTGCGCGAGCGCGACCGCCAAAGCGCTCTTGCCGCTGGCGGTGGGTCCGGCGATAAGTGCCACGGGCGGCTGCGCATTCGCGGTCAAGGAAGAAGGAGATGCCATGTTCGTCGCGACGCTGATAGCAGCCGGAAAGCTGACCGACGAGGTGGTTCGCGAAGCGATCGACCGGCTCGACGCGACGGGGCACGATGTCGGCGCGCCGCACTGGCTCGACGAGCATGATGCCGCCGATATCGTCTTTCACGGGAGCCTGGTGAGCGCGCGCAAGGAACTGGCGCTAATGGATCATGGCGCGCTCGACGTCGTCGTCCAGCCGCTGGGCGACCGCACCAAGAAGCTGATCATCGCCGACATGGATTCGACGATGATCACGGTCGAATGTATCGACGAGCTGGCCGATTATGCGGGGCTGAAGCCGCAGATCGCGGCGATCACCGAACGCGCGATGCGCGGCGAGCTCGATTTCCGCGCCGCGCTGACCGAACGCGTCGGGCTGCTCGCGGGCATGGCCGAAAGCACGCTGGTCGATTGCCGCATGGAGCGGGTGAAGCTGACGCGCGGGGCACGGACGCTGGTCCAGACGATGAAGGCGCACGGCGCGCATTCGGTGCTGATTTCGGGCGGCTTTACGGCCTTTGCCGGGCCGGTGGGCGAGGCGGTCGGGTTCGACAAGGTGATCGCGAACGAGCTGGAGATCGCGGGCAGCAAGCTGACCGGCCGGGTGCTCGAACCGATCGTCGACAGTTCGGCGAAGCTCGAGACGCTGAAGGCCGAAGCCGCCGCGCACGGCCTGCCGCTCGCCGAGACGCTGGCGGTCGGCGACGGCGCGAACGACATTCCGATGATCACCAGCGCCGGCCTCGGCATCGGTTATCGTCCGCACCCCGCGGCAGGCGAGGCCGCCGATGCGGCGATCCGCCACCACGACCTGACCGCGCTCTTGTGGGCGCAGGGCTATTCGCGGCGGCAGTGGGTGATGGGGTAGGATCGGGCTGTTTGGCGAGCGTGACCAATATCCTGTTTGTGTGCAGCCAGAACAAGCTGCGCAGCCCGACCGCCGAGCAGATATTCGCCGACTATCCGGGAATCGAAACAGACTCGGCGGGAACCAACAACGACGCCGAGAACCCGCTGACGTCCGAACTCGTGGGCTGGGCAGATATGATTTTCGTGATGGAAAGGACGCATCGGAACAAGCTGCGGAAACGATATCGGGCTGCGCTGAAGGAGGCGCGCGTTATCTGCCTCGACATCCCGGACGATTATGAATTCATGGACGAGGCGCTGGTCCGGCTTTTGCGGGCCAAGGTGCCACGCTATCTGCCGATCCAGGGTTCGTGACGCGCCCTGACCGAGGCGAAATGTGGAGGCCCCTATGACCAAACATCGCATCTATTCGATCAGCGTTGCGAGCGTGTACCCGCATTATATCGCCAAGGCGGAGAAGAAGGGGCGAACGAGGGCCGAGGTCGACGAGATATTCCGTTGGCTGACGGGCTATAGCCAGGCGGCGCTGGAGAGCGAACTGGCGAAGGGCACGAATTTCGAGGATTTCTTTGCGGCGGCGCCGAAGCTCAACCCGGCGCGCGAGCTGATCACCGGGGTGATCTGCGGTATCCGGGTCGAGAATATCGAGGACCCGCTGATGAAGGAAATCCGCTATCTCGACAAGCTGATCGACGAGCTTGCCAAGGGCAAGGCGATGGCGAAGATCTTGCGGGGGTAGGGGCGGGTTTCGGGCGGTTGGGGACGTTCGTTCTCCCTCCCGCTTGCGGGAGGGGTCGGGGGTAGGCAGCAATGCCGCGATCAGCCCACCCCGCTGCGGCTAGCGAGCAAGCTCGCAAGCCTCGCTACCCCTCCCGCAAGCGGGAGGGGTGATCAGCTCGCTACTGCAACGGCTGCTTCCCGCCCCAATGCCGTCCCTAATCCTCGATCGGCGGCGCGCCGGCCTCGGCAAAGCCGGTATCGGCAAGCCGTTTCAGCGCGGCGGCATATTTGGCGGTGTCGAGATAGGGGTGGAGGCTGACGATCTTGCCCCAGCGCAGGCGGATGATGTGGACGCCGTCGTTGACGTAAGAGGTGTCCCCGTCGGCCATCACCGCGCGGTCGCGCCATTCGATCACGGCGGTCGTGTCCCACGGCGTCCCGCTCGACGCGATATGCTTGATCTCGAATTTGAGGACGGGGTGGACCGCGAACAGGCGCTGGAACCAGGCGCGGAGCCCCGCCTTGGTGTGGCGCGTGCCGCCGAGCGCATGGTCGCCGGGGAAGATATGTTCGAACCGGTCGGCCATGCCGGCGAGCGCGGACTCCCAGTCGCCGCGGCTGAGGCCGTCGAAAATCTTGCGAACCTGGCGGCGGACGATGGCGTGATACATGACGATGCTCCTGCAAGTGTTTACGATGTTAACATTGGTGACGCGCAAATGGGGTCTATGTTTACAATGTCAACACTGAGGCAGGATCTTTTTTGTGAAACCGCCTGCCGCGCGCGGCGTGCAGGCCGGGTTGTTGCCCGAGGTTTGCGGGTCAGGCCGGCGTCTTGACCTTGACCCACACATGCACCGTCGCGGCGAATTTGCCCGGTTCGGGCTTGCCCACGTCGATCCGCTCGGCGGTGACGAGTTCGCCGGTGGCGAGGTTGAAGCTGGCCCATGGTTTCGGCATGCGGCCGAAGGTCATTTTCTGGATCGGCTGGCCGGTGGCGGTGTTCATGATTGTCGCGGTGATACCCATCGCGTGCCGGTAGCGGCGCTGCGACGATTCTGTCCAGCGCCCATTCGGGACTTTATGCGGCGTCGGCGAGTTCGCCCGCGATCCATGCGCGAAACCGCCGCATCGCGTCGCTTTCGGGGCGCGACATCAGGCGGGTGAGCCAGTAGCGGCCGGCGTCGATGGCGATGCCGAAGGGCTGGACAAGCTGTTCGGCGGCGAGTTCGCGCGCGAACATCGACGGCGGCGCGAGCGCGACGCCCTGACCCGCCGCCGCGGCGGCGGCCATCAGCGCCGAGCTGTCGAACATCGGGCCGCGCAGCACCGGCGTGGCGACCCCGGCGGCAGCGAACCAGAGCGCCCATTCGTCGGCGCGGTACGAACGCAGCAGCCGTTCCGACACCAGGTCGGCGGGCGATCGGAGCCGCGCGGCGATCGCGGGGGTGCAGAGCGGCGCCATCGGCGCGGCGACGAGCGGTTCGGCGTGCGTGCCGTGCCAGGCGCCGTCGCCGAAGCGGATCGCATAGTCGAGCGCCTCGCCGGCAAGGTCGACACGGTTGTTGTTCGTCGCGATGCGCAGGTCGATCGCGGGAAAGGCGCGCGCGAAGGCGTCGAGGCGCGGGAGCAGCCAGCCGGTGGCGAAGGTACCGACGACGCCGACCTTGAGCGTCTCGCGGAAACGCCCGCCGGCATATTGATCGAGCGTCGCGGCGACGCGGTCGAACGCATCGGCGACGACGGGGACGAGCGCATGGCCTTCGTCGGTGAGCGCGAGGCCGCGCGGCAGGCGGTGGAACAGCCGGGTGCCGAGGCGGCGTTCGAGCTCGGCGACCTGATGGCTGACGGCGCCCTGGCTGACATGGAGCTCGATCCCGGCGCGGGTGAAGTTGAGATGGCGCGCCGCGGCATCGAAAGCGCGGAGAGCGTTGAGCGGGAGCTGGGCGCGGTCCATGCCGAAACATGAAATATTCTCATGGCTTTGTCGAGAAATGATGCTTTGTGAAGCCGCCCTCCGCTTGGCATCCCGGTGGCCGAAGGGAGACGAACGATGATGAAGACGATCGCGCTGGCATTGTGGATGATGGGGACGGCGGGGGCGTCGCAGCCCGCGGCCGACGACCCGCTGACGCGGCCGATGGCGGTGGAACGCGCGAAGGAATGGCTCGCGCCGCAGCCGCCCGAACGGATTTTCGGGAAGAGCTGGCTGGTCGGTTTCGGCGGGCTGAGCGTCGCGTTGATCGACACGGTCGACGGGCTGGTGCTGATCGACGGCGCGCTGCCGCAGGCGGTGCCGATGATCCTCGCCAATGTCCGCGCGGCGGGTTTTGACCCCAAAGACATCAAATATATTCTGAGCACCGAACCGCATTACGACCATGGCGGCGGGCTCGCCGCGCTGGCGCGCGACACCGGCGCGACGGTGATCGCGAGCGCACGCGGCGCCGAGGGGCTGCGTGCGGGCGCGATGGCGGCGGACGATCCGCAGCTTGCCTATGGCGGGACCTGGCCTGCGGTCGAGCGTTTGCGCGTGATGGCCGATGGCGAGGTGCTGGCGATGGGCGATACGCAAATCACCGCGCATGCGACGCCGGGGCACACGATGGGCAGCATGAGCTGGAGCTGGAAGGCGTGCGAGGCGGGGACGTGCAAGACGATCGTGTTCGCGTCGAGCCTCAACCCCGTGTCGGCGGACGGCTATCGCTATCTGAGCGCGGCGGGCAAGCCGTTCGTTGCGGGGTTCGAGCAAAGCTATCGCAAGATGGACGCGATACCGTGCGACATCCTGATTTCAGCGCATCCCGACAATGCGGGGGCGGGGCGTTTCAACGACAAGCCGGGGGCGTGCCGCGCCTATGCCGACCGATCGCGCGGCTTGCTGGCGAAACGGCTGGACCGCGAGCGGAAATAGTGCGGGCCCCGGCGAAGGCCGGGGTGCATCCTACTTATCGACGACCAGACAGGCCTGTCCGCCCTTGCGGACGGTCGCGCAGAAGGCCTCGGCCTCGCCCTTGTTCGCGAAGCCGCCGGCCTGGAGCCGCGTCAGCTTGCCGCTCTTGACCAGATAGGGCTGGCGGGTGGCGAAGGCCGGATTCTTCTTTTCGAGCTGGCTCCAGAGGTTCCGCGCGTTCGCCTCGACCCCGAAGGCGCCGAGCTGCGCGCGCCAGGGGCTCTTCGCGGCGGTGTGGACGCGCACCGGGGCTGGGGTTTCGATCACCTCGATCGGATCGTCGTTGAAGGGTTTTGGCGCCGGCTTTGCCGGGGCGGGTGGCGGTGGTGCAGCCTTTGCCGGTGCGGCCGGCGGCAGGTCGCCGCTTTCGGGCGGCGCGCTGTAGGTCGTGCCGGGCGCGCTGCTTGCGGCGGCGGTTGCGGTCGCGGCGTCGGTGGTTGCCTCGATCGCGGCGGCGGTCGCGGCGCTCGCGGCGGGCGAAGGCGGCAGGTCGACGCTGCGGATCGGTTGCGGCGCCGGGCGCACGGGCGCCGGGGCCGGCGCGGGCGTCGCGATGACCGGCGGCGGCGTATAGCTGGTGCCGGGGACCGACGCGGGCAGGCTCGCGGTCTTCACCGGCGAGGCGGCTGCGGGTTTGGGCGCCGGCGGCGCCGAGGCGTTGACCGCGGCAAGGCGCGCGCGCTGTTCGCTTTTCTCGATTTCGGGGAGCATCGCGAGCCCGCGCTGGCGCTGGTCGAGCGGGATCAGGCTGTCGAGCTGGGCGAGGCGCGCCGACGCGATGCCGAGCCCGGCGTCGCTTGCGCGTTTGGTGAGGGCATAGGCGCGCGGCAAATCCTGCGGTGCAAGGTCGCCGTTGAACATCGCGGTGCCGAGAACATATTGCGCGCGCGGTTCGCCGCGTTCGGCCGACCGGGTGATGAAGGGCATCGCTTCTTCGCGGCGGTTCGCGGTGAACAGGACGAGTCCGAGATTGTCCTCGGCCTGCAGATGCCCCTGTTTCGCGGCGCGGCGATACCAACTTTCGGCCTGACCGAGATCGGTGGGGACGCCGCGGCCGAGCTTGTACGCCTGACCGAGGTTGAACTGCGCATCGGCGTCGCCGGCGATCGCGAGCGGACGCCATTCGGCGACCGCCGCCTGGTAATTGCCCGCCTGCCAGGCATCGACGCCGTCCTTGACGTCGGCCAGCGCGGGCGCCGCCAGCGACACCGCGATCAGCGGAAGAGCCAGCAAGGCGGCAGTGCGGAAAGAACGCATCTTATTCTCCAATGACTTGCGCGGCATGACAGCCGATGCAGTCCCCGAGGGTCTTATAAGGATGAAATGGCTAACACGGCGTTAGCAACACGCGCGAGCCGCCACATTTGATCCGTTATGGGACAGACCGGCGTTAGGGCCCCGTTTACCATGTGCGTGCGGAAGTCGTTCACCATCTTTTTATCATCGTTAACCCAATTTTAGCGCCCCCCATGCCATCCCGTCGCCGAAATCTGGATTTTCCGAGGGGGTAACGCAGTGCGCGTATTGGCATTGGCTTCACAGAAGGGCGGGTCGGGCAAGACGACGCTGTCCGGGCATCTGGCGGTGCAGGCACAGCTTGCCGGCGCCGGCCCGGTCGTCCTGATCGATATCGATCCGCAGGGCTCGCTCGCCGACTGGTGGAACGAGCGCGAAACCGACCTTCCGGCGTTCGCCCAGACCACGGTCGCCCGGTTGGCATCGGACCTCGAAATCCTGCGCCAGCAGGGTTTCAAGCTGGCGGTCATCGATACGCCGCCGGCGATCACCATGGCGATCCAGAGCGTGATTTCGGTCGCCGAGCTGATCGTTGTCCCGACGCGTCCGAGCCCGCACGACCTGCGCGCCGTCGGCGCCACCGTCGACCTTTGCGAACGCGCGGGCAAACCGCTGGTATTCGTCGTCAACGCTGCGACGCCCAAGGCAAAGATCACCAGCGAGGCGGCCGTCGCGCTGTCGCAGCATGGCACGGTCGCCCCGGTCACGCTGCACCATCGCACCGATTATGCCGCGTCGATGATCGACGGGCGCACCGTGATGGAAGTCGACCCCAACGGCCGGTCGGCCGAAGAAATCCGCCAGCTCTGGACTTATATGAACGACCGTCTCGAAAAGAATTTCCGTCGCACCGTCTTTGCCGCGCCGATTCCGACGCAGGGCAATTATGGCGCGGTCCGCCCGATGGGCGGTGGCTTCGGCCGCCGCATCGCTGGTCAGTGACGGGGGGCTCGGGAACCATGGGCGAACCGAAACCCCTCGCATCGCTGAGCGCAGGACTATTGGCCCGCAAGGGCGGGGCGCGTCCCGCGATGCGCCGCCAGCCGCTCGGCAGCGGCCCGGCACCGCTCAATCCGGGCGGTTATGACGATCTTGGCTGGAACGACATGGGCTATGATGTCGATCCCGACCAGTCGGGCGAACCCGCGCGCATGGTCGATCTGAAGCCGCTGCTGACCGGATCGGTGCTGGCGCATAATGTCGAGGCCGAACATGCGGTCGATGACAGCGCGGCCTATGAAGCCGGCCATGAAGAAACCCCGGGTTTTACGGGGCTGACCGACGATTATGGCGCCGACCAGTTCGAAGCCGAAGCGCCGGAGGTGCCCGAAGTGGTGCGCCAGCAGGAATCGCTGATCGAACGCGTCGCCGCGGTGGCGCGCAAGGTCGAAGCGCGCCCGGCGCCGAAGGCCGAGCCGAAAGCCAAGGCGCCGCGCGCGCTGCGGGCCCGCGAAAAAGCGGCCTTCACGCTGCGCCTCGACGCCGAACGCCATCTGCGCCTGCGCCTTGCCAGCGCGGTTACCAACCGGTCGTCGCAGGTGATCCTGACCGACCTGCTCGACGAATATCTGGCATCGCTGCCCGAAATCGACGCGATGGCGAGCCGCCTGCCGGCGGCGCGTCCGACGCGCCAGACGATGTCGCGCTGAACGAACGCGCTGAACGAACAAGGGGACCTGTCATGAACCGCAAGATGCTGATGAACCTCGCCGTCTACGGCTTTGTCCTTGGCGCCGCCACGGGATGCAGCGGCATGGGCAAGATGGCCGACGCGCCGTCGCGCGCCGCCGGCAAGCCCGCCGTCGCCGCCAAGTCGGCGGGGCAGGCGCGCGCCGCGCTGGAAGCCGGCAAGGTCAGCAAGGCCGTCGGCCTCGCCGAAGCCGCCGTCGCCGCGAGCCCCCGCGATGCCGGCTATCGCGCCTTGCTGGGACAGGCCTATCTGAACGACGGCCGGTTCGCCTCGGCAACGGCAGCGCTGAGCGAAGCGGTCGAACTTGGCGCGACCGACAGCAACACGATCATCGCGCTGACGCTGGCGCAGATCGCGCAGGGCAAGAACCGCGACGCCGTCGTGCTGCTCGAAGCGCACCGCGACACGGTGCCCGCATCGGACATCGGGCTGGCGCTGGCGCTGGCGGGTGACAATGAAGGCGCGATCTATGTGCTGAGCGAAGCGGCGCGCGCGCCCGACGCCAGCGCCCGCACGCGGCAGAATCTGGCGCTCGCCTATGGCCTGTCGGGCCGCTGGGCGCAGGCGCGCATCCTGGCGTCGCAGGATCTGTCGCCCGCGAAGCTCGAAGCCCGCATGGCCGAATGGTCGAAACTGGCCGAATCGCCCGATGCGCCGATGCGCGTCGCGAGCCTGATCGGCACCAAGGTGCGGCAGGATGCCGGCATGCCGGTCCGCCTCGCGCTCAGCAATTTCGGCGAAACGCAGATGGCTGCGGCCGACGGCGTAGAGCTTGCCAGCGCCGACCCGGCGCCGGTCGAAGCCTATGCGCCGCCGCCGCCGGTCGTCGCCGATGCCGGCGGCACGATCCGCAGCGTCGAATTGCCGATGCCTGAACGGGGCGCCGACGGTATCGTCCCGGTCACCGAACTGCCGCAGCCGAAGCCCGCAGGCGCCGTCATCATGGCCGACGCCGCGCCCTATCGCGCCGCGCCGCGCGTGGCGAGCGAAGGCCGGCTGCGTCCGTTGCAGCAGCAGGCGCTGGAAATGGTTTCGCAGATCGTCCCCAAGGCGTTCGACAGCAAGAAGCCGACCGGCTGGGCCGTCCAGCTCGGCGCCTATGACAGCCTCGGCATCGCCAAGGAAAAATGGGGCGGGCTGAAAAAGCGCAACAGCGTGCTCGCCAGTTTCCCGGCATCGAGCCACGCCGCGACGGTGAAGGGCCGCACCTTCTATCGCCTGACGGTCAACGGCCTTGCGACGCGCGCCGATGCGACGAGCCTGTGCAACGAATTGAAGGCGCAGGGGCAGACCTGTTTCATCCGCGCGATGGGCGGCAGCGAAAGCATCCAGTGGGCGGCGAAGGCCAGCCCGCTGCGGATGGCTTCGCGCTAAAAACCGGATCGAACCGAACAAGGAGAGGGCGTGGCCGTGAGGCCGCGCCCTTTTCGCGTTCGGGCGCGGCTGGGCACGCCGAATATTCTAGGGTCAGGACCCATTAATTCCGCGATCGAGGTTTGAAGCGATTTTGCTCAGGGCGAGGAAGAAAGGTGAAGGAATATGAATATATTTCAAACCTTTCCGACGAAGCCATGGGCAAAATCGGTCAAATCCCGAAGGGACGCCGAAATGACTTCGATCTCGGGCCCGTGCGGCCTTGCGGGTAGCGATGCTACCCGCTGCACCCGCCCAAGCCCGATATCTTCGTCATTTCGACGCCTCGAACGTGGAATTAATGGGTCCTGACCCTACCGAACGGTGACATAGATCCGGTTGATATAGGGATCGAGCTGTACGCCGTCCTGATCGGCCGCGACCGCGCATAGCGGGCGCCGCGGGCCGCCGGTGTCGGGCCGGAGGCAATAGAGTATCTGCAGCATCAGCCGGGGTTTCGACCGTGGCGGCAGGCCGCGATGCAGTCCGAATGTATTTTCCAGAAAGGCCGTGCCCGCTGCGCCGGTTATCTCGAGCCGGTCGTCCGCCGCATAGCTTTGCGCGACTTCGTCGTCGCTATAGCGGCGGCGCGGGAGCAGCCGCGCGTCGCGGTGCGATCCGCGCACATATTGGTGCGGGCCGCTCGCGGCGTCGACATCGTCCAGATAGAAGAATAATTTGAGGAAACGGAAATCGTCATAGTCGCGGTGGAACAATTGTTCGCGCTCGGCGGGCTGGCCGTGCACCATCGACCACCAGATCGCCATATAGCTGATCGTCGGTTTCGCGCCGAGGATGTGCGTGACGACGGGCAGGATGCGCGGATGGTTGGCAAGGCGCAGCACATGCGGCGCCGCGACCACGACGGTGTCGGCATAATGCGCGATCCGCGCTTCGGGCGGTGCATCATGCGGGGCGTCGAATTCGCCGAGGCGGGGGTGGTGGGGGTCATAGGCCCGGTGCGCCTCAAGATAGGCGCGGATATCGGCAATCTCTTTGGCGGAGAGCAGCGATTCGAGGCGCAGGATGCCATCGCGTGCGAGGATTTCGCTCTCGGCGGAGGCGGGGGCAGAGGCGGCGGGCAGCGTTTCGACGGAGTGGTGGGCCCATCGTTCGCGCAGGGCGATATTCTCGATGCGCCGCTGCCAATAAAGGTGGCGGTAACGGGCATCGGTCAGGAACCGGTAGGCAGCGAGGGCGATCGGAGCGATCCGCATGCCCCGTTTATGCCCTGTTGGCGGGACGGGGGTCAACGTAGCGACCTGCGGGGAGGTCGAAGTGCACCGGAAAACGATTAGAAGCGGAAGAAATAGGGCATGCTTTCGAGCGTCTCGACGACCTTGCATTTGGCGCCGGCGCTCTTGCAGCTGTCGATCACCGAACGTTTCGCGCCGCCGGGCGTGCCCGCGAAGCCGGCATAATATTGCCCCTCCTTGTCGCGCGCGATCGCGAAATGGCCATTGCCGCCCCATAGCCCGACGACGCAGCCCTGACCGCCCGCCTCGCGGCACGCGGTCATCGCATAGCCTTCGGCCTGCTCGCGGCTGTCGCCGCGCAGCGCGCCATAGCTATAGCCGGGCTGGCCCGATGCCGAGCGCCAGAAGGCGATCGCGGCGAAGCTGTCGACCATATAGCCGCCGACATAATCCTGTTTTTCCTGCGCGAAGGGGATGACTTGTCCCGGCGGGGCGGGGGGGCGTGCGTCACCATACATCTGTTGCAGCACCTGTGGCGGCGGCGCGTTGCAGGGGAGGCCCTGCGCGCAAGGGATGCCCTGGACGGGCTGCATCTGCGCTGCGGCGGCCGTCGCGAACAGGGTGGCGGCGAGAGCGGGAAGGGCAAGACGGCGCATCGGGTCAACCTCGCTGACTATCGATCCCCCGCGCGCAGGGGTATCGAATTAAATCAGCGAGATAAAGCCCGGATCAGCGGATCCGCAGGCCGCCCTTCCAGATGGCGGTGGCGCGCCCCTGCACCGGCATGCCGTCGAACGGCGTGTTGCCGGCCCAGGCGGCCATCTTCTTCGCATCGACCTGCCACGGCGTATCCGCATCGACGAGGATGAGGTCCGCTTCCTTGCCCACCGCGAGGCTGCCGGCGTCGACGCCGAGCAGGCAGGCGGGGGTGGCCGCGAGCAGCTCGAACAGGCGGCCGGGGGTGATATGGCCGTCGCGGACGAGGTTGAGCCCCAGCGCGAGCAAGGTTTCGGCGCCCGCCATGCCGGGCAGGGCCTCGGCGAAGGGCAGGCGCTTGTCCTCGGGGCCGCGCGGGTCGTGGCCCGAGGCGAGGACGTCGATCGTGCCGTCGGCAATCGCCGCGAGACAGGCTTGCCGGTCGTCCTCCGACCGAAGCGGCGGCGACAGGCGCGCGAAGGTGCGGAAATCGCCGATCGCGGTGTCGGAGAGCAGCAGGTGCGCGGGGGTGATGCCGCAAAGGACGGGTAGTCCCTTCGCCTTGGCGGCGCGGATCAGGTCGAGCCCGCGTGCGGTGGTGACCTGGCGGAAATGGACGGGCGCGCCGGTTTCCTCGACGAGCGCGAGGTCGCGGGCGATCGCCATCGCCTCGGCAATGGCAGGCGCAGACGCGAGGCCGAGCCGGGTCGCCATCTCGCCGTCGGTCGCGACCGCGCCGGCGGTGAGCCCCTCATCCTCGGCGTGAATGATCGTGACGAGGCCGAGCGAGGATGCGTAGGCGAGGACGCGGCGCATCACGCCGCTATCGGCGATGCGGCCGCGGCCGGTTGCGATGGCGCGCGCGCCCGCCTGTTTCATCAGGCCGATTTCGGCGAGTTCCTTGCCCGTTAGGCCCTTCGTGGCAGCGGCGAGCGGGTGGACCCAGAGGTCGGGCTTGCCGCCCTTGGCCGCGCGCTCGACGAGCCCGGCGCCGTCGAGCGGGCCGCTGTCGGGCATCAGCGCGGCGCGCGTGATGCCGCCGAAGTGGAAGGCGGGCTTGTCGGTCGCGAAAACGCCGAGGTCGATGATGCCCGGGGCGAGCCATTGGCCCTTGGCATCGACGGTTTCGGTACCCTCGGGGATATCGGTCGGGTCGATGGCGGCGATGCGGCCATCGACCACGAGCAGGCTGCCCGCGCGGGGCGTCTCGCCGTCGATCAGCCCCGCGTTCGTGATGTGGAGCGGTTTCAGTTCCATCCGGCAACTCCCCGCTTGCGGCGCGTCAATATGTCGAGGCACGCCATGCGCACGGCGACGCCCATTTCGACCTGTTCGGTGATCGTCGAGCGCGCGGGATCATCGGCGATGCTGCTGTCGATCTCCACCCCGCGATTCATCGGGCCGGGATGCATGACGATCGCATCGGGTTTCGCTTTTTCGAGCCGTTTCGGGGTGAGACCGTAGAGCGCGTGATATTCGCGCGCGGAAGGCAGGTAAGCGCCGTCCATTCGCTCGTTCTGAAGGCGGAGCATCATCACGACGTCGGCGTCCTTTATGCCTTCGTCCATGTCGGTGAAGCAGCGCACGTGCATGCGCTCCATCGCGGGCGGGGTGAGCGTCGGCGGCGCGACGACGCGCACCTCGTTGCCGAGCAGGGTGAGCGCGAGGATGTTCGAGCGTGCGACGCGGCTGTGCAGGACGTCGCCACAGATCGCGATGGTGAGGCCCTCGACGGTCCCCAAGCGACGGCGGATCGTGAGCGCGTCGAGCAGCGCCTGCGTCGGATGCTCGTGGCGGCCGTCGCCGGCGTTGAGCACGGGGCAGTCGACCTTGTCGGCGATAAGCTGCACTGCGCCCGATGACGCATGACGGATGACGATCGCGTCGGCGCGCATCGCGTTCAGCGTCATCGCGGTGTCGATCAGCGTCTCGCCCTTTTTCACGCTCGACTGCGCGGCGTGCATATTGACGACATCGGCGCCGAGGCGTTTGCCCGCGATTTCGAACGACAGCAAAGTGCGCGTCGAATTTTCGAAAAAGGCGTTGATGATCGTGAGGCCCGCGAGCCGGTCGTCATGTTTCGACGCGCCGCTGCGGTTCAGTTCGACCCACTCTTCGGCGGCGTCGAGAACGTAGCTAATCTCCCACGGAGTGAGCGGTGCGATGCCGGTGAGGTGGCGATGGCGAAATGCATCGCCGCCGGGCGGATAGTCGCTGGCGGGCCGGATTGTTGAGCTTGTCATTAAAGCCACGCCTCTAGGCCGCTGCGGCGATTCTCGCAAGCGCCGAGGCAAGCAGCGGCTCCAATATTCCGAGCGCCCAAAGGACAAGCAGGATGATGTCGAGCCAGAGCCAGATCAGCATCCATGTCGCGAAGGGCTGCTTGCGCGTCTTGTGGCGGACGAGCCGCGCGGCGAGCACGGTGCCGAAGGCGCCGCCGAGAAAGGCCCAGAGGAGGAGGGTGGATTCGGGGATGCGGCGGTCGACCGCTTCGGCGCGGCGCTTGTCGATGACCATCAGGCCGAAGGCGATGCCGTTCGCGGCGCCGAGCCAGTAGAGGAAATATTCGGTCAAGCGCGCGGGGTCATGCGCGCGGCGCTATTGGCGGATGAGGGCGTCGATCGCACCCTGCAGGATGAAGGCGGCGGCGGCGCTGTCGACGCGTTCGGCGCGTTTGGCGCGGCTGACATCGGCGGCGATCATCGCGCGCTCGACGGCGGCGGTCGACCAGCGTTCGTCCCAGAGGAGGAGGGGGAGGCCGAGCGGCGCGAGGTTGCGTGCAAAGGCGCGCGTGCTCTGCGTGCGCGGGCTGTCGGTGCCGTCCATGTTGAGCGGCAGGCCGACGACGAGGCCGACGATATCGTGCTGCGAGACGAGGGCCTTGAGTGTTTCGAGGTCGACCGAGAATTTCTTGCGGATGATCGTCTTGTCGGGGGTCGCGAAGCTCCAGTTCGTGTCGCAGAAGGCGACGCCGATGGTTTTCGTGCCGACGTCGAGCCCCGCGAGGCGGCCGCCGCTTGGAAAGTTTGCGGCGAAGTCGGGGGCGGCGGTGGTGATCATCGTCAGGATTTCGGCGTGGCAGTTGCCGGAACGGGGGAAGCCGGCGGAGCGATCGGCGCCGCAGGCGGGGGCACCGGCGACGGCTTGCCCTCGTAGGTCGCGAGGCGGCGGAGCACGTCGGCGCGGACATTCGCCCAGAAGAGCGTGATGTCATAGACGTGGTAGTTGTTGCCCGGGAGCACATAGCCCGCGACGACGTAATTTTTCGCGACGTCCGCATCGCCGATCATCAGGAAACCGCGCGTATCGTCGCATTTGGCGCCGATCTTGCCCGCGATCAGCGCGCCCGATTTGAAGCCTTCGGTGGGCTTGAGCGTGCCGATATTGGCTTCGGGCGCCGCTTCGGTGTCGGGGATGCCGGTGAGGGGGTTGGTGCAGAGCATCCGCGTGCCCGCGCGCGGGCGGCCGTCGAAGCCGATCGTGCCGTCATAGGCGTCGGTGACCATCACCGGATCGGCGGGATCGGCGAAGGTCGCCCAGCCGAGGATGCAGCCTTTTTGTTCGGGCGTCCGGCATGCGGGCAGGCCGAGCCCGGCGATGTCGGTGTCGAGGCTGATCGGCCAGCCGACGACATAGGCCGCGACGATGCGTTTCGCGAGCGGCGTGCCCGCGATCCGCGTCTTGAGCAGGGTCGTGAGGTGGAGCGCGCCCTGGCTGTGGCCGGCGAGGATGATGGGTTTGTCCTTGGGAATGCCCGCGAGGAAAGCATCGAACGCCTCCTCGACGTCGCGATAGGCCGAATCGATCGCCTTGCCCGCGGTGACGCGGTCTTCGGCGAGGAAGGCGCCGAGCGTCGCCTGGCGGTAGCGCGGGGCCCAGATTTCGCCCGCGTCGGCAAAGGCGCTCGCCATGCCCTGCACGAACAGGTTGGCGCGGTGGTCCGAATCGCGATCCTCGAGCGGGGCATTCCAGCTCGAGCGGCTGTAATAGCTGGTCGGATGGACGAAGAAGACCGCGGCGTCGCCTTTGGGGAAGGGCGTTTCTGTCGTCGCCTGCGCGGCCTTGGCGGGCGGGATCAGCGGCGCGGCGGCCTTCTCGCCGGGAAGATCGGTGCCCGGGGTTTCGCTTCCGTCGGCGGCGGGGCGCCAGGCCGAGGGGTCTTTTTCCATCCCCGGGCGCGCGAACCACATTTTGGGATCGTCATAGGCGTTGGGCGCGACGGCCGCCTGCGGTTTGAATTCGGTGCTGGGCACGAAGGCGGTGCGCGCGATCCAGCCGGGGAACAGCTGGTACACGACCCCGGCGGCGAGGATCAGCAGGATGACGGCGGCGATGATGTAGAGGAATTTACGGGCCAAAAGGCGCTCCATGCGGTCGGGGGAGACGGATTTCGGCCTCTCTAGCCGCTCCCGCGTCTCCCTACAAACAACTCGTCATGCCGAACTTGTTTCAGCATCCATGGTCTAATTCGCGGCCTGCGGCCATGGATCCTGAAACAAGTTCAGGATGACCAAGTTACGGGATAGGCTGCGGCCCATGACCGATGCCACCGCACCCGCCGCCGCCGATTCGGCTCCGCCCGCCTCGGCTCGTCTCGACGATAATGATCCGCCATGGCCGCTCCGCCCGTGGATCATGGCGGCGATCTGCGCGGTGGCCGGGCTGTTGTTCCACATGTTCGTCGACCGCGAATATGTCATGGAACCCGCGCCCTTGCTCGACGCGCTCGCGGCGTTCGTGGCGTTCTCTGCCATCGTATTCGTGCTGGGGGTCGAACAGCGCCGCTGGCTGTGGGCGCTGGGGTTCGCGCTGCTCTGGGGTGCGGTGATGGGGCTGATCACCTGGCATTCGGCGGGCTATAATCTGGGCGGGTCGCCGATCGAATGGCCGTTCTGGTCGGGCGTGCTCGCGGTGCTCGTCGCGACGCCGCTGTTCCAGACGCGGCGCGACGTGGCGCCCGACCGGCGCTTCTGGAAGCTGTGGCAGATGCCGTACGACCGGCTCCACAGCCATGCATGGACCGATGCGGTGATCGGCGCGGCGGGGCTGGCTTTCGTCGGCATCACCTTCCTGCTCACGGTGCTGATCGGGCAGATGTTCAAGCTGATCGGGATCAACCTGATCTTCGACCTGCTCAATGACGAATGGTTCGGATGGATGCTCGCGGGCGCAGCGTTCGGCGGCGCGGTCGGCCTGCTGCGCGAGCGCGACCGGCTCGTTTCGACGCTGCAGCGGCTGGTGATGATCGTGCTCGCGGTGCTCGCGCCGGTGCTTGCGGTCGCGCTGGTGCTGTTCCTGCTCTCGCTCGCCGGGACGGGGCTGACGCCGCTTTGGGACTCGGGCTTTTCGACCGCGGCGGTGATGATGGGCGCGGCGGCGTTCGCGGTGCTACTCGCCAATGCGGTGATCGGCAACGGCAGCGACGACCGCGCGACCAACCCGGCGCTGCGCTGGGCGGCGCCGGTGCTGGCGGTCGCGGTGCTGCCGCTCGCCATCATCGCTTTCTATTCGATGCATCTGCGCGTGATCCAGTATGGCTGGACGCCCGAGCGCATCTGGGGGGTGATCGCAGCGATCATCGCGCTGGCCTATGGCATTGCGGGGCTTTGGGCGGTGGTAAAGGGGCGGCGCGATTTCGACGACTGGCTGCGGCCGCTCCAGCAGAAGCTCGCGATCGGGCTGGCGCTGCTCGCGCTGTTCCTTGCGTTGCCGATCCTCGATTTCGGGGCGATTTCAACGCGCGATCAGGTGGCGCGGTTGAAGTCGGGCGCAACAAAGGTCGAGAAGTTCGACTGGGCGGCGCTGGCGTTCGATTTCGGGCCGAGCGGCCGCAAGGCGCTGACGGACATGGCGAAGTCGGCCGACAAGACGAAATCGGGTCTCGCGAGCTGGGCGCTGAAAGCGAAGGATCGCTGGACGCTCGGTCGCGAGATCGACGAGATGACGCCACGCGACGCCGCCTTCGGTGCACGCAGGATCGAGGAGAAGATACGCGTTTTCCCCGCAGCGCGACCGCTGCCCGCCGAGCTTTATGCGTTGCTCGACGAGCGGAGCCTTTGCCACACGACACCCTGTGTCGCGCAATGGGTCGACGACGGCCGCGTCGCGGTCGTTTCGAGTGGCGGCATGCTGTTCCACTTCGCCATCGATCCCGCGACGAAGAAATGGAACGACTATTACGGAGGAAGCGACCCGGCCGAACAGAAGCGCCGCGAATTGACCGCCGACGACGTCGAAAAGGGCGCGGTCGAAGTGCGAACGGTAACGCGCCGCCAGATTTTCGTGAACGGCAAGCCGGTGGGCGGCGATTTCGAATAGGCGCACCTTGAAGCGCGCGGGGCGGGATGCTAGCGGCGCGGCTTCGTTAAAGTTAGGGCGATCATGGCAATCGATCAGGCAACAGTAAGGAAAATCGCGTCGCTGGCGCGCATCGCGATCAGCGATGCGGAAGCCGCCGCGATGGAAGGCGAACTCAACGGCATTTTGGGCTGGGTCGAGCAACTCGGCGAGGTCGATGTGACCGGGGTCGAGCCGATGACCGCGGTGATCCCCAACACGCTCCGTCTGCGCGACGATATCGTCGACGCCGACCCGCTGACCGGCGGCAATCGCCGCGACGATGTCCTCGCCAATGCGCCGGCGCCGCAGCACGGCTTTTTCGGCGTTCCCAAGGTAATCGAATAATGACCGATTTCACCAATCTGACCGTCGCAGAGATCCGCGACGGGCACCGCGCGGGCGATTTCAGCGCCGTCGAGGTCGCCGAGGCGTTCAACGCCAATGTCGCGGGCGCGAAGGCGCTCAACGCGTTCATCGTCGAGACCCCCGAGCATGCGATCGCGGCGGCGAAGCAGGCAGATGCCGATCGCTCGGCGGGGACGCTGAAGCCGCTGTCGGGCGTGCCGATCGGGATGAAGGATCTGTTCGCGACGAACGGCGTCCAGACGACCGCCGCGAGCCATATGCTCGAAGGCTTCGTGCCGCGCTATGAATCGACCGTGTCGCAGAAATTGTGGGACGCGGGTTGCGGGATGCTCGGCAAGCTCAACCTCGACCAGTTCGCGATGGGATCGTCGAACGAGACGAGCTATTTCGGCAATGTGATCAGCCCGTGGAAGCGCAAGGATGGCGGCAATGCCGCGCTCGCGCCGGGCGGGTCGTCGGGCGGCAGCTCGTCGGCGATCGCGGCGCGGCTCTGCCCCGCGGCGACGGGGACCGACACCGGCGGCTCGATCCGCCAGCCCGCGGCCTTCACGGGGATTTCGGGGATCAAGCCGACCTATGGCCGCTGCTCGCGCTGGGGCATCGTGGCGTTCGCAAGCTCGCTCGACCAGGCGGGGCCGATGGCGCGTGACGTGCGCGACTGCGCGATCATGCTCGAAAATATGGCGGGCTTCGATCCGAAGGACGCGACGAGCCTGAACATGGCCGTGCCCAATTGGGAAGCGGCTTTGTCGAACGATCTCAAGGGCAAGAAGGTCGGTATTCCCAAGGAATATCGCCTCGAAGGCATCGACCCCGACATCGATACGATGTGGGATGCAGGTATCGCGATGCTGAAGGATGCGGGGGCCGAGGTCGTCGAGATCAGCCTGCCGCACACCAAATATGCGCTGCCCGCTTACTATATCATCGCGCCCGCCGAGGCGTCGTCGAACCTCGCGCGCTATGACGGCGTGCGTTATGGCCTGCGCGACCTGCCCGAGAAAGCGGGCTTGCAGGACATGTATGCCGCGACCCGCGCCGACGGCTTCGGGCCCGAGGTCAAGCGCCGCATCATGATCGGCACCTATGTGCTGTCGGCGGGCTTCTACGACGCCTATTATACGCAGGCGCAGAAGGTGCGGACGCTGATCGCGCGCGATTTCGAGCAGGCTTTTGCCAGCTGCGACGTGATCCTCGCGCCGACCGCGCCGTCGGCGGCGTTCGGGCTCGGCGAGAAGATGGCCGATCCGCTGGCGATGTACCTCAACGACGTGTTCGCGGTGCCCGCGAGCCTCGCGGGGCTGCCCGCGATGTCGGTCCCCGCGGCGCTGAACCGCGAAGGGCTGCCGCTAGGCTTGCAGATCATCGGCAAGGCGTTCGACGAGCAGGGCGTGCTGAACGCCGGCCTGGCGATCGAGGAACGCGCGGGCTTTACGGCGCGGGCGGAGAAGTGGTGGTAAGATGAGCGGCCGGGGACTGCATATCGCTCTGACGGATGTGGAGCTTGCTCAACTAGAAGCAATGTCGGCCGACGAGATTCCCGACTTCATTGCCAACGAATTGGAAGAAAAGAAGTTTGGTACGCCCGACGCCTGCGAAACCGACAAGTCGTGGGCATATATTCATTCGGCGCTCAACGGCACCGATCCCGACGGCGAGTTGACATTAGCAGCTCCAGCGAAGTCCGGTTTGGTATCACGCCTTTTCGGGCCGAAGCCGTTGCCGGACGTCGGTGCAGCGAAATATGTGATTATCGGAACGCAGCAATTGGTCAATTCTGACGATTATTTCGTCGGCTTGGTTCCGGCAGATCAGGTTAAGGTTGTTTCCGCGTGTTTGGGGCTAATTCCGGAAGGCCACTTCCGCGATCGACTCCATGTTGTTCACAAGCAGTTTGGTGCGTCCGGCAATGCGAGCGATGTATCTGAATATGCGTTGGGTTGGCTTCCGGGGCTCGTCGAGTTTTTCGACATTGCCGCGCAAGCCAAGAAGAACGTAATTTTTACGGTGGATTATTGAGATGAGCGACTATCGCATCAAGGGCGAAACCGGTGAATGGGAGGTCGTGATCGGCCTCGAGGTCCATGCGCAGGTCACCTCCAACGCCAAGCTGTTCTCGGGCGCCGCGACGGCGTTCGGGGCCGAGCCGAACACGCAGGTATCGCTGGTCGACGCCGCGATGCCGGGCATGCTGCCGGTGCCGAACCGCGAGTGCATCCGTCAGGCGGTGCGCACGGGCATGGCGATCGAGGCCGAGATCAACAAATGGTCGCGCTTCGACCGCAAGAATTATTTCTATGCCGATCTGCCGCAGGGCTACCAGATTTCGCAGCTTTATCATCCGCTTGTCGGTGAAGGTTCGCTGACGATCGAGGCCGATGAAAAGGCGGGCCTGCCCGAGGCGAAGCGCATCGGGATCGAGCGTATCCATGTCGAGCAGGACGCCGGCAAGCTGATGCACGACCAGCATCCGACGATGTCCTACGTCGACCTCAACCGCTCGGGCGTCGCGCTGATGGAAATCGTCTCGCGCCCCGACATGCGCTCGCCCGCCGAGGCTGGCGCCTATGTGCGCAAGCTGCGCTCGATCCTGCGCTATGTCGGCTCGTGCGACGGCAATATGGAAGAGGGCTCGATGCGCGCCGACGTGAACGTCAGCGTGCGCAAGCCCGGCGACGAGTTCGGCACGCGCACCGAGACGAAGAACGTCAATTCGGTGCGCTTCGTGATGGCGGTGATCGAGGGCGAGGCGAAGCGCCAGGTCGCGCTGATCGAAAGCGGCGGCAGCGTGGTGCAGGAAACGCGGCTTTACGATCCCGACCGCAACGAGACGCGCTCGATGCGGTCGAAGGAAGATGCGCATGATTACCGCTACTTCCCCGATCCCGACCTGCTGCCGCTCGAACTCGACGATGCGTTTCTGGCCGAATGCCGCGAGAGCCTGCCCGAACTGCCCGACGCCAAGCGCGCGCGTTATCTGGCGGCGGGGATTTCGGCATACAACGCCGACGTGCTGACCGCCGAGGTCGAGAGCGCGCTGTGGTTCGATACGCTGCTGGAAACCGGCGCGAAGCCGGCTGCGGCGGCGAACTGGGTGTCGAGCGAGCTGTTCGGGGCGCTCAACCGGCTCGGCAAGAGCTTCGCAGATTGCCCGGTCACGCCGGCGCACGCGGGCGAATTGCTCGGCCTCGTCGCCGACGGCACGATTTCGGGCACGATCGCGAAGCAGGTGTTCGAAAAGATGCTCGAAAGCGGCGACGCCGCGGGCGTGATCGTCGAGCGCGACGGGCTGAAGCAGACGAGCGACACCGGCGCGATCGAGGCCGAGATTGCCAAGATCCTGACCGCCAACGCCGACAAGGTCGAGCAGTATAAGGGCGGCAAGGAGGCCTTGTTCGGCTTCTTCGTCGGGCAGACGATGAAGGCGATGCAGGGCAAGGCGAACCCGCAGGTCGTCAACGAACTGCTGAAAAAGGCGCTCGGCTGATCCGCCGAGTGATCCGGTTCACAGGCAATTCAGGCGCTTCGCTGTCATAAGCGTTGAAATCAGGGCATAATGACAGCGAAGGATGGACGATGATGAAGCGGGTTCTGGTTCCGGTTTGCGGCATAGTGGCACTGGCGACGGGCGTGGCGGCGAGCGCTGCGGGCGCGCCCGCGGTGAACGACGGCTATGACTGGGCAATGCGCGTCAACGACGAAGAGCGGACGCAGAGCGCGATCCTTGCCTATGAAGTCGCCGATACCGACGACCAGCCGCTCAATTTCAGCTGCGAAGAGGGCGGCAACCGGATCTTCGCGGGCATTTCGGGCAATTCGCCCGACCTGACCGCGATCGGCCTTGTTACGGGCGACCAGACATTGCGCCTCGCCGGCACGACCGAGGCCGACGATATGCCCTATTTCTCGTCCACCGACGAGGTTGCCGGCGATTCGCCCTTCATGCGCGCCTTTGTCGCCAACGGCTGGCTGCGCATGACCGACAACAACGGGACGATCGACATGGCGGCGACCGCGGCCGGCAAGCAGGCGATTGCGCGTTTTGTCGAATTCTGCGCCGGCTGAGGCGGTGCGGCGCGTCCTGCGCGCGCTGCTGACGCTGTGGCTGCTGTTCGCGGGCGCCGCGCTCGCGCGGGCGGAAACGATCATTTTCACCGATGTGAATGTCGTGCCGATGGACCGCGAGCGCGCGATCCCGCGCACGACGGTGATCGTCCGCGACGGCATGATCGCGAGCATCGGGATCAAGGCGAAGCTGCCCGCGGGGACGCCGGTGATCGACGGCAAGGGGGCCTGGCTGGTGCCGGGCCTCGCCGACATGCACAATCATGTGACGACGCGCGACGACCTGACGCTGTTGCTCGCGAACGGCGTCACGGCGATGCTCAACATGGGCGAGGCGACGAACGCCTTTGCCGGGCGGACGCGGATCGCGGTGAACCGCGGCGATGTTCCGGGGCCGCACATCTTCACCGCCTTCGTCGTCGATGGCGACCCGCAATATGGGCATTTCGTCATCCGCACCGCGGACGAGGCGCGCGCGATCGTGCGGTTGGCGAAGGCCAATGGCTACAGCTTCATGAAGGTCTACACAAATTTGTCGGCCGAAGCCTTCGCGGCGCTGGCCGACGAGGCGAAGGCGCAGGGAGTCGCCGTCGTCGGGCACAATGTCACGGCGGTCGGCCTCGCGAAACAGCTCGCGGCGGGGCAGGCGATGGTCGCGCATGTCGAGGAATTCTTCACCGGCTTTTTTCCCGAACCGCCCGCCGACGACCAGCAGGCGCCGCCCGGCGACGCGCACATCGCCGACGCGATCGCGCTGGTGAAGGCGCATGGCGCGTTCGTGACGTCCGACCTGTTCACCTATCGCACCATCGCGGCGCAATTCGGCAAGCCTGCGGCAGTGAAGGCCTATCTCGCGGCGCCTGAGGCGCGCTATCTGTCGCCCGCCGACCGGATCGACTGGGCGCGGTCATCCTATCAGAAAAAGGCGGTCGACCTGTCGCGGCGGGTGGCGTTCGAGGCGCGCTTCGTCAAGGCGATGGCCGACGCGGGCGTCCCGCTGATCGCCGGCGGCGACGCGCCGACGATCCCCGGGCTGGTGCCGGGCTTCGCGCTGCACGACGAGATCGACGCGATGCTGGCGGCGGGGCTGACGCCCTTTCAGGCGCTGTCGGCGGCGACGCGCACGCCGGGCGAATTTATCGCGAAGACGGTACCGGGCGCGGCGCGGTTTGGCATCGTGGCGCCGGGCTATCGCGCCGACCTGCTGCTGGTCGCCGACAATCCGCTGGAAAAGCCCGCGACGCTGCGGACACCGCTCGGCGCGATGGCGAACGGGCGCTGGCATGATGCGGCGGCGCTGAAGGCGATGCTCGCCGAGGTGGCGGAGCGGCGCGCGGGCTACTGACTTTAAAGTGCAAAATGGATCAAGTTTATCGCGGGCCAGCGCGCCCTAGGCTCCTATTTTTTTCTTGCTGCGTGTGAATCTTTTTACCATGCATCTACTTGGGGCGTAGGGAGGATCACCTCCCGAGTCCGAAATATCCGGGGGGTCGGGGGATGCTTAACAAATGGCTGTCGGCCGTCGTTCTGACGGCTTCTCTTCTTGTCGTGGCGCCGGTAGCGCACGGGCAAGAGAAAGGCGCAGTGCGCGAAGGTTTTTCTGCTGCATCGCTTAGCGGAAAGAAAATTTTACTGTTTCGTCCATCGGTATGGGTGGGCGAACAATCGACCGGTGGGATGGCTGAACCTAACGCCGACTGGACTACGCAGGCGCGCGAGCTTTTAAACGCCGAGCTGACGCGCCGTCAGGTCGAATTCAGCAACGAGCTGATCATCGAACCCGACCTCGTCGGCGAAGATTCCAAGCTGTTTTCCGAGCATCGGGCCCTTTTCAATTCGGTCGCGAATTCGGTCGTTCATTACCAGTTCTTCGCCGGAAACAGGCTTCCTACCCGAAAGAACAAGGCTTTCGACTGGACGCTGGGAGAGGGTACAAAGGCGATCGCCGAGCGGACTGGTGCGCAATATGGTCTGTTTGTCCGGACCGAGGACCAATATGGTTCCTTTGGACGCAAGATGTTTCAGGTGCTTGCGATCGGGCTGGTCGGCGCGGGCGTCAGTTCGGGCAAGCACGTCGGCTATGCCGGGCTGGTTGACCTGCATACCGGCGACCTAGTCTGGTTGAATGCCGACGAACAAATGGGCGGTGATGTCCGGACCGAAGAGGGCATGCAGAAACGTGTCGGTCAGTTATTGGAGGATTTTCCGGGGCTGAAGCCGGTCGTTACGGCTGCAAAATGAAGGCCCGGGCGATTCTGGCGGTGGCGCTTTTATCGGCGGGTTTTGGGTCGGCCTCTGCGAAGGAGGCGCAATTCGAACGCCCAACCTTTGCCGGCGCCTATGAGCCGCAGGGGGTGGATGAGCGCGGCCTTTGGATGGAACTGGACGACCACGAGCGTGGTTTCCGTGACTCTCCCCTGATCGTTCGCGACGAGGAACTCACGAAATATATAACGCGGGTTCTGTGCAATACAGTAGGGCAGGACCGATGTGCGGCGGCACGCATCTATGTTGTTCAAGACAATATTTTCAACGCGACGATGGCGCCCAACGGATTGATGGTTGTCAATACGGGTTTGCTTGCTCGCTTGCACTCCGAGGCCGAATTGGCGACTATTTTAGGCCATGAATTTGCTCACTTCGAACTTCGGCATAGTTTGAATAAATTCAAGAAGCGTCGGACAGGGAGTGACATTTTGATGTGGCTGAGCCTGAGTGGAGCGGCGGTTGGCCAAAATGTGGGGGCGGTTGCCGAAAGCGCTTTTTTAACCGGCCTCGCTGGTTTTAATCGAGAGCAGGAACAGCAGTCAGATTTCCTTTCCGCAGGCTATATTCGCGCTTCATCCTATCCGCTTCGAGCGTCTGTCGTGTGGAAGCGATTGATGGAAGAAGACGATGCACTGCGCGAGGAGCGCAAGCAGCGAAAGATCCGTCGGTTCACGCCCGGTGCGACAGATACGCATCCAACAAATTTGCAGCGTTTCGCCTATTTTTCTGAAATCGAAGCGGAGCCCGGCGCGCAGGAGGGCGATGACGGCGCTGCAGCCTATCGGGATGCGACTTCGCGCGTTCTGCCAACTCTGTTCGGTAGCTTGGTTAAGGGCAATGAGTTTGCCGCGGCCGACTATGTCATCCAGAGTCGTGCCCAAGCACTCGGCTGGGATGGTTTGCTTCTGCATGCCCGCGGCGAACTCTACCGGTTGCGCGGAAATCCCCGCGATTTGGTGACTGCACGCCAGTTCTACGAGCAGGCGATAGCGACGGGTTCGGCGCCGGCCGAGGCGTGGCGTGGCGCTGGCCTGACAGCGATGCGCGGGGGTGATAGCGTTGCCGGTAAGGCGGCGCTGCAGGAATATCTGGTTCGAATGCCGCAGGCCTCCGATGCCGCGGCGATGAAAATGCTGTTGGAGAATTGACATGGCTATTTATCATCGTTCGATGATTTTTGTGGCAATTGCGCTCGCGGCTTGGAGCCCATCGGCGAGCGCAGGGTGGAAGCTGATGAGCGCGAAACAGGCCGCGCAAGTCGACGGCTTGAAAGTGACGCCCGAAAGCGACTGGAATCAGGGCGGACGGCCGGGCAAGCAGGGGCGCGTGTGGACGCAGGACGGTACAGGCCTCAACGCGCTTGAGTTTTTCTCGGGAATTCCGACTGGCGGCTCGCTGTACAAGGAGCGCGACAAGAAGAATAATCCGATGCCAAAGTTCGACAGCGGCCTGCTGCTGCCCGAACTCGCCGATTTTTTTGAGCGCAGCTTTCGTGCGGCGAACCAGCTTTCCGATTTCACGATTGTCGAGTCCGCCCCAACCGACCTCGGCGGGAAAAAAGGGCTGTTGGTTCGATATCGTTACACGATGCCGAATGACGAATTGACGCGCCTTGGTGAGGCTCGTCTCGCGGTCGTGGATGGTAAGCTGTTTGTCGCGAACTATTATGCGCCGCAATTGCACTATTTCGGTGCCGGACTGCCCGAAGCGCAGGCGATGATGCAGCGGGCGCGGTTTTAGCTTCTTCTGGAAACGGCTGGCTTAGCGTGTAGTCGCCTTCCACACGCGCTTTCCTTCCTTCACCGTTTCAATAACCCGGATGTCTTTGATCCCGTCGACCGGCGTCGTCAGCGGGTTCTTGTCGAGGATGACGAAGTCGGCGAGCAGGCCGGCTTTGATGCGGCCCTTGCGATCTTCCTCACGCGCCTGCCATGCGGGGCCGGTGGTGAGTGCCTGTAGCGCCTCATAGGCGGTGAGGCGTTCTTCGGGGCCGCTGACGGTGCCGGTGGGTGAGACGCGCGCCATCGAGGTCCAGAGCATGAAGCGCGTGTCGAGCGGGGTGACGCTGTAGTCGCTATGGTTCGAGGGCGTGAGCCCGGCGGCGCGCGCCGAGCGCAGCGGGCTGATGAAATCGACCACCTCGGCGGGGAAGTTGGTGCGATGGACGTCGGCCCAATACCATGTGTGGTTCGAGAAATAGGCGGGGCCGACGCCGATGCGCTTGTAGGCGGCAAGCTGGTCGCGGCGCTGGAACTGCGAATGGATGACGATCGGGCGGCGGTCGTCGGCGGCGGTGATGCCGAGCGCGTCAAACCCCTTGATCGCCATGTCGATCGCGGCGTCACCATTGGCGTGGACGAAAAGCTGCCAGCCGCGGTCGGTCGCCTTGCGCGCGAGCGCCTCGAACTCTTCCTGCTTCACGATCGGCTGGCCGTGCCAGGGATGCGCGCCATCGGGGGCGCCGCGCGCATAGTCGCGGGTGAAAAAGGCGGTGCGCGCCTGCGGGCTGCCGTCGAGGATGAATTTGATGCCCTGACGCTTCACATGGCCCTCGTACGTGCCGAAACGCTGCGCGGGATCGGCGAGCAATGTGTCGAGCCCGGTAAAAACGGGCAGCAGTGCGAGGTCGATCCTGAGCCGTTCGCGTGCGGCGGCGCTGGTGAAGAAGGCGAGGTCGGCGGGTTGGGTCGCGCCGTCCTGCGCATGCGTATAACCCTCGGCAAAATAGCGCGCCTGCGCGGCGTCGAGCATCGCGAGCTTCTGCTCGGCGGTCGGCTGCGGCAGCGCGGGCATCAGCCGGTACATCGCCTTTTCGAGCAGCACGCCATTGAGGCGCCCCGCGGCGTCGCGCAGCATCAGTCCGCCGGGTTCGGGCTGGCTCGCGTCCGACAGGCCCGCGGCGGCGAGCGCGGGGCTGTTCGCGACGAGGCCGTGGAGCGAGATGTGGAGCAGGACGATCTTGTGGTCGGGTGACACCGCATCGAGCTCGGCGCGCGTGATGTGCCGCTTTTCCGCGAGTTTCTCTTCATTATATTGCCACACGACGACCCAGCCGCCCTTGGGGATGGCGCGGCGGGCGATATGGTCGCGAACGACGCCTTGCAGGCCGGCGATGTCGGTGACGGGCGGCAGCGCCTTGTCCCAAAGATCGAGCCCGCCCGCCATCTGGAGCGCGACAGCAAAGTGCGAATGCGCATCGATGAAGCCGGGAAGCATCGTCGCGCCCCGAAGGTCGTGGATCGCGGCGTCCTTGCCGGCGGCCTTGCGTGCCTGTTTTTCGGGGCCAGCGAAGGTGATGCGGGTGCCGGTGGTGACCACCGCCTCAACGGTCTGCGGCGTGTCGCCGTCCATCGTGACGATCGGGCCGCCGCGGTAAAGCGTCGTTTCCTGCGCCAAGGCGGGCGCGGTGGTTGCCAGCAGCAGTGCGATGGCGGCGGTCGGTCGTATCATATCGTCTCTCCCCGGCGCCATCGTGGCGGCGGGGGAGGGGGCGGGTCAAGTGATTAGCAAGCTAGGCTTCGTCAAACCTGCTGCGGCGGCACCTCGCTCGGCCCGCGGCCGGGCTGGTCGATATCGCCGCCGCCGGGGCGGCCGGGGATTTCGCTCGGCTGGCCGGCGGGGTCCTCGACCGGGGTCGGCTGCACCGGCTGTTCGGGCGGCGATTGCGGTTCGATCGTATCGGGCTTCGGCTTGGGAAGCGGGTCGGGGTTGTTCGTCATCGTCTGTCTCCTTGGGTTAACCAACGAACGGGCGCGCCCACTGTTCCGGCCACGGATTGTGCGGCTTTGTGCCCTTGCCCTTGGCCGCGCGTCTGCTATAGCCCCGCGCGGCCCGCACGGGCGTGCGCGGCAGCGCGCGATTTCGTGCACCCGGCCGAAAGCACCTGCGGGCGTGGCGGAATTGGTAGACGCGCTGGTTTTAGGTACCAGTATCGCAAGATGTGGGGGTTCGAGTCCCTTCGCCCGCACCAATCTGCAATGCAGGCCGGGATTACAGGGAACTCCGCCGCTCCGGCGGGGTTCGATACGAGATTTTGAGCAAGGATAAGACCAAGGCAATGAAGACCGTCGAAACGCTGAACGAAGGCCTGAAGCGCGAGTATCGCGTGACCATCACCGCCAAGGATATCGACAAGCGCGTCGACGACGAGGTGAAGAGCATCGCCCCGACCGTCCGCATGCCCGGTTTCCGCCCCGGCAAGGTGCCGCCGAACCTGATCCGCAAGATGCATGGCCCGGCGCTGAGCGCCGACGCGCTGAACAAGGCGATCGACGCCGGCGTTCGCGACCTGATGGGCAAGGAAAAGCTTCGCCCCGCGCTGCAGCCCGCGGTGACGCTCGCCGATGATTACGAAGCCGGCAAGGATGCCGAGATCACCGTCAGCCTCGAAGTGCTGCCCGACATCGAAACGCCGTCGATCGACGGCCTGAAGCTCGAGCGCCTGACCGTTCCCGCCGACGACAAGGCCGTGATGGCCAAGATCGAGGAATTCGCCGCGCAGATGAAGCGCTTCGAGGAAGCGCCGAAGACCAAGAAGGCCGCCACCGGCGACCAGGTCATCATCGACTTCGCGGGCAGCGTCGACGGCGTCGCCTTCGACGGCGGCACCGGTGAGGACATGGCGGTCGAAATCGGTTCGGGCCAGCTCATCCCCGGCTTCGAAGACCAGCTGGTCGGCACCAAGGTCGGCGACGACAAGGTGCTGAAGGTGACCTTCCCCGACGAATATCCGGTCGAAACGCTGAAGGGCAAGCCCGCCGAGTTTGCGATCACGGTGAAGGAACTCAAGGTTCCGGCCGCGTCGAAGATCGACGACGAGTTCGCCAAGTCGCTCGGCCTCGAAAGCCTCGACAAGCTGAAAGAGCTGATGAAGGATCAGGTCGAGCAGGAACTGAACGGCCTGACGCGCACCTATATGAAGCGCAAGCTGCTCGACCAGCTCGCCGCTTCGCACGACTTCGAAGTGCCCCCGACGATGGTCGAGGCCGAGTTCAACCAGATCTGGCAGCAGCTCGAGCATGAAGTCAGCCACGAGGAAGATCCCGAGGCGGCGAAGGCCGAACTCGAAAAGGATCGCGACGACTATCACGCGATCGCGGTCCGCCGCGTCCGCCTTGGCCTGCTCCTGTCGGAAATCGGCCAGGCGCATGGCGTGCAGGTGTCGAACCAGGAAATGCAGCGCCTGATCGCGCAGGCCGCGCAGCAGTATCGCCCCGAAGACCGCACGCGCTTCATCGAATATGTGCAGCAGGACGCGCTCGCCGCGGCCCAGCTCCGCGCGCCGCTCTATGAAGACAAGGTCGTCGACTTCCTGTTCGAAAAGGCCGAGATTAGCGACCGCGAAACCACCCGCGAGGAACTGGAAGCCGCGATCGAAGCCGACGACGACGGCCACGTCCATGGCCCGGGCTGCGGCCATGACCACGACCACGACCACAAGCCCGCCAAAAAGGCAGCCGCGAAGAAGCCGGCCGCCAAGAAGGACGCGGTGAAGGGAGAGGCCAAGGAAGAAAAGGCCGAAGCCCCCGCCAAGAAGGCGCCGGCGAAGAAGGCTGCGGCTCCGAAGGCCGAAGCTGCGGAAAAGCCGGCTGCCGAGAAGAAGGCTCCGGCGAAGAAGGCCGCTGCCAAGAAATAAGCCTGATCAAGGCGAAGCAAAAGGCCGGGTGGAGCGATCCACCCGGCCTTTTTGTTGTCGGTCAGCGGATCTGAAGCCGGAGCGGCGGCGCCTGCGGCTGCTCGCCCCAATGCGCGGGGCCGCGCACGGCGCCGTTTTTGCGCAGTTCGGCCAGCGCATCGAGGTCGAGGTCGGCGTAGGTCCAGCCCGGCGTGTCGAGCGCGCCGACCGCGACCACCCCGTCGGCGGGCATGCCGAGGTCGGGCGGGGCGAAGATGCCCGCCGCGCCGACATTGGCATCGACGACCGCCGACCATGGTGCGGCGCCGACCGTCGGCGACTGGACGGTAAAACATTGGGTCTCGAGCGCGCGTGCCATCGCGCCGATGCGCACACGCCAATAGCCGGCGAGGCTGTCGGTGCAGCTCGGGATCAGCAAGATCTCGGCGCCCGCCGCGGCGAGCGCCTGCGCGGCGGCCGGAAATTCGCTGTCGTAGCAGATGATCACGCCGACCTTGGCAAAGCCGAGATCGAACAGAGTGACCTGCGGCGCGCCCGGCGCGATCGTCCAGTGGGTGCGCTCCCACATCGTCAGGATCAGCTTGTCCTGATAGCCCGCGCCGCCTTCGGGGCCGAAGAGGCGCGCGCGGTTGACGATCAGGCCGCGTTCGTCGCGCTCGACCATCGATCCCGCGAGGATGTGGACGCCGTAATGCCGCGCGAGCCCGGCGTGGAGCGCCGCGACGTCGCCCGCCATGTCGGCGAGCGGCTCGACCTGCGCCGCGGCGTCGCGCGAGACCGCGGGATCGAGCAGCGCGGCAAGGTCCATATTGCCATATTCGGGGAAGACGAGGAGCCCGGCACCCTTGCCGGCGGCTTCGCCGACCCAATGTTCGAGCCGCGCGGCATAGGCCTTCCAGTCGGTATAGGGCTCGATCGGCCAGGCGGCGCTGGCGACGCGGACGATGCGGGTCATAGCGCGCGGCTCCAATATTGCAGGGTGTGGCGACTTTCGCCTGCTTCGCCGACGCATTTCCAGTCGAAGGCCGCGGTGACGCCAGCGAGCGGCGCATAGCCGCGCCCGCGCCAGAAGGCGTCGAGCGGGCGATAGCCGGCCGGGCGGGCAGGGTGATCGTCGGCGCGGATCACGCTGCAAAAAGCGGCGTGCGCGGCGCCGTGCGCGCGGGCCTGCGCCTCGCGATGGTCGAAAAAGGCGTGGCCGATGCCTAGCCCACGATAGCTCGCAAGCAGCACCGATTCGCCGAAATAGAAAATGCGGTCGATGGCGTGACCTGCCGCAGCGAGCGGTGCCTGCCAGGCCTTGTCCTGCGTGGCGAGCGGCGCCGCGGTGGCGGCGCCGACGATGGTGCCGCCATCGCGCGCGACGACGATCACGGCGCCCTCTGGGGCGGCAAAGTCGGCGAGATAGCTTGCCTCGTAATCGGCGTCGCCGTCGTAGAGATAAGGAAAGTCGCGGAAGACCGTAATGCGCAGCCGGGCAAGGGCGGGGATGACCTCGGCCAGCCCCGCGCCGGTCACCGGCGCGACCGTGACGCTCACGCGCCGACCTGCTGCATCCAGTCGGCGAGGTTGTAATAGGTGGTAACGCGGTCGATCAGCCCGTCGGCATTCACCGACAGGAAGGCGCCGCCGGGCAGGCGATAGGTCTGGCCGTTTGCGTCGGGCAGGCCCTCGTCGGTCGCGAGATAGGTGCCGTTGACGACGAATTCGGCCGCTGCGCGGTCGCCCTCGGTAAAGATCACCATGTCGGTGAGCTGCTCGCGGTAACAGCGCGTCATATGCGCATTGAATTCGGCGAACAGCGGCTTGCCGTGGCGCGGTTCGCCCTGGTTGACGTCATGCCGCATATCGTCGGCGACGAGCGCGAGCATCGCGTCGGTGTCGCCGGCGTTGAAGGCGGCATAATAAGCGGTGACGATGTCGCGGGTGGTGGTCATGCGAATCTCCGTTCGAGGTTTGCAGCCCCTTATCAGATCACATCCATATTATAGCAGTGCCAGCTGAAGATCGCGGCGGCGCCGCGGTGCGGGCGCCAGGGTTCGGCGAGTTCGCGCGCCTTTTTCTCGCTGGGTCGCGCTTCCAGTTGCAATATACGGCCGACCGCTTCCTGCACCGCGAGGTCGCCGGCGGGCCAGATGTCGGGACGCCCCTCGGCAAAGAGGAGATAGATTTCGGCCGACCAGCGCCCGATGCCCTTCACGCGCGTGAGCAGCGCAATGGCTTCTTCGTCGTCGACGGGGAGCGCGTCGAAGGTCAGTTCGCCGTCGAGGATCAATTGCGCAAGGCTTTTGGCATAGCCCTGTTTCTGACCCGACAGCCCGCAGGCACGCAACGTGTCGAAATCGGCGGCGGCCACGGTTTCCGCCGGGCAACCCTCGCCGAACTGCGCCTCCAGCTTGTTCCAGATCGAGTTGGCGGCGGCGACGCTGACCTGCTGTCCGACGATGGTGCGCAGCAGGGTGGTGTAACCGGGGGCGCGGATGCGCGGTTCGGGATAGCCCGCATTGCCGAGCGCGCGCGCGAAATTGGTGTCGCTCGCCGCGAGCGCATCGATTCCCGCGTTCAGCTGCTGCTGGCTGAGTCCCATCGCGATATTCTCCTTTTGTTCCCAAGGTTGCCTTTAGCAACGCTTGATTTGGCGCGCAACGCGCGACATAGCGCCAGCAACACCAAAGATATGGGGACTAGCATGGCGAAGCTGATTGTCGTGACGCGCGACGGAACCGAGCATGAGATCGAGGGCGATACGAGCCTGACGGTGATGGAAAATATCCGCGACGCCGGCTTCGACGAACTGCTCGCGCTGTGCGGCGGCTGCTGTTCGTGCGCGACCTGCCATGTCCATGTCGAGGCGGGCGACAAGGCGGCGATGCCCGCGATGAGCGAGGACGAAAACGACCTGCTCGATTCGACGACCGATCGCGACGACAATTCGCGGCTGTCGTGCCAGATCCCGTTCAGCGATGCGCTCGACGGCCTCCGCGTGCGGATCGCCGCCGAGGACTGAGCCTTATTGGCTCGCCGTTGCGACCGCGTAGAGCGCGATCGCCGCGGCGTTCGAGATGTTGAGGCTCTCCATCCGCGGCGAGATGGGGAGCTTCGCCAGCACGTCGCAATGTTCCATGACATTGTGGCGCATGCCGTCGCCCTCGGACCCCAGAACCAGTGCGACCTTGCTGCCGTCGAGTGTCGAGCCGAGCGTCGTTTCGGTGTCGCCCATCAGCCCGATGCGCCAATATTGCGCCTCGGCGATTTCCTCCAGCGCGCGCGACAGGTTGACGACGCGCACCCACGGCACGGTTTCGAGCGCGCCCGACGCCGAGCGCGCGATCACGCCGCTTTCGGGCGGGCTGTGGCGGTCCTGCGTGATGATCGCCGCGGCGTCGAAGGCGGCGGCCGAGCGCAGAACCGCACCGATATTGTGCGGGTCGGTGACCTGGTCGAGGACGATCAGCGGACGCTTGCTGTCGGTATCGCTTTCTTCCTGCAGCAGGTCGCCGAGATAGATGCTTTCGAGCGGGTCGACTTCGATCACCAGCCCCTGATGCGGCGCATCGCGCGCGACGAGCCGCGCGAGGTCGGTGACGTCGGCGTAGCTGATCGGAATCACCGGGGGCAGGTCGAGCTGGCCGAGCGCTTCGCGGGTGCCCCAGATGCGCTTGACGGTGCGTTCGGGATTGGCGAGCGCGGCCAATACGGCGTGGCGGCCCCAGAAACGAATGGCCTGACCACGCTGATTTCCGCCCTGGGGGCGGCGATGACGGGAAAATTGTCTCATGATGTGGCGCCTTTCCCATGACTGGCATTGACAGGCAAGTCTCGTTTCGCCATTGGGCCACTTCCCAAAGCGGGCCCCAATGGACAGGTGGCCGAGTGGTTAAAGGCAGCAGACTGTAAATCTGCCCGGGTTTCCGTACGCTGGTTCGAATCCAGCCCTGTCCACCAAACTCTCATTTCCCCACATCCCCGTGACTACGCGAAAGCCCAGCATTTCTGAGGCTGGCAGCGAGGCTCCGCGAGGAGACGATGGGCCGGCTCGCTCTCGAATTCGCGATTGCTACGGCCGCTCGATCGGGGGAGGTGAGGGGCGCCGTCTGGGATGAGATCGACCTCGAGAACCGCCTGTGGACGATTCCGCCGGATCGCATGAAGGCCGGCCGCCGCTAGATTGCGCCCGGCCATGCTACAAACAAGCATGGCAGGAGCCTAGCCCTTTGTTGGCGGCATCCTAAGCCGATTGCGCGCCGCGTTGACGCAGCTTGGAGGGTGTCGTGCCGAAATGGCGATGCACGGCCACGGAAAAACTCGAGGAGCGATTATAGCCGACGGCGTAGGCAATCTGGGTGATGGGATCATCACCCTCGCTTAGAAGCGCGAGCGCTCGTTGCATGCGCAAGTCCTGAACATAGTCGAATACCGACTGGCCGAAAATCTGGCGGAAGCCGGTGCATAGCGCGCTGCGGCTCAGCCCCACTTCGACTGCAAGTGCTTCCAGCGAAGGAGGCGAGACGTAGTTCGATTCCAGAAATCGCTGCGCCTTTACGACCCCCCGTGCGGTCAGCTTGGTCGCTTCGGGCGACTGAAAACACTCGGTCTGGTCGAACGCTTCAAGCGCCTGGCAGACTATTTCCAGCGCCTTCGATTGCAGAAATATTCGACGGCGACGTCCGTCGAGAGGACAGGTTTGGACATCCTCCAGACAACGCAGCATAGCCGCGCTGAGAGGCAAGGCGCGCCCGGTCGTGTGTCGCAGCTCTCCTTCGAGAAAGGTTTGCAGCAAGGCGGGAAGCTCCTGTGCGCTTCCCGCATACAGCGTCTTGAGTACCTCGCGGTGCACGACGATGTGGATGTAGCGCGCGACTCCCGCGAGTGTCACCGCGGCGGGTGGCTGGTGGGCCGGTTCAACGATTAGAACGGTACTTGGCGCCTCGAAGCTCAGGGGCGCGCCACCGCCCGCGACATATTCGCCGTCGCCGTTGCTGGCGAGGTAAATGAGCAGACTGTCGGGCGAATTGAAGTACGCCGACTGCGGCGTAGAATATTCGGTCTCCGCAAAGGTGACGAAAAATCCGTCGGTCAGACCGCAAAATTCGTAGCGACCGCTTCCGAAGGCTTCTTTTACCTGCCAGCGATAATGACCGTCGCCAAGAGGCTCGAACGTCTCGATAAGCTGATCGGGATAGTCGATCCTGTCGATTGCGTAATCGGCGACGGCATATCGCACCGACGTTTGCGCAGCATCTTTCGCCGGAGGCGGGAAACGCCGCATCGGAACCACCTGGGAACCCGTCTGAACGACGCTGTCAGGAAAGTTGGCCATGGAGCAAGTTTGTGCATCAAGGCCGTCTGCGTCAAGGCGGCACGTCTTATCCTTCATCGTAACAGCGAGCGATCTGGCGGCGCGCGAAGCTCTTTTGGCGGCTCGGAAAAGCCACGCGGCCGGGCATCGGCTAATTTGACCCTCAAGACAATGTTGCCGGGCCAGGGGAAGCTGGTCCTGAGCAAATTTTGAATGTCGGCACGAAAACGAGGTCGACAGATGGGGAGATGAAATCTGATGCGCATCGGGACCAAGACGATCTGCTGTATGTCGGCAAGCCTGCTGGCCTTATGTATCGGCGCGACAGGTGCCGCGGCGCAGGCAACGGCATCAGCGGGCCCGGATTCGGGAGAACAGGGCTCGGGTGAAATCGTGGTCACCGCGAGCAAGCGCGAGCAGAAACTGCGCGACGTGCCGTCAGCAATCACCGTGCTGGGCGGGGACACTTTGGCCAATCTTGGTGTCCGGTCGGTCCGCGATTATGCGACGCTGACACCCGGGTTGACCATCCAGGACAGCGGCAGCCCGGGCAATGGAAAGATATTCATTCGCGGCCTCACAACGGGCAGCCTGCAGCAATCGGCGACGACGGTCTATTATATCGATGACGTCCCGTTCACCGCGAGCTCGGCCAATGGCGGGGGCGCGTTCATCGCGCCGGATCCTGAACTGACCGACATCGACCGGATAGAGGTGCTCAAGGGTCCGCAGGGGACGCTGTACGGTGCTTCCAGCCTTGGTGGCGTCATCCGGCTCGTATCGAAGAGTCCCGATACGTCGGGGTTCTCGGGCAGCGCCAGAACCGAGCTGACCGCGATCGACGGTGGTGGCGTCGGCTATTCGGCCAGCGCCACGCTCAACATACCGCTAGTGACCGACCGGCTCGCAGTGCGCGCCACCGGATTCTATCGCGAAGCGCCCGGTTTTGTGGACAATATCGGCACCGGTACGGAGAACGTCAATCGCAGCCGTTTCAAGGGCGGACGCCTCGCTCTCCGGTGGACACCGACCGAGCAATTGACCTTTGATGTCGTCGGCCAGTTGCAGGACATCGACACGCGCGGTCCTGCGCTGGAGACGAGCGTCACCGGTACGCTGAACCCGCTCTATGGTGAGCGCGAATACAGCAATTTCTTCGATGCTCCGACCCGGGTGCGCTACCGGCTGGCCTCGGTCACCGGCCGGTACGACACCGACCTTGGACAGATCATTGCCACGGGGGCCTACCTCGAGAGCAAATTGCAAACCGAGCTCGACGTAACCTCCACCTATGCGCCTTTTTTTCCCGTGTTCGCGTCGGTGGGTTATGTTTATCCCGCGAATACCGGCGTGGCCGTCGTGTCGACGATACCTGCGGTCAAGAAAACTGCCGAACTGCGGTTCGTGTCGCGGCGGCTGGGGAGCGTCGAGTTTGTCGCGGGCGGATTCTACACGCATGAGCGGATCGCCTCGCCGACCGATATCGTGGCGCGCGACATGACGACCAATGTTCGACTTCCCGATCCGCTCGGCACGATCATTACGACGCCGGTCAACGACACATATGAGGAGATTTCGGCCTTCGGCAATCTGACCGTCTATCTGGCGGACAATCTTGATGTTACCGGCGGGTTGCGTTTTGCGCATAGCACCGAGGACTTCAACGCCTCTTATGGCGGCGTATATTATACCGCGTTCCTCGGCGGCACGGTTACACTCCCGTCCGTCCATTCGAGCCACGACCAGCTGACCTATCTGGCGACCTTGCGCTGGAGGCCGACCCCGACGCTGAGTTTTTTCGCACGCGCGGCGAGCGGTTATCGCCCGGGTGGTCCGCAGGTCGCCGCGATCGTGCCCCCCGGGGCGCAAACCCAGATCGACCCGGACACGGTGTGGAACTATGAGCTCGGGTTCAAGGGTGACTTTCTCGACCGGAAGCTAAGCCTCGAAGCGTCGCTGTACCGCATCGACTGGAACGACATCCAGCTCTACACGATATTCAACAGCTCGCAGCTTCTGGCAAATGCCGGCAAGGCAAAGGTCGATGGTTTCGAAGTGCAGGCCACGGCCCGGCCGACGGAGCGGCTCACCGCCACAGCCAGTCTTGGATATACCAATTCACGGCTGGCCGAAGTCGACCCCGGCGTGACCGCCATCATCGGTGCGGCGGCGGGCGACCCGATTCCCCAGACGCCGCGTTGGACAGCGTCGGCCACCATCGATCAGCTCATCCCGCTCGGTAGCGACCTGCAGGGCCAGCTCGGCGCAACCTTCCGCTATCAGTCGCACCGTTTCACATCCTTCCCGGGCAGCGTCTCCGACCCGAACATGCGCTTGCCCGGGCGCACCACTTTCGATCTGCGCGCAGGACTGAATTACCGCAACTATCAGGTGCAGCTGCGCGCCGAGAACATCACCGATCGCAAGGGGGTTGCGAACTATATGCCGGGCGCCCCTGCATCCTCCTATCTGATGCGGCCCCGCAGTTTTGCGATCGCTCTGAGCACCACATTCTAGATTGCCCTGTCGGCCGCCCGCATCGCCATGTCGGTGCGGTGCACAACCCATGAAGGATTGGAGATGACCATGCCTGTGGAAACCAAAAAGGTGTCGCCGATCGGTAGCGAACTCGTCACCGAAGCCGCCTTGGCAGCCCTCGCGGCGCCCAGCTCCGCCGCAAGAGATGCGGACGGCCCCGGCAGATCGGCGGTGGCCGATTCCTTTGAATTGACGGAAACGACGCCCTCATTCGACACGCTTTTTCCCGTCACCCGATATTTCGAGATCGACTCGAAAATCGCCGGAGCGCGTTTTTCCGCCTGGGTCACGACGCCCGCGCAATATGCCGCCGATCCGGAAAGCGTCTATCCGATCGTCTATCAGGTCGACGGCAATCTGTTCTTTCCCGCCACCGCGCCGTTTCACCAATCGGGACAAAGCGACAATATGTCGCCGCAGATTCCGTTCATTCTCGTGTCCGTCGGTTATAGCGCGCAGGAAAGCCACGCATGGCCGTGGCTGCGCGTCCGCGACCTTCTCCCGCCGGGCGAGCCGGTTCCCGAAATCATGCTGCAGGCCGTGGAAATGTCGGTCCAGGCCGGCTTGCTTCCGCAGGATGAGGGCGCGCGCTACCTTGAGATGTTCGCCAATCCGGCGGCGGACAAGTTTCTGGGCTTTCTGGAACAGGAACTTCACCCCCAATTGGCGAAAATCTTTCGGATCGACGGGACCAATGTCGGTCTTTGGGGTGCATCCTATGGCGGCCTGTTTGCAGCCTATGTGGCGATCAAGCGATCAGACTTGTTCAAGAGCATCGGCGCCAGCAGCCCGGGTATCGTCGGGGAAGAGAGCCGGATATTCGAACTGTACCGCGAGGCTGTCGCCTCCGGGCGCGATTATTCGGACCGTCGGTTGCATGTCACGCTGGGTGCGCGCGAACTGGCCGAGCCAAGCATCTATCAACGGCTCCTGGCCCGCGGCACGGCCCAGATGCTCGCCGAGACGTCGCATCGCCCCCTGGCCGGCTTGCAGGTTTCCACAGAGATAATCCCGCTCGAAAGCCATTTGAGCGGTGGGGTGCCGGCATGGTTCAGCTTCCTGCGCGCCTGCTATCGGCGCAGTTAGCAGCGCCCGAGCGGAGCAACGTGCGCAAGCCTGCTTTCGAGCGGCATTGAAAAGAAATCATTAAGATAATCGGCGAGGAAAATATGGCCAACGTCATTTTCGAAAACGCGCGAATTTTCGATGGCCATTCGCCGGACTGTGCCGAGGGCATGTCCGTTCTGGTGGAGGATGGCATCATTCGCGAAGTGTCGGACAGCCCGATCAAGGCGGACGAGGCGCAGCGGATCAATGTCCTTGGCAAGACGCTCATGCCCGGGCTGATCGATCTCCACATCCACGCGTATTTTTCTGACATGAATGCCAAGCTCGTCGATAGTCGCGATGCCCCTTATCGGACCGCGCACGCCATTAGGAAGCTCGGGCATGCACTCGATTGCGGTTTTACCACCGTCCGCGACATCGGCGGCGGCGATTATCCGCTTGCGGCGGCCATCGATGACGGGCTGATACGGGCACCCCGCTTCTTTTACGCGGGCAAGGTCCTGTCGATGACGGGCGGTCACGTCGATTATCGGACACCGAACGAGAAACATCATACCCATGGCTATTGCTCGTGCGGTTCGATGAACTGGGGCGGGGTGGTGGTCGATGGCGTCGTCGAATGCATCAAGGCGGCGCGGGAGGAACTGCGCCGCGGCGCACATTGCATCAAGATCGTAGCATCCGGCGGCGTGATGTCGCCGAGCGATCCGATGTGGATGAACCAGTTTCGTGAAGACGAGACCCGGGCGATCGTGAACGAGTGCGTCGAACGCCGCACCTATGTTTCGGCGCATTGCCACCCGGTCAGTGCGATCCGTCGTTCTATCGAGTTTGGCGTCCGCTGCATCGAACATGCCACGCTGATCGATGCGGCGACGGCGCAGTTCGTGGCGAAGAGCGGCGCCTTCGTCGTGCCGACGATGTCAGTAATCTTCGTCAACATGGAAGTCGGCGCTGTGCTCGGCATGACACCCGACAGCATGGCCAAGCTCAAGGTCGCTGCCGACGCGGCGATCGACGGGCTCCAGCATATGCGCGATGCCGGAGTGAAGATGGGCTTCGGTACCGACCTGCTCGGTTCAACATACGATCAGCAGTGTCGCGAATTCGAGTTCCGCCGCGCGGTGTTCACGCCGTTGGAAATGCTGCGTCAGGCAACGTCGGTGGGCGCTGAAATACTTCTGCAGGAAGGTAAGCTGGGCTGCGTCAAACCTGATGCTCATGCCGATCTTATCGTCGTCGATGGCGATCCGCTCAAGGACATCGGGCTGCTCGCGGCCGATGGACGTCAGCTAGATCTCATCATGCGCGCCGGCGAGATCGTTAAGAACCGGTTGAACTGATTGCACACTCCTCGACCGTCCGTTCTCCTCGTTTCGTTTTCAAAAGCTGACTGTCTGTAATCGGCCAAAATGCGTGATTGGGACCATCCCCCATAGGATATTGGTCGTCGCGCGATGACATCATTTCATGTCTGTCGGCATTGGGCGCAGGCTCCCGGAACAGAATAGGAGCGGAATGAATGGACAACGGCGAGCGAAGGATTGCGGCGCTTTGGGATCGCGAGATGATCCGCGATTGCCTCTATCGCTATTGCCGCGGGATCGACCGCGCCGACGAGGAAATGCTGCGCTCGGCCTGCTGGCCCGGCGGCACCGACGATCATGGCGCCTATCAGGGGACGACCGACGGCTTTATCGACTGGGCGATGCAGACGCTGCCGCTGATCGAGCGTGGGATTCATCAACTCCACAATATCCTGATCGAACTGCGCGGCGACGAGGCGGCGGTCGAAAGCTATTTTACCGCCTTGCAGCGCCAGCCCGGCGGCGACGGCGGGCTGATCGAACTCACGATGCATGGGCGCTATGTTGACCGGTTCGAGAAACGCGGCGGCGAATGGCGGGTCGCCGACCGTGTGGTCGTCTTCGACTGGGTCGAGGAACGCCCCGCGCCGGACAAGAGCGAGGCCGAACGCTTTGCGCACCGCAAATCGGTCGGGCGCCCCTGGCCCGACGATCCGGTTTATACGCTGTTCGGTGCGGGCACGAAGGGAGAGGCATGATGGGGATCGACACGCTGGCGTGGGAGCCGCTGTTCGTGATGCGGCTGAACGTCGCCTATGATCAGGCGCAACCGATCGGCGGCGAAGGCCGGCTCGGGATTTTCCCGGTGCATGGCGGGACGTTCGAGGGGCCGCGCCTGAAGGGCCGCGTGATGCCCGACGGCGCCGACTGGGTCACCTGGCGGGCGGACGGCACGATGATCATCGACGTTCGCACCTCGCTCGAAACCGACGACGGGGCGCGGATCGCGATGCACTACACCGGTCTCGCCGTCCCGACCTCGCCCGAAGCGGCCGAGCGTTTCCGGCGGCGCGAGCCCGGACCCTATGAGGATCTGTACCTGCGCACGACGCCGCGTTTCGTAACCTCACATCCCGATTATGACTGGATGAACCGCATCGTCGCCGTCGCCAATGGCATGCGCACCGACGACGGCCCGATGTATCACGTCTTCGCGATCAGGTGATCGCATCCGCCGCTGCGGCGAAATGATCGCCGTGGCGCTTGCGCAGTTCGGTCTTGAGCAGCTTGCCGGTCGCGGTATGCGGCAACTCCCCGACGAAGATCACATCGTCGGGCAGCCACCAGCGCGCGACCTTGTCGGCGAGATGGTCCATGATCTCGTCCTTCGTGCACGCTTCGCCGTCGTGGAGCTGGACGAGCAACAACGGGCGTTCCTGCCATTTGGGATGCGCGACGCCGATCACCGCCGCTTCGGCGACCTTCGGATGCGCGACCGCCGCATTTTCGAGGTCGATCGACGAAATCCATTCGCCGCCCGACTTGATGACGTCCTTCGCGCGGTCGGTGATCTGGAGGAATCCGTCGGGGTCGATCTTCGCGACATCGCCGGTGTCGAACCAGCCGCCCGCGTCGAGCGCGCTGCCCGCCGCCTGACGGTGATAGGCGCTGAGCACCCATGGCCCGCGCACCTTGAGCAGGCCCGCAGCTTCGCCGTCGCGCGGCAGCTCGTTGCCATCCTCATCCTCGATGCGCAGTTCGATGCCGAACACCGAACGGCCCTGCATCGCGCGAAGGTCGATCTGCGCCTCCTCGTCCAGATCGGCGTGATGCGCGAGCGGGCGGCAGACGGTCGCGACCGGGCTGGTCTCGGTCATCCCCCACGCCTGCATCGTCTCGACGCCGAGCAACTTGCGGAAGCGTTGGATCAGCGATCGCGGCGTCGCGGCGCCGCCGGTGAAGATACGGTCGAGCTTCAGCGCCTCGCGATCCTCGACCGCGCGCTCGCGTTCGAGATGATCGAGGAAGGCGAACCAGATCGTCGGTACGCCGAGCGAGAAGGTGATCCCCTCGTCGCGCATGAGTTCATAGAGCGAAACCGGATCGAGCGCCGATCCGGGCAGCACCAGCTTCGATCCCGCCATCGCGGCCGAATAGGGAATGCCCCACGCGTTGACGTGGAACAGCGGGGTAACGACCAGGATCGAGTCCGCCGCGCCCAGCGACATGCTGTCGTTGGCGAGCGCGCTCATCGCGTGCAGCACGGTCGATCGATGGCTGTAGAGAACGCCCTTCGGATTGCCCGTCGTCCCGCTGGTGTAGCAGAGCGCGCTGGCGCTGTTCTCGTCGAGGTCCGGCCAGCTTGTAATGGCGCGCGGGCCGTCGGTCAGGCTCTGGTACGAAATGGGATCGGCGACCGTGGTTCCGGGCATGTCGGCCTGATCGGCGAGGACGATCACACGCTCGATCTTCGGCAGGTCGGCGAGCAATGGCTCGACGACCGCGAGCAGATCGGGGTCGACGCAGAGGACGCGCGCACCACCATGGTCGATGATGTAGCGAATCTGCTCGGGAAAGAGGCGCGGATTCACGGTGTGCAGCACCATCCCGGCGCCGCTGACGCCATAATAGAGTTCGAGGTGGGGCAGGCGGTTCCAGGCGAGCGTCGCGACGCGGTCGCCGGGTTGCAGGCCCAGATCGGCGAGCCCCGCGGCGATGTGGCGCGCGTGGCGTTCGACCGTCTGCCAGTCCGACCGCTCGAGCGATCCGTCGGCGCGCCGCGACACGATCTCGCGCCGCGGATGGTTGGTCGCCGCGTGCCGGATCAGCATCGCGGTCGTCAGGGGCTGCGCCTGCATCAGGCCGAACATGAAACCTCTCCTTTAATGACTTGATTGGCGGCGACGATTGCCCAGCACCGCGCGGGTGCGAAGCGTCGCAGGGCGCACAGGCCCACAATCACATTTGCGAAATTGGCGCTGTCGTCCGCCGTCCGCGAGCCAGCGGGCCGATGCTGCGGCTAAGCCCGCCGCAATTGATGGGAGATGCGATCATGAATCTGGACCTGGCGCCCGAAGACCGGGAGTTTCAGCAAGAGGTGCGCGAGTTTTTCGCGAACTCGATTCCCGAAGACTGGAAAAAGACCGTTCGCGCCGGGTTGCGGCTGTCGCCCGAAAATCTCGTCGCCTATCAGCGCCGGCTCGCCGAGCGCGGTTGGGGCGCACCGACCTGGCCGAAAGAATATGGCGGCACCGGCTGGACGCCGCAGCAATTGCATATTTTCTGGTCGGAGGCCTCGGCGGCCGATGCGCCCGCGCAATTCCATCAGGGTCTCGAACTGATCGGCCCGATCATCTTCACCTATGGCAGCCAGGCGCAGAAGGATTTCTACCTGCCGCGCATCATCAGCGGCGAGGATTGGTGGTGTCAGGGCTATTCGGAGCCCGGCGCGGGCTCGGACCTTGCCGCGCTGCGCACCCGCGCCGACCGCGACGGCGATGACTATGTCGTCAACGGGCACAAGATGTGGACCAGCTACGCGCATGTTGCCGATCGCATGTTCATCCTTGCCCGCACCTCGAACGAAGGACGGCGCCAGCAAGGCATTTCGCTGATGCTCGTCGACATGGATACGCCGGGCATCCGCATCAGCCCCATCCACACGCTCGACGAAAAGCATCATACGAACGAGGTGTTCCTCGACGATGTCCGCATTCCCGCCGCTAATGTCGTCGGCGAAGAAGGCATGGGCTGGAATTACGGCAAGGTGCTGCTCGATCGCGAGCGCATGGTGGCTGCGGCGACCGCGATGTTCCTGCCGCAGACGCTGCGCGCGGTGCGCGAGGCGGCGACGCGGCGCAAGACCGGGCACGGCCTGCTGATCGACAAGCCCGAGTTCAGGGCCAAGCTGGCGCAGGTCGAGATCGAGGCGATGGCGGTGCAGGCGATGGTGCTGCGGCTGATGGCCGACGCTGCAGCGGGCGCCGATTCCGGCCCGCGCGGGTCGATGGTCAAGCTGCGCTGGTCCGAACTGACGCAGCAGGCGACGGCCCTGTGGGTCGAGGCGCTGGGACCGAAGGCGCAGCATTTTGCGGCGCTGGGCGACGAAAGCGAGTTGCCGGAGGACATGCCCTTCGCGTTGAAGGGTGCGCTCTATGCGCGCGTCACCACCATTTACGGCGGGTCGAGCGAGATCCAGCGCAACATCATCGCGCGCCGCGCGCTCGGCCTTTGAGGGAGAAGACCCATGCAGTTCGCCTTTAACGACGAGCAGCAGATGCTGCACGACAGCGCCCTGCGCTTCGGCGCCGACGAATGGAATGCTGCCGACCGGTTGAAGCGGTTGGCGGAAGTTGGCGAAGGTGCCGCGCGGCGTTGGGCGCAGATGGCGGAACTTGGCTGGCTGATGCTGCCGGTTGCCGAGGAAGACGGCGGGCTGGGTGGCGGGCCGGTCGAGGTCATGGCGATCATGGAAGGTGTCGGGCGGCACCTGATGACCGACGCCTATGTCAGCCATTGCGTGCTTCCGGCGGCGCTGCTCGCGGGCGGCGGCGAGCATTGTGCGGCTCTGATCGAGCAGGTCGGGGCTGGACAGGTGCGGATTGCGGCGGCGCTGATCGAGGAGGAAGGCTTTGATACTGCGGCCATTTCGTCCCGCGCGGCGGCCGATGGCGACGGCTTCAAACTGACCGGCGCCAAGGCGCATGTCGAGGATGGCGCCGATGCCGACTGGTATCTGGTGTCGGCGCGCACGGCGGGCGTTTCGGGCGAGCGCGACGGCGTCAGCCTGTTCCTCGTCCCCGCGAGCGCCGAGGGGCTGACCGTCCAGCGCTTTCGGTCGGTCGACAGTCACCGCCATTGCAGCCTGGACCTGACAGACGTCGCGGGCATTCCGGTCGGCGCGATCGGTGAGGCAGCGGATCGTATCGACGCGGCGCGCGACCGCGCGATCGTCGCGCATCTGGCCGAGGCCGTGGGGTCGATGGAGGCGGCGGTCGAGGCGACGCTCGATTATGTCCGCACCCGCCAGCAGTTCGGCGTGCCCATCGGCAGCTTTCAGGTCGTCCAGCACAAGGTCGTCGACATGAGCGTCGCGTGCGAGGAAGCGCGCGCGCTGACGATGGTTGCGACGTCGCAGCTTGCGAGGGGCGGCGAAGCGTCGTCGCTGATCGCCGCGGCGAAGGTGCGTGTGGCGCAATGCGGCATTGCGGTCGCGCAGCAGGCGGTGCAGCTCCACGGCGGGGTCGGCACCAGCGAGGAACTGATCGTCAGCCATCACCTGCGCCGCCAGATGATGCTCGACCTCGCGCACGGCGACCGCGATTATCACAAGGCGCGCTTTGCGGAACTGACCCGCTGATATTTCAGATATGCCGAAAAGCCCGTTCGCCAAGCTGATGGCGAACGGGCTTTTTTTGTGAGGCGAACGGGCTCAGCCCGCCTGCTTTGCCTCGTCGGCTTCGATCCGGCGGCCCGCCAGCCAGAAGAGCAAGGACCCGATCGCCAGCGGCAGCGCGACGAGCGCCATCGCTGCGCGTAGGCCCTGTTCGGTGCCGAGCGAGGGGGCGAGCAGGTCGCTGGCGATGCCGACGAACAGCGGCCCCAATGCGAGGCCGATGGCGTTGGTCACGAACAATTGCACCGCCGCCGCCATCGCGCGCACCCGCGCCGGGACGAGCGTCTGCACCGAGGCGAAGACCGAGCCATAGTTGAGCGCGTGAACGAAGATCGCGCAGCTGAGGAAGGTAAAGGACAGCGCGACGGTCGGCGCGAGCGCAGCGCCCGCGAACAGCGGCGCCGCGATCACGAGCGAGGTCGACGGCACCAGCGTATAGCCCTTGATCCCGCGCCGTGCGGCGCGGTCGGCGAGCTGGCCGCCGACGAAGGTGCCGACCATGCCGACAAGGCCGACGATCAGGCCAAGGCTGAGCCCGAGGAAGACCGTCGGCGGCACGCCCCAGCCGGCGGCCATCGCGTCGATCCCGGCGACGTGCGTGCGCATGTAGAGCGAACCGAAGAAGGAGGCCTGTCCATAATAGCCGAAGGCGCCCATCGCGGTACCGAAGGAGATCAGCCAGAAGCTGGGCAGGCGGCGCAGCGTCGCGAGCACCTGGCCCAGCGGCATGTGCGGGACGGCGGTCTGTGTCGTGATGGCGCGCTTGCGCGGTTCGTCGAGGGTGAACCAGACGATCACTGCGAGCAGGATGCCCGGAACGCCGGCGATCAGGAAGGCGGCTCGCCAGCCAAGGCTGGCGAGCAAGATGCCGCCGAGGACAAGGCCCGCGAGCGAGCCGACCGGAACGCCCAGCGAATAGAGGGCGAGCGCGCGGCCCCGCTGTTCGCGCGGGACATAGTCGGTGATCAGGCTGTGCGCGGCGGGGGTACAGCCGGCTTCGCCGACCCCGACCCCGATGCGCGCGAGCAGCAATTCGGTGAAGTTGCGCGCAAGGCCGCAGAGCGCGGTGAAGCCGCTCCACACCGCAAGCGCGATGGCGATCATCCCGACGCGGTTGCCGCGGTCGGCGATGCGCGCGAGCGGAATGCCTAGCAATGTATAGAAGAGCGCGAAGGCTAGCCCGCTGATCATCCCGATCTGCCAGTCGGCAAGGTTCAGGTCGGCCTTCATCGGTTCGACGAGGATCGTCACGATCTGACGGTCGAGCATGTTGAAGGCATAGACGATCATCAGCAGCGACAGCGCGCCATAGGGCATGCGCGTCGGCCGGGTGTCGTCGGTATGGGGGATGGTGTCGCCGGTCATTCGCCTCTCCGTGGCGGGCAGATCGCCCGTCTTTCATCGCGGCACCTTAGGCGCGAGTTTGCCGGGCGCAGGCGCCGAGCAGCCGCGCGCGGCGATTATCCCCATGCTGATATGTCGCGCGCGCGTCGTGTCACGCTCGCACGGCCGGCGCGGACCGCGCAGGGCCGTCGGCGAGGAGAAACGCGCATGGCCCTTGCGATGAACGGCCCGGTCCGCATCGATTATCAGCGCATGGCGGCGGGGGCCGGTCCCGCGGTGATCCTGCTCGCGGGGGCAGGGCGTCCGTCGACCGATTTCGACTATGCTTTCTGCGCACCGATCGTCGCCGCGGGCTTCGTGCCGATCCGTGTCGACAGCCGCGACACGGGGCGCTCGGCCGCAATGGCCGGCGCGATGCCCGACCTGCACGCGATCAAGGCAGCAGCTCTGGGGGCGGGCGACGCCAAGCCGCCCTATGGCATCGCCGACATGGCGGCCGATGTGCTGGCGGTGATGGATGCCGAGGGTATCGCTGCGGCGCATTTTGTCGGCCGTTCGATCGGCGGGCTCGTCGCGCAGCAGCTCGCGCTTCACCATGCCGATCGGGTGCTGAGCCTCGCGCTGGTCATGGCGATGAGCCGGTCGATGGCCGATGCGGTTCCCGACGCCGCGCTCGACCGGCTGATGACGGAAAATATTCCGGACGAGGAGGCCTATGTCGCGCGCCAGCTCACCGTCGCGCAGGCGAACGGCATGGCGGAGGATTTCGACGCAGAGCGCGTTGCCGAAGAGGCGCGGATCGCCTGGCGGCACGGCATTCACCCCGGCGGCACCGCGCGCCACTTCGCCGCCAGCCTCGCTGCCCCCGACCTGCGCGTGGCGCTCGGCGGGCTTCGCATCCCCGCGCTGATCCTGCATGGCCGTCACGACAAGGTGATCCCGCTGGCCCGCGCGACCGAGACCGCAGAGGCGATCCCGGGCGCCGTTTTCGAGGTCGACGAGACGATGGGCCACGACGGTCCGCCGCGACTGAGGCAGGCGTGGGGCGAGCGGATTTCGGCGCATCTGACGGCCGCCATCGCGCACGCCTGAGGGTCGCACGGAAATCACATATGTGATATGGGCTGCGAAAGCCGCGGTTTTGGCCGCTTGGCGGTCTTTGAAGTTATCATGTCTTCATCAGAGACCGTCGAAGGACGGCGATTAGACCGACCGTTCAAGGCGATGACGCCTTCTCGTTGTTGGGATGGAGAGATGAAGAGAAAACCCGTCAAATCGGCATCGCGCACCTTCGAAGTGCTCGAACTGTTCCGCGACCGCCGCACCCCGCTGCGCCTCAACGAAATCTATTCGGCGCTCGGCTATCCGCAGTCGAGCACGACGAACCTGCTGAAGAGCATGGTGATCGAGGGCTATCTCAATTACAACCGCAACACGCGCACCTATCTGCCGACGCTGCAGGTGGCGTCGCTCGGAAGCTGGCTTTACGGCCATGTCGCCTTCGGGAGCGGCTATAGCTGGCTGATCGACGAGCTTTTCCGCAAGACCGACGAAACGATAGTCCTCGTCACGCAGAACGACCTGTTCATCCAGTATGTGATGATGCGCGTGCCCGACCATCCGCACAAGCGTCCGCCCAATCCGGGCGAGATGCGGCTGATGCTCGATGCGACGTCGGGCATGGCGTTGATGAGCCGGATGCGCGACCGCGAGATCGACAAGATCTATCGTTATTCCAACTATTATGAGCTCAACCCCGACCGGCGGATCACGCTGGAGGATGTGATGAGCCGCATCCGCTGGATCCGTCACACGGGCTATGTCTATTGGCCCGAGCATCCGGTGCCGGGGATCGCGTCCATCGCGATGCCGCTGGGCGAGAGCATTCACGGCATTCCGCTCGTCATCGGGATCGGCGGCACGACCGAGCGGCTGTCGCCGCGGCGTGCCGAATATGTCGAGATCATGCGCGAGACGATCGCCGAGTTTCACGAACGTTTCCCGCAGGATCAGCGCCCCGCAGGCGACGAGGATATCGACGAATACGCCATCGCGGCCGAATAAGCATTTCATCCGGAATAATCGGGAGCCGCAGCGCGCGATGCGCTGTGCGCGCCGCGTCGGCGTCTATCGTCGCGGCGAAAAGGAGATTCTATGCCTGTCGAAATCGAACTGCTGGATGCCGGCGTCGCCGGCCTCGGTGAAAGCCCGTTGTGGGATCATCGCAGCGGACGGCTCTGGTGGGTCGATTCCACTGCGGCGCGCCTGCATTCGAGCGATGCCGAGGGGCGTGATCAGGCCGAATGGACGCTGGAGCAGCCGATCGGCAGCATTGGGCTGGCCGAAGGCGGTTTGATCGTCGCGCTGGCCGACGGCTTCTGCCGTTTCGATACGCGCAGCGGGCAGGTGTCGCCTGTGGCGCGCCCCGCGATGGCGGCGGGGACGCGGCTGAACGACGGCAAGGCCGACCGCGCCGGGCGTTTCCTGTGTGCGTCGATGCGAACGGGCGATGCCCTGGGCGCGGGCGCGCTGTTCCGGCTCGACGCCGACGGCGCGACGGCGCAGCTCGAAAGCGGGATCGGGATCGGCAATGCCATCTGTTTTTCGCCGGGCGGCGACACGCTCTATTTCGCCGACAGCCTCGACGGCAAGCTGCGCCGCTATGCCTATGATCAGGCGACCGGCGCGATCGGGGCGCGCCACGACCTCGTCGATTGCCAGGCGCATGGCGGATCGGGCGCCGACGGCGCGACGGTCGATGCCGCGGGACGGATATGGGTTGCGCTGGTGCTCGCGCAGGCGGTCGGCTGTTATTCGCCCGAAGGCAAGCTGCTGCGGTCGATCCCGGTGCCGCTGCCCTATCCGTCGTGCCCGGCGTTCGGCGGACCCGAGCTCGATATTCTCTATCTGACGAGCATCGCCAATTCGGGGCACCGGCTGGTCGCCGACCACCCCGAAGCGGGGCGGATTACCGCGATCCGCGGGCTCGACGTCCCGGGGATCGCGGAGGGAGTCTACGCCTAACGCAGCGCGATCGAAATGCCGCCGTCGACGAGCAGCGACTGGCCGGTGACGAAGCCCGAACGGTCGCTGTCGGCGAAGAAGAGAACAGCCTCGGCAATATCCGAGGTTTCGCCGAGCCGGCCGAGCGGGGTGCTGGCGACACGCGCCTCGAAGGTCGCATCGTCGAGCATCGCGCGCACGCCTTCGGTCGCGACGGTCGACGGCGCGACGGCGTTGACGCGGATGGCCGAGGGGGCAAGCTCGATCGCCGACGAACGCGTCATGCCCTCGACCGCCGCCTTGATCCCGCAATAGACCATTGCGTTGGGGAGGCCCATGTGCGCCGAAACCGACGCGATATTGACGATCGACCCGCTGCCGCGCGCGCGCATATGCTTGGCCGCCGCCTGCGTGCCCCAGATGATGCCGGCGATGCCGACGCCCAGCATCTTGTCGAGGCTTTCGGCGTCGATGCCCTCGATCGGCGAATATTTGGTCCACATCGCATTGTTGACGACGATGTCGATCCCGCCGAGCTCGGCCGCGGCGGTATCGAATGCGTCATGCAGGGCGGCGCCGTCGGACACGTCGCAGCCGAGCGCGATCGCCTTGCCGCCGTCGGCCGCGATCTGCTGGACCAGATCTTCGGCCCAGTGCGCCTTGCGGTCGAGCAATGCGATCGATGCGCCGTTGCCGGCCAGCTTGAGCGCGATGTCGCGGCCAAGGCCGCGCGACGCGCCGGTGACGAGCGCGACGCGCCCTTCGAGTGATTTTGTCATGGTGGGTTTGCCCATAAAAATGGAGCCCGCTTCAGGGTCCGTATTCCCTTACAGCGCCGTCGAGGCGCCCAAATGGCGAACAGGTCGGGCCGAAAGACGCGCCGGGAAGGCTGGTTGCCTTTCCAAGCGGCTTTCGGATCGGCATGGAAGCCATTTGGGCGTCCCGAAGGGATTTGATTAAAATGGCCCATTGCGTCGTCAAGAAGTCTTGAAATATCGACATATTCCTTCGCCTTCTTTCCTCGCACTGGGCCATTTTTCTCCAAACCTCGACGGTGCTGTAAGGGAGTACGGACCCTTGGGCGGGCCCCAGTGGGAGAGAGAGGTTAGAATTTATATCCGACTTCGACCCCGTAGACCCGGCCCTTGTTGAGCGGGGAGAAGGTCGATCCGGCGAAGAAGGGCAGCGGCGCCTCGGTCCCGAAGGTCGCCTCGTTCAGGAGGTTGTTTCCGTAAACCGACACCTTCACCCGCCCGTGCGTGACCGCGAGGCTGGCGTCGACCATCGTTGCCGCGCGGAGAAGGCCGGTGTTCTGGTCGTTGTAGAAAGCGGCGTCGCGATAATTGGCGCCGACGCGGCCCTCGACGTCGAAATCGCCGCCGACATTCGTCGCATAGGTGATCGACCCGCCATAGCTCCACGGCGACAGGCGCGGCAGTTTCAGCGCATAGTCGGTGTCGTTGATGACGCCGTCGGCGTTGAGATCGAAGAGAATGTCTTCATATTTGCCCTTGGTATAGCCGAACTGGCCGGCGATCGTCAGGCCGGCGACGGGCTTGAGCAGCACCTCGCCCTCGATGCCCTTGATCGACACGTCGGCGGCGTTGGTGATGATCTGGAAGTTGCCGAACGGCGCGAAGGGCGCCTGGAATTCGCGTTGCGTGCCGTTGATGCGGCTGTAGAAGCCGGCGAGGTTGACGCGTGCGAAGCCGCCGATCTCCTGCTTCAGGCCGATTTCATAGGCGTCCTGCTTTTCCTGGTCGAACGGACCCGGGTCGACATTGGGGTTGAGGTTGCGGAAGTTGTAGCCGCCGCTGCGGAAACCCTTGGCGAACGAGGCATAGAGCAACGTGTCGTCGGTCGGCTTGAACTGGACGCCGATGCGCGGGGTGAAGCCGTCCCAACTATCCTTGTCGGTGAAGTCATAGCTGCAGCGCAGCGTGTCGAGGTTGCAGCCGCCAACGCCGATCGAGCGGACCTGCACGTCCTTTTCCTCGGCCGAATAGCGCGCGCCGACGCTGAAGGTCAGCATGTCGTTCAGATGCCAGTCGACGGTGGCAAAGATGCCGCCCGTGCGCTGCTTCTGGCGCCCGCCGCCCGATACGGTCAGCGCGCCGCCCGACAGCAGACGCTGTTCGGCATAGTTGATGTCCTGATTGAAGTAGAACAGGCCGGTCGTCACGTCGAACGCGCCAAAGGTGCCCGCGTAGCGCAGCTCGTTGCTGAACTGCCACTGCGCGATATTGTTGCGCGAGTGCAGGTTGGTCGCGGGCGAACCGTCGACGTCGGCGCCCGAGTCATTGCTGAGCGCGCGGACGGCGGCGATGTTGGTGATCTTGCCGTCGCCGAACGCGGTGTCGATATTCAGCTCGGCGATGCCCTGATCCCAGTCGGTCTTGGTGAAACCGGCGTAATTCTGGTTCACGCGGAAGCTGTCGCGCGGGAAAAGACCGTGGTTCGTCACCGCCGGGCCGTCGCCGCGGATGCGGCCATGCTCGTAGCGCAGGACGAGGTCGAAGCTATCGTTGGGCTGCAGGCGGAGCGCCGAGCGCATGATCAGCGTTTCGCTGCCGCCGATCTTCTTGCCGTCGAAATCGTTGCGGAACCAGCCGTCGTCGTCGTTGTAATAGACCGCGACCTTGCCACTCAGCGCATCGCCCGCCAGCGGACCCGAAACCGAAATGCTGGCGCGCTTTTCGAGGCCGGTCGACAGCGCCGCCTTGGCGTCGAGGCGGAAGCGGTTCGACGGGGTCGTGGTGCGCAGCAGCACCGCGCCGCCGGTCACGTTGCGGCCGAACAGCAGGCCCTGCGGGCCGCGGAGGATTTCGACGCCCTCAAGGTCGAAGGTGTCGAAGAGCACGCCCGCGCTGACGCCCAGATAGACGCCGTCGACGAACACGCCGACGGTCGGGTCGATCGAGGGGATCGAGCTGTTGATGCCGAGGCCGCGGATCGAGAAATTCGCATAGCCCGGCGTCGTGCCGACGCTTTCGAGCGAGGCGTTGGGGACCGCGTAGCTGACGCTGGCAATCGAACGCGCGTGGATGCTGTCGAGTTCGTTCGACCCGAAGGCGGTGATCGCGATGGGAACGTCCTGCACATTCTGCGCCGAACCGCGCTTCGTCGCGGTCACGATGATGTCGCCGAGGCCGCCGTCTTGCTGGGCGTCTTCCTGCGCGCTGTCGTCGTGCGCGACGTCGTCCTGTGCGAATGCGGGCACCGCCATCGTCATGGCCGCAAAGGCGACTCCCGCTAAAAGACGCTTGCTGTGTGTGTTCATTGTCCACTCCCTCGTGAATCGCGCTTCCGTTCTTCCGTTCGTTGGCGATTCGCCTCGAAGGGGGTGCGCTGGCTTTAAGTCGTGTCGCCGCCCCGTGAAGGGCGACCGGCCCCCGTTCTTGCTTTGCAGCGTGAAGAGCAATGCGCGCGGCCGGAAGGGCGCCGATAATCACAAGCGCGATTCCGCACGATGGCTTTCAATCCAGAATGAGATTTTCGACGCGTCTCGCGGCTTTCGCGTCCCGATCGAGCCTGCGCGGTGCAATGACCCCCGGCAAATGGGAGACAAATCAATGAGCAGCATTCGCACCGAAATCGATAATTACGTCGCGCTCGTCACATTGGATAATGCACCGGTCAACGCCGCCGCGCTCGACATGCTCCAGGAACTCACCGACGTTTTCGACAGCTTCAACGACCGCGACGATGTGCGCGTCGCCGTGCTGACCGGCGCGGGCAAATGCTTCAGCGCGGGGGCGGACCTCAAGAACCGGCCCGACCTGACCGTCCCCGGTACGCGCTGGCGCCGTAATCGCGTCGTGCGCGAAGTCGCCTACTCGATCGCCGATTGCGCAAAGCCCGTCATCGCCGCAGTCAACGGCCCCGCGCTCGGTGCCGGTTTCGGCCTCGCCGCGAGCTGCGACATCATCGTGGCGTCCGAAAACGCCGTCTTCGGCCTTCCCGAAATCGACGTCGGCCTGATGGGCGGCGGCAAGCACACCTCGCGCATCGTCCCGCATTCGCTGACACGTCGGATGATGCTCACCGGCTATCGCGCCCCGGCCGCCGAAATGTATCGCCGCGGCATCATCGAGGCGTGCCTGCCCGTCGACGAATTGCTGCCTTATTGCATGGAGATGGCGGCGGTGATCGCGTCGAAGAGCCCGCTCGCGACGCGCTATGCCAAGGACAGCATGCGCACGATCGAGAATATGACGCTGCGCGACGGCTATATCTACGAACAGGGCAACACCGCGAAGCTGTCGACCTCCTACGACGCGCAGGAAGCCGTCGCGGCGTTCGTCGAAAAGCGCGCGCCCGTCTTCCAGGGCCGCTGAGGGCTAGCGTCATGGACTGGAATTTCGGCGACCTGCTGGACGCGACCGCGGCGCATGTGCCGGGCGATCGTCCGGCGATCATTCGCGGCGACCAGGTCACTTACTGGGCCGATTTCGACGCACGCTCGAACCGGCTGGCTCGCGCGATGCTCGCGGCGGGACTGCACGCCGGCGCGCGCATCGCGATCCTGGCGCGCAACATTCCCGAGTTCATCGAGATTGCGGCCGCGGCGTTCAAGGCACGGCTGACGCACGTCAATCTCAACTATCGCTACACGACGTCCGAGATCGAATATGTCCTGCGCGATTGTCAGGCGGCGGGGCTTTTCTATCAGGACGAGTTCGCGCCCGTCGTCGCTCCGCTGACCGGCGGGGCGATCAACCATCTGACTTATGCGGTCCAGATCGGGGGCGAGGGTGGTTATGACGCCGTCGTATCGGACGGCGATGCGTCGCCGCTGGGCATCGAACGTTCGCCCGACGACGGCTATCTTCTCTATACGGGCGGCACCACCGGGCGGCCGAAGGGCGTGATGTGGCGCTCGGCCGATGCGCGCCGCTCGCAGCTTGAATCGCCGGTTGCGGTCTCGACCCCCGCGAGCATGGACGATCATATCGCGCAGGTGCTGAAGGGCACTGCCGGGCGCGTCATGCCCGCCTGTCCGCTGATGCACGGCGCGGGGCTCAACAGCTCGCTTGCCGAACTTCTGGTCGGCGGCACCGCAGTGCTGCTGCCGTCGGACCGGTTCAGCGCCGAGGAATTGTGGAGCGAGGCCGAACGGCACAAGGTTACGCGCATCCTGATCGTCGGCGACGCCTTTGCGCGGCCGATGGCGGACACTTTGCTCGCCAATCCGGGGCGCTGGGACCTGTCGGCGCTGCGCCTGATCTCGTCGGCGGGGCTGATGTGGTCCGAACAGGTGAAGGGCGCGCTGCTCGAAGCGCTGCCGCAGCTCACCCTGCTCGACATCCTCGGGGCGTCGGAAGCGTCGGGCTTCGGCTATGCGATCACCAACAAGGAGCGCGCGACCCCGACCGGGCTGTTCGAGGCGGGGCCGCAGACGGTGATCGTCGATCAGGAGACGGGCCGCGTGCTCGCCGATGATGAAATCGGATCGGGCTGGCTCGCGCGGCGCCCGCCGTTCGGCGCGGGCTATCACGGCGATCCCGAAAAGACCGCCAGCGTCTATCGCACGATCGACGGGCAGGCTTATGCGGTCCCCGGCGACATGGCCGAACGCCTTCCCGACGGGCGTTTCCGCCTGCTGGGGCGCGGCAGCATGTGCATCAACACCGGCGGCGAAAAGGTCTTTGTCGAAGAGGTCGAAGAGGCGCTGAAGCGCGTCGACGGCGTCGCCGACGCGATGGTGTTCGGATTGCCCGATCCCAAATGGGGCAGCGTCGTCACTGCGCTGATCGAGGCGGGCGACGCGCCCGACGATCAGGCGCTGCGCGCCGCGCTGTCGCACGACCTTGCCGCCTATAAACAGCCGCGCACGATCATCCGCGTCGCCGTCCTGCCGCGCCATGCGAGCGGCAAGAGCGATTATCGCAGCGGCATGGATATCGCCCGCGCGCGCATCGACGCTGGCTGAGCCGCGTCGCGCCAGAACCGACATTCCCCGGAAAGAAGAGCATGCAACAGGCTGATCAAAATACCGAAACCTCTCCCCGTCGTCTCGACGCGCTGATCATCGGCGCGGGCTTTGGCGGCATGTATGCGCTCCATCGCACGCGCGGCATGGGGCTCGATGTCCATCTGATCGAGGCGGGCGACGATGTCGGCGGCACCTGGTACTGGAACCGCTATCCCGGCGCACGCTGCGACGTGATGAGCATCGATTACAGCTATTCCTTCTCGGACGAGATCCAGCAGGCGTGGACGTGGAGCGAGCAGTTCGCGGCGCAGCCCGAAATCCTGTCCTACGCACGCTTCGTCGCCGACAAGCTCGACCTCAAACGCGACATCAGCTTCGAAACGCGCGCGACCGCGGTGCACTATGACGAAGAGGCGGCGCTGTGGCGGATCGAGACCGATCGCGGCGATGTCTATGAGGCGAGCTATTGCCTGATGGCGACCGGCCCGCTGTCGGTGCCGAAGCAGGTCGACATTCCCGGCGCGGAAAAGTTCAAGGGCGAGCTCTATCTGTCGGGCAAATGGCCGCATCACGACGTCGACCTGAAGGGCAAGCGCGTCGCGGTGATCGGCACCGGATCGTCGGGCATCCAGATCGTCCCGGTGGTCGCCGAGCAGGCCGAACATCTCTACGTCTATCAGCGCACGCCGAGCTTCACCTTGCCGATGCGCAACCGCAAGCTCGACGACGACTATGTCGCGCACATCAAGGCGCATTATCCGGGGCTGCGCGCCGCGGCACGCCACTCGCTGACCGGCGGCGTGCGTCCGATCACCCACCGCCCGGTGTTCAGCGTGACGCCCGCCGAGCGCGAGAAGCTGATGGAAGACGCCTGGGCGCACAGCGGCCTGTCCTTCCTCGGCCTCTTCTCCGACCTGCTCACCAATCGCGAGGCGAACGAGGTCGTCGCGGAGTTCGCGCGCGGCAAGATCGCCGACGTGGTGAAGGATCCCGACACCGCGCGCCGGCTGACCCCGCGCGGCTATCCGATCTTTGCGCGCCGCCCGTGCCTCGATACCGGCTATTATGAAGCCTATAACCGCGACAATGTGACGCTGAAGGATTGCCTCGAGCATCCGATCGTCGAGATCACCGAAAAGGGCATCCGTACCGCCGAGGGCGAGGTCGAGGTCGATATCATCATCGCCGCGATCGGTTATGACGCGCTGACCGGTGCGATGCTGTCGATCGATATCGAGGGCCGCGACGGGCGCAAGCTCAAGGACAAATGGGCCGACGGCGGACGCTCGCACCTCGGCCTGATGATCGAGGGTTTTCCGAACCTGTTCGTCATCGCGGGTCCGAACGGCCCGTCGGCGCTGGCGAATTTTATCCTGTTGAACGAACAGAATGTCGATTGGGTCTGCGACTGTATCGAGCATATGAAAACCGACGGCCTGCGCTCGATCGAGGCGAATGCCGATGCCGAAGACGGCTGGATGCAGAAGGTGACGACGCTGGGATCGCTGTCGCTCTACCCGACCGCAAACACCTGGTACACCGGCGCCAATGTGCCGGGCAAACCGCGCACTTTTCCGGTCTACATCGGCGGACTTGGCCGCTATCGCGAAATCTGTTCCGACGCGGCGGCGGACGGCTATCGCGGCTTCACGCTGCGATAGGTCCGGCACCCGCGTCCCGATATGGAGTTGAGCGATATGTCGTCCGCAAGGCTGTTCGAGCCGCTGTCGCTGGCGCGCGGGGCGCCGATGAAGAACCGGCTGATGCTCGCGCCGCTGACCAACCGGCAGAGCCATGCCGACGGCACGCTGTCGGATGAGGAGCATCGCTGGCTGGAGATGCGCGCAGCGGGCGGCTTCGCAATGACGATGACCGCCGCCTCGCACGTCCAGCCGGTCGGGCAGGGCTTCACGGGGCAACTCGGCGTCTTTGCCGACGACCATCTCGCGGGCCTGTCGGCGCTTGCCGCCGCCATCAGGGCGCAGGGTTCGCTCTCGTCGCTGCAACTGCATCATGCGGGGAGCCGCGCCGAGCCCGAGCTGATCGCGGCCCCGGTCGCGCCGTCGGAGGTGCCCGAGCGCAACGTCCGCGCGCTGTCCGAAGCCGAGGTCGAGGCGCTGCGCGACGATTTCATCGCGGGCGCGCGGCGCGCCGAACAGGCGGGGTTCGACGGCGTCGAGATTCACGGCGCGCATGGCTATATCCTCGCCGAATTCCTGTCGGCGACGAGCAACCGGCGGACCGACCCTTATGGCGGCAGCATCGAAAACCGCGCGCGGATCATCTTCGAGGTCATCGACGGCATTCGCGCGGCGACGGCCCCCGACTTCCAGCTTGGCCTGCGGCTTTCGCCTGAACGGTTCGGGCTGGAGCTGGAAGAAATCCGCGACGTCGCGGCCGAAGTGCTGCGGCAGGAAAAGATCGACTATCTCGACATGTCGCTGTGGGACGTCCGCAAGGAACCCGAGGAAGAGCGGTTCAAGGGCCGCTCGCTGGTGAGCTTTTTTACCGATCTTCCGCGCGGGAACGTCCGGCTTGGCGCGGCGGGGAAGGTGATGGACGCCGGGGATGCGTCGTGGGTGCTCGATTCCGGGTGCGACTTCGCCGTTATCGGCCGTGCCGCCATATTGCGCCACGATTTCCCCGAACGCGTGCGCCGCGATCCGGACTATCGTTCACCCGAGCTTCCGGTATCGGTGCAGCACCTGCGCAATGAAGGGCTAAGCGACACCTTCATCCATTATATGCGCCGCTGGCCGGGATTCGTCGATCCAAGGTGAGTAGTCGCGGGTACATATACTGACCCGCCAACCCGCGCGGGCGCGATGTCATTTTCGATGATGGCTATTGCACGTTGAACAGCTCATTGCCGAGTTGGATACTATGGCGCCATTTGTCGTTGGCACGCGCCTGCGTGATACGGCAACTATAGCGCATTCTGTTCCCAAAGGGCGACGGTCCGCAACCGGCCACGCTGCGCGCGGACGCGGGTCGAAATTGTCAGCCGATGATCAGCCCTCCTGCTTCATGATGCCGCGGGCCCCACACGGCCGGGCTGCGCAGATCAGTTGTCGCCTGGGCCGGCGAGCTTTGTGACAATGGCGTCGATAAGTGCTTGCGTTTCCGTCGAAAGATTGCCCGGCGCGGCCGGATCACCCGGTGGCGTGGTGATGGATGGCGGCGTCAGCGCGATCGACGCGAGTGCCTGAACATCGCTGTCCTTGGCCGACGCGTCGCTGGTGCGCGCCGCATTCTCGATACCGCGAAGCGGCACGAGACGTTCGCCGACCAGCTTCTGCTCGAGGCTGAGCGGCGCTGCGAGGTCGGATCGGAACTCCGCCGACCTTGTCTCGATACGCCGGTTGCAATAGGCTTTGTCGTCGGCGGAAAGAAGTTCCGCGCTGCAGCGATCGATACCTTCGACCCGACCCAGCGAAACTTCATTATCGGCGGCCGACAGCTGAAGAACCTCACCGCCGGGCTTTTCGGGCGCTGGCCCGTCTTCGACAAAGGCGGAGTTTCCACTTTTCGCAACCTGTTCGATCGGTTCGCCGCGATCGTCGGCGCCAAGCTGGTCGATGGCGGTCGACACCGGTTCGGCGAAGAGCAATATCGTCAACAACAGCATCGCCAATCGAACCTCCTTGCGTCTAGTTACCGGGACCGTTGCTCTGGATGAGCTGGATCGCGGCGCCGCCCTGTTGCTCGATGTGCAGGTCGGACAGGCCGCTGCCATTCTGGGTCCAATCCAGCCGGTTCAAATTGCCGGATTGCAACGCGGACATAGCATTGCCGTCGCCATTTTGCACGAGATGCGCCTGATTATCGGTGCCGTCCTGGACAAGCGCGAGGACATTATTCTGGCCCTGCTGGCTCGCGACCGCCGCATTGGCGAAGCCGCCGCCATTATACTGACGGATTTCGGCATGGTTTTGACCGCCGGCCTGGAGGATCGCGAGCAAATTCTGCCCGCTGCCATCCTGCGCGATATCGGCGACATGATCGGTACCCGCCTGGCCGAGCTCGGCGCGATGCTCGCCGCTTCCCTTCTGGACGATCGTCGCGCGATTGCCGTTGCCGTCCTGGGCGATCGACGCGCGGGCACCCGGTTCGGCCTGCTCGATCGACGCCTCGTTGCCCGCGCCGATCTGGGCGATATAGGCGCCGCTTTCACCTATTGGTTCGGCAACGACGAGCGCAGCCATGGGCTCTGCTGCGGCGACCGAATGAATGGCAAACAGCGCGAACAGGGCCTTGAGCGATAATCTGACGATCGGCATCGGGTCTTCCTTTCTCCGCCGCTCCATTGCGCGGTCTTGTCGTCGGTATTCATCCGAAACGGGCCGGTTCCCTCATGAGTACCGGCCCGCCGGGAGTAGAAGGGGTGGTGCAGTTCACCCCTTCAAACCACTTAGTTGGCCGAGGGCGCCGAGCCCTGGGTCACGACGGCGACGTTGCCGGCGCCATTCTGCATCACGTTCGAATAATTGCCGTCCGAATACTGGTTGACGGTGGCGCTGTTGCCGCCATCGAGACCGGTCTGGTTGACGACGCTTTCGTTGTCGATGCCATATTGGCCGACGAAGGCGACGTTATCGAGGCCGGCCTGCGTCAGCAGCGATTCATTGCTTTCGCCGCCCTGCTCGACGGTGGCGAGATTGAGCGCCGGTGCGCTCGGGACCGCGCCATATTGGTTGATCGTCGACTCGTTTCCGATCGAGCCGGCGAGCTGGCGTACGATCGCCGTGTCGTTGCGGGCATTTTGCACCTGATTGACCGTCGAGGTGCCGCCTTCGCCCAGCTGTTCGACATCGACGCTCGAATTCAGGGCGCCGACCTGAGTCACGAACGAGTCGTTATTCTCGTTCGCCTGGAAGACGTCGGCGGTGAGGCCCGCACCGTCCTGGATCACCGACGAACCATTGTTCAAGCCGGCCTGGGTAACGGTCGCGGTCGCACCCTTATTGTCCTGATCGATCGTCGAGCTATTGCCTTCGCCGGTCTGGACGACGGTCGCAAAGAGATTGGCGTCGGCCTGGTTGAGCGGAGCCTTGTCATCCTGCGTGATGATCGACGAGTGAGCATCGCCGGTCTGGGTCACGGTCGCCGCGAAGGTGTTCGCGCCGACATTGTCGAAGGTCTGCGTGATCGACGAGCTGCTCGCGCCATTCTGGATGACGTTCGCATCGGCGTTGTTCGAGCCATCGCCGAAGGCATTTTGTTCGACGGTCGAGATCGCGCCATTGTCCTGACGGACGTTGGCGTAGAGGTTGCCGGCGTTGTTGGCGTCGATCGTCTGGTCGATCGTCGACATCGAACCAGCCTCCTGGTTGACGACCGCCGTCGCGCCGGCCGCTTGGACACCGGTCGCGGTCTGGTTGACGATCGAGGTCGACGCGCTCTGGTTGACCGTCGCGAACAGATTTTTCGCATTGTCGCCGGTCGCCGACTGGATCACGTCCGAAATCGCCGCCTCGGTCTGCGTGACGTTGGCGCGGATCGAGCCGGTGAAGCCCGGACCATTCGCATATTGCTCGATGTTCGAATCGTTGAGATCGCCCGTCTGGGTGGCGTTGCCGACGAGGTTGAAGCTCGGCGCGACCGACGCCTGCGTGACGTTCGAGACGTTATCGGTGCCGTTCTGCACGACCGTCGCTTCGGGATCTTCGGGAAGGTTGATCGAATTGTTGGTCGATGCGTCGTCCTGATCGATCGTCGATTCGTTGCCCGAGCCGGTCTGGGTGACGAAAGCGCCGGCGCCGAGAGCGTCCTGCGTGATCACCGAGTTGTTGGCGCCGTCCTGCGTGACGGTCGCGACGTTGTCGTTACCCGTCTGGTCGAGATCGCTGCTGTTCGATCCAAGCTGGCTCACCGTAGCATCGTTGCCGAGGCCGATCTGGTCGACGTTCGACGACTGGGTCTGTGCGAAAGCCGGGGCCGAAATCGCAAGCGCGACGGCCGAGACGGCGGTAAGATATACGCTTTTCATGATTGCATCACCTTTTTAAAAAGGCGATAACGAACACGCCACGGCGCAGGAGACGCCGAGCGTTTTCAGGTTATCGCAGCCTAATATTCGCACGCATCGAAGTTACCGCTTCTTTGCGTGCCCTTTCTCCAACGACTTATTTTTCGGGGCCGGCCTGGAGATATTCACCCGCCCCCCACTATACTCGGTCAGGAACCCTCCTTTTCCTGCTGCTTGTCTTCGACAATCCTGAGCGCCGACAGCGAGCCCGCCTTTTCGACGGCCTCCTGCACGTCGCGCGCCTCATAGAGGCCGTCGCGTTCGCGGCGATAATAGTCGCGAAGCGGCCCTGCGAGATTCATGTCCTGAAATTTCCAGAGATCGAGTTCGACCCCTTCCATCACCAGCGCGTACACGGCCTTCTCGACCGCTTGCTGGAGGGCCACCTGATCGGGTTCGTTGCTGGTGATGCCCCATTCGGCCTCGAGCAATTCCTTGAAGGCGACGAAACGATAGGCGCTCGCGCCGAGCGCCTGCGACGCAATCGTCTTCGATGCCGTTACCGTCGTCAGCACTTCGCCGGTCCGCACCGACACCGCGCGCAAATAGACGGTGACCGTATCCTGTCGATACTCGGTGCGCGCGCCGATGCCCAAAAACGCCGCACCCGCGCCGCCGGTCACGGTATTGGTGTCATAGCCCACGATCCCGCCCTCGAGCAGGACCCCCGCGAACAATAGTGCCGGCAGCGCCTTGCGATCGGGCTCCTCCTCGCCCAGATAGCGCTTGCGCATCTCGGTAATGATCTGCCGTTCCTTCAGCAGATTATCGAGCCGTTCGCGCTCGACGATCGTGAACCACGAGCGGCTGCCCGCATCCTGCAACGCCTTGACGAGGATCGAATTCGCGCCCTGCGTCACCGCGCGCGACAGCGTCTGTCCGGCCTCGGTCGGCTTGAATTGTCCCGTCTGGTCGGTGAAGCCATAGACCGCGACCGCAACCTGCCGCTGCGGCTTCGGCAGGTCGTTGAGCAGGAGCTGCGTTTGCGTCTTTTTCGGGAAATAGGCGAGGCTGGTGCTCTGCGCGAACGTGTCGCGACCGCTTTTGCCGACAGTCATGCAGCCCGCGAGCGGAGCCGCGCAAAGCAGGGCGGCCGCAATTTTCAGGGCGCCGCGCATCATTGCACCTCGACGAAGAGCGGCACGACGATCTTCGTTTCCTCGCCCGTATCGTCGTTCCGGATCGTGAGCGTCACCGAGTCGAGCGAACGGAAAAAGTCGATGGTCTGGCCGCCGAAGCTGATCGTGCCGCTTTCCTGCGGGTTGTCGCCGAAAATGGCGTCGACGATCTGTGAAGAAAGCGATGAGAGCAATCGCGACTGGAGCTGCCGCGCAAAGATATCGGCTTGCGACGACGAGCTCGTAGCGCGCGGGTCGCGATAGTCATTCTGCGCAGTTGCAGTTCCGAGGATATGGTTCGAGTTAAACGGATTGCCGCCAAAGGTCGGACTGATCGGTTCGTGGACCAGATCCTGCGCCGCGGCCATCGGCACAAAAATCATCGCCGCCGCAGCTGCAGCAAAATATCGTACGTAGCGAGTCACGTGCCCCCCCAGGCAGAATGCTTCCATGACACCCCAGCCTGATTGGCAAGGGATTCGCGACCCGGGCGGAGTTAATATTCAGTTAAATCGGAATGGAAAGCCCTCGACTCGGAAAAAGTTATCCTGTCTCAAATTAAGACGGATGGTTCGATTTCCCGGAGCTATCTCCGCACCGTGACAGATATGATTCAAATATATTTCATTTAAGTTGCGCATTGGAACTTGTCATCATGTGACGAGTTTTATGGATTATTCGAATCGAATCTGAAGTTAGTTACAGTCTCTAGTTCATGTTTTAAATGCTTACGTTTTAAATTTTATCGGTGCTTTCCGATGGCGGGGGCGTGCCGAAAAAACATGAGCGCGAAGCAGGGGGTCGCCGGTACGTCGCCTCCCGGCAACCCCATAATATTTTTGGATTGACCTGGAATCGTCCGATGGATGCTCAGTGCGCGAATTATCGCGTAAGACTTCGCGCGTTCCTTCATCGGTCGCCCGTCTCGAAAGTTAACCCCCACTGGTGTCGGCGGAGGTGACAAGGGGCTGCTCTCTGCCGTCTCGGCGCCAAAAGAGGGCCGTCCGGAACCGGCCATGAGCGACCTACGTAGGTGATGCCTTTTGGATTAGCTCAATCGATCCCGAACCGCTTCAGCATGTGCCATGATCTTCTTCACCAGCTCGGCACAGGTCGGGATGTCGTGGATCAGCGCCTGGCTCTGGCCGCTGGTCCAGATGCCGCCGTCGACGTCGCCGTCGCGCAGGACATTCTCGCGCCCGCGCACGCCCGCCATCAGATGCTTGACGTCGTCGAAGCTCTTGGTCGGGTCGCGCTGGATTTCGGCGACCTCGACCGATACCGCATTTTTCGCGACGCGCGCGGTGTTGCGCAACGTCCGGCCGACGAGCACTGTGTCGGTTTCGGTCGCATCGACGATGCGCTGCTTCACATTCTGGTGGATCTGCGCCTCGACCGTGGCGCAAAAGCGCGTGCCCATATTCACCGCATCGGCGCCGAGTGCGAGCGCGGCGACGAGGCTGCGCCCGTCGGCCATGCCGCCCGAGGCGATGATCGGGGTGTCGGGCAGTGCATCGACCGTCGCGGGCAGCAACACCACCAGCCCGACATCGTCCTCCCCGGGGTGACCCGCGCATTCGAAGCCGTCGATGCTGATCATGTCGACGCCCTTCCTCACTGCCGACACCGAATGGCGGACCGAGGTGCATTTGCGGATGACGGTGACATCGGCTTCCTTGAAGCGCGGCAGGTGATCGGTCGGGGCACGGCCCGCGGTTTGCGGCCAGCGCTATAGGAATGAAGGGGTTTGGCGAGCTTTGCCTGCGGGCCTCTTCTGCCATTCCGCGCTGGAAAGCCGACAGTCTTCAACCGGCCATCTCCGTTCCCGGCGACGGGAACGGAGATATCGATCATCAAAAGCCGAAGGCAACGCCGACGCGGCCGCCGGTGGAACCCTTGACGGTCGAACCCGCGATGCCGCCGCTGACATAGACGCGCGGAGCCAGACGGACGACTGCTGCGCCCGAGAAGCCTTGCTCTCCGCGATAGGTGGCAAGGTTGAACGAGACCGATACGTCGCTGTCGGGGACGATCATCGTGCCGCCCATGGCCATCGCGGTCGCGATACCGCCGTTCGCCTGCACCGCATGGCGTTCGAGCACCAGCGTCCGTTCGCTGAGCGCCGTCGTCTGCCGTTCGAGCAGGTTTACCCGGTTGGGCAGCCCGCCCAGCGTCGCGATATCGAGCGCCGCCGTGCCGAGATTGCCCGCGGCGTCGGTGGTCAGCAACTTGAGCGCGCCGCTCTGCGCAGCATTGCTCGCCGCGGATCCGATTCCGGCGAGCGTGTAGGTGCTCGTTGTCGTGCCGAGTGCGACCTGCCCGGCGCGGCTGGCGACTGCGCCGTTGCCGATCGCCACGGCTCCGTCGCCGGTCGCGCTGCTGCCGTTGCCCAGTGCCACCGCGCCGGTGCCGACCGCGCTGTTGTTCGCGCCGATCGCGACGGCGCCGATCCCGGTTGCGATATTCGGATCGCCGATCGCCACCGCACCATTGCCCGATGCGGTATTCCCCGCGCCGATCGAGATCGCCTGGCCGTTGATCGCGCGGGCGTTGGCGCCCATCGCTACCGACTGGTTGCCGCTGGCGACCGCGCCGGGGCCGACGGCGATCGAGTCCACGCCCGTCGCTTGCGGTCCCGGCCCCGTGCTGTTGGCGCGGAAATAGGCGCCATTGGCGAGCGCGGTGTTCGCGGTCGATTGAGCCGCAGCGGCTTCCGACCGCGCCGTCGTCGCGGTCAGCTGTGCCGCCGCAGCGTCGCTACGCGCAGTATTTGCCGTCGTCTGCGCCGCGCCTGCGCTGGCGAAAGCGGCGTCGGCGCGGTCCTGCGCGGTCGCGGCATTGGCGCGCGCGGTGTCGGCCTGCGCCTGCGCCGTCGCCGCTTCGTTGCGGGCGGTGTCGGCGGTGGCTTGCGCGGCAGCTGCGGCCGCCGCGTTGGCCTGCCCCGCCGCGAGCGCCTGGTCGGCGGTCGCCTGCGCCGCATCGGCGTTTGCGAAGGCGGCGTCGGCGCGGCTCTGCGCCGCCGCCGCTTCTGTACGGGCCGTGTCGGCGGTGGCCTGCGCATTTGCCGCCTCGAGCCGGGCGGTGTTCGCCGTACCTTGCGCTGTCGCCGCATTGATCAGCGCGGTGTTGGCCGTGCCCTGCGCCGCGAGCGCGGCGGACTGCGCCGTGGCGGCGTTGGCGAGCGCCGTGTCGGCGGTACCCTGTGCCGCCGCAGCATTGGCCACGGCGCTGTTGGCCGTACCCTGCGCGGCGTCGGCGGTCGTCTGCGCCGTTGCGGCATTGGCGAGCGCGGTATTTGCCGTGCCTTGCGCGGTGGCGGCATTGCCCAGCGCGGTATCGGCAGTGGCCTGCGCCGCCGCGGTGTTCGCGGTCTGCGTCGCGATCGCGCCGTTCAACTGATCGAGGTTCACCGCGTCGGTGCCTGCCGTCGCCGCGCCGACATTGGCTACGACGCGCTCGTTCCCCGCCGAACCGACCGATACCGTGTTGGCGCGATCGGCGTTCGAACCGGCTCCAAGCGCGACGCTGTTGAGCGCCGTGGCCGTGGCGGCATCCCCGATCACCGTAGAGCGGTCGGCGATGGCAAAGGCGCCGGCGCCGATTGCGATCGAATCGTCGCGCAGGGCCCCACCGATATTGCCGATCATGATGGAATCTCGGCCGGCGGCCGCCGATTGCGAACCAATGGCGATGCTGAAATCGCCGCTGGCGCGCGTCGGGATCAGGTCGCCGCCGCCGATCGCGATGCCATAGGCGCCCGCTGCGGTCGCATTTTCGCCGACCGCGACCGCCGATGCGCCCGAGGCAGCGGCTTCTTCGCCAATCGCAACCGTGCCGTCGCCTGTCGCCTCTGCGCCGCCGCCAGCCGCGATCGATTTCAGGCCGCCTGCCTGGGCGTTGGCTGCGGTCGAGTTCACCGCGACATAAGGATTGGCGCCCGCGGCGACCCCGGCGAGCCCGGCGTTGAGCTGTGCCAGGTTGACCGCGTCGGTCGCGGCGGTGCCGGCGCCGACATTCGCTATAATGCGCTCCGTCCCCGCGGCACCGACCGAAACGGTGTTGGCGCGGTCGGCGATCGAGAAACTGCCGAGCGCCACCGAGTTTAGCGCGGTCGCTTGCGAATCGCTGCCCAGGGCGGTCGCGAAATCGCTGCTGGCAAGGCTGTCGCGGCCCACGGCGGTGCTCTGGAGTGCCTGTGCCCGGGCGAAGGTGCCCGCCGCGGTGGCGCCCTCGGCGCTGGCCTCCGATACGAAGCCCGTGGCCGTTGCGTCCATCGCCGATGCCAGGCTGCCCGCGCCGCTGGCGGTCGACTGCAACCCAGTCGCTCGCGCGAAGTCGCCCGTCGCGGTGCTGCGTCCGCCCGCGGCTTGGGAAAAGCTGCCGGTGGCCGTCGAAAAGCCGCCGCTGGCGACGGCGCCCGAACCTGTGGCACTGCTGCTTTCGGCGGTCGCCTGCGCCCCGATACCCGTGGCGGTGCTGTTCAGTCCGGTCGCACGGCTGAGATTGCCGGTCGTCGTCGATCCTATCCCGCTGGCGATGCTGTCGCGGCCCGTCGCGGTCGCGCGTTCGGCGATCGCCTGCGCAAAGGTGCCGGTCGCGGTCGAACCGATGCCGCTCGCGACACTGATGAAGCCGGTGGCGGTGGCGTCCATCGCCGATGCCTGGCTTCCCGAACCGGAAGCCGTCGCTTGCAGGGCGGTCGCGCGCGCGAAATCGCCGGTCGCGGTGCTGCGGCTGCCGGTCGCCTGCGCGACGCTGCCCGTTGCCGTCGAAAAGGTTCCGCTGGCAAAGGCCGCGGTGCCGGTGGCGGTGGCGTTCTCGCTGGTCGCCTGGGCGCCGGTGCCGGTGGCGGTGCTGTTGAGCCCGGTGGCGCGGCTGAAATTGCCCGTCGTCGTCGCCCCGATTCCGCTCGCGATGCTGTCGCGCCCGGTGGCGGTGCTGCGTTCTCCGCTCGCTTCCGCAAAGGTGCCGGTCGCTGTCGAGCCAATGCCCGTTGCACGGGCGCCCCAGCCGAAGGCCGCAGCGTCCAGCGCGGTCGCGCGGCTGAACGCACCGATCGCGATGGCATGCGCATCCGTCGCCCGGCTGTCGGGACCGATCGCGATCGATTGGGTGCCCGTCGCCTGCGAAATTCCGCCGAGTGCGATATTGCCTTCCGATGCTGCATTCGCCTGGTCGCCGACGGCGATGGTCGAATTGCCGTTCGCAATGCTCAGATTGCCGAGCGCTACGGCGGCCGTGCCGGTGGCCGTATTGTCGGCGCCGATCGCCACGGCGCCGGTTCCGGTCGCCATATTGGGATCGCCGATCGCGACTGCGCCGTCGCCCGATGCGACATTCTCGAACCCGATCGAGGTCGCCTTGCCGTCCTGCGCGACCGCACCCGCGCCGATTGCGGTCGCGCCGTCGCTCATCGCCTGCGCGCCGGCGCCTGCGGCGAAGCTGTCATCGCCCATCGCCTGCGCCGCGGCACCGCCGCCGCCGACACCGACATAGGGATTGTTGCCCGCCGCAACGCCGGCGATGGCATTGTTGAGCTGCGCAAGGTTGACCGCATCATTCGCTGCGATGGCGGTATCGACGTTGGTAATCCGCCGCTTGACGAACTCCGACCCGACCGAGACGACATTGTTTTCCAGCGCCTCCGACGCATGGCCGAGGGCGATCGAATTGATCCCGTCGGCGACCGCGCCGCTGCCGATCGCGGTCGAATTGATCGCATTGGCCTGCGCCCCCATGCCGGCCGACAGCGACTGGTCGCCGGTCGCACTGGCGTTGGACCCGACCGCCACCGCACCGATACCGCCGGCCGAAGCGATATAGCCCACCGCCGTGCTGTCTTCGCCGCTTGCGATGCTTTCGGCGCCGAGGGCGCTACCCTTGTCGCCCGATGCCGACGCGTCGGCGCCGTAGGACACCGCCGAACTGCCTCCTGCGGACGCGCTCTGGCCGATGGCGATGGCGTTGTCGCCGCCCGCCGAGCTGTTCCGGCCCAGCGCGACCGCGTCGTCGCCGCCCGCCGTCGTCGTCCCGCCCGTGCTATTGACGCGCAGATAGGCGGAGTTCGCCGCGACCTCGTTCAGCTGCGCGAGGTTGACCGCATCATTCAGTTCGGTGCCTCTGGCCACGTGGACGATCTGGCGCCCGCCGTTGCTCGACCCGACCGACACGGTTCCCGCGCGATCCGCGACCGAATCGGCACCGAGAGCGACCGAATTGGTCGCACCGACGCCGACAACGGCATGATCGCCCAGCGCGGTGCCCCACTGCCCGAAATTGCTGGTATTGTTGCCCAGCGAGGTCGTGAAATTATTGTTCGTCGTCGATTCATGGCCGATCACGATCGAAGACACGCCGCCGGTCTGCGCCGACCGGCCGATCGCGATCCCGTCCGACAGGGCCGCGGACGCGCTTTCCTCGTCCGCAGAGTTACGGCCGCCGATCACGATGTTGCCGAAGCCGTTGCCCTTTGCACCGTCGCCGATAGTGATCGACTGGGCGAATTCATTCTTGGCGTTGTTGCCGATCGCGATGGCGCCGCTGAATATCGTCGCGGGGGCGCCCTGGTTCCCCGCGACGGCGTTGCCGCCGATCGCGATCGCGCCGAGGCCGCCAGCGAGGCTCTGGTTGCCCAGCGAAACCGCATCGACGCCATTGGCGATCGACGATCCGCCGATCGCAACCGCACCCGCCTGTTCGGTCTCCGCGCCGACGCCGAAAGCGATCGAGAAATCCCCGATCGCCTTGCTGACGACGCCGAACGCAAAGCTGTTCGATCCCGACGCTTCGCTGAGGCGGCCGATCGCGACCGCGTCGTCGGCGGTCGATTTGGCTTCGGCGCCAATCGCGATGCCGCCGATGTTCAGGGCTTCGGTGTCATAGCCGAGCACGATGCTGCCGACCCCGTTCGACACCGCACTACTGCCGATCGCAATGGCGCGATCCTCGTTGGCGTCCGACAGGGCGCCCACGGCGATGGTGTCGGGACCCCGCGCGAGCGACGTTTCCCCCACCGCGACGCTGCTGTCCACGGCGCGGGAGTTGTGGCCGACCGACGTCGAGAATCGGCCGTCGGCATTGGCGCCGCCGCCGAGCGCCACGGCCCCTTGGCCGATGGCCCTGGATTGAGCGCCGAGCGATACGCTGCCCAGCAGATCCGTTTTTGCGCTGCGACCGATCGCGACGCTCGCCACGCTCTCTGCCGAAGAGGTCAAGCCGATCGCGATGGTATCGAGCCGTTCCGCATTGGCGCGATCGCCAATGGCAATGGACGAGCCGCCGGTCGCGAAGGCCTGTTGGCCGATCGCGGTGTTGCGCGAGGTCAGGGGAACGCCGCCAGCGGTACCGGTATTCGCGCCGGCCCCGATCGTGATGTCCTGCGAGGCGATCGCTACGGCTTCGTCGCCGATCGCGACCGATTGATTGCCCTGCGCGACCGCACCCGGTCCGCAGACGGTGGCATCGGTCCCGGGGACGCTGCCTGCCGGCGCTTCGGCGGTCGAATCGCACTGAACCTGCTCGGCCTGTGCCGGGGCGGCCATCGTCAGAGATAGTGCGAGCGCTGCGGGCGCGGCGGTCAGAAGAAATTTGCTGGTCTTGCGCATCGGTAGTCCCCTTGTCCTCGCCGCCCGCAGGCGGCTGCGATGAAAAACGCGACCTTTGGGGGCGTCGCTCGTGCGGCGTGTTCGGCCCCCCGTGCGCGATTCCGGCGGGCCGGCGATCACGCTTGCCAAAGCCTTGGTGCGCCCGCATAAAATCGGGACGCCAAAGCTTTCGGCAAAAGGTAAGACGGGAAAAGTCGATCGAACCGGACACGCCCTCTTCAGAAAAAAATCCGAAAGCGGCCGATGCGCTGGTGGCAGCCCTGTACGACGAGCTCAGGACCATCGCGCGGCGCGAGCATTATCGCGCCGGTGGGCCGCAGACGCTGCAGACGACGGCGCTGATCAACGAAGCCTATGTCAAACTGCGCCGCGCCGATGGCTGGGAAAGCCAGTCGCATTTCCTCGCCTGCGCGGCGACCGCGATGCGACACATATTGATCGACGCCGCGCGTGCGCGGCTCGCGTCGAAGCGCGGCGGCGCGGGCGACTACAGCTTCACCCAAAGCCTCGATTCACTCGCTGCCGCGGTACCCGAGGACGAGCAGGTGCTGAAGCTTGGCGACGCGCTCGAGGGGCTCAAGCGTCTCGATGCCAATCTGGCGCAGGTCGTCGATTGCCGCTTCTTTGCCGGGATGGACGAGCGCGAGACCGCGGATGTGCTGGGCGTCACCGACCGCACCGTGCGCCGTTGGTGGGTGCAGGCGCGCGCCTGGATCCACCAGGAGATGGCGGCGGCCTAGCCCGCCGCGTCGATCCGTTTGCGCAGCGTTTCTGCCGATTTGAGATAGGATTCGCCGCCGGGCCCGGCCTGGCGGAACAGCGCCTCGGCCGCAGTGATTTCCTTGCGCGCTTCGGCGATCCGGCCCTGTTTCAACCGCAGCACGGCGCGGGCGCGACCGAGCACGGCCGTGGGTACGCCGGGCGGCACGGCATCGAATAACGGCTGCAACTGGGTGATCAGCGCCTGCGCGCCCGCGATATCGCCGGTTTCGGCGCGGGCTTCGGCCAGCGAGGCGCCGATGATGATCGTGGGCATCGCCTTGGGCGAAAGATTTTCGGCGGCCATCGGATAGGCTTCTTCGAGCGCCTTGCGGGCGTCGGCATATTTGCCGAGCGGAACCTGGGCGCGGCTCAACTGAACGAGGTCGACCGCGAGCCCCGCCGACTCCCCGAGCGTGGCGCGGCGCTGGGCCACGATGCCGCGGAGCAGCGGCTCGGCCTCGGCGGGTTTGCCGAGCCGGATCAGGCGCAGCGCCTTCAACTGCCGGATATTGAGGTCGGACGGGCTGTTCTTTTCGTCCGACCGCGCGATCAGGGCATCGGCACGCGCGAAGATCGGCGGCATCGCGTCGAGCTGGCTGGTCTCGATCATGTAAACGAGGATGTTGTTGTAGATGGCGATCACGTCGCGGTGGTTTTCCTTCCACACCACCTCGGCATCGGGGAGGGTCGCGACGAGCAGGTCGATCGCTTCCTGGGTCTTGCCGGTCCGGCGCAGATATTGCGCCTGCGCCTGTTTCAGTTCGACGATCTCCAGGCGGTAGCGGACCGGATCGGGCGTGAACACGCGTTCGGCATAGGCGAGCAGCTTCGGCATTTCGTCGGTGTTGCCGATCACGGCCGCGGCGGCCGCCTTTTTGACCATCAGATCGGCGGTCGCGGCGGGGCTGTCGCTGCCGACGCCGCGTTCGAGCGCGCGGCTGACGAGCGCGTAGGAGCCGGCATTGTCCTCCAGATTGACGTAAAGATTGAACAGCGTGCTGACGAGAACAGCCGATTCCGCGCTATGGTCGAGCGAATTGGCGAGTTTGTTGGCAGTATGGTCCAGCATCTGCTTGACCGTCGCGGTCTGACCCTCGTCGGTTGCGGCGGTATCACGCAACATCACGGTGAGCAGGCGGTTGATCGCCTCCGACCTTTTGGCCTCGGCCAAGGCGGCGTCGCGTTCGATCGCGGTGGCGCGCGCTTGCCACGCGATGCCACCGGCGCCGACGAGCAGCGCGGCGAGCACCGCGGCGGTCGCCGCGACACCCCAGCGATAGCGGCGCAGGAAGCGCCCGGCCATATAACGGGTCGATCCGTCGCGCGCCTGTACCGGCAGGAATTGCTGGTGGCGCGCGACATCCTCGGCCAGCGCGCTGACGCTCAGATAGCGTTCGGCCGGGTTGCGCCGCATCGCCTTCATCACGATCGCATCGAGGTCGCCGCCGATCTTGCTCGCCGGGACCGGCGTCGCGCCCGCGGCCGCGCGGCTGGGGAGGGCAGCATCCTCATAGAGTATGCGGCGGATCATCGCGGGGACCGAGGATTTTTCGCTGCGCCAGGGACTCTTGCCGCTGACGAGTTCATAGAGCACGACGCCGAGCGCATAGACGTCGGTCGAAACCGTCGCCTCGTCGCCGTCGAGCTGCTCGGGCGCGGCATAGTCGGGCGTCAGCATCGCCTGCGTCGTGGCAGGCAGCGCGGCGCTGTCGTCGAGCAGCTTGCCGATGCCGAAATCGACGAGGCGCGGCTTGCCGGCGGGGTCGATCAGGATGTTGGACGGCTTGATGTCGCGGTGGACGACGAGGTTGGCGTGGGCATAGGCGACGGCCTCGCAGGTCTCGCGAAACAATCTGAGGCGGGTGTCGAGATCGGCGGCATGGCTGCGGCACCAGGCATCGATGGGTTCGCCGTCGACATAGTCCATGACGATATAGGGCCGCCCGTCGTGCGCCACCCCTGCGTCGATCAGCCGCGCGATGCCTGGATGATCGAGCCGCGCGAGCAGCCGGCGTTCGCGCGCGAAGCTTTCGGCGCGCTCGGCGGCGTCGACACGCAGCAGCTTCAGCGCGACGCGCTGGTCGAAGTCTGCCCCAGCGCGGCGTGCGAGATAGACTTCGCCCAGCCCGCCGCGGCCGATGAGCCGCTCAATCTCGAACCCGCCGATGCCCTGTCCGGCGGCAAGCGAGGTATAGATGACCATTGTCGCTTCCGCACCGAGTTGCGGCGGGCTCAGGTCGAGGATTCCTTCGCCGCGCGAGGCGGTGAGCAGGCCGCGGACGGCGGAGATGATTTCGGGTGCGCGCGTCGATGCCGCCAGTCTTTGGGTCTGGGCATCCGGCGGCAGGTCGACGAGTTCATCGAATAGCTCCTGGATCGCCTGCCAATCGTCGCGGTCGAGTGCGGTCATGATATTATCCCCCCCTGGATCAGGGATATATCATCGGTGGTCGAGGTCAAAGCGGCCTTTCGAAATGCCTTCGAAGGAGCAAGCCTCCACCTTGCCGACGTGAGCTTCTGGCAAATCGCGGCCGAAAGCTGACAGTCTACAACCATGCGCTTCCGGGGTGTTAGTCGGAACGCAGGACCAGCTCGCAAGCCAGCGCGACGAGTGCGGTGCCGAGCGTTTCGAGCTCGCCGTCGGTTCGCGATCCGGCGACGCACGATGCGGTCAAGCAAAAGCCGGGGGCGATCGCGGTCATTGCGACCGCGGCCGTATAGACTCCCCGATGCGCATAGCCGCGATCGAGGGCGAATCCCATTTTCGCGGCCTCGTCGACCTGCTGCGCGTACAGCGCGAACGGCAGGACGGCTTGCCAGCGAACCGGCAAGAAGCGGCGCTCGAGTTCGCTTTTGTCGATGGCCTGCGCCGCAGCGATCGCGCGCCCTGCAGCGCCCGCGCCGAGCGGCTGGCGCTGGTTGTCGGCGAGTGCCAGCCGCATCCCCGCGTCGCTCTCCGCATGAACGACGAGTTGCATCCGGTCGCGCGAGACAATGCGCCACAATCCCACAGCCATTTCGTGCGTCTGCGCAAAATGCGCCATGCCCGGCCGGGCGCGATCGATGAGCCGCATCGCCCGATCGTCGGCCAATATCCGCGTCGCGAGCCATGCCGAGGTCATGCGATAGCGCTTCTTGCCCGCTTCGCGCTCGATGGCGCCTTCCGCCGCGAGCGTCTTCAACAGGTTCAAACAGCTCGAAGGGCTGAGCCCGGTCGCCCGGGCAATGTCCGACAGGGGTAGGGCCCTCGAATCCGCGAGCAGGCGGAGAATTGCAAAAGCCTGCGAAACAGAGCGTACCGGGCCGGTCATTAATCGGGCGATAGTTTCATATATATGAAAAAACAATTCCTGATGTTGAAATGTCTGCCGTAAGACCATATCGCGCTCTGAACGGGAATCGGATGGGAGAAGGGCCATGAGCTTATGTCTCGACGGAAAGGTCGTCGCGATCACCGGCGCGGGGCGCGGGATCGGGCGCGAACTGGCGCTGCACTGCGCGGCTGAGGGCGCTGCAGTCATCGTCAACGATCCGGGCGTGGCGCAGGCGGGCGACGGCGGCGATGCGGCCCCGGCCGAAACCACCGCGAACGACATCATCGCTGCGGGCGGCAAGGCGGCCGCCAATTTCGGCAATGTCGCCGATCCCAAGGAAGCCGCAGGCATCATCGAGGATGCGGTCGCGAAGTTCGGCCGCATCGACGCGGTGGTGAACAACGCCGGGATCCTCCGCGACACGATCTGGCACAAGATGAGCTACGAGGACTGGAAGAGCGTCATCGAGGTCAATTTGACCGGCGTCTTCAACGTCTCGAAAGCCGCAACGCCCTATTTCCGCGAGCAGCAGTCGGGCAGCTTCATCCACTTCACATCGACCAGCGGCCTCATCGGCAACATCGGGCAGGCCAATTATTCGGCCGCCAAGCTCGGCGTCGTTGCGCTGTCGCAATCGATCGCGCTCGACATGGCGCGCGTCGGGGTGCGCTCGAACTGCATTGCACCCTTCGCCTGGAGCCGCATGACATCGTCGATCCCCGCGACGACGCCCGCCGAACAGGAGCGCGTCAAGCGGCTCCAGTCGATGTCGGCGGACAAGATCGCGCCGCTCGTCGCTTATCTGGCGTCGGACCTGTCGCAGGACGTCACGAACCAGATTTTCAGCGTCCGCAAGAATGAGATATTGCTCTTTTCGAAACCGCGTCCCGTGCGTTCGATGGCGAAGCTCGAGGGCTGGACAGCAGAAGCGATCGCCAACGAGCTGATTCCCGCCTTCCGTCCCGATTTCGCGCGTGCCGACGAGGTTTCGGCGCACGTCTTTCCCTACGACCCGATTTGAGGAACAGGCCATGAGCAACCCCGGTATGGACGGCGACGTCTTCGATCAATTCATCGAACAGCTCGAACGCTATGTGCGCGATCGCCTGCTCCCCGCGGAAAAGGAGATTATCGAGGCCGACGCGATTCCCGACGATATTCTGTCTGAAATGCGCGACATGGGTCTGTTCGGCCTGACGATCCCCGAGGAGTTCGGCGGCGCGGGGATGAACGTCAGCCAATATATCAGGACGATCCATACGATCAGCTATGCGATGCCGGCGTTCCGTTCGATCATCTCGATCAACATCGGCATGTTCGCCTCGGCGCTGAAAAATGGCGGCACCGAGGCGCAGAAGGCCGAATGGCTGCCGCGCGTCGCGGCGGGCGAAATCGCTTGCTTCGGCCTCACCGAACCCGGCTCGGGATCGGATTCGGCGGGACTTCAGACCACCGCGACGCAAACCGACAACGGCTGGGTGCTCAACGGCACCAAGCGCTACATCACCAACTCGCCCTTTGCGAAGGTCGGCCTGATCATGGCGCGGACGAGCAAGGAAAACCTGCCCAAGAACGCGCATGTCTCGGCCTTCGTCGTGCCTTTCGACGCCCCCGGCATCACCATCGGCAAGTCGGACAAGAAGATGGGCCAGTCGGGCAGCCATATCGCCGACGTCATCATGGAGGATGTCCGCGTCGGCGGCGAGGCTTTGCTCGGCGGCGAACTCGGCAAGGGCTTTGCCTATGCGATGATGAGCCTCGACAACGGCCGTATGTCGGTCGGCGCCGCCGCCACGGCTTACGCCCGCCGCGCGCTCGACAGCGCGGTCCGCTACGCGACCGAGCGCAAGGCGTTCGGCGAGCCGATCGCGAACTTCCAGCTGATCCAGCAGATGCTCGCGCAGAGCGAGATCGACATCTACGCCGCCGAATGCATGATGGAGGATGTCACGCGCCGCGCCGACGCGGGCGAGAATGTCCTGCGCAAGGCCGCAGCGTTCAAGGTCTTCGCATCCGAAATGTGCGGCCGCGTCGCCGACGCCTGCGTGCAGGTTTATGGCGGCGCGGGCTATCTCGCCGAATATGACGCTGAGCGCTTCTTCCGCGATGCGCGCATCTATCGCATCTACGAAGGTACGACGCAGATCCTGCAGCTCCAGATCGCGAAGCAGATGCTGCGCGAATTCGCGGCGGCGAATTGATCGACGCCGACCCGCCCCCTTTTACCTGACCGGAGACCCAAGCCATGACCCTTCGCCGCGCCGCCATTGTCGCACCGATCCGCACCGCCGTCGGCAAGTTCGGGGGATCCTTGTCGTCGATGACCGCGGGCGAGCTCGGTGCGGTGATCCTGAAGACGCTGGTCGAACGGACGAAGATCGATCCGGCGCGCGTCGACGACGTCGTCTTCTCGCAGGGCTATGGCAATGGCGAGGCGCCGAGCATCGGTCACTGGTCGTGGCTTGCCGCAGGCTTGCCGCTCGAAGTTCCGGGATATCAGCTCGACCGCCGCTGCGGATCGGGCCTGCAGGCGGTCGTCAACGCCGCGATGATGGTGCAAACGGGCATGTCCGACGTCGTCGTCGCGGGCGGCGTCGAATCGATGTCGAACGTCGAACATTACAGCACCGATATCCGAAAGGGCGTGCGCGCCGGCAACCTGATGCTGCACGATCGCCTGACGCGCGGACGCCTGATGTCGCAGCCGGTCGAACGCTTCGGCGTCATCACCGGGATGATCGAGACCGCCGAAAATCTGGCGAAGGACTATGATATCTCGCGCGAACAGGCCGATGCCTATGCCGTGCGCAGCCATCAGCGCGCCGCCGCCGCTTGGGCGAACGGCCTGTTCGACGACGAACTGGTACCGGTATCGGTGCCGCAGAAAAAGGGCGACCCGCTCGTCTTCGCGCATGACGAGGGCTACCGCGCCGACGCGACGCTCGAATCGCTCGGCAAGCTGCGCCCGCTCGAGGGCGGGGTCGTCACCGCGGGCAATGCCAGCCAGCAGAACGACGCCGCGGCCGCCTGCCTTGTCGTGGCGGAAGACAAGCTCGACGAACTCGGGCTCACGCCGATCGCCTGGTATCATAGCTCGGCCGCCGCGGGTTGCGATCCCAGCCGCATGGGCATCGGCCCCGTTCCGGCGGTCGAACGGCTGTTCGCACGCAATGGGCTTGGCTGGGGCGACATCGACCTCGTCGAACTCAACGAAGCCTTCGCGCCGCAGGTGCTTGCGGTGCTGAAGGGCTGGGGCTGGTCGGACGACGACAGCCGGAACGACATCCTCAACGTCAACGGATCGGGCATATCGCTCGGCCATCCGATCGGCGCGACCGGCGGGCGCATCCTTGCGAACCTCACGCGCGAACTGGTGCGTCGCGACGGCCGCTACGGGCTGGAGACGATGTGCATCGGCGGCGGGCAGGGCATCGCCGCGATCTTCGAACGCGCCTGACGCGCGGAGCCTTTCACCGCGCACAGGATAATGGCGATCGGCGTGCCGCGCGATTTCGTCGGTGCGCGTGGCTGCGGCACTGTCCCCGCCTAATCTGCGGGAGAGTCATCATGGAAGCGAACATCGGGCAACTCTGGGATCGCAAGATGATCCGTGATTGCCTCTATCGCTTATGCATCGATGGCAGGGGTTTATTCAGCCGGGCTAGGGTCCTGACCTGGCGATAGCCGCCGGGTCGAATACCAGAATTGGGGGCGCGTTGTTTGCCGGGCACGGCGATCGCGCCCAAATTGCTCTTCGTTCAGGAACGGGGACCCATTGTACCGCTCTCGTCTGCGAGCTCGGTCTTATGCCCATGTTCAGTTCTCGTAGTAAACCGGCCCCAGCGCGTCGATTACAGCGACGGCGTCGAGCGCGTCGGCTTCACCTTTACCTTCGCCATCGCCGAGCAGACGGATGGTCAATTCGGTCTTATAGCCGGTCAGCGTCCGGTTCATGGGCACGCCGTTCATCGTCTGCGTGAGATAACGTTGGTAATCGTTCCGCGCGACGACGTGGAAATGCGTCTTGCCCGCCTCCCGTGCGAGTTCGGCGGCCCGCAGCAAAGTCATTTCCTGAACCACCGGCCCGGAGGTGGTATTGCCGGTATATTCGACCTTGATCGAACCGTCCTCGTTCGGGCTCGAACGGAATCCTGCCGTGCGGTCGATCCCCCCGAGCAACGTTGTTCCCATCGAAAACGCCGCGCCGACCAGCGCGCCGAGGATATTCGGGCGTGATTTTTCGTAGTCGATCAGCTTGCGCTGCGACTCGGGGCGGATCAGCAGATTGTCCGCCATTCCGGAAAGGCGCGCCGGACCGCGTTTGGCAGCCGGCGCCAGCGCAGGCAGATCGGGTGCGCCCACGGCGCCCGCAGTACGTGCGGCGGCATAGGCGGCGTGGAATTCTTCCGTCACCGGGGTCGCGCGCAATTGCTTGCCCTGAAGCGCGGCGGCGGCGTCGGCCAGCCGGCCCTCGGCGATGGCAATGCGGGCGTCGACCAGATTGGCCATCGGTTCGAAATGTTCGGCGCGCATCATTTCGACCAACAGGGAAACGATATCCTTGGGAGCCTGCTTGCCCTCCTCGACCTGCGGTTTCCCGGCCGAACCGGCGGCGTCGAGCGCGGTGCGGGTCGCCTCCACCCAGGCCCGGGCGGCTGCTGGCTGGCCATGGGCGGCAAGCGCATAGGCCTTGGTCATCGCCCGGTTGACGGGGGCCGACCACTCGGACAGCAGCGGTGCGATATTTCCGCCATTGGTCATAATCGCCTTGAACGAAGGCGCTTCGGGCATGACCACCGAGGGCGTCCCGGCCGAGGCCGCCAGTTTGGCGAGATCGCCGGACTCGGGGGCGAACTGTGAGAAAATGCCCCGGGTAGCCGGATCGATGCGGGCGAGACTCTGCCAGATCGTCGGATCGGCCGGACTGTCACCATTGGCGGCGCGGAGCATAGCTGCGACCCGCTGGACCTCGAGCGCATAGGTGCGCCTGGCGGCGGCCGCTTCAGCCAGCGCCAGCGCTGCCTTGCGCTCGCCCGTCTCGTTCAGGGCAAGGGCTCGCAGCAGATCCAGCGAGACGCCCATGCTGCGGTCGTAAAAGAAATCGCCGGCGTAGGCCTTGGCGGCCTCTTGAGCGGCGTCGATATCTGCGAGCGCACCGGCGGCATCCCCGAGTTCCAGCTTCGCGGCAGCGCGGGCGCGCATCACATGGGCGCGGCGCAGTGTCTGTTCGGGCAGCAGCTTCCCGCTCTCAAGCACGCGGTTGCACGCGGCCAGCGTCTGGCTGGGTGCATCGCGACCGCCGAAGCGGTACGAGGGGAAAGTCGCCTCGCCCCGCATTCCGTCGTCGCTGCTCTTGGGCTTCTTGAGCCCGTCGCATTCCGAGAAATCTTCCGACACGCCCGCGTGGGCGGGCGCGCTGATTCCGAGCGCAAGCGCAGCAAGCCCCGCGCGGGCGAAAATCGCGTTCATTTGCTGCAACCCCCTTGCAACCCCCTGTTCCGCAAGTGCTAGGCGCCCGGCGGTGCCGCGATGTCTAATTTGGATTGCGGGGGGCAGCAATCGGGAAAAAGTCGCGCGCGAGCAAGGCGGCCTTTCGAAACGCCTTCGAAAGGAACCGGCTTGCCGCGGTCGCCGGAATATTCTCCGGTCAATGCGAAAGAGGATCGTCTCGTCGCGGTTCGGTGACGTCTTTGCGGGGCAGCGCAAAGGGATTTTCGCGAAGCGAACGCCCCGCGGTTTCGGGCATGAAGCGTAGCGCCATCAGGCCGACGAGGCAGGCGAGCATCATATAATAGGCCGGCATCAGCGGATCGCCGGTGAGGCTGATCAGGCCGCTCCCGATCATCGGCGCGGTCCCGCCGAAGATCGAAGTCGAGACATTGTAGGCGATGGCGAATCCCGCGAAGCGCACGGCGGTCGGGAACATCGCGGGGAAGGTCGCGGAAATCGTCGCCAACTGCGGTACATAGAGGAGCCCGAGCAGCGCGAAGCCGATGAGGGCTCCCGCAAAGCCGGTGCCGATCAGCATGTAGAGCGGGACGACGCCGATCAACAGGCCGATCAGCGACCAGCGCCACATCGGCCTGCGTCCGACACGGTCGGACAGGGCGCCGGCGAAGGGCACGACGACCATCATGAACACCATGCCGATAATGGGGACGAGCAGCGCCTGCTGGTTCGACAGCCCGATACGCCGCTGGAGATAGGTCGGCATATAGCTGAGCAGCGAATAATTGACGACGTTGAGCGCGACGACGAGGCCGCCGACGACGAGCAGCGGGCGCCAGTGATCGCGCAACAAGGCCGCTATGCCGGGGGGCTTCCGGCTCTCGGCCGCCGCCATTTCCTCGCGGAAGACCGGCGTATCTTCCATCTTCGACCGCAAATACATGCCGACGAGCCCGATCGGGCCGGCGATCAGGAAGGGAATGCGCCATCCCCATTCCTGCATGGCTTCGTCGCCGAGGTGCAGCGAATAGCCGAGCATCAGCGCCGCGCCGAAGGAAAAGCCCGCGAGCGTTCCGAATTCGAGGAAGCTGCCATAGAAACCGCGCCGGTCGTCGGGGGCATATTCGGCCATGAAGGTCGCTGCCCCGCCATATTCGCCGCCGGTCGAAAAGCCCTGTAGCATTCGCAATATGATGAGCAGCGTCGGCGCCCAGAAGCCGATGCTGTCGTAGGACGGGATGAGGCCGACCGCGAAGGTCGCGCCGGCCATCAGAAGAATCGTCATCGCGAGCACCGACTTGCGGCCGATGCGGTCGCCGAGGGGGCCCCAGAACAGTCCGCCGAGCGGGCGGACGAGGAAGGAGATGGCAAAGGTCGCGAGCGCGAACAGCACTGCGTCCTCCATGTCGCCGGGAAAGAGCGCGGCAGAGATATAGGTTACGCCATAGGCGTAGATGCCGTAATCGAACCATTCGACCGCATTGCCGAGCGCCGAGGCGCCGACCGCCCGGTGCAGCGCCGATGGCGCAGGGAAGGGCGGAGGGTGCCCCGGGGCATGGAGACTGTCGGGCTTTTTCATACTTCACCTGTGTGTCGGATTGGGCTGCCGGGTTGAGGATGGATGGGTCCGGCCGGATCAAGCAGCGCGGCGACGGGTGTCGTGCGCGGCAGAATCTGGAAATCCTGCTGCTCGGCGCCGGGGACGGGTGCGGTGGTCGCGAGCCGCCAAAGTCCGAAGCCGAGCATCGCCGCCGCCGCGGCCGCGATAAACAGGAACAGGCCGCCGGCGCCGGCCAGCGACATCGCGGTTGCGGCGCCGATCGGGCCGAGCGCCGCGCCGACCGAATAGAGAAGGACCAGCTGACCGCTTGCCGTCACGCGCTCGGATGGAAGCAGGCGGTCGTTCACAAAGGCGACACACAGCGGATAGAGCGCAAAACTGAGGCCGCCGAAGCCGGCGCCGAGCGCCAGGAGCATGGTTCCCGATGGCGCGGTGCCTAGCGCAATGCTGATTGCCAGCGTTGCGGCGAAGCAGGCGATGATGATGCGACGCCGGTCGTAGCGATCCGACAAGCGCCCGAGCGGCCATTGCAGCGCGACGCCCCCCAGGATCACGGTCGTCATGAAGCTTGCGGTGTCGGCGAGGCCCAGCCCGATACGCCGGGTGTAGATGGCGGCAAGCCCGTAAAAGGCCCCGAGGATCAACCCTGTCATGCCCGCGCCGGCAACGCCGAGTGGCGAAGCATCGAACAGGCGCCGGAGCGGCAGCGAAGCCGCATTCTCGAGCGCCGGTGCGGCGCTGCGCGTCAGGCAGACCGGGACGATCGCGAGCGTGATCAGGATCGATGCCAGTTCGAAAGGGACCTGCGGCGCGGTGTTGCCCGAGCGGAGCAGCAATTGGCCGAGTGCCTGTCCCGAATAGAGCGCGACCATATACCAGGCCAGAACCGTCCCGCGCGCGCCCGGCTCGGAGCGATCGTTGAGCCAGCTTTCGATGCAGATGAAAACGCCGGCGACGCACAGCCCGTCGACGAGGCGAAGCGCTGCCCACAGCGCGGGTTGCTGGACCAAGGCATAGGTGAGGGTGCTCGCCGACAGCAGCGCCACGAAAGCGGCGAAGGCACGGATATGCCCCACTCGGCGCACGACGGTCCCGGCGCGGAGCGCGCCAAGAACCAATCCGCCGAAATAGGCGGTCGCGACAAGGCCGATCACCATCGTGCTGCTCCCCGCGCGTTCGAGCCTGAGCCCGATCAGCGTCGACAGGAAGCCGCTGCCCGCCATCATCACGAAAATCGCGACCAGCAGGCTCCGGACGGGCAGGATCGTGGCGAGCATCGGCCGCGCTGGCCGCCGCATCATGCGGCGCGCCGGTCCTCGTCGGTTTGGGCGGCGTCTTCGACGAGGGCCTTGTGGAGAGTCCGCACGGCTTCGTCGAAATCGTGGCTTTCGACAATGAACTGGACGTCGACGTTGCGGATCTGATGCTGCAGCGCGATCATGCCGATACCCGCATCCTCGAGCGCACGCAGCGCGTCGGGGACGAGTCCGGGGCGCGAGATATCGCTGCCGATCACCGAAACCATCGCGACCGGCTGCGCCGAGATGGCGGCTTCGGGATAATCTTTTTGCAGGTCGGCAATGACCTTTGTCACCGCGTCGGCGCTCGCCGACAGATAATGGGTGATGGTGTTGGCGTTCGACGATTTGCTGACGATCCACACGCGATGCCGCGTCAGCGCATCGAGGATGGCGGCGTCATAGCCCTTCACCCCGACCATATCCTGTTCGAAAAAGGTCAGCGCCTGCATCTGGCGGATCCCGGTAACGATCTCGACCCGCGGCACGTCGGAAACATAGTCGCCGGTCACCAACGTGCCTTCGTCCTCGCGGTCGAAGGTGTTGCGCACGCGCAAAGGGATGTCGGTCTGGCGGAGGCCACGCCCGGCACCGGGGTGGATCGCCTCCATCCCGAGGTTTGCCAGCTGGTCGGCGACATCGTAGTTCGTGCGGCCGATCTTGCGTGCCTTGTCCTCGCCGACCAGTCGGGGATCGGCGCTCGACAGGTGGAATTCCTTGTGGATGATCGCCTCGCGCGCGCCGGTGAGGACCGCGAGCCGCGAAAAGGTCATTTCGGTGTAGCCGCGCGCATAGCGGCGCACCATGCCGCCCTCGCAGCCCGCATAGCCGGTGACGATCGGCAGCGTCGTGGCGAGGTCGATTCCGGCGAAGGCGTCGCCGATCCGCGCGTCGAGGCTGCGAAGATCGTCCTGATCCCACAATGTCAGGTCGACGAAGCGCGCGTTCACGTCGCGGTCGCGCAGCAACAGCGCGGTGCTATGCGCGCTATGCGCCTCGCCGATCCCGGCCAGCAGTTCGCGCACGGTCATCAACTGTTCCTTGACGCAAAAGCGGCCGTGGCTGCGGAGACGCGCGAGATCGTCGAGGCAGGCGGCAACCGTGGCGATGCGCGCGTCTGCAAAGTCGTCAGCCTCGGCCCGGCTTTCGGGCCGGACGAACATCGCCGCGTTGCGCGCATGCATCGCGCTGCGGACGGCCTCCATCGCGCCCCGCCAGCCATCGGCATTGTCGTCGGCGACGAAGCGACCATAAACGCCCGGCGCACCGCTTTTTTTGTTCTCGAGCAGCAGGTCGGTCATTCCGGCATAGGCTGAAACAACGAAAATCCGGTTGTAGAGATCGGTGCCAGACCGGCCCGCGATCAGCACATTGTCGAACAGGGTCGCGGTCGCGGCCATCGACGTGCCGCCGATCTTCTCGACGCTATGCCCTGTCATGCCGCCACCATCTCGGCAAGTGCGCCATGCTGCGGGACGAGCGGCTCGGGTTCGCCGCGGCGGGCGAGGAACCAGGGACGCGGCTTGAGGGCGCCGAACGGCTTTTCCAGCCGGTTGCCGACCGCATTATAGACGAGGAAGGCGTTGGCGCGCGGGAAGGGTGTGATGTTGCCGTTCGATCCGTGCATCAGGTTGCAGTCGAACAGGATCACCGTGCCGGGCTTTCCGGTCGGCGCGACGATGCCGTGTCGGTGCGCGAGTTCGGCGAGGCTTTCCTCGTCGGGAACGCCATATTCCTGTTTCTTGAGCGAGCTCAGATAATGATCGTCGGGGGTTTCGCCGACGCAGGTGAGATAGGTGCGGTGCGATCCCGGGATCAGCATCAGCGGGCCGTTATGGGCGGTATTTTCCGCAAGAAGCACCGACATCGACAGCGCGCGCATGCGCGGCATGCCGTCCTCGACATGCCAGGTTTCGAAATCGCTGTGCCAGTAGAATTCCTTGCCCTTGAAGCCGGGCTTATAGTTGAGCCGCGACTGGTGAATGTAGACTTCGTCGCCGAGCAGGAAGCGCGCGACGTCGGCGAGGCGCGCATCGGCGGCGAGCCGGGCCATCACGGGGCTCTGCGCGTGGATTTCGAAAATCGAGCGGATTTCCGCGCTCTGCGGCTCGGTGACAATCGTGTCGCCGTCGAGCGCGGCCGGGTCGGCGAGGAGCCGACCTGCGGCCTGTTGCAGAAACGCGACTTCGTCGGCCGAGAAAATGTCTTCGAGGATCATATAGCCGTCGCGGTCGAACTGCGCCGCCTGCCGCGCGGTGATCGGCGCGTCGTTGCTCCAGTCGCTATGGACAACGGCGTCCTGCCGCGGCCGCATCTCTGCTTCGGCCGCGTGGCGTGAGGGGTAGAGGTCTTGCATCGGACGCCTCCCTTTCTTTGTCTGGTTGTCAGTCTGCGGTGACGAGCTCGGCATCGGCCGGATAGGCGCCGTTTTCGTCGTGCACTTCCTTGCCGGTGACCGGCGGGTTGAAGGCGCAAGCGGTCAAAATATCGGTTTCAGGCCGTACGATATGCCGGTCATGGTCGTTGAGCGCGTACATCACGCCGGGTTCCAGCCGGTGGATTTCGCCCGTCGCGAGATCTTCGATGGTGCCTGTGCCCTTCAGGACGAACACCGATTCCAGATGGTTCTGATAGTGCATCTTCAGTTCGGTGCCGGCGAACATGGTGGTGACATGGAAGGAAAAGCCCATGCCATCGTCCTTCAGCAGCATGCGGGCGCTCGCCCAGCCGTCCGAGCGGACGTTGCGGTCGGATTTGCGGATGTCGTTGAGGTTGCGAACGATCATGTGGATATCTCCTGTGTTTATTCGGCGGCGACGGCGTAATCGGCGGCCATCGCTTCGCGGATCCTGGTTTCGAGGATGTCGAGACCGGCGCCGAGCAAGGCGTCGTCGATGACGAGCGGGGCGAGCACCTTGATCACCTCGTCGTGCGCGCCGCTGGTCTCGATGATGAGGCCGGCGTCGAAGCAGGCGGCGGTTACCACGGCGGCAAGCTCACCCGACCCGACATTGATGCCGCGCATCATGCCGCGGCCGCGCACCTCGAAGCCATGTTCGGCGGCAATCCGGTCGAGCCGCATCGCCAGAAGGTCGCCGCGACGTTCGACGTCGCGCCGGAAATCGTCCGTGCTCCAGAAATGCCTGAGCGCGGCGGTTGCGGTGACGAAGGCATGATTGTTGCCGCGGAAGGTCCCGTTATGCTCACCCGGCGCCCATTGGTCGAGGTCGGGACGCAGCAAGGTCAGCGCAAAGGGCAGGCCCATGCCCGACAGCGATTTCGCGAGCGTCACGATATCGGGGATGAAGCCCATATCCTCGAAGCTGAAGAAGCCGCCGGTACGGCCGCAGCCGGCCTGGATGTCGTCGACGATCAGCAATGCACCATGCGCCTTCGCGATCGCTGCGATCCGGCGCAGCCATTCGGGCGAGGCGGCATTGAGCCCGCCTTCGCCCTGGACCGTTTCGACGAGGATCGCCGCAGGGGCGTCGAGTCCGCTCGACGGATCGGCGAGGCGCTGTTCGAGCAGGTCGGCGGTGTCGACGTCGGGGCCGTAATAGCCGTTATAGGGTTCGTGCGAGACATGTGCGAGCGGAACGCCCGCACCGCCGCGCTTGGCGGCATTGCCCGTGCAGGCAAGCGCGCCCAGCGTCATGCCGTGAAACCCGTTCGTGAAGGCGATCACCAGTTCGCGTCCGGTCACTTTGCGTGCGAGCTTGATCGCCGCTTCGACGGCGTTGGTGCCGGTCGGACCGGTGAACATCAGGCGATGGTCGAGTCCGCGCGGTTTCAAGACAAGCGTCTCGAATGCGTCCAGAAAATCGCGCTTCGCGTCGGTGTGCAGGTCGAGCCCGTGCGCGATGCCGTTGCCGTCGATGTAGTCGAGCAACGCCTGCTTCAGGATCGGGTGGTTATGTCCGTAGTTGAGCGTCGAGCAACCCGACAGGAAGTCGAGATAGCGACCGCCCTGATCGTCGTGCATCCACACGCCTTCGGCGCGGCCGAATTGGCGCGGCATCGACCGGGCATAGCTGCGGACTTCGGATTCGCGGCGTTCATAGAGCGTCCGGTCCGGAATCGATCCGGACGGCTTTGGCTTCATATTCATTATCTTATCCCCGCTTTTCGTGGATCTTGTCGTGATTGATCGGCCCGATGCGGGCGAGATATTCGGTATCGTGCGCGCCGGCGAAATGGGGCTCGCGTTCGAACAGGGCACCGCGTTCCATCGCCGCGCCCCAATTTTTGGCGAGCGCGCGAAACAGTGCCCACGAGGCTTCGTTGTCCCCGGTGACGGTGGTGATCAGGTGCGTCGCGCTTCGCTGTGCCGGACGGGTCATAAGCTCCCCGATCATCCGGCTCGCCAGCCCGCGCCCGCGCCCTTCGGCGGCCACGGCGACCTGCCAGACGAAAAAGGCATCGGGGTCGGACGGGGGGCGATAGCCCGATACCCAGCCCATGATCCGACCCGCTTTTTCAGCGATGATGCAATGGTCGGCGAAATGTTCGCATTGAAGCAGGTTGCAATAACGCGAGTTACGATCGAGCGGCGGGCAGGCCGCGATCAGCGCGGTAATCGCCGGGCCGTCCGCAGCCGTCGGCGTTCGAAACTCCATGTCGGCCTTTATGGCCGGGGTCGCGTCCAAATCAGTCCCTGGAGGCAATGACTCTTCGTCTTTTTGCCGAACTATTATCTTTCATCTCCTGAAATAATATATGATCAAGCCACTTCATCGTGGCGGTGATTCGGCGCAAATATAGGGCTGATCGGCGCATCGACAACCCCCGTCGACCAAATTATGTTTCACAATGCGAAATATATGGACTCTGCGGAGCTGGCGAAATCGATTTGCGCCGGCGGTTCCAGCAGCTACCAGTCCGTATGGAATCTGAAATTGCCAATGCGACCTTGCGGGCCCTGCGACGCGTGCTTCGCGCGACCGACGGAGGGACGCGCCGGCTGGCTGTCGCGACCGGGCTCACGCCATCGCAGCTGCTGGTTCTGCGCGAGATCGACGCAGGCGAAGACGTCACGCCCGGCGTCGTCGCGCAGCGACTGAAGTTCAGTCACGCGACGATCACCGCGATCGTCGATCGCCTCGTTGCGCTCGATCTCGTGACCCGGACGCGCAGCGCGCAGGACAAGCGAAAAGTCCTGTTGGAGGTGACGGGCGCGGGGCGTCGTCGTCTCGTTGATGCGCCCGATATGCTCCAGGTGGAATTCGAGGCGGCGTTTGCCATGCTGCCCGGTTGGGAACAGGCGATGATATTGGCGGGAACGGAGCGCCTGGCCGACCTGTTGGGTGCGGGCGACGACGACGCCGCACCGCTGCTCGATGCGGGCGCGATCGACCGGGATTAAGCTGCCTGTCTTCAAATCGCTATCGGGGTCAGCCGACGGCGATCACGGCTTCGATCTCGACCAGCGCGCCGAAGTGGAGCGGGCCGCTGGGGACGATCGAGCGGGCGGGGCGATGAGCGCCGAAGAAGGCGGCGTAGGCTTGGTTGACCTCGCCCCAATGCTCGACATCGGTGACATAGACGGTGCAACGGATGACATCCTCCTTCGCGGCGCCGACGACGCGGGCGATCGCCTCGATATTGCCGAGCGCGAACGCCACCTGATCGGCGATCGATACGGTTTCGGCGTCGGGCGTATCCTTGGTCACGCCGAGTTGGCCCGACACATAGAGCGTATCGCGATGGAGGACCGCCTGCGCATAATGGCCGCCCGGCGGCGGGGCGTCGGCGCAACGGATTTCGGTCAGCTTCTGGGTCATCGTCACTCTCCGGATTAATTCACCACCCGCCCGTGCGCGGCCATTGCTCGGTAATCTGTCCGTCGCGCAGCACATCATAGGATGCATAGGCTGCGCAAGTCAGGCAGGCATGGTTCGGCAGGACGCGGACGAGACTGCCGATCGGCAAGCGGTCGAACCAGCTTTCGTCGGGAACAGGCACATTGCCATGCTCCTGATGCACGACGGTGACCGCAAGCGAAGCGAGCGGTTCGAGCGTGACCGGGTCGCAGACGAGGCCATAGCCCGCCTCGGGCATGAAGCGATTGGCGCCGACATCTTTCGACAGCGCGAGCGCGCCGGCATCGAGGATCAGGCTGGGGCCGTTGTGCTGGTGCCCGATTACCGTCGCGAGCACCGAGACGGCGATGTCTTCCGGTGTGCAGACGCCGCGCGAGAGTTGTGCCAGGTCGTGGAACAGATAGATGCCGGCGCGGACCTCGGTGACACCATCCAGATGGCCGGCGAACAGGACGGTGGGGGTCGAACCGATGCTGACGATCGGGCAGGGATGGCCGCGCTCGCGCAAATAGTCGGCCGAAGACACCGCGGCGAGGCGTTCGACTTCGGCCAGCGCCCGAACGGGTTCGGGTTCGGCAAAGGCATAGCTATGGCCCGCGTGCGACAGGATGCCCGCGAGTTCGAGATACGGCGCAGCGGCGGCGATGGCGTCGGCGACCCCGAGTAGCGCGGGCGATGCCGGTTCGACCCCGCTGCGATGCTCGCCGCAGTCGACCTCGATCAACACGCCGAAGCGCGCGTCGAGGGCGGCGGCCGCCTGTCCGATCAGCACGGCCGCGTCCTTGTCATCGACGACGAACAGCAGCCGTGCGTCAGTATCGCGCTGGATCCGGTCGGCGCGGGCGAGCTTCGCGGGCGCGATCGCGGTCGAATAGAGGATGTCGCGCCAGCCGGCGGCGGCGAAATATTCGGCCTCGGCGAGCGTCGAAACGGTGATCGGTCCCTGTTCGTCGCCCGCGGCGACACGCGCGACATCGACCGACTTGGCGGTCTTGAGGTGCGGGCGGAGCGTGACGCCGAGGTTTGCGCAGCGCACGCGCATCCGTTCGGCATTACGGTCGAGCCGCGCGGCATCGAGGATCAGCCGCGGTGTATCGAGCCCATCGAACATATATGTCTGTCCCGTCATACGATCTCCGCCAGCGGATCGAGCGTGTCCGCGATCAACAGGGGGCGCGCTGTATCGGCGACGAACGGCAGCCCCGCCCGATTGTGCCAGAAAACGGGCATGCCGACACCTGCCGCGCCCGGAATATCGGCGGGCGACCCCGCCACGAACAAGGTGCGCGCGGGATCGGTGCCCAGCCGATCGAGCGCGGCGCGATACGGCTGCGGGTGCGGCTTGTAATAGCCGGTCTCTTCGGAGGTCGCGACGACCGAGAAAGGCACGCCGACGCGGTCGGCCGCCTGTCGTCCGAGCGTGGTCGAGCAATTGGTGACGACGCCGAGCCGGATGCCGCGCGCGCTGAGCGTGCCGAGAACGCGCGGAACTTCGGGCCAGGGCTGGAGCCTGTTCCAGTGCGCGGAGAGCGCGTCGGCGGCGGTGGGCGATATGCCCGCCTCGACGGCCGCTTCGCGCACCAGATCCTCATAGGGGCGATAGGCGCCGCACCCATAGGTCAGCGCCAGATAGGCGCGGCGCCAGCGCAGTCCGTCCGCGGCGGATCCTGCGGCGCCGTTCCACAGCGACCAGGAATCGAGCAGGGCCGTCAGAAGGTCGAAGACGACCGCTTCGACGGGGGCGATCTGTTTCATAGGCTGAGCTCCGAATCCCGTTTCGCCGGCCGGGGACCGGGCACCCCGATCCGGGCGGCGCCCTTGTGTCGGACCGCGACTAACAGGGATCGGACGGCATCGGCCAATGCCTGTTGCGGATGGAATTATGCCGCTCGGTAAGCATGTTGGCGGGCCGGCCATTACGGCCGACCTAAGCGGCCGCGAGCCGCCAGAAGGTTTCGGCAGAAGGCGATTGCCGGCCGCGCGGGCGGTAGAGGCGGATGTCGACGGGAATGTCCCACGCCTCGTCGCCGGCGCGGACCAGCGCACCTTTCGCAAGGTCGTCGTCGACGATGCCGAGCGGGAGCCAGGCGAGCCCTTTGCCGTCCTTTGCCATGCGCGCGAGGACGAGCGTGTGCGAGGTGAAGACAGGTGTGAAGCCGACCGGTGTCGCGTTGGCGCCGAGCCTCGCCGACACGATGCGGTCCATCCCCGATTCCGCGCCATAGGCGAGCAGGCTGACCGGACCGCCGCCTTCGCCGACGAGTGGATGGAGCGGCGCCGTGCCGCCGGCATCGGGCGCACTGACCGGCACCAGCACGTCGGCGCCGAGTGAGATCGACTGAAAGCCCGCGCCGTCGAGGACCGACGGGGCGCCGGCGTGGAAATAGCAGAGGCAGAAATGCGCTTTGCCATTGAGCATGATCTGTTCCGACGCGCCCATATTGTCGGCGTTGAGCTGGATCGGGATGACCGTTTCCATCATCGCCTGAAGCCGGCCAAGCCACTGCGGAAAGAAGTTGAGGGCGAGCGCGTGCGTGACGAGGATCTTGACCGTCGAGGCCGAGGTGCCTGCGATCTCCTGCACCTCGCGGCGGCCGTGCTCGATGTCGCGGAGCACGGTTTCGGCGATCGCGGCGAAGCGCTTGCCGGCGGGCGTCAGGGTCATCTGGTGCGTGCTGCGGTCGACGAGTTCGACACCCAGCCAATCCTCGAGCGAGCGGATGCGGCGGCTGAATGCAGGCTGCGTCACGCAACGTGCCGACGCGGCGCGCGAGAAATTGCCCGCGCGAATGAGCGCGCCGAAATCCTCCAGCCAGGCCATTTCCATCGTGCCAATCCCTTTCGGCTTATTCCGTCCTTGTAGCCGATAGCGCACGATCGCCCAGCCTTCCTGTCATGCATGGTTTGATCCATATTCTGCATTGGCCCCGGCGTGCGGCGATTGGCAGTCTGTGCTGGTCGAGGGAAATACCGCATTCGCCTGGCGCCCGAAATGGGCCGGAGCGCGAGGGCGGTTTCAGGGAGTGAGAGACGATGGCTTCGAACATCCTGCGCGGGCCGCTGCCGCGCCGCAACGCGCGCGGTCTGGTCTGGGCCGCTGCCACGATTTGCGCGGTCATGGTTCCCGGCGCGTCGGCAAAGCCGGCTGCCGAGGCGGCGGCATCGACGCTGGTGCCGCGCGACCAGCTCTTTCGCGCGCCGACCTATTCCGAATTGCAGATCAGCCCCGACGGAAAGCAGCTCGCCTTTCTCCACCCGTTGAACGGTGTCCTCAATGTCTGGGTCGCGCCGATCGACGATCCGGCGGCGGCGAAGCCCGTCACCAGGTTCGACAACCGCCCGCCCGACGCATTCCAGTGGAGCGCCGACGGACGATTCATCCTGATCCAGAAGGATGTCGGGGGCGAGGAACATCATCAGCTGTGGATCGCCGATCCCGCAAAGCAGACCGTCGTCAACGCGACCGACGATCCCGCGGTGCAGACGAAGATCGTCAAGGTGTCGAAGAAGCGCCCGGGTGAGATCCTCGTCGGCATGAACATCCGCGACCGGCGCTACCGCGATATCTATCGCATCGACCTTGCCACCGGGCAGCGGACCGAAGTGTTCCGCAATGCGGCGAATTATATCGACGTCGTCGCCGATCCCGATTTCAACATCCGCATGGGGGTTCGCGGCAATGCCGACGGATCGTCGACCTATTTCCGGCTCGACCCCGCGGGCCCGAGCGAATTCATGACGATCCCGCTTGCCTCGCTGCGCAACTCGAAGATTTTCGGTATCGACGCGAAGGGACAGATCGCGATGCTCGACAGCCGCGACGGCGACAAGGCAAACCTTGTCTCGGTCGATCTGGCGACCGGCAAGAAGACGCTGCTCGCCGCCGCCGTGCGCGCCGATATCGTCGAACCCCTGCTCGACGAGGAGAACGGGGCGCTGCTCGCGACGCGCGAAGACCCGCTGGTGAGCGAGTGGACGGTACGTTCGGACACCGCGCGCGCCGAGTTCGCAGCGCTCGAGGCCGCCGTCACCGGGCCGTTCAAGATCGTCGGGCAGACCCCCGACAATGTCCGTTGGTTGCTGCTGGAAACGGTTCCGAACCGGCCCGACCGTTATAGCTGGTGGAACCGCAAGGACCGCACGCTGGCGCCCCTGCTATCGACGCGGCCCGATCTGGCGAAGCGCGCGCTGGCGCGCCGCCTGCCGGTCACGATCGCGTCGCGCGACGGCCTCAGCCTGCCGAGCTATCTCACGCTGCCGGCCGGCGCGAAGCTGGGCGCGAACGGCATGCCGGCGACCCCGGTGCCGCTCGTCCTGCTCGTCCACGGCGGGCCCTGGCTGCGCGACGATCTGGCTTTCGACCCGCAGCACGCCTGGCTCGCCGACCGCGGCTATGCGGTGCTGTCGGTCAACTTCCGCGGATCGGGCGGCTTCGGTAGCGATTTCATGGCGAAGGGCGACCGGAAATGGTCGGAGACGATGCACGACGATTTGCTCGACGCGGTGCAATGGGCAGTCGACAAGGGCGTGACGGCGAAGGACCGCGTCGCAGTGATGGGGCTGTCCTATGGGGGGTATTCGACGCTCGTCTCGCTGAGCTTTACCCCCGACCGTTTCCAGTGCGGCGTCGATCTGGCGGGGCCGAGCAATCTGACGCGGCTGATCGGTGCGATGCCCGACTGGTGGACCTGGCAGCGCCCGCAATTCGTCAACCGCGTCGGCGATCCGGCGACGACGGAAGGCGCGGCCGACCTGATGCGGCGCTCGCCGATCGCGCGCGTCGATGCGATCAGCAAGCCGCTGCTCGTCACCAACGGTGCGAACGATCCGCGCATCTTTCCCGACCAGTCGCAGGAAATCGTCGATGCGATGCAGGTGCGCGGCAAGCCGGTGACCTATGCCTTCTATCCCGACGAAGGCCATGTCTATGCGAAGGATGCGACGAACATCTCCTTCGCCGCGATCGCCGAGCATTTTCTGTCGAAATGCCTCGGCGGGCCGGCCGAGCCCTATGGCAACGACCTTGCCGGGTCGCGCGTCGAGCTGAAGGCCGGGGCGGCGTTCGTCCCAGGACTGGAGCAGGCGTTCAAGGCGAGCGGCGGCGGGGTCGCGGCGGGGAAATAAGCCCCGCCGCAGCGCGACTTTTCAGGGTTCGCCCAAAAAGGTCGCGAGCGGCGCGTCGAGCGGCGGGTTCCGTCCGGCGGTCTCGGCAAGGTCCATCCGCAAAAAGGCATTCTGGACATAGCGGATGCCCGCCCAGCGCAGCGGCTCGACTTCCCAGTTCGGTGCCTGCGGGCGCAGATAGGGCGCGTGCGGATCGGGCGCCGCGCCGGCGACCAGCCCGGCGAGCGCGCGCGCCGCGATCGCGCTCGTGATGACGCCATGCCCTGTATAGCCATAGGCGTGACCGATCCGGCGGTTGCTGTCGAAGTCCACCGTCGGCAACCAGTCGCGGGGCACGCCCAGATAGCCCGCCCAGCGGTGCGAGAACTCGACGCCCTCCAGCGACGGCCACCATTCGAGCAGCCGGTCGCGGATCCAGCCGAAATTGGCATTTTCGCGCAGCGCCGTCTCGCTCATGTCGGAGCCGTAGCGATAGGGGGCGCCGCGGCTGCCGAACAGGATGCGCCCGTCTGCGGTGCGCGTCAGATAATTGGTCGTGTGGACATAGGAGCTGAGGCACTCGCCGCCGGCCCAGCCGACCCGATCCCACTGCTCGGCGGTCAGCGGCGCGGTCAGCATGATCGTCGAGGCCATCGGGATCAGCCGGCGGCGATAATCGGGCAGGCCGGTCAGGAACGCCTCGCCGGCGAGGAGAACCGCGCGCCGCGCCCGCAGCGTGCCGCCGGTGGTGACGAGCGCGGGCAGCATCCCGGCGCTCACCTGCAGCACCTCGGTCCCCTCATAGATGCGGACGCCGCGCCGTTCGAGCGCACGCGCCAGCCCGCGCACCAGCCGACCGGGGTGGATGGTGCCGCCGACGCGCAGCCGCAGCGCGCCATGCACGTCGGTCGCATGCACCGCCTCATGTGCCTGTCCGGCGTCGAGTAACTCACAGACATCGGCCATGCCAAGTTTCGCATAGGCGTCGTAGGAATGCAGGAGCGAGGGGACTTGTTTGGCGCTGCGGGCGATGGTGAGGACGCCGACCGGATTGAAATGGGCGTCGATGCCTTCCTGTTCACAGATGCGACCGACCTCGTCGACCATCGCCTGCTGCGCGAACAGCATCGCGCGCGCGGTCTCGGCGCCGAAGCGGCGGGTGAGGGCGGCCGGGTTGATCGGAAAGCGCGGCGAGCACCAGCCGCCGTTGCGTCCCGACGCACCGAAGCCGCAAAACTGGCGCTCGACGATCGCGATCGACAGCGTCGGGTCGGCCTGCAGCAGGAACCATGCGGTCCATAGCCCCGAAAAACCACCGCCCAGAATCGCGACGTCGACAGTCTCGTCGCCGGCGAGCGGCGCGCGCGGGGTCAGGTCGTCGCCGGTGCTGGCGAGCCAGTAGCTTCCGACGTCGGCGGGGGGGAGGGCGGCAGAAAGCGGGCGCGTCATCGCGCGGCTTCCGCCTCGTCGAAGACGATGAAGATTTTTTCGCTGTCGCTCAAAATCTCCCATGTCCCCCTGCTGCGCGGCGGGAAATAGACGGCGTCGCCGGCGCCGATGTGGATGGCCTCGCCTTGGTCGGGCCGGAAGATCGCCTCGCCGGAGAGAAAGTGGCAGAATTCGGCCTGCACGACCTGCCGGCGCCAGACGCCGGGGGTGCAGTGCCAGACACCGTGACGGCTGGCGCCCGCGCCAGGGATCGCGGCCGATCGGACCTGCGACACCGGCTGACCCAGCGGCTCGGCGACGGGGGCGATCGCGGCGGCGGCGAGCAGTTCGTGCGGGCGAAAAAGGCTGATCGCGTCGGCGGTCATGGACGGCTCCCTGATATTGATGTCATAGCGGATGGCGGACCCGGCTGAGGAACAGCCGGGTGCGTTCGGCGCGGGGGTTGGAAAGCAAGTCGGCGGCGGGCCCCTGTTCGGCGATCACACCCTCGTCGACGAAGAAGATCTTGTCGGCCACCTCGCGCGCGAAGGCGATCTCGTGGGTGACGATGATCATCGTCATCCCGCCCTCGGCAAGGTCGCGCATCACTTTCAGCACCTCGCCGACGCGTTCGGGGTCGAGCGCCGAGGTCGGCTCGTCGAGCAGGATCGCGCGCGGCTCCATCGCCAGCGCGCGGGCGATGCCGACGCGCTGTTGCTGGCCGCCCGACAATTGGCGCGGATAGGCGCCGGCATGGTCCGCCATGCCGACCTTCGCGAGCAGCGTCATCGCGCGCGCATGCGCGTCGGCGACCGGTTGGTTCAGCACATGCACGGGGCCCTCGATCACATTTTGCAGCGCGGTGCGGTGCGGGAAGAGGTTGAAGCGCTGGAACACCATGCCGACCGAGGCGCGGATCGCGGGCAGCGACTGCGGCGTCACCGGCAACCCGTTGACCGCGATCGATCCGCCGTCGTGCCTTTCGAGCCCGTTGATGCAGCGCAGGATCGTCGATTTGCCCGATCCCGAGGGGCCGATCAGGCACGCGACCTCGCCCGCCGCGACGTCGAGGCTGACGTCCTTCAGCACCGCGCGGCCGCCGAAGCTCTTCTGAAGGTTGCGAACCTCGATCATCGGCGTGCGAACCGTCGTTCGAGCCAGCGGACCCCGGCCGCCATCGGCAGGCTCGCCGCCAGATAGAGGAGGGCGATGAGCAGATAGACGGTTCCGTTCTTGAAGGTCGAAATGGCGAGCAATTGTCCCGCGCGCGTCAGTTCGGCGATCGTGATCGTCGAGGCGATCGACGAATCCTTCAGCAGCATGATCGTCGTGTTGCCGAGCGAGGGCAGCGCCGCCGGTATGCCGAGAGGCAGCACGACACGGCGCATCAGCACCGGCCAGCGCATGCCGAGCGCGGTTCCAGCCTCGACCAGATCCTTGTCGACCGACGACAGCCCGCCGCGGAAATTTTCGGCCTGATAGACCGAATAGGCGAGGCCGAGGCCGAGGACGCCTGCCGCGAAGGGCGGCAGGTCGACGCCCCATTCGGGAAGCACGAAATAGATGCAGAACAGCTGGACGATGATCGGGATGCCGCGAATGACATTGATGATCGCGCGGCTGATCCAGCGTAAAGGTGCGAAACGCGAATAGCCCATCAGCACCCAGATAAGGCCCAGCAGGATGCTGACGATCAGTGCGCCGCCGGTGAGGAGCAACGTCATGCCGAGCCCGCGCAGCAGCACCGGCAGGAATTGGGCGGCGTCGGCGAGGAACGCCTCCATCAACCGAGCTCCCAATGATGGAGGATCGCTGGAATTTCGGCCGCCTTGAGGAGAGCAATCGCATCGTCGAGGCGTGGGAGCAGCGGGCTGCCCTTGGCGACGATCAGGCAGAGGTCTTCGCGGACCGGTGGGCGGAACCCCGCCGACATGCGGACAGGACGGCGCGGGCCGACGCGAAGCTGGTAGCGGAGGATCGGGTCGTCGCCATAGCCGGCATCGATCCGGCCGTTAGCAAGGTCGCGGACGATCTCGCCCAATCCGTCATAGGTGGTGACGCGCGCAACCCCGGCGGCATGAAGCTGATCCACGAAGCGCGTGCCGACCTGTGCCCCGACGCGCAGGCGCCGCGCCGCCGACAGCGAGGGATAGGCGGCGCCGTCGTCGCTTCGCACCACCAGTCCGCCGCCATAGGAAAAGACCGGCGCGCTAAAATCGACGATCTTCGCGCGGTCGGGCGTCCGCTGCATCGCCGCCGCGATCATGTCGACCCGCCCCGTGGTCAGCGACGGGATCAGTGCCGAAAAGGGTGCGGCGCGATAGTCGCCCTCTGTCCCGAGGTGGCGGAGGACGGCTCTCGCGATATCGATCATCGCGCCGGTCAGCTCGTTCGTCGCCGGATCGACGAAACTGAACGGCACGCCGGTGGGCGAGGAGCCGACCCATATCTCGTTCGGTCCGCGCTGCTTCTGCGTACAGGCTGCGAGCGGCAGTCCGGCGATCAGCCCCAGCATCGCGCGCCGGGGCAGCGGCGTCACCGTCGGTCGGGGGGCATGCACCGCCGCCGCCCGCTAGCGCGCCGGGGGGCTGTATTCGAGCGTCACGCTCGACGTCGCCGTCTTGCGGATTTCGTCGGGGACGAGCGTGATCTTCTTGAGCTCATTGGTCTCGTGCATCATCGTCTGGTCGGCGAGGTGCCGATTGCCCTTGCCATCAGGGTCGATGAACAGATTTTGCCCTCCGGCATCGACGACCGAATAGAGCGCGCGCCGGTCCGCGCCGATCTCCATCAGCCCGACCCAGCTTTCGCCGCCATTATGCGGCGCCATCGTGGGCCCCAGTCGCATCACGGCAGACAGGCGGCGTTCGGGCGCGTCCTCGGCCATCTGCGGACGGTCCGGGGTTTCGAGCGATGCGTCGAAATACTTCCAGAAGATCGGCTGCTTCCACTCGGCCATGTCCTTGCCGGGGAAGCGTGCCTTGACCTCGGCGATCGTCGCCTTGATCGTGTCGATCATCACCGCAGTGCGATCGCGCCCGCCGAAATAGTCGACGCCAAGCGGCGCGCCGGCGGCATCGCCCTGAAACGCCCGCAGCAACAGGCTCGACTGATAGGTCAGGTAGCGATCGGTATCGATCGTCTTCCACCAGTCGCCCATATCGTCGCCGAACAGCGTTCGCGGCGCGACTTCCAGCCAGGTGCGATATAGCGTCAGGCCGGGATCGTCATATCGCTGGTCGCCGTCGCGGTCCTGATAGAGGCCGTTGAACCCCAGCATATATTCGCCGGCGCGCTTGACCTCGGGGTCGTCGCTCGCTTCGATGGCCCCCCGAACATAAGGCGCAAAAAAGTCGGGCGCGGCCTGATTGCGGTCGACCGCACCCAGCGCATTGAAAATCTTGCCGTTGAACTCGCGCATGTCGAGCAGGGTCACCGCGCTGCCGTTCCTGGCGAGCCGGTCGCCGAGCCAGGTGCGGAAGGTCGCGCCGATGCGGGCATTGTCGCCTTCCTGCGACCAGCCGGTGGCCTTGCTGTTCCACGACATGAAATAATGCTGCTTCGGGTCGATCATGTGCGGCTTTTCGTCGCGCGTCAGGAAGCCGGTCCATTCATATTCGCCGGTGCCCGGTGTCGGCAGCCGCGGATCGACCCCGGCGGCTTTTTTGGGGAGCGCGCCGCCCTCGAAATAGGCGATCGTGCCATCCTCGCCGCCATAGCAGGCGCCGAGGTTCCAGCCGAGCCGGTCGACCCCTTTTTCGCGGAATTCGGCGAGGCTTTTGGCGCGCCCCATTTCGGCGAAGGCCACCCATGTGTCGAGTTCGCGCCCGTGGACGCCCATCTGCTGCGAATAGGCGGTGCCATTCTCCGCGTCCCACGCGATCACCGGACCGTGGATCGTCCATGCGACCTCGTGCGTGACCGGCGCGCCGTCCTTGATCTTCAGCGTCTCGGTACGGTGCTCCATCTTCTTCCATGCGCCCTTGTACCAATATTCGTAGCGGTTCTTCGGGTTGAGTTTTTCGGCAAAGGTCGTGCCCGCCTCGCTGCTGCCCGACACGAGCAGCCAGCCATGCTGGGCGCCACGTCCCATCGTCGGGACGCCCCAGCCGGTCGAACCGAACCCGGCATTGTCGAACCCGCCGCCGTGCAAATGGATTTCGGGGCCGTCGGCGGTCGCCTCGAGCATCAGCACCTTTCCGCTCGCCGATTTTTCGGGACCGATGACCAGACAGCGGCTCGCGCCCTTCACCGGCGCGGCGGGCGCACTTTGAGCCGCCGCCGACGCCGCATCCTTGTCGCCGGGCAACTGGACCGGGGCACGGACCGGTGCCGGGGTCGGACGCACCGGGGCCAGATCGTCGCCAGCCGGAATGGTCGTCGGCGAATCCGGGTCGGAAATCGGCACGACGTCGTTGAAAATCTGCCACGCTTTTTCCGCGCCATGACGGTCGGTCATCGCTTTCAGAAATTCGAGATTGCGGATCTCGTAGGTGTCGCGGCCGAGCGGCGCGGCGGTAATCAGCGCGAGATATTCGGTCAGGCTCCAGCGCGTCGGCTTGATGCCCCAGCGGATGAATTCGAGCGGCGTCAGGCGGCCGGGATCGGCGTTCACTTCGTCGATGCGCTTGTTGATGCCGTCGACCATCGCCTGGATCATGGTGCGGTGCTCGGGCGCGAGCGCCTTGTATCGCTGCATCAGCACGGCGTCGGACAGCTTGCGGCCGCGCATCACCTTGTCGGTTTCGATCGCCGATGCGCCCACCAGTTCGGCGCGGCGCCCCTGCGTATTGTGCCGCGCCAGTTCCATCGCGGCGAGCCGATCGTGCGCGATCGCGTAGCCGGCGCCGAACATCACCGCGCCCGATGTTTCGGCCTGCACATGTGGCACTCCGAAATCGTCGCGATAAATGCTCACCCGTTCCTGCGCCTGCGCGGTCGGCGCCGCTGCAAGCCACAGTGCGGCGGAACCATGGAGCAGGGCGGCAATCGAACGGCGCATCGGGACGGTCTCCGGGATTTGTTTATTTCGGCAGGAAATTTTCGGCCAGCGCGACCCACAGCGCCGCACCCGTCGGCGAAATGCTGTCGTCATAGGCATAGTGCGAATTGTGGAGCATCACCGCACCCGGCCCCTCGTCGCCATTGCCGAGCAGCAGGAAGCAACCGGGAACGACGTCGAGATAGCGGGCGAAATCCTCGCCCCCCATGCCCGGCGTGTCGAGGTCGACGAAGCGGTCGGGCCCGACGACGCCGATCGCGATGTCGCGAACCCTCGCGTAAAGGTCGGCCGGGTTGTGGAGGGCAGGATAGCCGCGCTCATAATGGAGTTCGGCGGTCGCGCCGAACGATGCGGCAACCCCTGTCACGATGTCGCGCAGCCGCTGCTCGGTCGCGTCCTGGCTCGCGCGCGACAGGGTGCGGACGGTGCCGCCCATGCGCGCTTCGTCGGCGATGATGTTGAAGGCGGTGCCCGCCTCGACCTTGCAGATCGACACCACGGCGGCGTCCATCGGATCGGTGTTGCGCGCAACGATGCTCTGTACCGCGACGATGATCTGCGCCGCGACCAGCACGGGATCGATCGTCAGGTGCGGCCGCGCGGCGTGGCCGCCCTTGCCGGTGACGACGATCTCGAACTTGTCGGCGGCGGCGTAAAGCGCGCCCGCGCGCCCGGCGAGCTTGCCGGCGGCGATGCCGGGGCGGTTGTGGACCCCGAAGATCGCCTCCATCGGAAAGCGCTCGAACAGCCCGTCGCGGATCATCGCGCTGGCGCCGCCGTCGGGGTCGCCGCCGGGGCCCTGATAGCCGAGAGACTCCTCGGCGGGCTGGAAGATCAGGTGCACCACGCCGTCGAAATTGCGCGTGGCGGCAAGGTGTTTCGCGGCGCCGAGCAGCATCGTCGTATGCCCGTCATGGCCGCACGCGTGCATCACGCCGGGGGTGCAGGATTTGTGATCGGATTCGGTGAGTTCGGTCATCGGCAGCGCGTCGATGTCGGCGCGGATGCCGATCGCGCGCTCCGATGATCCGGACCGGATCGTCGCAACGATCCCGGTTCCCCCGATGCCCGCGTGAACCTCGTCGACCCCGAAATCCTCGAGCAGGTCGAGAATGAAGCGCACCGTGCCGTCTTCGTGAAATCCGAGTTCGGGATGCTGATGGATGTGCCGGCGCCAGGCGGTCATGTCGGCTTCGAGCGATGTCAGGTCAACGGACATGGGGACGCTCCTCCTGGCGCAGCGGCGAAGTCAGGCTAGGAGCGACATCGGGCCGACCCCAATGCTTATTGGACATGGTTGCATGTCGTCCGGCGAAATTCGTCATCGTCTTCCTCATGGTACGGCGTGCGCTGCGACCTGATAGAAAACCTGCGCATGCGGTCCGAGCGGCAGGTCGAACACTACCCACGCGACGACCATCATGATCCCTGTCGCCATGAAACAGAGCGCATAGGGCAGCATCAGCGCAAGCAGCGATCCGACCCCCATCGACTTGTCCCACCGCTGGCAAAAGACGAGGACGAGCGGGAAATAGCTCATCAGCGGGGTCATGATGTTGGTGTAGCTGTCGCCCATGCGATAGGCGGCGGTCGTCATTTCGGGGCTGATGCCGAGAAGCATGAACATCGGCACGACGACCGAAGACAGCACGCTCCATTTCGCCGTGGACGATCCGATGAACAGGTCCATCATCGACGAAAGGAGCAGCACGCACACGAGAAGCAGCGCCGGCGGCAGGTTCAGGCCCTGAAGCTTTTCGGCGCCGCCGATCGCGATGATCGGGCCGATGCCCGACCAGTTGAACATCGCGACGAAGTGCGCGGCGAAAAAGACGAAGACCAGATAGGGCGCGATCGTCTTTACGCCCTCGCGCATCATCGCGATCACGTCGTTCGAATTTTTGACCGTACCGACGGTGCGGCCGAAGACGATACCCGTGAGCAGGAACATCAGGAACAGCGCCGCGATCATCGATGCGTAGAGTGGTTGCAAGCGGATCGGACCTTCGGCGTCCTGATCGATAAAGGGCGTATAACCGGGCCAGAGGCAGAGCGCCGCGAACAGCGCCGAGACCAACAGCGCGGCGATGCCGGCGCGCCGAAGCCCCCGCCGTTCGGCATCGCTGAGCTCGCCCTTTTCGAGATCGGCGCGAAGCTCTTCGTCGACTTCCTCGTTCCAGGTCCCGAGCCGGGGTTCGACGACGCGGTCGGTGATGAACCAGATGATCGGCGTGAAAAAGACGACGATGCCGAGGATGAAATACCAGTTGCCGAGCGGGTTCATCGTCCAGCCGGGTTCGACGATACGAGCGGCTTCCTGCGTGAAGCCGAACAACAGCACGTCGAGCTGGCCGGGCATGATATTGCCGGCATAGCCGCCCGAAACGGCGGCGAGCGCGGCGGCGATTCCGGCGAGCGGATGGCGCCCGACCGAAGCGAAAAGGATCGCGGCCATCGGGATCAGCACGACATAGGCGGCATCGGCGGCGTGGTGCGACACCATACCGACGACCGCGATGATCGGGGTCATGTAGCGGCGAGGCGTCCCGCGCAGCGATCCGCGGATCAGCGCGAAGAACAGGCCCGAACGCTCGGCCACCGCGGCACCCATCATGATCGTCAGGATGATGCCGAGCGGGGTGAAACTGGCATAGGTGCGCGGCATTTCGGTGAACAGCCGCGCGATATTGTCGGCGGAGAACAGGCTCGACGCGCGATAGGTGAGCATGCCGCCCGCCAGTTCGGCGCCCGCGGGCGCCTCCTTGCCCGAATAGGGCAGCGAAGCGCTCCACCCGAGCGCTGCGCCGATCGCCGACACGATCATCAGTAGGACGATCAGGTAGAGAAAGATGATCGTCGGGTCGGGCAGCAGGTTGCCCACGCGTTCGACGACGCCGAGGAAGCCCCTCTGCCGGGAAGGGCGGATGGTTTCGGCACTGATGATCGCGCCTTCCTGACCGGCCAAGGTGGATTCTCCTTCGAAAACGACATGAGGCCCGCGCGCGGGAATGTCACGCGGGCCTCACCCTGTCGGTCGGGATCAGAAGTTCACTTCGAGCCCGACCCGGACGACGGGACCGAATTGATCGAACCCGCCCCCCGACGGGTCGATCACCTGAACCGATTCCATCACCGGCAGCTTTTCGTTGAAGAGGTTGGTGACGCCGAACGAGAATTTCGCTTCCTGCTTGCCGTTCATGGACAGTGTGTAGGATGCCGAAATATCGTTGTAGAAGCGCGATCCCGTCCGGTCGGGCGACAGCAGTTCGCGGCTGATCCCCGGCGAAATGTCGGTCAGCGCCTGGCTCGATTGATAGCGCCCCTGCCAACCCACCGTCAGCGGACCATTGCTGTAGGTCAGCCCGACGACACCCTTATATTTGGGGTAGCCATAGAAGCCTTCGAGCACGGTGTAGAGGTCGGGTCGCGACTGGAAGGTGTAGGTCCGGAGGCGGTGCAGGTAGGTGAAGGCGAGGTTCGCTGAAATGCGGCCCCCGCCGACCGGCCGTGCGTAAAAGAGCTGCGTATCGAGCCCCGACGTTTCCAGCTTCGACGTGTTCACATAGGTGCTGTTACCCGTCGTGATGCCGAAGAAGTTCGGGCTGGCGGGGTTGGATTCGCGGGTGATCAGCGCGCAGAGGTCGAGATCGGGGCCGCCCGCACGGTCGACGCAATTTTCGGCGATCTGCTGCGGGCTCAGGAAGCTGATCGCATCGTCGATCTCGATGTTGAACCAGTCGGCCGAAATCTGGAGCCCGGGCAGGAAGTTGGGCGTGAGCACGATGCCTGCGGTCCAGCTGTCCGACACTTCGGGGCTGAGATTCTGGTTGCCCGATACGATGAACGGCACCCCGACACCGCCGTTGAGCGGCGTGAAGCCCGCCGGGCGGCCGAGCGCGGCGCAGTTGGCGGCGCGGTTCGGGTTGAGCCCGAGGTTGGTCTGCGCACAGGGGTCGTTGACGTTCGTCGTCTGCCCCTCGCTCGGGCGGAAGGCTTCGAAGATATTGGGTGCGCGGATCGCGCGGCTGATCGTCGCGCGCAGGCGCAGGCCGTCGGTCGGCTCCCAGATCGCGCCCGCTTTCCACGACGTCGCCTGTCCGGCATGGCTGTAATCGGCGTGGCGAACCGCGCCTTCGACCGACAGCAATTTGAAGAAAGGCATGTCGGTCAGGATCGGCACGCTGAGCTCGCCGAAAAATTCGGTGACGTGATAGCCGCCCTCATAATCCTGCGTCGCCGCCTGGTTGGTGAGGCCCGCCTTGACCAGCGGGTCGGTCGTGCGGCCGTTGCGTTCCTTGCGATATTCGGCGCCGAGCGCGAAGCCGACCGCGCCGCCGCCGGGCATCGTCAGGAACTTCTCGGTGTCGCCGGCGAGCGAGAAGCCCGCGGTCGTCTGCCGGATGAACGCCTCCGACACCGTCGTCGCTTTCACGAAGTTGCGGGCGTCCTGCGAACTCGCGATCGATCCGAAAGGATTGAACGGCGAACAGGGGGCGCTGCCCTGGATGTTCGGGCGGACATAGCCGACCGGCTGCAGGGCCGGCACGTCCATCCGGCACCGGATCTGGCCGCTGCCGGGGTCGACGACCGCGTCGAGCGCGGCGAGCAGGTTCGGGACGACAAGGCGATTGTAGCCGATGAACTTCGCCTTCGTCCGGCCATAGGTGCCGTAGATGTCGTAGCGAAGGTCGGCGAAGCCCGTTTTGAACTCGCCCTTGAATCCGCCGACGAACGACAGGCTGTTGCGGTCGACCTGACTGTAACGCAGGCCGACGTCGGTATAGAGGCGGTCGAGCCGCAGCGTGGTCGCGCCGGCGGCAAGCAGGTCCTGCCGGAAATCCTCGTTCAGATAGGCGTTCTGTGCGACGTTGATCGCGACGCCCGACCGGATCACCGGCTGGCCGCGGCCATAGCTCGACGTATTGTTGTAATCGACGCCGAAATAGCCGCGCACGCTGTCGCTGAAATCATAATGGGCGCTGAGGTTGAGGTTATAGCGTTCGATATCGGGGACGATCGAGATCGAATCGTCGAAACGGAAGCAGGCGACGCCGCAATTGTCGAAAATGCCGAACAGGCTGCCGTCGGTCAGGCTGGGCGTCGGAAAGGGGCGCGGCGTGCCGTCGTCGTTGAAGACGAAGCGGCCGAGCCCGCCGGTGTCGCCGCCGAAACCGACCACGCCATAGCCCGAGAAACGCAGCGCTTCGCCGCCGGGGACGACGATCAGGTCGGGGATGCCGTCGTCGGGGCCGGTGTCGGCGGGATTGAGCATCGCGACATAATTTTTCATGTCGGCCTGCCGCGGGGTGATTTCCTTGACCTTGGTATAGTCGCCCGCAACGGTGATGTTGCCGCGGCCTTCGCCGAAGTTCATGCCGGCAACAAGGCTGGCGCCATAGGTCAGGCCTTCGCCGCCGCGTGTCGGCTGCGACCCGTTGAACGACAGGCGCACGCCGTCGAAATCATCCTTGAGGATGATGTTGACCACGCCCGACACGGCATCCGAACCATAAATTGCCGACGCGCCGCCGGTAATGACTTCGATCCGCTCGATCAGGTTGGGGTTGATCGAATTGAGGTCGATGGCCGTGCTGTCGGTGGCGCCGGCGACGCGGCGCTTGCCGTTGACGAGCACCAGCGTGCGGTTCGAACCGAGGCTGCGCAGATCGACGAGTGCGAGGCCGCCGCTATTCTCGCCGCGCGAGCCCGAAGCGCCCGACTGCTGGCTTTGCTGCATGCTGCCCGAAAAGCCGATCGACGGCTGCTGTGCGAGCGCACGGCCGATGTCGAACTGGGCGTTATTATTGTCGAGGGCATCCGACGTCACGACGCCGACGGGCGTCGGGAGGTCGAGTACCGGGCGGCCGATGCGCGAGCCGGTGACGACGATATCGCTGCCGCCGTCGATTGCCTGTTCCTCGGTCGGTGCCACCGTTTCCTGTGCCTGCGCCGTGCCCGCGAGGCCGACGCAAAGGGAGAGTGCGAAAAGCGATGTGGAAATTCTGAGCTTGCCGTTTGCGACAGCCGTTGCCGGTCCCTGGATCATATTTTTTCTCCGCCCTGAACCCTGCCAAAGCCGTCCGTTCGTCGGTTAGTGCAAGGGCCCAGCCTGTCTATGGACATGCGGCGATCGATCCCAATGCCGGTTCGACATAGAATCATTCGTGCGGCGTAAGCGGCGTCTGCGCAGCATTATTACGTCGCGCGTCAGGCGGCTTCGGCCTTCAGCCGGTTCTTGAGCATGGTCCAGAAGGCTTCGACGCTCGGGCTTCGCCGCGCGATGGGTTTGTAGATCCGGATTTCGATCGGAACATGCCAGCGCGCATCGCCGGCGGCGACGAGGCGGCCGCTTTCAAGGTCGGGGCCCGCGAGACTGAGCGGCGCCCAGCAGACCCCGCGTCCGTCGCGGGCCATCGAAAGAAGCGCGGTCGCCATATGCGAGCGGAAGACCGTCCGCAGCGCCGCCGATCCGGCCGAGATCACCTGTGCCGCCTGCAGGATGCGGCCCATGCCCGACTTTTCCTCGAACTCCAGATAGGGCAGCGGCTGGTCCGCGCTGCCCGGCAGCACATGCGTCGGCGCGCCATCGCCCAGCGGTGCGGTCACCGGCATCAGCACATCCTCGCCGAGCGCCAGCGAGGTAAAGCCCGCGGGGTCGAGGCGGTGCGCGGCGGCGGTGTGGTGATGGCACAGCAGGAAATCGGCCTTGCCCTCGAGCATGAAGCGTTCGCAGGCGACCATATGGTCGGCGATCAGGGTGATCGTCCCGGCTTCATGCCCGTCGTGGAGGCTGCGGAGCCATGCGGGGAAAAAGCTGGTCGACAGCGCATGGGTCGATGCGAAGCGGATTTCGTTGCTGAGCGTCCCGCCGATTTCGCGGACATGGTCGCGGCCCAGCGTCAGCCGGCGCAATATCTCCTCGGCCAGCACACGGAACGCCTGACCTGCCTCGGTCAGCGCGATCCGGTGCGTGTCGCGATCGACCAGCGTCGCACCGACCCAATCCTCCAGCGCCCGGATGCGGCGACTAAACGCCGGCTGGGTCAGGTTGCGCGCTTCGGCCGCGCGGGAAAAATTGCCTTCATCGGCAAGCTTGATGAAGTCCTCGAGCCACATGATATCCATTTGCAGTCCACTCGTCGCATCAATTGATACTGTCCCGGCATTGGCTTCGTTCGAGCCGCGCACGGTAAGCCCCACCTGCGATTCCGCAGTGAAGGGTAGAAGAATGTCGGCGCCAAAAACGCTTTACGATAAGATCGTCGACGAACACCGCATATTATCTTTCGGCGAATCTGGCGGCGCCGGCGAACGATTGTTGCTCTATATCGATAGAACGGTGCTCAACGAATATACAAGCCCCCAGGCGTTCAGCGGCCTGCGCGAGGCCGGCCGGACGCCTTGGCGCCCCGCCGCGTCGCTCGGCGTGGTCGATCATGTCAATTCGACCAACCCCGACCGGAATGCCGGACATCTGGACGACGGCGCGCGCCGGCAGATCGAATATCTCGGCGAAAACGGCCGCGATTTCGGGATCGAGATATTCGACCTCTTCGACCCGCGCCAGGGCATCGAACATGTCGTAATGCCCGAACAGGGGCTGGTGCTGCCCGGCATGGTGATCGCCGCGGGCGACAGCCATTCGACCACCTATGGCGCCTTCGGCGTCGTCGGATTCGGCATCGGCACGTCGGATATCGAACATCTGCTGGCGACGCAGACGCTCGTCTATCGCCGCCTGCGGACGATGCGGATCGCGATCGACGGGATGCTCGCACCGGGGGTCACGGCGAAGGACCTGATCATGGAGGTGATCCGCCGGATCGGCGCCGACGGCGCTGCGGGCCATGCGGTCGAGTTTGCGGGGACGGCGATCGAGGCACTGGGTGTCGAGGCGCGTATGACGATCTGCAACATGGCGGTCGAATGCGGCGCGCGCGTCGCGCTGATGGCGCCCGACGACAAGGTGATCGACTATATAGCGGGTCGTCCGCGTGCGCCCTCGGCGGCGTTGCTCGCGCAGGCCCGCAGCGAATGGCAGGCACTGCGCAGCGATCCCGGTGCACGTTTCGACAAGGATGTCAGGCTCGACGCCGGCGAGATTCCGCCGATGGTGAGCTGGGGCACCAGCCCCGACCAGTCGCTTGCGATCACCGGCGTCGTGCCCGATCCCGACGAACTGCCGCTCGAACGCCGCGCCGACGCGGTGCGCGCGATGGCCTATATGGATCTCGCGCCGCACACCCCGCTGCAGGATATCGCGATCGACCGCGCCTTCATCGGGTCGTGCACCAATGCCCGGCTCAGCGACCTGCGCGATGCCGCGCGGATATTGAAGGGTCGTAAGGTCGCGCCCGGCGTGCGCGCGATGATTTCGCCTGGCAGCAGCGGTGTGCGCCGCGCGGCCGAGGAAGAGGGGATCGACCGCATCTTCATCGAGGCGGGCTTCGAATGGCGCCGCTCGGGTTGCTCGCTGTGCCTTGCGATGAACGATGACAGCCTCGCGCCCGGCGAGCGTTGTGCGTCGAGCACCAACCGCAATTTCGAGGGGCGGCAGGGGATCGGCGGCCGGACGCACCTGATGAGCCCGGCGATGGTCGCCGCCGCCGCGGTCACGGGGCGGCTCGCCGACGTCCGGACGCTCGCTGCCGAGGGGGCCGCCTGATGGAGCGTTTTCTCCGCCTGTCGGGGCGCGTGGCGGCGATGCCGGCGGCCAATATCGACACCGACGTCATCATGCCGAAGGCGTTTCTGAAGGGCATCGATCGATCGGGGCTCGCCATCGGTCTTTTCCATGACCTGCGTTTCGACGAAAATGGCGCGGTACGCGGCGATTTTATCCTGAATCGCGACGATATGGCAACTACGCGCTTCCTGCTCGTCGGACCCAATTTCGGCTGCGGATCGTCGCGCGAACATGCGGTGTGGGGAATGCTCCAATATGGCATTCGCGGCATCATCGGTTCCTCTTACGGAGCGATCTTTGCCGACAATGCGGCCAATAATGGCCTTCTCCTCCTGTCGCTGCCGCCCGAACAGGTTGCGGCGCTGGTGGGCGAACTCGACGACCGCGCCGGCGATATGACCGTCGACCTTGAGGCGCAGCGGATCGAGGCGGGCGGCTATGCGGGCGATTTCGACATCGACCCGGCGGCGCGGCGCGCGCTGATGCTGGGGCTCGACCGGATCGGCGAGACGCTGACGCACGCCGAACAGATCCGCGCGTTCGAGAAGTCCTATCTCGGCCGCAAGCCTTGGCTTATGAATGCTGGCAGCGATGAGCCCTAGCCCCGAATATCCCGAACTGATGCCGGGCTTCCGCTGGCAGGATGTCGACGCCGATGGAGTGCGCATCCGCACGGCGATCGGCGGATCGGGACCGCCGCTGCTGCTGCTCCACGGTCATCCGCAGACGCACCTGACCTGGTTCAAGGTCGCCCCCGCGCTGGCCGAACGTTTTACCGTCGTTGCGACTGACCTCCGCGGTTATGGCGACAGCCAGAAACTGCCGGGCGATCCCGCGCACGCGAACTATTCGAAACGTGCGATGGCGGCCGATCAGGTCGCGGTGATGGCGGCGCTCGGTTTCGACCGCTTCGACCTCGTCGCGCACGATCGCGGCGCGCGCGTCGCGCACCGGATGGCGCTCGACCATCCGGACCGCGTTGCGCGGCTCGCCCTGCTCGACATCGCGCCGACGGCGACGATGTATGCGCAGACGAGCAAGGAATTTGCGACGCGCTATTTCTGGTGGTTCTTCCTGATCCAGCCGTTCGACCTGCCCGAACGGATGATCGCGGCCGATCCCGACCATTTCCTCGACCGTCATCTCGCGGGCCAGATAAAGGTCGAGGGTTCGCTCGATCCGCGCGTCGTTGCCGAATATCGTCGCTGCTATCGCGATCCCGCGACGCGCCATGCGATCTGCGAGGATTATCGTGCCGCGGCGAGCATCGATCTCGATCATGACGCCGCCGACGCCGACCGACGGATCGAGGCGCCGCTGTTGCTGTTGTGGGGCGAGCGGGGCACGGTGGGCGAACTGTTCGACGTCATGGAAAGTTGGCGGCCGAGGGCGGTCGATATGCGCGGACGCGCGCTGCCGTGCGGACATAGTCCCCAGGAAGAGGTGCCGGACCTTTTGCTCGCCGAACTGGACAGCTTCTTCGCCGCCGCCTGACGGCCGATCGGCGAGTATGGTGAATGCTCGCGCGCGATTCCAATGGTCGGGACCAACGCATCGGTCGCGGCCCACGGGCTTGACGGGCTGGCTGGCGAGACAGGCTCAATAAGGCCTTCGGGCGTACAGAACCGGTATTCCGGCGCGGACGTCAATCATGCTCATATTGCGCGAGCGCAATAGCGCGGTCGTAGGCGGTCAACTCGTCGATACGGCGCTGCTCGATCTTTTCCAGCCAGTTGGGGTCGGCGAGGAGCACGCGGCCGAGCGCGACGAGGTCGAACTCGCCGCGGTCGAACATCGCGACAAGGTCCTCCAGTCGAGCCAGCATCGGCGAAGAAATGCCCTCGACGAAATCCTGCATCAGGTCGCGGTCCATGCCGACCGACCCGACGGTGATGACCGGCTTGCCGGTGACCTCCCTGATCCAGCCGCCCAGATTTTTCGGGTCGCTCGCATATTCGGGTTCCCAGAAGCGGCGCTGTGAGGCGTGGAAGATGTCGACCCCGGCGCGAACCATCGGATCGAGCCAGCGGTGCATCTCGTCGGGGTCGCGCGCGAGTTTGACGTCATAATCATAGGTCTTCCACTGCGAGACGCGCATGATGATCGCGAAATCCTCGCCGACGGCTTCGCGGCAGGCGGCGACGACTTCGGCCGCGAAGGTCGCACGGTCGGCGATGTCGGGGCCGCCATAACGATCGCCGCGCAGGTTCGTCCGGTCCCAAAAGAATTGGTCGAAAATATAGCCGTGCGCGCCGTGGAGCTCGATCGCATCGCAGCCGATCCGTTTGGCCGCACGCGCCGATTCGGCGAAGGCGGCGATCGTGTCCGCGATATCCTCGTCGGTCATCGCGCGGCCGCCGGGCACATCGGGCCCGGCAAAGCCCGACGGGCTGACGAGCTCTGCATGCGGGGAGTCGGGAAAGTTGAAATCGATGCAGCCGCCGACATGCCATAGTTGCGGAACGAACATGCCGCCTTCGGCATGCACCGCGTCGACTGCGCCCTTCCATGCGGCAAGCGGGGTATCGCCCGCGAAGATCGGCACCGTGTCGGCGGCGACGGTGTGGTCGATGGCGACACCGGTGCCCTCGGTGATGATCGTGCCGATCCCGGCGGCGGCGCGGCGGCGGTAATATTCGGCGCCGTCGCCGGTCAACACGCCGCCCGGTGCAAAATAGCGCGACATCGGCGCCATGCAGAAGCGGTTCGGCGCCTTCAGCGACTTGCAGGTGAAGGGGGTATGCAGCGGCGCGAGCAGGGCGGCCAGATCGTCGAGCGGCGCGGTGGTCATCAGGCTAGCGTCCTTATGAAGGCGAGCAAGGCGTCGTTATAGGCGGTCGGCGCCTCGAGTTGCGGCGAGTGGCCGGTATCCATCGTCAGCAGCGTGCCGTTTTGCGCGCAGTTGGCGGCAAAGCCCGCGATCGCCGGATCGGCGATCGTGTCCCTGACGCCGCCGATCGACAGGACAGGAAAGGCGAAGGAGGCGAGCAGGTCGCGCTGATCGAGCGTTGCGAGACAGGCGAGGGTGGTGCTTGCGCGCGGACCCGTCGCGATGAAGCCGCGCTCGACCCAGCCGATCATCGCCTCGCTCGCGCCTTCGCCCGACGCGCCCTCGGCGAGCGCGCGGAAGAAGCCGGGACGGTCGGCCGTAATCGCGGCGCCGATGCCCAATACATCTTCCGCCGTGCCCCCGTGCGGAAAGCCCTCGCCCTGCACATAGCGCGGCGACGCGCCGCAAGTGAGGACGATCCCCGCGACGCGCTCGCCGAGCAGTCCGGCCGCCGCTACGACCACCGCGCCGCCGAGCGACCAGCCGTTGAGCGCGACGCGCGGCGCGCCGCAGCGGTCGACGATCGCGGCGACATCGCGCGCGATCGCGTCGATCGACATGTCGGCAAAGTCGCGGTCGGACCGGCCGCAACCGCGATGGTCGATCGTGATAGCGGCATGGCCGTCGGCGAGAAGCGCCTCGACCGCCGATGCCCAATAGTCGCCCGACATGCCCCAGCCGTGGACGAGCACGACGGGCAATTTGGGGGCTCGGTGATATTCGTAATAGACGCGGCCGCCGTCGTCGGTGTCGAGATAGGCCATAGAAGCTCCTATACGGGCGGCGACAGCGTGACGCCGGGCAGCGGGTTGAAGTGATACATCTTCACCTTGCGGCGCGCGATCTTCCAGACGCCGCCGCGCCGCTCGAAAATATCGAAATAGCTCGCCGCGACGGTCTGCGCCTGTCCGTCCGAGGTCGTACCGATACAGTCGACGTCGCATACCCCCGTCGCGCGATCCTTCCCGTCGAAGGTGATGACGAGGTTGGTCGTATAGTGGCTCGAGGCGAGCCAGGCGTCCCAGAGGATGTCCTTGGTAACATGCGCGATCCCCTCGGCTCCCTCGAAGCTGCCGAAGGGCGGGCCGATGTCCCACACGGCGTCGGGCCACCAGATCGCGGCGAAGCGGTCCCAGTCGCGCTTGTCGAAGCCGTGGCAATAGTCGCTGACGAGATCGTGCATCGCGAACCGGCTCTCGACGCGGTCGAGGCGCTGTTCGATGTTTTCGGTCATTCGGGGCTCCCGGGGCTTGGCGTTTCAGTCGAGATAGGCGGCGAATTTTTCGCGGGCGGCGGCTAGGCGCGTCGGTACATGATAGGAGGGGAAGGTGCCTTCGGCGGGGCGCACGTCGCGCAATATGTCCTTGGCAACGCCGATCTTGTGGACCTCGGTCGGCCCGTCGACGATCCCCATCTCGGGCACATATTGCCACATATCCATCAGCGGCGTTTCGTTCGACATGCCGAGCGAGCCGTGAAGATGGAGCGCGCGATAGACGACGTCCTTGAGCACGTCCGGCATCGCTGCCTTGATCGCGCTGATCTCGCGCCGCACGGGGCGGGTGTAGCTCTTGTCGCGATCGAGCAGCCAGGCCGCATAGAGCACGTGCAGGCGGAACTGCAGGATCTGTGTGTAGCTGTCGGCGATCTTTTCCTGCACCATCTGCTTGTCGGCCAGCCGTTCGCCCTTGGTGACGCGGCTGACGACGCGCTCCTTCATATAGTCCATCGCCTTGTTGAGCATGCCGACGGTGCGCATCGCATGGTGGATGCGTCCGCCGCCGAGCCGCGACTGCGCGACCTTGAAGCCCGCGCCGACGGGGCCGAGCCGGCTCGCCTCGGGCACGCGGCAATTGGTGAAGCGGAGGTAGCCGTGGACGCCGCTGCCGATCTCGTCCTTCGGGCCGACCGCGGTGTTGCGCACGAATTCGAGCCCGGGCGCGTCGGGCGGGACGATGAGCATCGTCGAGCCCTCGTGCACCGGGACGTCGGGATCGGTGATGACCATGACGATCAGGAATTCGGCGATGCAGGCGTGGCTCGCGAACCATTTTTCGCCGTTGATCACCCATTCGTCGCCGTCGAGGCGCGCCTGGCAGGTAAATTCGCCGGGATCGGCGCCCGCCTGCGGCTCGGTCATCGAATAGCAGGAGACGATTTCGCCATCGAGCAAAGGCTGGAGATATTTCGCCTTCTGCTCCTCGGTGCCGAAGCGTGCGAGGATTTCGGCGTTGCCGGTGTCGGGCGCCTGCGTCCCGAAGACGGTCGGCGCAAAGCGGCTGCGGCCGAGGATTTCGTTCATCAGCCCCAGTTTGAGTTGCCCGAAACCCTTGCCGCCGAGGTCGGGGCCGAGATGGCACGCCCAGAGCCCACGCTTCTTCACCTCTTCCTTGAGCGGCGCCATCGCGCGCGCGGCGGGCGAATGCGGGTCGACATGCGCCGCGGGGTCGCGAAAGACGAGGTCGAGCGGTTCGACCTCCTCGGCGACGAAACCGCGCATCCATTCGAGCTGTTTCTCGAATTCGGGATCGGTCGAAAAGTCCCAGGCCATCAGCGGGCTGCCCTTTCGCTCATTGTCCGGCGTACCATGCGCCATCGACCCAGAGTTCGGCGCCCGACACATATTTTGCCTCGTTGGAGGCGAGGTAGAGGCTCGCGTAGGCGATATCCATCGGATCGCCGACGATGCCCATCGGGATCGATGCCTTGATCGCAGCGTCCTGTTCGGGGGTGATGTCGCCGAGGATCGGGGTCTTGATCTGGCCGGGAAAGATCGTGTTGACCCGGATGCCTTGCTTGGCGAATTCGAGCGCACCGGCCTTGCCCATCACGCGCACCGCTGCCTTCGACGCATGGTAGGAGATGGCGTTCGGGCTGCCGATAAGACCATAGAGCGAGCTGACGTTGACAATGGCCGCATTGCCCGAGGCGAGCAGGGCAGGGGCGGCCGCTTTCATGCCGAGGAAGACCCCGGTCTGGTTGATCGCGATCATGCGGTCCCAGCCTTGCCGGGTTTCCTGGGTAATGCCGCCGGGGTGGAAGATGCCGGCGTTGTTGACCAGCGTCGTGAGCTTGCCGAAGCGCGCGACGGCATCGGCTACGGCTGCATCCCAGCTGCCTGCGTCGGAAACGTCGAGATGGATGAAGGCCGCCTTGCCGCCTTCGCTTTCGATTGCGGCGACCACCGCGTGGCCTTTGTCGGCCTGCACATCGCCGATCAGAACCGCCGCGCCTTCGCGGGCATAAAGGATCGCCTGCGCCTCGCCCAGGCCGCTCGCGCCGCCCGAGATCAAGGCCGACTTACCGGCCAGCCGGTCTGCCATAATTCACTCTCCCATTCGGTGTTTATCGTTGGCGAATCTTCTTGCACACTTACTAGATGAGAACAAGCAAGAATAATTTTCTGCACCGTAGTGACCATAAATAATATATAATATCAACTAGATAAAATAATTCTTTCCGAGGCTTTGATGCGGAAATATAAAATTTGCTTGTCGATAACAAACAAGTGGGGCATGCTTTGATCGGAGCGTGACTCACGAGAACCGCACAAGCGGCCGCGAGCGACCAATGCGCCCGTCGATGGGAGAGAATTCATCATGATCGATCGCGTGAAATCCGTGCGCCTTCTGGCCACCGCAGCAGTCATCTTGTGTCCGGCATCGGTCGCCAGCGCGCAGGAAGCGCCCAGCGAGACCCGAGCGGAATCGTCTGGCGGTCTCGAGGAAATCGTCGTCACCGCCCGCAAGCGCGAGGAAAGCATGCAGGACGTGCCTGCGTCGATCAGCGCTTTGTCCGCGGGCGAGCTCGACCGGCGTTTCGATTCCGACGTGCGCGACTTTGCCGACTCGTCGCCCAACATCGTTATCGACGACACGCAGCAGGGGCCGGGAGGCGTCGCCGCGGTCTATATTCGCGGCATTGGCGTCGCTGACGTCGAGAAGTCGGTCGATCCGGCGGTGGGCGTGGTGTTCGACGATGTCTATATCGGCCAAAGCTCGGGCAGCTTGCTGAAGGCGATCGATATCGACCGCGTCGAGGTGCTCCGCGGGCCGCAGGGCACTTTGTTCGGGCGCAATGCCACCGGCGGCGTCATCAACCTCGCGCGCTCGCGCCCGACCTACGACCTCACGGGCAAGGCGCGCCTGACCTATGGCCGCTTCGACAGCTGGAAGGTCGAAGGCGTGGCCAGTACGGGGCTCTCCGACACTATCGCGGTCAAGGTCAGCGGCGCGTACGAAAAATCCGACGGCTATATTTTCAACAGCTTCCAGAACCAGGACGGACAGCGGTCCAAATTTTATGCGCTGTCGGGGGCGCTCTTGTTCGAGCCGACCGACAATCTCGACATCCAGCTGAGCTACGATCATCAGAAGACGAAGCAGGACCCGCCGCAGCTGCTCGCGGTCAACCGGCCGACCGATCTGTTCTGCACGGCCTATAACCAATGTTCGCCGGCGCCGGGCGTGCCGACGTCGGGCGACCGCTATGTCAGCGTATCCGACGGCCGGCTCGAGAAGAATGCGACCTTCAAGCTCGACATGGCGATCGCCAAGGCGACCTATGACCTGGGGTCCGACATGCAGGTCGACTATATCTTCGGCTGGCTGAAAACCGATGAAGAAATCAATCAGGATTTCGACGCCGGGCCGCAGACGCTCTATCACACCGACCGGCCCGCGCGCTGGCGCCAGACGACGAACGAACTGCGCCTGACCAAGGGCGGATCGGGGCCGCTGACCTTTGTCCTTGGCGGGTACCTCTGGGACTCGCGCTACACGATCAATCTCAAAAATTATATCGGCTTCGCGGGGCCGCCGCTGCTCACCAGCGCGCAGGATGTCCGGCAAACGAACAAGTCCTGGGCGATCTATGGCGAGGCCGATTACGAGATCGTCGACCGGCTGACGCTGACGGTCGGCGCGCGTTATACCAAGGACAAGAAATCGAGCATCGTCAACGACCTGCCGATCTTCTTCTACGGCACGACGGTCGAAGAAAATCCGACTGGAAGCGCGCCCGGCGTGATCGTCATGGCCGATCCGGTGAAGAAGAGCTGGTCGAAGTTCACCCCGCGCGTGTCGCTTCGCTATGAAATCACCGACGAGGCGATGATCTATGCGCTATGGTCGCGCGGCTATCGCGGCGGCGGGTTCAACGGGCGCCCGTCGACGATCGGCGCGGCGACGATCCCCTATGATCCCGAAACGCTCGACAATTATGAGGCCGGGTTCAAGACCGAGTTCGCAAACGGCCGCGTGCGCCTGAACGGCGCGGCGTTCCTGATGAAATATGACGATATGCAGCAGGACCTCGACGTGCCCGCGCCGGGGACCTCGACCGGGCGTGAGAATCGCACGATCAATGCGGCGTCGGCCGAACTCAAGGGGTTCGAACTCGACCTCACCGCGCGCGTCGCCGATGGCTTCACGCTCAACGGCAACCTCGGCTATCTCGACGCGAAATATAAGGATTTCGTCGGCGACATCTACAGCACCGGAACGCCGATCGACGCGAGCTTCCTCAAGATCCGCCGCGCCCCGAAATGGACGTGGAGCGTCGGCGGGACCTATGAAGCCGATATCGGCAGCAATGCGTCGGCATGGATTTCGGGCGACGTCCATTATGTCGGCGCGCACGAGATCACCTTCCTCAACAACCCGAACTTGCGCAACGGCGGCCAGTATCTGGTCGACGCGTCGATCAACGCCCGCTTCAACAAGACGACGGTCAGCCTGTTCGGCAAGAATCTGGCCAACGAAAAGGGCTGGACGATCGGCTATGATGTGCAGGGGGTGTGGAGCTATGCCGCACCGCGACCGCGGCGGACGTGGGGCGTTGCCGTGACGCAGGCTTTCTGAGCGGAACCCGGAATGGCCAAGACGTCGAAGCCTGAACAGCGCAGATGGGTGGTCACCGGCGCATCGCGAGGCCTGGGCCTCGCAATCGCCCGGCTGGCCGCGAGCAAGGGGGACAAGGTCGCGCTTGTCGCACGCGGCGCCGATATCGATGCGCAGGCGCGATCGATCGGCGCCAATGCAATCGGGCTGGCCGCCGACGTGACCGATCCGGCGGCGGTCGCGGGGCTCTGCGCCGAGGTCGTCGAGCGCTGGGGCGGCATCGATGTGCTCATCAATAACGCCGGTCTCCATCGCGGCGGGCTGGTCGGCGCGCTGGCGCAGGACGATTGGCAGGCGGTGCTCGATACCAATTTGTCGGGCCCGTTCAATTTTGTGCGCGCGGCCTTGCCGCATCTGGGCGAGGGTGCTTCAATCGTGAATATCGGCGCGGTCGTCGGGTTGCGCGGCTTTTCGGGCGACGCGGCGTACGGCGCGTCCAAGGCCGGGCTCGTGGGGCTGACCCAGGTGCTGGCGGTCGAGCTGGCGCGGCGCGGCATTCGCGTCAACCTGGTCATTCCGGGGCTGACCTCGACCGAAATGACCAACGGGATATCGGCGCGCGCCAAGGCCAAGCTGGTGGCCGGCATTCCGCTCGGCCGCGAAGGTACCGCCGAGGAACTGGCCGACGTCGTCTGGTGGGTGGCGGGGTCGCCCTATATGACGGGCTCGATCATCTCCAACGACGGCGGCCTGCTGTGCAGATTGTGAGCGATCCGGCCGAGCGGTTGTCGCGCTGGCTGGAAGCTGAAGCAGGGATTGCAGACGCGCGGATCGTCCGCCGGCTGACCGGCGGCAACGCCAATGTCACGAGCCTCGTCGAAAGCGCGAGCGGCCCGATGGTGCTGCGGCATCCCCCGGCCGATACCGTATCCGACCTCGCGGGCGCCGGGATCGCGCGCGAATTTCGCTTCATCTCGGCGATCGCGGGCAAGGCGCCGGTCGCGGAACCGATCCTGTTCTGTGACGATAGCGAAGTGCTCGGCGCGCCCTTTTCGCTGACCCGCTTCGTCCGCGGCGCGGCGATCACCGATACGCTGCCGGCTGGCTATGCGGACGATGTCGCGACGCGCGATGCGGTCGGTCACGCGTTGATCGACGCCATCGCGAGCGTCCATGCGATCAAGCCGGTTCCTGAAGGATTGGGCGATGCCGACAAGGCACGGAACTTCGTCAGCCGCCAGATCGAGCGATGGCGCGGCGTGCGGGCAGCGCACGCGGTCCGCGACCTGCCGCTGATCGAAACGCTCGGCGCATGGCTCGCCGATAACGCGCCGGCGCCCGAGGCGGTACGGATCGTCCACTGCGACTATCATCTCGACAATGTACTGATGGATCTGGCCGAGCCGAAGGTTCTGGCGATCCTCGACTGGGAGATGGCGACGCTCGCCGACCCGCTCGTCGATGTCGGGCTGGTCACCGCGATGTGGAACCGCGACGAAAACCTGCCGCTCGGCTTCGCGTTCGTTCAGCGCGTGTCGAACGTCGCGGGCGTCGTCGGCGGCGCCGATCTCGCGCGGCGCTGGGCCAATGCGACGGGGCTGTCGATCGACCGGCTCGGATATTTTCAGGCCTTCGCGCTCTGGCGCCTCGCCGCGATCGTCGAGGGTGCTTATGTCCTCTTTCGCGAAGGGCAGGTTGACGGACCGTATGAACGCGGCCTCGAACATGACGTGCCGGCGCTGCTCGACGCCGCGCGGCGGATCGCGCGCGGCGAGGGGATGGCGTGATGGACGCCACGATGATGCACGAACCGCTGGGTACCGCGACGATCCTTGCGCATGGCGAGCGCATCCACGCGACCAGTCGTATCGGTCTGTTCGACGGCGAGCAGGTGGCATGGCGCAGCTTTGCGGAGACCGCCGAACGCGCCCGCTGCCTTGCGGCGGCGCTGCAGACGGCGGGCGTGCGTTCGAACACGCGCGTCGCGACGCTCAGCTGGAATGATTTTGCGCATTTCGAGGCCTATCTGGCGGTGCCGGCGATGGGCGCGGTGCTCCACACGCTCAACCTGCGGCTGCACCCCGACCAGATCCGCTTCATCATGGCCGACGCCGAAGATGCGCTGCTGATTGCCGATGGCCCGCTGCTCGCCGGGCTGTTGCCGCAGGTCAATTCGCTTGAAGGGCTGGAGCGTGTCATCGTCACCGGCAACACGGCCGGGCTCGCCGGACTGGAAAAGCCCTGGACGTCCTATGAGGATTTTATCGCGGACCATGCGCCGCTCGCCGACTTTCCGGTGCCCGACGAAACGGCGGCGGCCGCAACCTGTTATACCTCTGGGACGACAGGCAACCCCAAGGGGGTCGTCTATTCGCACCGTACGATCTTCCTGCACAGCCTCGCGTCGATGGCGGCGAATGCGTTTGCGCTCAGCGACCGCGACACGATCCTGCTGATGCCGCCGATGTTCCATGCCAATGCGTGGGGGCTCCCCTATTCGGGCTGGCTTGCGGGCGCCGATTTCGTGCTGCCGGGGCCGCATTTGCAGCCCGAGGCGATCCGGAGGATGATCCGTGCTACCGCGCCGACCTTTACTGCGACCGTGCCGACGATCCTCAACGATCTGCTCCGCGCCGACGCAGCCGAGCCGGTCGACATGGCGAGTTTCCGCGTCATCGTCGCGGGCGGGTCGGCGGTGTCCGAAGGCCTGATCGCCGAGGTCGAGCGCCGCTGGAATGTGCCGCTGATCCAGGGGTGGGGGATGACCGAGACCAGCCCGCTCTGCGTGCTGTCGCACCCGGCGGCCGATACGGCTGGCGAGGCGGCGCGGCATTTACGCGCGAAAAGCGGACGTCCGGTCGCGGGGGTGTCGGTGCGACTGGTCGACGATGACGGCAAGCGCGTCGCAGAGGATGGCAAGAGCGTCGGGCGATTGCAGCTGCGCGGCGCGTGGATCGCGCGCGGCTATCACCGCGGGGCGGGTGCCGATGTGCTGACTGCCGACGGCTGGCTCGATACCGGCGATGCCGGGACGATCGACGAGCGCGGCTATGTCCAGGTCACCGACCGGATGAAGGATCTGATCAAGTCGGGCGGCGAATGGATACCATCGGCAGAACTCGAGAACCATGTCGCCAGCCTTGCCGGCGTCGACCTCGCCGCGGTGATCGGCGTCGCCGATCCGCGCTGGGAGGAGCGGCCGCTCGCCATCGTCACCACGACCGACGGCGCGAGACCCGATTTCGCGCGACTGCGCCGCGCTCTGAACGACCGCGTTGCACGTTTCTGGATACCCGAATACTGGGCGCACGCCGACACTCTGCCGTTGACCAGCGTCGGCAAGATTGACAAGCAGGCGCTGCGCGAGGCCGTCGCGACGGGCAAAACGGCTTTTGAAAGGATTGATGAATCTTCATGAACGCACCGTCGTCGATGAAGGGCAAGGCCTCGCTGCGCGAGGTGACAGAGGTCCAGCCGGCTCCCGCCAAGGTGCGCGCCAAGCCGCGCGCCGTTCGCCGCACGCAGGCAGAACGCACCGCGCTGTCCGACGCCCGGATGTTCGACGCGGCGATGCAGCTGATCGTCGAACAGGGGACGCACGCGACGACGCTGAAGGAGGTTGGCGAACGCGCCGGCTATTCGCGCGGGCTCGCATCGAGCCGTTTCGGATCGAAGGATGCGCTGTTCGGCCAGCTGGTACTGCATTTCAACACCAGCTGGACACGCGAATTGGCGAACAAGGTCGGCACGCGTGGCGGCGCACAGGCCTGTCTCGCCGCCTTGCGCGCGGTCGAGGGATTCCTGTCGAGCCACTCCGGCTATATGCAGGCAATGTACATCCTGTGGTTTGAATCGATCAGTTCGCACAATGACGTGCGCGATCATCTGTCCGCCTATCACGCAATTTATCGCAGCGATGTCGCGCACTGGGTCGAAGAGGGCATCGCCGCGGGCGAGATCGACGCGTCGGTCGACGCCGAATGCTATGCCTTCGGCTTTTGCAGTTTCATCTTCGGGACGATCTATCAGTGGCTCGTCGCCCCCGAAAATGTCGACCTGCCCAAACAGTTCGAAGCCTATCGCCGTTCGACCGCGAAGGCCTTTGGAATCGCTTACTGATTCTCTTCGGCTATCCGAGATAAATCCTTTTAATACAGGCAATTGAATGATGGTCTTTGCGCTTGATTTTTCATTTGCTAGACGCTAACAAATAAATTCAAGATGTCGGTGACGGCACTGAAGACTGGGAGAGCTGGCTTGGCAAAGGCTGTCGATCCGCTGTTGCGGAATATATCGGCCCATTCGGCCGACCCGGCGGTGCCACCGCGATTTGTGCGGCGCCTGTTTCTCCGCCCCGCTGCCGGGAACACCGTCGGATGAACCGCTCGCACCGTATCGTCGACGGCGGGTCGATGCGGCCTGTGCTGGCGGGTGTGCGCGTCATCGAACTCGCCGGGATCGGGCCGGCCCCCTTTTGCGGCATGATGCTCGCCGATCATGGAGCTGAGGTGATCCGTATCGACCGGCCGGGCGGCAGCGATCCGCTGTCGCAGGATCAGGGGCGCGATGTCCTGCTCCGTTCGCGGCGGTCGATCACGCTCGATCTGAAACGACCCGAAGCCGTGGAGATCGTCGCCCGGCTTGTCGAAACCGCCGACGGGCTGATCGAGGGGTTTCGTCCCGGCGTGGCCGAACGGCTGGGGCTGGGACCCGACGTCTTGATGGAGCGCAACCCGGCGCTGGTCTACGGACGGATGACCGGTTGGGGGCAGGATGGTCCGCTCGCCGACAAGGCAGGGCACGATCTCAACTATATTTCGATCAGCGGCTGTCTTGCGGCGCTTGGCGCCGAAGGCCAGCCGCCGATGCCGCCGCTCAACCTGATCGGCGACTATGGCGGTGGGGGGATGTTGCTGGCATTCGGATTCGTATCGGCGCTGCTCGCGGCGCGGCAAAGCGGCGCGGGGCGCGTGATCGATTGCAGCATGGCCGATGGTGCTGCGGCGTTGATGGCGGGCATGTGGTCGCTGCGGCACAATGATATGTGGGACCGCGGGCGCGGTCAGAACCTGCTCGATGGCGGCGCGCCTTTTTATGCCTGCTATGCCTGCGCCGACGGCCGCTATGTCGCGATCGGGGCGATCGAGGCGCAATTCTACGCGCGGCTCGTCGACGCGCTCGGGCTGGATGACGACCCGCTTTTCGCCGCGCAGCACGACCAGCAGCGATGGCCCGCGATGAAGGCGCGGCTCGCCGCGATTTTCGCTGGCGAACCACGCGCGACCTGGACCCTGCGGCTGCAATCGCGCGACTGTTGTTACAGCGAAGTGCTGACGATGGACGACGCCCCGGCGCACGAGCACAGCCGCGCGCGCGGCAGCTACGTCGAGGCCGATGGCTGGATGCAGCCGCATCCCGCGCCGCGCTTTGCTGATACCGACGTCGTTGCGCCCAGAATGTGGCGGCGCGATTCCGATCGCGCGGCGATCCTCGCCGAGATCGGCGCGGTGGACCCCGATCGCGTGGGTGCGGGCTGAGAGGTTTTGACGAACAGGGCGAGCGCCGGACAAGGCGCCGTCGGATTTGTGGAGAGTGAGACAGATGACCGAGAAGAATAATCCAAGCGGGCCCGCGGTGGACTATGACGCGATCGTGATCGGGGCCGGTTTTGCGGGCCTCGCGCTGATCCATTATTTGCGCGAACTCGGCCTCTCCGTCCGCGTGTTCGACCGCGCGTCGGATATCGGCGGCACATGGACGTGGAACCGCTATCCGGGCGCCGCGACCGACAGCGAAAGCTATTATTACTGCCTGACCTTCTCGCCCGAACTGCTCCAGGAGTGGTCGTGGACGAAACGCTATCCCGGCCGCGAGGAAACCCAGAATTACATGCGCTTCGTCGCCGACAAATGCGACATGTGGCCGCACATCCAGCTCGATACCGAAATTGTCGAGGCGGACTATCTGGAGGACCGCGGCTGCTGGCAAGTCACGACGGGCGACGGCGATGTCTTTACCAGCAAATATTTCATCAGCGGCATGGGCATGATTTCGGAACCGATGATCCCGAAGATTCCCGGTATGGATCGCTTCAAGGGACCTCTCTTCCATTCCTCGCGCTGGCCGCACGAAGGGCTGGACTATGCCGGCAAGAAGGTCGGGATCATCGGCGCCGGCGCCACGACCGTGCAGATGCTGCCCGTCGTCGCCGAAACCGCGGGCAGCGTGACAGTGTTCCAGCGCACGCCGAATTATGTCCTCCCCGCGATGCAGAAAGACATGACCCCCGCGTGGGAAAAGGAGATCAAGGACAATTATCCCGCGATCGTCGCCAAATGCCGCAACCATGTCTTCGGCATGGCCTTCGACAGCCCGGTCGGCCGCAATGTGATGGATACGGCGCCCGAGGAGCGGCAGCGCATCTTCGAGGAGAATTGGACCGGCAGCTTCCGCTGGGTGTTCGAGACGTTCGACGATCTCCTCGCCAGTCCCGAGGCCAACCGGATCGCTGGCGACTTCATCGCCGCCAAGATGCGCGAGCGCGTCAACGATCCCGCGCTCGCCGATCTGCTGACGCCCAGCTTCGACGACTATCCGCTGTTCGCCAAGCGCCCGCCGCTCGACCATGGCTATTTCGAAGCTTTCAACCGCGACAATGTGCATCTGGTCGACATCAAGAAGCAGGAGCCGCTCGTCGAGATCACCGAAGCCGGCGTCCGCACGGCGCGCGCCGACTATGAATTCGACATCATCGTTCTGGCGACGGGCTTCAAGGCCTATACCGGCGCGCTCGAAGCCTTTCCGATCCGTGGCAGCAGCGGTCAGACGCTGCGCGAAAAATGGCAGGAGCAATCGGCGTGCATCATGGGGGTCTGCGTCGCGGGCTTCCCCAACATGTTCACCGTGACCGGCCCACAAGCACCTTTCGCCAACCTGCCGACCTCGATCGAGCAGAATGCGATCTGGATCTCGCGCTGTATCGGCAAGATGGAACGCGAGGGGCTCGATATCTTCGAGCCGCGCGAAGAGGCCGAGCGCGAATGGACTGCGGCAACGGCGGATATCCACGGCCAGACGCTGATGAACGAAGGCGACAAGGTCAATTCATGGATGATGGGCGCCAACCGCGACGACAAGGGCGCGCGCGTCCTCATCTATTTCGGCGGCGCCAATCTTTACTATGACGCGCTCGACAAATCGGCTGCCGAAGGTTTCCCCGAACTCGAGTTCAAAAAAATGTCGACCTATCGGGATGGCGCCCGGGACCATACGCTTTCGGAGCACTAGTCGGAGCGGAGACCCAGTTCATCGGCCAGCGCGACGAGCGGTGCTCCGAGCGTTCCAGGCTCGCAAATGGTTATTGAACATTCGTTCCATAACGTCTATATGGCATATATGGCGAGACCGAAAAACTTCGACGACGATGTCGCACTCGACGCCGCGATCGGCGTGTTTCGCGAGCATGGCTTTGAGGGCACGTCGGCGCAGATGCTCGTCGATGCGATGGGGATCGGCCGGCAAAGCCTCTACAACAGCTTCGGCGACAAGGCCGGCCTCTATGGCGCGGCCGTGCGCCGCTATGCGGCGGGCGAGACAAACGCGCACCGGTCCGCGCTTCGGACCGGCGACCGCGCGATCGACGGCATTCGCGCGATGGTCGACCGCGTCGTTCGCGAGGCGCGCCTTCCGTGCCTCGGCGTCAATTCGGTCGCCGAACTCGGGACCTCCTGGCCCGTCCTCAACGAGATTCGCGCGGCCGCCGATCATGCGCTCCGCACCGCGATCGTCGCGCAGGTGCAGGCGGCGCAGGCCGACGGCGACATCGCGCTGGACCTCGATCCCGATACCGTCGCGACATGGTTCGTCGCGAGTTTTGCCGGGATCCGGATCGCCGCGCGCGGCGGCGCGCGCGACGAGCATCTCGCCAGCCTGGGAGAATTGACGCTTCGCGCGCTTCGCTGACCCCTTTTTTTGCCTAATTATGGAACGATCATTCAATAAGGAAGATGAGATGAAAGCCATTGCAATGACATCGCCGGGTGGCGACCTCGACCTGATCGACCTCCCCGAACCTGTCCCCGGTCCGGGAAAGCTGGTCGTCGAGATTGCCGCCGCGGGGGTCAATTTAATGGATATCGGGGTACGCCGCGGCATGGCGTGGACCGATGTGCCCGAACCCAAGGTGATCGGGGTCGAAGGCGCGGGGCGCGTGGCCGCGCTCGGTGGGGGCGTCACCGACTTTGCGATCGGCGACCGCGTCGCGTGGGTCTATGCGCCCGGAAGCTATGCGGAGCGCGTCGAGATCCCGGCGGACGCGCTGGTCCGGGTTCCCGATGCGATCGACGACCGGACGGCGGCCGCCGTCATGATGCAGGGGCTGACCGCCAGCCATTTCGCGACCGACTTCTACCCCGTGCAGCCCGGCGACGTCGCACTGGTCCATGCCGCCGCCGGCGGGCTCGGCATGCTGCTCACGCAGATCGTCAAGCTGCGCGGCGGCACGGCGATCGGGCGCGTGTCGAACGCGGCAAAGGCCGTGGCGGCGCGCGCCGCCGGCGCCGATCATGTCATCGTCGATGCCGACGGCCTTTTCGCCGACGAAGTGCTCGCACTGACGGGCGGCGAGGGCGTGCATGTCGTGTTCGACGGTTCGGGGCCGGCGACCTTCGCCGGGTCGCTTGCGTCGCTGCGGCGGTCGGGCACCTTTTGCTGGTTCGGACCGGTGCTCGGCGGTCCGGGGCCGATCGACATCATGAGCCTGCCAAAGAGCATCAAGCTCGGCTATGCCGTCTTCTCCGACCATATTCCGACGCCCGCATTGCTGCGCGCGCGATCTGCGCAACTATTCCAATGGATAGTTGAAGGACGGCTGAAGGTCGACATAGGCGGTATCTACCCGCTCGCCGATGCGGCGCGCGCGCACGCCGACATGGAAAGCCGCCGCAGCACCGGCAAGCTGCTCCTCATCCCCTGACGCCCCAAGGAGACCCTATGATGACCCCGTTTCAGAACACCGATCGACGCGGCTTCATGGCGCAGGCGCTGGCCGGGTCGGCCGCGACGATGCTGCTTGCCGCACCGGCGCGCGCGGCGGCATCGCCCGCCGGGTTTGGGCCGCTGAAGCATGTTCGCACCAGCCTGCTCGACATCGCTTATGCCGAGGTCGGGCCGGCCGACGGTGTGCCGGTGCTGCTCATCCATGGCTGGCCCTATGACATCTACACCTACGCCGATGCGGCGCAGCTGCTGGGGGCACTGGGCTACCGCGTCCTCATACCCTATTTGCGCGGCTATGGTGCGACGCGCTTCCTGTCGGATGCGACGCCGCGCAACGGACAGCAGGCCGCGCTCGCGATGGATGCGCTCGACTTTCTCGACGCGCTCGGGATCCGCCAGGTCATCGTCGGCGGCTGCGACTGGGGCGCGCGGACTGCGTGCATCCTCGCGGCGCTCCATCCCGACCGTGTTCGCGCGCTGGTTTCGGTCAGCGGCTATCTGATCGGAAGCCAGGCCGCGAATGCCAAGCCGCTGCCACCCGAAGCCGAGCGGCGCTGGTGGTACCAATATTATTTCGCGACCGAACGCGGGCGCCAGGGCTATGCCGCGAACACGCATGACTTTGCGCGGCTGATCTGGAAAACGGCCTCGCCGGGCTGGGCGTTCGACGACGCGGTGTTCGCGCGCTCGGCGGCGGCGCTCGACAATCCCGATCATGTCGCGATCAGCGTCCATAATTATCGCTGGCGGCTCGGGCTCGCCGAGGGCGAAGCGCGCTATGATGCGATCGAAGCAAAGCTCGCGACCTTCCCGGCGATCGCGGTGCCGACGATCACGCTCGAGGGCGACGACAATGGCGCGCCGCATCCGCAGCCGCAGGATTATCGCGCGAAATTCACCGGTCCCTACGAACATCGGACGAGCAAGGGTGGCATCGGGCATAATCTGCCGCAGGAAGCGCCGCAGGATTTTGCGCGCGCCATCGTCGACGCCGACAGGATGGCGGGGCGGTGAGGCCGTCACTTCCGGGCGCAAGCCGCGCATAAACCGACGATCTCGACGATCGTGCGGTCCGGTCGAAAGCCGATCGCGCCGCAGACCCGTGAAAGCCGGTCGTCGAGATCGATCGCGAGCGTGGCGGTATGACCGCACGCCCGACACGACATGATCGCGCCGCCGTCCCCGGCCACCTCGCAATAGGCGTTCAGCGTCTCGACCCGCCGGACGCGTCCGCGCAGCCGGTCGAGGATGCGATAGACCTGGTTGGGGGCCAGCGGGACGCCGAGCGACCGGCTCTGGCGTGCGATCACATAGGCGCCCAGCGGCCGCGGGCTGGCGCGCAGGATCGACAGGACGATCGTTTCCAGCTCGGCGGGCGTCCGTTTCGCGCCGCCGCGCGCAGGCTTGCGGCCTTCGCCGTCATCGGGCGGGCGGGGCGGGTCTTGTGCATCAGGCAAGGGTCCGGCGCAGCCGCCAGTTGAAGATATGGCCGCCGATCAGCAGCAGGCTGCCGATGGCGGTGATGGCCGCCGCCGCCGGTTCGCCGAGCGTGGGGAACAGCGCCGCGACGATGCAGGCGACCCCTGCCGATCCGAGGATCGCGGGGCGCAGGCTGCGGTGCCGGCGATAGCCGAGAAGGAAAGCGAGCGCTGCCGCCGGCACAACGAGCGCTGCAGCCACAATGTGAAACATCTCCGATTCGAAGATGGCCCCGACGATCGCTGGCAGCGCGAGCAGCAGCAAGGGCAGGGCGAGGCAGTGGACGAGGCAGAGGAGCGAGGCCGAAATGGCCGCACCTTCCACCATATCGGTCGTGGGGGAGCGCCGCGAAGGGCGCGAGGGGAGAGCGCACATGAAAGAAAAGCCCTGTCAGGGTTGTGATATGAGATAACGTATCATATAGGGCTCGCCTCCAAAGAAGAAAGGGGTTTTTGTGAAGTTTCGAGCTCTCCTCCTGTCCGCCGCGGTTCCGGCGGCTGTTCCGCATGTCGCCCTCGCGGCCGAATCGGTGCCGCCGGCGCCCGCCCGCCCGGCCCCCGCGCCCCAGGCCGGTTTCCTGCAGGCCGGCAGCACCGCCGATCCCGAGATTGTCGTGTCGGCCAATGTCCTTGGCCTGCGCGCCGACGAGACCGCGACGCCGGTGATCACGCTTTCGGGCGAAGAACTGGTCCATCGCCGGCAGGCGACGCTGGGCGACACGCTCGCCGGGCAGCCGGGCATCAACTTCGACAATTTCGGCGGCGGCGCGAGCCGGCCGGTCATCCGCGGGCAGACCGCGCCGCGTGTCCAGGCACTGTCCGACGGCGCCAGCGTCCATGACGCGTCGGCGATTTCTCCCGACCATGCGGTGACGACCGAACCGCTGCTGCTGCGCGGGATCGAGGTGCTGCGCGGTCCCGCGGCGCTGCTCTATGGCGGCAGCGCGATCGGCGGCGCGATCAACCTGCTCGACGAGAAGGTACCGACGTCGATCCCCGACGGCGGCATCGCGGGCACGGTCGAGGGCCGTTTCGGTACTGCCGACGACGAACGCTCGCTGGTCGGCGGGATCACCATCGGCGGGCAGGGGCTCGCGCTCCGCGTCGAGGGCGTCCATCGCTCGTCGAACGACTATCGCGTGCCCAAGGGGTTCGGCGAACGCCATGTCGACGGGTCGTACAACGACACCTCGACCTTCACCGTCGGCGGCTCATGGGTCGGCAGCGGCGGTTATCTGGGCGTCGCCTATACGCGCCAGCGCAGCGAATATGGCCTGCCCGGCCACAACCATGATTATGAAGGTTGCCACCCGCACGGCAGCAGCCTGCACTGCGGCGGTCACGGCCATGATGACGAGGATCATGATCACGACCATGATCACGAGCATGAGGAAGTGCCGTTCGTCAAATTGCGTAGCGAACGGTTCGATATCCGCAGCGAATATGAAGATCCGCTGCCGGGCTTCGAAAAGGTCCGCTTCCGTCTGTCGTTCACCGATTATGAGCATGACGAGATCGAACATGACGAGGTCGCGACGACCTTCAAGAACAAGGCGCACGAGCTGCGTTTCGAACTCGCGCACAAACCGATCGGCCCGCTGCGCGGCGCGTTCGGGGTGCAGCATTCGGAAAGCCGGTTCAGCGCGGTCGGCGAAGAAGCTTTCCTCCCCAAAAGCGATACGCGGAGTACCGCGCTGTTCCTGATGGAAACGCTGACGGCCGGTCCGGTTCGCTTCGAACTCGCGGCGCGGCAGGAATGGCAGCGGATCGAGACGACGCTGAACCGCGAGGTCAGCCACAAGCCCTTCTCGATCTCGGGCGCGGCGATCTGGGACATCGGCGGCGACTATTCGCTCGCGCTGTCGCTCGCGCGCTCGCAGCGCGCGCCAAATGTGCAGGAACTTTATGCGCGCGGTATCCACCTCGCGACCAACACCTATGAACTCGGCACCGCGACGCTGGGCAAGGAAACGGGCAAGTCGATCGACCTGACCTTCCGCAAGACAAAGGGGGCGACGACCTTCACGATCGGCGCCTATCATCAGGATTTCGACGATTATATCTTCGCCAACACGCTCGACCAGTTCGAGGACTTCCGCCTGATCCGCTACACTGCCGCCGATGCCACCTTCACCGGGATCGACGGCGAGGTTCGGCATGATTTCGGCGATTTCGGCGTGTCGCTGTTCGGCGATTATGTCCGCGCGAAGTTCAAGGACGGGCTCGGCAACCTGCCGCGCATTCCGGCGGGGCGCCTCGGCGCGCGCGCTGACGGGCAATGGGGCCCGCTATCCGCCGACGTCGAATATTATCATGTCTTCGAACAGGACCGGATCGCGGCGTTCGAGACGCGGACCCAAGGTTACGACATGCTCAACGCGACGCTCGCCTACAAGATGGAGCTCGGGCCGAAGGCCGATGCCGAATTGTTCGTGCGCGCGACCAATCTGACCAACGAGCTCGCCTATAACCACGCATCCTTCATCAAAAATGCGTCGCCGCTGCGCGGACGCAATTTCGTCTTCGGGTTGCGGACCAGCTTCTAGGCAAAAGGGGGCGGCCGGAAGGAGGGGCATCAGTCTCGCGCCCCTCCTTCCGCCGATCATGGCCGGACCGGTCAGGCGGGTTCGGCCGCCAATATATAGTCGAAGCCGTGGCGCAGCCCGTTCGCGCTGTCGGCAAGCGCCAGCGCTTCGGCGCGCAGCGCTTCCCCGCGCGCGGCGAGCGCGGCGGCGAGGCCGCGATCGGCAATCTTCGCGAGCCGCGGGGCGCACATGTCGATCTGGCTGTTGACGAAGCGCTCCTTGTAACGGTTCGCGAAGCGCTTGGCGGCGATGACGCGATATCCCGACGCCTCGAGATGATCGACCGCCCATTGTGCGGGATATTCGCGATAGGGCTGCTCGCCGGCGAGCAGCAGGCAGGCATCGCGAAACCGTCCGATATCCCGGACGATCCGTCCTTCCGCGCTGTCGGGTTCGCCGACGACATAGGGCTCGAGCCCGACGACATAAAGCCGCCGCCCGACCAGCGGCCGCAGCCGCGCGAACAGCCGGTGCTGGAAATAGGGCGCAAAATCGTCGATCGCGCCGAGCAGATAGTCGGCGAGCACCGTGTCGTACCGCTCGCCCGCGAGCAGCGCCGGATCGGCCCAGTTGCCGACGATGATCCGGTCGTCCGGCCGGCGCTTTGCGGCGATGGCATCGGCCGTTTGCGCGGCATGGGCTTCGGCGCCGCTCACTGCGGTCCAGCGCTCGGTCGCGAGCGATCCGACCCAGCCGATCGAATGCGTGCCGGTCCCCGCGTCGAGCAGGCTGCCCCAGCTAAGGCGCCCCTGGATTTTCTCGATTTCCTGGAAAAGCCCGGCCTCGGGCTGGTGATCGTCAGTGTCGGTCTGCATTCGCTATGATATAGGGTATCATCACTCCCGGTCAAAGCCCAAAGTCATGGCGCGCCCGGTTAGCCGCCATAGGCGCGGACGAAAAACACCGCCGTCGTCACACCCGTCACCAGCAAGGTCCAGACGCGCACCGCACGGGGCGAAAGCCGCTTGCCGACGAGCGCACCCAGCCATCCGCCGACGATCGATCCGGCGAGCATCGGCAGGCACGCCCACCACCACACCATCGCGAAGCCGATGAAGATCAGCGCGGCGGCAAGGTTCGCGACCGCGAGCATCAGGGTGCGGATCGCGAACAGTTCGCGCGGCTGGATATTGGCGAGCAGGCCATAGAGCGCGGTGGTGATCAGGCCGACGCCGCCGCCGAAATAGCCGCCATAGATGCCGAGCAGCGCCTGCGCCGCCAGCAGGGTCGGCCGCCCGATGGTGACGCGCGCGTGCAGCCAGTCGGCGGCGCGCTTGCCGAAGACCATCACGACGAAGGCGAAGAGCAGGAGCCAGGGAATAAGCTTGTCGAAGGTCTCGGTCGGGGTGACGACGAGCAGCAGGCTGCCGACGAGCCCGAAGACAAAGGTCAGGCCCGCGAGCAGCCGGACCGAAATGCCCGCGACCGGTCCCAGTTCGCCTCGATAGGCCCAGGCGCTCGTTCCCGCACCGGGAAGCAGTGCGACGTTCGACGTCGCATTGGCGATATTGGCGGGCAGGCCGAGCGCGATCAGCGCGGGCAGGGTGGCAAAGGTGCCGCCGCCGGCAAGCGCATTCATCGCGCCGCCGAGCAGGCCCGCGCCACCCGCGATCAGGATGGTGGAAAGGTCGATCACGCTTCGCTCCGGGCCGTCATCGACCTTCGCGCGCCATCGACCGCGCCGCCCGCGCCGTCAAGGGGCGAGCAGCCTGTCGGTGCGGCTAATAGCCCTTGCGGTCGGGGCTCGCGAGTTCGGCTTCGGACGGCCAGTGACCTTGCGGATTTTCGCGCACGATCTCGGTCAGCAGCGCCTTCGCGCCCGCTTCGTCGCCGGCGAAGCGGCGTTCCATCGCGATCGCGAACTTGATCGTGCTGTCGCGCGTGTCCTTGACGCTCGCGGGATCGAGCCGCCCCTGCATGATCTGCACCGCCTGATAATAGGCAAAATTCTCGATCAGCTTGAGCCCCGGTTCGATCGCGTCGATCGCCGCGCGCGCCTTGTCGTGCTGCCCCATCTTCCGGTACGCGAGATAGGTCCAGTAGGCGGTCGGCACGCGCATGTCGTCGCGCGCGAAATCGGCCGACAGGTCGAGCGATTTCGCCATGCCCGTCACCATCGTCGGATAGTCGCCGGTCGCGAAGCTCGTCTGCGCGTGATAATAGACGATATTCCCGCGATAGGTACTGATCGTCAGGCCGATCGGGTTCGGCATGCCGTCGGGCTCGAACGTATCGGGCGTATCGCCCATCAGCACGAGCGCCTTTTCATAATCGGCGAGCGCCGCCTTGAACTTCCGCGCGCGCGTGAGGTCGCGGGCGCGGAAGCGATAGAGCTTGTAGCTGTCCGGGAACTTCGCGATCCCGGCGCTGAAGGCATCAACGGCGTCGCAGATGCGCCCGGCATAGTCGAGCCGGCGACCATACCAGATGTGGCTGTCCTCGCGGTCGGGCGCGATGCGCAGCGCCGCCGCGGCGATCGCGATATCCTCGTCGAGCATCTTTTGCGTCGCGGCCGAATATTTCGGGATCGTCAGCGGCGTGCCGATCAGGCTGGTGGCGCAATTCCCCGCGTCGGCGCCGGGGACTGTCTGGCTCGCCGACGCGGGGGCTGCCATCAGCAGCATGGCAAGAGAGAGGGGGAGGGCGGAGCGGCGGATCGCGGCGCGCGGGCTCATCCGATCACCTCCTGGTAAATGCGGCGGACATTCGTCCCCATGATCTTTTCGACCGTGGCGGATGGGTAGCCGAGCTTGCGCACGCCATCCCACACCACTTCCATGCGGCGCGGGCCGTTAAGTTCGTTGATGAACAGCGGCCAGTCGGGCTCGTGGAAATTGGCGCCCTCTTCGCGCTTCAGTTCGGCGATATAGGCGTCGGTCATCTCGACGACGCGGTGGTCGCGGTCGCTGCCGATCGCGACATGGTCGGCGCCCATCACCTTCACCGCATGGTCGATGTGGCGGAAATATTCGGGCAGCGCGTCGTCGCGCTTCGTCGTCAGGAACGGCCGCATCTGGCAGATGCCCGCGACGCCGCCCTTGTCGGCGAGCAGGCGCAGGTTCGCGTCGGTCGTGTTGCGGATATTCTGATGCACCGCCATGCACGCCGTGTGCGAGACGATCACCGGCACCTTCGACGCATTGATCGTGTCGGCCATCGTCTGCATGTTCGCATGCGACAGGTCGATCAGCATGCCCCGCTCGTTCATCCGGCCGACGAGGTCTCGGCCGAAGTGCGTCAGCCCGTTCGCGCCGAGTTCCTTGCACCCCGCGCCCGCCCAATTCTGGTCGTTGTAAGTGATCTGCGCCGAACGGACGCCGAGCTTGTAGAACAGGTCGACATTGTCGAGGTCGCGCCCGAACTGGGTGCTGTTCTGGAAGAGGTAGAAGAGCGCGAGTTGGCCGTGCGCGCGCGCGACGTCGATGTCGCCGGTTTTCGTCGCCTTCAGGAACAGGTCGTTATGCTTGGCGATATGCGCGTCATGATCGAGAACGGCCTGGATGGCCTCTTCATACGCCTGCCCCTCATAAGCCTTGGGATCGCAGAGCGTGATTGTGATCGCGTCGAGCCCGCTCGCGCGCATCTGTCCGATCAGTGCCGCATCATATTCGAAGCGCACCTCGCCCATCGCGTCGAAGGTGAGCGGGCGCGTCTTCGCCCAAGCCCCTGCCGCAGGTGCCAGCGCCATCGTGGCCGACACGGCCGCCCCCGACAGGATGAAATTCCGTCTGTCCATCGCTTCGCCCTCTCCAATTTTCTATTGGAAAGAAATTAGCGTATCGGAAAATTATTGCAAGCCCGATGATAGAGCGAGCGATCGCCTAACCGGTGTTCACCCACAGCACGACGGCATCCTCTTCGCTCGTCGAGTAAGCGGCGTGCTGCATGCTGCTGTTGATATAGATGCTGTCGCCGACCCCCAGGATCGCGGGCTCGTAATGCTCGGTCTGGAAACAGATTTCGCCTTCGAGCACATAGAGGAATTCCTCGCCGCTGTGCTGCGACCAGCTTTTGAAATCCTCGAGGCTGCGCGCCTTGATCGTCGTGACGAAGGGCAGGATCTTCTTGTTCTTGAGCTCGGCGGCGATCAGCCGGTGGCGATAGACTTCGGTTTCCATCAGCCGCCCCGCGCCGTCCATGGTGACGCTGCGCCGGCCCGCGGCATCCTGTCCCAGATTGCTCGCGAACAGCTCGGTAATGTCGATGCCGAAACCGGTCGCCAGCTTCTGCACGACGTCGAACGTCGGCGACATCTGGTCATTCTCGATCTTCGACAATGTCGAGGCGGCGAGCGCGGTCAGGCGCCCGGCGTCCTCCAGCGTCATGCCGCGTTCCTTGCGCAACTGGCGCAGTCGCTCGCCCAGGTGAAAGCCTTCGGATCGAGGCCGCTTCGCGGTACGAACGGCACCCAGAACTTCCGGCTCGTCTCCATTTCTGGGCGGCATATATCTCCAATCCTTAACTTGCTCGAGATCGCATGGCATCGGCCAATGGGGGACGGCCGGAGGAAGAAGTCCGGCCGATCAGCCGCCGCCACTATAGGGCACAAATTTCCGATAGGCTACGGAATTGGCATATCCGCTATGCCAACTCCGTATATGCCCACCGGAAACAGAGGCCCGATCCCGATCGGACGAGATCAGAATTTATACTTTGCATTCAAATAATAGAAGCCGCCGGCAACCCCGAATACGCTGTGGTTGTCATAGATCAGGCCGGCGCGGGCACGGGCAGGGCCGCGACCCGGGGGGAAGATGTTGAACAGGTTGCGCGCGCCGATGCTCAGCTCGACATCCTGGATCCCCGAATAGGTCACTTCGGCATCGAACAGGGTCACCGCCTTGCGCGGCAGGAAGCTCGCGCCGTCGAGACGGCGCCACGCGCCATAATGGATCGCGCGCGCCATGAAGCCGAAATCGCCGACCTTGGTCGTGGCCGAGAAATTGCCGCGCCAGCGCGGGGTGCCGCGCTCGAACTCGGTGACGATCGCCGGGCTGAAACCCGGAGGCGGCGCGCCGCGCAGATGCTGTTCGTTATAGTTCACCGCGAGGCTGAAATCGGTCGAGGCATTGTCCGACCAGCTGTGGCGATAGGTGCTGACAAGGTCGAAACCGCGCACGCGCGTGTCCATTTCGTTCTGGAAATAGCGCACCTGCTCGATGTCGGCGCCGTTCGGGAAGTTGATCGCGGCGAGCGCGGCGCGCTCGGCAGCGGTCGTGTTCCGCGACGGGGTCAGCAGCAGACGGTCGTCGACGTCGATCTGGTAGAAGTCGAGCGTCGCGAGGAAGCCGTCGAGGCCGGTGAACACCATGCCCGCCGACATGTTGAACGAGGTTTCGGGGGTCAGCGCCTTCGACCCGAAGACCTGCGCCGCGGGCGAACCCGGGACGAGCACGGCGTCGAGGATGAAGCCGCCGACGCCGTCGAGCTGTGAGGTCAGGCTGGTGCCGAACACCTGTCCCGCCGCCGGGGCGCGGAAACCGGTGCTGACCGAACCGCGCAGCGCAAAAGCGTCGCTCAGCTCGAAGCGCGTCGAGGCCTTGTAGCTGAAATTGTCGCCGAACTGGTCGTAATCCTCGTACCGTGCGGCCGCCGACAGGTTCCACCAGGGCGTGATATCGGCGTCGATTTCGGCAAACACCGCATAGCTGTTCGAATCGAAGCTGCCGGCGAATTCGGGCGAGAAGCCCTGAAATCCGTTCGATCCGGCGGGCAGGTCCTGCAGCGGGCCGGTCGTGTAGCTCGCGACATCGCCTTCGCCGATGACATAGGTTTCCCTGCGGTGGCTGGCGCCGGCAAAGACCAGGATGTCCTTGTTCAGTTCATAGGAGACTTCGGCGTCGAACTGGACTTCGCGCTGCGTCAGCGACCCCGGCTTGAACGACGTCGGCGACTTGACGCCCATCGACGCGTTGATCGTGCCGGTGATCGTGTAATCGACGGTGTTGGTGCCATAGCGTGCCGACAGGTCCCACGTCAGCGGGCCTTCCTGATCGCGCAGGCCGACGAGCGCGCTGAAATCCTCGAGATGGCCACGGAATTCGGGCGTGAAACCGCCCGGATAGATGGCGGCGAGGTTGAACAGCTCGGGGTGCGCCGGCGACAGGTCGAACGCCGAATTGGCATAGGTGCCATGGCCGTTGAGGCCGCCGGCGGTGAAGGGCTGGCGCAGGCCAAAGGTGACCGAGCTCTTGCCCGTCATATAGTTGCCGAAGCTATAGAGCTCGAGCTCGTCGCCAAGCTCGATGCCGGCGTTCCACACCGCCTTGAACGCCATGTACCGCGGATCGAGATTGCCTTCGGGATGCTCGGGCACGCCCGGAACGCCCAGCGCCTTCAGCGCCTCGGCGCCGGCGTGCGTCGCCTTCTTGGCATAGGCCTTCGCCTGATCGGTATATTGGGCCGCGATGTTGAAATAGGCGTTGTCGCCGACCGGGACCGCGAAATGGCCCTGGATGTCGTAGGTGCGGCCTTCGCTCTCATAATATTCGCCGACCTGCGCCATGATCGAGCCGCCGCTCCGGGCCTTTTTCAGCTCCATGTTGATCACACCGGCGATCGCGTCCGAACCGTATTGCGCCGATGCGCCGTCGCGCAGCACTTCGACGCTCGACAGCGCGATCGGCGGAATGACGTTGAAATCCTGGCCCTGCGAGCCCGAGGTCGAGGCGTGGCCGGTGCCGATCTGGACGATCGAGGCGCGGTGGCGGCGCTTGCCGTTCATCAGCAGCAGCACATGGTCCGCCGGCGAGCCGCGCAGCGTCACCGGGCGCACGAAGGACGAGCCGTCATTGCCCTGCAGGCGCTGCGCGTTGAACGCGGGGACCAGCGTGCGCAACGCGTCGTTGACGTCCGAATAGCCCGTCGCGTTGATCTGTTCGGGCGAGATGACGTCGATCGCGACCGAGCTGTCGGTGATCGAGCGATCCTTGCGGCGCGTACCGATGACGACGATGTCGCTGCCGCCCTCGCTGGCTTCTGCGCCATCCGCTTCGGGCGGCGCCGACTGGGCATGCGCCATCGGCGTGATCGCGAATGCGAGCGCGGACGACAACAACAGGCGTGACACGAACTTCGACATTTTTCCCTCCTTTTGGACCCGTTTCCTCACCCGGAAATGCTGTGATTTCCGTCATGTGTCATAATTTCTAAATTTTTCCTATCATAAAAATTATTGCTCAACTAGCAAAAACTTCCTATGCAAATGGCGAGCGCTGCAGGGGCGGCCTCGCGGCGTGGACCGACGGGAGAATTTCGCTTGGGCGGCTTGAGGAAATTGTCGATGCTGGCGATCGGCATCTCGCTTTCGAATGCGGCGGTCGCGGCGCCGGCCGGCGGTGACGCCGCGGGGACCTTGTTGATCCACGCGGTCAATGTCATCGCGATCCCGGGCGAAAAGCCGCTGGGGCCGACGACATTGGTGGTTCGTGGCGGGCGAATCGCCGAAATCCTGCCGGGGCATGTCGAGCGCGCCGATGCGCGATCGATCGATCTCAAGGACCGGACGCTAATGCCCGGGCTGATCGACACCCATGTCCATTTCAGCTTCTCGCCCGAAACGAAACTCTGGTCGGCGGCGATCGACACGGCAGAGGATGTCGCGCTCTTTGCTTTTTCCAATGCGAAAAAGACGTTGGAGGCGGGCTTTACCACGGTGCGCGATGTCGGGTCCGACGGCTATTCGATCCACGCGCTGCGCGACGCGGTCAATGACGGAACGGTCGTCGGCCCGCGCATCTTCCTGTCGGGCACCTCGCTGTCGATCGTCGGCGGGCATGGCGACATGTCGGGGCTCAACCGTAAGGCGACCGAGGCGCTCTACCCCTATGATTATACCGGTGCCTGCACCGGCGCGGTCGAATGCGCGCTGCGCGTTCGCGAAGCGGCGAAATATGGCGCGGACCTGATCAAGATCACATCGACGGGCGGGATCAATTCGCAGCAGGCGCGCGGGCTCGGCCAGCATTTGAGCGACGAGGAACTGACCTCGATCGTCACCACCGCGCACGGCCTCGGTCTCAAGGTCGCGGCGCATGCGCATGGCGGCGAGGGCGTTGCCGCATCGGTGCGCGCGGGCGTCGATTCGATCGAACATGGCACCTGGCTCGACGAGGAGACGGCGAAGCTGATGGCGGCGCGCGGGACCTGGCTGGTGCCGACGCTCGGCCTGCTCGACGGGCGCAAGGAAGCCGATGCCAGCCCGGCGGTGCAGGCGAAGATGGCCGAAGCGCGCCGTGTCGCGGGGCGCAATATCCGCCTCGCGGTCCAGCATAAGGTCAAATTCGCCTTCGGTACCGACGCCGGCGTGTCGCCGCACGGGCAGAACGCCCGCCAGTTCCGGCTGATGGTCGAACAGGGGCCGATGACGCCGATGGCGGCGCTGCGCTCGGCGACGGTCGACGCCGCTGCGCTGCTGGGTCAGTCCGACAATCTCGGCACGATCGAGGTCGGCAAATATGCCGACATGATCGCCGTCGCGGGCGATCCCTATCGCGACATCACGCTGCTGGAGCATGTCTCCACCGTCATCAAGGACGGCCGCATCATCCTTCACGACGGACCGGGCGCCCCCTGATCCGGCCGCTTCGCCATCATTTCTAACGCTTTCAACGGACATCATAATGAACGCTATCGATAAATCTCTCTCCTCTTCGCCGGTTTCCGGCGCCTTTGCGGGCGAAGTCGCCGACCTGTTCGGCGAACTCGGCCTGTCGCTCGCGGGCGACCTCGGATCGGACCTTGCGGTGTTTTCGCCGATCGACGGTTCGGCGCTCGCGACGCTCGGGATGCACCGCGCCGCCGACATGGATGCGATGGTCGCCAACGCCGGCACCGCTTTCCTCGCGTGGAAACAGGTGCCCGCGCCGCATCGCGGCGAGCTGATCCGGCGTTACGGCCAGCTCGTGCGCGATCATAAGGAGGCGCTGTCGCGCCTGCTGACGATCGAGAATGGCAAGATCCTGACCGAAGCGCGCGGCGAAGTGCAGGAAGTGATCGACATCTGCGAATATGCCGTAGGCCTCTCCCGCCAGCTGTTCGGGCTGACCATCGCGTCGGAGCGCGCCGAGCACCGGCTGACCGAATATTGGCACCCGCTCGGGCCGCTCGGGCTGATCTCGGCATTCAACTTCCCCGCCGCGGTGTGGGCATGGGGGACGACCGTCGCGCTGGTCTGCGGCGACAGCGCGATCTGGAAACCGTCGGAAAAGACCCCGCTGACCGCGCTCGCTTTTGCGAAGCTGCTCCAGAAGGTTGCGGCCGATTACGAATTTGCGCCCGAACATCTGGTCCAGATCGCGATCGGCGATGCCGAATGCGGCGGTATCATCGCCGACCATCCCGGGATTTCGATCGTCAGCGCGACCGGCAGCGTGCGTATGGGGCAGGATGTCGGCGTGCGCATCCAGCGCCGCTTCGGCCGCTCGGTCCTCGAACTCGGCGGCAACAATGCCGCGATCGTCGCGCCGAGCGCCGATATCGGGCTCGCGCTGCGCGGCACGATCTTCGCTGCGACGGGCACCTGCGGCCAGCGCTGCACGACGCTGCGCCGCCTGATCGTCCACGACAGCATCCGCGCCGATTTCGTGAAGCGGCTGATCGCGACCGCCGCGACGCTCCATGTCGGCAGCCCGCTCGACGATGCGACGCACGTCGGCCCGCTGATCGACAAGGCAGCGTTCGACGGGATGCAGCGCGCGCTCGACCGCGCGCGCAGCGAGGGCGGCACCGTCCATGGCGGCGAACGGATCGAGGTCGCGGGAACGCCCGACGCCTATTATGTCCGTCCCGCGATCGTCGAGATGCCCGCGCAGAGCGAAATCGTTCGCGAAGAAACCTTCGCGCCGATCCTCTATGTCCTGTCCTATGCGGATATCGATGAGGCGATCGCGCTCCAGAATGGCGTGCCGCAGGGCCTGTCGTCGTGCATCTTCACCAATGACGTACGCGAGGCCGAGCGCTTCCAGTCGGCGACGGGCAGCGACTGCGGCATCGTCAACGTCAACATCGGCACGAGCGGGGCCGAAATCGGCGGGGCCTTCGGCGGCGAGAAGGTGACCGGCGGCGGCCGTGTGTCGGGCTCCGACAGCTGGAAGAATTATATGCGCCGCGTTACCGCGACGGTGAATTATTCGACCTCGCTCCCGCTTGCGCAGGGTGTGAAGTTCGACCTCGATATCGATTGAAGACATTGCAGGCATGATTTGTTTCGGAAGAGGATATAAAATGAACCCCAGGCATTTGAAATTGCTGGCATCGGCCGCGCTGCTGCTGATCGCCGCTCCCGTTCCGGCGTTCGCGCAGGAAGGCAGCTTTCAGGGCACCTCGCTGCTCGGCCAGCCGATGGTGACCGCGCCCTCGCGCAACGCGAACGTCGCGGCGACCGAGACGCTCGAACGCGCCGCGCGCGACGCCAAGGCGGCGTATGAGGCGAACATGACCGTCGACAGCGCGACCTGGTACGGCCGCATCCTTTTCTATCAGGGCTATACGAAGGAATCGGCGGCGGTTTACGATCAGGCGCTGAAGCGGTTCCCCAATTCGGGCAAGCTGCTGCGCCACCGCGCGCATCGCCATTTCTCGCTGCGCGAATTCGACAAGTCGATCGAACTCGGGCTGAAGGCAGCGAAGCTCTACGAGAACCAGCCGCTCGAACGCGAAAAGCCGGGCCCGGATTATTTCCCGGGCGACCCCGATGTCGTGCAATATTATCTCTATTACCATCTCGGCCAGGCCTATTTCGGCAAGCATGATTTCGACAATGCCGCAAAATGGTTCGCCAAATCCGCCGAATCGGCGGCCTTCACGCACGACGTCGAGGCGCGCACGGCGAACACCTATTGGGAATATCTGTCGCTCGCGCGCGCCGGCAATCTTCGCGAGGCGCAAAAGCTGCTCGACGATTATGACCTGACGCTGTTCGAAGTGCATCCGAAGGGCGGGTCGGACACCTATTTCGACGGCATCCAGCTGTTCAAGGGCAACCGCGCCGCCGACAGCTTCTTCAGCGACAAGGACAGCGGCCGCGCCTTCGCCACCGCCGACGGGGTCGCCGCGTCGACCGCCTACAGCCTCGCCAACTATTATATCCTGAGCGGCGAGCCCCAAAAGGCGAAGCCCTGGCTCAAGCGTTCGATCAATGTCGACAGCTGGAGCTTCTTCGCGCGGATCCAGGCGGAGGCCGACTGGCTGCTGCTGTTCCCGAACGAAAAGCCCTGAACGGACCATCGAACGGACGCACAGGGGTGAGCGGCGGACCCGGATGACCGGGCCGGATATTTGGGAGACGCATCGTGAGTAACTGGACCCGCCGCAAACCCCTTGTGCCGCCCGGTGAACGCAGCGCCGACGCGCTGCCGCCGAGCCTGTCCTGGCCGCAGCTGATGGCGATGGGCGTCGGCGCGATCATCGGCACCGGCATCCTCACGCTGATCGGCGTCGGCGTCGATCGCGCGGGGCCGGCGGTCCTGATCTCCTTCGCGATCGCGGGTGCGGTCTGCGCCTGCGCGGCGCTCGCCTACGCCGAGCTGTCGGCGATGATGCCCGCGGCGGGCAGCGCCTACAGCTATTCCTACGCCGGGCTCGGCGAGGTTTTCGCCTGGGTCGTCGGCTGGAGCCTGATCCTCGAATATTCGCTTGTCGTCTCGACCGTCGCGGTCGGCTGGTCGGGCTATGCCTCGCCGCTATTGATGGGGATCGGCTTTCCCGAGGCGCTGACGCGCGGGCCCGAACTCGGCGGGCTGATCAACCTTCCCGCGGTCGTCATCATCGCTGTCGTCACCGGGCTGCTGCTGCTGGGCACCCGCGAAAGCGCGCGCATCAATGCGGTCCTCGTCGCCGTGAAGATCGTCACATTGCTGCTCTTCGTCGGCTATACCTTGCCTTATTTCGACGCCGCCAACCTCGATCCGTTCATGCCCTATGGCTATGCCGCGCATGTCGATGGCGAGGGCGTCCAGCGCGGGGTGATGGCGGCCGCCGCGATCATCTTTTTCGCCTTCTACGGCTTCGATGCGATTTCGACCGCGGCCGAAGAAACGAAGCGTCCGGCGCGCGACCTGCCGATCGCGATCATCGGTTCGATGGCGGCGTGCACGCTGATCTACATGCTCGTCGCCGCGGCCGCGGTGGGCGCAACGCCATTCGCCAACTTTGCCGACAGCCCCGAACCGCTGGCGCTGATCCTGCGCTCGATCGGGCAGGGCGGTATCGCGCAGATCGTCGCAACGACCGCGGTCGTCGCGCTGCCGACGGTGCTGCTCGCCTTCCTCTACGGGCAAAGCCGCATCTTCCTTGCGATGGCGCGCGACGGCTTCCTGCCCCGGCGCCTCGCGCATATCTCGGGGCGGGGGACGCCGACACGTATCACGCTGCTGACCGCGGCGATCGTCGCGATCCTCGCCGGGTTGCTTCCGATCGGAAAGGTCGCGGCGCTTGCCAATGCCGGGACGTTGATCGCCTTCATCGCGGTCGGGGTCTGCCTGCTCGTCCTGCGCCGCTGCGCGCCCGACGCGCCGCGCCCGTTCCGGCTTCGCTGGGCGTGGCCGGTCGGGCTCGGCACGATCGGCGGCTGCCTCTATCTCTTCTTCAGCCTGCCTGCCGAAACATTGCTCTGGTGCCTCGTCTGGAACCTGATCGGCCTGGGCATCTATGCGGTTTACGGACAGCGCCGCAGCCGGCTGGATCAGGCCTAGCCGCGCCCGCGGCGGGTCCCATAGTCGATCCGGATCCGGACCCACGCGCCGACCTGCGACTTGCCGCCGATCCGCGGCGGGCGCACCTTGAACTGCCAGGCCGCCGCCAGCACCGCGCGGTTGATCTGCGAACCGTTCGGATATTCGTCGAGCGCGACGCAATCCTCGACGCGGTAATCGGGCGCGGTGCGGCAGGCGATCAGCCCCCAGCCGGGCCCGCTCGCGGTCGACAGGTAACCGCGCAGCTCGGCATCGCTCGGTTCGCGGTACCAGCTCGCCGCATAGAGCGCCTCGCCGTTCGGCGCGGTTCCCACGCGTTCCGAATCGCGGAAGGATGAGGAGGGGCTGCCGCCGATATTCGGCGGGCCATAGACGCGCCCGCTCGGCGGACGCGGCGCGGCGGGCGGGGGCGGCGGCGCGGCGCTCGGCGGCGGGATCGTCGGCGCGGCCGCCGGCGCCGGGGTCGGCGGGGGAGGCGGCGTGGGGGCGGGCGCGGCGGGCTGCGGCGGCGCGACCCTCTCGTCGCTTGGTTCGGGCTGCGTGCTCTTGGGCGCCGGGGCCGGCTCGGGCGCGCCGGCCGCCTCGATGCTCACCACGCTCATGCTCTCCTGCTTGTGCACGGGCGGCGGTTCGAGCCGGAACGACAGCAGCAGGACGAGCATCAGCGCCGGGATCAGCAGCGACAGGCCGATGGCGAGCGCGCGGCGGCCCACCCCGATGTTGAGCTGTTCGACGTGGGAAGTGGCTGGAACGGGGTTCAGCGGAAACAATCTTTGGTGAAAGGCGCGCGCCGGTCGAGCTGCCTGGAACAGGATCGGCGTGGGATAATGGCGCGCCCGGGCTTTGACAAGCACGCGCGCCGCCCGTCCGGCCCAGGGTCTCAGATCAGCTGCCGCCGGCGCCGCCACCAGAGCTTCAGGCCGCTGAGGCAGAGCCACAGCGTCACACCGCCTCCGGCAAGTACGAGCAGGCGCCCGGCAAGGCCAAAGGCTTTCCCCGAATGGAGCGGATATTGCCAGGCAAAGAACTGGTCGCCCGCGGTCGTGCCATTGTCGTGGCGCGTGCCGACGATCCGCCCGTCGGCCATCGCGACATAGGTCCACAGCCGCCCTTGGTCGTCGCGGTCGCGCGCGTCGAAGGTGCGGACGGCATAGACGCCATGGTCGGGAAAGATGCGGACGCTATGGACGGGCTCGCCGCTTGTGCCGGTGACGCGTCCGATTGCGGCGTCGACGTCGATCGCCGGCGGCGCTTCGGGCACGTCGGCCATGTTTTCATGCAGGCGCCCGGTGATCGGCGAGACGAGCGCGACGGCTTCGCGGCTGTCGTCGGGCCAGGCGAGCGTGACGCCGGTGACGGCGAGAACCAGCGTCACCGGCAGGAACCAGAGCCCCCATGCGCGGTGCGAATCGAACAGGCGCTTCAGGCTGCCGCGACGCCCCTCGGTCCGGAAAGCGCGCAGCCACTGCATGCCCTTCGGAAAGGAGAGCGCGACCGCGACGCCATGGTCGATCACCCACAGCAGCGAGACGAGCCCGAAGAACCACATCATCCACGGCCCCGCGAGCAGGTCGATATGGAGGCCGTAGAGCACGTCCATCGCATGCCGCCGGTCGAATTTGATCGCGCCGCTCTCGCGCCAGCCGAGGATCGATCCGTCGCGCGGGTCGGCGAAGACCTGGATCGGGCGCGGCGCGCCGTCGACGGGCGCGCGGCCCATCAGCCACAGGCTGTCGCCCGCATGCCCCGGCAGCTCGATCATGTTCGGCGCGAAGCCGGGCAGCGCGCGTTCGGCCGCCTTGACGGCGACGTCGATCGGCGCGGACGTGTCCGAGGCCGGAACCGTTCGCCAGTCGGCATTCAGCGCAGTATCGAGTTCGTCGTAGAAAGTGACCGCGATGCCCGTCGCCGCGAGCAGCGCGAGCCACAGCGCGGCGATAAGCCCGAACCAGCGGTGCCACAGCTTCAGGGCGTGGCGCGGCCGCCGACGGACGGCCGCGCGCGCCATCAGAAGCGGACAGACGCGGTCAGGCGGACGTTGCGGCCCGGTTCGGGCAGGCCCGACACGATCGCATAGTCGGGCAGGCCGAGCTGGCCGTAATCGGCGACGCTGGCATGCGCGATATAGCGCTTGTCGAACAAGTTGTAGACGGCGGCCTGCAATTCGAGCCGGTCCGTCCCGAACGGACGCCAGCTGCCGAACAGGTCGACCGTCGTATAACCGGGCTTGTCGATGAACTGCGTCTCCGAAATATCGTCGGGATAGAGCTGCACTTCGCGGAACAGCACCTCGATATTGTTGAGGTCTTCATAGCGCGTCAGGCTGGCGCGGAAATTGAAATAGTCGCTCGGCTGGAAACCCGCGGTCACCGCCCAGTTGTCGCCCATCGAATTGCCCAGCGCGATATGCTCATAACCCTCGATCCGGTTGCCGTTCAGGCGCGAATCATAATGGTTGTAATAGGCGTCGATGCTGAACGGCCCGGTGCGATAACCCGCGCGAAGTTCGATACCCTTCGATTTGAACTTGCCGACATTTTCATAATAGACCGCGTCCTGGATCGGCTGCGACGCATCGCGGCCGAGCTGGTCGAGGATGAGGTTCTTGATCGTCATCTCGTAATAGACCGCCGACGCGGTGAAGCCGCCGAGGTCGTATTTCACGCCGCCCTCGAGATTGTCGACGCGCTCGGGGCGCAGCGTCGGTGACAGCGACAGGCGGCCGGGGCGCTTTTCGAGCGTGAAGGCGTCGCCGATTTCCTTGCCGCGGAACGCCTCGGCAAAACCGGCATTGAGGCTGAGGCCGGGGAGGATTTCGAACTCGGCGCCGATATTGAAGCTGAGGCCATCGCTCTGGGTGCCCGTGCGATAGGTCTTCTGGTCGAGGTCATAGGCATCGTACCGCGCGCCGAAGCTGATCAGCAACGGATCGGCGACGCGCCAATGATCCTGGACATAGACCCCCATCAGCGAGCCTTTTTCGGTGAAGCGGCCGATATTGGGATCCCACGCCCAGTCCTGCCACATCGCGGGGGCGCCAAGATATTCGCTCGTCACGCGGTCGCGGCGATGTTCGGCGCCGACGGTGATGTCGTGGTTCGCGATGGCGAGCTTCGCGCGGACGTCAAAGCCATAGGTTTCGATCTCGGCGCCATAAAGGCCCCAGCGGTCATAACGGTCCTGCGTGAAGTTGGTCCGCGTCCAATACCCCGTCGCCTCGATGCCGACGCCGCTATCACCCTCGAAACCATAGTTCAGGATGGCGGTCTGGCGCTTGCCCTTCGCCTCGAACAATCGGTCGCCGGCGAGCACCGGCCAGTTCGGGCGCTGGCCGAAACGGCCGCTTTCGCGGCGCTGTTCATAGCTTGCGGTGATACGGTGCCCGCCGCCGAGCTCGCCGCCGACCTTGACGAAGCCAAGGTTCTGCTCGGCGCCCGTCGCAAGCTGGCGCACGCCGTCGCCATCCTTGTACGGATCGCGGTTCACATGGACGTAGGAGGCGAGGATGCCGATGTCGCCCACGATGCGGCCGTAGACCGTGCCGCTCAACTTGTAGCCGTCGTTGCTGAACCAGCCCGCCTTGGCGATGCCGCCGATGTCGCGGCCGTCCTGCAGCATGTCGACCGCGTTGCGCGTGCGGAAACGGATCGCGCCGCCGACCGCGCCGAATCCTGCGGTCGCTTCGCCCGGACCGGCCTGTACGTCGACGGTTTCGAGGATTTCGGGTTCGATCGTCACGCGGCCGATATGGTGGAACAGCGTGCCGCGCTGCGGTGCGCCGTCGATCGTGACGTTGAGCAGCGAATCCTCGAGCCCGCGGACATAGATTTTCTGGGCGAGGCCGACGCCGCCACCGACCGACACCGACGGCACGCCGCGGAACAGGTCGGCGAGGTCATTTGCCTGCAGGACTTCGATTTCCTCGCGGTCGATCTCGACGTCGGTCAGTGCGCCGACGACGACGATGTCGCCCGCGGCTTCGCTTTCCTGTGCTTGTGCGGCGTGGCTGGCCAGCGCGAGCATGGCCGTGCCGGCGGTCAGGATCGTCGTGCGAATTGTCATGGAGGCCCCCGAAAAATGGATATCGGGGGCGCCCTAATCGCTATTGCGAACCAATGTCAATAATCCCGAGCGCGGAAACCGTCAGTCGATGGTGCTTGCAAGCTCGCGGTTGAGCCACAGCGCGACGAGCGTGACGATCGCGCCCGACAGCAGGTATCCGCCCGCGGCGATCAGCCCGTACTGGCTCGACAGCCACAGCGCGATCATCGGCGCGAAGCCGGCGCCGAACAGCCAGGCAAGGTCCGAGGTGAAGGCCGAGCCGGTGTAGCGGTGGCGCGGCTGGAAGTTCGACGACAGCGCGCCCGACGACTGGCCGAACGACAGGCCGAGGAGGATGAAGCCGAGGATCATGAAAGTCGCTTCGCCAAATTCGCCGGCGTCGAGCAGCTGCGGTGCGAAACCGCTGAACGCCGCGATCGCGGCGGCGGTGACGCCGAGCAGCGTGCGGCGCCCGATGCGGTCGGCGAGGATACCCGACGCGACGATCGCGCCGACGCCGACGACCGCGGCGATCGCTTCGATCATCAGGAAGCGCACAGGGGTTTCTTCGGTGAACAGGAACACCCACGACAGCGGATAGACGGTGACCATGTGGAACATCGCAAAGCTCGCGAGCGGCGCGAAGGTGCCGATGACGATCGTCTTCCATTCCGACCGCAGTGTTTCGAGCAGCGGCGCCGGCTGGAGCGCGCGGTTCTCGAACAATTCGGCATATTCGGGGGTCACGACGATGCGCAGCCGCGCGAACAGCGCGACGACGTTGATCGCAAAGGCGACGAAGAAGGGATAGCGCCAGCCCCAGGCGAGGAAATCCTCCGCGGGCAGCGCTGCGATCAGGAACATGAACAGCAGGCTGGCGACGATCAGGCCGAGCGGCGCGCCGAGCTGCGGGATCATCGCGTACCAGCCGCGCTTCTTCTCCGGCGCGTTGATCGCGAGCAGCGAGGCGAGACCGTCCCACGACCCGCCGAGCGCGACGCCCTGTCCCATGCGGAACAGCGCGAGCAGCAGCGCCGCGCCGATGCCGATCGATTCATATCCGGGCAGGAAGGCGATGGCGGCGGTCGACCCGCCGAGCAGGAACAGTGCGATGGTGAGCTTCGCGCCGCGGCCATAGGCGCGGTCTATCGCGGTGAAGATGATCGTTCCGACTGGGCGCGAGACGAAGGCGAGGGCGAAGATCGCGAACGACCAGAGCGTGCCCGTCAGCGGGTCGAGATGCGGAAAGACGAGCTTCGGGAAAACCAGCACCGACGCGATGGCATAGACGAAGAAGTCGAAGAATTCGGACGTGCGGCCGATGATGACGCCGATCGCGATTTCGGCGGGGTCGATGCGGTGGCTGCCCCCATCCTCGCTTGCACCGTGGAGGGCGCGGGCGTCGCGTTCGGCCTCGGTCGTGGGCACAGTATCGGCAGCCATGGTAACAATCCTTGAGCTGGCGCCGTTCGCAGGACAGGATGCGGCGGCACGAGTCGGTCATAGGGCAAAATCGCCCGGAATGAAAATGCCCCTGCGCGATGATGAGCGGTCGCGGGATTGGACAAAATGTCCTATGTGCAGTGCAACAAAGGAGGCCTAGGCGCGCATCATGCCAAGCAATCTCCCTCGTTTTCCCGTCCGGTTGCGGCTCCTGCCGCTGCTCGCCGCGCTGCCCCTTTTGTCGGGCTGCGGGCTGGTCGTGCTCGATCCCGCCGGCGACGTCGCGCGCCAGCAGGGCGACCTGATCGTCCTGTCGACCGTGCTGATGCTGCTGATCATCGTGCCGGTGATGGCGCTGACGATCTTCTTCGCGTGGAAATATCGCGCGTCGAACAAGGAGGCGACCTACAAGCCCGACTGGGACCATTCGACGCAGCTCGAGCTCGTCATCTGGTCGGCGCCGCTGCTCATCATCATCTGCCTCGGCGCGGTAACGTGGGTCGCGACGCACCTGCTCGATCCCTATCGCCCGCTCGCGCGCACCGGCCCCGGCCAGCCCGTCGCGGCGGAGGTCAAGCCGCTCGACGTGCAGGTCGTCGCGCTCGACTGGAAATGGCTGTTCATCTACCCCGAACAGGGGGTCGCGACGGTGAACGAGCTGGCCTTGCCAGTGAACCGGCCGGTCCGCTTCCGCATCTCCTCCTCGTCGGTGATGAACAGCTTTTACGTGCCCGCACTCGCGGGGCAGATCTACGCGATGCCCGGCATGGAAACCAAGCTGCACGGCGTGTTCGACAAGACCGGCAATTACGAAGGCTTCTCGGCCAATTATTCGGGCTGGGGCTTTTCGAACATGCGCTTCGCGGTGAAGAGCCTGCCCGCGGGCGAGTTCGACAAATGGGTCGCGGCAACCAAGGCGTCGGCCGAAGGCGACCTCAGCCGCGATGCCTATCTGAAACTCGAAAAGCCGACACACAAGGAACCCGTACGCCGCTTCGCCGCGAGCGACCCGCAACTGTTCGACGCGGTCGTCAACATGTGCGTCGAGCCCGGCAAGATGTGCATGCACGACATGATGGCGCTCGATGCCGCGGGCGGCGCGGGCATCGCGGGCATCGGCAATGTCCGGCAGGTCACCTATGACAAGTTCGCCGCGCGCGGCACCGTCGACGCCGCGCGCTGGAGCATGCGCTATGTCGCCGCGCTCTGCAGCTCGCCGGTGATGTCGAACGACCGCCCCGACGCGGCGCCGGTCGCGCCCGAGAAACTGAAGGGCGAGGGGCTTCCGCACCCGTCCAAGCCTGAACGCACGGCGCTGCGTGCACCCGCCGCCGCCGAACGCCCGCTGTCCTGAAGAAGCCCGAGATCACCATGACCATCCCGCATCCCGCACCCGAAACCGGTCCGATCCTCGGCAAGCTGTCGCTCGAGGCGCTGCCGCTGCACGAGCCGATCCTCGTCGTCACCTTCATCGGCGTCGTCCTTGGCGGCATCGCCGTGCTCGGCCTGATCACCAAATTCCGCCTCTGGGGTTATTTGTGGAAGGAATGGTTCACCACCGTCGACCACAAGCGCATCGGGATCATGTACATGATCCTCGGCCTCATCATGTTCCTGCGCGGTTTTGCCGACGCGATCATGATGCGGTTGCAGCAGGCGATGGCGTTCGGCGGATCCGAGGGTTATCTGACCCCGCACCATTATGACCAGGTGTTCACCGCGCACGGCGTGATCATGATCTTCTTCGTCGCGATGCCGTTCATCACCGGCCTGATGAACTATGTCGTGCCGCTGCAGATCGGCGCGCGCGACGTCAGCTTTCCTTTCCTCAACAATTTCAGCTTCTGGATGACGACGTCGGGCGCGGTGCTGACGATGATCTCGCTGTTCGTCGGCGAATATGCCCAGACCGGCTGGCTCGCCTATCCGCCTTTGTCGGGGATCGCTTACAGTCCGAATGTCGGCGTCGACTATTATATCTGGGGCCTGCAGATAGCCGGCGTCGGCACTACCCTGTCGGGGATCAACCTGGTCGTCACGATCCTGAAGCTGCGCGCGCCGGGCATGGGGCTGATGAAGATGCCCGTCTTCACCTGGACCTCGCTCTGCTCGAACATCCTGATCGTCGCCAGCTTCCCGATCCTCACCGCGACGCTCGTGCTTTTGAGCCTTGACCGCTATGTCGGCACCAATTTCTTCACCAACGATCTCGGCGGATCGCCGATGATGTATGTGAACCTGATCTGGATCTGGGGCCATCCCGAGGTTTACATCCTCGTGCTGCCGCTGTTCGGCGTCTTCTCCGAAGTCACCTCGACCTTCTCGGGCAAAAGGCTCTTCGGTTATACCTCGATGGTCTATGCGACGGTGTGCATCACCATCCTGTCGTACATCGTATGGCTGCACCACTTCTTCACCATGGGATCGGGCGCCAGCGTCAACAGCTTCTTCGGCATCACGACGATGGTGATCTCGATCCCCACGGGGGCCAAGCTCTTCAACTGGCTCTTCACCATGTATCGCGGCCGCATCCGCTTCGAACTTCCGATGATGTGGACGATCGCCTTCATGCTGACCTTCGTCATCGGCGGCATGACCGGCGTGCTGCTCGCGGTGCCGCCCGCCGACTTCGTGCTGCACAACTCGCTGTTCCTGATCGCCCACTTCCATAACGTGATCATTGGCGGCGTCTTGTTCGGCCTGTTCGCGGCGATCAATTACTGGTGGCCCAAGGCGTTCGGTTACAAGCTCGACGTTTTCTGGGGCAAGGTCAGCTTCTGGTGCTGGGTCGTCGGTTTCTGGGTCGCCTTCACGCCGCTCTATATCCTCGGCCTGATGGGCGTGACGCGGCGCATGCGCGTGTTCGACGACCCGAGCCTGCAAATCTGGTTCGTGATTGCCGGCATCGGCGCGCTGATCGTCGCGGCGGGCATCGGTGCGATGCTGGTCCAGTTTGCGGTGAGCATCTGGCGCCGCAAGGAATTGCGCGACATGACGGGCGGCGATCCATGGGACGGCCGCACGCTCGAATGGGCGACCAGTTCGCCGCCGCCCGACTATAATTTCGCCTTCACGCCGGTGATCCACGACCTCGACGCCTGGTACGACATGAAGTCGCGCGGGCATCAGCGTCCCGTCGATGGCTATCGCGACATCCATATGCCGAGCAACACCGGTACGGGGATGATCCTGTCGGGCTTCTGCCTCGTCATGGGCTTTGCGCTCGTCTGGCATATCTGGTGGCTCGTCGCTTTGAGCTTCGTCGCGACGATCGCCGGCGCGATCTATCACACCTTCAACTACAAGCGCGATTTCGACATCCCGGCGGCCACGGTCACCGCGGTCGAGGACGCGCGGACCCGCCAGCTGGCGGCCGGAGCCTGATCCGATGAGTGCCAAGACCATCGCCGCGGACGAACCCGTCCAGTTCTACGACCTCGACGAGCATGCGCATCCCGAAGGGCACAGCACGATGCTGGGCTTCTGGATCTACCTGATGAGCGACTGCCTCATCTTCGCGATCCTCTTTGCCTGCTACGCCGTGCTCGGTGGCAGCTATGCCGCGGGGCCGGCGCCGAAGGATCTGTTCGACCTCAAACTGATCGCGCTCAACACCGCGATGCTGCTCTTCTCGTCGATCACTTACGGCTTTGCGGTGCTCCAGATGCAGCAGGGCAAGGTGAAGGGCGTGCAGCTCTAGCTCGCGATCACCGGCCTGTTCGGGCTCGCCTTCCTCGGGATCGAGCTTTACGAATTCCACCACCTGATCGAAATCGGCGCGACGCCGCAGCGCAGCGCCTTCCTGTCGAGCTTCTTCACGCTGGTCGGCACGCACGGGCTCCACGTCACCTTCGGCATCGTCTGGCTCGTCACGCTGATGTTCCAGCTCTCGAAGCACGGGCTGATCGCCGCGAACAAGCGCCGCGTGATGTGCCTTTCGATGTTCTGGCACTTCCTCGACGTCGTGTGGATCGGCGTCTTCACCTTTGTCTATCTGATGGGAGTGCTGCGGTGAGCCACGATACGCACGCGCACGACGCGCACCACGAGATCGAGATGCCGCACGCTACGATGCGCGACTATGTCATCGGCTTCGTGCTGTCGGTGATCCTGACCGCCATTCCCTTCTGGCTGGTGATGACGATGCCATTGAGCGCCGGCGCAACCGGCGCGATCATCATGGGTTTCGCCGTGGTCCAGATCGTCGTCCACATGGTCTTCTTCCTCCATATGACGCCGAAGGCCGAGGGCGGCTGGTCGCTGACCTCGCTGATCTTCACCGTGATCGTCGTCGTCATCATGCTCGCGGGCTCGCTGTGGGTGATGCACCATCTCAACACCAACATGATGCCGATGCCGCACGAACCGACGAGCCAGACGGCGAGCCAGATTCCGTGACACGCACCCGCCGCGCGGCCTTCGCCGCCGCGGCGCTGGTTGCGGCCGCGGCGCTCGCGGCGCTCGGCGTCTGGCAGCTCGAACGGCGCGTGTGGAAGCATGAGCTGGTCGCGGCGGTCGCGGAGCGCATCGACGCCGAACCCGTCGCCGCGCCGGGGCCGGACGGCTGGAAACGGATGGGCGCAAGGCAGGACGCCTATCGCCGCGTGACCGCGACGGGCCTGTTCCGCCACGACCGCGAGACGCTGGTCCAGGCGGTGACCGATCGCGGGCCGGGCTATTGGGTGGTCACACCGCTCGAAACGCCGGGCTTCACCTTGCTCGTCAATCGCGGCTTCGTGCCCAAGGACCGGCGCGACGCGGCGGCGCGCGCGGCGGGCAACGTCGCGGGCCCGGTGACCGTCACCGGTCTCCTCCGCGTCACAGAACCGGGCGGCGCCTTCCTCCGCTGGAACGATCCCGCGGCCGATCGCTGGTTCTCGCGCGACGTCGCGGCAATCGCCAAGGCACGCGGGCTGGGGCGCACGGCGCCCTATTTTATCGACGCCGATGCCCAGGCGAACCCCGGCGGCTATCCGGTCGGCGGGCTGACCGTCGTCCGCTTTCCCGACAATCATCTCGTCTACGCGCTGACCTGGTTCGCGCTCTCTGCGCTCAGCCTCTTTTTTGCCTGGCGTCTGTGGCGTATCCGGGACTGATGACGCACCCGACGATCCTGCCGGCGACGCCCGCCCGCGCTCCTGCCGGGCGCCGCAACATGACGCTGCTGATCCAGCTGCGCTGGCTGGCGGTCGGCGGGCAGCTGGCGACGATCGGCATCGTCAGCGGACCGATGGGCATTTCGCTGCCGCGCGCTCCCTTGCTGGCGGCGATCCTCGTGCTGATCGCGATCAACTTCGCCAGCATCGCGGCGCTGCGCCGCGGGCGCGCGGTGACCAATGCCGAACTCACCGCCGTCCTGCTCTTCGACGTCGCGGCGCTCGGCTGGCAGCTTCACCACAGCGGTGGCCTCGAAAACCCCTTTGCCTCGCTCTTCCTGTTGCAGGTCGTGATCGGTGCGATCCTGCTCACGCCGCGCTCGTCGTGGGCGATCGTCGCGGCGGCGCTCGCCGCGCTCGCCGCGCTGCGCGTCGATCCGACGCCGCTTGTGCTGCCGCCCCCTTATGCGGCCGACCCGATGAAGCTCTATCTGCAGGGCAGCTTCGTCTGTTTCCTGCTGATCGCGGTGCTGCTCGTCGCCTTCGTCACGCGGATAAGCCGCAATCTGCGCGACAGCGACGCCGCGCTCGCGACCAGCCGCCAGCGCGCGGCCGAGGAGGATCATATCGTCCGCATGGGGCTGCTCGCATCGGGCGCGGCGCACGAACTGGGGACGCCGCTGTCGACGCTGTCGGTGCTGATCGGCGACTGGAAGGCGGCGCCGCGGCTGAAGGACGACCGTGAATTGCAGGAAGACCTCGCCGACATGGACACCGCGGTCCAGCGCTGCAAGGCGATCGTCGGCGGCATTTTGATGTCGGCGGGCGAAGCGCGTGGCGAGGCGCCGCAGCTCACGACGATGCGCGCCGCGTTCAACGAAATCGTCGCGCACACGCGTGCGGTGCGGCGCCCCGGCACGGTCGAATTCAACGACCGTTTCGGCGCCGATATCGCGATCGTGTCGGACCCCGCGCTGCGACAGGTAATCGGCAATGTGCTCGACAATGCGGCCGAGGTGTCGCCCGACTGGACCAGCTTCACGACCTCGCGCGACGGTGACATGCTGGTGATCGAGATTGCCGATCGCGGCCCCGGTTTCAGCGACGAGATGCTCGAAAATTTCGGCCAGCCCTATCGTTCGACGAAGGGGCGGCCCGGCGGCGGGCTCGGCCTGTTCCTGCTCGTCAATGTGCTGCGGAAAATGGGCGGCGGCGCCAGCGTGTCGAACCGCGACGCCGGCGGCGCGCTGGTCCGGATTTTCCTGCCCGTTTCGGCACTTGCGAGCCCGGGTGGAGAAGCGGCATGAACAAGCAGCGGCACTTGCTGATCGTCGAGGATGACGAGGCGTTCGCACGGACGCTCAAGCGCTCGTTCGAACGGCGCGGCTACGTGGTCGAGGTCGCGCACAGTCCCGAAGAAATGGGTGAGCTGCTGGTCGCTTTCCGGCCGGGCTATGCGGTCGTCGACCTGAAACTCGGCGCCGCCTCGGGGCTGGCCTGCGTGCAGACGCTGCGCGCCGCCGATGCGACGATGCGGATCGTCGTGCTCACCGGTTTTGCCAGTATCGCGACCGCGGTCGAGGCGATCAAGCTCGGCGCCTCCTATTATCTCGCCAAGCCTTCGAACACCGACGATATCGAGGCGGCGTTCGACCGCGCCGAGGGCAATCCCGAAACCCCGCTCGATGGCCGCCAGTCGTCGATCAAGACCGTCGAATGGGAACATATCCACCAGACGCTCGTCGAAACCGGGTTCAATATTTCCGAAACCGCCCGCCGCCTCGGCATGCACCGGCGGACGCTCGCGCGGAAGCTCGAAAAGCGGCAAATTCGCTAAGACAATCGCCGCGGCAACGCCAGTTCGGGGGCTCTCCTTGCGTCTTGGCCTCCTGACTGATATCGGGGCGCCGCAACCGAAAGAGGCCACGTCCTCGCTCGCGCACCCCGCGGGTTTTCAAGTCCGGGACGGCCCGGCAGCCTTTGGAAGGAGGCTGTCATGGCCTGGATCTATCTGACGATTGCCGGAATTTTCGAAATCATATGGGCGTTTGCGATGAAACAGTCGGACGGCTTCACGCGCCCCGGCCCGACCGCCGTCACCATCGCCGCGATGATCGTGAGTTTCGCGCTGCTGTCGTTGTCGATGAAATCGCTGCCGCTCGGCACCGCCTATACGATCTGGACGGGGATCGGCGCGATCGGCGCCTTTCTTGTCGGCATCTTCGTCCTCGGCGAACAGGCGAATGCGACGCGCATCGTCGCGGCGCTGCTGATCGTCAGCGGGCTGTTGCTGATGAAGCTGTCGTCGCCCGCCTGATCGGCGCCCATCGCAAGCGGGGCCACGTCCTCCCCGGCGCGTGATCGCGCGCCGGCACAGGTCCGGGACGGCCCGGCGACCTTCGAAGGAGGCCGCCGTGCGCCCCGAATCCCCCGAACCCGTTGCCGCTGCGTCTACGCTCGCGGTCCCCGCGATGCTGACCGAATATCTGCCGATCCTCATCTTCATGGGCGTCGCGCTGATCTTGTCGTCGCTGTTCCTCCTGCTGCCGATGGCGGTGTCGCGCCTGACCGGGACGCATGCGCCGGACAGCGAGAAGCTCTCCGAATATGAATGCGGCTTCCCGGCGTTCGAAGCGCCGCGAAAGCCGTTCGACGTCCGCTTCTATCTCGTCGCGATCCTCTTCATCGTCTTCGACCTCGAGGCCGCCTTCCTCTTCCCCTGGGCGGTCGTCGTCGACGATCTGGGGTGGGAGGCATGGGGCGCGATGATGCTGTTCCTCACCATCCTGACGATCGGATTCGTCTATGAATGGAAAAAGGGCGCGCTCGATTGGGACTAGTCGGCTTTCATCACGAAGGCGGGGCCGAGGTCGATCGTGCGCGCGGCGTCGCCCAGCGTCAGCGCGACATTGGCCTTGCCCGCCGGATGGGCCTCGGCGGCGATGCCCTTGATGTGCACGAGCTTCCATTCGCCCGTGATCGCGACGCGTCCGGCGACGATCGGCGCATAGGGCGCGCTATTCTGCTGGATTGCGGCGCCAAGCTCGGCGGGGTCGCCGGCGGCACCTTCCGCGAGCCGGACCCAGAGCGCGAGGATCAGCTTGTCGCCCTTGGCAATGGCGTCCCTGATCGGCACCGACGCGCCGATGTCCCACGGGTTGGCCGGCTTGGCAGTGATGATCACGCGCATCGCGCTGCCGCCCTGTACCGCGCCGTCCTTGCGTGCCTTGTGCGTCTGGCCGGGGCCATAGACGGTCCAGCCCGCGGTCGGCTCGTTGAGCATATGCGGCGCGCCGGCTTCCTCCTCGGCCGATGCCGGCGCAGCGGCAAGGGCGATGGCGACAGCCAGCAAAGCGGTGCGGAATTTGGTCATCATGCGTCTCCCCCAACGACTCGATTGCATGATCTTATAATGACAAGTAAGATATCAATCTAATACCAATTTACCGAAGGGGGAACGGCGATGCGGTTGGTGATGCGATGTTCGATCATGCTGCTCTGCGCGGCACCTTCGACAACTTCCGCGCAGGAAACGGCAAAGGGCAGTTTTGACCTCGTCTGGTCCGACGAATTCGACACCGACGGACCGCCCGATCCCGCCAAATGGAGCTGGGACACCCATGCGAACAAGGCGGGCTGGTACAACAAGGAACTGCAATATTACGCCGCCGACCGCCCCGAAAACGCGCGGGTCGAAGGCGGCAGGCTGATCATCACCGCGCGCAGGGAAACACTCGCCGACCGCGCCGATCATGGCGGACAGGGCTATACCTCGGCGCGGCTGATCACCAAGGGCAAGGCCGAATTCACCTATGGCCTGATCGAGGTGCGCGCGAAGCTGCCGTGCGGCAAGGGCAGCTGGCCTGCGATCTGGACGCTCGGCGCCAATGCACCCTGGCCCGACGGCGGCGAGATCGACATCATGGAACATGTCGGCAAGACGCCGGGCGATATATTCGGCACGATCCACAACCGCTCGACCGCAGGGACGTTCGGCAACGGCGGCCAGGCGCGGGTCGACGACGCGTGCGACGCCTTCCACGATTATCAGATGCTCTGGACCCCGCGCGAGATCCGTTTCGCCGTCGATGGCAAACCCTATCATCGCTATGCCAATGCCGGGACGGGCACTGCGCAATGGCCGTTCGACCAGCCGCAATATCTGCTGCTCAATCTCGCGGTCGGCGGCGCGATGGGCGGCGAGGTCGACGATGCGATCTTCCCGGTCCGGTTCGAGATCGAGCATGTCCGCGTCTATCGGCAACGGCCGCGCGGCGCGGTTCCGCCCGCCGAATGAGATTGCGACGCCCGCCGGCCCTTGGACAGGGTCACGGCGGGCGCCGGGGGCAAGCGGCGGGAAGACCGCCGCCCCGTTCAGATCAGGATGTGGCAGACGCCGGGGTGCGGATAGGCGACGCCGCGCGTCAGCTGCGCGAGCCGGTCGTCGACGATCTCGTCGCGATCGACGATCTCGACGCGAAACCGCCCATGGAGCGCGGTGACGCTGCGGACATTGCCGCCCCCGCCCAGCGCATAGAGGATGTTGGCGGGTAGCGGCGCGTCGCGCGTGGCCTTCTTTCGAGCCTGCGTGGGGACAGCCGCCGCGCCGCCGCTTGCCAGCGCGCCGCGAATCTCTTCGGCGACGAGGTCGGCGACCGGGCCGAGCACGACCTGCGCCGCATTTTCCGACGGCCGGATGATCCCGCGCGCACCCAGCGCCGACAGCGCCGCATCGTCGACCGCCTTCTGGTCGGCGACAATCAGGCGAAGCCGCGTCGTGCAGGCGTCGACGCTCACCAGATTGGCCGCACCGCCCAGCGCGGCCACGAACGCATCGCCGCGCGCGCTTCCCGCTGCCGCGGCCGATATTTCGCCGACCGCGCCTTTCTCGCGTCCGGGCGTGCTCAGGTCGAACCGGCGGATAAAGAAGCGGAAGAGACCGTAATAGAGCAGGGCATAGACGGCACCGATCGGCAGAAGCATCCACGGGCGGGTGGCCAGGCTGTAGTTCAGCACATAGTCGAACAAGCCCGCCGAAAAGCCGAAGCCTAGCTTGACGTCGAGCGCGTTCATCAGCGCCATCGACGCGCCGGTGAGCAGCGCGTGGATCGCGTAGAGCAGCGGCGCGACGAACATGAAGGTGAACTCGATCGGTTCGGTCACCCCCGTCAGGAAGCTGGTGAAGGCAAGGCTGAACAGCATGCCGGCCACGGCCTTTTTCCGCTCGGGCCGCGCCTCATGATACATGGCGAGGCACGCCGCGGGCAGGCCGAACATCATCACCGGGAAAAAGCCCGACATGAACGCGCCGGCATTGGGATCGCCCGCGAAGAAACGGCGAAGATCGCCCGTCGCGCCGGCAAAATCGCCGACCACGAACCAGGCGGCGTTGTTGATGATATGGTGCAGCCCGGTGACGATCAGCAGCCGGTTGAGCACGCCATAGACGAACAGGCCGGCGCCGCCGCTTTCGACCACGGTGCGGCTCGCGGCGTCGATCGCGCCGCTGATATGCGCAAAGCCATAACCGATCACGGCGGCGAGCAGCAGCCCGGCGATCCCGCTCGCGATCGGCACGAAGCGCCGGCCGCCGAAGAAGGCGAGATATTCGGGCAGTGCGATCGTCGCGAAGCGGTTGTAGAAATTGCCGCCGATCAGCCCCGACAATATGCCGATCGGGACCTCGAGCTTGTCGATCTGGGTGAGCGCCCAATTCTTCGCCGCCAGCGCCGCGGCCGCGTCGGGCAGGCCGGCGGCGACATCGGGCGGCGCGACCATGAAGGTCTGCGCGCCGGTCGTCGTGACAAGGTAGCAGGTGACACCCGCGAGCGCCGCGGCGCCATTGCCGTCGCGCGCAAAGCCGACCGCGACACCGATTGCGAACAATATGCCGAGATTGTCGAAAATCGCGGCGCCCGCCGCCGAGATGAAGGCGATGTCGAGCAGGTCGGGCTGGCCGACGCGCAGCAGCAGGCCGGCGATCGGCAGCACCGCGATCGGCAGCATCAGCGCGCGCCCGAGCGGCTGAAGCGTTTCGAGAATTTTTCTCATCGCCGTGTCTCCTCGAATGCGCGGGCGAGCGCGCGTACTTCGGCCGCCGATTTGCATTGCAGCGCGAGTTCGGCGTGCGCGCGTGCCTCAATCAGGGTCAGGCCACGCACAATCTGCTTCGCTTCGGCCACAAAACTCGGCACCGCCGACAATTCGGCCACACCCAGCCCGACGAGGATCGGCAGCGCTGCAGGGTCGGAGGCGAGGCCGCCGCAGACGCCGACCCAGCGATCATGAATGGCGGCAAGGCGGCAGGTCTCGCCGATCATGCGGAGGACTGCAGGGTGCATTGCATCGACGCCTGCTGCGACTGCCGGATTTCCACGATCCATCGCGAGCACATATTGGGTCAGGTCGTTGGTTCCGATCGACAGGAAATCGGCCTCGGCGGCGAGCAGGTCCGCGGTCATCGCGGCGGCGGGGGTTTCGACCATGACGCCGAGCTCGACCGGGACGGTTATTCCCATGTCGGCGCGCAGCCGGTCGACGCGTGCACGCACCTGCCTGAGCTCGTCGACGCTTGCGACCATCGGGATCATGATCTTGCACGAACCGGCGGGTTCGACGCGCAGGATCGCGCGAAGCTGGGTGTCGAGCAGGTCGGGGCGGGCCAGCGCGACGCGGATGCCGCGCTGGCCGAGCGCCGGATTTTCCTCGGCATCGATCGGGATATAGGCTGCGGGTTTGTCGCCGCCGATATCGAGCAGGCGGACGATCACCGGCTTGCCCGCGAGCGCCTCGGCAATCCCCTGATAGGCGGCGAGCTGCTCGTCTTCCGACGGCGCTGTCTCGCGATCGAGGAACAGGAATTCGCTGCGGACGAGACCCGATCCTTCGGCACCCTGTTTTGCGGCGGTCTGCGCTTCGTCGACGCTGCCGACATTGGCGAAGATTTCGATGCGTGTGCCGTCGGCGCTGTGGCACGCGTTGTTCGCCGCCGCCTGTGCGGCGGCGCGGCGGGCGTCGCGCTTGGCGAGCCGTGCGGCAAAGACATCGGTATCGGCGGCCGACGGGGCCAGCGTGACATGACCCAACTCGGCGTCGAGCAGCAGCGGCAGATCGTCGTCGACCGCGTCGAGCGCATCGCCCATCGCCACCAGCGCGGGCAAGCCCATGCCCGCGCAAAGGATCGCGACGTGCGAGGTTGGGCCGCCGCGCACGAGGCAGATGCCTGCGGGTTTCGCCGCAGCGAGCGTCACCAGCTGCGACGGCAACAGATCCTCGGCCACGACGATCGCGCCCACCGGGATATTCGCGCCGTTCAGCGATGTGCCGGTCAGCACCGCGAGCAATTGCCGTTCGATATCGATCAGGTCGTCGATGCGTTCGATCAGATGGGCATTGCCCGTCGCGCGGATCGCGTCGATCTGGTCGTGGATCGCACCGCGCCATGCAAAGCCCGCGCTATTCCCGCCGGCGATCCGCTTTTCGGCCGCCGCGAGCAGCTCGGGATCGTCGATCAGCGCGAGATGCGCCTGCATCACCGCAGCGACGCCGCCGCCGGCTTCGTCGGCCCGCGCCGCGATGCTCGCGCGAACCTCACTGCGTGCCGCGATCAATGCCGCGCGCTCCTCGACGGGGCCCGTTCCGTCGCGGGCAACCGCGATGTCCGCCTGCCGCAGCCTTGCCGCCGGACCCATCGCAAGGCCGGGCGACGCGATCACGCCGCCGATTTGTCCCGCTTCCAGCGATGCCGCAGGGGCGGACGCGGCGGGCGTTGCGACTACGGGCGCGCCTTCGCCCATGTCGGTCGCGAGCAACGCTGCAATTGCCGCAAGGGCTGCTTCGGCATCGTCGCCGCGCGCCTGCACGACAATCTCGTCGCCGAATGTCGTGCCGAGCGCGAGCAGCGCGACCGTGCTGCGTGCATCGCCGCGTTTGTCGCCGCGGACCAGATGGACCTCGGCCTCGAACTGCCGTGCCGCCTCGCCGATCCGCGCGGCGGGACGCGCATGGATGCCGTGCGGCAGCGACAGCGTCACTGCCTGTTCCACCATCGTCCCGTCGTCCGACCGTCGGCGCGTTTCGGCCTGGACAGGGACGAGCGTCATCAGCGCTTCGCACGCGCCGATCGCGCTGTCGGTGGTGCGGCGGCTGATCGCAAAAGCCTCGGCGTTGGTCACGATCACCGGGGTGATCAGGCTGGTTGCCGCCTGCGCAACGGCGTCGAGGTCGAAGCGGATCAGCGGGTCGCCGCGCGATACGGTCTGGCCGATGGCGACGAGCGGGGAGAAGCCTTCGCCTTTCAGCATCACCGTATCGAGCCCGATGTGGATCAGCACTTCCGCGCCCTCGGCGCTGCGCAAGGAGATTGCGTGGCCCGCCTCGTGGAGCGTGACGATCTCGCCGTCGAACGGCGCGACGACGGTATCGCCGAGCGGCTGGATGGCGACGCCGTCACCCATCATCCGCTGGGCAAAGACCGGATCGGGCACTTCGTCCAACGTCGTCGCCCACCCTCGGAGCGGAGAGGTGATGATCAGACCCATCGATAAATCCCCAAAACTTCGGCCGCTTCTGTCGTGCGGCTCGTTTATCCCTGTGCGGCTTGAGCCAGTCCCGCTGTCGGTTCGGAAATGGCTCGCCCGCCGATCCACGTAGCGCGCGGCATGAGGTCGGAGTCGAGCCAAACCCAGTCGGCGCGCTGCCCCGGTGTGATCGCGCCGATGCGATCCGCGAGCGACAGGAAGGCGGCGGGCGTCGCGCTCGCCATGATCGACACATCGGGGACGGAGAGGCGCGTAACCTCGACCGTCTTGCGCAGCGCCGACGCCATGTCGAGATGCGTGCCCGCGAGCGTGCCGTCCTCGAAAATACAGACGCCGTCCTTCACCGCGATCCGCTTGCCCTGCAGCGTGAACTCGCTGACGTCGGTGCCGACGCTCGGCATCGCGTCGGTGACGAGCATGATGCGCTCCTTGCCCTTGGCCGTCACCGCAAGGCGCACGACGGCCGGGTGCAGGTGGACGTCGTCGACTATCAGCCCGCACCAGCTATCGGAATCGAACGCTGCGCCGACCGCGCCCGGATTGCGGTGATGCAGCGGCGACATGGCGTTGAACAAATGGGTAAAGCCCGACAGCCCGGCGGCGATCGCGCGCTGCGCCTCGTCATAGGTCGCGTCGCTGTGCCCCGCGCTGACGATCACACCATGACGGACAAGCGTGCGGATATCCGCTTCGTCGCACAATTCGGGCGCGAGCGTCAGCATCACGCGCCCGCGATGTGGCGCGATCAGCGTCGCCAATATATCGGCATCGAGGCGACGGATACGGTGCGCTTCGTGAATGCCGCGCTTTACCTCGTTGATAAACGGCCCTTCGATATGGATGCCGACCACCCCGGGCACGCCCTGTTCGACCGCGGCGTCGACCGCTGCGAGCGCCGCGGCGATCTGCGCCGGCGTGTCGCTGATCAGGGTCGGAAGGAACGCCGTCGTGCCGAACTGCGCATGCGCTTCGCCGATCGCCGCGATCGCGGCGACGTCGACCTGGTCGTTGAACAGCACGCCGCCGCCGCCATTGACCTGCGTATCGACGAAGCCGGGCAGCAGCCACCCGCCGCCCAGATCGATCTCGCGATCCACCGGCGCGTCGCCGGCGGTCGAAACGGCGGAAACGATGCCGTCGGCGATGGCGATATCGACCGCGCCGACGGCACCGGTCGGCAGCGCGACCCGCCCGTTGTGGAAACGAAAGATCATAGCGTCTCGGTAACCTTGTTGAGATGCGGAGGCGAGTCGGGGTTGTGGCCCCGCGCCAGTGCGAGCGCACTCGCCATGCGGTAAAAGCTCTGGATCATCAGGATCGGCTCGATCGCCGGATGGGCGGCCATCGCGGGCAGGTCGCCGCCGTCGGGATCGGCAAGCAGGACGGTCGCGCCGCGGCCCCGGAACTCGTCGGCAACGCCGCGAACGCCGGCGGCCGCGCGGTCCGATCCGCCGAATGCCAGGACATGAAAAGCATCGCCGACGATTGCCATCGGGCCGTGGCGGACTTCGGCCGCGCTGAAGCTTTCGGCGTGGAGCCCCGAGGTCTCCTTGAATTTGAGCGCCGCTTCCTGCGCGGCGCCCAGCCCGTAACCGCGGCCAAGGACGAAGAGGTTCGTCGCGTCCCGAAAGGCGGCAACCGCGGGCGACCAGTCGAGCGCGAACGCTTGTGCGAGTTGGCCGGGCAGGGCGGTCAGCGCGGCGTCGAGCGGCTCATCCCCGGCCCAGGCCGCGACGAGCGCGGCGATCGCCGCGAGCGAGGCGATATAGGATTTGGTCGCCGCGACCGACCGTTCGACACCGGCCGAAAGCGGGATGACCACATCGGCGAGGCTGGCGAGCGGCGACCCTTCGGCGTTGACCAGCGCGACGACGAAGGCGCCGGCATCGCGCTGCTGCCCGACCGCCGCCAGCAGGTCGGGGCTCTTGCCCGACTGCGACACGGCGAGGCACAGCCGGTTCCCGGCGACGGCGGGTGCGTCATAGAGCGACGCGATCGACAGCGCGGCCGAAGCGGTCGGCGTCCCCGTCATCGTCTCGATCAGATATTTGGCATAGGTTGCGGCATGGTCCGACGATCCGCGCGCGCAGGTGACGACCGCTGCGGGGGGCGATGCGCGAAGCCGCCGGCCGATCGCGGCGAACGCGTCGCGATTCGCGGCGAGCATATTCGCCACCACCCGTGCTGCCTCGCCCGCTTCCTGCTCCATCAGCGTCTGTCGTCCGTCTGTTGCGGCGTTCAGCATCATTCATCGTCTCCGGTCGAGCGCCCGATACGGCGTTCGTCATATTGGTACTATATAGGTTATATATGTCTCATCAAGAGGTATGTTTGCGCGATCAGATTTTGATGATCCAATTCTTGCGGCGCAGCCACTCCATCGCGCCCCAGATCAGCAACATGTAGACGAGGATCGGCAGCAGCGACGCGACCGGATCGCCGAGCGTTTCGCGCAGCGCGCGGAACGGCAGCAGCAACAGGTCCCAGGTGACGACGCCCGCGGTGACCTGGTGCAGCGTATAGGCCGCGATAGCGTTGGCGCCGAAGGCCAGCATCGCGGTCGCGGCGATGCCGGGCTGGCGGCCCTCGCGGTCGAGCCAGTGGTGGAGCAAGGCCAATGCGAGGATCGTGATGCCGCTGGTGACGAGGACGAAGCTGCTCGACCAGATATCCTTCACGATCGGGAAGGCGAGGCTCCAGATGCCGCCGGTGACGAGCATTGCGGCGCCGACCATCGCGAGCTTCCGCGCAGCTGGGCCTTCGCGGCGAATGAGCATTTCGCCGATCGCGACGCCGATCAGGCCTTGCGCGATCGCGGGCAGCGTGCCGAGAATCCCTTCGGGGTCATAGCCTTCGGGCCCCTGAACATAGAGGTGGGTGCCGAGCAGCAGCCGGTCGACCGAGGCGATGAAATTATGGCCGCGGACCCAGATGTCGGTCGCGAGGCCGTCGAGCGACGGCAGCAGCGCCAGCGGCCAATAAAGCGCCAGAATCGCGGCAATGGCGATCATCCGCGCGCGCGGACCGACGAGCAGGAAGAGGAGGGCGCAGGCGCAGTAAACCAGCCCGATTCGCTGGAGCACGCCGAACAGGCGCCATTCGCCCGAGGCGAAGCTGGTAAACCAGTAAAGGTTGCTGAGAATGAAACCCAGAAGGAGCAGGCGTCCGGTGCGGCCAAGTATATGCCCGCGCTGCGCCGAATCGAGCGTCGTATCGCGCATCGAAAAGGGGATCGCGATCCCGACCATCGTCAAAAAGCCCGGAAAAACAAGGTCTGCGAGCGTGATTCCATCCCAGCTCACGTGCAGCAGGATCGGTGCGACATTCGCCTCTGCGCCATATTTCATCGCGGCCGCCGAATTCACCAAGATCATCCCGGCGACGGTCAGCCCCCTCAGGACATCGAGCGAAATCAAACGCATGGCTTTGCCTCCCCGGTCGCCGTCGCCCCCTCAGGCAACATCTTCACGCTGCCATAAATTTGCAATGGACAGCGCGTTGGATTTGTAGTCTATTGGTAATATTCCAAGGACGCAATTGGTCTTATAGAGATTGTGGGAAGGCAATCTGGACCGGACTGGATGGGGGAAATCATAATGGTTAAGGGGCCTGCCAAGACAAACGGGATTCGCCGCGGTCTGCTTCACGGTATTTGCGGAACGGCACTTGCGAGCGCAATGATCCTTCCCGCCGCGGCGCAGGAAGCTGCCGCTCCGGCTGAGGCAAGCGAGGGAAATCCCAATGACATCATCGTCATGGGTATTCGCAAGAATCTTGAATCGGCGCAGAATCGCAAACGCAACGCCGATACGGTCGTTGATTCGATCACGGCCGAAGACATCGGCTCCTTCCCCGACAAGTCGGTCGCTGAAGCGTTGCAGCGCGTTCCCGGCATCACGGTCATCCGCTTCGCGGGTACCGACGATACCGCGCATTTCTCGGCCGAGCCTTCGGGCATCATCGTCCGCGGCCTCAGCCAGGTGCGTCCCGAATTCAACGGCCGCGACACGTTCAGCGCCAATTCGTCGCGCGGGCTCAGCTGGCAGGATATTTCCCCCGAATTGCTCGGCGGCATCGACACCTACAAGAACCAGACCGCCGAGATGATCGAAGGCGGTATCGCCGGTACGGTCAACCTGCGAACCCGCCTGCCGTTCAATTCGGATGGCCGGCTGATCTCTTTCTCGATCAAGAACACCTATGGCGACATCGCCAAGAAATCGACGCCCGAAATCTCGGGCATCCTGTCGAACCGCTGGCAGACGGGGATCGGCGAGATCGGCCTGCTGATCAACGGCGCCTACGCGCATTCGATCACCGCGAGCCAGGGCGTCCAGTTCGATCGCATGGCGATCTTCGACGGCGTGTTCGGGCCGGGCAAGCAATATATCCCGAGCGGCATCTTCATGCGCGACAATGAATATGACCGGAAACGTTATGGCGTTGCGGGCGCGTTCCAGTGGCAGTCGAACGACGGCGACATGGAATTGACCGCGCAATATAACCGGTCGCAATATAACAATAGCTGGCGCGAATATGCGCTCTATTCGAGCGCGTTCAGCATCTATGGCCAGCCCAGCGACTATCTGGTCACCGACCCGACTTTGGTCGCGCCGGGGACCGGCCGGGCGCCGTTCACCTTCGACGACGACGGCAATTTCCTCAGCGGCTGGTGGTCGGCGCCGCGCCCCTATGTCGGCGAAGGCAACGACAATCTCGGGCTCGGCGTCAACGAGGATGGCGAAGCCTTCTTCAATCGCTGCTACGGCTGGGAAGGCTGCGTCCCGCAGCAGCGTGCGCCGCAGGTCGACACCGCCGCCAATGCGCTTCGCAACAAGCAGATCACGCAGGACTTCGGCGTCAATTTCCGCTGGGACGTCGCCGACCGGGTGCGCGTGACGCTCGACGCCCAATATGTCGACGCGAGCGTGAGCAACTATAACGCATCGGTGACCGCGCGCACCTTCGCCGACACCTTCGTCGACCTGACCGGCAAATATCCGCGGCTCGAATTCCTGCCGAACCAGGCGGAGAATATCAACCTGTCGAACGGCGGGCTCAACAACCCCAACAATTATTTCTACTACGCCGTCACCGACCACACCGAGGACAGCGACGGCAAGGAAGTCGCCTTCCGCGCCGACGTCGAATATGACGTCGATTCAGGCTGGCTCGACGCGATCAAGGTCGGCGCGCGCTATTCGGATCGGGACCAGACGGTGCGCTGGGGCGCCTATAACTGGGCCAATATCTCGAACACCTGGACCTTTACGCAGGCGCCCTATTTCAACATCGACCGGCCGGTCTATCCCGCCGGCAGCAATCAGCTGCACACGTTCGACGGCGGCTTTTTCGACGGCAACCGGATCAACCACAACAGCTTCGCCTTCTTCAACATGGATATGCTGCAGAACCGCGAACAACTCGCGGCGGCGCTGGGCCGCCCGTCGATCGGAGTGGGCGATTATTATCCGGTCTGTTCGGGCGCCGGCTATCGCGCCGGCGAAGCCGTCGAAAAATCCTATGGCTGTTACCTGCCCAGCGAAATCCACAAGGTCAGCGAACGCACGGTCGCGACCTATGCGATGGCGAAATTCGGCGGCGACAGCCTGACGATCGGTGGCATTCCCGTTTCGGGCAATATCGGCGTCCGCCTGATCTGGACGCGCAACGATACGGTCGGCGCGACGACTCTGCCCGTGCCGTTCACGCCGGCGGGGCTGACCTGTACGCGCGGAACCGATCCCGGGCCGCCGCCGCGGCCGACCGCGTCGTCGGGCTGCGTCGTGACCCAGCAAGAGATTGATTTCAGCAATGGCGCGACCGTTGCGGATACGACCAAGGTCAATCATTTCCACGCCTTGCCCAGCCTCAACGTCAAGTTCGACCTGACCGACAAGCTGGTATCGCGTTTCGCATATTCGCGGGCGATGTCGCGGCCCGATTTCGGGCTGCTTCGCAACTTCCTGACAGTCAATCGCCTGACGCCGAACCTCAACGATTTTTCGGACGACAATGTCACGCGCGACGCACAGGGCAATGCGATCGCCTATGACTGGCAATATACCGGCCAGTCGGGCAATCCGGGGCTCAAACCGATCACGGCGGACCAGTTCGACCTGACGTTCGAATATTATTTCGGGCAGTCGAGTTCGTTCACCGCGACGGGTTTCTACAAGAAGTTCCACGATTATATCCAGTCGGGCAGCTTCCTTCTCGACATCACCAACAATGGTGTGACCGAGGAGGTGCGTGTCTCGCGGCCGTTCAATGGCAAGGGCGCGAGCATCTACGGCGCCGAAGTGGCGTTCCAGACCTTCTTCGACTTCCTGCCGGCGCCGTTCGACGGTTTCGGGGTGCAGGCCAACTACACCTATGTGAAGAACAACGGGATCGAGACGAGCAACCTGACTAACGAAACCGGCGCCGGGACGTCGGGCGGCGGGATCAGCTACGATACGTCGGCGGTCAAACCCAATGCGCTCGAAGGCATTTCGAAGCACAGCTACAATCTCGTCGGCATGTATGAAAAGGGCATATTGTCGGCGCGCGTGGCCTATAACTGGCGTTCGAAATATCTGGTGACCGCCATCGATTGCTGCGTCGGCCTGCCGATCTGGCAAAAGGATACGGCGTTCATGGATGCGTCGATCCGCTTGCGGGCCGCCGCCAATATCGAGCTCGTGCTCGAAGGGACGAACCTGCTCGGCACCGACACGGTCCTCTACCAGCAGGTGGATTCGGCGGGGACGCTGAAACCCAATGCCTGGTTCAAGAACGATCGCCGTTACCAGCTTGGTGTGCGGCTCAATTTCTAAAAGGGGGAAGGGGCGTCAGCCGTGTCAAATCGGACTGGCGCCCTCTTTCTTCCGCGCTAAGCTGGACCCGCCATGGGGGATAAATTCGAACTGGTGATCGTCGGCGGCGGGACCGCGGGGTGGATGTGCGCCGCGGCGTGCGCTGCCAAGCTCGACCCGGCGCGTTTTAGCGTTCGCCTTGTCGAGTCCGAAGAGATCGGGACGGTCGGCGTCGGCGAAGCGACGCTCCCACAGATGAAGGATTTCAACGACTTCCTCGGGCTCGACGAAGTCGAGTTCATGAAGGCGACGCAGGCGAGCTTCAAGCTCGGCATCGAGTTCGTGAACTGGGGCGCCGAGGGTGTCCGCTATATCCACCCCTTCGGCACCTTCGGCCGTCCGATCGGCGAGGCCGATTTCTTCAGCTACTGGATCCGCGCGAACCGCGCCGGCACCGCGGCATCGCTCTTCGACTATTGTTTCCCGATCGTCACCGCGCTCCAGAACCGCTTCATGCTGCCGAACGGCGACGCGAACGACGTGCGCAGCGCCTTTGCCTATGCCTATCATCTCGATGCCTTCCTCTACGCGCGCTATCTGCGCGGCTGGGCCGAGGCGCGCGGGATCGAACGCGTCGAGGGCCGCATCGTCGAGGTCGAGCAGGATGGCGAAAGCGGCGACGTCGCGGCGGTCAAGCTGGCATCGGGCACCCGCATCGCGGGCGACATGTTCGTCGACTGCTCGGGTTTCCGCTCGCTGCTGCTCGGCGGGACGCTGGGCGTCGATCTCGAGGATTGGTCGCACTGGCTGCCGTGCGACAGCGCGCAGGCGGTGCCGTCAGTGCGATCGGCCGACTTCACGCCCTATACGCGCTCGACGCGGCGCAAGGCCGGATGGCAATGGCGCATCCCGCTCCAGCACCGCACCGGCAACGGCTATGTCTATTCGAGCGCCGACATCTCGGACGACGAGGCGGCGGCGACCCTGCTCGCCAACCTCGACGGCGAGGCGCTCGCCGACCCGCGCGTGCTGCGCTTCAAGGCGGGCAAGCGCGAGGCGGCCTGGGCGAAGAACTGCGTCGCGATGGGGCTCGCGGGCGGTTTTCTCGAACCGCTCGAATCGACCAGCATCTATCTCGTCCAGATGGCGATCATGCACATGCTGACGCTGATGCCCGCCGAACGCGTGATCGACCCGGCTTTGCCCGCCGAATTCAACCGCGTGATGGACGTCGAATATGACCGGATCCGCGACTTCCTGATCCTCCATTATATCGCGAACGAGCCCGATGCGCCGCTGTGGGAGCGGGTGACTACGATCGACCTGCCCGATACGCTCGCGGGCAAGATCGAGCGCTTCCGCCATCGCGGCTATATCGAGGCCTATCGCGACGGGCTGTTCGGTCCGCCGAGCTGGCAGGCCGTATTCGTCGGGCAGGGGATCGAGCCGCTCGCCGCCGACCGCCTCGCCGACGTGCTGCCCGCAGCGACGGTCGAGGAGCGGCTATCGAACCTTGCGGCGACGATCGCCGACGCGGCGGCGACGGTTCCGTCGCACGCCGATTTCATCGCGCGCTATTGCCCGGCACCGGCGCCATGACCGGTTCGGTGCAGCGGGTCGTTGTTTTCGGCGGCGGGATTGCGGCGGCGATGGCGGCGCTTGCCATAGGCCGCGCCTATTCCCGGCTCGGCACCGATGTGATCTGGGTCGATACCGGCGATGCGCCTGCCCCCCACGCGGCGCTGGTCGCGCCGCCCGATCTTGCGACCTTCCACCGCCTGCTCGGTATCGACGACGCCATGCTCGTCCGCCACGCCGCCGCGACGATCGGCATGGGCCAGCAATTCGCCGGCTGGTCGGGTGGCGATCACGCCTTCCTCCATGCCTATGGCGACGCGGGCAGCGCCTTTGCCTCGCTGCCTTTCGTCCAGCACTGGACGCGCGCGCGCGCCGCGGGGCTCCGCGTCGCGCTGGAGGATTTCTGCCTTGCCGCCGCCGCCGCCAAGCAGGGATGTACCGGCGACCCGCGCGACAGCGCGACGCGGCAGGCGGTGAAGCGGGGCTGGCATCTCGACGCCGCCGGATATGCGAAGCTGCTGCGCGCCGCGTGCGAGCAGGCGGATATCCGCATCATCGCGGGCGCGGGCGCCGTCGCGCAGCGGGGCGGAGCGGCCCTCGACCGCATCGACCTTGCCGATGGCGAGCAGCTCGGCGCCGACCTGTTCATCGACACCGACGGCGCGCTGATCGCCGCAGTCGACGGCGGCGCGGAAGCGCGCCCCGGCTTCTGCGATCGCATCGTCCGTGCCTCGGCGCCCGCCTTCGATCCGCTGCCACTCTACAGCCGCGTCGCCGCGCATCCTGCCGGGTGGATCACGCTGATCCCGCTCGCGAACCGCACCGCTATCGAATTCGCCTACGACAGCGCATCATTGTCCGACGCCGAGGCGCCCGCCGCGCTCGCGGCAGCGCTCGGGCGCCCGGTCGAGGCCGCACCGCCGGTCGCCGTCGCCGGCGCCCTGCGCCCGCGTCTGTGGAGCGGCAATGTCGTCGCGATTGGCCCCGCGGCCGGCGATGCCCCGCTGCTCGATGGCGCCGAGCTACTGCTCCTCCAGCTTGCGATCGCGCAGCTTGTCCTGCTCTGGCCCATCGACCGCGCCGCGATGCCCGAGGCCGATATCTACAATCAGGAACTCGCCGGAACCAGGGCGCGTGTCGCCGATTTCACCGCGCAGCATTTCCGCCTGAACGCCCGCGCCGGCGAGCCTTTCTGGGATGCTGCGCGTTCCGCGCCGATCTCCGCCGAACTTGCGTCGAAGATCAACCTGTTCGCCGCGCGCGGCATGTTCGCGCACTATAGTCACGAGGCGCATGTCGAGGACAGCTGGGCGCTCGTCATGGCCGGGCATGGCGTCACCCCGCGCAGTTTCGACCCGCAGGCATTGTTGACCGGGGATCAGGAGCTGATGGCCGAATTCCAGCACCAGCTGCGCGCCGTCGCGAGCGACGTCCGTGCAATGGAAACGCACGCCGACGCGCTGCGGCGCGTCCGCGGATGAGCGCGCGCCGGCGCCCGGTACGGCGCATCGTCATCGTCGGCGGCGGCAGCGCGGGCTGGATGACCGCAGCGGCCCTCGGACGCGCGCTGTCGGGGCCATCACACAGCATCAAGCTTGTCGAATCCGAAGCGATCGGCACCGTCGGCGTGGGCGAGGCGACCGTGCCGCCGATCCACGAATTCAACCGCTACCTGCGGCTCGACCAGGCCGAATTCCTCCGCGCAACCCATGGAACGATCAAGCTAGGCATCGAGTTCGAAGGCTGGGGCGGGGCAGGCCACCGTTATTTCCATCCCTTCGGCTATCTCGGCATCGAGATGTCGGGGATCCATTTCCACCACTATTGGCTGCGCCATCTCGCCGCGGGCGGCGATGCCGATCATGGTCCCTATAATCTCGAAACGATGGCCGCGCGCGAAGGGCGCTTCGCGCCCGCGACGCGCCATGGCCCGGTCCATCATGCGGTCCATTTCGACGCCGCCGCCTATGCCCGTTTCCTGCGCGCCTATGCCGAGGACAAGGGCGTCGTGCGGATCGAGGGCAAGGTCGCCGACGTCCGCCTCGATGGCGAGGATGGCTTTATTACTTCGCTCGCGCTGGAGGATGGTCGCATCGTCGACGGCGATCTTTTCGTCGACTGCTCGGGCTTTCGGGGCCTCCTCATCGAAGGCGCGCTGGCAACGGGTTACGAACAATGGAGCCACTGGCTGCCGTGCGACAGCGCGGTCGCAATGCCGTCGGAGGGCGAGGGCGACCCGTCGCCCTTCACGCGTTCGACCGCGCGCGAGGCGGGATGGCAATGGCGCATCCCGCTCCAGCACCGCGACGGCAACGGCTATGTCTATTCGAGCGCGCATCATTCCCATGACGAGGCCGAGGCGCTGCTGCGTTCGCGCCTGCCCGGTGCGCCGCTCGCCGACGCCAACCGGCTGCGCTTCGTTGCAGGGCATCGTAAGGCGATCTGGAGCCGCAATTGCGTCGCGATCGGGCTCGCCGGCGGTTTCCTCGAACCGCTGGAATCGACGTCGATCCATCTGATCCAGACGACGATCATCCGGCTGCTGTCGTTGCTGCCGCGCGATGCGATCGACCCCAATGTCGTCGCGCGCTTCAATCGCGACGCGCTGCACGAATATCGGACCATCCGCGATTTCGTGATCGCGCATTATGCGCTGGCGGGCCGCGACGATACGCCCTTCTGGCGCGACGTCGCGGCGGCGGGCATCCCCGATACGCTCGCCGAGCGGATCGAGGCGTTCCGCGCGACGGGCAATATCCTCTTCGAACCCGGCGATCTGTTCGGTCCGACGAACTGGTACGCCGTCCTGATGGGGCAGGGGGTGCGGCCGCAAAGCTGGCACCCGATCGCCGATGGTCTCTCCGATGCCGAACTCGCCGCGCGCCTCGCAACGCTGCGCGGCCGCGTCGCCGAACAGCTCGCCGAGCTGCCGCCGCACATCGAATTTCTACGAAGGTTGAACTAATTTGCCGCTGTGCTCCCGCGAAGGCGGGAGCCCATCACCCGATCGCGTTATCTTGCGCCAACCGGAGATGGATCCCCGCCTTCGCGGGGACACGGTGATGATCTTGAGTCGTCCGGCTCAGCCGTTCAGCTCGGCCACAACGTCATAGGCGTCGCCGCGATAGAAGCTTTGGGTGAATTCGGCGGTGCGCCCATCGGCCAGGAAACCGCGCCGTTCGATGAACAGGCCGGGCGTGCCGGGTTCGATCTCCAGCATTTCGGCCTGCTCGGCGGTTGCCGCGATCGCGCGCAGCCGCTGGAGCGCGCGGACGGGCAAATGTCCCGCCGCCTCCAGCGCCTCGTAAAGCGACGCGCCGACGGCCTCGACCGACGGCAGGCAATATGCGGGGATCGTCGCGACCTCGAGCGCCATCGACGTGTCGTCGGCGTAGCGGATGCGGTGGAAGCGATAGACGAGCGACCCCGGCGAGAGGCCGAGCGACAGCGCCTCTTCGGGCGTTACCGCGCCAGCCGTCTTGCTCACCCATTTGCTGTGGGGCTTGCGTCCGCGCGAGACCATGTCTTCCGAAAAGGAGGTGAGCTTCGAAAAGCTTTTCTCGACGCGCGGCCGGGTGACGAAGGTGCCTGCGCCGCGGCGGCGCGTGACGATGCCGTCGCCGACCAGCCCGTCGATCGCCTTGCGCACCGTGATGCGCGACACGTCGAATTCTTCGGCGAGGTCGCGCTCGGTCGGGATCGCTTCCTCGGCCTTCACGACCTGTCCCTCGATCGCGTCGCGCAGGATTTTCTGGAGCTGGAGGTAAAGCGGTGTCGGGTCGTCTTTCTGGAGCGGACCCACGCGTTCGATCAATGACAAGGACGATGCTCCACCCGATGGCCCCGGCAAAGCCGGTCGATAAGACCAGCCTTAGCGCAGCATGTGTTGCATTGGTATCCTTACGTCAAGCTTGTTGCGAATTATTCGCGTGAAATCCCTTGTCCGATCGCCTTCGTCAGCGCGTGGTCGGGGCTGTCCTGAGACAGCTCCCAAACCATCACGCCGCCGGCCTTTTCGGCGGCAAGGCGCGCCTTGCTTTCGATTGTCGCCGGGCTGTTGTGCGTAATATAGCGGCACCCGGCGCACCGATCGCCGATCACATCGGTTTTGGTCGCATTTAGGCCATGTGCGGCCACGAGGTCGCGATAGGACCAATTCGCCTTTTCGCCACCGAAGCCATAGCCGTAAAAGGGCACGCCGAGAATGAGTCGCTCGCGCGCGACCCCGCGCGAAAGCCACAGGTCGAGGTCGCGCACCGCCATCGCATAGCTGCTGTGTTCGGCGCCCGCCTCGCCCCAGCTCGGCCCGATCGCGTCGTAGGACATGATGTTGACCAGATCGAAATAAGGGATCGAGCCGACGGGTATCATCCCGCCCTCATAGGATGCCGTGGCGCAGGTCAGCAGTTTGTCGCGCGCCTTCATGGCCCCCGACAGCGCGGCGATGAAGGGCGTATAGTCGCCGGCGCGATCGATCTCGGTGAGCAATTGCCCTTCGATGTCGATATCGACACCGTCGAGTCCCAGCGTGTCGGCGAGTTCGACCAGCGCGGCGACCGTCGCGGCGCGGCGTTCGGGGGCGAGCAGCGCTTTCCAGTCGCCCGAGCAGCCGGGAATGACGCCGCCCGCGGTCGAGATCAGCACCTTGGCGCCGCTCGCTTGCAGCCGCGCCACCGTTGCCCGCAGCGCCTCGACCGACAGGTTGGCGCCCGTCTCGTCGCCCATGCACGTCATCCGCCCGTCACGGACGAAGCGCCCGTCGGCATCGGGATTGGCAAAGGACAGGTTGAAATGGGTGAAAGAGGGAAGGTCGGTGCGCGCGATCGACAGGTCGAGCCCCTTGAACGCCGCGAGATAGCCGACCACAATCGGGCGTCGCGGTTCGACCGCGTGCGTTGCCGACGACAATACTAATGTAAAACCAATCAGGATTGCGGTAATGAGGCGAAAAATACGAATATCTGTCATTTTGCCGATTTTCCTTTCAATTCCGTCCCATCTGAAAGGCGTTGACCCGCCGCCGACTGCATGACAAATTAGATACAAATTGTCGAGCGGGAGAATGGGTATGCGGGCTGCGGGGTGGATCACGATGGCGATAGCGGCACTTGCCGCGCCGCAGGCGGTTGTAGCGCAGGTGCCGTCGCAGGCGTCGCTCGACCGCCTCGCCGATACGCTCGGCTACCGCCTTACGATGGTCGACAACGGCCCGACCTGTCCGGCGGGGATCGAAGGCTGTTTCCTTACGACGATCACGCTGACCGTGCCCGAAACGCTGCCCGCCGATGTGCCCAAGGGGCTCGCGCTCTATTTCAGCTTCGTCAATCGGCTGCCGCTCGTCGAAAGCGATATCTTCACGCATCGGCTGATCAACGGCGACGTCCAGCAACTGACGCTGAAACCCGGTGCCACGCTGCGCCCCGGTTCGACGCATGAAATCAAGCTGTGGGGCGTCGGCTCGAACTTCTCGAAGGCGTTCGGCATGCCCAACGCCTATCTGGTCGCCGACGGGCTCGAACCCCGCACGATCGCGGCGACCCGCGCGGTGATCGATCCCGACACCGGTCTCGAAACCTTGCCTTTCGTCGCGCCGATGACCGACGAGGCGAAGCTCGCGACCAAGAGCGATGCCGACAAGACGCGTTGGCTGACCGTCGAGCGCGCCTTCGCCGTGCAGGCGGACCGCCTCGCGCCCGAGGCGAAGGGGGTCGTCATCCTGCCGAAGCCCGCCAAGGCGGCGCAGGGCAAGGGCAAGCCGGTCGACCTCACCCGCGGCGTCGCGCTGACGCTGAACGGGGTCGAGCGCAGCGCGGTCGCGCCCGCGTTGGCAGCGCTCGGCGCGCCCGAAGGCGCATTGCCGCTCGCGATCCGTATCGACCCGGCGGCGGTGGCAAAGCCCGAGGGTTATGTCCTCGACGCCAAGGCATCGGGGATCGCGATCACCGCGCACGATGCCGCCGGCGCGAGCCACGCCCTGCGCTCGCTCGCGCAGCAGGCGGCGTTCGAAAAGGGCAGGCTGACCCCGCTGCGCGTCGAGGATGCGCCCGAATATGGCTTCCGCGGTCTCCATATCGACCTCGGCCGCAACTTCCACAGCCGCGACGAGATTTTGAAGCTCGTCGAGGCGATGGCGGCTTACAAGCTCAACAAGCTCCACCTCCATCTCGCCGAGGACGAAGGCTGGCGGATCGAGATTCCGGCGCTCCCCGAACTTGCCGAAATCGGCTCGAAACGCTGTCACGATCCTTCGGAGCAGACGTGTATCCTGCCGCAGCTCGGCGCCGGTCCCGACGGCACGGGCGGCGTTAACGGCTATCTGACGGCCGCCGACTATGTCGCGATCGTTCGGGCGGCGACAGTGCGGCAGATTGAGGTGATCCCGTCGATCGACATGCCCGGCCACAGCCGCGCCGCGATCAAGGCGATGGAGGTCCGCCACGCGCGCCTGACCGCGGCGGGCAAAAAGGCCGAGGCCGACGCATATCGCCTGATCGACCCCGCCGACACGACCGAATATCGCAGCATCCAGAATTACAGCGACAACACGCTCAACGTCTGCATTCCCGCGACCTATCGCTTCGTCGATACCGTCGTCGATGCGCTCGCCGCGATGCACAAACAGGCGGGTGCGCCGCTCAAAACCTTCCACCTCGGCGCCGACGAGACCGCGGGCGCGTGGATCAAATCGCCGGCGTGCAAGGCGATGATCGCCGAGAATGGCGGCGATGCGGGCAAGCTCACCCCGCGCTTCATCGAGCGCGTGACTGCCAGCCTTGCGGCCAAGGGCCTGCGCACCGGCGGCTGGAGCGACGGCATGGGTCACACCGAAACCGCGGCGATGCCCAAGGCGCCGCACATGGTGCAGACCAATATCTGGGGCGTGCTGCACACCGGCGCGATCCGCGAGGGGCACGACCAGCTGAACCGCGGCTGGGACGTCGTGCTGTCGATCCCCGACCTCGGCTATTTCGACATGCCCTATGCGCCGCATCCCGACGAGGGCGGTTATGACTGGGCCTCGCGCGGCGTCGATCCGTATCAGGTCTATGGCTTCATGCCCGACAATCTGCCCGCCAATGCCGCGACGATCCGCAACATCCATGCCGAGGGCAAGGCGATCGAGGACAAGCCCGTCCTCGCACCCGGCCACCGCGTCGCAGGGTTGCAGGCGCAGCTCTGGAGCGAGACGATCCGCACCGACGCGCAGGTCGATTATATGCTGTTCCCGCGCCTGCTTGCGCTCGCCGAACGCGCCTGGGCGCCCGCACCCTGGACCCCCGTCTATCAGGCGGGCGCCAGCTATGAATGGGGCGACCGCCGGGTCGACGCGGCGAAGCTGAAAACCGGCTGGCAGGATTTCGCGGGGCGCGTCACCGCACAGCTCCCGATGCTGGAAAAGATCGGCGTCGCCTATCGCGTCGCGCCGCCGGGCGTGCGTATCGCGAACGGCAAGCTCGAAGCGAACAGCATGTTCCCCGGCACCGCGATCGAATATCGGGTCGAGGGCGGCGCGTGGACGCGCTATGCCGGACCCGTCGCCGTCGGCGGCGCGGCGGAGCTGCGCAGCCGTTCCGCCGACGGCAAGCGCGCCAGCCGGACGGTTCGGGTCGAACCGGCCCGCTGAGGGCAGGGGAGACGAAGTGGACGCCAGCCTCGAAGAAATCGCCGGGAGCGACCGCGCCGCAATCGCGCGCGTGGTCGCGGCGGGTGATCGCCCTGCGGTCATTCGCGGCATCGCGAAGGACTGGCCCGCCGTTGCCGCCGCGCGCGACGGTGACGAAGAGATCGCCGCCTATCTCGCAGCGCGCGATGGCGGCAGGCCACTCACCGTGCTCGTCGGCCCGCCCGAAACCGGCGGCCGCTATTTCTATTCGGACGACATGCGCGGCGTGAATTTTCGCAGCGAAAAAATGCCGATGGCGACGCTCGTCGAACGTCTCGTCGCGCTGCGCGGCACCACCGATGCGCCCAGCCTCTACGCCGGGTCGACCCCGACGCCCGAAAGTGTCGCGACCTTCGCCGTCGAAAATCCGTTGCCGCTCGATACCGGCGTCGATCCGCGTATCTGGGTCGGCAATGCAAGCCGGATCGCGCCGCATTACGACATGGCGGCGAATATCGCGGTCGTCGTCGCCGGCCGCCGGCGCTTCACGCTGTTCCCGCCCGAGCAGATCGCGAACCTCTATGTCGGCCCTGTCGAACGCACGATCGCGGGCCAGCCGACGAGCATGGTCGACCCCGACCATCCCGATCATGCGCGCTACCCCCTCTATACCGAGGCCGAACGCCACAAGCTGGTCGCCGATCTGACGCCCGGCGACGCCATCTATATGCCGCCGATGTGGTGGCATCATGTGCGCAGCGAAGGGGCGCTGAACGTCCTCGTGAACTATTGGTTCGGCCAGCGGCAGGACCGCTTTCCCTTCGCCGCGCTGATGCTCGCGATGCACTCGATCCGCGAGCTTCCCGATGCCGAGCGCGCCGCGTGGAAAAGCTGGTTCGACCATTATGTCTTCGGCGAGGGCGCGACGCATGCGGTCGACCATCTGCCGTCGCATGCGCAGGGCGTGCTCGGTCCGCCGTCGCCACAACGCGACCGGATGATCATCGACTATGTCGTCGGCTTCTGTCGCAGCGGCGGGAGCGGCTAGGCCGCCTTCAGCCAGACGACGAGCGCAAAGCGCGTCGCCTTTGCGGGCAGCGTGCGGTGCGGCGTAAAGCGATCGAGGAAAAGCGCCGTCCCCGCCGGGCATGTGGGCTGCACGCGCGGCAGTCCGGCGAGCCGCCATTCGGGAATTTCATAGCCATCGTCACCTTCGCTCGCGAGCGGCGCGGGCTGGCGCTTCGCTGCAACCTCCAGCCCGCCGCTCGCCGGTCCCGCATCGCCCAGCGGGATCCATGCGGTGACGAGCACCTTGCCGCATCCGGTGCCGTCGTCGCGTGCGACGTCGCTGTGCCAGGCGTGGCGATGTTCGGGAAAGCAGGCGATGCTCGCGCGCACGCGCACGATCTTGCCCGCCAGCGCCCGCCCGCTCAATTCTTCGGCGGCACCGACCAGCCGCGGATCATTCGCCAGCGCCTGCAGCCGTTCGCCGCGATGCGCGTCGGTGCAGACGGCGACGCGCAACAAATTCGCGACGCTGCGCTCCTTCGCATAGACTTGGTCGATCCGCTCGTTCAGCTGTGCGTCCGGGCAACTCTGCTCGAACGGCAGGTAAAGTGCCCGCGATACCCGGTCGATATGCTCGGCGATATCGCCCGCTGCGGCGCGGACCTGCTCGGCATCGAACAGCGGCAAGGCCGCATATCCTTGCTCGGCGAATTGCGCCGCTGCCTTCATCGTGCGCGCCCGAACAAGGTGATCGTCGGCCATTCGCCGCCGGTCTCGACCGCCGCATCGATCCCGTAAACCGCGCGCAGCCGCTCGGCGGTCAGCACCTCGGCAGGCGTGCCGTCGGCGACGATCCGCCCTTCGTCGATCAGCAGCAGCCGGTCGCAATATCGCGCCGCGAGCGTCAGGTCGTGCAGCACCGCGATCACCAGCCCGCCGACCGCCGCCTCGGCGCGCAGCATGTCCATCACGTCGATCTGGTGTCCGGGGTCGAGGCTCGCGAGCGGTTCGTCGGCGATCAGCGCGGGCGCCTCGACCGCCAGCGCGCGCGCGAACAGCACCCGCGCACGCTCGCCGCCCGACAGCTCGGTCGCGATCCGGTCGCGCAGCTCCAGCACGTCGGCGCGCGCCATCGCGCGCTCGATCGCCGCCGTATCGCCATCCGAAATCCGCGACATGGGGGCGAGGTGCGGCAGCCGCCCCAGCCCGACGAGCCGCTCGACCGTCAGCGGCCAGTGCAAGGTCTGCCCCTGCGGCACATAGGCGATCCGCCGCGCCAGCTCGGCGCGCGGCATCGCCGTCACATCGACCCCATCGACCTCGGCGCGCCCGCTCGCGGGCACCAGCGCGAGCATCGCGCGCGCCAGCGTCGACTTGCCCGCGCCATTGGGACCGACGATCCCGGTCAGCGTGCCCGCGCCAAAGGCCGCGCTCACGCCGTGCACGACGGGTCGGCGCCCGAGCGCGACGCCGATATCGTTCAGCGTGATGCTCACCATATCCGTCGCTCCCGCATCAGGTGGAGGAGGAAGATCGGCACCCCCAGAAAGGCGGTCACGACCCCCAGCTTCAGCTCGTTCGTCGTCGGGATGATCCGGACGCCAAGGTCGGCGAGCGTCAGCAGCGCCGCGCCGCCGATGGCCGAGGGCAACAGGATCGCCGACGGGCTGCGATCGGTCAGCGGCCGGATCAGATGCGGCACGATGAGTCCGACGAAACCGATCGATCCCGACACGGCAACCGCGCCGCCGACCCCGATCGCGGTCCCGATCAGCAGCCGCAATCTTGTTCGCCGAAGGTCCGTGCCCAGCGCCTGCGCGGCATCCTCGCCCAGCGTCAACGCATCGAGCGCGCGCCCGTTCCACAGCAGCATCGCCCCGCCGATCGCGATGCATGGCAGTGCGATCCACACATGGTCGAACGAGCGGTTCTCGAGGCTGCCGAGCAGCCAGGTCATGATCTCCATCGCCGCAAACGGGTTGGGCGACAGGTTGAGCGCAAGGCTGGTCCCCGCGACCGCGAGCGTACCGACCGCGATCCCCGCGAGGATCAGCGTCAGCGGGCTTTCGGCCTTGCCCGACAGGATGAACAGCAGCGCGAGCGACAGCAGCGCGCCGCCCGTCGCGAGCAAGGGAAGCATGACGGGATGGAGTTCGGCGATCCCGAAATAGAGCGCCGCGACGCCGCCGAGTGCCGCGGCGTTCGACGTTCCGAGCACCGACGGTTCGGCAAGCGGATTGCGCAGATAGCCCTGCAGCGCCGCACCCGCGAGCCCGAGGATCGCGCCGACGCCGAGCGCGAGGATCGTGCGTGGCAGGCGAAGGTCGAACAGGATCACCGACGCCACCCGGTCGCCGTCGCCCGTCGCGGCCGCGATCAGCCGCGCGACCGACAGGTCGACCGCGCCGAACAGCAGGGATCCGGTCGCGGCGACGAGCGTCAGCAGCAGCAGCGCCGCGATCAGCGACCAGCGGGGCAGGGCAAGGCGGTTCATGATCGGTCCCCGTCGATGCGCGCGATCTGCGCGGTCATGCTGCGCGCCGCCTGTGTGTAGGCGGGGCTGCCGCACACGGTCCATGCCTGTGGGATGCTGATGCGCGGAATATCCTTGATCGCGGGATGGTGCAGCATTTCGCTCCCCTGGTCGGTCACGACATCGGTCGCGCTCTCGACGATCAGGAAATCGGGCTCCGCCGCGACCATTTCCTCAAGGCTCAATTGCGACAGCGGCGGCTTGCCGAGCTTGCCCGCGAGGTTGACCAGCCCGACACGCCCCATCAATTCGTCGATCAGCGTTCCGGTCCCGGTCATATAGCCGCGCCGCTGATAATAGGCCGCGACCCGGCCGCGACCGGGCTTGGGCAATCCCGCCAGTTCACCCTGCATCCGCACGATCAGCGCGCTGCCGCGCTCGGGATGGCCGACCGCCGCCGCGGTTTCGCGGATCGAGGTGTAGATTTCATCGAGCGTGTTCGCGGTGGCGAGGTCGAGCAGCGGATAATCCTGCCGCGGCAGCGCGCGCAGCGCCGCGCTGCGGCTCGCGGGCATGCCGACGATCAGATCGGGTTCGATCGCCAATATCTGCTCGGCCGAATTGCTGAGCAGCGGGATGCCTGCGGCTTTGGCCGCCTCGCCCGACATTTCGATATCGGTCGCGTTTTTGGTCAGCCCGGCGATCTGCCCCCGGTCGGCGAGCGCGAGCACGAGCTGGTCGGCGCAGAGGTTGATCGACACGATGCGCTGCGGCACTGCGGGCGCCTTGGCGGGCGGGACGGGGGAGGCCGCCCAGAGCAGCCCCGCGCCACCGAGGAGCGCCGCTGCCGCCGCAAGCGCGCGCCGCCGCATCAGAACTCGATCCCTTTCTGCGCCTTCACATTCTGCTCGCGGAACGGATGCTTCACCTGCGCCATCTCGGTGACGAGGTCGGCGGCGTCGATCAACTCCTGCGGCGCATTCCGCCCGGTGATGATCACATGCGTCATATGCGGTTTCGCACCCAGCGCCGCCAGCACCTCATCCACCGGCAGATAGTCGTACCGCAGCACGATATTGAGCTCGTCGGCGATCACCATCTGATAGCTTGGATCGGCGATCATGCGCTTGACCTCGTCCCACGCTTCGCGCGCGACCGCGATGTCGCGCGTCCGGTCCTGCGTGTTCCAGGTAAAGCCTTCGCCCATCGGCTTGAATTCCATCAGGTCGGGGAAGCGATCGAACACCGCTTTCTCGCCCGTCGTCATCGCGCCCTTCACGAATTGCACGACCCCGACCTTCATGTCGTGCCCGATCGCGCGCACCGCCATGCCGAGCGCCGCGGAGGTCTTGCCCTTGCCGGGGCCGGTGTGGACGATCACCAGCCCCTTTTCGACCGTCTTGGTCGCGACCTTCTTGTTCTGCGCGGCCTGAATCTTCTTCATCTTCGCCGTATGTTCGGCGTCGGTGGGCGCCTTCATCAGAAGCGCGCCCGGACGCCGCCATAGGCCGCGCGGCCATAGGTGCCGTAATTGAACGCGGTCGCATAATCGGCGTTGAACAGATTGTCGACGCGGCCATAAATCTCGAAATGGCCGCCCACGGGGAAGGACGCGCGAATGCCCGCGAGCGCATAGCCGTCGATCGGCACAGCGTTTGCCGCATCGTCGAAACTGTCGCCGACCAGCGTCAGCGTCGCGCCGGTCGACAGGCCGAACGACCAGTCATAATCGGCCGACAGGCTGACCGCATGCGCGGCGCGGCGCGGCAGGCGTTTGCCGTCGAACGCGGGGGGTCCCGACCGGTCACGCGCGTCGATATAGCTGTAGGATGCGGTGACGTTCAGCGCGTCGACGGGCTTCAGCGCCAGCGTCGCCTCGATCCCCTTGGCGCGCGTGCGATCGATATTGCCATAGGTGAAGGTCGCATTGTCGTAATTGATCTGGTCGTCGGTGTTGCGCAGGAATGCGGTCAGCGAGATCAGCGCGCGGCCGTCGGCCAGATTCTGGTCGATGCCGATATCATAGCTTTTCGACCGTTCGGGACGCAGCGCCGCATTGCCGCTGAATGCATCGTAAAGCTGGTACAGCGACGGCGCCTTGAAGCCCTCGCCATAGCTCAGCCGGACATTGGTCGCGCCCGCATTCGGCGAATAATTGGCGTTGGCGCCGAACGTCGTCGCGCCGCCGAACTGGCTGTGGTCGTCGTGACGGACGCCGCCCGACAGCGACAGGCCGGTAAAGGGCTGGACGATCCCCAGTGCATAGACGCTGTCGATATTGGCCTTCTGGCTGTCGGTCGATCCAAAGCCGAAGAAATCATAGTCGGGGCGTTCATGCTCATAACCGAAGATCAGCTTCGCTTGGCTGGCCGGCGTCACGACACCCTGATATTCGAAACGCAAATTGGTGCCCGAATAGCCGTAATCGGGCGCCGTCCCGCGCACGAAATAATAATCGCGCTCGTTGCGCATCCACGTCACCGCCGCGCGGCTGGTGAAATTGCCGTCGAACAGGCCAAGGTTGAGCCCCGCATAGCCGACATACTGGTCGAGCTTGGCAACGTCGGCGCTGTCGGCGGGCGCGCCGAAGAAGCTGTCATAATCAAGGTCGGCGTTGATGTAATAGCCGCGCAGGTCGAGGCTCAGCGCATCGCCGAACGCGATCTTCAGCCGCGCGTTGCCGGCGAAATTCTTGTATCCGTCCTTCTCGGTGCCGACCGCCGCCGACGAAATGCCGTCGGTGCGGAAATAGGCGCCGCCGATCCCGCCCGAAATCGCCCCGGCGGTGCCCGATATATCGGCCTTGGCATTCACCGTATCGCTATAGCCATATTCGGCCGAGGCGCCCGCCGCAAAGCCTTCGGCCGGGGTTGCGGTCATCAGACTCACCACACCGCCGATCGCCTGGCTGCCGTGCACGACCGAGTTCGACCCGCGCAGCACTTCGATCCGGTTGATATTGCCGGTCAGCAGATGGCCGAAATCATATCCGTCGCCGATGCCGCTCGGGTCGTTGACCTTCACCCCGTCGATCAGCACCAAAGTCTGCGTCGTTTCCGCGCCGCGCAGCGAAATGCCCGCGACCGAACCGGTGCTGCCCGTGCGATTGAAGCGGACGCCCGGCGTCGTCGCGAGCAGGTCGACGATATCGACCGTCTGGCGCTTTTCGATCGTGTCGGCGTCGATGACCGTGATCGCCTGTCCGACCTCGTCGCGCGGCTGCTCGATCCCTGATGCGGTGACGACGATGTCGTCGCGCTCGCTATCGGTCGTTTCGGCCAGCGCGGGCGACGCCGCCAATGCCAGCAAGGAAATGGTCGTGAATTTCAACATGGGTAGGCCCCCGCACGCCGGCAACGAAGGCGGAGCCTGCCGATGCGCGGGCGCGACCGGCCGATGCCGGCGTCGCAAGTGGCGTAACGCCTGCGGCACCGCACCGAAGCGGCTCCAGCCGCTTGGTCGTCGCTCGACGGAAACCTCCGTGCCGCGGCCTTTCCCTGAGCCTTGGCATTGAGCGACCCACGCCGGCAGGTCTCCTGGCTCGCGGGTCAGGGCTCGATGCACGCCTTCCCAGGTGACCCCAGTGGCTGATCCGAACGCGTCGGACCGGTGCATCTCGCTCGCCGCTTACAGTTGCAGGGACAGCCTCGGCTTCGGGGGTTCAGGACGAACCCCTTCACCGCGTTCCCGTTTTAAGCCCTTCCGGGCACCGGCGCGATCATGCGCGGGGCAAGCCCCGCACGCGCCGCCCATAGCGGAATGCCGCTTTTGCGCAATGGCTATTGGCGCTCGACCACCATCGCCGCGCCAACCCCCATCGCGCCGGTCAGCACGACAAGGCCATAGCGGCCACCGCACGCATCGAGCGCGTCGAGCAGGGTCGAGGTCAGGATCGCGCCGCTCGCCCCCATCGGATGCCCCTTGGCCAGATGCCCGCCGCTCACGTTGATCCGCGCCGGATCGGCGTCGCGGTCGCGCAGGAATTTGGCGATCGTGACGGCAAAAGCTTCCATGAACTCGATCCGGTCCATGTCGTCCAGTGTCAGTCCGGCGCGCGTCAGCACCTTGTCCATCGCCGCGAACCCCGCAGTTAGCGAGGCAGCGGGGTCGCCGCCGCTTTCGGCAAAGGCGACAACGCGCGCGCGCGGCGCGATGCCCAGACCTTCGCCGCCGACCAGCGCCAGCCCCGCACCGTCGCAGATCGGCGGCGCGTGCGCGATGCTGTGCAACGGCTCAAAGGTCGCGCCTTCGAGCGTGCCCGCATATTGCGCCTGCAGTTCGCCAAAGGCCGCTGGTGCGGCGGCAAGCGATTCCGCGCTCGTTTGCGGCCGGATACATTCCTCGCCCGCCAGCGCGCCGGTCGCGATGCGCGAGGCCTGCAGCGCGGCGTCGTTTTCGGCCGCAGCCGCTTTCTGCTGCGAGCCGAGTGCCACCGCATCGAGCTCCGCGCGCGTGATCCCCTCGGCATGCGCCAGCCGGTCGGCGCCGAGCACCGGCGGGACGAAGCGCGCGCGCGGCGGCAGTTCGTCGTTGGTATAGAAACCCGCGCGATCACTCAAAAACTGGCTCGCGCTCATCGCTTCGACGCCGCCCGCCAGAATATGCGTGGCTTCGCCGCTCGCGACCTTCGCAACCGCTTGGCCGATCGCCGACAGTCCCGATGCGCAATAATTGTTGATGCTGTGCGCGGCTGTCTGGTCGGGCAGGCCGGCGTGCAGCTTCGACACCAGCGCGATATGCCCTCCCTGCGTGCCGGCCTGCGTCACGCATCCCAGAATCAGGGCCTCGGGCGTCGCAGCGATCTCGCCGCAGCGTGCGGCCAGCGCGGCGGCCTGCTGCCGTACCAGTTCCTGCGGGCTCAGGTTCGCCAGCCCGCCGTCGGGCCGCGCCTTGCCGCGCGGGGTTCGTACGGCGTCGTACAGATAGACGGGATGCGGCAACTCAGACGCCGACCACGAAGCTAACCGCGGTCGTTGCGCTGCCGCCGACGTTGAAGGTCGCGAAGTTGCGGGCGCCTTCGACCTGATAATCGCCAGCGTTTCCGGTGACTTGCCGCCAGCCGTCAAGCAGCATCCGCACCCCGGTGGCACCTACGGGATGTCCCAGCCCGATCAGGCCGCCCGATGGATTGACCGGCAATTTGCCGCCCAGCGCAATCGTCCCGTCCTCGACCGCACGCCAGCTTTCGCCCGGTTTGGTGATCCCGAAATGATCGATCGCCATATATTCGGTGATCGAGAAGCAATCATGCACCTCGACCCCGTCGCAGGCGTAGATATCGGGCATCCCCGCGCGGCGCAGCGCATCCATCATCGACTTGCGCACGCTCGGGAAGACATAATCGCCGCCGCGGCTGTCCGCGACCTTGGTCGAATAGAGCAAAGGCGCGGTGGCATGGCCCCAGCCCTTGATGCGCGGGATGCTCTCCAGCGGAATCCCGCGGCGCTTGGCCCAGGCCTCGGCGACTTCGCTCGAGGCGAGGAAGATCGCGGCGGCGCCGTCGGTGACCTGCCCGCAATCGGACTTGCGCAGGCTCCCTTCGATCAGCGGATTGACCTCGTCATTCTCGCCGAGATGCTCGTCCGTGATCGCCCAGCCGCGCGTCTGCGAGTACGGGTTCTTCTTCGCATTGGCGAAGTTGTTGGCGGAAATCCCACGCAGATGCGCGCGGTCGAGGCCGAAGCGTTCGTCATATTCCTCGGCGACGCGCGCGAACATGTACGGCCACAGGTAACGCGCCTCCTGCGCCTCGCGGCCCGCCCAGGCCGCAGCGCCGAGATATTCGGCGGCACGCTGGCCGGGGACGTTGCGCATCAGCTCGATGCCGAGCACCAGCGCGAGACCATAGCGTTCGGCCTCGATCTCCGCGGCGGCGGCCAGGATCGCGATGCTGCCCGACGCACAGGCGGCCTCGTGGCGCGACGCGGGAATGCCCGCGAGGTCGGGATGGACATGGCCGAAGAAGCCGCCGAGCTGGCCCTGTCCCGCGAAGAGTTCGCCGACGAAATTGCCGACATGCGCGGTCTCGACCTCTTTGGGTTCGATGCCCGTGGCGAAGAACGCCGCTTCGGCGACGTCGCGGAACAGTTCGAACAAGCCGCCGCCCTCGCGTTCGAGGTTGCGCGAGAAATCGCTCTGCGCGCCGCCGAGGATGAAGACGTCTTTCGCCATGTCAGGCTTCCTTTTCGAGAGTGGCGAGCGCCATTTCGCGCACTTCGCTGCGCATCACCTTGTTGGTGACGTTGCGCGGCAAGGCGTCGAAGCGGAACAGGCGCTCGGGCAGTTTGAACACCGCAAGGTCGTGGCCGCGCAGATAGTCGGCGACCTCGCCGATCCCGACATCGTCGGCGCCGCGCGGGACATAGGCGAGGCCGATGCGCTCGCCCATCGTCGGATCGGGCAGCGAGAAGACACACGCCTCGGCCAGCAGTGGATGCCCGCCGAGCAGCTGGTCGATCTCTTCGGGCGAGATATTCACCCCGCCGCGGATGATCAGATCCTTGCAGCGCCCGACGAAGCGATAGAAGTCGCCGCCCTCGGCGATCTCGAACAAATCGCCGGTGCGGAACCAGCCGTCGTCGGTAAAGGCCTCGGCGGTGCGGTCGGGGGCGTTGTGATAGCCCTCGAACAAGGTCGGCCCGCGGATTTGCAATTCGCCCGAGACGCCGTCGGCCTCGATCGGATCGCCGCCGCCGGGCGGGACGAGCCGGCTCTCGATATTGGGCGCGCGGCCCTCGCCATAGGGGCGCTGATAGGTGCCGCGCCGCGGGAACAGGCTCGCGCGCTTGTCGGGGTCGGGCATGTCGCCCTCGCCGGTGATGAAACTCATCCCCTCGTTCGATCCGAAGACATTGACGATGATGATGCCAAGCTTTTCCTGAAAACCGCGCACCATCGCGGGCGCGAGCGGCGCCGAGCCCGAGGCGATGACGCGCAGGCTCGACAGGTCGACCGATGCGAGCAAAGCTTCATTCTGCAGCAGCATGTTGAGCACTGCGGGCGGGGCGATGGTCAGGCTCGGCCGTTCGGTCGCAATCTGTTTCAGATACACGCCGGGGTCGAAGGGATGGTGTAGCACCATCGTACCCGCGCTGGTCAGCCAGCACATGGTGATGCCGCCGATGCTCGCCATGTTGATGAGCGGGAAGGGGTTCAGCAGCACGTCGCCCGGCCCGACCTTCATCGCCTCATAGCCGGCGCCCGCGACCGCAATCCAGTGGTTGTGGCTGCGCGGTACGCCCTTGGGTACGCCCGTGGTGCCTGAGGTCCAGCAGATGGTGAAGATATCGTCGGCATCGACCGGGTTCGCTGCTACATGCGCGGCGAGCGCCCGTTCGTCGCCTTTCGCGACCGAAAGGTCGAGCGCGCCGGCGGGCGGATTCGGTCCGAAGGTCATCAGCGCGATGCCGCCCAGCAGCGGCTCTGCGACGCCGACATGATCGCAACCCTTCACCTGCGTCGCGCAGACAAAAGCCCTGGGCTCGACGACGCCGATCATGCCCTTCAGCTCGTGACTGCGATATTGCACCGCCGCCGGGCTGACGATCGCGCCGATCTGAGCAGCCGCGAAATAGAGCGCGACGAACTCGCTGATATTCGGAAGCTGGACGAGCAGCACGTCGTCCTTGCCGATCCCCGCGACGATCAGCGCGCCCGCGATCCGGTCGATCTCCGCCTCGAGTTCGGTATAGCTCAGCCGCTTCGGCTCGCCGAAGGCGAAGTCGCCCCGGTTGGGCGCATCGACCAGCGCGAGCCGGTCGGGATGCGCCACCGCATTGGCGAAAAACAGGTCGGCAAATGTCTTGTCGCCCCACCAGCCGCTGTCACGGTACCGCTGCCTTTTATCCTCTCCCGCAACGATCATCTCAGGCGGCCAGCACGCTGTTCAGGCCCATGCCGATATCGTCGCCGCTCGCCCACACTGTGTGGGTGCCCGAACAGATGCGTTCGGGCAGGATGATCCGGCACACCGGTCCCGCCGCGACATTCTTGGCGTCGATCAGCACGCATTCGGAGCGGTCGGTTTCGAGGTCGGCGATGAAGGAGACGAGATAGCCGTCGTCCTCGTCCCTGGCATCGATGCGCGGCGCGAAGGGCGCCTCGCTGCCGAAGCGGCCGGGGCCGAATTCATACTCTTCGCTCGTGCCCGCATCGAGGTCGTGCTTGACGAGCCCGCGGAACAGGAACCAGCCGGGCTCGGGGATTGCGCTATAGGCGTAGCGGTACGGCTTGCCCGCGTAGCGATGGTTGAACATGCCGAATTCGAGGTCGCGCTCGTCGAGCCTTTGCTCGACAGTCTCGCCGGTCTTCAGGTTGAAGCGCCAGCGGTGGAGGCGCGGCTTCAAAAGACCTTGATCGAGATAGGCCATCATCCGCTCGAGCCCCTCGGGCGCGTTCGGATAGGACTTCGGCATCGGCTCTTCCTGATAATAGCCGTCGAGGATGATCTCGTCGCCTTCCTCCCACGCGTTGAGCCAGTGGAGCGTGTAGGTCGGCTCGGCCTCGAACCAGCGAATATCCTCGGGCTGGCCGTGGCGCGGGATGATCGCGAAGCGCGTCTTCTCGTCGGGATGAAACTGGACGACGTGCAGGTTCCGTTCGAGCAGCTCCTCGTTCCAATAGAGCGGCATGTCGTTGAGGATCGTGTAATTCTCGGTAAACGCCATGTCGTGCGGCAGTCGCGGCCCGGCTAAGGGCACGGGGATATAATGCTTCAGCCTGTTGTCTGCGCCGACGACACCGTAGTGCATGTAGGGCGCGTGCTTCGAATAGTTGAAGAACATGAGCTCGCCGGTCGCAAGGTCGACCTTGCAATGCGCCGAAATGCCGTCGAGCGGCACCCAGCTTTCGGTGCCGAACTGTTCGAGCGTGAAGGGGTCGAGCCGATAGGCTTCGCCGCACTGGTAGAAGGTCGAGATGATCTTTCCCGCGTGGATCGCGACGTCGGTCGAGCTTGAATCCTTCAGCCATTCCTGCGCCCCCCAGCCGTGGCGCGTCGACTTGTGCGGCGGCTCCATCAGCCCCGCCCAGAGCGAGCAACCGGCTTCCTTCTCTGCCTCGAACCCCTTGGTGCGCACGAAGCGGCTGCGATAGCTCGCGCGGCCATCCTTGAACGAGATCGCATGGATGAAGCCGTCGCCATCAAAGGGGTGATAGCGGCCGATCGGTTCGTGGATCTGGTTCTCGCCGGTGCGCACATAGACGCCGTCGATGTCGGTCGGGATATTGCCGATCACCTCGGCATCGCCGTTGGCGAAGATCGCGTTCCACTCATTATAGGTCGGGCGCCACGCGTCCTTCATATAGGGATGGTCGTTCGGCTGGATCGTGGTGCGGATCGTGTCGACGAGTTCGGCGGTCATGCGGGGACTCCTTCGGCGGCAGCAAAGCGCGGCCTTGCGGCGGCGGCATCATATTCGGAAACAAGGCGGTCGACGATGGCGGCAACAGGCTCGACACCGCGCACCGCGCCGACGCCTTGCCCGGCCGACCAGACATTCTTCCACGCCTTGGCGTCGTCCTGTGCGTCGGAGAAGTTCGGGCGCTTGTCTTCGGGCATGTTCGCGGGGTCGTATCCCGCAGCGATCAGGCTCGATTTCAGCCAGTTGGCGGTCACACCGGTGATACCCTTTGAAGGAATGATATCCTCCGCGCCCGCCGCGACGACCATATCCTTATAGGGCTGCACCGCCATGCTCTCGGCGCAGGCGATCAGCGAGGTGCCGAGATAGGCGAGGTCGGCGCCGAGGATTTCGGCGGCGCGGACGGCGTGCCCGGTCGAGATTGCACCGCCGAGCACGAGCGGCCCGTCCCAGAATTGCCGCACCTCCTCGACGAAGGCGAAGCCCGCGGTCGCACCGGTGTGCCCGCCCGCGCCGGCGGCGACGAGGACGAGGCCGTCGACCCCGGCCGCCGCGGCCTTGCGCGCGAAGCCGACCGAATTGACGTCGGCAAAGACGAGCCCGCCATAGCTGTGAATTTCCTCGACCACGCGCGCCGGGCTGCCGAGCGCGGTGATCACCAGCGGCACCTTGTGGCGCACGACACAGGCGAGATCTTCGGGAAGGCGGCTGTTCGACGGATGGACGACGAGGTTGACCGCCCAGGGGGCGGCGTCGGGATCGTTCGACAGCGCCGAATCGATGCGGCTCACCCAATCCTCAAGGTCCGCCGATGTGCGAGCATTGGGCGCGGGGAAGCTGCCGATCACGCCCGAGCGCGATGCCGCGATCACCATTTCGGGGCCCGAGACAAGGAACATCGGCGCGGCGATCGCCGGCAGGCGCAAACCCCGCGTCAATGCTGGTGGAAGGCCGTTTTTCGGCACTGTTATGCTCTCCCGAATTATCTGACTTGCATAACGATACTTAAAGACGATAAGAGTCGCAAGGCCAGAAAAACATCGCGGGGCAAATCCGACGATGGTGGGAGGGAGAGAGTTCATGAAGAAGCATTTCGTCGCGCTGCTCGCTGCATCGGCGCTTGCCAGCCCCGCCGCTGCCTTTGCGCAGGACGCGGCGCCCGCCGGGGATCAGGGCGGGCTCGAGGAAATCATCGTCACCGCACAAAAACGCGCCGAAGGCCTGTCGGACGTGCCGATCTCGATCTCGGCGGTCAGCGGCAAGCAGGTCGAAAGCTACGGCCAGACCAACCTTGAGCAAATCTCCTCGTCGGTCCCGAACCTCAAGATCACCCAGACCGCGATCGCCAACCGCATCGCGATCCGCGGCATCGCGTCGGGCGACAACAAGGGTTTCGAACAGTCGGTCGCGATGTTCGTCGACGGCGTCTATTACGGCCGCGACCAGCTCTCGCGCCTGCCGCTCGTCGACATGGAACGCGTCGAGGTGCTGCGCGGGCCGCAGCCAACCCTGTTCGGCAAGAATGCCATCGCGGGTGCTGTGAACATCACGACGCGCAGCCCGACCGACGAATTCGAAGGCTCGATCAGCGGCCTCTATGAATTCAACCACAAGGAATTCCAGCTCACCGGCGTCCTATCGGGGCCGCTGAGCGACGGGATCGAGGCGCGCGTCGTCGGCTATCACCGCTCGATGGACGGCTATTTCTATAACCAGAAGCTCGATCGCGACGAGCCCAACGTCGACGAATATTATTTCCGCGGCAAGCTCGAGTTCGACAAGGGCGGGCCGTTCGCTGCCGAACTCAAGCTCGAATATGCCGACTTCGAAATGAAGGGGCAACCGCGCGACGTGTTCGGGGCGGTCGGCAATTACAACACGGTGTTCCAGGGGCCCTTCTTCGTCAGCACGAACCCCGACTATGTCCGCGAGGACAATGGATATGAAAGCAAGAACAAGGTGTTCGGGGCGACGCTTAACGCCGACCTCGAACTTGGCGAGCATACGCTGACCTCGGTCTCGTCGCTGCTCGATTACAAGACGCGCGAGATCGTCGACGTCGATTTTTCCGGCATCAGCTTCCTCGACGGCACGAACCTGCGCGAAGATTATCGCCAGTTCAGTCAGGAGCTTCGCCTGACCTCTCCGGGCGGCGAGGCGTTCAACTATATCGCGGGCGTCTATTACCAGCACGCCAAACTGGACGTGCAGGACTTTACGCTATTCAATCCGACCTTCCTCGCACTCGGCGCGCCGTTCAACGCGCTCGGCGATACGCGCAACGACCGCGATTATGCCCAGAAATCGGACCTGATCTCGGCCTTTGCGCAAGGCGAACTGGCGGTGACCGACCAGCTTCGCATCACGGCGGGTGCGCGTTTCAATCATGAGAAGAAGACCGGCAGCAGGACGCTTGCGATCGTGCAGGGGCCGCTCAGCACCGCGCCGGCACCCGTCGTCGCGGCCGTGTTCCGCGCGCTCAATATCGAGGCGCACAGCGTATCGGGCAAACTCAGCGAAGACAGCTTCAATCCGATGGTCAACGTCCAGTTCGATGCGACCGACGATCTGATGCTCTACGCCTCCTATGCCAAGGGGACCAAGGCGGGCGGCTTCGACATCCGTTCGAACTCGCTGCCGGGCTCGACCACCGTCGCAAAGCCGGGTGCATTCATGTTCGAGGATGAGAGCGCCGATAATTTCGAGGCGGGCCTCAAATACAAGGGCCGCAACGTCGCGTTCAACCTGTCGCTCTATCGCACCGATTATAAGGATCTGCAGGTCAATATTTTCGACGGTACGCTGAACTTCAATGTTCGCAACGCCGCCGAAGCGCGCACGCAGGGCGTCGAGGCCGACTTCCGCGCGGCGATTGCCAACGGGCTGACGATTAGCGGCGCGGTCGCCTATCTCGACTTCAAATTCTCGAACTTCACCGACGGCCAATGCTATTATCTGCAGACGCCGGGCGCGAACGGCTTCTGCGACTATTCGGGAAAGCGCAACGCGCTCAGCCCCAAATGGTCGGGCAATTTGAACCTCGATTATACCACGCCGGTGACGAGCGACATGAAGGTCGCGTTCAACGTCAACGCCGACTTCTCTTCCTCCTACATCGCCGCGGCGAACCTCGATCCGCGCACGCATCAGGACGGTTATGTGAAGCTCGGCGCTCGGCTTGCGCTCGCGCAGGTCGACGACCGGTGGGAGGTCGCGCTGATTGGGCGCAATCTCACCAACCAGCGCATCCTTCAGACCGCGAGCTCGATGCCGCTCGCGACGACGATCACGCGCAATGCCGGCAACGCCTATAATGGTATCGTCGACCGCCCGCGCACGATCGCGGTCCAGTTGACCGGGCGTTTCTGATTTGGCGGGGAGGGCGGTTCTGCGCCGCCCCCCTGTTGCCGGTGCCAGCCTTGTCGGCATCCCGTGCTTCGTTTAGGGGGCGGGGAGAAGTAGGGACGGCTTATTTGAAACACGACCGCACGATCAGGGCTTGTTCGATCTGGCGCGCGCTCGATGTGATCGGCGACGTTCCCGTCTTGCTGCTGATGGAACAGGCGTTCCTCGGCACGCACAGCTTCGACGAATTCGTTACGCGCACCGGCCTCGCGCGCTCGGTGGTCAATGGCCGCCTGAAGAAGCTGGTTGAAGAGGATTGCCTTGCCAAGGTTCCGAAAAAGGGCGGGCGCGGTTTTCATTATGTCTTGACCCAAAAGGGGCGGGACCAGTTCCCCAACGCATTGATGATGCTGCGCTGGCAGCACCGCTGGGAAGCGGACAGCCGCGATTTCCAGGTCCGGCTGCACCACGCCGCCTGCGGCCACGCGACCGAACCTGTCCCGGCCTGCGCGCATTGCCATGCCGAGGTCGACCCGCGCGATGTCGATTGGCGCGAAGGGCCGGGGCTGGCGCAGGTGGTCCCGCATTACGAGCGCCGCCGCTTCAATGGCGACATTGGCGCGGGGCGGCCGGGTGGTCGCCCGCTTGTCGACACGATGATCGAATTGTTCGGCGATCGCTGGGCGACACTCGTCGTCCGCGCGATGTTCACCAGCATCAACCGCTTCGACGATATCCAGCGCGACACGCTGATGGCGACGAATATATTGACCGGGCGGCTTGAACGGCTGGTGCGGCAGGGCATTTTAAAGACCGTCCCCTATTCGAGCCACGCCGACCGCGTCGAATATCGCCTGACCGCCAAGGGACGCGACCTTTATCCGGTGTTGCTCGCGCTTTTGCAGTGGGGGGACAAATGGTTCTCCGACGAGCGGGGGCCGCCGCTGTTGCTCACGCATCGTCCTTGCGGTCACGATCTCCGGATGGTCGCCGCGTGCAGTCATTGCGGCGACGAGCTGCAGCTGTCGAACAGCAGCTTCACGATCGACACGGCCGACGGTAGTGCGGGTGCCGCGTGACATTGCGTTCTTTACCTCCTATATGCGCTGCATGCGGACGCTGATGCGCCTCCTGATCGGGTTGCTGATTTCCCTGTCCATCGGGCTGGGGAGCGTTGCGCATGCCGTGGAGGCGCCGGTTCCGGTTGCGGCCGAAGCCTGCGCCGAAGACGCCGGGCACACGCAAGACGAACCCGCGAACGATCCCGACAAGATGGGGCTCCACAATCACGGCGGCTGCCACGGGCATCATCAGGTCGGCACTCCCGCCGCCGGCGACCTCGTCACGCACCTGCCGTTTTACGGCGTCAATTACGCCACCGGTCACGATTTTGTGCCGCAACTGATTCCCGGCGCGAACCTGAGGCCGCCGATCGCCTGAACCAGCCCGCGCTGCCGGATATCCGGCAGCTGATTTTGGCTTGTTCAGGATAAATCACAATGAAATCATTATGGGCGGCCATGCTGGCCGCGCCGCTCTGCGCCTTGCCGGCGCAGGCGCAAACCTCGCCCCCGTCCGCGGGCGGCGACGTGCTCACCCTTGACGAAGCACTGGCCGATGCTGGTGCGACCACCCCGCTGACGCAGGCGGCCGAAGCAGGCGTCTGGGCTGCACAGGCCGGGCGCGGCGTTGCCGGGCTTCGTCCCAATCCGTCGATCAGCGTCGACACCGAAAACGCGCTCGGCACCGGGCCCTATCGCGGTTTCGGCGAATCGGACACGACGATAGCCTTCGCGATGCCCGTCGAACTCGGCGGAAAAAGGTCGGCGCGCATCGCGGTCGCCGACGCGCGGATCCAGCGTGCTCAGGTCGACCTTGCGGTCGCCGAGGCCGACAGGCGCCTTGCGGTGACCGAGGCCTATGTCGCGGCCATCGCATCGGAACGGAGCGCCGCCGTTGCCGAAGCGCAGGTTGTGGTCACGACCGAAAATCTGCGCATCGCGCGCGACCGGGTGATGGTTGGCGCCAATTCGCCGATCGACGAACAGCGCGCTGCGCTGGAACAGGTGCGCGCGACGACCGACGCCGAAACCGCCCTGCGGACCGCCATCGCGGCGCGCGTCACGCTGACGCAATATGTCGGCGACGGCGCTCGCTCGGCGCTCGACCAGCGTTGGTTCGACATGGCCGCGGCAGCGAGGCAGGGCCCTTCGACCCCCGTCGATATACGCGGAACGCTGGCGCTTGCCGCGGCCGACGCCGACGCCGCCACGGCCGAAGCCGGGTTGCGGCTGGCGCGCAGCCAGCGCGCGCCCGACCTGACCCTGACCGCCGGCACGCGGCGGCTCGAGGCAAGCAACGATCAGGCGATGGTGTTCGGCGTTTCGGTGCCGCTGCCGCTGTTCAACGGCGGGAGGGCGGCGATGACGCAGGCCGCGCGCGAGCGCGACCGCGCCGACGCGCAAAGCCGGATCGCGCGGTTCGACGCCGAGCGGGCAATCACGGCGGCGGAGGCGGAGCGCGATCGTGCGGCCACGGCGGTCCGGGCTTCCGAACCGGCACTGACCGCCGCGACCGAGGCGGCGCGTATCGCGCGGCTCGGCTATGCCGAGGGCAAGTTCGACCAGCTCATCCTACTCGACGCCGAACGGACCCTGCTCGACACGCGCCGCGCCGGCATCGACGCGCGCGCCACCTATCATAACGCCGTCGCGCGCCTCGCGCGGCTGACGGCCCGGCTGCCTGCCGAGGGAGACAATCAATGACCATCTTGTATCGATACCGGGCGGCGCTACCGCTCGCGCTGACGCTCATCCTCGCCGGCTGCGGCCAGCAGGCGGCGGCGCCGGCCGAAAAGGCCGAAGCGAAAGAGGCCGAAGCCGAGGGCGTTGTCCATCTGACTGCGCAGCAGATCAAGGCGGCGGGAATCGCCCTTGTTCGCCCGACCGCCGGCGCGGGGGTGCTCAGCCTGCCCGCGACGATCGAAAGCGACCCGCAGGCGACGCAGGTCGTCTCGGCGGCAATCGGCGGCCGCGTCGTTGCGCTCAACCGCAATCTGGGTGAGGGCGTCCGGCGCGGCGAAGTCGTCGCGGTGATCGAAAGCCGCGACGCCGCCGGATTGCGCGCCGAGGTCGAGGCCGCGCAGGCGCGCGCCAATCTGGCGCGCTCCAACCTCGCGCGCGAGGAACGGCTGTTCGCGCTCAAGGTCTCGCCCGAACGCGACCTGATCGCCGCACGCACCGCGATGACCGAGGCGAATATCGCGCTGCGCCTCGCCGGGCAGCAGCTTTCGGCGGCGGGCGTCGGGGGCGGTTCGCTCAACCGCATCGGCGTCGTCGCGCCGATTGGCGGGCAGGTAACCGCGCGCAGCGTCGTGCTCGGGCAGACCGTCGCGCCCGATGCCGAACTGTTCCGCGTCGCCAATCTCGGCCGTGTCGCGATCAATCTGTCGCTGACCCCGGCCGATGCAGGACGTATACGCGCGGGCACGCCCGTCGAGGTCCGGTCGGGCGCGCGCACGGCCACCGCGCGCGTCCATTTCGTGTCGCCTGTCCTCGATACCGCAACACGTCTCGTCCCCGCGGTTGCGCTGCTCGAAAATGGCGGCGGCACCTGGCGCCCCGGCGAACCGGTCACTGCGATCCTGCAGATTGGTGCTTCGGGCGATGCGTTCAGCATACCCGACAGCGCGATCCAGACCGTCGAGGGCCGGACGAGCGTTTTCGTCCGGACGAAGGAGGGATTCCGCGCCGTCCCCGTGACCGTGAGCTCGCGCGTCGGCGGTATGGCCACCGTCACCGGGCTGTCGGGTCGCGAGAGTCTTGCGGGCGAGGGCAGTTTTACCCTGAAGGCGGAACTCGCCAAGGGCGAAGCCGAACATGGGGGGCACTGACATGATCGCCTCCATCGTCAATTTCGCCGTCGCGCGGCGCTGGTTCATCCTGCTTCTCACCGCGATCGCGACGCTGATCGGCGCCTGGGCGCTGAGCCGTCTGCCGATCGATGCCGTTCCCGACATCACCAACAATCAGGTCCAGATCAGCGCGCGTGCGCCCGCACTCTCGCCCGAACAGGTCGAACGGCAGGTCGCCTTTCCGATCGAAACCGCGCTCGCCGGTATCCCCGGGCTCGAAAATACGCGCTCGCTGAGCCGCAACGGCTTTGCACAGGTCACCGCGGTGTTCACGGACGCGACCGACATCTATTTCGCGCGGGCGCAAGTCGCCGAACGGCTGCGCGCTGCCGAGCAGGCGTTGCCCGAAGGCGTCGACCCCGAAATGGGTCCGATCGCGACCGGGCTTGGCGAAGTCTTCATGTGGACGGTTCATATGGAGCATCGCAAGGACGACCGGCACAAGCCCGGCGAACCGGGAATGCAGCCCGACGGAAGCTATATCACGCCCGAGGGCGACCGGCTGGTCACCGACGCCGAAAAAGCGACCTATTTACGCACCGCGCAGGACTGGATCGTCACGCCGCTGCTCAAGCCCGTGGCCGGGCTGGCGGGTGTCGACACGATCGGCGGCTATGTGAAGCAATATCAGGTCGTTCCCGATACGCAGCGACTGGCGGCGCTCGGTCTCGGCCTCGGCGATCTCGCGACCGCGCTTGAGGCGAACAACCGCGCGATCGGTGCGGGGGTCGTCGACCGCAATGGCGAAGGGCTCGCGGTGCGTTCCGACGCGCGGATCGACGGCACCGCGCAGCTTGCCAAGACAGTCATCGCGACGCGCGGCGGGGTTCCGATCCAGCTCGATCAGGTCGCCAGCGTGCGCACGGGACAGGCGATCCGTATGGGGTCGGCGTCCGAAAACGGCCGCGAGGTGGTCGTCGGCACCGCGATCATGCGGATCGGCGAGAATAGCCGCGACGTGGCGAGCCGCGTGGCCGGGCGCCTCGACGAAATCAACGCGTCGCTGCCGACCGATATCGTCATCCAGCCGGTGCTCGACCGGACCGGGCTCGTCGAGGCGACGGTCAAGACGGTTGCGAAAAACCTCACCGAGGGTGCGCTGCTCGTCATCGTCATCCTCTTCCTGCTGCTCGGCAATTTCCGCGCAGCATTGATCGCGGCGTTCGTCATTCCGATCACGATGCTGCTGACGAGCTTCGGCATGCTCAAGGGTGGCGTGTCGGCCAATCTGATGAGCCTCGGCGCGCTCGATTTCGGGCTGATCGTCGACGGCGCGGTCATCATCGTCGAAAATGCGCTGCGGCGCATCGGCGAAAGACAACATCAGCTCGGGCGTACCCTCGAACGCGACGAACGTCTCGGCGTTGTCGCTGCGGCGGCGCGCGAGATGATCCGGCCGTCGGTATACGGGCAAGCGATCATCATCCTCGTTTATGTCCCGTTGCTGACGTTGACCGGTGTCGAAGGAAAAACCTTCGCCCCGATGGCGATGACCGTCATCGTCGCGCTCGCCGCCGCCTTCGTGCTGTCGCTGACCTTCGTGCCTGCGATGCTCGCCATCTGGCTGTCGAAGCCGGTCGAGGAAAAGGAAGGGCGGATCATGCGCTGGCTCGGTGCACGCTACGAACCCGGGCTCGACCGGGCGATGCGACAACCGCGAAAGACGATGCTGGCTGCGGTGGCGGCGCTCGTCGTCGGTGCGGGCGCCTATGTCACGCTGGGGCAGGAGTTCCTGCCGCAACTCGACGAAGGCGACCTCACGGCGCAGTTGCTGCGCGTTCCGGGAACGTCGGTCGATCAGAGTCAGGCGATGCAGCTTCGCGCCGAACGTGCGCTGGCGGCCTTGCCCGAGGTCAAGTTTGTCTTTTCGAAGACCGGCACCGCGGAACTCGCGTCGGACCCGATGCCGCCAAATATCTCCGACACGTTCATCATCATGAAGAACCGGAAGGACTGGCCCGATCCGCGCCTGTCAAAGGCCGAACTGACGGCAAAGGTTGAAAAGACGCTCGCCGGCCTTCCCGGCAATGCCTTCGAGATCAGTCAACCCATCCAGATGCGCTTCAACGAACTGATCGCCGGGGTTCGCGGCGACGTTGCAGTCAAGATCTTCGGTGATGACAATAACACGATGGCGGCGACCGCGAACCGGATCGCGGCGGTGCTGCGGAAGACCGAGGGCGCGACCGACGTCCGCGTCGAGCAGACCGAAGGTTTGCCGATGCTGGATATCCGGCCGAACCGCGACGCAATGGCCGGTCTCGGGATCACCGCCGCGGTGCTGCAGGAAACGGTCGCTGCGGCGGTCGGCGGTCGCGATGCCGGGGTGATTTTCGAAGGCGATCGGCGCTTTGCGGTCACCATCCGCCTGTCCGACGCCGCGCGCGCCGATTTCGCGGCGCTGGGACAGGTCCCCGTACCGACCCCGGGGGGCAGTTTCGTGCCGCTCGAAAGCGTGGCCAAGCTCGCCGTCGTCGACGGGCCGAACCAGATCAGCCGCGAGAATGGCAAAAGGCGGATCGTCGTTCAGGCGAATGTCCGCGGCCGCGACGTCGCAAGCGTGGTCGAGGACGCACAGGGGGCGATACGCGAACAGGTGCGCTTGCCTGCAGGTCAATATGTCGAATGGGGCGGACAGTTCGAAAATCTCGCCTCGGCGCGCGACCGCCTCGCCCTTGTAGTTCCGGCATGCTTCGCGCTGATCCTACTGCTGCTTTACGGTGCGCTCGGCAGCGTGCGCGACGCGGCGATCGTCTTCACCGGCGTTCCGCTTGCGCTCGTCGGCGGAACGCTGGCTCTGGCGCTGCGCGGGATGCCCTTCTCGATCTCGGCGGCGGTGGGCTTCATCGCGCTGTCGGGGATCGCGGTGCTCAACGGGCTGGTGATGGTGACGTCGATCCAGCAGTTGATCGCCGAGGGCGGGACGCGGGCCGAAGCGGCAAGGGCGGGTGCGCTTGCAAGGCTGCGGCCGGTCGTGATGACCGCGCTCGTCGCCTCGCTCGGCTTCGTGCCGATGGCGCTTGCGACGGGCGCGGGGGCGGAGGTGCAGAAGCCGCTCGCCACGGTCGTCATCGGCGGGCTGATCACCGCGACGCTGCTGACGCTGTTCGTGCTGCCGACGCTCTATGCGCGGTACGGCAGGCCGCGCGCCCGCACGCCGGACGCCGAAACGGCGCCTGCGGGCGCCTTGCCGCAAGGAGCATGACGATGGGACAGGACCACAGCCACGATCCTGTCGCGGGCGCGAATGTCCGCATGCTCGGCGGGGCATTGGCGCTGACGGCAACGTTCCTCGTCGTCGAGGTGGTGGGCGGGCTGTACTTCAACAGCCTGGCCCTCCTGTCCGACGCGGGGCATATGCTGACCGACGTCGCGGCGCTCGCGATCGCGCTCCTCGCGATCCGGCTCGGTGCGAAGCCGCCCGATGAGCGGCGGACCTTCGGCTATCGCCGCGTCGAGATTCTCGCGGCGGTTTTCAATGCGCTGATGCTCTTCGCGATCGCCATCTATATCTTCGTCGAAGCGATCGACCGCTTCCGCGATCCGCAACCGGTCCAGTCGTGGGGTATGATGGCGGTCGCCGCCGTCGGGCTCGTCGTTAACCTGATCGCGATGCGCATGCTTGCCGCAGGCAAAGATGCGAGCTTCAACGTCAAGGGCGCCTATCTCGAGGTCTGGGCCGACATGATCGGGTCGGTCGGCGTCGTCGCCGGCGCGGTCCTGATCCGCTTTACCGGCTGGACATGGATCGATCCGGTGGTCGCCGTGCTGATCGGCCTGTGGGTGCTGCCGCGCACATGGGTGCTGCTGCGCGGCACGGTGAACGTCCTGCTCGAAGGCGTCCCCGACGGCATCGACCTCAGCGAAGTTCGCGGCATGGTGAAGGGCGTCCCCGGCATCGTCAAGCTGCCGCAGCTGCGCCTTTGGTCGATCAGCAACGGACTGAACTGTGCGACGGTTCGGGCCGTCGCATTGCCAGGAAGCGACATCGGTGCGCTGCAGCGCAATATCGCCGGATTGCTCCACGACCGGTTCGACATCGCGGACGCGACCATCCAGATCGATCTGGCGGTCAGGGCATGATCCGGCCTTCGTCGCGCTGCGGCATCGGCGCGACGAAGCGCAGGACCAGCGCGGTCAGCAGCAGCCAGCCCGCCGAACCGAGGATCGCGGCGGGCAGGGAGGCGAGGTCGGCGACCAGTCCGAGCGTATAGGCGCCGAGCGCCATCGCGCCGAAGGTCACCGCCTGATAGATCGACAGGCAGCGGCCGAGGATTTCCTCGGGCGAGCGAAGCTGCATCGCGACGTTGAGCGTTGTCAGTGTGGAGACCCACGCGCCGCCGGCGACGAAAGCCGCAAGGATCGTGGGCGGCAGGCTGGCGGTCAGCGCGACCGGCAGCATCGCCGCGGCAAAGACGAGCGACGCGACGGTGACGACACGGTCGCTGCCCCAGCGCCGCCGCGCCGCGCCGATCCACAGTGCGGCGAAAATCGATCCCGCGCCGAAAGCCGCGAGACACAGCCCATAGATGATCTCGGTTCCGTGCAACCGATCGCGGACGAGCGAGGGCAAAAGCGCCTGAAACCCCGCAGCGCCAAGGCCGAAAGCGAAACCACGGATCAGCACGCGGCGCACCGGGTCGGACTGCGCGCAGAAGCGAAGGCCCGCCACGATCGCGGTCAACATCGGGGTGCGGCGCGGCGGTACCGTCTCGGGATGCCAGCGCAGCAGGACGACGATCAGCGCGATATAGCTCAGCGCATTGAGCCCGAAGGCGGCGGCGGTTCCGACGATCGAGATCAAGATGCCGCCGAGCGCGGGCCCGACGCTGCGCGCGAGGTTGAACGCGATCGTGTTGAGCGCGATCGCCTGCGGCAAATCGCGTGGGCCGACCTGCAGCCGTACCGACGCCTGCCATGCGGGGCCGTTGAGTGCGGTCCCGCACCCGACGGCAAGGGTGAAGAACAGCAGGGTCAGCGGCGTGATCGCGCCCATATAGGTGATCAACGTCAGTGCCGCCGATACGATCAGCATCCCCGTCTGCGCCGCGAGCATGACGCGCCGCCGGTCGAAATTGTCGGCGATGGCACCCGCAAAGACGCCGAGCAGCATGACGGGGATCGTCGTCCCCGCCTGCACCAGCGCGATCAGCAGGTGCGAACTGGTGAGTTCGGTCATCAGCCAGGCCGCGGCGACCGACTGGATCATCGACCCCATGTTCGACGCGAGGTTCGCGATCCAGATCGCGCGAAAGGCGGGATAACGGAACGGCGCGAAGGCGGACGGCGGGGCGGGCGTGTCGGGACTCACCTGTCGGCGGGTAAACCGGCACGCCCGCTGCGGCAACCGGCTATTCGGTCAGTTCGAACGCGGCTTCCGATCCTTCGGCCGACGAGGGGCCGACCCACAGCTTGAACTGGCCAGGTTCGCTGCCCCAGCTCATATCCTGCCGCGTGAAGGCGAGATCCTTGTCGCTGAGGGTAAAGCGGATCGTCCGCGTCTCGCCCTTTTTGAGCGCGACCTTTTCGAAACCCTTGAGCTCCTTCACCGGCCGGGTCACCGACCCGACGAGGTCGCGGACATAGAGCTGCACCACCTCCTCGCCATCGCGCGTCCCGCTGTTGGTCACGCTGACCGTGGCGGTCAATTTTTCGCCCGGCCGGATCGCGGCCTTGTCGAGCGTGACCGGTGAATAGGTGAAGCTGGTGTAGCTCAGGCCATAGCCGAAGGGATAAAGCGGCGTGTTCGGCGCATCGAGGTAGCGCGAGACATATTTGGCGCCCGGCGCACCGAGTTCGATCGGACGGCCGGTGTTCTTCATGTCATAATGGATCGGCACCTGCCCGACATTGCGCGGGAAGGTGACGGGCAATTTGGCCGATGGATTATAGTCGCCGTACAGGACGTCCGAAATCGCGTGGCCGCCCATCGTGCCCGGATACCAGGCTTCGAGGATTGCGTCGGCGTTCGTGTCGGCCCAGCCGATGCTGTTCGGGCGCCCGCTCATCAGCACGACGATCAGCGGCTTGCCGGTCTTCCTGAGTTCTTCGAGCAGTGCCTGCTGGTTGCCGGGCAGGTCGAGCGAGGTCCGGCTTGCGGCTTCGCCGGTCATGTTCCAATGCTCGCCGACCGCGGCGATGATGACGTCGGATTTCTGCGCCAGCGCGACCGCTTCGGCAAATCCGTCGGTTTTCCCCGCGGCGGCGAAGTCATAGCTCGCGCCCTTGGCGTAGCCGACGCTCGTTCCCTTTGGCGCGCGCGCTTTCAATCCTTCGAGCAATGTGACCGGACGGGTCTTCCGGTCACCCGCGGCCGACCAGCTGCCGATCATATCCTCCTTACTGTCGGCCAGCGGGCCGATCACCGCGATCGACTTTGCGGTGGCGGCGAGGGGCAGGGCATTGTCCCTGTTCTTCAAGAGCACGATCGATTTGCGCGCGACGTCGCGCGCGGCCTCGAGAAATTCGGTCTTGTAGAGCGTCGCCTTTTCGCGCGCCTCACTGGCATAGCGATACGGATCCTCGAACAGGCCGAGGCGGTATTTCATTTCGAGGATCGCCTTGACCGCGGCGTCGACGCGCTTGATGTCGACCTTGCCCTCGGTGACCGATTTGGCGAGGTTTTCCATATAGACCGCGCCCTGCATGTCCATGTCGACCCCGGCGTTGATCGCCTGTTCTCCCGCCTGTTTCAGGTCCTTCGAATAACCGTGCGGGACCATTTCGTTGATCGACGTGTAATCGGTTACGACGAAACCCTTGAAGCCCCATTGCTTGCGCAGGATGTCGGTTAGCAGATGATGGTTCCCCGATGCGGGGACGCCGTCATATTCGTTGAACGAGGTCATGAAGGTCGCGGCGCCGGCGTCGGCCGCCGCCTTGAAGGGCGGCAGGTAGATGTCGCGCAGCGTCCGTTCCGAAATGTCGACCGTATGATAGTCGCGCCCGGCCTGAGCCGCGCCATAGGCTGCGAAATGCTTTGCGGTCGCAAGGATCGTGTCGGGGCGCGACAGGTCGTCGCCCTGATAGCCACGCACGCGCGCCTTCGCGATCAGGCTGCCCAGATAGACATCCTCGCCGGCGCCCTCGGACATGCGGCCCCACCGCGCATCGCGGGCGACGTCGACCATCGGCGAAAAGGTCCAGTGAATGCCTTCCGCCGACGCCTCGGCTGCCGACACGCGGGCCGATTTTTCAATGGCTTGCAGGTCCCAGCTCGCGGCTTCGCCGAGTGAGATCGGAAAGATCGTCCGATGTCCGTGGATGACGTCATAGCCGAAGATCAGCGGAATCTTGAGCCGCGTTCCCTCGATAGCCAGCGCCTGCAACTCGCGCGTATATTTGGCGGTATAAGCGTTGAAGATCGCGCCGACCCGGCCCGCGCGAATATCGTCCTGATAGCCGGCGCGCATCGTCGGTCCGGTCGATTCCCAGTCGCTCGTCAGCAGGTTCAGCTGGCCGACCTTCTCGTCGAGCGTCATCTTTGCCATCAGGTCCGCGATAAAGCGGTCCATCTTCGGATCGGGGCGCATCCAGCCCGCCGAATCGGCGGGAGCCGGCTGTTGTTCGCTCGTCGCCGGTTTCGCGAGCGAAGGGGCGGGGGCAAGTTGTCCCGCCACCATCAGGGTGGCCAGCGTCAGGCATGTGAGATTGCGCTTCATCGGCGGCATGATTCGTCCTTCCCGGTCGGGTTTGCTTATACATTGTCACGCGGATTGGCCGAATTTCGGCTGAAAACCGGCTGGCCCCCGATTGCATCCATTGCGTCGCTTCCCCCTATACAGTGATCGTGAAACCGGTTACAAATCAAAAAAACACGACGCGGTTTCCCGCGACTCGTCGGCGACCGGTGGCAAGGCCGGTCGGCGAATGAAGCGAGCGCGGGAAATGTCGGGGGCACAAAAAGGGAGGATGCCGTGAAGTTTCCGCATGATTTTCAGACTGTTTCCGCACGCCAGTCGCGCGCACGTTCGCTCGCTGCCGCCTTGGCGTGGAGCAGCGCGACCGCCGCGCTGGCCATTGCGGTCGCGGCTCCCGCCCATGCACAGGTGTCGAACGCGTCGCTCCGCGGGACGGTGAAGGCGGACGGCGGCGCGACCGAAGTGAAAGCGATCAACGTCAACACCGGCCTGACGCGTACCTCGGGCGTCAGCTCGAACGGCAGCTACACCTTTGCCTCGCTTCCGGCGGGCACCTATCGTCTCGAGATCACGACCTCGGGCGGGGTTCGCAACACCGACGAATTCACCCTCAGCGTCGCGCAGAGCGCGGTGCTCGATTTCGACTTTTCGCAGCCTGACATTGCCGAAGGCGGCGACGATGCGATCATCGTGACCGGCAGCCGTATCCGCTCGATGGAGGGCGGCGAAGTCGGGACTAACATCTCGCAGCGCCTGATCGAGGTGCTGCCGCAGAACAACCGTAACTTCCTTGCTTTCGCGGACCTCGCGCCGGGCGTCCAGTTCCTCACCAACGGCAGCGACCAGTCGCGCCTGCAGGGCGGCGCGCAGGGCAGCAATTCGGTGAACATCTTCATCGATGGCATCGGGCAGAAGGATTATGTGCTCAAAAATGGCGTGACCGGCCAGGATTCGACACAGGGCAACCCGTTCCCGCAGCTCGCGATCGGCGAATATCGCGTCATAAGCTCGAACTATAAGGCTGAATTCGACCAAGTGAGTTCGGTTGCCGTCACGGCGGTCACCAAGTCGGGTACCAACGAATTTCACGGCGAAGGCTTTATCGACTTCACCAACCAGAGCCTGCGCGACCGGCGGCCGGCCGAGAACTTTCCCCGCTATATTCCGAAAGTCCGGTCGAAGGATCTCCAGTTCGGTGGGGCGCTGGGGGGCCCGATTATCAAGGACGTGCTGCATTTCTTCGTGACTTATGAAGGCAAGCGCCGGGTCAACCCGCGCGATATCACGCCGGGGCTTGAACTGCCCGTCAGCTATTTTCCGTCGGAATATCAGGATGTCTTCGGATCGGCGAAGGAGACGTTCAACGAGAACCTCTATTTCGGCAAGATCAACTTCACCCCGACGTCGAACGACCTGTTCGAATTCTCGGTCAAATATCGCGACGAGAGCGGCGAACAGTTCAACAGCGGTTTTGCTGCGTTCGAAACGCGGACGATCGCGAAGGTCGAGGAATGGCGCGGCCTCGCTCGCTGGGAGCATACCGCCGACACGTGGGTCAACGACTTCAAGGTTGCCTATGAGGATGTGACCTGGGGGCCGCGCCCGCTCAATTTCGGCAATGTCTCGATCTTCAACGCGACGGTGCCGAACCCGCCGCCGGCGACGACCAGCCGCCGCGGCGACATCCTGCGCATTGGCGCGGGCAGCAATTTCCAGGACAAGGGCCAGAATGGCTGGCAGGTGTCGAATGACTTCACCTACACCGGGCTCGAGGGGCACACGTTCAAGGTCGGCGTGAAGGGCAAGTGGGTCGAACTCAACACCAACACGCAAAATGGCGTGAACCCCGTCTTCACCTACAATGTGAACTACAACCCCAACGGCGGCACGTTCAACGATGACATCCCGTACCGGATGGTGTTCAGTGCGCCCGTCGAAGGCGGGGACCCGAACATCCGGTCGAAGAATTTCCAGTTCGGTATCTATGCGCAGGACGATTGGGAAATCGACGACCGCCTGACGCTCAATATCGGCCTGCGCTGGGATTATGAGCGGACCCCGGCCTTCCTGAACTACAAGCATGATCCGGCGATCGCCGAATTCGTCGCGGGCCGTGCGTCCTATACCGGACCGAACGGCGTGGTAACGCCGCCCTATGCGAATCTTGCCAACGCCGATTACGACATCAACGACTATATCTCGACGGGCAACGAGCGGAAGGCGTTCAAGGGCGCCTGGCAGCCGCGCCTGGGCTTCACCTATGCACTCGACGACGAAAAAAGATTCGCGATTTTCGGTGGCTACGGCCGTTCCTATGATCGGACGCAGTTCGACAATATCCAGCAGGAACTGACGCAGGGCCTGTTCGCAACGCGCACTTTCAACTTCAACAATCCGGGCGACACGACGAACACTTGCGCGCCGAGCGCGACCTGCATTGCGTGGAATCCGGCGTATCTGACCCCCGAAGGCCGCGCTGCGCTGATCGCCGGGCTGCCGGTCGGAGCCGGCCGCGAGCTGCGCTTCATCAAGAACGACCTGAAGGTGCCCTATTCGGACCAGTTCAGCCTGGGCGTCCGGGGCAAGTTCAACCTGCTCGATCTCGAAGTCGGCTATTCCTATGTCGAGAGCAAGGACGGCTTCGTCTATCTGCTCGGCAACCGCCGGGCGAACGGCAGCTTCTTCCCTGCGACGGGCAACCCGGATTCGCCTTTCGGCTTCGCTCCGGCACCGTTCGGCAGCATCATCATCGGCACAAACGGGATCGAAACGCGCGCCAACACAGCCTATTTCAAGCTGACGAAGCGCTATACCGAGTTCTCGCCGTGGAGCCTCGACGCGACCTATACCTTCACCGATGCCGAGGAAAACCGGCAGTTCGGCGAAACCTTCAGCCTCGATTTCCCGAACATGGATGCCTATCCCTTCATCACCTCGACGGGCGTGCGCAAGCATCGCTTCGTGATGGCGGGGTCGGTCGATATCCCGTACGGAATTACGCTGTCGGGCAAATTCCAGATCGCGTCGCCGAAATATCTCTCCACATTCGTGTTCACGCCGGGCGATCCGCTCAGCCGCGACATCGTGTCGACGAAAACCAAGGGGAATGGCGACCTGTGGGGCTATCGCCAGATGGACCTCTCGATCACGAAGAATGTTCCGCTCAAGTTCGTGAGCGACGAGACGCGGCTGCGCTTCCGTCTCGACATCATCAACCTGTTCAACGACCGCAATTTCAGCGGCTTCAACGGCGTCACGGGTCTGCGTAACCCGACCGACTATGCGATTGATGGCCCGCCGCGGACGATTAAGCTATCGGCCGGTTTCTCTTTCTGACCGGCTGACCAGGCGCCCGGCCCGCACCCCCCCTCCCGTGGGCCGGGCGCCCAATTTTTGGAGTACCGAATGCCGTTCCGGACCGGGGCCTTGTCGTTGCCCCTCGTGGCGCTTCTCGTCGCTTGCACCGTCACGCCCGTACCGACCGCTCCCACCCCCGCAGCGATATCCGTCGCGCCGTTGAGCGAGGCGGCCTTTTCCGAAGATCTGACCCAGCGCACCTTTCGCTATTTCTGGGACACGACCGATACCGAGCGCTGCCTTGCGCCCGACCGCTGGCCGAGCAAGCCTTTCTCTTCAATCGCGGCGACGGGATTTGCGCTGACCGCCTATGGCATCGGCGCCGAGCGCGGCTATGTGACGCGCGCCGAGGCGGCGCTTCGTACGCGCGATTGCCTGCGCTTTTACTGGACCGCACCGCAGGGCCCCGAGGCCGCGGGCAAGGCCGGCTACAAGGGTTTTTTCTATCATTTCCTGAAAAATGACGACGGCACGCGCTTCCGGACCAACGAGCTTTCCACCGTCGACACCAGCCTGTTCCTTGGCGGGGCGCTGTTCGCGCAAAGCTATTTCGACCGCGACGATCCGGTCGAAGCCGAGATCCGCGCCCTCGCCGAGAAGATATACACGCGCGTCGACTGGACTTTCGTCCAGCGCACCAACACCGGAACCGATGCGGCGAACCATCCGGGGTCGCATGGCATCACGATGGGCTGGAAGCCCGAGAAGGGTTTCGAGACGCACGACTGGATCGGTTATAATGAGGGCATGCTCGTCTATGTGCTCGCGCTTGGTTCGCCGACGCACCCCGTCGGCAAGGATGCGTGGGACAAGGGCTGGGCGGCCGATCTCGAAAAGGACTGGGGCAGCTATTACGGGCAGCAGCATCTACAGTTCGAGCCGCTGTTCGGGCACCAGTATAGCCACGTCTGGGTCGATTTCCGCGGCATCCAGGACGATTTCATGCGCGGCAAGGGCATCGATTATTTCGAGAACAGCCGCCGTGCGACGCTGGCGCAGCGTGCCTATGGCATCGACAATCCGAACAAGTGGACGGGCTACAGCGCCGATTTCTGGGGCTGGACCGCGTCGGACGGCCCGACCTATTCGGAGGGCAAGCTTGTCGTGGGCCGCACCCCCCGGAACTTCAACACCTATATGGCGCGCGGCGTCAGCGCGATCCGCGTCGTCGACGACGGCACGATCGTGCCGACGGCAGCGGGCGGCTCGGTCGCCTTCGCGCCCGAGGTGACTATCCCGTCGTTAATGGCGATGCGCCAGAAATACGGCGAGCGCCTCTATACGCGCTACGGCTTCAAGGACGCCTTCAACCCCAGCTTCACCTTCACCGAGGTTGGCTCGCGCAGCGGGACGATCGATCCGGTCCATGGCTGGATCGCGAACGATTATCTCGGCATCGATCAGGGGCCGATCCTCGCGATGATGGAAAATCACCGCAGCGGCCTCGTCTGGAAGGTGATGCGCAAGAACCCGCACATCGTCCGCGGGTTGAAGCGCATCGGCTTTACCGGCGGCTGGCTCGATCGGGCGAAGGCCGAATAAGGCTTAGCAACCCTTGCCGATGCACAGGTCGGCGAGCACCGGATAATGGTCCGAAGGCAGTTTGCCGCCCGTCTGCTGCGTCAGCGTCGCGTGGCGCAGCACCGCGACGCCATCGCTCACGAAAATATGGTCGATCGGGCTCGGTTCATTCTGTTCGATCCTGAAACCGGTGAAGGTGCCGAGCGGGCCGAAATGCGGGGCGCGGCTGATTTCGATCGTATCGCGGAGCGCAATCTGGCCGGGCGTCGCGTCGGTGATTGCGGCGTGCGCCGGGCTGTCGGCGGGGCTGTTGAAATCGCCCATCAATATGACGCTGTCGCCGGGCTTGCGGTTGGCGCCGATCCAGCGGCGGATCTGCCGTGCGCCCTCCAGCCGTGCCGTGGTGCCGACATGGTCCATATGCGTGTTGACGACAAGCAGGCTGCGCCGCGCGGTCTTGTCCGTCAGCCGCGCCCAACTCGCGACGCGCGGATAGGCGGCGTCCCATCCCTTGCCCGGCACGTCGGGGGTCGGCGACAGCCAGAAAGTGCCCGAAGCGACAAGGGCAAAGCGGTCGCGGCGGAAACCGAGCGGCGAATATTCGCCCTTGTCCTTGCCGTCGTCGCGCGCGACGCCGACGAACCGGTAGGCGGGCAGGTCGGCTTCGACGCCCTGCTTCTGGTGCAGCAGCGCCTCCTGCATCCCGACGAGGTCGGGCGCATAATAGGCGACGAGGCTTGTCAGTGCGCCCCGCCGGTGTGGCCACGCATTGTCGCCGTCCGAGGCAAGGTCGAGGCGGATATTATAGGTCATCGCGCTGTAACGGTCGGCGCGTTCCTTCGCCGTCGCGGGCTGCACGAGCAGCGCCGCAGCGAGGATCAGCAGCCCGCGGGTCATCCGAGATTCCCGCCGTTCGCCGCGATGACGTGGCTGTAGAAGCGCGCGCTGCGTTTCGGCGTGCGGACCTGCGTTTCATAATCGACATGCACGATGCCGAAGCGCTTCGAGAAACCGAGCGACCATTCGAGATTGTCGAGCAGCGACCAGGCCATATAGCCGCGCACGTCGACGCCCTGCCGGATCGCATCGCCGATCGCCGAGATATGCGTGCGGAGGTAATCGCAGCGCAGCGGATCGTCGATCCCGTCGGGCCCGGCCTTCGGCGGATCGTAGAAGGCGGCGCCATTTTCGGTGATATAGACGGGGATATCGCCATAGGTGTCGCGGAACCAGACGAGCATGTCGGTGAGCGCGGGCGGATAGACTTCCCAGTCGGTCGTCGTATGCGTCGCATTCTGCCGCACCGGCGACGCGCCGACCGGCCACTGGTTCGGGTCGGCCTTTACGACGTTGCGCGTGTAATAGTTGATCCCGATGAAATCGAGCGGCTGGCAGACGTCTTGCAGGTCTTCGGCCGGCCACTGCGGCCAGGCTTCGCCGAATATCTCGGCGAGTTCGTCGGGGTAGCTGCCCTTCAGCGCCGGGTCGAGATATTGGCGGTTCATATAGGCGTGTGCGCGAGCGGTGGCGGCGACGTCCTCGGCGCTGTCGCTCGCCGGATATTTGGGCTCGATATTGACGACGAGCCCGATCTCGTGCGCGCCTTCGCTGCGATAGGCCTGCACCGCGCGGCCGTGCGCGCGCATCAGATTGTGGCTTGCGATCGGCGTTTCGAACAGGTTGCGGTGCCCGGGCGCCAGCGCGCCGTGGAGGTAGCCGCCGTCGGTGATCACCCAGGGCTCGTTAAGCGTCACCCATTTCTTCACGCGATCGTCGAGGCGGCGGTACATCACCGAGCCATAATCGGCGAACCAGTCGGCGCTGTCGCGGTTCAGCCAGCCGCCCTTGTCGTCGAGCGCTGCCGGCAGATCCCAGTGATGGAGCGTCAGGAGCGGTTCGATTTCATTCTTGAGCAGTTCGTCGACCAGCCGCTCGTAGAAGCCAAGGCCAGGCTCGTTCACGCGCCCGATGCCCTCGGGGAGCACCCGGCCCCAATTGACGCTGAAGCGATAGGCTTTCAGCCCCAGTTCCTTCATCAGCGCGACGTCGGCGGGCATGCGGTTATAATGGTCGCACGCCACGTCACCGGTGTCGCCCTTCGCCGCCATCAGCCGCGGGTCGTGGCTGAAGCGCTGCCAGATGCTGGCGCCCGCGCCGTCGGCGAGCGGCGATCCCTCGATCTGATAGGCGGCGGTCGCCGCGCCCCACAGGAAATCGTCGGGGAAAACAGTCTGCGTCATTTCTTGTCCTTGTCGGTGGCGATCGGGGAGGGGCGTTTCTGTTCGAGCAGCCAGGCGTAAAGCGCCGGGTCGTCATAGGCGGGATCCCAGGCATTGTGGCCAAGGTCGGGATAGATGGTCAGGCGGACCTTGCGGCCCCCGCAGGCGCGGATCGCGCGCGCCATGGCGAAGCTGCCTTCGGGGACGACGACATCGTCGCGGTCGCCGTGGAAGGCCCAGACGGGCAGATCCATCAACCGGCACGCCTCGCCGGGATTGCCGCGCCCGGCGACCGCGGCGACGGCGGCGAAACGCTTCGGTTCGGCGATCGCCCAGCGCCAGCTCGCGTGACCGCCGCGGCTGAGACCCGTAAGGTAGATGCGCGCGGGATCGACGCGGTATGTTCGGGCGATATGGTCGACGAGCGTATCGAGCTTTTCGATATCCCAATCCTGATCGGTGCCGAGCAGCGGCGAGACGGTCAGGAACGGAAAGTCGAGGTCGCGGTCGGCGATCTTCGGCGGTCCGTGCACCTTCACCTTCGCGACATCGTCGCCGCGCTCGCCCGAGCCGTGGAGGAAAATCAGCAGCGGATATGGCGTTGCGATGTCGGCCAGATAGCCCTTGGGCACGAACAGCTGATACGGATAATTGCCTGGCGCGACCGGCTGCTGTGCCGTCTGGCCTTCGATCACCGGCGGCGCTTTCGTCCTTGCGAGCGCAGGGGAGGCGGCGAGAGAGAGGCCCAGCATCGCCGCGGTCCAGTATTTCATCATGCTTTCCTCGGTTGAACGGCTCATCCCTTGACGCTCCCGGTCAGAAGCCCGCTCAGATAATAGCGCTGGAGGGCGAGGAAGAGGATGAGCACGGGGAGGGTGGTGACGACCGCGCCGGCCATCATCAACTCATTGTCCTGCACATGCTGGCGACTCATCGCGGCAAGTGCGACGGGCAAGGTGTAGAGCTGCTGGTCGGCGAGGATGATCAGCGGCCACATGAAATCGTTCCAGCTTGACAGGAATACATAGAGCGCGAGCGTGACGATGACCGGGGTCAGGATCGGCACGACGATGCGGCGCAATATCTGCCCCTCGCTTGCGCCGTCGATACGCGCCGCCTCGAGCATTTCGTCGGGGATCGACAGACAATATTGGCGGACGAGGAAGATACCGAAAATCCCCGCGAGCCAGGGTATCAGCGCGCCGGCATAGCTGTTGACCAGCCCCATCGCCTTGAGCTCGAGGAACAGCGGCAGCATCCCGATCTGTCCGGGCACGACCAGCGCGGCGACGAGCAGGCGGAAGGTCGCGTCGCGGCCCTTGAAGCGCAGCTTGGCAAAGGCATAACCTGCCGGGATCGTGAAGAGCAGCGCAAGCGCCGTCGCAAGCGTCGAGATCAACAGGCTGTTGAGCAGGAAGCGGCTGATCCCGAAGCTGCCGAACAACATGCGGTAATTGTCGAAGCTCGGATTGGCTGGCAGCAACGGCGGCGGGAATTGCGCCGCCTCGCCGCGCGCCATGAAGCTGACCGAGACCATCCACAACAGCGGCGCGATCGTGATCAGCGCAACGAGCGCGGCGAGCAGCGTGACGGACCAGCGGCGCAGGCTCATATCGCGCCGCTCCGCTTCGCGAGCCGCAACTGCACCAAGGTCACGGCGAGGATGCAGAGGAAGAGCAGGAAGGCGACCGCGGCACCCGACCCGAGGTTCCACCATTTGAAGCCCTCCTCATACATGAAATAGAGGATGGTCACGGTCGACTGGGCGGGGCCGCCCTGCGTCATCACATAGGGTTCGGCGAACAGCTGGAACATGCCCGCGACGGTCAGCACCGACACGAGCAGCAAGGTCGGGCCGATTGCGGGCAGGACGACATGGCGGAGCCGCGCGAACCAGCCGGCACCGTCGATCCGCGCTGCCTCGTCGAGCTCGCGTGGCACGGTCTGCAGCGCGGCGAGGAAGATGATCATATTATAGCCGAAGGTCTTCCAGCCGACGAAGATCAGGATCGCGGGGAGCGATGCGTTCGGGCTGCCGAGCCAGTCGATCGGTGGTACCCCGAAGACGGACAGCAGATAGTTGAGCAGGCCGTAGCGCGTGTGGAGCAGGTAGCGCCACACCACTGCCGTCGCGACGAGCGTCGTCACATAGGGCGCGAACAGCGCGACGCGCCACACCGGGCGCCATTTCAGCCAGCGCGAATTGACGAGCATGGCAGCGGACAGCGACAGCGCGACGATGAAGGGCGTGCCGACCGCAACGAACAGCAGGGTGTTCGTCATCGCTTTCCAGAACAGTGGGTTTTGGGTCAGCCTTTCATAATTCTGGAAACCGACGAAGCGCAGGTTGCCGATGTCGGCGAGCGCATAGATGTCGAAATCGGTGAAGCTCAGGACCAGCGACGCGAGGGCGGGCAGGACGAAGAAGAGCAGGATCGCCGCGAGCGCGGGCGATGACATCGCCCACCCCGCGCGGGCTTCGTTCGTTCGGCCCATAGCGCTCATAGAGCCCGTCCCTTGTCGAGCATCCAGCGCCGCTTTTCGAGCAGCCGGTCGGCGCGCGCGTCGATCTCTTTCGCAGCCTCGTCGATGCTATATTGCCCAAGCACCATACGCTCGGCGACGATCTGCATTTCGGTAACGATGCGCTCCCATTCTGGCACTTTGGGCAGCGCGGTTGCATGCTCGAGCTGGGTACGGAACGGCGCGACCGCCGGGTCGCTCGCCAGCCCGGCCGCGTCCCACACCGAGCGCCGCGCAGGAAGGTCGCCCGTCGCCCTGTGCAGCGCGAGCTGTGCGCCCGGCGCCATCAGCCGCGACACAAGGTCCCATGCTGCATCGCTGTCGCTGTGCGCGCGGCCCGCGAAAACCACGAGGCTCGACCCGCCGGGGGCGGCCGATCCGATGCCGTCGGGCCCGGGGTTCGGTGCGGTGGCCCATGCGGCCTGCAATTCGGGCGCGAGGCGGCTCTTCATGTCGCCGATCGTCCAGGGGCCTGAGAGGAGCAAGCTGAAATAGCCACGTCCGAATTCGGTCCAGACGTTCGCAATCTGCGCCATCGACACGCGCGGCGCGAGCCCCTCGTCGAAGATCGATTTGTAGAAGGCGAGCGCGGCCTTGAATTCGGGGTCCGAAAAGGCGCCGCGTCCGCCCTCGTCGCGGAGCATCCGCGCGCCTGACGACAGCGCAAGCGTCGTCAGCTGCTCATATTCGTTGAGCGGATAGAGGAGGGCGAAATTGCCGTCGCCCGCGATCTTCTTGACCTTGTGGAGCGCGACCTTCCACCCGGCCCAATCGGCCGGCGGCGCGGCATAGCCGGCGCGCGCGAACAGATCCTTGCGATAAAATTGCAGCCGCGTGTCGACATACCAGGGGACGCCCCAGCTCCTGCCCGCGATGCGGTTGGTGTCGGTCACTGCGCCGAATTGGTCGCGGAGCAACGCGATGGCATGCGCCGGTACCGGCATGATCGCGCCGATCGCGGCAAGCTCGGCGATCCAGCTGTTGCCGACCTGTCCGACGCTCGGCAGCGAACCGCCGGCAAAACCGGTAAGCAATTTTTCGTGTGCTGCGGTCCATGGCAGGGGTTGCACCGAAATCGGCGGTGCGCCCTTCGGCCAGTCGATGTCCTTCAGCAGGTCGGGCAGGCTTGCCGCCTCATTGCCCATTGCCCAGACGGTCAGGCCGCTGTCTCCGCGCCCGCCGCACGCGCCGAGCATGGAAAGCAGGGGCGCCGCCGCGAGCGCGCCCGTCATCTGGCGCCGCGTCAATTGCATGGGGCGCCGGCAAGGCTCATGAATTTGCGGTCATGGGCTGCGCGGCGGTGGCGCGGGCGCCGCCGGTCGTTCCCCGTGCGATCAGCGCCGGGGTCAGGATCGTTGCGCTCGCGCTGCCCAGCGTCTCGCCGCGCAAAATGCGCAGCAACATCATCATCGCGGTCGAACCGAGTTGATCGATCTTGACCTGCATCGTCGACAGCGACGGGTTGAGATGGCGGGCCAGCGGGATATCGTCGAAGCCCGCAACCATCACGTCGCCCGGTACCGACTTGCCTGCTTTCGCGAGCCCGGCGATCAGCCCGACCGCCATCTGATCGTTGGCGGCAAAGACGGCATCGGCGGGCAATTGTCCCTGCACGAGAAGGCTCGCCGCCTTGGCACCGCTTTCCTCGGAAAAATCGCCCGGCAAGATGGCGGGATTGCGGATGCCGGCAACGCGGTTCATCGCATCGACAAAGCCCCGCTGGCGGTCGCGGGCATCGCGATTATGCTTGGGCCCCGCGATATGGACGACCTGCCGCGCGCCGCCGGCCAGCAGTGCCTCGGTCATTGCATAGGCACCGCGATAATTGTCGACCGCGACGAACGGCAGGTCGAGCGAGCCCGCATCGTAATTGAGCAACACCGTCGGCAATGCAGGGTCGAGATAGTCGGCGAGCAATTCGGGCTTCAGGTCCGGTGGCATCACGAGCAACCCGTCGACACGCCCGCGCATCGCCGCAATCGCGGCCGCGGTCTCGTGCGTGCTGCCGTGCATGTTTCCGAGCAGCAGATGCATGCCCGATTCATGCGCGACGAGGTCGATACCGCGAATGATTTCGGAGAAGAATTCGCCGAACAAGTCGGGCAGAATGACGCCCACGGTGTCGGTCTTTTTGCGAGTCAGGCTGCGCGCGCCGCTGTGCGGAACGAAGTTGAGCTTCTTCACCGCCGCCATGACCGCCGCTTTGGTGGGCGCAGTGACATTGCCGAGTCCGTTGATCGCCCGCGATGCCGTCGCCACCGAAACCCCCGCTTCGCGGGCGACGTCCCTCAATGTAGCCATGCCGCTGGCCCCCTTTCCCTCATATGGCGCCGGGCCGCTTTTGCGACTCCGATCCTCTTCGTTCGCCGGGCGCGGAAACGTTCACAGCGTAACCGGTTACATGGGCGAAATGCAAGGTCATTCCCCCGCCTTTTCCAACCTTTGGCCGTCGGCGTCGAACAGGTGCAAACGCGCGGGAGGAAATGAGGCAAGAATCTTGTCGCCCTCATCGAAACTCCCGTCGTCGCGCAATTGGCACGCCAGCGGCACAGCGGCCCCGGGCCCCTCGAGGTGCAGCGTCGCGAGCCCGCCAAGGCGCTCGACAAAGCGAGTGGTAAAGGTCAGCGCTTCCGGAGCGTCGCCGATTGCGATGTCATCAGGGCGGATGCCGATCGACAGCGGCGTTCCGGGGGCAAGCGGCGCCGCGAGCGGGGGCAGGGCGATGTCGCGTCCGTCGACAAGCGCCGCGCGGCTGTTTTCGGTAGCGGTCGCCGCCACTATGTTCATCCGCGGCGTCCCGAGGAACTGTGCGACAAAGATGTTCGCCGGCCGTTCGTAGAGTTCGCGCGGCGATCCCGTCTGCTCGATCCGTCCGTCGCGCAATAGGACGATCCGGTCGGCCAGCGTCATCGCCTCGACCTGATCGTGGGTGACGTAGAGCGTGGTTGTCCCGAGCTGACGGTGGAGTTCGGCAAATTCATAGCGCATCCGCACCCGCAGGTCGGCATCGAGGTTCGACAGCGGCTCGTCGAACAGGAAGATGTCCGGTTGGCGGACGATGGCGCGACCGATAGCGACGCGCTGGCGCTGACCGCCCGACAGTTCGGCAGGCTTGCGGCCGAGCAATGACTCGATGCCCAGGATTTTGGCTGCGCGCTCGACCTGCCGTGCGATGTCGGCCTTGTCGGTCTTCGCGATGCGCAGCCCGAACGCCATATTCTCATAGACCGAGAGGTGCGGGTAGAGCGCATAGGACTGGAACACCATCGCGATCCCGCGTTCCGACGGCGCGAAGCGGGTCACGTCGCGGTCGCCGATGACGATATTGCCGCTCGTCAGTTCCTCCAGCCCCGCGACCGAACGGAGCAGCGTCGACTTGCCGCACCCAGACGGGCCGACGATCACGGTGAACTCGCCATCGGCAACGTCGATCGACACGCTCTTCAGCACTTCGGTCGAACCGAAGCTCTTGCGCGCATCGCGGATCGACAGCCCGGCCATGGTCCCCCTCGCGCCGCGCGGCCTCAGTGAACCGTCGCGCTGGCCGATGCCTGCCGCGCGGGTTCGCGCCCCGCGGCGACGGCGAAGACGCACAGTGCGACATAGCAGGCGGCCGGAAGGCCCAGCGCCGCGGCATAGCCGACCGCGTCGGATAAATGCCCGGCAAGATAGGGGATGGCGGCGCCGCCCACGATCGCGGTGCACAGCAGCCCCGACGTCGCTTCGGCGCGCGCGGTCGAACGCTCGAGCGTCAGCGTGAAGATCACGGGGAACATGATCGAATTGAACAGGCCGATGGACAGCGCGACGAAGCCCGCGTTCACCCCGCCGACAAAGACGACATAAAGACAGAGCAGGGCGGCGATGGCGGTAAAGGTCGCAAGCATCTTCGATGCCGAGAAGCGCGCGAGCAGCACCGAACCGATCGCGCGGCCGACCATTGCGCCGCCCCAATAGAGCGCGACCGCCTTGCCTGCCTCCTGGAGCGACACGCCGGCGACGCCGTCATTGCCCATGATCCAGCCGAACAGGGGGAAGGGCGCATCCGACTGGCCCCAGATCGCATCGCTGTTGAGGAACAACGCCATCTGCGTTCCGATCGCGACCTCGGCGCCGACATAAAGGAAGATGGCGAGCCCGCCGAGCAGCGCCCAGCGCGAGGAAAAGGCCTCGCGGATCAACTCGCCCATCCCGGCGCGCGCGCCGATCGGGGCGGGCGGCACCGCTTCGTTGACGATACGGCGGCTGACCCAGAAAAAGAGCAGCAGCGCGACGATCAGGCCGCAGATCCAGAAATAGGCGGCGTCGATGCCGGCAAGCGCCTGCGCGCGCACCGCTTCGGTGACCACCGTGCCTTCCTTGACCTCGACGCCTTCGAGGAACAGGTGCGCGCCGATCAGCGGGCCGAGGAAGGTGCCGAAGCTGTTGAAGGTCTGGCTGAAGGTCAGGCGGAAATGGCTGCGTTTCGGATCGCCGAGCGCCGCCGCGAGCGGGTTCGCCGCAACCTGCAATATGGTGATGCCGCTTGCGAGGATGAACAGGCCCGCCAGCACGAGCGGGTAGACCGCAAGGTTGGCCGCGGCGAGCATCACGAGACAGCCAACGACCATTGTCGACAGCGCGGTCAGGATCGATGGCACCGAATGAAAGCGCGCGATCAGCGCGGCCGCCGGGAAGGACATAAGGCCATAGGCGATGAAAAAGGCCGAGGCCGACAATTGCGCCTCGGCATCGCTCAGCGTGAAGATGCCTTTCACCGCAGCAACGAGCGGGTCGATCAGCGAGGTGATGAAGCCCCAGGCGAAGAAAAGCACGGTAACCGCGGCAAAGGCCGCCATGGCGGTCGACCGGCCGCCACCTTGGGCGGTCGCCTGGCTAGGCTCGTTCATCCGGAATATCCTCTTCGCCGAAACTATGTTATACGCGCGGTCTAACGGGACGCCGACGGCAATGCAACCGGTTACATTCAGCTGCATCGGCGACGTTTTCTTATGTTAGCGCAAATGATCGGGCCTCGCGCGAAATAATCGTTCGCCACCCACTGGCGCGCGCGGGTCCGACTGGTTACATGGGCCGCCACCAAACGAATCGCGTGTGTCGCCCCGAAATCCGGGGCAGGCGCCGCCCGCAGCAGAAAGTGGCACCCCATGGAAATCATCACCGGCCTGACCTTCGACGATGTGCTGCTGGTGCCGGGCGCGTCGGATATCCTGCCGTCGGATGCCAATCTCTCGACCCAACTCACCAGTGAAATCAGCCTCAACATCCCGATCCTGTCGTCGGCGATGGATACGGTGACCGAGGCCGACATGGCGATCCTGATGGCGCAGATCGGCGGCATCGGCGTCCTCCACCGCAATCTCACGGTCGAGGAACAGGCTGCTGCGGTGCGGCAGGTCAAGCGCTTCGAAAGCGGCATGATCGTCAACCCGATCACCATCACCCCCGACGCACCGCTCTCCTATGCGACCGCGCTGATGGCGCAGCACCGGATTTCGGGCATTCCAGTCGTCGAAACGGGCGGCAAGCTCGTCGGGATCCTCACCAACCGCGACGTGCGCTTCGCCGACAATCCCGGCCAGCCGGTGCGCGAGCTGATGACGGCGGAAAACCTTGCTACCGTGCGCCCCGGCGTCGGGCAGGACGAGGCACGCAAGCTTCTGCACCAGCGCCGCATCGAAAAATTGCTCGTCGTCGACGACGACTATCGCTGCATCGGCCTGATCACCGTCAAGGATATGGAAAAGGCGGTCAATTTCCCCGACGCGACCAAGGACGGCAGCGGCCGCCTGCGCGTCGCCGCGGCGACAAACACCGGCGATAGCGGCGTCGAGCGCGCCGAGGCGTTGCTCGAGGCCGAATGCGACCTGATCGTCGTCGACACCGCGCACGGCCACAGCAAGGGCGTCGGCCTGACTGTCGAACGCATCAAGAAATTGTCGAACCGCGTGCAGGTGCTCGCGGGCAATGTCGCGACCGGCGACGCGACCAAGGCCTTGATCGACGCGGGTGCTGACGGCGTGAAGGTCGGCATCGGCCCCGGCTCGATCTGCACGACGCGCATCGTCGCGGGCGTCGGCGTGCCGCAGCTCACCGCCATCCTCGACAGCGTCGAGGCAGCGGCGAAGCTCGGCGTTCCGGTGATTGCCGACGGCGGCCTGCGTACCTCGGGCGATGTTGCCAAGGCGCTGGCGGCGGGCGCGTCGAGCGTGATGGTCGGATCGATGCTCGCGGGCACCAGTGAGGCGCCGGGCGAAACCTTCCTCTATCAGGGCCGCACCTATAAGAGCTATCGCGGCATGGGCAGCGTCGGCGCGATGGCGCGCGGCAGCGCCGACCGCTATTTCCAGCAGGATATCAAGGACCAGATGAAGCTGGTTCCCGAAGGCATCGAGGGCCAAGTCCCGTTCAAGGGTCCCGCGAAGGACGTCATCCACCAGATGGTCGGCGGCGTGAAGGCGGCGATGGGTTACACCGGCAGCCGCACGCTCAAGGATTTCCGCGAGCGCGCGAAATTCGTGCGCATCACCAACGCGGGCCTGCGCGAAAGCCATGTCCACGACGTCGCGATCACGCGCGAGGCGCCGAACTATCCCGCGGGCTGAGGCCGGCCGGTGACGCCCGCAGCGCGCATTCAGGCGGCGATCGAGATTCTCGACGCCATCGCCGCGGCCGCGCGCGAGGGCGGGGCGCCCGCCGACGCGATCTTTGCCGAAGCGATGCGCGCGCGGCGCTATGCGGGATCGAAGGACCGGCGCGCGATCCGCGCCCATGTCTATGACGCGATCCGGGCCGTGCGTTCGGCGCCGGCGTCGGGGCGCGCGGCGATGCTCGCGCTCGCCGATGCGCAGCCCGATCTTGCGGCGCTTTTCGACGGCTCTGCCTATGGTCCCGCACCGGTCTCGGCCGACGAACCGCGCGCCGAAACGGGCCTGGCCGCGCAGGCGCTGGTCGACCTGTTCGACCCGCTCGTGGAGGAGCCCGAGCAGGAGGCGATGCTGGCGCGCGCGCCGCTTGACCTCCGCGCCAACCGCATCGGCGCGAACCGCGACGATCTTGCATCGCTCTTTCCCGCAGGCGAAGCGATTGCTGGCGCCCCCGACGGCTGGCGCCTCCCGCCCGAAACCGCGGCGATCCAGCATCCGGCCTATGCCGAAGGGCGCTTCGAGGTGCAGGACGCCGCCAGCCAATATGCGTCGGCCGCGCTCGACGTGGCGGCGGGGCAGGCGATCGTCGATCTCTGCGCGGGCGGCGGGGGAAAGACGCTCGCGATCGCCTCGCTGACCGGCAATAATGCCGAAATCCTCGCCTGCGACACCAATCGTCCGAGACTTCAGCAACTGCCGCCACGCGCCGAGCGGGCCGGGGCAACGCGGATCGAGACGCGGCTGCTCAACCCCGGGCAAGAACCTGTGATGCTGTCGGACTGGCATGGCAAGGCCGACCGCGTGTTCGTCGACGCCCCCTGCTCGGGCAGCGGGACCTGGCGGCGCAGCCCCGAACTGCGCTGGCGGCTCACCCCCGCGCGGCTCGAACGCCATCTCGCCGATCAGGCGAAGCTCATCGATATCGGCGCCGATCTTGTGGCGCCGGGCGGCAAACTCCTTTATGCTGTCTGCTCGATCATCACGCGCGAGGGGCGGGCACAGGTGGACGAATTTCTGAACCGGCATCAGGGCTGGACGGCCGACACCGGCTATCTGCCGGGTGGTATCGGCCGCGCGGCGGGCAGCGGTTTTCTGCTCACGCCGGGCCGTGACGGCTGCGACGGATTTTTTCTCGCACGGCTGACCGCGCCATGTTAGCATCGCCTGCAATGAAGCGATGGGAGAATGCGATGCGCGTCGGCTTTTTGGCTCTAACTGCGGGTTTGATCCTCGCCAGCCTGCCCACCGCATCCGATGCGCAACGCGCCGACAACGACATTCTCCCGCGCTCGATCGCGCTTCAGCACGAAGGGCAAAAGGCGCAGGAGGCCGGCGAACTCGATTCTGCGATCGGCCTCTATGAATCGGCGCTCGCCGCCGACCCGCGCAATCGTTCGGCGATCATCGCACTCGCACAGGTCGCGCGTGCGCAGGGGCTGCCGGGCAAGGCGATCGGCCTCTATCGCGAGGCGCTGGTGCTCGATCCCAACGATCTTGTCGCGCTGACCGGGCAGGGCGAAGCGCTGGCCGACAAGGGCGCGCTCGAACTCGCGCGCGAAAAGCTCGCCGAGGCGCAGCGGGTCTGCAAGGCGAACTGCCCGCAAGTCGCCAGCCTCGAAAAGACGATCGCCGCCAGCGCATCGAAGCGCGTCGTCGCCGCCGAAGTGCTCGTTCCAAAGCCGGTCGTCGCGACCGTCGGCGCGAGCAGCAGCCAGAATTGATCGCGTCCCACGCTTGCCCGGGTTACAATCGGGAATAGCGGCGAGCGACCGATTGCTGCCGCCTCTATCCTCGTCATCCCGGCGAAGGCCGGGATCTCGCCGGCGCGTCATTTCGAGAGGGTGAGATCCCGGCCTTCGCCGGGATGACGGATATTGGGAGTGGCAGCTTTCCACCCCAAAGCCGACAGTCCGGTCGCCGCAACGCAGGGCAGTGTTGCGTCAGCGACCCAGCGTTCGTGCCAGTTCGACCCATTCGGCGACGTTCACCGTTTCGGCGCGCCGCGTCGGATCGATGCCGATCGCCTCGGCCGCATCGACCGCGCCTTCGACGCCTTTCAAACTCTGGCGCAGCATCTTGCGGCGCTGTCCGAAGCCCTTTTCGGTCAGTTTCGAAAGGAGTTTCGGATTGACGCCGGCGGGTTCGTCGGCGGGCGTCACATGGACGATCGCCGACATGACCTTCGGCGGCGGCGTGAAGGCCGACCGATGCACTTTCATCGCGATTTTGGCGTTCGACCGCCACTGCGCGAGCACGGCGAGCCGCCCATAGGCGTCGGTCCCGACGGGCGCGACGATGCGTTCGGCGACCTCGAGCTGGAACATCAGGGTCAGCGATTGCCAGCGCGGCGGCCATGCCGCCGGTTCCAGCCAGCGCGTGAACAGCGCGGTCCCGACATTATAGGGCAGGTTCGCGACGATATGATAAGGCGCGTCGCCGGTCAGCGCGTCGACATCGACCGCCATCGCATCGTCGGCGATCACCGTCAGCTGGCCCGGAAAGGCATCGCCCAGTTCGGCGAGCAGCGGCAGGCAGCGGTCGTCGCGCTCGACCGCGATCACCTTCGCTCCGGCGCGCAGCAAGGCGCGCGTCAGCCCGCCGGGGCCGGGGCCGACCTCGAACACCGTTGCGCCGTCGAGGTTGCCGGGAAGCGCGGCGATCCGGTCGAGCAATTGTTCGTCGAACAGGAAATTCTGGCCCAGCGCCTTGCTCGCCGACAGCCCGTGGACGCGGACCGTCTCGCGCAGCGGCGGCAGCGGCGTGAGCGGCTGGACGGTCACTTTGCGGCGGCGGGGGCGAGGTTGCGTTCGCGCGCCAGCGCCATCCGCCCGGCCATCGCGATCGCGGCGATTGTCGGTCCGGGATCGGCCTGGCCGGTGCCCGCGATATTGAACGCGGTGCCGTGGTCGGGCGAGGTGCGGATGATGGGCAGGCCGAGCGTCAGATTGACTCCGTCGTGGAAATGCAGCGCCTTGAACGGCGTCAGCGCCTGATCGTGATAGGCGCAGAGCAGCGCGTCGTAGCGCGTGCGAACCGTCGGCGCGAACAGGCTGTCCGCCGCCAGCGGGCCGTCGACGACGATCCCTTCCTCGGCAAGTTGGGCGACCGCGGGGGCGATGATCCGCTCTTCCTCGCTGCCGAGCTGACCGCTTTCGCCGGCGTGCGGGTTGAGCCCGGCGATTGCGATACGCGGCGCACCGATGCCGAAATCGCGCCGTAGTCCCCGCACGACGATCCGCGCCTTGGCGACGATCAATTCGATGGTCAGCCGCTCGGACACTTCGGACAGCGGGATATGGACCGTCAGCGGCACGACGCGCAGGCTGGGGCCTGCCAGCATCATCACCGCGTTGGTCGCGGTAACGCCGCAGCGTTCGGCGATGAATTCGGTCTGTCCCGGATGCGTATAGCCGATACCGTGCAGCGCATATTTCGACACCGATCCGGTGACGAGCGCCGAACTCGCTTGCGTGCGCGTCAGCCCGATCCCGGTTTCGAGCGCGTGGAGCGCGCAGGTCGCGCCCGCCGGCGTCGGGACGCCGGGGGTCAACGGGCCGCTGTCCTCCAGATGCCAGACCGGCAGCGCCGCGTCGAACGTCCGCGCCACCTCGTCCATGTCGCCGATACGAACGACGGGACCATCCCAAACCGCCGCGATCGCCGCCGCATCGCCGATCGCAAGGAAGGGAGGAAGGGCGTTTTCGCGCCGCGCCGCCCAGGCGCGGGCGGTGACTTCGGGTCCGACGCCGGCCGGGTCACCCATGGTGACCGCGATCGGCCGCGGATTGTTGAACTCGGGCATCAGCTATATTCGATCACGGCATCCCGGCGCAGGTCGCGCAGATAGCGCTGGGCACGCTTGTTGACCTTCTCTTCGAGCAGGCGCTGCTCGATCTGCTCGCTGTTTGCCGAGGTCGCCGTCTGCGGCAGGTCGCGGCCACAGAGGACGAGCACGCTGATGCCTTCGTTCGCAGCGCCGAACGGCTGCGTGGTCTGGCCGACTTGCAGGCTGATCAGCGTCGCCTGCAAGGGTGCCGGAAGCGCACGCATTTCGATATTGTCGCGCGCGACGACGCTCGCGCCCAGCGATTTGGCGACGTCGTCGGCGGCCCCGCAACCCGCGATACCGCGCGTCGCTTCGGCGAACTGGCCCGCCAGTTCGGACGCTCTGGCCTGTGTCGTGCCGACCGGGAAATCGAGCGAAATCTGCTTCAGGCTCAGGATCGCGTCGCGCGGATCGGCCGTCAGGACCTGGCGCCGGTCGATCATCAGCATGATCGAAATGCCGCCGGGCACTTCGACCGGGCCGACGAGCTGGCCGGGCTGCATCTGGGCGGCAGCATCGGCCATCGATTGCGGCAACAGCGCGGGGCGCACCCAGCCAAGGTCGCCGCCGACGCTGGCGGTCGAGGCCTCGGAAAACTGGCGCGCATAGGCGGCAAAGCTGCCGCCCGTCTGCAGCGCCTGAATGATCTTCTGCGCATTTTCCATCACGGCGGCGGCATTTTCGGGCGTCGCCGACAGATAGATTTCGCCGAGATGGAACTCATCCTGTCCCTTGGCATCGTTCAGCCGCTTTTCGACGGCCTGAACCTCGTCGGTCGACACATTGGTCGTCGACTGGATGTTGCGCGACAACAGACGATCCCACGCGAACTCGCCGCGAATCTGCTGTTTTACGGCGCCCGCGGACGATCCCTTCGATGCCAGATAGGTCGAAAACTGGTCGGGGGTCTGCTTGAAACGCGCGGCGAGGCGGGCGAACTGATCGTTGACGACATTCTCGTCGATCGTGATGTCCGCCGCCTTGGCTTCCTGAATCTGCAATTTTTCGTCGATCAGGTTGCTGAACACCTGCGCGCGCAGCCGCTGCAGTTCCTCGGGCGGCAGCGCTGCATCGCTGTTTGCGATACGGATCAGCGCCATGCGCTGTTCGATATCGGTCGCCGTGATGATCTCGCCATTCACGGTGGCGGAGGGGCGATAGACATTGCCTTTGGCGTCGCCGTAAACTTGGACATTGCCCGGAATGTTGAGGCTGGTCGTCGGGACGTCGCTGTCGGTGACGGTCTGCGCCAGCACCGGCGTGATGCCCGCGGCCACGGCGATCAGGCCAATCATGGTCGAAAATCTGGTCATTGCTACCCTATTCGAGAATTACCGGCACGCTCCGTATCAGCGGACACGCCCGATGGTCCAGCGCAATCCGCCATTGGAGCCATTTGATCGCCGTCCCTGCACCACCGACGCTGAACCTAGGCTGAGCGAAATCGCAGCCTATCGCGCTTCTGTCGCGTGCGAATGGCCCGGGCCGGGGCTTTCGGCGGATGCATCATCGTCCCACGCAATCAAGGCGACATCATCGAAAAGCACCCGGCTACCGGAGCCTGTCCGCAGCAAGGGGCGTAGGGGCAGCCGTTCCGCTTCGACGCCAAGGTCGATGTCGAAGCGAAAATCCTGCCAGTCGCCCGCGGGTACCGGCATCGCGCCGAACAGGTGGTGCGGTGCGGTTTCGAGCGCCTTCGCGCGGCTGCTGCCCTTGGGTTGCTGCTGCACCAGCGCTTCGAGTTCTACCGGGGTCTCGGCCCTGATCCGCCCGACCAGCGAATAATGGCGCACACCCGGCGAGCGAAAGAAGCTTTTGGGTGCCAGCGCGGCGGGATGGTCCGCCGGCGCCTGCACCCGCAGCGCGCGGCCGCCGCCATAACCCTCCGGCGCAGGGCTCAGCGTGCCGCCCTGTGCCTCCCAGGTCCGATCCATGGCGTCGCCATAAGCCATGGCTTCGAAATCTCCCCGCGCCAGAATGTCGCGGCCTCTCGCCCTCCCGGCGGGTGCCGCGCAATGAGCGTCCGGCCGGGCAAGCGAATAGCCGAGCGGCGCGATCGCGCGAATGGCTGGCGTCGCGCACAATTGTGGAACCGTCTTTTGTTCGCCGGGAACGATCACACCATGGCCGCCGACAAGGCTGATCCGCGTGCCGCGTTCGGCCGAAAGGTCGATGATCCGGCGCAGCGCCGCCTGCCGCATCCCGCCGACCGCCGGGACGGGGCGATAATCGAGGATCTGGATCGGGATGATTTCGGCGCGGAACAGCTTGTCGCCGTCCATCCACAGTTTGAGCGCAAAAGTCGCCTGCGTTTCGGGAAAATCCTGGTCGAAGAGGAAATTGCCGAGCGAATAGGCGATCAGGCGGCCCTTATAGAGTTCGAGCCCGTGCGCGACATGCGGATGGTGCGAGACGACGAGCACCGCGCCTTTGTCGATCGCGAGCTTCATCCGGCGCTCGCTGATGTCGGTCGGGTGGTCGCTATATTCGCTGCTGCCATGATATTGGACGATCGGGGCGCGGCCCGCCGCGACTTCGCGTGCGACCGCCGCGGCGATATTCTCGTCGCTGCCGAACGCCGCGCCGCCCTTGGCCGTCTCGGCGACCTGATTCGGTTCGACCTTGCCCTTCCAGCCGACGAAGCCGAGCATCGCATAAGGGTGGCCGCCAACGTCGATCCGTGCGGCCCCAAGCGCCGCGGCTTCGTCCGGGCCGGCGCCCGACCATGCGAGGCCGGCTGCGTCCAGCGCGGCGGTTGTCGCCGCAAGGCCCGGCTCGACATAATCATAGACATGGTTGTTGCCGAGGCTGACATAATCGATGCCTGCCTGTGCCAGCGCTCTCGCGGCGTCGCTATGCGTATAGAAAACGACCGATTTGTCGGGCGCATCGCCCAGATCGGACGTCGCCAATACGGTTTCTAGGTTGAGCGAAGCCAGGTCGGCGCCGGCAAAATAGGGGCGCATCGGATCGAGCAGGCGGGCCATGTCGGCCGCGCGGCTTCCGGGGTGGATCAGGATGCGCTCGCCGCGTGCCGGGGCTTCGAAGCGCCGGCCCATCATCGTATCGCCGCCAAAGAAAAATTCGGCGCGGCCCGGGGCGCGCGCAACGACTTCGACCGGGGGCAGGGCGGTGGTGCCGCCCGGCCCGGCAACCTCGGCCGCGCCAAAGGTGAAGATGGCGTCGAAGACGCCCGGTCCCTTGACACTGAGCTGGTAAAGGTCGGCTGCCGCCATCTTTGCCGCGATGTCGCCATTGCCGGCGACGCGTGCGGGCTCGCCGTTGATGCGGATATCGAGTGTGCTTGGGTCGACCTCGCCCCCCACGATCCGCAGCGAGCCGGAGACCTCCTGTATCGCGGCCGCGGCCGTTCGGGTCTCGCCCGCCGCGACGGCGGAACATTGTCCCATGCCGAAAGCGAGAGCGAGCGCGGCGCCCGTCGATCCCAGCAACCGTCCGATTCCCCGCATATCCCTGCCTATTTCGCGAACAGCTGGCGGAGGTCGGCGAAAGCCTTGAATTCGAGCGCGTTACCCGACGGATCGTGAAAGAACATCGTCGATTGTTCGCCGGCCTGCCCCGGAAAGCGCGTGTGCGGTTCGATCACGAAGGTCACGCCATGACCCTGTAGGCGGTCGGCAAGCGCGCGCCATTCGGCGGGGGGAAGAACAACGCCGAAATGCGGCACCGGCACCGCATGACCGTCGACGGGATTATGTCCTGCGACGGCATCGCGCCGTGCGCCGACGCAATGCGCGACGATCTGGTGGCCGTACAGGTTGAAGTCGATCCACTCGCTGTCGCTGCGTCCCTCGGGGCAACCCAATATGGTGCCGTAGAAATGGCGTGCGGCGTCGAGGTCGTGCACCGGAAAGGCGAAGTGGAAGGGGGCGAGGTCGGACATGTCAGCGCTCCTTGAGGATCCGGGCGAGGAAGGCGAGAACGGCGGATTCGGTCGCGGCCTTCGCGTCGGCATTCGCTTTCACCGACCGGCGGCTTTCGATCGGCGTGTCATAGCTGTGCGTTGCGCCGGCGAAAGAGGTGAGCGTGATGTCCCCGCCTTTGGCACGGCCACGCGCGACGAGTTTCTCGCACGATGCCGGCGACACTTCCTCGTCGGCGCTACCCATGAAAAGCTGGACGGGCGCATAGGGCCGGTACCCCTGTTTCTCGAAGCGGTTCTTGAGTCCGCAGCCGGGATAGATCGACACCCCGGCGCGAAAGCCGATCTTGCGCATATCGCCGGGCTTGTCGTCGGCCATGGCTGCGAGTGTGGCGCTGCCGCCGTTCGACCAGCCGAGCAGCGCGACCTTGCCGCCGTCGACGTCGGGCCGCTGTTGCAGATAGCGGAGCGCGCCATAGGCATGGAGCGGGCGGTTCGCGACCTCGTCCACTGCAGCAGGTCGGTCCTTGTACGTTCCGGCCTTGAAACCGCCCGGATAGCCAACCGGGCCGAAATCGTCGACCATCAGCACGACATAGCCATTCCGTGCGAGCAACCGGCCCCAGGCCTTGTGGCGCGCGGACAGGGTCTCTGCGCCATATTTGCCGTTGGCGCGTCCCGAATAGGCGCCCGAGCGGCCGTGCATCATGACGACCGCAGGTGCTTCGGCCGCCGTGGTGGCCGCCTTGAAGACATAGCCGTTGATGTCGGTCTTGCCGTCGCGGCTGAGGAATTCCACCGGCTCGACCGCGACCTGCTGCGCCGCCGCAGGAAGGGGGAGGAGGATGGAGCCGGCAAGGGCAAGGAGGCGTATCATTTCTTCACCGGCAATATGATCGTCCGCGCGGCACCGTCACGCCGCGGATCGGCGGCGCCCTCGAAACGCCCGTCGCGGATCAGCATGCCATGGAGGCCTGAATCCTCGCCCGAGCCGGCGCGGACTTCGACGCCGCGCTTTGCCATTTCGGCGCGCTGTTCGGCGGTGAACCGGCTTGCTTCGCCGGCGAAACTGCCGCCGCGCGCGACCAGATTGGGCAGCGCGAACGCCTGATCCATCGGTAGTTTCCAGTCGATAACGCCGATTAGCGCCTTCGACACATAGGCGAGAATCGCGTTGCCCCCCGGCGATCCGATCGCGCCGGCCAGGCTATGGTCGCGGTTCAGGATGATCGTCGGGGTCATCGACGATCGCGGGCGTTTGCCGGGGGCGATCGCATTGGGGCCGTCGGGAACGAAGGAAAAATCGGTCATCTGGTTGTTGAGGAAAAAGCCGTCGACCATCCGTCCCGATCCGAAAAAGCTTTCGACGGTGGTCGTCATCGACACCGCATTGCCGTCGCCGTCGACGACGACGAAATGCGAGGTTCCGGGAACTTCGGCGGTCGCGTCGATGCGCGCGGGCGTCACGCCGGGCGGGTTTCCTGCCTCGGGAGGCGGTCCGGCGGTCTCGCCGATCAGCGCTGCGCGGGCCGCGACATAGGCGGGGTCGAGCAGGCCCGGAACGGGGACGCCCGGCACATCGCCGACATAGGCGTCGCGGTCGGCGTACATCAGCCGGCTGGCTTCGGCATATTCGACCCATGCGACAGGGTCGCCAGGGCCACGTTCGGCAATGTCGGTATGTTCGATCAGCGCCATCAGCTGGAGCAGACCGACACCGCTCGACGGCGGGGGCGGGGCGCAGAGGATATAGATGCGATAGCCGTTGCAGACGGCTTCGCGGACGACGGGCCTGTATCCGGCCAGATCGGCCTCGGTCATGCTGCTCGCAAGATCGCCTTCGCGAAGCCGCGCGACGATGCGCCTGGCGGTCTCGCCGCGATAGAGCGCATCCGGACCTTCGTTCGCGAGGCGGTGGACGAAGGCGGCATAGGCGGGGTTGCGCAGCGTATCGCCGGCGCGGATCTTGCCGCCCTTTCCGTCGCTGAAATAGCGCGCGACATCGGGCGCCGACGCTTGCGGCCAGGGGCCGTGGACGAAGCGTTCGAGACGCGCGCTGACGGTGAATCCCGCGCGCGCGACGCGCTCGCTCTCGCCGAACAGGGTGCTCCAGCCCAGCTTGCCGCGTTCCTTGTGCGCGAGGGCAAGCATCGCCACCGCGCCCGGGATGCCCGTGGCGCTACCGCTCACGACGGCGGTGCGAAAGGCGATCGGCTTGCCACCATCGTCGAGGAACATGTCGGGGGTCGCGCCTGCGGGTGCGGTTTCGCGGCCGTCGTAGACGCCGATCTTTCGCGTCGCCGCGTCATAATGGACCAGAAAGGCGCCGCCGCCGAGCCCCGAGCTCTGCGGCTCGACCAGCCCAAGCATCGCCTGGATCGCGACGGCCGCGTCGACCGCATTTCCGCCGCGGCGCAGGACGTCGAGCCCCGCCTCGACGGCAAGCGGATGTGCTGCCGCCACGAACGCTTGCCGTTCGCCCGCTCTGGTTGCAGGTTCGCGCGCGGCGGCAGGCGCGCCGGCGGCGATAAGCGCCGCGACGAGAAGAAACGCGTGCTTCATGGCTCGACCGCCATCGCGCCGGGGCGACGCGGATCGGCGGCACCGAGGAAGCGGCCGTTCTCGATCATGATCGACTGTGCGCTGCCCATCGTTTCGTCGCTCGTGATCGGATGACCCATCGCCTTCAGCGCCGCGACGGTGTCGGGATTGAAATTGGGCTCGACGCGCAGCGCATCGACATTGCCCTGATAGATGCGCGGCTGGTGCGTCGCTTCGGCAACATTCATGCCATGGTCGATCGTATTGACGATCACCTGCACGACCGAGGTGATGATCGTACTGCCGCCCGGCGTCCCGGTAACGAGCCAGGGCTTGCCGTCCTTCATCACGATCGTCGGCATCATCGTCGAGAGCATTCTTTTGCCGGGAGCGAGCGCGTTGAGCGGCGGCGGCGTGCCGTCGCGCTTGGCTTCCCACGCCTGTTCGTGGCTGTAATTGTTCATCTGGTTGTTGAGCAATATGCCCGTGCCCTCAATCATCACCCCCGAACCGAAATCGGATCCCAGCGTATAGGTGGTCGAGACGACATTGCCGTCCTTGTCGGCGACCGAAAAATGCGTCGTGGACGGGCTCTCATAGCGGAGCGGATCGCCGAACGGCATGTCGGCGGCGGGTTTCGCCCTGGCGGGATCGATCAGCTTGACGCGTTCGGCGGCATAATCTTTCGAAATGAAGCCCCCCACCGGCGCGGTAACGAAAGCGGGATCGCCTAGCGCGCGGTAACGGTCGACATAACCGAGCTTCATCGCCTCTGCCATGACATGCAGCGACGCGGCGCTGTTTGCGCCCATGGCCTTGATGTCGAAATGTTCGAGCTGGTTCAGGATGTTGAGCAGCGTCGCCCCGCCCGCGCTTGCGGGCGGGGCGGTATAGATGGTGTAGCCGCGATAGCTGCCGACGAGCGGATCGCGTTCGACCGGGCGATAGGCGGCAAGGTCGACGGCGGTGATCAGCCCGCCATGCGCCTTCATGTCGGCGGCGATGCGCCCGGCAACCGCGCCCTTGTAGAATCCATCGGCGCGATGCTTGGCGATCTCGCCCAGCGTCCAGGCGAGATCGGGCTGCTTCAGCACTTCGTCCTTGGCATAGAGCGCGCCGCCCGGCTTGTAGAAGGTCACCTGTCCGCTTGTGCTTTTCGACAGGCGCTCCTTGCCCCAGCTGAAGACAAAAGCCTCATCGGCGGTGAGGCGAACGCCGTCGGCGGCCAGCTTGATCGCGGGCGCGACGAGACGGTCCCACGGCAGCTTGCCCCATTTGCGATGCGCGAGATCGAGACCGGCGACGGTGCCGGGGACCGAGGGGGCAAGATAGCCATAGCTTGCAGCGTCACGCTCCTTGCCCATTTTGTCGACGAACATCGCCGGCGTGGCCGCGCGCGGCGCGACGCCGCGAAAATCGAGCACGCGAACCTGTCCCGACGCGGCGTCATAGACGGTCATGAAGCCGTCGCCGCCGATATTGCCCGCGCGCGGCAGCGTCACCGCCAGCGCAAAGCCGATCGCGATGGCGGCGTCGACCGCGTTGCCGCCGTCGCGTAGCACCTCTGCGCCGACCTCGCTCGCGATCGCATTCTGGCTGACGACCATGCCGCGCGTGCCCACCGTCGGTGAATGGATCGACGGATATTCGAGCAGATGCCGACTCTGCGCGGCGAGCGGGGCGGGGACGACGAGCGCGAACGACAGCGTCGCGGCGAGAAGGCGGCGGAAGATCATCGGAATTTCCTTATACATCGTCGCGCGAGCGATAGACGGCGACGTCCATTTCACCTTCCCAGCGCGCAACCGCGGTTGCGATCGACAGGTCGGAGGTGACGTTGGGAACGGTGCGGATCATGTCGAGGATGCGGTCGAAGGGCAAGATGAAGCCGACGACGATGGCGGTCTGCGCCGGCGTGATGCCGATGGCGTGGAGTACCGCGGCGAGCACGAAGAGCGACCCCGACGGCACCGGTGCGACGCCCATCGCGACGATCGTGGTCGTCCCGGCGATGACGAGATAATCGGCAAGGCTGAGGTCGACGCCGAAGGCTTGCGCCGCGAACAGCGTGAGCATCGCGACATACATCGCCGCGCCGTCCATGCCGATCGTGGCGCCCAGCGGCAGGACGGTCGAGGCGACCGGCGGCGAGACGCCGAGATTGCGTTCGGCGACGCGGATCGCGACGGGCAGCGTGGCGCTGGACGAGGACGTCGAGAAACCGACCATGATCGCGTCGGCGATGCCGCGGAAAAAGGGGAGGGTCGGCAACCAGGCGAGCAGCCGGACGACGATCAGCCCGTGGACGACCAGCGTGACGAAGGTCGCGCCGACGACGACACAGATCGCGAGCTTGAGCACCGCGAGGAAGCTCGCGGGACCGCTTGTTCCCATGACGACCGCGATCAGCGCGAAGACGCCGAAGGGCGCGGTTTCCATCACGAAGCCGACGATGCGCAGCATTACCTCGGTCCCGCTTGCGAGCAGGCGGCGGACGGGTTCGGCTTCCTTGCCCGCGGCGATCACGCCCGCGCCTACGAGGATCGCAAAGAAGATCACCGACAGCGTCGCGCCGTTCGCCATCGCGCCGATCGGATTGTCGGGGATAATCTCGATAAACAGGCGCGCCGGGTCCTGCGGCTCGGCGACCGCGCGCGGCACCGCATCGGCAAAGCTGGCGCCGATACCGGGGCCGATCAGCGTCGCGACCACCAGCCCGGTCGTTACCGCGAGCGCGGTGGTGAAGACATACATGCCGAGCGTCTTGATCCCGATGCTGCCGAGCCTTCTGGGATCGGCCAGCGCCGCGACCCCCGACGCGATCGTCAGGAAGACCAGCGGGACGACGAGCATACGGATCAAGCGGACGAACAGTTCGCCGATCCAGCCGATCGCCGTCGCGCCTTCGCCCCACAGCACCCCGACGACGGCACCGACGACCAGCGCGGCGAGGATCCGTTTCCACAGCGCGATACCGAACCACGCCCGCAGCGCCCGGCCGAGGGGGCCGGGCGTCGGGGGCGGGGTGGCGGCGGATGTATCGGTCATGATATCCTCACCCCCGGACATGCGTCAGAAACGCTTGCTGATCGAGGCGTAGAACTGGCGGCCGCGATTGCTGTAGAGATCGCCGATATAGCCATAGGTCTGATCCGAGAGCGGCGCGAGCTTGTTGAACAGGTTGCGCACCCCGACGCGGAAACGCGTGTCCTCGAGCAGGCCTTTCTCGGCCTCATACTGGACATAGACGCTGTGCGAGGTGAAATCCTTGACGCGGAAGCGCGTGCCGTCGGCCAGCGAGGCCGAGGTGTCGCTGACCGGGCCGACATAGCTGGCGAACCAGCCCGCACCCCATCCCTTGTACCGCCAGCTGAGGCTGGCCGAACCGCGCCATTTCGGGCGGCCATTCTGTTCGATCAGATCCTCTGCGCCGGCAATGATGATCGTCGGATCGATGTCGCCCGCTCCCTGTGCGTCGATCAGCGATTGCTGCACGGGGCCCGGCGTCTGGTAGAATTCGAGCAGGCGCGCCGCGTTCAGGCGCAGGTTGAATTCGCCGATGCCGGTGTCGCGAACCTGATAATAGAGCCCGAAGTCGATCCCGCGGACCTTGCGCGGGCTGAGGTTGGTGTAATTGTCGACCACCTGGATGACGTCGCCGACCGGGGCGATGCCGGTCCCGGCGAAGTCGTCGATATCGGCCTGCGTCGGATCGACGCGCTCGACATTGGGGTTCGACGATCCCTGCAGGCGGAGCAGATAATCGAGGATCAGCGCGTTCGAATCGCCGAACAGCCCGATCACGTTCTTTTGCCGGATTTCCCAATAGTCGGTCGTGAGCGTCAGCCGGCCGGCCGCGCCCATGTTGAGCTGGAACGTGCCGCCCAGCGACAGGTTTTCAGCGGTTTCGGGGCGCAGTTCCTTGCTGCCCGACCGGTTGCTGACGATCCCCTGGCTTTGCGTGCAGTCGTCGAAATTGGTGATGCGATTGGCGCGCAAATCAGCCTCGCAGCGGACCCAGTCGGTGCGCGTGTTCGACCGCTGGATGCCGTTTTCGAACAATTGCGGCAGGTTCGGCGCGCGGAAGCTTTGCGACCAGGACCCGCGGAATTGCAGGTTCGGGACCGGATACCAGCTGAGCGCGACCTTTGGCTTCGCAACCGAGGAAAAGCCCTGATAGGATTCGGCGCGCCCGGCGAGTTGCAGGTCGAGCGAGTGGATCAGCGGTACGCGCATTGCGGGCGAAACGAGCGGCACGGCGAATTCGAGATAGGCCGACAGCACGTCGCGCGAGCCTTTGCTGTCGGGCGTCGGGCTGGCGCCCATCGTGTCGCTGCCGTTCGACGATCCGTCGAGCGCGGTGAAGAAGATCGTCCCATCGAGCCGGTCGTCGCGGTCGTCCTTGAAGGTCTCGTGCCGGAACTCGACGCCCGCCGCGATGCCGACGCGCCCGCCTGGCAGGGTGAAAAGGTCGTTCTTGCTGAGCTTGAAATCGGCGAGAAACAGCTCGGTCGTGCTCGCACGGCCGATGTCGACCATGAAGCTGTCGATCACGCTTTGCGGGTTCGGGGTCGAATCGAGCCGGCCGGGATTGAGCGGATCGCCGCCGTTGAACGGGTTATAGGCGGTGGCGTCGGTCCGCGAGAGCGCTTCCTGGAACAGGCTCAGCGATACGGTGCGCATCTTGTCGGTCGTCTTTGCCTTCGAATAGAGCGCGGCGGTATCGAAGTCGAAGCCGAGCAGGTCGCCGCGGAACCCGGCGAGGAAGCGCGTCGTGTCGTTCTTGACATTGACGACCAGCGGGCCGGCATCGACCGGGCGATAATCGATCAGCTCGATCGGCACACCGCCCGCCGCGACCCCGGTCAGGCCGGGAATGCGGTTGGGGCTGCCGACGGGGCCGAAGGGGTTCCAATATCCATTGGCCGGAATGATCAGCCGCTGGCTGGCGAGCGCGGTCTCCTGTTCGCGGATCGACTGGAACTTGGCGTGATACCAACCCGCCTCGGCATAGAATTCGAGGCCCGAATCGAACTCGTGATTGAAGAATCCGAACAGGTTGAGCCGGTTGTTGCGCCCGAGGATCGTGCGCGGATCGTTGATGTCATATTTGAGGTTGTTGTCGGTCGATGCGGTCGACAGCGAGCTGTTGTCCCAGCAGGTCCCCGCATATTGCGTCGGCGCGATACAGCCGTCGTTGGTGTCGGGCTGGATGTGGAAGATGCCGCTGGTGGTGAGCGTTGTGCCGTTGACCTGCGCTGCGGTCGTCGAGCGGGCATAGCTGCCCGTCAGCCGCTGGAATTCGCCCCAGATGCTGTCGACCGAGGTATTGTCGAAATCGCTGTCGCCCTCGAACGGGGTGCCGGCGACGAGCGGGCGCAGGTCTGCCGACCGCGAATTGCGGCGCTCGCGGGCATAGAGCGGGTCGCGGTGGTTGAACGATCCGAACAGCGAGATGTTGGTGCGGCCGTCGTTGAAGGTGTGACCGGCCTCGAACGACAGTTCATATTCCTGCTGGTCGCTGTCGTCGGTCAGGCTGTATTCGCCCGAAACGCGCAGGCCGTTGAAATTGTCCTTGAGCACGGTGTTGATGACGCCCGCCACCGCGTCCGACCCATAGACCGCTGCGGCGCCATCGAGCAGCACCTCGACGCGGCGGACGCCAAGCACCGGAATGGTGTTGGTATTGACGCTTTGCACCGGTACGAGGTTTTCCGACTGGGTGCCGGGGTGCAGCACCATGCGGCGGCCGTTGAGCAGCACCAGCGTGTTGCCGGTGCCGAGCGCGCGCAGGTTGATCGACGCGACGTCGCCGCGCGCGTCGTTGATCCCGCCGGCATCGCGGCTTTCGTTGAAGGCGACGTCGCCCGCCTGCGGAATCGCCCGGAACAGTTCGTCGCCGTTGGTCGCGGCGATCGCGTCGATATCCTGCTCGCCGAGGACGGTGACGGGGAGCGATCCCGCAACGTCGGCGCCCCTGATCTGCGAACCGATCACGACGATTTCGTCGTCGGCCTGCCCCTCGGCCTGCGGTGCGTCCTGTGCCATCGCGGCGCTCGCGCTGGCGAGGAGCGAAATACCGCCCATCAAGCTGGTGATACGAAGACCCCTGTTCATCATTATGCCCTTCCCTCTGAAACGATGTTGTTGCGGCGAGCCTCTCAGCCCTCTCCCTCCACGATGGCGGCGACGCGTTCGGCCGATCCCGCGGCGTAGGTCCAGCCGAGCGCACCATGACCGGCGTTGGCGATCACCCCGGGGGCGATCGTCCGCGTGATCGGGAGCGAATCGGGGGTCATCGGCCGCAGGCCGGCCCAGCTCGATTCGATCGCGTCATAATCGGCGGCGTCGGGCAGTGCCGCGCGCGCGCTGTCGATCAGCGCGTCGAGGCGGTCCGGCTCGACACCGGCGTCGCGGCGGCCGAGATCGGCAAGCCCGGCGATTCGTATCCGATTGCCAAGCCGGGCGAAGACGACGCGGTTCGCGGCGTCGGTGACGCTGACGCGGGGTGCCGCGCTGCCCGGCGCGGCGGTGATCGAATAGCCCTTCATCGGCATGATCGGCAGCCGCGCGCCGACCGTACGGGCGAGCCCCGTCGAAGCCATGCCCGCACACAGGATGATGCGATCGGCGGCAAGGCGCTCGCCGCCCCGCATGACGACGGCAGGGTGCTTGCCGTCGGCGTCGATCCGGTCGATCGCGACGCCGCAGCGAACCTCCGCTCCGGCTGCGGCGAGCGCGGCCTGGACGCCTATGCAAAAGCGATAGGGATCGCCCACTTCTTCGCTCGGGGTGTGGATCGCACCGACGATTTCGGAGCGGATCGACGCAAGCATCGGTTCGATCGCGACGGCGCCGTCGGCGTCGACGAAGCTTTGCTCGGTCCCGGCCACCGCCTTGTCGGCCGCGATGGCGCGCGCTGCGGCAAAGCTCTTGGCCGCGCGATAGAGGATGATCTTGCCGGGCCTGTCATGCGCGAAGTCGATGTGGTGGCGGCGCGTGAGCGCGTGGAGCGCGCGCCGCGATTCGATGGCAAGCGCCAGCCCTTCGAGCGTGTTGCGCCGAAAGCGGCCGGCGCTGCCGTTGCGAAGGAAAGCCAGCGTCCAGCGCAGGAAATCGGGATCGAGGCTGGGATGAAAGCGGAAGGCGGGATCGCGCGCGACCAGCAGGCGCGGAAACTGGGCGAGTGTCGCAGGGCTGGCGAGCGCGTCGGTGTAGGAATAGCTCAATTGTGCGCCATTGGCGAAGCTCGTGCCATGCCCGGGTTCGTCGGCCTGCTCGATAACGGTGACGCGATGCCCACGATCCGACAGGGTGAGCGCGGTCGCCATGCCGACGACGCCGGCCCCGACGACGACCAGTTCCTGTGGCCGTGTCGTCACCATCGCTTCGCCAAGGCGAAATTCTGCCCGCATGTTTCGACCCGATCCCCTTGAGGTCGCGCCCGCATGCCCATGCGGTGCCCGCCTCCTTGGCTGACAGATTATCGAGCCGTCGGCTGTCGCAAAGCTGTAATCATTTGGGACTGATATAGACTGGGGTTATGGTTTTGCCGTCCGGCTGGCGGCGAGAACATCTTCCAGCGTGCGCAGGAACAGCCGCGCCACTTTCGATGGCTGGCGGTCTTCGAGCGTGACCCACGAGATGGTGAAGCCGAGCGGCGGTTCGGTACGGTGCCAGGAAAAGCCGGGTGCCTGCCATGCGCGTGCGGTAAATTCGTCGACCACCGTGACGCTCCCCTCGAGCTGGGCGAGCCGCGCCGCGATGAAAAAGGTCTGCACCGACACCGCTTCGCGGTACGCGATGCCGCGTTCGCGCGCGGCGCGGGTCAATACGTCGCCGATCGGTCCGGTCGCCGCGACGCCGATCAGGTCGCGGTCGGCAAGTTCGCCGAGCGGCAGCCGGTCCTTGATCGCGCCGAAGGTCCCGGTCGGGCCAAAGATCACCAGCTCACCCTCGGTCAGCAGGGTGCGCGTCAGCCTGGGGTGCGGCGGCGGCGTGTAGGCGACGGCAATATCGGTCTCGCGCTCGATCAGCGAGCGAACGAGGTCATCGTGGTGATGGGTATGCACTTCGAAGGTCACGCGCGGCCAGTCGCGGCGGAACTGCGCGATCGCCTGGGGCACCACGTCGAGCGCGAGGCTGGGAACGATGCCGAGCCGGATATGCCCGCCACCCGCTTGGGACAGGTTGCGCGCCGTCTGCTGCAACGAAGCGAGGCGATCGAACACGTCGCCGGCCTCGCGGATCAGCGCATGCGCCTCGTCGGTGGGGACCAGCCGCCCGCGCGCGAGCTGGAACAGGGGAAAGCCCAGGCTGTCTTCGGCATGGCGCAGCGTTTTCGAGATCGAGGGCTGCGACACGCCGAGCGCACGCGCGGCGGCGCTGATCGACCCGTGGGTATAGACGGCGTGGAAAACCTCGATCTGACGAAAGCGCATGACCCGTGTGTACCCGCGCAGAAGCCGCGGGCCAACGGTGTTTGCGGTCATGGGCGCTGCGCGACGGCTTCGACCTCGATCAGCGCGTCCGGCGCCAGCAGCGCCGACACGACGGTCGACCGGGCGGGATAGGGCGCATCGAAGATCCGGCGATAGGCCGCGTTGAACGCCGGGCCGAAAGCGGCGTCGGTGAGCCATGCGGTCACCTTGACGACGTCGCGCGGCGTACAGCCTTCGTCGGCAAGCACGCGGACAAGGTTCGCGAGCACGCGTTCGGCCTGCGCCTCGATCCCGCCCGGAATGATCGCGCCGTCGGTGCCACGCGCGAGCTGGCCCGAAGTGAAGACCAGGTTGCCGGCGGTGCGGGCGGCAGACAGGGGCGGTGCGGACATGATCTTCTCCCGGTAGCTGGACAATGCCGCTTCCTAGGTGTCGGACACCGCGCAAGACACGGCGAAAATCGCGGTGCCCCATAGGCGCGGGTTATGGCTTATCGGCGCGTGCGCCACAGATGCGCGGCGCAGGCAAGGTCCTGAACGATCGAGCCCAGCGATTTATAGATGGTGACGTCCGATGCCGCGATGCGGCCGGCTTCGGTGCCCGCGAAGACATGGCCGATATCGGACAGCACATGCGCTTCGCCGACCAGCCCGGCGTCGCGCGCGCGGTGATATTCGGCGCCCTGCGCCAGCACGCCTTCGCGGTGGTCGGGGACGAAGCGCGCCCGCGCGACGAGCCCTTCATCGATTTCCGACGGGCCGGCGCGGCTCGACCCGACGGCATTGACGTGCGTGCCTTCGGCAACGTCGACGTCGAACAAGATGGGATCGGCGGCACCGGTCAGCGTGCAGATGATATCGGCGTCTCTCGCTGCTTCGGCCGCCGAATTTGCAACCGTGGGGGCCATGCCGAAATCGTCGGCGATGCGTTTTGCGAGCGCTTCGGCCTTGTCGGCGGCGCGGCCCCATATGCGGACTTCGCCCAGCGGTCGGACGTGGCGGATCGCTGCGACATGCTGCCAGGCCTGTTCGCCCGTGCCCAATATCGCGAGACGGCGGGCATCGGGCCGGGCAAGCGCATCGGTGGCGGCGGCGGAGGCGGCCGCGGTACGGATCGCGGTGACTTCGCCGGCGTCGATGACGCACACGGGGGCGCCGCTCGCGCGGTCGAACAGGATGATGACGCCCTGATGCGATTTGCCGTACGCGGCGGCGGCGGGAAAGACGCTGACGATCTTGGCGCCGAAGCCCGCACCGTCGAGCGCGCCGGGCATCACCCCGAACAGGTCGCCTGCGCCCAGATCGATGATCCCGCGCAGCAATTGCCGGCTGCGCCCTTCGGCGAGCGCGATCATCGCGGGGCGCATCAGCCCGATACAGATATCGTGCGGCAGGTGGCGGCGGACTTCGACCGCATCGATGAAGCGGATCGCGTTAGCCACCCCAGACGCTTTCGGCGTGGCGCAGGAAATTGAGGCCCATGATTTTCTCGATCCGCCGGCTCGAATAGCCGCGCGCGGCGAGCAGGCTGATCAGCTTGCGGAACTGGTCGGGGCCGCGCAGGTCGACGACGAAGGGATAGGTATCGGGGCGTTCGCCCGACGCACTGATCCCCGCGGCGCGGCGATCGGCGATTTCCTTTGCCAGCACCGCTTCATAGGCCTTGAGGTCGTCGATCTGGCCGACGTGGCCGTCGGTGCCGATGCCGACATGATCCTCGCCGCAGATATTCACTGCATGCTCGATATGACGCACGACATCCTCGGCGCGGGCATGGCCCGAGATATTGAGGAAGGGCATGAAATAGATGCCGATAAAACCGCCTTTCTCGGCGACCAGCCGCAGTTCGGCGTCGGTCTTGTTGCGCGGCAGGTCGGTCACCGCGCGGCATCCGGTGTGATTGATCGAGATCGGCGCTTTCGACGCGCGCGCGGCTTCGAGGCAGGTCTTCTCGCCGCTGTGCGACAGGTCGACGATCATATGCTGCGCGTTCAGCCGTTCGATCACCTCGTGCCCGAACGGGGTCAGGCCGCGGTTTTCGGGGGCCATCGACCCGTCGCCGATCTGGTTCGCGGGATTGTAGGTGAGCTGGAAAATCCGTACGCCCATATTGGCGAAGATATCGACGCGCGCGGCGTCCTTGCCCATCATCGCGCCGTTCTGGAAACCATAGATGATGCCGATCTTCTTCTCGGCCTTGGCGCGGCGGATATCCGCGACGCTCAATATCTTGACGAGGTCGCGCGGATAGCGGCGCAGCAGCATGTCCATTTCGGCGACATCTGCGACGCTCTTTTCGAACGGCTCGGCAGGCCCGGCGACGTAGCCGAGCGTGCTGTTGATCGCCGTGATCCCCGACGCATGAGCTTCGGCCAGCGCGCGCGGTGAAAAGGGATCGGAGGCATCGCGGACATTGGGGTCGGCAAGGCCGCCCAGCGCGTTGACGAAGATCCATTTGCGGCTGTCGGGCGCCACTGTGCGCGCGGCCGCCGGCAACATCGACGTCGCGGCCAACCCCGCAGCGCCTGCGATCATCGCGCGCCTGTCAATTCTCATCGCCCAGTTCCTTCCCCGTCGGTGCGACATAATCGGCGCGCCGATATTCGCGTCCGCGCTTCACCGTCATGTCGATATGTTCGATATTGTCGATATCGGCGAGCGGGTCGGCGGTGAGCACGACGAAATTGGCGAGCTTGCCCGCCTCGATCGATCCCATGTCCTTGTCCTGTCCGGCCGCGCGCGCGCCGACGAGCGTTGCCGAGTGGATCACCGCGAGCGGCGGCATGCCGACGTCGTGCGCCAGATAGCGCAGCTCGGCGTGGACCTCGGGCCAGGCGTCGCCCGCCTTGTTGGTAAAGTCGGTGCCGGTCGAGATTGGCAGTCCCGCGCGCCATGCCTGCTGCGTCAGGCGGATCGTGCGCGCGCCGGTGCAGCGCAGCGGCTTGGCCTTGGGGTCGGCTTTGCGCTCGGCTTCGAACTTGACGAACAGGCTGCCCGTCGCATCGAGGATCGTGCCCTTTTTGCGCATCGCGTCGAACAGCCGGGCGACGACCGGATCGTCGCCGCTTGGCGCCAGCAATTCATCCTTCACCGGGGTCCGGTCTTCATAGGCGGCGAGCATCTGGGGCTGCGCTTCATAGCCGAGGTAACAGACATGGCTGACCGAATCGACGCCCGCCGCGATCACCTCGGCGGGGCGCGCGGGGAACACCGCGCTATGCGCCCAGATCATCAGTTTTTGCCGATGCGCTTCGGCGGTGATGGCCGCGACGCGCTCGGCGGGCAGGTTGGCGTAGATCTTGATGGCGCTCGCCGACGTCCCGCGCGCCAGCGTGACCGCGGTTCGCAGGTCGGTCTTCTTGTCGATCGCCTGCATCCATGGTGCAGTGCCCGGGGTGAAGCCGCGGCTGACCGCGACGACCCGCGGGTCGGCGAAGAAGGATGGCCCCGCCATCAGCGCGGCATAATAGATGTCGGGTGCGGGGATTTCGCCGACGAGCGACCCGCGCGAAAGCTCGCCCACCGAACGCAAATCATCGGCCATATCGCGCACCGCAGTGACGCCGCCGTAGAGCTGGCGGCGCAAGATCGCTTCGGCGCGCATGCGGTTCGGCGGGGTCGCGAGATGGACATGGCTGTCGATGAGCCCGGGAATGACGAAACGGCCGGCAAGGTCGACGCGGCGCGCCGATGCCGCCGGCGTGAGGCTGCCCGCCGCGCCGATCGCGACGATCCGCTCGCCCTCGACCAATATATCCTGTCCCGCGCGTGCCGGGGCGCCGGTTCCGTCGATGATCGTCGCGCCGGTGTAGAGGGTCGGCTCGGCGGCGGCGGGCGCTGCCGCCATTGAGGCGATGATGGCGAAAGAACGGAGCGTCCCGCGAAGGTTCGGTGTCATGGGCCTGTGGCTAGCCGTCTCGTTTCGCCTTCGCAATCGCGATGGGTGTGTCAGCTTGTTGCGAGCAGCGCGAGGATCACGCCCGCCGCGACGAGCAGCAGGCCCGCGACTTCGTGCCAGCGGACGCGTTCGTGCAGGTAGAAATGCGCGAAGGCGACGGTGAAGATGACCTCGACCTGCCCGACGATCCGCACAAGCGCGGCGGGCGCGGCGGCGAAGCCGATATACCAGCACGCCGACCCCAGCGCCGACAGCAGGCCGACCTGGCCCGACGTCCGCCAGGATCGCAGCGCGGACACCAGCGTCGGCCGGTCGCGCACGGCGATCCACGCGAGATGCAGGATACTCTGCATCGCCATCACGACGACGAGCGTGACCAGCGCCGACGAGATCAGGTCGAGGCCGGGCAGCTCGGCGGTCGCGAGCTTGATCGCGATCGCGGCGCAGGCGAACATCGACCCGGCGCCCAGCCCGTAAAGCGCCGCAGGCTGGGCAAGCGAGCCCCATATCTGGCGCACGGTGATGCCGCGTCCGGCGAGCGCGAGGATGAGCACCCCCGCAACCCCCGCGATGATCCCCGCCCATGCGAGCAGCGGCAGATGTTCGTCGAGCAGCAGCGCGGTCACCAGCGCCGCCTGCATCGCTTCGGTCTTGGAAAAGGCGGTTCCGACGACGAAGCCGCGGTGGCCGAACGCCATGATCAGCAGGATTGTTCCCGCCATCTGGGTCGTCGCGCCGGCGGCGGCAAAGCCGAGATAGGTCGAAGACAAGGCAGGGAGTTCGGCGCCCGTCAGCGACAGCCAGACGCCCGCAAAGACCAGTGCGAAGGGCACGCCGTAAAGATAGCGGACCAGCCCCGCGCCGCTCACGCTGAGCTCGGCGCGCAAGCGTTGCTGGAGCGCGGTGCGCCAGGCCTGGAACATTCCTCCGAGCAGCGAGGCGGGAAGCCAGATCGGGTTCATGCCGCCCGCCTTGGAGCAAGGGGCGCGGGTGCCGCAATATGCAGAATCGTCTCTCTCCCCTCTTTCGCCCTTGCCGGAGCGGTGTCGTCTATATAAGTTAGTATTCTAAGTAAATTGCAATCGGGGTCTATGGTGCGGCAAAGTCGACTGGCATTTGGGGAAGGGCGTTCGCCCGGCGGGGCGATGGGTCGGGGCCGCAGCCGATGACCGATCTTTCGACCCTTCTCCCATCCTTCATGACCCGAGTTTTCGGCGTGGGTTCATTGTCGAGCCTTGTTCGTTTGTCAGGCGGGGCGAACATGGAGAGCTGGTCGTTCGACTGGGGGCCGGGCGGCGAGGGCGCGGGGCCGGGCGGCGTGGGTGTGGGTTATGTTCTG